>NZ_PXYK01000009.1 GCF_003012745.1 Kumtagia ephedrae | reverse complement strand
ATGAACTCGGCCGACACTTTTGCCTTGTCGTGGCCGTAGGGCAGCAGATGCTCGGATGGAATGCCGATCCGGGCGCCGATCTCCTGGATCGGCAGCTTCTTGGCAGCACGTGCTATCGCGATGTCGGACTTGAACTCGGACATGGGGCTCCCCTGGAATTCGGTTCAGGTGTTTTCGCGGGGCCCGGACGGCTCGCGTCTCTCCGGTGCGCATAGAAGCCCAAGCGTGCGATTTCGCGCCGTCTCAAAACAGCCGCCCGATGCACGGATTGCGACTTGTGCCTTGCGGGATGCCCCGTAAGCTTGGCGAGAACGCAATGTCGCAGGGGATACGGCATGCGTCTGCCGAATGCCGACAGAGCTGTTCTCGATATCGGGAAGCTCGAGAACTATTGTCTGGACGAGACCCATCCGCTTGGCAGGCACAAGGCACGCGTATTTCGATCAGCTCTCGGAGTTGGAGTCGTGGATGCCAGATGGCTGCGTGAAGCAATCCTCCGGGGTATCCTCGTCGCAGAAGCACAACCGCTTGAAAGCGATCGTTTTGGCACAAGATACGGTGTTGACCTGTTGCTCCAGCGACAGGGGCGCGAGGCCATGGTAAGGACGGCATGGATCCTCGCGGAACCGGCAAATCTGCCGAGATTCGTGACCTGTTGGGTGCTATGATGCGAGAGAGCGGACGATTAAAGACCAGATCAGTGCCGAAGCTGCTCGACGTGGTTGAACTTGTCGCAGCGCGGCCGGAGACCGGACTGAAGAAAGGTTCCCTCGGCACTGTTGTCGAAAATCTTACAGGCGGCTTCTTCCTAGTCGAGTTTTGCGACGACGACGGTCGGACGCTTTCCGTCGAAACGCTGTCAATCGGTGACTTCGTGGTTCGATAGTCAAGATATCTGGTCGGAGCCGAACGGAAAACATGTCGTCAAGGATCAAGTATTCCCCTTGCACTGCTATCGCGTCAGCACGTTGCTGATCTCGACGAGGTTCGAGCGCACCCGCAGGATGTAGAAGCCCATCGTGGCGAGGTGGGTCGGGGTCAGCCAGCCGTCCTCCCGGCCATTGGCGATGATCAGCGGCTGGATGCGCAGCGCCGAGCGTGCCTGCTGCTCCATCGTGTCCCACAGCGCGTTGAGATGGCGCTCGGCCAGGACCTGCTCGAAATCCGCCTGCGCGCCCTTGAGCAGGCCGTAATAGGCGTAGAGCTGGCCGTAGGCGAACCAGAAGCGATCGTCGGCGCGAGTGTCGAACCAGCCGTTGTTGTAGTTCTCCGAACGCTCGCGCAGGATGGCGGAGGTGTCGCCGAGGGCGCTGGAAATGCGGTCGAGATACTGGATGAGGTTGTCGGCGCGCGCGTCGAACACTGCCTCGCAGCGCGACAGTCGGTCGTTGAAGGAGCGCAGGTCGGTGACGATCGCGCGATAGTAGCTCGGCGTCGGCGTCTTCGGGCCGAACGGGCTCAGGCCGAAATACCAGGTGTATTCGTCGAACTGGGCGTTGCCGCGGGCGCTCTGCAGGTTGGAATCGATCTGCGAGGTGGTGCGCACGCGTCCCAGATTGTCGGCGAGTTCGGTGGTGGTGCGGCGTACCGCCTCGTGGATGCCGCGCTGGAATGACGCCTTGTTGTCGAGGAAGGGAGTCCTGTCCCAGTCCATCCCGAACAGGCCGAGCTTGTAGAGGATCATCGACGAGATCCAGGCGTTCTGGTTCACGTTGAAGTCGGTCAGGTCGGCGGTGATGTCGGCGATCGCCGAACGCGCGCAGGTCCGCGAGGTGGCGTTGGCGGCCGAAGTCTCCTGTCCGGCCGAGACATTGTCGAACGTGTAATTGGCAACGTAGTCGGGGTTGAAGTTCGTCCAGGCCTGCGTGTTCCAGATGAAGTAGCCGTAGAGGGCGACCAGCAGGACGAGCCCGGCGCCGACGACGGCCTTGAGGATCCAGCCGCGCTGCACGTACCAGCGGCCAAGCCACATGAACGGCCACAGCAGGACGCCGACGACCAGGCCGATGCCGCGGCCGATCATCTGGAAGACCCAGGTGAAGAAGTTCACGATCGGATCGAGCATCCCGCAGTCACTCCCTCAGGCGGCACCGGCCGGATGGCCGCGGTTCGGCGTCAGTCCGTCAGCCCGTAGAGCCGGCTGCGCAACCCCACCTTGTCCTTGAGATATGAGGTTTTCAGCGTATCCACAACATAGCTGCGGAAGCTTTCCGTATAGTTCTGATAGTCGCGGTAGAAGCCCTGCTTGTTGAAGACGTAGCGCGACAGGAAGTCATAGGACACGAAATCCGAGATCAGCCGGTTGGTGAGCCAGGCGTCCGGATGGTCGGGTTTGGCGCGGACCACCAGGAAGCGATGCTTTGGCAACACCTCGTCAATGCGCAGCTGCCCGTATTGCGCGATCTCGCGCTTGGCGGCGTTGAGGAAGGGAAAGGTCCCCTCGCGGTTGATGCGATCGGCGTTGGCGTGAATCCAGGTCTGCAGCCAGACCTTGTCGAGCTTCGAAAAATCGGCGTTCGGCTGCGCCTCGTGGATCAGCGAGGCGATCAGCATCTCGGCGCGATGCTCGAGATAACCCGAGGTCTCGATCCAGGAGGCGCGCGGCAGCTCGATGCGGCCGGTCGAGGCGAGGAAGGTGAACACCCGCTCGGCATCCGCGATCGACAGGTAGCTCACCTGCCACGGCCTGGAGCGGCGGAAGCCGGGCGCCGACGGAGCGCTGATCACCGTGGTCATGTCGGGATCGACGAAGACGTAGAGACCGCCGAAATGGCTGGTCCAGAAGGCGTTGTGGCGAAAGATGACCTGGTCGGGCACCAGCGCGTTCTCGCGGATGTCGCCGCACACCTTGGCGAGTTCCACCATGCGCTTCAGCATGGCGTCGTCACGCCAGGCATCGGGTTCCTGTTTCAGCCGGTCGACCAGCTTTCCGAGCTCGGCCGCCTTGCCGAGCACGTCCTCGGCGGACAGAACCCGGAACTCGACCTGGTTGATCGACAGCAGATCCTCGATGTCCTCGACCTTGCTAACGGAGTCCTCGATCTCGCCGTAGATCACGTCCTTGATTGTCAGCGCGTTGATGGCGCGCTGGTTCCTGGTCATGAACTCGTAGAGCAGCTGCGAGGTGTTGGAGAAGGCGGTGTGCACCACCGGCAGGTCGACCTGCGACGGGGTCAGGATGATGAAGCGGCGGTTGACCTCGTTGGGATCGAGATAAAGCGGGTCGCCAAGCTCCTCGGCGACCTGGGGAGAAAATCCGCCGCGGTCGATGTCGAAAGACGTCCGTTTCGTCACCGGAAGGCCGAAGGCCTTCAACGCCTTGTTGTAGCGCTCGACCAGATGCGGCTCTTCGACCGGCAGCAGCCGGCCGTAGATCAGTTCGTTGTCGCGGAGGAGGTCCAAGTCAAATCCTACGTTTGAGGCACGGCCAGACGGATGCCAGCTCGGTGCGTGGCCGCGATGAGCTTCTTGTCGAAAGTGGCAAGCGGCAAACGCCGCCGTTGGGCAAGGTCGAGATAAATCGCGTCATAAACCGTCAATCCATGTGCATCGGCGAGTTCTACCGCCGAATGCATACGGTCTCGACCATCGATGTCGTGGACCAGCTTCAGCGCCTCCATGAATGCGAGCGCTTCCGAGCGTGATTCGCGGTCGATCCTGTCGCGGCGGACAGCCGTCGTCAGCCCGTTCGCAAACTCGGCGCGAAAGATGAAGGGGACATGACCACCTTCGCGCATCACCTTCTCAAGAATTGTGTCCGCCACGTCGCTGCGTTCGTCAATGAGCGTCCAGGCCAGCGCCATCGAATTGTCGACCACGACGCTCAATACCGCCGCCCCTCATTGACAAGGTCTTTAAGGCTTTCAGGCCCGGGCCGGCTTCGCGCACGAATTGCCCTTAAACCCTCCGCAGCGCTGCGCGCGCTCTCCAGGTCTCGCGTTTCGACAGGTACGAGACGGGCGATAGGTTTTCCGTTGCGCGTGATAGTCACCTCTTCACCGGCCACGACCATGTCCAACAATGAACTGAGTCGGTTCTTGGCTTCAAAAGTACCAACATGCATCGCAGCCTCCTAGCTAGCTTAGCTAGACATAGTGGATGGCGGCCGTGGCTTCAATCATCAAGCATTCCACAACCCCTGCGCCTTCAGCGCTTCCATCTCCTTCACCGCCCGCTCGCGCAGCCTCGCGTCGCGGATCAGCTTGCCCACTGCGGCGTCGTCGGACTTGTCGGAATAGCGGAATTCGGAATCGGCGTAGCGGTTGATCTCCTGCATGACCATGTCCATCGAAAACGGCCCGCGCAGTTCCTCGATCATGGCTTTCTTGTCATCATAGCCCTTGTGCATGAACGCTTCGGGCTTTTCGAACCAGTCGTCTGGCAGTTCGATGTCCATTGCCCGCATCTTGATGGCGTCGGTGACATTCTTGATGGCGCGGCCGGTGAAGCGCGGCTCCGCCTCCTTGATCAGGTGCAGATAGGTCCCGACGTCTTCCATGGTTTTCGGCGCGCCGTTCTCCTTCATGAAGCGCTCGTAGACTTTCATCAGCCCGTCTTCCTGTGGCTTTGCATGCTCCTCATAGGCCTCGGCGACGGCGCGCTGGATTTCCTGGGCGGCATAGAGGTCGTGGTCGCCCAACGGGATCTTGTGGTTCTTGCCGGCGAGCAGCACGAAGATGTCGACATAGTCGTCTTTCGTCTGCGGCCCGTCGACAAGCCAGCGGGCGCCGGCCCGCTGCCGCAGGGCGTCGTCGACATTCTCCGGATAGTTGGAAAACATGCCGAAGGAGCAGTTGCCGCGGATCACCGTCATGGCGCCGGAAAAGGCCGCCATCAGAACGCCGGTGATCTCGTGCTGGCCGGCGGACGCGCGATCGTCGGAGCGTTTCGCCGCCACCTGGTCGATGTCGTCGATGGTGCCGAAGCCGATGGCGCGCGGGTTCAGCACGTTGTCGATGAAGGCGCGGCAGTTCTGCCCCGATTTGCCCTGGTAGGAGGAGATTTGGTCGACGCCGAAATTCTCGTAGTGAAAGGGATAGCCGGCCACCTGCGCGTAGCCGTTGACCAGCCCGGCGATCATCTGGATCAGCGTCGTCTTGCCGGTACCGGGCGCGCCGTCGCCGATGAAGGTGAACAGAAACCCGCCGAGCTCGACGAAGGGGTTGAGCTGCCGGTCGAAGTCGTAGGCAAT
Organism: Kumtagia ephedrae; assembly: GCF_003012745.1. GTDB lineage: Bacteria > Pseudomonadota > Alphaproteobacteria > Rhizobiales > Rhizobiaceae > Kumtagia > Kumtagia ephedrae. Next base: position 183,831 of record NZ_PXYK01000009.1, on the reverse strand, counting down.
CAGCATCTTGGCCAGCTTCACCGACTGGTATTTCGCGATGTGGTTGCCGACGACCTCCTCCGGCTTCTTGAAGGTCATCACCAGCGGTTTCGTCTTGGGTCCCGGCGCCACATCGAAGCCGTCGAGGGTAAAATCGTCCGCATCGATGCGGATATGGGCGTCCTCGAAGGCGCCGATGCCGTCGAAGCGGCCTTTTCGTGTCAGAAGACCATCGATGGCGACACGGGCGAAAGCCTTGGCGCGGATGGCAAGGTCGGCCTCGTCCTTGACGCCGGAAACTGCGTGGTCTAGCCCGGCGACCAGCGCCTTCAGCGCATCCTGCGCCGTATCGAAGGCGAAATGCGGCTCGGCCACGTCATTCGGCGCCTCCCCGTCGGAATCAACGAGCTGCCAGAGATAGGAGGCGAAGGAGAAGGCCGATATGTAAGCCGCGGCCGATAGAAGTTTCTTGAACTGCGCCGCTTCCTCGCCTTCCAGCGGCGCACGCGCATTCCTGGCCTGCAGACTCTCCAGGTCGGTTGCCCTGGCAAAGACGTCGGCGACAGCCAGGGCGATGGCGATGCCGCGGCGGGCGCGGAACAGAAGCGCGTGCTGGCCGATCGACATCAGCGGGTCGCCGGGGCGTACGGCTCCGACCGTCCTGGTCAACTCGACCTCGCGGGTACGCCGTACCGAGCCGGTCGAAACGGTCGAGACGAAGCGCCGGTTGGTGCCGGCAAGCGCGGTGCCGGATTCGCGCGAAGAATCCTCCAGCACCACCACCCGCGTGATCATCGACTGCGCGGTGGCCTGGTGTTTCTCGATGTCGGCTTCGGGGATGGTGGTCAGGCCGGCGTCCATCGTCACGTCCTCATCGGTACAATCTTGCCGGAGGTGGCGGTCACGTCCTGCGCCTGTTGCGCAGCGGCGAGATACATGTCCAAAGTCTGGTCGAGCCGGCTAAACAGCAGCTTGTCAAATGCGGCATGGCCTTCGCCGCGCTGCGACGCTTCAAGCGCCGAAATATAGGCCGGCCGGTCCCCGGGGCGGATGGCTATCGGCGGATAACCGGCGCGCGCCAGAACCAGATTCATGAGCAGACGCGCCGTACGACCGTTGCCGTCGTTGAACGGATGGATGCCGACAAGCCGCAAGTGGGCTTCAAAGGCGGCTTTAGGCGAATCCTTTTCTGCGGCCAGCCAACTGCAAAAGGCCTGCATCAGCGCCGGAATCTCGATAGGCGCTGGAAAGTCGTAGCTTCCTGCATCGGTGTTCACGTAACGCGGACGATCAGCGTATCGCCCCGCGATGTCGGGATTGGATTTTGCGACGACGAGCCGATGCAGGTTGCGAACATCTGTCTCGCTGACCGGCGTTTCGGTTTGAGCGGCGATCTCCAACACCCAGGCAAGCGCCTGCGCGTGGTCGATGGCCTCGAGGTGATCCCGAAGCGGTTTTCCGCTGACCGTTATGCCCTTTTCCAGTACCAGCGCCGTTTCGCCGGCGGTCAGCGTGTTGCCCTCTATGGCATTGGATGTGTAGGTGATGTCGATCCGCTGACTATGTTCCAGACCGTCCAGCGCACCGGGTCGGATTGCCTTCCTGAGGGCATCGAGCTGCCGCTTCTTGGCGGAAACGGTCGCGACCGAAATCATTCGGGCCACCCCGCAAGATGGTGGGTTGTGCCGATTGTGGCCACGCCCTCACACATCGCTCACCACCTGTCCTTTCGACAGGATGTGCACCTTGTAGCCGTCGAAGATCTTTCGCGCCTCGCCGGCGGCGTAGAGCGCCTGATAGGCCTCGTGCGGCACCAGCGCGTGCTTCTCGTAGCTGGACACGCCCTGGCGCGCGGCCTCGAGGTCGTCGGTGTTGATGTGGAACTCCTGCGTCGACTTCTCGCTCGACCACAGGCCGCGGCGTCCCGGCTTCTCGGCCTTCGAAAACACCTCCTGCTGCGTCCAGGTGAGCAGCCAGGCGTTTTCCGGCTTGCGCACCTTCGACAGTACCTCGGTCACCACCGAATTGTTCTCGGTGATCCCTGCCGAATAGAAGGGGCCGAGCACGACGCGGCGCAGCTGCTTGGGGTGCAGCGTCTCGAAATCCTTGTCGAGATTGGTGGCGATGGTGGCCGGCGACAGCGTGTAGGCCGAGTTCTTCTCGGTGAAGTCGTCGAAACGGTGTGCCAGCTCAGGATTGAGCAGGCCGTCGACGGGCAGCGGGATATCGATCTTCTCGTTGAGCTTGCCGTTTTCGGCGACCAGCTGCTCGACCATCGCCGGCGAGGAATCCTCGATCGTCGCCATGTAGATCAGCGGCAGGTTGGCGCTGCCGTCGAAGGCTGCCCAGTGGACGAGGTAGTAGGGGCGGAACGTCTTCGGATTGACCGAGACCTTGACGGTCTGCGCAAGGTTGAACGGGCTGAACACCGCGCCCGCGCCGATGCCCTCGAGATAGAGGCGCTCGGCCATCGAGCGCTGCAGGGCCTCCGGGAACTCCTTGTGGCGCAGGATGAAGTCGGCCATCTCGGCCCGCAGTTCGTCCGGTTCCGGGATCGCCGCCAGCCGCTTGTCGGCAGTGCGCCGGTCGTTCTCCAGCTCCAGCAGGTTCTGGAACACCGGAAAACCGCTCTCGGCGCGCGAGATGCGGAATTTGTCGAGAAAACCCAGGCGGTTGCGCCAGCAGCCGAAGGATATCTCCAGCCGGGCGATGTAATCGGCCACTACCTTTGCCACGATGCCATGGCGATAGAGCGGCGAGGAATCGTCGCGCATGAAGACGCCAAGCCCGTCGAGGGCGGCTGATATGGCGTCGAAATAGCGGACGGCCGGATCGGAGGCGGGGGTTGTCATGCAAGGTGTTCCGGTCGGCTTGAGCTCCTTCGCACCCCCCTCTGTGCTGCCGGACATCTCCCCCTCAAGGAGGGGGATTGGCAGTTTTGAGCACGCCACTCAGTTTCCAACGTGGGTGATTGCCGAAACCAAAACGGCCGGCTGATCTCCCCCCTCGAGGGGGAGATGTCCGGCAGGACAGAGGGGGATGAGGAGAAACTCAAGGCAGACCCGTCAACAAGGTTGGCAGACTACGACTGCACGTAATCGGACGCGTTGTGCTTGCGCAGCACATCCTCGAACCGGCGCGCGAAGGCATCGTCGGCGAGCTTCTTGCGGCGCTGGATGTCGGCGGTGGCCACCATGTTCTTCTCATGCATCTCCAGGAGGTCGCCGATGTGCTTCTGCGCCGCCGCGCCGATGCCGGCCATCGTCTCCTCCGCGGTGTTGTCCACCTTGCTGCCCAGCGTGTTGATCTTGTGCGCCACCTCCTGCTGGGCGGCGGTCTTCAAGCTGTCCTCAAGCGCCTTGTAGAGGACGATGCGCTGCTCGGTGTCGATGGTCAGCTTGTTGATCAGCGTGTTCTGCGCGGCGATCTGGTTGTTGAGCGAATCGACGAACGTCTGGAACATCGAGGTGTAACGCTCCAGCGTCTGGCTCTCGGCCAGCAACTCCTGCTCCTTCGCCTGCTTCTCGTTGTATTCCGTCGCGAGGTTCGAGCGCTCGCCTTCCAGTTCGGTGCGTTCCTTTTGGCTGGTCGAGGCGGCGATCCTGTTCTCGATGTCGAGCAGCAGCGGGTTCAACTCCTCGATGCGCTTCTGCACCGCCTCGAGGCTGGCCATGGTGCTCTTGCGCCGCTCGATGACGGTGGCAAGGCTCGTCTCCGAGGTTTTGTAGCGGTCGGTCAGCACCTCCTTCTGCGCCTTCAGGATGCCGACGATGGTGTCCGATTTGGACAGCAGTTCCTGCAGATTGCCGGCCAGCGACATATTGCGCACGCGATCGGTACGCATGCGCTGCTTGGTCTCGTCGGAGAAGATGCCGACAAAACTCTCCCAGCCGGTGAAGCTCTTCATGTTCTCGAACTCGGTGCCGAAGACGTTGGTGGCGTCCTCCAGCCCGATGATCAGATCGGCGATGTTCGATTCCATCACCTTCTGCTGCTTGAGAACGTCCTGGATGCGGGCGTTCTCGATGTCGAAATCCTCCGCGCCGATTTTCTTGTCGGTCGTGGCGAGCTTGTCGAGGACCGTGCCGGACTGTTCGATCTTGGAGCGCATCTCCTCCACGACCTGCTTCGTCTTGGCAATTTCAGCATCGAAGTTCTGCAGCGTCGCCATCATGCTCTCCCCGGGACCGGCGTCAGGTGGCAGCGAATATATGTGGCGCCTTCCGCGAATAAAAGACGATTCGCCTACTGCCTTGTCGTCAGACGAAATCGATCTGTCGCCATTTGACAACCGCTTGGCGTAGGTTGCGCGGCCATTGCGCTTGAAACCGCAGGAGAATGGTGTTTGGCTTGCGGCAGCCAAACGCGGCGGAACGCTGCGACCGAAAAAATATCAATGGGAGACTATCTCGCATGTCACGCATAAAACTGTACGCGCTGTCTGCCGGCATGGCGGCAATGCTGGCCGCCGCTCCGGCGTTGGCTGCCGACCCCGACAGCTGCAAGAAAGTCCGCTTCGCCGATGTCGGCTGGACCGACATCACAGCCACTACCGCGACGGCCTCGGTCATTCTGGAGGCGCTCGGCTACGAGCCGGACGTCCAGGTCCTGTCTGTGCCGGTCACCTACACGTCGCTGTCGTCGAAGGACATCGACGTGTTTCTCGGCAACTGGATGCCGACCATGGAAGCCGACATCAAGCCGTATCTGGAAGACAAGTCCGTCGAATCGATCAAGACCAATCTCGAAGGCGCCAAGTACACGCTTGCGGTGCCTAAATTCACCTACGATGCCGGTCTCAAGGACTTCGCCGACATCGCCAAGTTCAAGGACAAGCTCGGCAACAAGATTTACGGCATCGAGGCCGGCAATGACGGCAACCGGCTCATCCTCGACATGATCTCCTCCGGCAAGTTCGATCTCTCCGGCTTCGAGCTGGTGGAGAGTTCCGAGGCAGGCATGCTGTCCGCCGTGCAGAAAGCGGCAAGTTCCAAGGAGGACGTGGTCTTCCTCGGCTGGGAGCCGCATCCGATGAACGCCAACATCGAGATGGCCTATCTGTCGGGCGGCGACGAGGTGTTCGGCCCGAATTTCGGCGGCGCAACCGTCCATACCAACGTCCGCGCCGGCTATCTCACCGACTGCCCGAACGTCGGCAAGTTCGTGTCCAATCTCGTCTTCACGCTGAAGATGGAGAACGAGATCATGGGCGCGATCCTCAATGACGGCAAGGATCCTAAGGCGGCGGCCACCGAATGGCTGAAGGCCAATCCGGACACCGTCACGCCCTGGCTGGCCGGCGTCACGTCGTTCGACGGCGGCGACGCGGCCGCGGCTGTCAAGACGGCGCTCGGCGGCTGATCCGGCAAGCGCCGGCGGCATCGTTCTCCGGGGGGAGGGGTCCGGCGCGCGGCGGCGCCGGCTCTCCGCTCCGCATCGCAGCAGAGGCACGGGGCGGCGAGGGTCGCCCCGAAACCTATGAGGGGACAGCGTGGATCCGATTTCAGCTTTCATCGCCAGCTTCAAGATTCCGATCGGCCGCTGGGGTAAGGCCTTCTTCGATTTCCTGACCAGCAATCTCGAATGGCTGTTCGATTCGATCGCCGACGGACTGACGGTGGTGCTCAACGGGCTCATCGGATTGCTCCTGATGGTGCCGCCCGTCCTGCTTGTCCTGCTGATCGCCGCGCTTGCCTATTTCCTGCAGCGGTCCTGGAAGCTGGCGCTGGCGGTCACCATCGGACTGCTCTTCATCATCAACCAGAACCTCTGGAAGGAGACTGTCGAGACTCTGGTGCTGGTGGTGGCGGCCGCCGCGGCCTCCATGACCATCGGCATCCCGGTCGGCATCTGGGCGGCGCATAGCGAGCGGGTCTGGCGCGTGCTGCAGCCGGTGCTCGACCTGATGCAGACCATGCCCACCTTCGTCTACCTCATCCCGGTGCTGATCCTGTTCGGCCTCGGCATCGCGCCCGGTCTGATCGTAACGGTGATCTTCGCAGCACCCGCGCCGATCCGCCTGACCTATCTCGGCATCACCTCGGTGCCCAAGCCCATGCTGGAGGCGGGTGCAGCATTCGGGGCGACGAAACGCCAGCTCCTGTGGAAGGTCGAGCTGCCGGCGGCGCTCCCCACCATCATGGCGGGGCTGACGCAATGCATCATGCTGTGCCTGTCCATGGTTGTCATCGCCGCACTGATCGGCGCCAACGGCCTCGGCAAGCCGGTGGTCAGGGCGCTGAACTCCGTCAACATCCCGCTCGGCCTCGAAGCAGGATTCGCCATCGTGGTCCTGGCGATCGTGCTCGACCGGATGACGCGTATCGACGTGGGAGGAGGCAAGAAATGAACGTCGCCGTCGATTTCAAGAATGTCGACATCATCTTCGGTCTCGACACCGCCGGCGCACTCGCGATGCTCGACCGGGGCGCCAGCCGCTCGGAAATTCTCGAACAGACCGGTAGCGTGCTTGGCTGCGCCGGCGCCAATCTTACGGTCAAGGAAGGGGAAATCTCCGTCCTGATGGGTCTTTCCGGTTCCGGCAAATCCACCCTCCTGCGCGCCGTCAATGGTCTGAACAAGGTCACCCGCGGCGAGGTCATCGTCCATGACGGCGACTGGTCTGCCGACGTCGTATCCTGCGGCGAGGACAAGTTGCGCAAGATCCGCCGTGAATGCGTGGCGATGGTGTTCCAGCAGTTCGGGCTGCTGCCCTGGCGCACGGTCGAGGAGAATGTCGGCTTCGGGCTGGAGCTTTCCGGCGTGCCGGAGGCCGAGCGCAAGGAGCGCGTCCGAAAGCAGCTCGAGCTGGTCCATCTCGATCAATGGTCGAAGAAATACGCGCACGAGCTCTCCGGCGGCATGCAGCAACGCGTCGGGCTGGCGCGTGCCTTCGCCACCGAGGCGCCCATCCTGTTGATGGACGAGCCGTTTTCCGCCCTCGACCCGCTGATCCGCACAAAACTGCAGGACGAGCTGCTGCAGCTTCAGAAGCGACTGAAGAAGACCATCATCTTCGTCAGCCACGACCTGGAGGAGGCGCTCAAGATCGGCAACACGATCACCATCATGGAGGGCGGGCGCATCGTACAGTCCGGCCCACCCGAGGACATCGTCCTGAGACCGGCCAATGCTTATGTCCGCGACTTCATCGCCAACGTGAACCCGCTGTCGGTGCTCACGGCGTGGAACGTGATGCGCAGCCTGCACGAGCTGGAGGCCGACGGCGACGGCTGGGTCTGGCTCGACCGGCGCAAGACGACACGCTTCAAGATCGACACGGACGGCCTCGTGGCCGCCGCCGAGCGGCACGGCAAGCCGGCGGCGTGGACTTCCTGCGCCGATGTCGAGGGACAACCGGAGGAGGCCGCGCAGGTGTTCTGGGCCACGCCGGGCACCTCGCTGAAGACGGTGATGCTTGCCATGCACCGCTCGCAGACGGCGCCGGTCGCGCTGTTCGACGACCAGTCGCGCTTCGTCGGCGCGATCGGGATCAGGGATGTGCTGAGCGCGGTGTTGCGGCGGTAGGGGCAACATCGTCCAGAGGAGTCGGATCGGCCTGGCTCCGAAGCGTATGCTCGCCAGTGGACAGCCGGTACAGACAGCGTGCCGCTTTGACCCGGCAGTGGACCGCCGCGTCCCGATGTGCCACGATTTGCGCTTGTTCGTAGTGCTCCGCCGATGCCCGAAACCGTACTCAAACCCCGTACCAGGACGAAGCCGAAGGTCGAGCGGCCGAAGCTGCACAAGGTCATCCTGCTCAACGACGATTTCACGCCGCGCGCGTTTGTCGTCACCGTGCTCAAGGGCGAGTTCCGGCTGTCCGAGGACCAGGCCTACCGGGTGATGATCACGGCGCACCGAAAGGGCATCTGCGTCGTCGCGGTGCTTCCGAGAGACGTCGCCGAGACGAAGGCTACGCGGGCGACCGATGCCGGCAAGGCAAAGGGCTATCCACTGATGTTCACTACCGAGCCGGAGGAATAGGCTCGGTAGTGTTGCCGAACCGGACGAACTTACCGCCCCTCGCGGTACCACATCGAGCCAAGCGCCAGCAGCAGCAAAGCGAGCCCGAAGAAACCGCCGAACAGCGGCACGCGGGAGACCGACTTGAGCACGCTGTCGTCGGTGGTGCGCAGGCCGATCCAGTCGCGGCCGGCGGCGGCGGCTTGGCCGCGCACCGGCACGATCGCCGGCAGGGAGACGCCGGTCAACCCGGCCAGCCGCCGCACGCTGCCGCCGCTCGCCTCGGCGGCGGGGCGCAGCACCTCCTCGGTCGAGACGGTGTCGGCGAACTCGGGCGCGTTGACCGGGCCGATATGGGCGAGCGCCGACAGGTTGCCGTTGCCGACCTGATAGAGACCGATCTCGCTAGTCTCGACGCTGCCGAGGAACAGGCCCGGCTCGGCCGGCGTCAGCGGCACGCTGATCGCCCGGCCGGAGGGCGTGATCACCTGCGCCGGGCCGGGATCGTCGCTCATGGTCTGGCGGCGGATGTCGAGCACCATGCCGCGGCCGTCGGCGGTCAGGCGCTCCTCCTCGAGCTCCGGCTCCTTCATCAGCCAGTGGGCGATGCGGCGGTAGAGCGCCACATGCGGGCCGCCGCCCTCGAAACCGCGCGCCCACAGCCAGCCCTGGTCGGACAGGAACATGCCGACGCGGCCTTCGCCCTTGCGGTCGAGCAGAAGCAGCGGCCGCTCGTCCGGCCCCTTCATCACCGCCATGCCTTCCGGCTGCTCGATGCCGATGAGGCGGAACCAGCGGCTCCAGTGCGGCGGCTCGAAGGCCGAGCCTTCCAGGCCGCGGGTCACCGGATGGCGTTTCCCCGTCTCGGTGAGGCGCGGATAAAACGCCTCTTCCAGAACGTCGCCGGTCGGCAACGCCGGCAGCGTCGACATCAGCGGCGTGCGGGCGATCGAGCTTTCACCGGCATATTCCGGTCCGGCGGCGATCAGCAGCGCGCCACCCTTCTCCACATACTCGGCGATGTAGTCATAATAGAGGATCGGCAGCACGTCGCGGTGCTGGTAGCGGTCGAAGATGATGAGGTCGAAGTCGTCGATCTTCTCGACGAACAGTTCGCGCGTCGGGAAGGCGATCAGCGACAGCTCGTTGATCGGCGTGCCGTCCTGCTTCTCCGGTGGCCGCAGGATGGTGAAATGGACGAGATCGACCGAGGCGTCGGACTTCAAAAGGTTGCGCCAGCTACGCTCGCCGGCGTGCGGCTCGCCCGAGACCAGCAGCACGCGCAGGTTCTCGCGGATGCCGTCGAGCAGGGCGATGGCGCGGTTGTTGGTGTCGGTGATTTCGCCGGGGACCGGATCGATGGCGAGCTCGGCGATGTTGCGGCCGGCATTCGGGATAGTGAGTTGAAGCTGCATCTCGCGGCCGATCTCGGCGCGCTCGACCGACACCTGCTGGCCGTTCACCGACACGCGCACGTCGACCGTGCCGCGCTGGTCGCCGGTGGCGATCACCCGATAGGTCATGTCGATCGGCTTGCCGACGATGCCGAAACGCGGCGCGTTCTCGAAGCGGATGCGCCGGTCGATCTCGTTTTCGTCGCCCGTGATCAGCGCGTGCAGCGGCGCGGCGCCGGCATCGGCCTGGGCGGGTACGTCATGGACCTGGCCGTCGGTGATCATGACCGCGCCGCCGATGCGCGAGGCGGGCACGTCGCGGAAGGCGCTGTCCAGCGAACCGAACAGCCGTGTCTGGGTACGGTCGTCGGCGGCGTCGGCCCGGCCGGCCTCCACCACCCGCACCTCGAACTGCCGGAAGCGGGCAAGCCGCTCCTGCATGCCGGCCAGCGCCTGGTCGGCCTGGCTGGTGCGCTCGCCGATGTCCTGGCTCTGGCTGCGGTCGACGACGAGGGCCACCACGCTTTTCAGCGGCTCGCGCTCCTCGTCGAGGAGGACGGGGTTGACGAGAGCAAGCGCCAGCGCGGCAAGGGCGGCAAGGCGCAGCAATGCGCCGCGACGGCGCAGCCACAGGCCGGCAAGCGCCAGCAATGCGACCGGCACCAGCACCGCAGCCAGCCATGGCCAGGAGAGCAGAGGCTCGAAGGCGATCGACCAGTTCATGGAATCCGAATCCGATCAGTGGGCGACCGCCGGCCGAATTCGTCGCCAGCTTTGCGCCCTACGCTGCCCCCCTCTCGATGCAAGTGGCCGCCCATTCTCACTGCCCCAGCCTTTCCAGCAAGGCCGGCACGTGCACCTGGTCGGACTTGTAGTTGCCGGTGAGCATATACATGACGATGTTGACGCCGGCGCGCAGCGCGTAGGCGCGTTGCATGGGGTCGTTGGGAACGGTTGGCAACATCGCGTCGCCGTTCTCGTCGACCGCCCAGGCGCCGGCGAGGTCGTTGGCGGTGATGATGATCGGGGTGACGCCGTCGCCGGTGCGCACCGGCCGGTTGTCGGCGTTGCTGGCGTCGAGCGACGCCTCGACCCACAGCGGGCTGCCATTGTAACGGCCGGGGAAGTCGGGAAGGATGTAGAAAGCCTTGGTCAGCACGTGGTCGGCCGGGACCGGCTCCAGTGGTGGCACGTTGAGGTCGGCCAGGATATCGCGCAGGCGCTGCGTGGAAGGACTTGCCGCGCCATCGGCGAAACTCGTCGCATACTGGTCGCGCGTGTCGAACAGCACCGTTCCGCCCTGCTGCATGTAGGCGTCGACGCGTGCGATCGCGTCCTGCGACGGCATCGGCGCAGCAGGATCGATCGGCCAGTAGATCAGCGGGTAGAAGGCGAGCTCGTCCCTCGATATGTCGACCCCTTGCGGCTGGCCGGGCTCAAGCGCGGTCTTGTCGACCAGGAAGCGCGTCAGGCCCGACAGGCCGGCGCGGCTGATCGCATCGATGCCGTTGTCGCCGGTGATCACATAGGCGAGCCGCGTGACCGAGATCGCTTCGACCGCCTCGGCGTCGCCCGGCTTGGCGTCCTGCGCGGCGGCTCGGTCGGCGAAGGGGGCAAGCAGGCCGAGGGCGAGCAGGACAACGGCAGCGGTTCCCGCCGGCGGCGTGGCTGGCCTGCGCGTGCGACGGGCAAAGGCGCCGCTCATCCAGAGCACGGCCAGCGTGTCGAGCACCATCAGCGCCAGGGCGGCAGCCACGAGCGGCCCCTTCAGATCCCGCGATTCGTCGAAAGCATAGCGCAATTCGGTCACCGGCGCAGGGATCTCCGGGCGGGCCAGCGGTTCGAAGCGCGTGTCGGCCGCAAGGAGATTGTGGGCATACAGGCCCTCCTCGGTGCCGTAAAGGCCGGGCGGGTTCTCGATGGTGACCGGTGCGCGGTCCGTTCGGACCGCCAGCGGCCGCGCATCAGGCGTCGGCGGCACCAGGGCGCCGTTCGCTGCGATCATGCGGTAGGGCGCCAGCGTGGCGATGCGGCCTTCGGCATTGGCGGCGGCCGTGCCCTGGTTGCGCGACAACTGCACCAGCCGGCGCAGCATCTCGACGAAGGTGCCCGAGATCGGCAGGTTCGACCAGGTCGCCTGCGGCGTGATGTGGAAAAGCACAATGGTGCCGTCCTCGCGGCGGTCGCCGGTGACCAGCGGCGTCCCGTCCGCCAGGCTCGCCCAGGTGCGCTCGACGATGTCGGGCGTCGGCTCGGCCAATATCTGCCGCATCACCGTCACCTCGTTCGGCGGCGACAGATCCGAGAACGGTCCGTTGGCGGGGAATTCCGCCACGCGCTGCGGCTCGGTCCAGGACAGCGTGCCGCCGAGCGCGCGCTCGCCGGTGCGCAGTCGTACCGGCAGAAGGTCCGTGTCGGGCTCGGCGGCGGCGAGCTTGGAGCCGGCGAAACGCACCAGCGTGCCGCCGTTTCTCACCCAGTCGACAAGCCGTGCGTGCGCGGTCTCCGGCAGGGTGCCGACGTCGGCGAGGACGATCATCGCCGGGTTCTGCTCGATCAGTTGCGGAATCGCGACGGCAAGATCGGGATTGGAGGTCTCGATCAGGTCGGCGAAAGGCTGCAGCGCGTTGCGGATGTAGTAGAGCGGCGACAACAGCGGCTGCGCCTGATCGGCTTCCGACTGCGAGATCAGCCCGACGCGGCGGCGCTTGGCGTTCTCGTCGAGCACGCGCACGGCCGCAGCCTGCTGCTCGCCGTCGATGGCAACCGAGGCGAAGTCGTTCCTGAGTTCGAAGGGCACCCGCATCGTGCCTGCCGCTGCGGTCTCGCCAAGGCCGAAGGCTAGCGTGGCGTCGGCAATACGGCGGCCGCGATCGTCGAAGGCGCCGGCGGTCACCTGCCGCGGCGCCGCGTCGCCCGGCGGGCGGATGGCCGTCAGCGTGAAGCCTTCCACGGCATTTTCCGTGGCGGTCAGGCCAAGCGCGGAGAGCCGTTCCGGGACGGCCCAGATGACCGGCCCGGTGTGGTTGGCGAACAAGGTGGCGAAGGCACCGTCGTCGCCGGGGGCGGCGAGCCCGTCGGCGAGCACCGCGACGGCGGCACCGGGCTGGCTGCGCAGAGCATCGGCGACACGGGCATAGACGGCTGTCCTGTCGGTGGGGATCGGCCGCGGCTCGGCGGCACGCAGCCGGTCGCGCGCGGCCTCCGCGTCGAACGGACCGATCTCGGCATTGGGCTTTTCCGCCGTAAAGGCGAGCAGCACAGGCGTGCTCGTCCGCGCCGCGTCGGCGATCAGCCGCTCGGCGGTGGCGACGCGACGGTCCCAGTCGGCTGCGCTCGACCAGCCATTGTCGATCACCAGCGCCAGCGCGCTCCCGCCCGTCTCCACCCGCTCGCGCGGATTGAACACCGGTTCGGCCAGCGCCATGATCACCAGAGCCGCCATCACCAGCCGGAGCAGCGTCAGCCACCATGGGCTCTGGTGCGGCGTCTCCTCGCGCTTCAGCACCTTCTGCAGGATGCGCAGCGGCGGAAACAGCTCGGTCTGCGGCCGCGGCGGGGTGAGCCGCAGCAGCCACCAGATGACCGGCAGGGCGAGCAGTCCCCACAGCACCGCCGGCAGGCCGAAGGAGAGCGGCAGCCAGCTCATGGCGAGGGCCTCGGCCCGCGGGAGTGGGAGTGCAGAGTCATGCCCGCACCCCCGATGCGTAGCTGGTCTCGGCCGACATCGCGATGTGGACGCGCACCAGCGCCTCCGACGCGAGGCGGTCGGTGTGGTTGACCGTGTAGCTCCAGCCGAGGCGGCGGCACCAGGCACCGAGCTCCTGGCGGCGGGCCAAATAGAGGCGACGGTAATCGTCGCCGAGCAGTTCGGCGCGGCCGGCCGTCAGCTTGTCGCCGGTCTCGGGGTCGGTGAACTCGGTGCGACCGGCATAGGGGAAGGTCTCCTCGGCCGGGTCAGCGACCTCGATCAGATGCGCGCGCACGCCGTGGCGGGCGAGCACGTCGAGCCACTCCTGCGTTTCCTCGACGGGATCGAGGAAGTCACCGGCGATCACGATGTCCGAGAAGCGGCGGATCGTCGAGAGGTCAGGACGAACAGGCAGGGCCGGCGTATGGGCGAGCAGCGCTGCGATGCGCTCGGCGCCGCTGCGGGAGGTGATTGGGTCCGTCAGCCCCGGCCAGGCGATGCGCTCGCCGCTGCGCGAAAGGAGTTCGGCCAGCGCCAGCGCGAGCACCAGGGCGCGTGCCTGCTTGGAGACGGACGCGGAGGTGGACTTGTAGAGCATCGAGGGGGAGGGATCGGCCCACAGCCAGACGGTGTGCGCCGCTTCCCATTCGAGGTCGCGCACATAGGTGTGGTCGTCGCGGGCGGAGCGGCGCCAGTCGATGCGCGCCAGCGCCTCGCCCTCCACATAAGGCCGGAACTGCCAGAAATTCTCGCCGATGCCGCGCTTGCGGCGGCCGTGCCAGCCGCTGATCACGGTGGAGACGACGCGGCGGGCCTCGACCAACAGGTCGGGGACCAGCGAGGCGCGGAGCCGGGCGCGGGCCAGTGCCTCGCTGGCGACGACCGGAGACGACGCCTCGCCGATCCGCGCCATCAGAGCCCTTTCACCAGCCTCGCGACCGCGTCGCGCACGGTCATGCCCTCGGCACGTGCCGCGAAGGTCAGCGCCATGCGGTGCTGCAGCACAGGCTCGGCCAACGCCTTCACGTCGTCGACCGAAGGCGCCAGCCGGCCGTCATAAAGGGCGCGGGCGCGGGCGCACAAAGTCAGCGCCTGGCTGGCCCGGGGGCCGGGACCCCAGGCGACGTGCTTGTCGGTGTCGGCGTCGCCCTGGCCGGGGCGGGCCGAGCGCACCAGCCTCAGGATCGTCTCGATCACGCTCTCCGGCACCGGCATGCGGCGGATCAGGCGCTGGATCTCGCGCAGCCGCTCCGGCGTCAGCACGTTGAGCGCCTTCGCCTCGTCGACGCCGGTGGTCTCCAGCAGGATGCGGCGCTCCGCCTCCAACTCGGGATAGAGGATGTCGATCTGCATCAAGAAGCGGTCGAGCTGCGCCTCGGGCAGCGGATAGGTGCCTTCCTGCTCGAGCGGGTTCTGCGTCGCCAGCACGTGGAAGGGCGAGGGCAGGTCGTGACGGGCGCCGGCCACGGTGACGTGGTATTCCTGCATGGATTGCAGCAGCGCCGACTGGGTGCGCGGGCTGGCGCGGTTGATCTCGTCGGCCATCAGCAACTGGGCGAAGATCGGACCGGAGATGAAGCGGAAGGAGCGGCGGCCGGTCTCGTCCTGCTCCATCACCTCGGAGCCGAGGATGTCGGAGGGCATCAGGTCGGGCGTGAACTGGATGCGGCGGGCATCTAGGCCGAGCACGATGCCGAGCGTCTCGACCAGCTTGGTCTTGGCGAGGCCGGGGACGCCGACCAGCAGCGCGTGTCCGCCGGCGAGCAGGGCGACCAGGGTGCGCTCGATGACGCTCTCCTGGCCGAAGATGACGCGTCCGACGCCTTCGCGGATGCGCGATATGTCGGCCAGCGCCCGCTCGGCCTGTGCGATCATCTCCCCTTCGCTGAGGGCGGGATCCTTGATGATTGCGCTCATGCCTCGGGCCTTTCTCGCCTACAACCGGGCCAGTGCGGTCCGGTTCCGACTCAGGTGCAAAGATGTTGCAGTGCCGAACTGCAAACTTAAATAGCCCCACCCGGCTGACAAGCGAGACAACAGTGACTATTTCGTGACCATGCACAGCAATCAGCACGAGGCGACGCAGCAGATGGGCGGGGCCGGCGACGCCGCCGGCCTGTCCGCGCTGATCGGGCGGGCGACGCGCGCCGGCAAGGGGCCGCCGCCGGTGGAACGCTGGAATCCGCCCTTCTGCGGCGATCTCGACATGGAGATCCGGGCGGACGGCACCTGGTTCTATCTCGGCACGCCGATCGGCCGCATGCCGTTGGTGCAGCTATTCTCGAGCGTGCTGCGCAAGGACGACGACGGCAAAACCTATCTGGTCACGCCGGTGGAGAAGGTCGGCATCCGCGTCGCTGACGCGCCCTTCGTGGCGGTCGAGATGAACGTTTCGGGCGAGGGCGACGGCCAGGTCATCACGTTCCGGACCAATGTCGGCGACGTGGTGGAGGCCGGTCCGGGCAATCCGCTGCGTTTCGTCGACGAGCCCGAGACCGGCGGCCTGAAGCCATACGTGCTGGTGCGCGGGCGGCTGGAGGCGCTGCTGGCGCGGCCGGTCATGTACGAGCTGGTGTCGCATGGCGAGGAGATCGATGTCGGCGGCGTCCCGACCTTCGCCGTGCGCTCGAAGGGCGAGGTCTATCCGATCATGCCGGCCGAGCATCTGCGGCGGCTGAGCGCCTGAGCGGATGCGGGGGGCGTCGACACTCTACACGGCGGAGGACTTCCGCCGCCGCGCCGGGCGCGAGGAGAATTTCCTCATCCATCCCGATGAAGACGGCGACCACCGCTTCAATCCGGGACATCCGCGGCTCAATCATCCGAACGGCCTGCGCGAGGCGGCCGTGCTGATCCCCATCATCGACCACGGCGACATGGCCACCATGCTGCTCACCAAGCGGGCCGAGACCTTGCGCAACCATACCGGCCAGGTGGCCTTTCCGGGCGGGCGCGTCGATCCCGAGGACGGCACGGCGGAGCGGGCGGCGCTGCGCGAGGCGGAAGAGGAGATCGGGCTGCCGGCGACCCATGTCGAGGTGCTGGGGCAGATGCCGGACTATGTCGCGGGCAGCGGCTACCGGATCAAGCCGGTGCTGTCGATCGTGCGGCCGGGCTTCGAACTCGTGCTCAATCCCGACGAGGTGGACGCCGCCTTCGAGGTGCCGCTGGCCTTCCTCATGGACCCGGTCAACCACGCGCGCGGCAGCCGCTTCTGGGGCGACCGGGAATGGTTCTTCTACGATATGCCCTATGATGGGCGGCGCATCTGGGGCGTGACCGCCGGCATCATCCGCACCCTCTACGAGAGGCTGTACGCGTGAGCGGCACGGCGACGCTGGCTGGCCGCGCCGACTGGCTGCAGGATCGGCACCTGCAGGCGCTACTCGCCATCCTCGCGGAAGGCGGCGAGCAGGCGCGCATCGCCGGCGGGGCGGTGCGCAATGCGCTGCTGGGGGAGCCGGTGGCCGACATCGACATCGCCACCACGGTGACGCCGGACGAGACGATCCGGCGCGGCGAGGCCGCCGGCTTCAAGGCGGTGCCGACGGGCGCCGAGCACGGCACCATCACGCTGGTCGCCGCCGGACGGCCCTACGAGGTGACGACGCTGCGCGCCGATGTCGAGACGGACGGGCGGCGGGCAAAAGTGCGGTTCGGCCGCGACTGGCAGGCGGACGCCGAACGCCGCGACTTTACCATCAACGGGCTCTATGCCGAGGCCGACGGCACGGTGATCGATCTTGTCGGCGGGCTCGCCGACATCGAGACCCGCACCATCCGCTTCATCGGCGATCCCGAAAAACGCATCCGCGAGGATTTTCTGCGCATCCTGCGCTTCTTCCGTTTCTTCGCCTGGTACGGGTCCGGGCGGCCGGACGCGGAGGGGCTGAAGGCGTGCGCGCGGCTGAAGGATGGGATCGACGGGCTTTCGGCCGAGCGGGTGTGGGCGGAGCTGAAGAAGCTGCTGTCGGCCTCCGACCCGTCACGGGCGCTTCTGTGGATGCGTCAGGCAAGCGTGCTCACCCGCGCCCTGCCGGAAAGCGAGAAATGGGGCATCGACGCCGTGCACGGGCTGGTCGGTACCGAGCGCGATCTCGGCTGGCCGGCCGACGCGATGCTGAGGCTGGAGGCCATCGTGCCCCCCGATGCCGGTCGCATGGCGACGCTCGCCGAGCGGCTGCGCCTGTCGAAGGCGGAGGCGGCGCGGCTGGCCGACTGGGCGAAGGCTTCCCCGCTGGCTGCGACAACCAGTGACACCGCACTGGCGCGCCTGCTCTACCGGGGGTCTCCGCAAGGCATATGCGACCGCCTGCGCCTGTCGCTGGTTTCGGCGCGCGGTCGCGCGGTGGCGGAGACGGAGGCGCTGGTGGAGGCGGGCACCTATGCGCGGCTGCTCAAACGCGCGGCGACATGGCGGAAGCCGGTTTTCCCGCTGAAGGGAGCCGATCTCAAGGCGCTCGGGGTCGAAGACGGACCAGATCTCGGCGCGCTGCTGCGCCGGCTGGAAGAAGAGTGGGTGATGTCGGGATTCTCGTTGGCGCGCGACGCGCTGCTCGAGCGCGCCGCGAGGCTCGCGGGGGAGGGGGGCTAGGCCGCGTCGCGAACCTTCTCGATGCGCGAGCGGATGGCCTCGATCATGGTCTCGCGGATGATGGTCTCGCCATGAATCTCGCGCAGGTGTTCCACGGCGCGGCGCATCACCTCGGCCTCGTCCTGATGACGGGTATGCCAGTCGCAGCCGGGGACGAGCGATCCGCACTGGAATTCCTTCATCGGCTTTCTCCTTCCTCTTCCAGGTCAGGCTGCCACCATAACACAAACCACGGGCTTTGGTTGCCCCTTCGAGGGCGGAGCTTCGGGCCCCGCCCGTCGCCTGGTCAGGCGGCATCACCTGGCGACCTTGACGCGCGCGGGGGTCGTCGACTTGCCCTGCATGTCCAGGCGAGGGTAGCTCTCAGTTCTTGGACACCGCATTGGCGGCGCCGAGCCAATCGGCCACGACCCTGACATCTTCGTCACCGAGCAGATGGCCGGTCTTGACCACCTTGGCTTCGACGCGGCCGCCGTGATCGCGCAGGATCTTTTCCAGCCGCGGACCGTAAGGTGCGTAGGTCTCGTCGGATTCGCCTACGACGATCAGGAAGCGGGTCTTCCTCAAATCGGCCTGCGGGACCTCGTCCAGCACCGGCATGGGCCGCAGTAGCGCGGCGCGCTCGACCAGGCCGGGATGCAGCAGGCAGAGGGCGGCGAGCAGGTTGGCGCCGTTCGAATAGCCGATGAAGACGGTGCGCTTGAGATCGAGCTTCTCGGTCTTGACCTGATTGCGCAGGAAGGTGGCGAATGCCTCCGCCTCGGCGCGGATATCGGTCTGGTCGAAGGCGATTGGCGATATGCGCTGGTACCAGCGCGTGGTGCCCTCCTGGGTGACCCGGCCGGCCACGCCCATCAGCGTGGCGCCCGGCGCCAGCCGGGACGCGAGCGGAATCAGGGTCGTTTCGTTACC
Source organism: Kumtagia ephedrae (assembly GCF_003012745.1). GTDB lineage: Bacteria > Pseudomonadota > Alphaproteobacteria > Rhizobiales > Rhizobiaceae > Kumtagia > Kumtagia ephedrae. Next base: position 165,296 of record NZ_PXYK01000009.1, on the reverse strand, counting down.
GCCGGAGCCGTGCAGCAGCACCATGGTTTCGCCCGACGGATTTTTCGGCCGTTTGTAGACGACCTTGAACTGCTTGACGCGCTCGATCGCAGCGGTGGCGGCCGGCGGGAGTTTCGAGCGGCGGTTCTCGACGGGTTTTTTGGTCACGCCGTCCTCCGGTGCGATTCTCAGGACACAGGCTGTCGGCAGGATGTCGTCGGTTGTCCGATCGACGATCGTTTCAGTCGGAACGGACCCGCTCCCGCACGATGACGGTCGTTCGGCTGACCGGGCCGTTGCGGATGCGGAAAGAAGAACGAGCAAGGCGCAGCCAAGCGCACGCATTCTGGCCATGGGCAAAACCCTGTCAGCGAAAAGTTAAGGCGAATTTTACAGGCTGCGTGCCTTGTCGACCGCCCACCCTCTCCCTCAACCATCGACGCGGGCTTTCTTCGGCCCGGCACCCAAATGGCGGCGCCTCTATATCGGGGTTTTCGCGAAAGTCACCATCGCCGCGGCGCGGCTCGCGCGATCGTGATCGGACCGATCAGGGCCATTTCACCTCCGGCGGCAGGCTGGAGAGGATCGCGGCGACGTTGCCGCCGGTGTTCAGGCCGAAGATCGTGCCGCGGTCGTAGAGCAGGTTGAACTCGACGTAGCGGCCGCGACGCACGAGCTGCTCGTCGCGGTCGGCCTCCGTCCACGCCTCGTTGAAGTTCTCGCGGACAAGGCGGGGATATATATCGAGGAAGGCGAGGCCGACATCCTGCACGAAGCGGAGGCCGGCATCCCAGCCGCCTTGCTCGGGTGTTGGCTGCAGCCAGTCGAAGAAGATGCCGCCGACGCCGCGCGGCTCGTTGCGGTGCTTGAGGAAGAAATATTCGTCGCACCAGGTCTTGAACTTCTCATAGTCGGCGATGGCCGCGTGCTTGCCGCAAGGCCCCTGCATGGCGGCATGGAAGGCGAGGGTGTCCGGATCCTCCTGCGTGCGGCGACGGTCGAGCACCGGCGTCAGGTCGGCGCCGCCGCCGAACCACCAGCGCGAGGTCGCCACCATGCGGGTGTTCATGTGGACGGCCGGCACATTGGGATTTTGCGGATGGGCGATCAGCGAGATGCCGCTCGCCCAGAAGCGCGGGTCCTCCTCGGCGCCCGGTATCTGCTTTCGGAACTCCGGCGAGAATTCCCCATGGACGGTCGAGGTGTGCACTCCCGCCTTCTCGAAGACGCGGCCGTGGATCACCGACATCACCCCGCCGCCGCCCGCGCCGGCCTCGCGCTGCCAGGGCGTGCGTTCGAAACGGCCTGCGGGGCGATCGGCGAGGGGGCCGGCAAGATCGTCCTCGATCGTCTCGAAGGCGGCGCAGATGCGGTCGCGCAGCTCTTCGAACCAGGCTTTCGCCGTTGCCTTGCGATCCTCGATGTCGGCCGGCAGGCCAGGCGCGAGCTGTGGACGCTCCATGATCATTCTCCGTTTGCCACGCCGGACGACATACACGCCGGGCGGCACAAAATGACTCGTATTTTTGCCGGCGATCCCTAATCTCATGCAAGTGAGCGTCTTAGTCGCAGGAGGTTTACCGGTGCCCGCGCCGAAAAGACCGCCGCTCGACGGCCTTAGGAGGCAGCTCGACCGCGCCCGCGCGGAAGGTCGGACGAGACTTGGCGACGGTTTTATCCGCGAGACCTTCGTGCTGCCGCGACCCGACGCCCGGCAGAAGGCACAGGAATGGTTCGACCGCTGGCCGAAGCAGGCCTACTGGACGGCAATCGAGAGCTGGTTCGAGCGGCCGAACGACATCATCGAGTTCACGATCCGGCGGCTGCCGGCCGCGGACTGATTGTGGTCACCGGCGCCGCGACACGACCTCCACGACGGATCGATACAAGCCGGACAGTTTGGTTTGGTCCGGCTGCATGGGATCGTCGGGCAGAGCAGGCGCGGCCTGTGCCGGCGACACGGCCAGCCTGGCCTCGATCTTGTCGCGCAGGGTGGCGTAGACCTTGATAGCGGGCGCAAGCGCCACGGCGCGTCGCGACGCCGCCAGCGCCTGCAGAAGATCGCATTGCCGGTAGCGGATGCCGGCTATCTGGTGGAAGGCGCCGGCGGAGTCCGGCCGCTCAGCGATGATGCCGTCGAAGATGGCGATCGCCCGATCGTATTCCCGAAGCTGCGCCAGGCACCGGCCCATCAGAAATCGATAGCCGGGCTCGCTCGGGGCGAGGGTGAGCGCATTCTCCAGATGCGGCCGCGCCGGGCCGATCTGCTTCATGGCGAACAGCGCCTTGCCGGTCAGGTAGGAGGCATAGGCGGAGCGCGGGTAGAGTGAAACGGCGAACGTCCCGGCCGCTGCGGCCTCGTCGTAACGGCCGGCCCTGACGTGACGGAAGAGATCGTAGAAGGCCTCGGCGAAGCCGGGATGAGAAAGCGCGCGGCCTTCGTTCTGGAGCAGGGGGATCGGCCGATTGTCGACGAACGTCCTGAGCATGGGCACCAACTGGTCGGCCCGATGCAGGTGGGTTGCCAGATCGTGCTTGTATCCGGTGATGGTTCGCGCCCGGCAGTTGGGCAGGCCGTTAACGCGGTCGATGCAATAGAGGTCGATCGGATCCTCTTCGCTGGCGAAGGTGAGGATGGGCTTCTCCGCCGCGATTATCGCATCGAGCAGGTCAGGGTGGGCGATATGCGCGTCGGCGGCGAGCATCCTCATGCTGCGGCTGCTCTCCAGCCGCAGGATGGTCTCGGCGCCGAACGCTATCACCCTCGCGCCGAGCCTGGCGCCGTAGAGAATCGCGCCATGCGCCCCCATGCTCTGGCCGAAAGCGTAGATTTCGTCGGTTCCGAGCACGACGGCCCACCGGCGGATGCTGTCGAGGGTCGCCTCGAGGTCGTCGCCGAGCCCCGGCACGCCCCCCTGGTACCAGTGCTTGCGTGCGTCGCTGAGGAAGAGGCAATGCGCGTCGAGCGCCTTGCCGACCTTCCAGTACTGGAAACGGCCGTCGCGGGCGCCGATGCCGCCGAAGAACAAGACGAGCTTTGTCGAGTCCCTTACCGTGCGGAGATGAAAGCTGGGTCCGCTTAGAGCGGTCGGTTGGCTCATCGACAGGTCCTATCGGGGGCCGGCTTAACTTGTCGACCGCCCGTCGACAAGCCTGCGCGCTCCGGCGCCTTCCTTGCCGAGCCGGTCGTCCGGGTTGCGCAGCCGGCAGCGGTCGATCGACAGGCAGCCGCAGCCGATGCAGTCGTCCAGGCCGTCGCGCAGGGCCTCCAATTGCCTGATGCGACGGTCGAGATCTTCGCGCCAGCCCTTTGAAAGCAGACTCCAATCCTGGCGGGTGGGCGTGCGCCCCTCCGGCAGGGAATCGAGCGCCTTGCCGATGTCGGCCAGCGAGATGCCGACCTCCTGGGCGATGCGGATCACCGCGACCCGGCGCAGCACGTCGCCGCCGTAGCGGCGCTGGTTGCCGGCGGTGCGCTGGCTCCTGATCAGCCCCTTGGCCTCGTAGAAATGCAGCGCCGAGACCGCGACGCCGCTGCGCTCGGCAACCTGTCCGACGGTCAGTTCCCGCGCCATGCAGCTCTCCCTTGACCTCAATATTAGTTTAGGTCTTATCAAGGACTCCTGACGATTGCAAATCATGAGGAACGACGTGTCGAACTCAGCCCACCTGGCGGATCGCCTCTCCGACGGTCATGGCCGCGGCAAGCGCCACGTTGAGGCTGCGGCCCCCGCCCGGCATCGGGATCAGCAGGCGCGCGTCGGCCGTATCATGGACAGCGTCCGGAACCCCGGCCGATTCGCGGCCGAACAGAAGAATGTCGGACGGGGCGAAACAGAATTGCGTGTAGGGCCTCGCCGCCCTGGTCGACAGCAGCACGAGCCGCCTGTGTTCGTGATGGCGCCAGGCGTCGAAACTGGCGAAGTCGAGGTGGCGGGTCAGCGCGGCCATTTCCAGATAGTCCATGCCCGCGCGCCGGAGCGCCCGATCGGAGAGGTCGAAGCCGGCCGGCTCGATGATGTCGACGGCGAGCCCCAAGCAGGCGGCCATGCGCAGGATGGTGCCGGTGTTGCCGGCGATGTCGGGCTGGTAGAGGGCGATGCGGAGCGTGGCCAAGATCTGGTTCCGAAGGCGCGTTGCCGGACGGCCACACCGCAGCCGCAGGTTGGTCCTGTCGGCTTTTCTGGGTGGCATTTTCGGCCGAATGCGGCTATAGGGCGGGCATTGTCAACTCGAACCGACGGAGGCGGATATGGAATTCATGATGACCGTAGATATCCACCGCCCCAATCGTGGGCTTTTCGCCTGACGGCGGCATCGGTTCGACGTTTCAAATCAGCTCTGCAAAAACCTGATCGTCGCGATTCCCGCCGGAACCCATTCCTGGTTCTCGAAGGATTTTGCGATGTCTTTCCTTTCCGTTCGCGGGCAAGCAGGCCCGCACATGCTTCTCGTCCGTGATCCGGACGATCCTATCCGACTCGACGAGGCGCGGCTCGCCGCCTGGGCGCTGGCGCTCGGGCAGGGGCGGGCCGGCGATGGGGCGCAGCGGCGGCCGCATCGCGGCGCCCTGCCGGACGTGGACTTCTCCCGCGCCGAGCGGGCGCCGTACCGGCCGGCGCTGCTGAAACGGCTGCTGCTGGCGTTCCGGCGGAGCATCGCCGGCGCGCCGATCCGCGCGGCCGGAGGCGAAATGTCAGGAACGCGCAGTGCGGCTCTCGGCGGCGCGTCCCGGACATCCTATCTTGCGCGCAGCGTCGTGGAGCACAGATTCGAGCCGGGATCGCCGGCCGGCAACAGACCGAGGGGGCGCGCCCTTTGAAAGCGCGCTCCGGCATCGATTCGTTCGAGAAAGACCAAGTCCATGTACGCCTGGTTTGAAAAGAGGCTCAATCCGTTCCCGGCAGCCGAGCCGACTGAGCCGCCGAAGACGCTGATCGCCTTCTGCCTGCACTACACCAGGGGCTCGTGGCCTTACATCATCGTCTCGACGGTGCTGTCGGCGGTGCTCGCCGTCATCGAAGTCTGGCTGTTCGGCTTCATGGGCAGCATCGTCGACTGGCTGTCCAACGCCGATCGGGCGACGTTCCTGCAGACGGAGGGCTGGAAGCTCGCCGGCATGGCCCTGATCATCCTGGTGATCTCGCCGGGGCTCGATCTGGTGCGCCAGATGCTGACCCAGCAGACGGTGATGGGCAACTATCCCATGCGCATCCGCTGGCAGGTCCACCGCTACCTGCTCAAGCAGTCGATGACCTTCTACCAGGACGAATTCGCCGGCCGCATCGCGACCAAGCTGATGCAGACGGCGCTGGCGGTGCGCGACTGCATCATAAAGCTGTTCGAGGTGCTGAACTATGTCAGCATCTATTTCGTCAGCGTGCTGGTCTTGGTGGGCTCGGCCGACTGGCGGCTGATGCTGCCGCTGCTCGTCTGGCTGGCGGGCTACGTCTGGCTGCTGCGCTATTTCATTCCGCGCCTCGGCAAGGTCGGCGAGGAGCAGGCCGACGCGCGCTCGACCATGACCGGCCGCATTGCCGACAGCTACGCCAACATCCAGACGGTGAAGCTGTTCTCGCATGCGCGGCGCGAAGCCACCTATGCGCGGGACGCGATGAGCGGCTTCATGGACACCGTCTACAGGTCGATGCGGCTGGTGACCACGCTGTTCGTGCTGCTCGGTCTGCTGAACGCGGCGCTGCTGGTCGGCGTCAGCGCTGTCGCGATCTGGCTTTGGCTCGAGAACCTGGTGTCGGTCGGCGCCGTGGCGGTGGCCATCGGCGTGGTGCTGAGAATGTGGGGCATGTCGCACTGGGTGATGTGGGAAATGTCGAGCCTGTTCGAGAATATCGGCACGGTGCAGGACGGCATCAACTCGATCTCGCTGCCGCGCCTCGTCGAGGACAAGCCGGACGCCAAGGACATCACCGTCACCGAGGGCGACATCGTCTTCGACCGCGTCGGCTTCCATTACGGCAAGGGCAAGGGCGTCATCGACAACCTGTCGATCCAGGTGCGGCCGGGCGAGAAGGTCGGCATCGTCGGCCGCTCGGGCGCCGGCAAGTCGACGCTGGTCAACCTGCTGCTGCGCTTCTACGACCTGGAGAGCGGGCGCATCCTCATCGACGGGCAGGACATCTCGGCGGTCAAGCAAGATACGCTGCGGGCCAATATCGGCATGGTCACGCAGGATACCTCGCTGCTGCATCGCTCGGTCCGCGAGAACGTCCTCTACGGTCGTCCGGACGCCACCGAGGCGATGGTGGTCGAGGCGGCGCGCAAGGCCGAGGCGCTCGACTTCATCGCGGCGCTGAGCGATCCGAAGGGGCGGAGGGGCTTCGACGCGCATGTCGGCGAGCGCGGCGTAAAGCTGTCCGGCGGCCAGCGCCAGCGCATCGCCATTGCCCGCGTCATGCTGAAGGACGCGCCTATCCTCATCCTCGACGAGGCGACCTCGGCGCTGGATTCCGAGGTCGAGGCGGCGATCCAGGAGAACCTCTACCGGCTGATGGAGGGCAAGACGGTGATCGCCATCGCGCACCGGCTCTCCACCATCGCGGCGATGGACCGGCTGATCGTCATGGACAAGGGGTCGGTGATCGAGGACGGCACGCATGACGAGCTGATCGCCAGGCAGGGCCTCTATGCGCAGCTCTGGCAGCGGCAGTCCGGCGGGTTCCTGCCTGACGACGAGGCCGGCGAGGTGGAAAAGGCGGCGGCGGAGTGAGGTTTATGAGAGACCCCGCTCCGCTGGTGACGGCGGCCGACGCTGCCGTTCGGGACGGCACTTCACGCCGCGTCTCCGATCGAGACAAACACTTGCTTACCGAACAGCTTGAGTGCCGCATCAAGCGTGGCGAGCTTGGTAGGGTGGTCGGGGTCGAGGATACGGCGCGCCTCGTTCTCCGCCTTTCCGAGCCGTCTGGCGAACTCAGACTTGGACATGCCGGAAGCGCGAAAGGCTTCGATGACGGCAATTTTCAGGGCGTTGGCCATTTCGACGGGCACGTCGACTTGGCTGGCTTTGCGCTTAGAGGGAATCGGCAGCGGTTTGTCGTGCACAAGGTACCCACGCAGCGCTAATCCCAGGGCATCGGAAGCGCTGGCTTTGGCATCCAGAAAATCGTCACCCTGGGTAATCGCCCCCGGCACATCCGGGAAGGTTACAAGAAAGCCGCCATCGGATTCCGGATGGAAGATCGCAGGATAGACATAGTTCATGGGGATAATACTCTCCGTCTGGCTCCCTTGGCAGATAGCTGCGAAAGGCGGCTCACTCGACACCTAATTGCCTCTTGATAAGTGCCACATAGCCGGGCCTCAACTCGCCCGACTTGATAATGGTCGTTCTGGGGCCTAGCTCAACTCGACAGTGGGAGCCCTGCCCTTGTCGTCGATGACCTCGAAATATACGCCCTTCTTCCTGGCCCATTTGCGAAGCTCGCGAATTAAGGCTTCACGTTTCATGTCGCCACCCGTTGCCCAGGCAGAAGTATCGCACATTTTTGTGCGAACTGCGACTCGAGCCCGCGAAAGGCTGCTGCATGAATGAGACCGGCTTTCGCGAACGGCTGTGGCAGCGGGTCGAGAATTCCGTCGACGCGTTCCAGGACACCGACCGCGAGGTGCTGCCGCAGGATGCGTGGCGTTTCATCCTGTATTTCGCCAACCAGGCGCGCTGGCCGTTCGTGCTGCTGCTCCTCGTCGGCGGTGCGGCCGGCGCGGTGGACGCTGCGCTCTACTGGGCCGTCGGCTGGCTGATCGACCTGCTCGACCACGCCAATCCGGCAACGCTGTTCACCGACCATTGGCGGGAACTCGCAGGCCTGCTCGCTCTACTGCTCGTGGTGCGCACCATCGTCATGATCGCCTCCGCCGTGGTCGAGCAGCAGGTGGTGGTGCCGGGCTTCTTCTCGATGGTGCGCTGGCAGGCGTTCCGCCGGGTCATCGAGCAGCCCTACGATTTCTACCAGAACGACTTCGCCGGGCGGATCGCCACCAAGATCATGCAAGGCGGCGAGGCCGTCGGCGACTTCATCCTCAACGTGCTGCAGACCATGTGGTCGTTCCTGACCTTCATCGTGCTGGCGATCACGATCCTGGTTTCCGTTGATCCGTGGATGGGCGTGGTGGTGGCGCTGTGGTTCGCCGGCTATGCGGCGATCGTCTACTTCCTGCTGCCGGAGATGCGACGGGCGGGCCGGGCGACCGCCGACGAGCGCTCGATCTTCAACGGCCGCCTGGTCGATGCCTTCACCAACATCATGGCGGTAAAGCTGTTCGACAGCGGCCGGCGCGAGCACGCCTATATCCGCGACGGGCTGGAGCGTTTTCTTGCCGCGGTGAAAAGGCTGACCCGGGCCGTCACCACCGTCCGTTCCTCCGTGGCACTGCTCAACGGCATCATGATGAGCGTGATCGCGGCGCTGTGCATGCTTAGTTTTTCGCGCGGCGAGATTTCCACGGGAGCCGTCGCGGCGGCGATGGGCCTGGTGTTCCGGCTGAACCAGATGTCGGGCTGGATGATGTTCAACATCAACGGGCTGATCCGCAACTACGCCACCGTGCAGGACGCGACGCGCACCATCTCGGTCGAGCCGGCGATCCGCGACACGACCGACGCAGCCGTGCTGCCGCGGGCCAAGGGCGACATCCGTTTCGAAAACGTCTCCTTCCATTACGGCAAGGGGGGCGGGGTGATCGAGAACCTGAACCTGCACATCCGTTCCGGTGAACGGGTGGCGCTGGTCGGGCCGTCGGGCGCCGGCAAGACGACCATCGTCAACCTGGCGTTGCGCCTGTTCGATGTCGAGAAGGGCAGGGTGCTGATCGACGGCGAGGACGTGCGCTCGGTAACGCAAGCGTCGCTGCGCGCCCAGTTCGGCGTGGTCAGCCAGGAGGCGATGCTGATGCACCGCTCCATCCACGACAATATCGGCTACGGCCGCGCCGGCGCTGGTCATGCCGAGATCGAGGACGCGGCGAAGCGCGCGGCCGCCCATGAGTTCATCAAGGGCGTGGCCGATCCACGCGGCCGCAAAGGCTACGACGCGCATGTCGGCGAGCGCGGCGTCAAGCTTTCCGGCGGCCAGCGCCAGCGCATCGCGATTGCCCGCATGATGCTGAAGGACGCGCCGATCCTCATCCTCGACGAGGCGACCTCGGCGCTCGATTCGGAGGTCGAGGCGGCCATCCAGGACAATCTCTACCGGCTGATGGAAGGCAAGACGGTCATCGCCATCGCGCATCGGCTCTCGACCATCGCGGCTCTCGACCGACTGATCGTGCTCGACCGGGGCCGGGTCGTCGAGGAGGGCACGCATGAGGCGCTGATCGCCAGGGGCGGCCTCTATGCGCAATTGTGGAAGAGGCAGTCTGGTGGCTTCCTGCCCGACCGGTTGGCGGCAGAATAGGTCTGCCGAAACTCACGTGGGCGGGCGGAGGCGGTGGTTTTCCCCGCCGCCGATGCCCATTTACCTGCATGCCGATTTTCATGGAGCGATGCCATGCTGGCCCGCACACCACGCTACCGAATCAAGCGCCTGGACCCAGATCACGAGGCGTTCGCCGCGCTGGCGGAGGAAAGCCGGAAGGAAGGGTTTTGGATGCTCGTTACCCTCGCGAACAACTGGGAGGATGGCCGCAACCGATTCGACAAGCGCGGCGAGGCGCTGTTCGGGGCGTGGCTGGAGAAAGAACTTGCCGGTGTGTGCGGGCTCAATGTCGATCCCTACGTGAAAGGACGACGCGAGGGCCGCGTGCGACATCTCTATGTCGGCACGGCGCACCGCATGAATGGTGTCGGCCGGCAGCTGGTGTGGAGTGCCATCGACAAGGCCCGGAAGCATTTTCCTGTGCTCAACACGCGGTCGGCGCAAACAGCCTTCGGCTTCTACGAGGCGCTAGGCTTTGAGCCGGTGGAGGGCGAGGAATTCGCCACGCACCGCATGCGATTGGCGCGACCCCCGACGCGCGGACGGCAGGGGAACTGACCGTCATGGCGTTGAAACTGCCCGGCAGCACCGATCTCGCGGCGCGCGGCCACACCGGCCTCGAGGTGCTCGACTACGAGATCGTCGCCGAGATGGCTACCTCGCTCGGCACGGCCGGACGCAAGGTCGAGGCGGTCATGGCGCGGCTTCGCGCCCACCAGGGTGAGGCCGACCAACGCAGGGCGCTGCTCAGCGAAGCGGCCGAGGCGGTCTATGGCTATTTCGTCCAGCGCGAGTTGTGCGGCCTCAGGCGCCACGACGACGTCATCCGCGACTACGGCATTCCGCGCGAGGTGCTGGCGAGGCTGGGGGCGAAGTGAGCCTGCCGGCACCCTGACGACCATGGTGATGGTTGGGGTTTTGGAGGGTGCATTCATGGGCGCCCCGGGCATACGCTACGATGCTTCATTCTCAACTGTGCGTCAAACCAGTGGCCGTCAAGGCTATCCCCGCGACAATCTGCCGTCCCGGGGTCCACCGTCTGGACAAGCGATATCTTCGCGCATAAACCAACCGCGAATGCCGGAGGACTTCGCCAGCCCGTTTCGCCACGCGAATGCGGGTCGGCGTATTGAGCGGAACCAAGGCTCTGCCACCGGCAAGGGGTAAGGCGAAAGGATGCCAGTTCCGTGAGCGCTAACGATACGATCGAACCCACCCGCCGCGATTTTCTCTACATTGCAACGGGCATGGCGGGTGTCGTCGGCGCCGGTGCCGTGGCATGGCCTTTCATCGACCAGATGCGCCCGGACGCTTCCACGCTTGCACTGGCCTCGATCGAGGTCGACGTGACGGCGCTCGAGCCCGGCATGTCGCTGACGGCGAAGTGGCGCGGCAGGCCGGTCTTCATCCGCAACCGCACGCCTCAGGAGATCGAGGCAGCGAAGGCCGTGCCGGTGGCGGAGCTCAAGGACCCGGTCGCTCGCAACGCCAACCTGCCGGCCGACGCACCGGCAACCGACCAGGATCGCGCGGCGGGCGACGGCAAGGAAAACTGGCTTGTGATGATCGGCGTGTGCACGCATCTCGGCTGCGTGCCGCTGGGCCAGCAGGGCGATTTCGGCGGCTGGTTCTGCCCCTGCCATGGCTCGCACTACGACACTGCCGGACGCATCCGCAAAGGCCCGGCTCCGGAGAACCTTGCCGTCCCGGTCTTCGCCTTCGTTTCCGACACCAAGATCCGCATCGGCTGAGGCTGCAGGGGGACACATCATGAGCGGTGGACACTCGACCTATACGCCGAAGTCTGGCCTTGGAAAGTGGATCGACGCACGCATGCCGCTGCCGCGGCTGGTGTATGATTCCTTCATCGCCTATCCGGTGCCGCGCAACCTGAACTACGCCTACACCTTCGGCGGCATTCTCGCGATCATGCTGGTGTCGCAGATCCTGACCGGCGTGGTGCTGGCCATGCACTACACCGCGGACACGACGCTGGCCTTCCACTCGGTCGAGAAGATCATGCGCGACGTGAATTCGGGCTGGCTGCTGCGCTACCTGCATTCCAACGGCGCCTCGATGTTCTTCATCGCCGTCTACATCCACATCTTCCGCGGCCTCTATTACGGCTCCTACAAGGCGCCGCGCGAGCTCCTGTGGATCCTCGGCTGCATCATCTACCTGCTGATGATGGCGACGGGCTTCATGGGCTACGTGCTGCCCTGGGGCCAGATGTCCTTCTGGGGCGCCACCGTCATCACCGGCTTCTTCACCGCCATCCCGCTGGTTGGCGACTGGATCCAGCAGCTGCTGCTCGGCGGCTTCGCCGTGGACAACCCGACGCTCAACCGCTTCTTCGCGCTGCATTACCTGCTGCCGTTCATGATCGCCGGCGTCGTCGTGCTGCACGTCTGGGCGCTGCACGTCGTCGGCCAGACCAACCCGACCGGCATCGAGGTGAAGTCCAAGACCGACACCGTCGCCTTCACGCCCTATGCGACGATCAAGGACGGCTTCGCCATGGTGCTGTTCCTGCTGTTCTTCGCCTGGTTCGTGTTCTACATCCCGAACTATCTCGGCCACCCCGACAACTATATCGTGGCCGATCCGCTGAAGACGCCGGCGCACATCGTTCCGGAATGGTACTACCTGCCGTTCTACGCGATCCTGCGCGCCATCACCTTCAACATCGGGCCGATCGACTCCAAGCTCGGCGGCGTGCTGGCCATGTTCGGCTCGATCGCGGTGCTGTTCATCGTGCCGTGGCTCGACACGTCGAAGGTGCGCTCGGCCGTCTACCGCCCCTGGTACAAGCTGTTCTTCTGGCTCTTCGTGGCCAATGCCATCTTCCTCGGCTGGCTCGGCTCGCGGCCGGCGGAAGGCGGCGGACTGCTGACGCTGCTGTTCGCCGGCGAGTTCAGGGGCAACTATGTCGGCTACTCCCAGCTATCCACGCTCTACTACTTCGGCTTCTTCATCGTGATCATGCCCGTCCTCGGCCTGATCGAGACGCCGCGCCGCCTGCCGAACTCGATCACCGAGGCGGTGCTGGAGAAGAACAAGGCCGGAGCCGGCCAACTCGCCGGCGCCACCGCCGCGCCGGAAACCAAGGTCTGAGCCAGAGAATCTCGAGAGGGACTTTCCGCATGAACAAGATTCTCAAAGGCGTAGCCGCGGCCTCCCTGGCGTTCGCCTGCACGCTCGGCGTGGCGGCTGCCGCGGAAGAGGAAGGGCACAGCGCGGCCGAGCCGACGCATTTCCCGATCCACAAGCCGGCCGAGATGGACTGGTCCTTCGCCGGGCCGTTCGGCACCTACGACAAGGCACAGCTGCAGCGCGGCCTCAAGATCTACCGCGAGGTCTGCTCGGCCTGCCATTCGATGGAACTGGTGGCGTTCCGCACGCTGGAGGATCTCGGCTATTCCGAGGCGCAGGTTAAGACGCTCGCCGCCGAGTACGAGGTCGAGGACGGACCGAATGCCGACGGCGAGATGTTCCAGCGGCCGGCGATCCCGTCCGACCATTTCCCGTCGCCCTATCCGAACAGCGCGGCGGCGGCCGCCGCCAACAACGGCGCCGTGCCGCCAGATTTTTCGCTGATCGCCAAGGCGCGCGCGGTGGAGCGCGGCTTCCCGACCTTCGTGTTCGACATCTTCACGCAATATGCCGAGGGCGGGCCGGACTACATCCACGCGCTGCTGACGGGCTACGGTCACGAGGCGCCGGAAGGCATGGAGATCGCCGCGGGCACGCACTACAACCCGTATTTCATCGCCGGCAAGTCGCTGGCCATGGCGCAGCCGATCACCGACGGCCAGGTCAGTTACGAGGACGGCTCGCCGGAGACGGTCGACCAGTATTCGCGCGACGTCGCGGCCTTCCTGATGTGGGCGGCCGAGCCGCACATGGTGGCGCGCAAGCAGACGGGCTTCAGCGTCATCGCCTTCCTGATCCTGTTCGCCGGGCTGGTCTATCTCACCAAGCGCAAGGTGTGGTCGGCCGTGCCGCACTGATCGGATCGGTCGGGCGTTCGCGAACCGAGGGCGCCGGAAGGCGCCCTTTTCGTTCCGCTAGAGTAGCATACTAGCGAGTTGTCTCTCGCAGGCCAGTCGGTCGAGACCGGCGAGTTGGCCGATTGCCCTGACGAAGATCTGGTTTGGCAACGTCTGGAAGCGGAACCGCAGTACGCATGGATGCTTAAGTCCTGCGGTCTCCAGATCCTTGATCGCAACATCGCTTGGCCATCTCGTTTCCCTTGCCGTAGTGATCATCGCAACCCACGTCTGGTCGTTTTCCTCATTGAACCGCCTGCCCGACAGAACCAACGCCGGCCGCCGCTTTGTGATCGGCCTTTCATGGAATGGATAGGGAACGACGACGACCTGGTAACGATCAAAGATCACGGAAAGCCTCTTCGTCCTCCGGGCTTTCCCATTCGGAGAAGAGAACCGAGCCTTCCCTCAGATAGTCGTCGGCCAACCGGACTTCGTGGACGATGATCCGGTCGCCTTTGCGCTGGCGGAACCATTCGTTCCAGATGCTCTTCATCTCGCCATCCGGCCTGATCCCGCGTGTCGGCCTACCGTCCCTGCCGCGTCTCATTTTAACCCATCGTCCTACGACCCCATCAGCCACGAGGTGGATTGTGTCGTTTTCTTCCATTTGATCCAAGCGCTGCTTGAGCTTTGCGTCCTTGACGTGGCTAATCCAAATGGTGGTGTCTTCTATGGATATGGTCGGCTGCATGGGCATTCTCCGCTCAGGCGACAATAATCTCGAACAGGGGGGGTATCAAGGGGGTGGCAAGCTTAGCCTACAGGCCCCCCGACAGGACCCTGCCTGTTGCAGCTTGCGCTTTGGCATTGTGCAGGCATCTGTTCGCGTATTATCTGGAGTCATGAAAGCCTCCCTCGAAGACACGCTGCTTGCGGCGATCCGCACCATTCCGGATTATCCCAGGCCGGGCATCCTGTTCCGCGACATCACCACGCTGCTCGGTGACGCCCGAGCCTTCCGGCGGGCGATCGACGAGTTGGTGCATCCGTATGCCGGGACCAAGATCGAGAAGATCGCCGGCATCGAGGCGCGCGGCTTCATTCTCGGCGGCGCCATCGCGCACCAGCTGTCGGCCGGTTTCGTGCCGATCCGCAAGAAAGGCAAGCTGCCGCACGAGACCGTGCGCGTCGCCTACAGCCTGGAATACGGCATCGACGAGATGGAGATGCACAAGGACGGCGTGGCGACCGGCGAGAAGGTGATCCTGGTCGACGACCTGATCGCCACCGGCGGCACCGCTGAGGCGGCGGTCAAGCTGCTGCGCCAGATTGGCGCCGACATCGTCGCGGCCTGCTTCGTCATCGATCTGCCCGATCTCGGCGGCCGCGCCAAGCTGGAGGCGCTGGGCGTGCCGGTCAGGACGCTGATCGGCTTCGAGGGGCATTGAGGGCGACAGGAAGGACGCACCGCTATCGAGAGGCGCCCGTCGCCTACTCCGCCTTCACCAGCATGGTGCTGTCGAACGCGATCACCTTGTCGCCGGTCGAGTCGAAGCCCTCCGAGCGCAGCGACACCAGCCGCCAACCGGGCCGTGTCGCCAAGGGGCGGTGGTTGAGTATCGTGCGGGTATAGGAAACCGTCTCGCCGGCATAGACCGGCTTCAGCCATTTGAGATCGGTGAAGCCGGGGGAGGGGCCGAGCTCCGGCTTCGGCCCCGGCCCTTCCCAGGATGTGGCGCCGCCGACGGGGACGGCGACGTTGCGTTTCATCCAGCCGGCGGCGGTGTGCCAGCCCGAGGCGCAGAGGCGGCCGAAGACCGAATGCTCGGCCGCGGCCTCATCGACGTGAAAGCGCTGCGGGTCGAACTTCTGGGCAAATGCCTTGATCTCGTCCGCCGGAAAATGGACGGAGCCGATCTCGACGGTTTCGCCCAGCCGGAGAAAATCGTCGAGGGTCATGCCGCGCTCCGCCTGAGGAACATGCCGCTGTTCTGCAGCTCCAGCACGACCTCGCCCTTCTGATTGAGCAGCTCGTGCCGGCAGGTGACGAAGCCCAGCGCCGGGCGCGACTGCGAGGTCCGCTTGGCGAGCACGGTGCTCCGGCCCGTCAGCGTGTCGCCGGCCAGAACCGGCTTCTTCCAGCGGGCGTGGTCGATGCCGGGAGCCCCTTGCGAGGTGGAGTCGAGCAGGAAGGCGTCGCACATCATGCGCATGAAGATGCAGCAGGTGTGCCAGCCGGATGCCGACAGCCCCCCGAGGATGCTTGCCCTGCCGGCCTCCTCGTCGAGATGCATGGGCTGCGGGTCGAACTCGGCAGCGAATGCCACGATCTCCTCCGCGGTCACCAGCTTGACGCCGAGGGGGATGGTCGTTCCCACCTCGAAATCCTCGAAGGCCCAGCGCTTTTCGGACATGCCCTTGTTCATCCTGTTCAGCTTTGAACGACCTAGCAGAGCCAGCCGGATGTGGCCAGCTACAGCCAGCCGCGCTGCTTGAACCACCAGAAGGGCAGGACTGCCGCCAGCACCATGACGCCGATCGCCAGCGGGTAGCCGAAGCTCCATTCGAGTTCGGGCATGTGGGAGAAGTTCATGCCGTAGACCGAGGCGACCAGCGTGGGCGGCAGGAACACCACCGCCGCCACCGAGACGATCTTGATGATGGCGTTCTGCTCGATGTTGATCATGCCGAGGGTGGCGTCGAGCAGGAAGGTGACCTTCTGCGACAGCGACTCGGCATGCGACACCAGGGACTGCACGTCCCGCGACAGCGTCTTCACCCGGCCGCGCAGATCTTTGCCGCCATTGCCGGCCATGGCGACGTTGCCCAGGAAGGTGGAGAGGCGCTGCAGGCTGACCAGACTGTCCTGGACGTTGGAGATGAACTGCTCCTTGCGGCCGATACGGCGCAGGATGATCTGGAAATTGACATCCCGCTTCGAAGCCTTCTTCTCGGTCGGATGGAAGATCTCGCGGGCGAGGTCGACGACGTCGCGGCTGGCGCGTTCCAGAAGGTCGGCCAGGCGGTCGACGATTGCTTCGAGCAGGGCGATCAGGATCGCCTTCCCGTCGACGCAGTTGAGATCGGCGCTTTCGGCGCGCATCGGAAAGGTCTGGAAGGCGCGGGGCTCGTGATAGCGCACCGTCACCAGGCGGTCCTTGGCGATCACGAAAGTGACCGGGCCGATCACGTGATTGTCGCCCTCCGCATGGGCGGGCAGCGTCGCCGTCATGAAATAGGCCCCGGCCTCGGCGTAGAGGCGCGAGGAGATCTCGATCTCCTCCATTTCCTCGCGGGTCGGCACGTCGACGCCGATCCACCGTTCGATGAGCGCTTCCTCGGCGTCCGTCGGTTCGAACAGGTCGGCCCAGATCACCCTTTGCTGGTCGGCGAGCAGATCCGGCACTTCGCGCAGCCGCTCGTTGTCCATGACGAAGGCTCTGATCATCGCCAAGACTCCCTTGATTTCAGCCAAGAGTGGGCGTCGAACGTGACGCGGCTACGTGGATTGCACGACGACGGGCGGTTCAGCAACGGCGGCCGCGCGCACGAGCCCGATAGACCCGCCGACGTTCCACGTCAAGCCGGCGGATGACGCGCAGAAATGCCCATCGTTCCGCCGGCCCTTTTCTTCCGCATGTCGGGCGCCACCTGTTCTCCCAGCAGGAGATCGAAAGACATGACCGGGCGGCAACTCACAGTCAGGCTCGCCGACAGCCATGACCGCGAAGCCAAAGCAGCGGCGGGCGAAGCGCTTTACCGCTACAATGTAGAACGGACGGGGCTGGACGACCGCATCCCGATCGGCGCCGGCCTCTCCGATCCGGAGACGGGGCAAATCCTCGGCGGGCTGTGGGGCAGGACCGAGCTCGGCCTGCTGTTCATGGACATGTTCTACCTGCCGGAGGAACTGCGCGGACAGGCATTCGGAAGCCGCCTGCTCGCCGCCGTGGAGGCCGAGGCGAGGCGCCGCGGCTGCAAGCGAGCGGTCGTGGAGACCAGCAGCTTCCAGGCGCCGGGATTCTACGAACGACACGGCTACGAGGAATTCGGCCGGGTCGCTTTCGGCACCGGCGGACACGCCAGGATATTCCTGCGCAAGGAACTGGAGTGAGCGACGGCGGCGCGGAAGCGGACGATGCGCCGCCGGGAGCGAGTCCCTCAGGTGTTGAACTTGAACAAGAGCACGTCGCCGTCCTGGACGACGTACTCCTTGCCTTCGTCGCGCGCCTTGCCGGCCTCCTTGGCCGCGACCTCGCCGCCCAGCGCGACGAAGTCGTCATAGGCGATGGTTTGGGCGCGGATGAAGCCGCGCTCGAAATCGGTGTGGATGACGCCCGCCGCCTGCGGCGCCTTGGTGCCCTTGAGGATCGTCCAGGCGCGCGTCTCCTTCGGGCCGGCGGTGAAATAGGTGATGAGGTGGAGCAGGTCGTAGCCGGCGCGGATCAGCTTGTCCAAGCCGGGCTCCTCCAGCCCCATCGAGGCGAGAAACTCCAGCTCCTCGTCGTCAGGAAGCTGCGCCACCTCGGCCTCTATGGCGGCGGAGATCACCACGGTTCCCGCACCTTGCGTCGCCGCCATCGCCTCCACGGCCCTGGTATGCTCGTTGCCGGTCGCGGCGTCAGCCTCGGCGACGTTGCAGACATAGAGCACTGGATGCGCGGTGAGCAGGTTCAGGCCCTGCAGGGTTCGCAGATCCTCGGCGGCGATCCCTTGCAGCATGACGCGGGCCGGCCGGCCGGCCTGCAACAACTCCAGCGCCTTCTCCATGACCGGAAGCAGCGTGAGCGCCTCCTTGTCCTTGCCCTGGGCGCGTTTGCGGAACTGGACGATGCGGCGTTCCAGGCTTTCGAGATCAGCCAGCATAAGCTCGGTCTCGACCGTCTCGGCGTCGGCGACCGGATCGATGCGGCCTTCGACATGGGTGATGTCGTCGTCCTCGAAACAGCGCAGCACATGCACGATCGCGTCGACCTCGCGGATGTTGGCGAGGAACTGGTTGCCCAGCCCTTCGCCCTTGGACGCGCCGCGCACCAGCCCGGCGATGTCGACGAAGGAGATGCGGGTCGGGATGATCTCCTTCGACTTGGCGATGGCCGCGATCTTGTCCAGCCGCGGATCTGGCACGGCCACCTCGCCGGTGTTCGGCTCGATGGTGCAGAAGGGATAGTTCGCCGCCTGCGCGGCGGCGGTGCGCGTCAGCGCGTTGAACAGCGTCGACTTGCCGACGTTGGGCAAGCCAACGATGCCGCATTTGAAGCCCATTTTTCTCTTTCCTACCGGGAGACCAGGATTTGCTCTGGCGTATGGGCGAACGGGTCCACGATCGTCAAGCCTTCGATGGCCTGGCCGTCCTGCAAATCCTCCGACAGGAAATGCGTGCAGCCGAGCTCCAGCGCGGAGGCTAGTAATAGACAATCCCACCACGAGTAGCGATGAGCGATGTGGAGGCCACGGGCCACAGCCACCTCGCGCCGCGTCAACGGCCTGTCGCCAAGAGCAGATAGCTGGCCTGTCAGCGAAAAGACGGCTTCGGCGTCCGCAAGCCATTTTTTCCGGAGAAGGACGTCGGTCAGTTCGTTGAGAACCTGGAGGTTGACGATAGACCCTGAATGGCGCCGAGTTCTCGCAACCATTGCCGGGCCGTCTCCAGTTTCTGAACATCTCTCCTGTCGTGCGAATAGAGAAGGACGTTC
This sequence comes from Kumtagia ephedrae, assembly GCF_003012745.1. Lineage (GTDB taxonomy): Bacteria > Pseudomonadota > Alphaproteobacteria > Rhizobiales > Rhizobiaceae > Kumtagia > Kumtagia ephedrae. The sequence continues at coordinate 146,195 of NZ_PXYK01000009.1, read as the reverse complement.
GTGTCGATGAAGACCTTAACGTCTGGCATTGCGTTCTTCGGCCGTCGGCATCCTGCCGTTTTCCGTTACGTTCCATTTGGGACTTGCCCACAGTCGCTCCAGCGCCTCAAGCTGCGGGTTTCGCAGTTCCGCGGTCTCCTCGGCATTCATCTTTTCCCGGGCGGCCTCGGCCAAATATTTGGAAACGCTCTTGCCGGCCCGTGCCGCCGCGACGCGAGTGCGACGGGCAAGCTCGTCATCCATTGAAATGGTAACGTTCTTCATCTCACGGACTCACGAAAACACAAATCTCGTGCAATATGGCATGGATGCGCCGCGCGGCAAACGGGCGTGACACCCCTTGGAACGAATCCTCCCACCTCCCGTTCGAGAATTGGTCAGCACGGGAATGATGCGATGGCGGCTCCGCGCGCGGTCTGGAAGGGTTTTCTGAAATTCGGCTCCGTGGCCTGCGCGGTGAAGCTGGTCGGAGCCACGTCGGAGGCGGAGAAGGTCCATTTCCGCATCCTCAACCGCAAGACCCGCGAGCCGGTGAAGAGCGCCTATGTCGACGAAGGGACGGACAAGATCGTCGAAACCGAGGACCAGGTGAAGGGTTTCGAACTCGACAATGGCGAGTTCCTGGTAATCGAGCCCGACGAGATCAAGCGGCTCAAGCTCACCTCCGAGCATACGCTCGAAGTCGACGCGTTCGTCGACATCGATGCCATCGACCAGCGCTATCTCGAAAAACCCTATCACATGGTGCCGGCCGACAAGGTGGCGCGCGAGCCCTTCGCCGTTATCCGCGAGGCCTTGCTGCGGAAGAAGGCAGCGGCACGCTCCTGCATCGTGCTCTACCAGCGCGGCCGCGAGGTGGTGATCCAGCCGGAGGACGGCGGGCTGCTGATGACCACCCTGCGCAGCCGCAACGAGGTGCTCGACGCTGATGCGGTCTTCGACGAGCTCAAGAAGGTCAAGACCGATGCCGAGATGATCGAGATCGCCGAACTTTTGATCGACAAGAAGGCGACGACGTTCGATCCGTCGAAGTTCGAGGACACCTACGAGAATGCGCTGATCGAGATGATCCGCGCCAAGCAGCAGGGCAAGGCACCTCCCAGGGCGGCGCCGCGGCCGAAGGAGAATGTGGTCAATCTCGCCGACGTGCTGCGCAAGAGCCTGGAGAAGGAAGGGATTTCGCGCAAGGACAAGGCCACGCCGAAGAAAGGACGAAAGAAGGCGGCGTGAGTGCGACGGTCTGACGCAAAAGGCTTCTACGAACCCTTGCCGCCGAACAGCTTCTTCAGCATGGCGGCCATCGGGCCGGTTTCCGGCACCTGGACGGCGGGCTGCTGCGAACGGGCCTGGCGGATGTGGCTGCGGCCCTTGGCGGCGGGCTTGTCGTCGGCCGGCAAGGACTGGCTGCGAGCGCTGGCTTTAGCTGCGGGATCCACTGTCGGAACCGCCAAGCTCAGCCGGTTCATGAAACCGTTTTCGTCACCCTTCACGAGATAGCCGGCGTTGTCGGCGACAGCTTCCAGCAGCGGCTCGAGCCAAGCGGCGTCGGCCTTGGCGAAGTCGCCGAGCACATGTCCGTGCACGAGCTCCTTCACGCCGGGATGGCCGATGCCGACACGCACGCGGCGGTAATCCCTGCCGAGATGCTGGTCTAGCGAGCGGATGCCGTTGTGGCCGCCGGCGCTGCCGCCGGTCTTGACCCGGACCTTTCCGGCGACGAGATCGAGCTCGTCGTAGAAGACGGAGAGGTCGGCAGGCGCCAGCTTGTAGAAGCGCATGGCTTCGCCGACCGACTGGCCGGAGAGATTCATGAAGGTCTGCGGCTTGATGAGAAGGATCTTCTCGCCGTCGATCGTTCCGTCGGCGACGAGGCCGCGGAATTTCTTCGACCAGGGAGAAAAATTATGGCGGCGGTGGATCGCATCCGCCGCCATGAAGCCGACATTGTGTCGGTTTTTTGCGTATTGCGCGCCCGGATTGCCGAGGCCAGCGAAGATCAGCACGGCACAGCCTCCGAGCGCGGGAGGATTATTCCTCGGCTTCCGCCGCCGGCTCGGCGGCTTCGGTCTCTTCGACCTCCGGCTTCATCGCGGCGGAGCCGGCGATGGTGGCGATGGTGAAGTCGCGGTCATGGATGACCGGACGCACGCCAGCCGGCAGTTTGACCGCCGAGATGTGGATGGAGTCGCCGATGTCGGCGCCGGTGAGGTCGACCGTGATGAACTCCGGGATGGCGTTGGCCGGGCAGTGGAACTCGACCTCGTGACGCACGATGTTGAGCACGCCGCCGCGCTTGATGCCGGGCGACTTGTCCTCGTTGACGAAGTGGACGGGCACCTCGACATTGACCTCGGTATCCTTGCCGACCCGCAGGAAGTCGACATGAACCGGCATGTCCTTCACCGGATCGAGCTGATAGTCCTTGGGCAGGACCTGGATCTTCTTGCCGCCGACGTCGATCGTGGCGATGGTGGTCAGGAAGCCGCCGCCGTGAATCTTGTAGTAGACGTCCTTGTAGGGGAGAGCGATCGCCAGGGGAGGCTGCTTATCTCCATAGATGACTGCTGGCACTTTGCCGTCGCGGCGAACTGCACGGGCGGACCCCTTACCGACCTGTTCGCGCGCCTCGGCCGTGAGCTCGTAAGTCTCGCTCATGGCATTTCCTTTCACGTTGCTGGAGCGCCTCCGGGCACCGCTGCGCGGAACCCGAAAAACGTCGAAAGCCGCCTTCTTCGCGCGTGGCCCCTTCCGGGAACCGGAAGGAAGACCATGCGAGGATGGCGGCGATCGCCCGCGTTGCCTCCAAGGGTGTCTGCGCGGGTGGCGGCTCTATAGCGGAAGGGGCGGAACGGCGCAAGGTTCGCACACAAGGCGATAAGCGGTCTCCACGGATTGTCATGCGCGCGTAAGCTTCGGGGATGATGGTGGCAATGTGCGGGCGAGCCATAGGGCGCAGGACTGTGATTTCACAAAGAATGTTGGCAAAGGTGCCGACTGGAGCGTATGCTCGCACCGTCGGGGGCATGGTGGACTCCCCGTGAGGCGTTTTGCCCAAGCTCCGCCTTCGCTATGCATGCGGAGGAAAACCATGCCCGGACGTCTTTCCCCTCAAGACTTGATCCCGCTTGTCGGCACCGCCCGCAGCCCCTTGTTCATCGACGTGCGCCGGCCGAACGCGCTTGCCGCCTCGCCGGTGCGGATCGCCGCCGCGCTTTGGCGCGATCACATGGCGGTCGAAGAATGGCTGCCGCGTCTGCCGGCTGGCCGCCGGATCGTCGTCTATTGCACGCATGGTCACAATGTCAGCGAGATCGCGCTGGCGCGCATGGCGGGCGCCGACGCCGCCATGCTGGATGGCGGCATCGAGGCCTGGATCGCCGCCGGCGGACCAACGGTTTTGCGCGAAGCGCCTGGCATCGAGACAGGCTTGCCCAGGCCCAGCGTCTGGGTCACGCGCGAGCGGCCGAAGATCGATCGCATAGCCTGCCCGTGGCTGATCCGCCGCTTCGTCGATCCGCTGGCCGTGTTTCATTTCGTCGCCGCCGAATGGGTCGCCGACATAGCCGCGGAAACCGGCTGGATTCCCTTCGACATCAAGGACGCGTTCTACTCGCATCGCGGCGAGGAGTGCAGCTTCGACACGCTGATCGCAGAACTCGGCCTGACCGACCCGGCGCTGCTGCACCTGGCGCGGATCGTCCGGGGCGCGGATACCGCGCGCCTCGATCTCGAACCTCGGGCGGCGGGACTGCTGGCCCTCTCGCTCGGCCTCTCGGCGATCGAGGCCGATGACCTCGGCCAACTGGAAAAAGGCATGATCCTGTATGACGCCCTCTATGGGTGGTGCCGCCATGCGACCGCGGAAACCCACAACTGGCCGGCAAAGGCGGCGTGAGATGGATCAGATGTCATCGCAGCCGCAGCCCGTCTCCTTCGCCGAAGCGACGAGCGTGTTTGCGAAGATCGGTCTGCTGTCCTTCGGTGGGCCGGCCGGGCAGATCGCGCTTATGCACCGCATCCTGGTCGAGGAGAAACGCTGGCTCGACGAGCCGCGGTTCCTGCATGCGCTGAACTACTGCATGCTCCTGCCCGGGCCGGAGGCCATGCAGCTCGCCACCTATGCCGGCTGGCTGCTGCATGGCGTGCGCGGCGGGCTGATCGCCGGGCTGCTGTTCGTGCTGCCGGGCGCGGTGGTGATCACCGCGCTCTCGGCGGTCTACCTCGCCTTTGGCGGCGTGCCCCTGGTGCAGGGATTGCTTTTCGGGCTGAAGGCGGCGGTGCTCGCGGTCGTGCTGGAGGCGCTGATCAAGGTCTCCAGGCGGGCGCTGACCGGCCGCGTGGCCGCGATCCTCGCGGTCGTCGCCTTCGTGGCGATCGCCTTCCTGAAGGTGCCTTTCCCGGCTATCATTTTTGCGGCCGCCCTGTTCGGAGCGCTCTGGCATTATTTCCGCCCGGCAGCCCGGACGGTCCGGCTGGAGGACGAACAGGCGGCGGCTACGCCGATGCCGGAATGGACGCGGCCGAGTCCGGCACGGTTTGCGCGGACCTTGGCCGTGTGGGTGGCGATCTGGTTCCTGCCGCTCGCCTTTCTGGTGGCGTGGCTCGGCCGGGACCACGTCTTCGCCGCCGAGGCGCTTTTCTTCTCCAAGATGGCGGCGGTCACCTTCGGCGGCGCCTATGCGGTGCTCGCCTATGTCGCCCAGCAGGCGGTCGACGTCTATGGCTGGCTGAAACCGGACGAGATGCTGACCGGGCTTGGGCTGGCCGAGACGACGCCCGGCCCGCTGATCCTGGTGCTGGTCTATGTCGGCTTTCTCGGCGGGGCGCGGCTCTCCGGCCTCGATCCGTTGCTCGGCGGGCTGGCCGGCGCGGCGGTGACGCTGTGGTTCACCTTCGTGCCCTGCTTCCTGTGGATCTTCGTCGGCGCGCCTTATGTCGAGACGCTGCGGCGCGTGCGCTGGCTGTCCGGGGCACTGTCGGCGGTCACCGCGGCGGTAGTCGGCGTCATCGCCAACCTGGCCGTCTGGTTCGGCCTGCATGTGCTGTTCGGCACGGTCGGCGAGGCGAGGGCGGCGGGGCCGTTCACCGTACCGGTGCCCGACTTCGCGACGCTCGACTGGGTGGCCTTGGCCATCGCGGTTGCCGCGGCAGTTGCCTTGCTTTGGCTGAAGGCGAATATGATCGCCGTTCTGGTATTCGCAGCGCTCGCCGGCGCCGCGTGGACGATGGCCTGAAATCGAGCGACGCAGGAGCTGAACCGGGCCGCGCGAAAACGCTCAGTCGAACAGGCTCGACACGGATTCCTCCGTCGCGGTGCGCGAGATGGCCTCGCCGATCAGGTCGGCGATCGAGACGACGCGGATGTTGCGGGCGTCCATGACGGTCTGCGTCGGCTGGATGGAATCGGTGATGACCAGCTCCTGCAGCTTCGAGCCGGTGATGCGGGCGACGGCGCCGCCCGACAGCACGCCGTGGGTGATGTAAGCGGTGACGCTGGTGGCGCCGTTGGCCAGCAGCGCGTCGGCGGCATTGCACAGCGTGCCGCCGGAATCGACGATGTCATCGATCAGTAGGCAGTCCTTGCCGCGCACGTCGCCGATGACGTTCATGACCTCGGATTCGCCGGGCCTCTCGCGGCGCTTGTCGACGATGGCGAGCTGCGCGTCGAGGCGTTTGGCAAGCGCGCGCGCGCGGACCACGCCGCCGACGTCCGGCGACACCACCATGACGTTGGCGAGCTGCTTGTATTTGGACTTCACGTCGCGGGCCATCACCGGCACCGAGAACAGATTGTCGGTGGGGATGTCGAAAAATCCCTGGATCTGGCCGGCATGAAGGTCGAGCGTGAGCACGCGGTTGGCCCCGGCGCGGGTGATCATGTTGGCGACCAGCTTGGCTGAGATCGGCGTACGGCCGGAGGCGCGGCGGTCCTGGCGGGCATAGCCGAAATAGGGGATGACCGCCGTGATGCGCCGCGCCGAGGAGCGCATGAACGCATCGATCATGATCAAGATTTCCATCAGGTTGTCGTTGGTCGGGAAGGAGGTGGACTGCAGGATGAAGACATCCTCGCCGCGCACGTTCTCCTGGATCTCGACGAAGATTTCCTGGTCGGCGAACCGCCTGACGGTCGCCTTGCCGATCGGAATGTTGAGATAGCGGGCCACCCCCTCTGCCAGCGTCCGGTTGGAGTTGCCCGCAAAAAGTTTCATGTGTCGGTTCCGAAGGGATAGTTGAGCGGGCTTTTAACCGCCTTCCGCGCTATTGCAAGCGCGAGGCGGCCGTGTTCCCGACAAAAGCGCATTTGTCTCGGAGCGGGATGAATCGGGACAGAGTCGTTCATCCTGCTTCAACTCTTTGTTTCATCGCATGATCTTATCCGAAAAGCCTGCAGTTTTCGCTGCGCTGGCGTTCGGTTCGGGATCGTGCTCAGCCGCTGGCGCCTGCAAGCCAGTTCGCCAACTGGTCGATGGTCTGATCGGCGATCGCCTGCATGGCCGTGGAGGGAACGGAGGCCCAGCCGTCGCCGTCGGCCGAGGCCGCCTTCTGCTGGCCGGAGATGCGGTGGATGCGGTTGCCGGTCGGGTCGTAGACGTCCCAGACGTAGATGACGGTCGTTTCCTTGCCCTCGACCAGCGGCGTGAAATAGCCCTTGAGCATATGGGTGGTGCTGGTGTCGGCGCTGCCGGTCAGCCGCATGCCGCGTTCGCGCGCGCGGCTGGCCAGCCGCTCCGACAGCGCGGTCGCGGCCTCGACCGAGGTGCCGACGATCGGCGCGAACTGGATGCGGGCATTGGCGACCAGCGCGGCTGACGGTCCCGTGGGCGGCGCCGGCGTGGAGGAGGCAGCCGCTGGCGCGGCCGCCGATTGCGACGGGTCGGGCGCGGTCGAGGATGTCGATCCCTGCGCCGGCGGGGTGATCGCCGAGGGCTCCAGCACGTCCTGGGTGCTGCTGCATGCCGCCAGGACCGCCATCGCCATCACGGCGCCGGCCAGCAGCGGCTTACGCATCCTACCCTCAACCGTATCGTTCAATGCGCGTACCCTTTTGCCGACTGCCGATTCACTGCACGATCAAGTCGAGATCATGGCGGGAAAGGGGCCTGGGCTGCGTTTCGGTGGTGAGATAGGTGCGGCCCAGCGTCATTGCCGTCTCGGTCTCCGAATCCATGATGATCATGTGGGCGAACAGCGTCATGTTGGGCGCGATCGGCTCGGCGTTGCCCTGGTAGAACATCGGCGTGTCCATCCAGCTCGGCGCGAAGCGGGCGCCGACGGAGTAGCCGCAGGCATTCAGCCTGTGCCGCGTCAGGTCGTGCGCTTCCATCGCCTTGGCATGGGCGTCGAAGACATCGCCGAAGGTGTTGCCGGGCGTCATCGCCCGCTCGACCGCCGTCAGCGCGTCGCGTGCCGCCTCGAACAGCTCCTGATGCCGCTTCGAGGCCTTGCCGGTGAGGATCGTGCGCATCATCGGCGCATGGTAGTGGTGGAAGACGCCGGCCCATTCGAGCGTGAGCTGGTCGTTCTTGGTCAGCTTGCGCCGTCCCGCCTTGTAGCGGCAGAGCAGCGCGTCGGCGCCGGAGCCGATGATGAACTCGTTGGCCGGGTAGTCGCCGCCGCCGGCAAAGATCGCGCCCTGCATCGCCGCCAGGATGGCGCCTTCGTCGCCGCCCTGCTTGATGAGCGGCAGCGCCGCGTCGAGCGCCTCGTCCGACAGAGCGGCGGCGCGTTCGGCCTTCTCGATCTCGGCCGGGCTCTTGAACTGCCTGAGCCGCGCCACCATGCCCGAGGCGTCGACCACCTGGCCGAAGGTATGCAACTGCTCGTCCAGCCGCCGGCCTTCGTAGGCGGTCAGACCGTGCGTGTCGTATTCCACGCCGATGCGCGCGCCGAGCAGGTCGAGATCGTTGAGCAGGTTGCGCAGGTCGAGCGAAGGGTTGGCCTTTTCGCGGTCGAGCCATAGCACGATGTTGTCGAGGGTCGAGGTGTGTCTGGCCTGGCGCAGGTCGGCCGAGCGGGTGAGCAGCAGCATCGAGCCGTCCGCCTTCACCACCAGGCACTGGAAGAAGCAGAAGCCGAAACTGTCGTAGCCTGTCAGCCAATACATGCTCTCCTGCGCAAACAGCAGCAGCGCGTCGAGCTTCTTCTCCGCCATCTCGATGACCAGACGGTCGCGACGGGCGTCGAATTCGCTGCGTTCGAAATGCAGGGCCATCACAACTCCTCCAGCACGATAGCGGATATCAGGCGCCCATAATCCGCCTCGCCGCGGTGCGTGGTGCGGCGGTAGGAATAGAAGAGATCCTCTTCGGCATAGGTGCAGCGATTGAGCGCCTCGGCCGTCACGCCGGCCTTGCGCAGCCGGTCGATCGTGTAGCCGTTGAGATCGAAAAGGGCGTGACCGGGTTTTGCCGACGGCACGAACCAGGCGGCGTTGTCGGGGTCGGCATCGGTGAAGCGCGCGACGAATTCCGGGCCGACCTCGTAGTTTTTCGGGCCGATGGAGGGGCCGAGCACGGCGACGATGCGGCCGCGTTCGGCGCCCAAGGTCTCCATGGCGGCTACCGTGTTCTCCAGCACGCCGGTGAACGCTCCCTTCCATCCGGCATGGGCCGCGCCGACGACGCGGGCATCCGCGTCGGCGAACAGCACCGGTCCGCAATCGGCCGAGGTCGCGCTCACCGCGAGGCCCGGCCGGTCGGTGACGACGGCGTCGGCCTGCGGTCGCGGCGAGGGGAGGGGGCCGGTCGCCACAATCACGTCGGGAGAGTGGATCTGGTAGGCCGAAAGCAGCGCTTCCGGCGCGACTCCCATCCAGGTGGCGACGCGCCGGCGATTTTCCGCGACCTTCTCGGGATCGTCGTTCGACCCGTTACCGATGTTGAGGCCGCGGTAGATGCCCTCGGACACGCCGCCGGCGCGCGTGAAGAAGCCGTGGCGGATGCCGCGCCGTCGTGCCTCCTCGAGCAGGGGCGAGCGCAGCGGATCTGGCTTGTCATCGTCTGTCATCCGCCGCCTTGTTCTCCGCGAGGCCTGAATCGTCAAGGCGAAATTCGCCGCACGGTCCCGGCCGCCGATCAGGCGCGAAAAGTGAGCCAGCGGTCTGATCAAGTCAACCGTCGTCCCGATCCGCGGGAATCGAGGACATGCGAACAACTTCCGGAGGAAAGTTTTAACAGGCTTGCGCGTTATCTAGCTGCCGCCGAACGGGGTGCGAAACCGTGCGGCATGCATCATGTGGAGGATTCCATGAGAAAGTTGTGCCTCGCTGCCGCTCTGCTGCTCGCGACGCTGGCTCCGGCAGGTGCGGCTCCGCCGGCGCCGCTGGCCGGCGCCGGCCAGACCGACGTCGTTCAGGTGCGCGGCTGCCATGCCGACGTCCGTCGTCACTACGTACCCCAATACGGCAGGTCGGTCGCGCACTACCATCGCCGCAACTGCCGGCCGGTGCGCGCAGGCATGGCCCCGCCGATCCGCCGCGACTGCCACCGCGACGTTCGCGTGCACCGCATCAACGGCGTCCTGGTGCGCCACCGCCATGTCGGTCCTTACTGCGCCGTGCGTGTGGTCCGGCGGTTCAACTGATCTTTTGCGGTGAGGCGGCCGGCAGCGTGCCGGCCGCACCATCAGCACGGGCCTTCGCCGAGGATCCGGTAATCCGCCGAGCGTGCCTCGCAGGCATTCGGGAAGGTGCGCCTGTCGCCGCCGCGGCGGGCGCAGACCGGCGCGTATTCGCGGGTGCAAAAACGCGGCCGGTCGCCGTCGTCATCGCCGCCACCGCCGCCGCGTCGGCACTCGCCGTCGCCTAGGACGCGATAGCCGGCCTGCTCGGCCAGGCAGGGATTGTTGAAGGTCTGGCGGTCGCCGCCGCGCCGGGCGCAGACCGGGCGGTATTCGCGCGTGCAGGCACGAGGTTCATCGCTGCCGCGGCCGCACTCGCCGCGGCGGATGACCCTGTAGCCGGCCGCGTCGGCCATGCAGGCGTTGGCGAAGGTGCGGCGGTTGTCGCCGCGGCGGGCGCAGACGGGATCGTATTGCTGGGTGCAGAACCTGTCGTCCGGGATCGGGCGGGGGCCGGGACCCGGCTCGTCGACCACGACGGTGCAGGACGTGAGCACGGCGAGTACCGCGAAAAGCATCGCGCAGCGCGACCAGATCGTTGACAGCATAGTGACCCCTCCAGAACCGTCCTGCAGCCGGACGCATCGGTGATGATCGCGATTCTCTTGCAGAAGGCAATCCACCTTCTCCAGACCACACCTTTCGGGCGGCTCCGCGATCCGGCAAATGCCTTGACCGCCTGGACGTATGCGGAGCGGTATGAACCGGTATGAACCTCGCTTGCGCAAGGAGGATTTCCGTGCGATATATTTCGTGTTCGGGCATTTGCTGACCCGGAGACTGGACGTTCTTGGACGAAACCTTTCCCCGCTCTCGTAAATATCTGACGGCCCCATGGCGGTGGGCCGATGGTGCGCCATGCACTGCCGCCAAGTCACCGGTGTTCGAGCTCCGGGTCCGCCCGGGCCCGCACCGCCCGACCAACTGCAGCGGGTGAAGGAGCTTCCCCCATGTCTCAGACCGGAACCGTCAAATTCTTCAACGCAGCCAAGGGCTTCGGCTTCATCACCCCGGATGGGGGCGCCAAGGACGTTTTCGTCCATATCTCGGCGATCGAGAAGTCGGGCCTGCGCACTCTGGTGGACGGCCAGAAGGTGAGCTTCGACATCGAACCTGACCGCATGGGCAAGGGCCCCAAGGCGGTCAATCTGCGCGTCGCCGGCGACTGACCCACGAACTGTGCCGGCCGTTCCGGCGCACACGCGCGGCGTGCCATCGGGTGCGGTCGTCGTCGACCGACACGATGGTTTGTGGCTAGCGCCGAGTGCGCCGGATTGGCCCAATGACAGGAAAGGCGTGGCGGTTTGACCGCCGCGCCTTTTTTATGGCTGAAACGGCAGCCATAATCATACTCCAGCCGAAACCACTCCCGTTCGGCCGCCATATTCGAATGTTTCTCGGGTTCTTCGTCGCGCATGCGGGCGGGCGGAGAAACTTTCGCTTGCCCGTTGTCAAAAAATGAAGGACTAATTTCCACCTCGGGCATTTGCGGGCCCGGAGATGGGAGTGGCATGCGCCGACGGCGTCGGAAGACTAGTCGGCGAAGCGTAAGCGAACGAGAAGAGGGCGCTCGAAGCCCCGGAATAGGCATTGAAGCCCGGCGCGACCTTTCTTCTCCTCCACCAGATGACCGGGAGCCGTGCGGGTGGATCCCCGTCGGACTTCTATTGATGGGGCGATAAGGAGCTACCCATGCCGCAGCACGGCACCGTCAAGTTCTTCAACCATGCCAAGGGCTTCGGATTCATCACGCCCGACGACGGCGCGAAGGACGTGTTCGTCCACATCTCGGCCGTGCAGGCTTCGGGCCTGCCAGGCCTGGAGGACGGCCAGAAGGTCACGTTCGATACCGAGCCCGACAAGCGCGGCAAGGGGCCGAAAGCGGTCAACCTCCAGGTCGGATAAGCGGCGCCGCTTGCTCCGTACCTCCGGCGCCTTCCTTTGGGCGCCGGCATGGCCAGTGTTCTAGTGGGCTGTGTGTGGCGGTCTTGCTGTGGGCTGTTTGCGGACGGTCGAGATGTCCGTACCCACGCCGGAAATATGCCGCGGCAGTCACGTCGAGCGGGAACGATGTGCCGACGCGACATCCTACGGCGCCGTGGCGCGACATCTTTTTGCCGAATCCGCCGTTCAGCCTGCGTTCAGGTGCAGGCGCCTACTGCTTGATCCGACGTGAGGGCGGAGCCTCGACGCCCGCCCGGATCGCCGAAGGAGATTCGACATGAACCGTTTGCTGAAGTCCGCCGTGCTCGGCCTTGCCGTTGCGGCGACCACGCTTGCGACGTTGCCGGCGGCCCAGGCCGGCGACGGCTGGCGCCGCCATCACCACAATCGCTACGATTCCGGCGACATGGTCGCGGCGGGCGTGCTCGGCCTTGCGGTCGGGGCACTCGCCGCCGGCGTGGCGACCGCTCCCGAGCCCGACTACTACGAGCCGGTCTATCGCGAGCCCGTGCCGGTCTATCGGGAGCCGGTATACCGCGAGCCCGTCTATCGCGAGCGCGTGCGGGTTTATCGCGAAGTGGAGCCGGCCCGCGACTACTACGCCTATCGCGGCGCGCTCGAGCCCTGGTCGCCCGAATGGTACGACTACTGCTCGTCGCGATATCGCTCGTTCAACGCGCGCACAGGCACCTTCACCGGCTATGACGGCGTGAAGCGCTTCTGCCAGGCGAACTGAGCGACATTTCGGTTGCAGGATCGGGCGGCGCTGCTCTCGGAGCGGCGCCGTTTCGCTTGCGGGGCAGAGCGAACTCGATGCCGTTTGCCTGTTGCTGGTCCTTGGAATGCCGGCTCGACGTCACACCAGGAACGGATTGCTGCGCCGTTCCTCGCCGAAACGGCCGCCGGGACCGTGTCCGCACAGGAAGCCGATGTCGTCGCCGAGCGGCAGCAGCTTGTCCTTGATGGACGCGATCAGCGCGGCATGGTCGCCGCCGGGAAGATCGGTGCGGCCGATCGATCCGCGGAACAGCACGTCGCCGACATGCGCGAACTGCGCCGCGCGGTTGTAGAACACGACGTGGCCCGGCGCATGGCCGGGGCAGTGCAGCACCTCGAACCTGTGATCGCCGAAGCAGACCTCGTCGCCTTCGGCGAGGTAGCGGTCGGGCACGCAGTTGCGGAAGGCGCCGGGCAGGCCGAAGCGCTGCGCCTGCTTCGCCAGATTCTCCAGCAAGGGGCGGTCGGCCTCGTGCGGGCCGACGATGTCGATGCCGAGCGCGTCCTTCAGGTCCATGGCGCCGCCGGCGTGGTCGAGATGGCCGTGGGTGATCCAGATCTGCCCGACTTCCAGGCCGTTGTCGCGGATGGCGGCGAGGATGCGGTCGACGTCGCCGCCCGGATCGACCACGACGCCATGCTTGCTCTCGTCGTCGAACAGGATCGTGCAGTTCTGCTCGAAAGGGGTCACCGGGACGATGCCCGCATTCAGCTTGCCCATGCTGCTCCTCGTGCTCACCGGTCGGAACGCGAGCCGTTCCTATGCACCGGAGCGCCGGGCTTTGAAAGCTTTCTCTGCGGAGCAGGCAATACCCTGAGCCCGTCCAAACGTGCCGGTCCGTATACGTTCCACCGGTCCTGTGCCGGCCGAACACCGAAAGCAAAACCCGATCAAGATGGACGGCAATGCCCCTCCATCTATTTGCTTTGTCGCAGGAACCTTGCCCGAAAAGTCTGCAACTTTTCGGGTCACGCTTTAGAGGGCAAGGCGCCGAAGCGCCTTGCCCTGGAAGGCCTCAGGCCTTGCTCATCGACTTCATCACCGCGCCGACGATACCCGTCAGGATGCCGCCGCCGACGACGCCACCCACCGCATCGCCGAGCGAGCCGGAGAAGGCGCTGGCCATCGTCGGATCGCTGAGCACGTTGGTCAGGATCTGGCCGCCGGCCACACCGCCGATCACACCGGAGATGACCTTGGTGACTGCGCTCATCGCCACCTGCTTCATCGCGGCGCTGACACCGTATCCGCCGATCGCACCGGTGACTGCCTGGATGATGATGGGAAGAAGAGCTTCCATGTCCATTTCCCTCCTCGGACACCGGCATGTGCCGGCAACGGATGAGAGACTCGGATCGGGGCCGCAGTCAATTCACTTGACGTGAGGGAAAGGTGGACGTCGACGCCGTCCACCGCTTTTTATGGGTTCAGGGCTGATATGCCGGGGTTACTCGGCAGCGATTGCCCGTTTCGGCTGCACGGCGGCCGTATAATCCTCCAGAAGCGTCCTGGTGATCTCGCCGACTTCGAATCGGTACGGGCCGATCTCGGAGACGGGCGTCACCTCGGCGGCGGTGCCGGTCAGGAAGCACTGTTCGAAGCCTTCCAGCTCCGACGCCTCGATGATCCGCTCGTTGACCTCGAAGCCGCGCCGCCGGGCAAGATCGATCACCGTCTGCCGGGTGATGCCGTTAAGGAAGCAGTCGGCGGCCGGCGTGTGGATCTTGCCGTCCTTGACGAAGAAAATGTTGGCGCCGGTCGCCTCGGCCACGTAGCCGCGCCAGTCGAACATCAGGGCGTCGGCATAGCCCTTGGCCTCGGCCGCATGCTTGGACAGCGTGCAGATCATGTAGAGACCGGCGGCCTTGGCCCGGGACGGCGCGGTGCGCGGATCGGGGCGGCGCCATTCGGCGATGTCGAGGCGGATGCCCTTCAGCTTCTGCGCGGGGTCGAAATAGCTCGGCCACTGCCAGATGGCGATGGCGCAGTTGATCTTGTTGTTCTGCGCCGAGACGCCCATCTGCTCGCTGCCGCGCCAGGCGATCGGCCGGACATAGGCGTCGGCGAAACCCTGCTTCTTCAGCAGTTGGCGGCAGGCCTCGTCGATCTCGGCGACCGACCAGGGAATGGTGAAGCCGAGGATCCGCGCCGATTCGTGCAGGCGTTCGGTGTGCTCGGTCAGCTTGAAGATCTCGCCGCCATAGGCGCGCTCGCCCTCGAAGACGGCGCTCGCGTAATGCAGGCCGTGTGTCAGCACATGAATCTTAGCGTCGGCCCATTTGACGAACTGGCCGTTGATCCAGATGAAGCCATCGAGCTGGTCGAAGGGAACGGATGCCATTTCTGCCTCCCGCGGGCCGCAGCCCTTGTCGTTTCTTGCAGTGGCGGCAGCCGTTGCGGCTACCGTCCTTGATGGTGAAAGATTAGGGCGATGCGCGACCCAAGGCAAACTCACGAAGTGTCGGATATCTCCGCTCCGGCTTGCCTTTTCGATCGCAATCCGCCGAAAAGCTTGGCAAAAATTATCAAGGCGGGTAAAATATGTCAATAAGGCTGACATAAATTTGCGAGCGCAGGCCCTGATGGCTGATCGGATCCAGACCACACCCAGACCAATCCGTACGCCGCTCAGCGGCGAGGACGGGATCGATCTCTCCATCATAGAGCTATTCTTCTTCGCATATCGCGACTTTACCTCCGATCCAGACCAGATCCTGGAAGCTTACGGTTTCGGCCGGGCGCACCATCGCGTCCTGCATTTCGTCAACCGCAAGCCCGGACTTACGGTGGCGGAACTGCTGGACGTGCTGCAGATCACCAAGCAGAGCCTGGCGCGCGTGCTCAAGCAGCTTGTCGACGCCGGCTACATCATCCAGGTGCCCGGACCGCGCGACCGGCGGCAGCGCGAACTCTATCCGACGCAGACGGGCAGGCAGCTCGCTCTGGACCTTGCGCGGCCACAGTCGCGCCGCATCGATGCCGCATTGAAGGCGCTCTCGGCGGACGAAAGGCAGACGGTGGAAGAATTCCTGAAAGCCATGGTCAACAGCGATCTCAGGCAGCAGATCGACCAGATCTCCGATCGCCGGCAGGACGCGCGTGGGTTGAACGAGGGGGAAGGCTGATGACGGATCTATCTTCGGCTCCGGACGACGATGCGCCGCATCTGCTGGTGATCGACGACGACACCCGCATCCGCAACCTGCTCAAGCAATATCTCACCGAGAACGGATTTCGCGTCACCGTCGCCGGCAACGCCGACGAGGCGCGGCGACAGCTTTCCGGCCTCGATTTCGACCTGCTCATCCTCGACATCATGATGCCGGGCGAATCGGGAGTGGAACTGACCAGATCGCTGCGCGAGCAGAAGTCGGTGCCGATCCTGATGCTGACCGCGCTCTCGGAGACCGACAGCCGCATCGCCGGCCTTGAGGCCGGCGCCGACGACTATCTGCCCAAGCCGTTCGATCCGCGCGAGCTCATCCTGCGCATCAACAACATCCTGCGCCGCGGCGGGCCGTCACCGACGCCCAAGGTCGAGCAACTCGTCTTCGGCCCCTACACGTTCCAGATCGCGCGGCGCGAGCTAAAGAAGAGCGGCGAGCCGCTGAAGCTCACCGACCGCGAGCAGGAGATTCTCGCGATCTTCGCGGCGCGCGCCGGCGAGACCATTCCGCGCCACGAGCTGGTCGCCGGCGATTCGGAGGTCAGCGAGCGCACCATCGACGTGCAGATCAACCGGTTGCGCCGCAAGATCGAGCGCGACCCCGCCAATCCGATATGGCTGCAGACGGTGCGCGGCGTCGGCTACCGGCTGAGCGTCGAATAGGCGGCCGTCGCTGCGTTAAGCATTTGTTTGAACCCGACCCCCACTCTCGCCGCGCGGCAGGGGATGATTCGCCGCGTGTGAGTGGTGGGGATTTTCGTAATGCATGAACAAACGGCCGAGCTGATCGCCTTTCCGATCGACCGGCGGATGGCGCTCGTCAAGCGGGCGGCAGGGGAACTGTCGGCGCTGAGCGGCGAGGCTGCGAACGGCTATTGGCGCGCAACCGCGCGCCGGCTGTTGCAGGAACTGACCGAGCAGGGGCGCGACATGGACGCCGCACGCCGGGAGGTGCTGCGCTTCTTCGAGGCCGTGCAGGCCGAGTTCCGCAAGGAACTGGCGCAGCGCCGCTCGAGCGCATCCGCCTGAGGCCTATCCGCCTGACCATCAGGCGCACGGTTTCCTCCGGCCCGCCTACGCCCTAGAATAGGCGGCGCGGCCGGGATGGTCCCGTCGCTCGCATGGAAAGGCGCAATGGCGACTTCGGACACCGATCGGACGGCCTATGCCGACTGGCGCCGTCGCGGCAGGCCGGCCTACAGGCTCGTCCAGAAGGTCTGGAACGTGTTCTGGCGGCGGATCTCGGCCTATCTGCCGAAGCGGCTCTACGCACGCTCGCTGATCATCGTCATCGCCCCGATGATCCTGCTGCAGTCGGTGGTGACGCTGGTGTTCATGGAACGCCACTGGCAGTTGGTGACGCAGCGCCTGTCGACGGCGGTGGTGCGCGACGTCGCGGCGATGATCGACCTGATCGAGACCTATCCGCATCCCGACGGGGACTATTCCGAGCTCGTCCGCATCGCGCAGAACCGGCTCGACATGAAGATCGACATCCTGCCGCCGGACCCGCTGCCGGCGCCCGGGCCAAAACCGTTCTTCTCGATCCTCGATCAGGCGCTGTCGGAGGAAATCCGCGACCAGATCAGGCGGCCGTTCTGGATCGACACGGTCGGCGAGTCCAAGATCGTCGAACTGCGCATCCAGCTCGAGGACAAGGTGCTGCGCGTCTTCGTGCGCCGCAACCAGGCCTATGCCTCCAACTCGCATATCTTCCTCGTCTGGATGGTCGGCACCTCGCTGTTGCTGCTCGGCATCGCCATCCCGTTCCTGCGCAACCAGATCAAGCCGATCACCCAACTGGCGGAGGCGGCCGAGAGCTTCGGCAAGGGCAGGCCGCTGCCGCCGGACTTCCGCCCGCGCGGCGCCGAGGAGGTGCGGCGCGCCGGCTATGCCTTCATCCAGATGCGCGAGCGCATCGAGCGGCAGATCGAGCAGCGCACCGCGATGCTGACCGGCGTCAGCCACGACCTGCGCACCATCCTGACGCGCTTCAAGCTGCAACTGGCGCTGAGCGGATCCAAGCCGGACACCGAGGCGCTCAACCAGGACGTCAACGACATGCAGGCGATGCTCGAGGGCTATCTCGCCTTCGCGCGCGGCGAGGCGCTGGAGGATCCCGGCCGCTTCGATCTCGCCGGCTATTTCGAAAAACTCGGCGACGAGGCGAAGCTGCGCAAACGCAAGCTCGCCACGACGCTCTCCGGCATCACCGAAATCCATGTGCGGCCGAACGCTTTCGGCCGGCTGCTGTCGAACCTGACGGGCAATGCCTTCCGCTATGCCAAGACGATCGAGGTCAAGGCATCGCGGACACGCGGCACGCTGCGCCTCACGATCGACGACGACGGGCCGGGCATCCCGGCGGACAAGCGGGAGGAGGTTTTCAAGCCCTTCGTGCGGCTGGACAATGCGCGTAATCTCGATGCCAGCGGTACCGGGCTCGGTCTGTCGATCGCCCGCGACATCGCGCGCAGCCACGGCGGCGATATCAAGCTGGAGGACAGCCCGCTGGGCGGGCTGAGGGTGATCGTTCGCATACCGGCATAGAGAGCCGCCGGCAGCGTCATCCCCCTGTCACGGAATCTGCACAATAAGGCGGCATGCCACGGCCAGCCGCGCAGAACGCCACCTTCGGAGCCGAAACGGCGCCGGCCGCGGAGGCTGCGACCGGCATGCTCAAGCGCATCCTCATCGTCACCGATGCCTGGCATCCGCAGGTCAACGGCGTGGTGCGCACGCTGCAGAACCTGGCCGAGCATCTGGCCAAGGCCGGCGTTACGGTCGAGTTCCTGACCCCTGCCGGCTTCCGCACGGTGCCGCTTCCCTCCTATCCGGCCATCCGGCTTGCCCTGCCTGGCCCTGGCCGGGTCGCGCGCCGGATCGAGGCGTTCCGGCCCGATCATGTCCACATCGCCACCGAAGGCCCGCTCGGAATTTTGGCGCGGCGCTACTGCCTGTCGCGCGGACTGGTCTTCACGACGAGCTACCACACGCGCTTCCCGGAATATGTGAGCAGCCGTGCGCCGTTCCCCGAAAGCTGGGTCTATGCCTTGCTGCGGCGCTTCCATAATGCCGGAGACGGCATGCTGGTCGCCACGCCGTCGCTGGCGCGCGAGCTGACAGACCGGAGGTTCACCAAGGCGCGGCTGTGGACGCGCGGTGTCGACACCGAGCTCTACCGGCCCGACCGCCCGCAAGTGCTCGACCTGCCGCGGCCGATCTTCCTGTCGGTGGGCCGGGTCGCGGTGGAGAAGAACTTGCAGGCCTTCCTCGACCTCGACCTGCCCGGCAGCAAGGTCGTCGTCGGCAGCGGTCCCGCGCTTGCAACACTGCGCGAAAGCCACCCCGACGTGACGTTCCTCGGCACGCGGACTGGCACGGATCTCGCCGACATCTACGCGTCCGCCGACGTCTTCGTCTTTCCCAGCCGTACCGACACCTTCGGCATCGTGCTGCTGGAAGCGCTCGCCAGCGGCCTGCCGGTTGCCGCCTATCCGGTCACCGGGCCGGCCGATGTTTTGGCCGACGGTATCGGCGGTGTGCTTTCGGACGATCTGCGCCATGCGGCGCTGGCCGCCCTGTCGATCGGCCGCGACACCGCGCGGCGCAAGGCGGAAACCTTCAGCTGGGCCGCCTGTGCCGGCCTGTTCCTGCGGCATGCTCGCGATGCGCACGCGCAGCCGGCGACGCTGCGGGCACCCGGCACGGTCGGCAAGATGAAGTTGTCCTAAGGCCCTGCCGCCGGGGTGGGAGCGGCGGCGGTCGCACGGGCCCTGCCGAGTTTCGACAGCACGAAGGCCACGGCTAGCGCGATGGCTACCAGGCCGAGCGACAGCAGCGGTCGGTACCAGAACCAGGCAACGGCGATGGTGACGAAGCCGGCCAGCAGCGCCAGCACCAGGGCGAGCGCCCCGGTGCCGAGGCGCACGATGCTTCCGAGGAAGGGCAGCACGTCGGCGATCACGCCGAGGGGGCCGAGCAACAAGGCGAAGCCGACGAACAGGAACAGCAGTCCGGCAATGCGCACGATCCAGGTCACGACGGTATTTTCCGTGACGGCATCGGCGAACATCTTCTCGGCCGGCACCGAGCCGGTTTCGACCATCAGCAGATTGCGGCCAGCCTTGGTTTGGTAAGGCTCGAACCTGTCGCCCGCCTGCCGGCCGACGATGCTGAGGTCTCCCGCCGGCGCCACCGAATAACGAATTCGGTAGTCGCCGACCGCCGGAGACGCCGGATCGCGACCGATGAAGATGCGACCGTCGACGATGCTCACCTTGGCGGAGCCGGAGAAGGCGTCGCGGATCGCGTCCTTCTGGGCCGGCGCCATCGGCAATGCCCTTTCGCCGCCGACAAGGTCGAGGACCGGTTCGTCGAGGTCGAAGGCACCGAGCCGCGCCCGATCCACCTGGAAGCGCCGGCCCTCGATCTCCATCGACGGGTTGGCGTGCCCCGCCGGCTGCTTGAAGTCCGTCGAGTCGATCGCACGATCCGACCATTTCTTGGAGTAGGTGTAGGTCGTGACCGTCTCCTCGCCGCCGCCCAGCTTGGTGGTGGTCTCGGACTTGGAGTCCTCCCGCCACTGATACATCTCCACCGACCGGACGAGGCGAAGCCCCGCGGCCGAAACGCCGAAGTCCGGATCGGTCAGGCTGACGTCGGTCGTGGCTTTGCCGGCGACATGCACCAGCCTGCCGTCATTGGCGGGATCGATCGTGCCGGCCTGGACGGAGACGACGAGGCCGGCGCCCTCATCGAGCGCCTCCGCGGTCGTTACCGCCCGGCCCTCGTTCCAGAACAGCAGCACGATCATGCCAAGGACCAGCAGCGGACCGATGATCAGCCCCGCCAGGGAGCGCCAGATGCGCCCGAACCAAGATACGGACGTAACCTCGCGAACCGAATCGCTCATCCAACCCCTCCAACAGCCCGCCTAATCTATCGGGCATTTTCGGTGGGCTAGCAACGCCGAAGCAAAAGAGAGCGGTCGACGTTGAATCGGAAGATCAGCAGCCCGCCAGCCAATTGCGGACCAGCACTTCCTGCTCGTCGAGCCCGTCCGCCTTGCGGCGCGACCGGCGGGCGGCGGCGAGTTCCCCGGCAAGCCGACCGGAGCTCCAGCTCTCCAGCACGCGCGGATGGATGTAGCAGGCGCGGCAGACGGCGCGGGTGTTGACCAGCCGGGCCGCGACCGCATCGATCACGGCGTTGATCGCCCGTTTCTGCGCGGCAGCCGAGCCCGGCACCGGCGTTTGCGCGAACAGCGAGACGGCGTGGATCGTCCCGCCCCATGTACGAAAATGCTTCGAGGTGAAGTCGCGGCCGCAGACGTCCTGGATGTAGCGGTTGATGTCCTGCGACCCGATGGGATGCCGGCTGCCTTCGGCATCCACATACTGGAAGAGCTGCTGGCCTGGCAGATCCTGCGCGCGCCGCACGACTTTCGCGATGCGCCGGTCGACGAGTTGGAGGCGCCATTCCTTGCCGGACTTGCCCTTGAAGGCGAAGCGCAGGCGCGAGCCCTCGATGTCGACATGCCGGTCCTTCAGCGTGGTGAGGCCGAAGCTTTTGTTGTCGCGCGCATAGGCGGCATTGCCGACGCGGATCAGCGTGTTGTCGAGCAGCCAGACGACCGCCGCCACCACCTTCTCGCGCGGCAGGTTGTGGCGGCGCAGGTCGGCGTCCACCTGCGCCCGCAGGGCGGGCAGGGCTTCGGCGAAGGCGGCGAGGCTGGAGAATTTCGCCTCGTCGCGGCAGAGCGCCCAGCGTTCGTGGTAGCGGTACTGCTTGCGTCCCCTGGCGTCGCGGCCGGTCGCCTGGATGTGGCCGCTCTCGACCGGAGCGATCCACACGTCCGTCCATGCGGGGGGAATCGCCAGCATCCTGATCCGATCGAGCGTGCCAGCGTCGCCGACCCGGTTGCCATCGGGACCGCGATAGAAAAATCCCTTGCCGGCGCGCATCCGCCGGATGCCGGGCTCCTCATCGCTGACATAGACCAGCGATGCCTCCCTGGCGGAGATCTCGGGATCAGGCCTGGCGGAAAGATCCGCCGCGTCGGGCTGCTTCAACACCTTCCGCTCCATTCGCGACAAGCGGAACGGAAAGCATCAAGGTGTCAAAACGGTTCCTCGTCGGGAGATCAGAACAGACGGCCGCCGTCCGGCACCCTGCGCTCGATGGCGCCCAGCACGACGTCGCCCTCGCCGTCGGGAAAGCCCAGCGTCAGCACCTCCGACATGAACTTGCCGATCTGGCGCGGCGGAAAATTCACGACCGCGAAGACCTGGCGGCCGACCAGCGTCTCGGGCGTATAATATTTGGTGACCTGCGCCGACGATTTCTTCACGCCGATCTCGGTCCCGAAATCGATCTTCAGCTTGATCGACGGCTTGCGCGCCTCCGGATAGGGCTCGGCTTCGACGATGGTGCCGGCGCGGATGTCGACCTTGTCGAAATCCGCGTAGGTGATCTCCGGCTTGGCCGGCCCGCCGGCCATCAGGCGTTGCCCTGGGTCTCGAACAGCACCGCCGACAGCGCATCCTTGGCCGAGATGCCCGACCAGATCACGAACTGGAAGGCTTGGAAATAGCCCTCGCAGGCTTCGAGCGCGCTCGACAGCAGCACCTCGACCTGCTGGCTGGACGGCTCGACGCCGCCGGCGAGCAGCAGCGACTGCCGGAACATGATCGCGCCTTCCTGCTCCCACAGATCGAAATGACCGAACAGCAGCTGCTCATTGATCTGCGAGAGGAGCCGCAGGATCTCCAGCGTACGGTTCTCCGGCACCTTGATGTCGAAGGCGCAGGCGAGATGCAGCGCCTCGAAATCCTCCATCCAGGAGAAGGAGACATGGTAGTCGGTCCAGCTTCCGACCACGGAGATCGCGATCTCGTCGTCGCCCGTGCGCTCGAACGCCCAGTCGTTGTTGTGCGCGACCTGCTCGATGACATCGACGGGGTGAATGTCACGTCCGACGTCGAGTTCGACCAATTCCATCATGCGTTCCCTGTGTCCCCACGCCTGCCGGCGGACCGGCAGCAGGTTATGTTTCGTCAAACCGAAGCGACAGGGACGCTGGCGCAACCTACCCCGAGCCGGGCTCCGCCTGCCGGCGCATGATCCGTCCCGAATCATGCAGCAAATTCAGTGTATTGATCGGGAGTCGCGTGACCAGCCCCTTTTTTCCGGAAGAGGCCGCCAGATGTGGAAAGCAGTTGCGGAACAGATTCACGCAAACGGCTTAAACGATTCACGGCAAAGCGCTTTTTCTCGGCCGCGGCTGTGGAAAATCTACTGAATTATTTCTGGGGATCGCTTTTGGTGGAGCGTCTTACCCGGCCGCGCGGCGTCTCCAGCGGCTCCTCTCCCGGGATGACATCGGCCCCTGCCTCGAGCGCGGCCACCCTGGCCGCCAGCGCATCGACCAGCGCGGTAAGCTTCTTGTTCTCGGCGCGCGCCTTCACCGCCATGTCGCGGACGGCCTCGAACTCCTCACGCTGGACGACCTCCATCGTGTTGAGGATTCTTTCGGCCTGCGAGCGGAACGCCGTCTCCACCTCGCGTCGCACGCCCTGAGCGGCGCCGGCGGCATCGGTCAGCAGCTTGGCGAATTCGTCGAGGATGCGATTCGGTCCGGCGGCCATGGCGAAGCTCCTTCGTTTCATTCGAGGTAATCCCGCTCTGCCGCCAATGCAAGGGTGACGGCAAGCCGCCTTGACCCCGCCCCAAGGCTGGCACATGGTCCGCGCCGTCCGCACCCCGACCGCGAGGCCGATTTGCCCGACTTCCTGCTTTTGCCGCTCGCGGCGCTGCCTTTTCCCAACATCGATCCGGTCGCCATCCGGCTCGGCCCGCTGGCGGTCCACTGGTACGGCATCGCTTATGTCGTCGGCATCCTCTTCGGCTGGTGGTATTCCAAGCGCCTGGTCTCCGACGAGCGCCTGTGGGCCGGTGGGCAGCGGCCGATGCGGCCGGAGGACATCGACGATTTCCTCGTCTGGGCGGCGGTCGGCATCGTGCTCGGCGGGCGTATCGGCTACGTTCTGTTCTACGACCTTGCCCGCTACCTGCAGAACCCGCTCGACATCTTCGCGGTCTGGCAGGGCGGCATGTCCTTCCATGGCGGCTTCGCCGGCACGACGCTCGCGATGATCCTGTTCGCCCGCAAGCGGGGCATCCGCGTGTGGACGCTGTTCGACGTGATCGCGGCCGGCGTGCCGGTGGCGATCGGCCTGGTGCGCTGCACCAACTTCATCAATTCCGAGCTGTGGGGGCGGCCGACGGACTTGCCCTGGGCCATCGAGTTCCCGAATGGGGGTCCGTTCACGCGCCATCCGAGCCAGCTCTACGAGGCGCTGCTGGAGGGGCTGGTGCTGTTCGTGCTGCTCAGGGTCCTCACCCACTCCTTCGGCAAGCTGAAAAGCCCCGGCTTCGTCTCCGGCGCCTTCGTCGCCGGCTATGGCGCGGCGCGCATCTTCGCCGAGTTCTTCCGCGAGCCGGACCCCCAACTCGGCTATCTCCTCGGCGGCTGGCTGACCATGGGCATGATCTTGTCGACGCCGATGGTGCTCTTCGGCATCTGGGCGATGGCGACGGCGCGCCGAACCGAGACGCCGCAGCCGGCATGACCGCGCTGACGGAGCGGATCGCCCGGCTGATCGCCGTCGACGGGCCGATCAGTGTCGCCAGCTACTTCGCGCTCTGCCTCTCCGATCCGCGACACGGCTACTACATGGCGCGCGAGCCGTTCGGCCGCGCCGGCGACTTCACCACGGCGCCGGAGATCAGCCAGATGTTCGGCGAACTGGTCGGCGTCTGGCTTGCTCTGGCGTGGCGGGCGGTCGGCCGGCCAGAGCGCCCGCTGGTCGTCGAGATCGGGCCGGGCAGGGGCACCCTGGCGAGGGATATGCTGCGCACACTGGAAAAGGTCGAGCCCGGCCTCCGCTCCTCCGCCTCCTTCCGGCTGGTCGAGACCAGCCCGAGACTCAAGACCGTGCAGAGGGTGACCTTGGAGGGAACGGGCGTCGACATCCAATGGCACGACAGCCTCGACGACCTGCCGGACCGGCCTCTGCTCATCGTCGGAAACGAACTGTTCGACGCGATCCCCATCCGGCAGTTCGTCAAGGCGGGCGGCGGCTGGCGCGAGCGCGCGATCGGCCTGAGCGATAGCGGAAAGCTGGCCTTCGTCGCCGGCGCCGGCTCGCTCGATCCTGCCTTGCTGCCGCCGGACGCGGCCGAGGTGCCGGAGGGCACCGTCTTCGAGACCGCACCGGCACGCGAGGCGGTGATGCAGGGCATCGCCGAGCGCATCGCCGCCGCCGGCGCCGGCCTGTTCATCGACTACGGCCATTTCCGGCACGGTTTCGGCGACACGCTGCAGGCGGTGCGCAGGCACAAGCCGGAGGACCCGTTGGAAAATCCCGGCGAGGCCGATCTCACCGCGCACGTCGATTTCTCCGCCCTCGCCGACCGGGCAAGGGTTGCGGGGCTGGATACCCATTTCGCGACCCAGGGTGAGTTCCTGCTCGGCCTCGGGCTGCTCGATCGTGCCGGCCGGCTCGGCGCCGCCGCCGACGAGGCCGGCCGCGAGGAAATCCGCGCCGCCGTCGAGCGCCTGGCCGGGCCGGACCAGATGGGCGAGCTGTTCAAGGTGCTTGCCGTGCTGCCGCGCGGCGTTGCGGTGCCGCCGTTCGCGCGTTCCTGACTGCCGATGGAATGATTTGTCAAATTGTTCCGAGGCTTTACGGACGCGATGCCTTGGACACGCTGCCGCCCGGATAAGCAACCATGATGTCCCCGAAATTGAAATCCCACAAGACGTTCTCCGCGCTTGTTCCGGCGTAGGTGGGAACCCCGAAGGCACGCGCGAAGCTTGCCAGCAGCCTCTCGTTCTGGCCGACGGTGCAGCCGCGAAGATATACGAAACTTTCGCCGCTGATCACCTCGCGAATCTTGGCGAAATGGCCTTCATAGTCCTTGAAATTGCTCAGTTCGACAAAATGACCGCCGATCTGGATTCCGCTGGCGTTTCCGTGGCCGATGATGATCACCTTTTGAATCAGGTCGCCGGCGTCGTGACCGTAGGCGATCGTCATATCGACAAAGTCGTACGGGTCCTTCGGCGCAAATGCGAAGCATTTGAAGCCGGTCCCGTATTTCGCCAGCATGGTATTGAGCTTCCAACCGCGCTCGATTGTGATGGCGGTTACTTCGCGCCCGTCTGCTGCCATCTCTTTTCCCAACCCGTTGGAAATATTCAGCAGCTACAATCAGAAATTGAATATGGAACTCAATCTCAAACAGGAATTGTAGAAAATATACAAAAAGCACTATCAGATAGCACCTCAACAATACTGGATCATATGGCAGGCATGCAAGCGTGAGCATTGCCCCCAAGGGCAACCTCTTCAAGCGATTGCCCTTGGCATGGGTCCGAGATCTCCAGGTCCGTACGTTCGGTTTTTGCGAACGAAGTTTTGGAAGAACACGCGACTTTCCGTGCAAAGACGCTATACTGCGACCTTAGGTCGCGTCCTTGGTGGCCGAGCGACCAGATCACGGCCCGCCGTGGCGCGACCGATCCGACCCGACAGGAGGAACGGTCATGGCAGGATTTCACGTCATCGCAGGCCCGGACGACAGGATCGTCCATCCGGACATTCGCCGGATCGGCTTTTCGGATCTGACGGACGCGTTGCGGCGCGGCCTCGACGACTTCATGGCGAAGCCCTCGCACATCATGTTCATCTGCATCGTCTACCCTCTTGTGGGTGTCGTCCTGGCCGCCTGGACGTCCGGCAGCAACGCGTTGCCTATGCTGTTCCCGCTGATGTCCGGCTTCGCGCTGATCGGTCCCATCGCCGCGATCGGTCTCTACGAGATCAGCCGCCGCCGCGAGGCGGGGCTCGAGGCGTCGTGGTGGCACACGCTCGACGTCCGGCATTCGCCGGCCATACCGGCGATCGTCGCCGTCGGCGCCTTCCTGCTCGTCGTGTTTATCGCCTGGCTGCTCGTGGCGCGCGGTGTCTACATGGCTGTCTACGGCGACGTAGCGCCGCCCTCGCTGGGCGGCTTCATCTCGGAAGTGCTGACCACCGGGCAAGGCTGGCAATTGATCATCTTCGGCTGCCTCGCCGGCTTCGTGTTCGCCGCCTTCGTATTGTGCACGACGGTAATTGCTTTCCCGCTTCTGCTCGACCGCGACGTTGGAGCCTACGAAGCGATGGCGACGTCCTTTCGCGCGGTGGCGGCCAATCCGGTGACGATGGCCGCCTGGGGCTTGATCGTGGCGGCGCTGCTTGCCATAGGCTCGCTGCCGGTCTTCGCCGGACTGATCATCGTGATCCCGGTGCTCGGCCATGCGACCTGGCATCTCTACCGCAAGCTTGTCGAGCCGCCGCACGAGTAAACGCAAAAGGGGCGCGCCGCGATCGGCGCGCCCCTTTCTGCATTCACTGAAGGTCAAACCAGCGCAGACACCGTGAAGTCCGTGGCTGTAAGTCCTGGAAGACCGTTCAGCGTGGCGAAGTGGATGCCGGCGCCGCCGCCGCTGCCGTCGGCGTCGTAGAAGAGTTCGCCCGTGCTCATGTTGTAGATGATCCGATCGTCCGAAGCTTCCGCCAGGCCGGTGCTGTTGGCCAGGAAGGCGGCCGGATCCAGCGATCCGCCGAGCGCGGTGAAGATCGCCGCGGAAAGCTCGATCGTGTCGTCGGCGACGGTGAAGTCGCCGATGGTGTCGACATTGCCGCTGCCGAGCGCCGTCGAGAACACGAATGTGTCGGCGCCGAGCCCGCCATGCAGCGTGTCCGAGCCGCCGCCGCCGTCGAGCCGGTTGGTGCCGTCATTGCCGCGTACGACCTGCACGAAGGAGTTGCCGGTCAGGTCGACCGAGTAGGTCGCGTGCAGCGCGGTGGTGTTGAGAAGCTCGACATGCACGCCCTCGGCCAGCACGTAGTCGACGCCGGCCGCCACCCTGTCCGTTCCTTGGTCGGCAAGCTCTATCACCACGGCCTCGGAGTCGTAGACGGCATAGGTGTCGTTGCCGCCCAGCCCGCGCAGCGTGTCGGGCGAGCCGTCGTCCGGGCCGGGGCCGGTGCCGCCGTCATGCAGGAAGTTGTTGCCGTTGTTGCCGACGATGGTCTGCGACAGGGCGTTGCCACGAAGATCGATCGCCAGCGTGGAGCTGGTGCTGTTGGTGGTCAGCAGTTCGATCTCGAGGCCGTCGGCAAGGGTGTAGCTGATACCCTTGACGGCGATGCGGTCGGTGCCGCCGGCGGCCGCCTCGATCACGGTGTCGCCGGCGTGATTGACGTAATAAAGGTCGTTGCCGGCGCCGCCGTCCATCGTGTCGGCGCCGATGCCGCCGTCGAGCGTGTTGTCGGACGCATCGCCGGCCAGCACGTCGCCGTCGGTGTCCACCCCCGACACGGTTACCGTGACGGTCGCGGTGTTGCCGCCGTCGAGCGTGTAGGTGAAGCTGTCCTCGGCCGTTGCGTTGGTGGCGCCGGAGGCCGACCCGGGCAGGTGGTCGAACTTGCCGTTCGGGTCGTAGCTGAACGTGCCGTCGGCATTCAGCGTCAGCAGCGCACCGGAGGCCAGCGTGATCTCGGCGCCGACATCGGCCGCGACGCCGTTGACCTCGGCGATCACCAGGGTGCCGCCGCCGGTATCGGTGTCCTCTCCGGAACCGTTGTCGGCGAAGACATCGCCGCTGACCGGCGCGTTCTCGGCGGTCGTCACGTCGTCGTCCTGCGCCAGCGCTCCGGTGATGGTGAACGGGCCGGCCGGCGCCGGCTGCCGCGTCGTGCTGTTGAGCGTCCAGTTGGTCGGGTCCGCTATGGCGGCCAGGAGTTCGGCGCGCGTGCCGCTGGTCGGACCGGTATAGGTGCCGTTGTCGGAGCCGAAGGCGAGGGCGGTCTCGCCCAGCGTCAGCCCGGTCGGCAGCGCCGAGGTCAGCGTGTCGGTGGCGTCGCCGGCGAATGTTTCATTGCTGTCGGCGAAATCGGCGGCATAGATGAAGGTCGGAGATCCCGCCGTGCCCTGATAGGCGATGATCTGGTCGCCGTTGACGTTGAAGGCAACGGCGCCGATTCCCGGCGCGGTGATCTCGATGACCGTGCCGGCCGCGACGTCCGCTCCGGCCGTGTAGGTGGTGGTGCCTTCGCTCGCCAGGAATCCGCCGGCGGCTTTCCAGCCATTGTCGGTGAAGTTGATGGTCGTGCCTGCCTCGATGTCGCGTAGCAACACGAAGGCGAAGGTGTCGGGATCGTCGGCATTGTAGTTGACGACGGCGATGTCGCCCGCAGCGAGCGTAGTTGCCATTGGGTTATCCTCCTCAGAGGCCGTCGCGGTCACGCCGCCCGGCCATGTGCAGAACCCCGTCCGGCTCCACCCTACCAGAGCATAGGAAGCAGAACGCAAGAAAAAGCGTACATGGTAAGCGACGGATACTTTTTGGAAACCCTTGGTTTATCAATGATACCGCGTCCACAACTTCCGATGGATGCTCAAATCTCCACCCCGGCGTCGCGCAGGCCGCTCGCCAGCCGGTCGATCAGCGACGGATCCTTGTAGGGCAAAGCGCGCTTCAGATGAGCGACCGAGAAGTTCGGGTTCACCTTGAGCGTGTCCTGCCACCAGCGCCGCGCCTCGTCCGGGCGGCCGGAAAGGCCGTAGAGGCAGGCGAGATAGAAACGCGTCATGTCGGAGCGCGGCGACAGCATGAGCCGGCGCTTGAAAGCGATCTCGGCCTCGTCGTAGCGACCCAGCGCCAGCAGCGCCCGCCCGAGGAAATGCAGCGCCATGTCGAACTGCGGATCAAGCCGATGCGCCCGCGTGTACAGCGCCGCCGCCTCCTCGTGCCGTCCCTGGAAGTCGCGGACGTTGCCGAGCCCGGCATAGGCGTCCGCCAGGCTGGGGCCGAGCTCGACCGCGCGTTCCGCCGCGGCCGCCGCCTCGTCGAGGCGCTTCAGCCAGGACAGGGCGAGCGCCAGGGCGATGTGGCCCATCGGCTCGGTCTCGTCCAGGTCGATCGCCTTGCGCGCCAGTACCAGCGCCTGATCGAGGTTTTCCGGCGTGGCGCCGTTCCACTGGTTGGCATAGTCGGCGAAGGCGATGATGGACAGCCGCGCATGGGCGAGCGCCTGGCCGGGGTCGATGGCGAGCACGTGCTCCAGCATCCTGCGCGCCTCCACGGCGGAAGCCGGGTTGAGCTGCATCAGCGTCTGGCGCGAGCGCACCAGCAGGTCGTACACCTCCGGGTCGATCTTGCCGCGGCTTTCGCGGCGGATTTCCTCGCCGGCCGTGAGCTTGACCTTGAGGGCGCCGACGATGGTGCGGGTCACCTCGTCCTGCACGGAAAAAATATCGGAGATGTCGCGGTCGAAGCGATCCGCCCAGAGATGGCCGCCATTGCTGCCGTCGATCATCTGCGCGTTGATGCGCACGCGCCCGGCGACCCGCCGCACGCTGCCTTCCAGCACGTAGCGGACGCCGAGCTCGCGGCTGACCTGGCGGATGTCCGTCGACCTGCCCTTGTAGGCGAAGGAGGAGTTGCGTGCGATCACGAACAGGCCCGACACCTTCGACAGGTCGGTGATGATGTCCTCGGTGATGCCGTCGGCGAAATAGCCCTGCTCGGCGTCGCCCGACATGTTGTCGAAGGGCAGAACGGCGATCGAGGGCTTGTCCGGAAGGGCAGGGGGCGTTTCCGGGAGCGCGGTTGCCGGCGGGCGCGCCGTCCCGCCTGGGGCCCAGACCCAGATATGCACCGGCCGCTCTATGTTCTTCACCTCATGGCGGCCGCCGTCGGCAAAATCGATGCCGACTCGCCCCTCGACATGCTGGCGGACGGCGTCCGAGATCGCCACGCCGCCGGGATGCGCCAGCGTCTCGATGCGGGCCGCCAGGTTCACGCCGTCGCCGAAGAGATCGCTGCCGTCGACCATGACGTCGCCGAGATTGACGCCGACGCGCAGCACGATGCGCCGCTCGTCCGGCATGTCCGCATTGGCCGCCGCCATGTCCCGCTGCAGCGCCGCCGCGCAGTCGACCGCGTTGACGGCGCTGGCGAACTCGACGAACACGCCGTCCCCCGTGCGCTTGAACACGCGGCCCTGGTGGCGCTCCACCAGCGGGTCGAGCACGTCCTTCCACCGCCGGGTGAGCAAGGCATGCGTGCCCGCCTCGTCCCGCTCCATGAGGCGGCTGTAGCCGACGACGTCGGCGGCCAGGATGGCCGCGAGCCGGCGCCGGACTTGTTCGTTGGTCATCTCGGCGATCACCTTCGGGACCGTTTGGCCGCCGAGTCTATCGGCGCGCCGTCGGCAAGTCCATTCGGCGGACACGGCCGACCACGCCGCCGACGACGGTTCGCGGTAACGCTGCGGTAACGCAATTGTCACGAAAGGTTACGGAACGATTTCAAAAGTGATTTTTTGGGACTTGGTAAATCCCGAATCAGGGGGTTCCCTATAGGGAAGGCTGACGGTCAGAGCGGCCGGGGGAAATGCCTGTGCCGAACGTGCGAAAGGAGGCCTCGGCCATGACACGTCACCGGATTACGCCTGCGGGCCTGGATGCCGATGCCATCGAACGCGACATCACTTTGGACTCGGTGGAACGCGCCGAGATCGAGCGTGCCATCGAAGCGGTCTGCGCCGAACTCGGCCTCGGTCAGCGCCCGGACGAGCGCCGCGCCCGGATCACTTTCGGAATCACCTCTACCTGGCGGGACGGTAGGCGGCAGCCGCTCAATCTCGTCAGCGCCGGCTTCGAGGCGGTCGGGGCGTAAGGCATGTCTGCCGAAAGTGCGTGAATTCTTTTCACGCGACCTGCTTTAGCCGGATTCCTTGAGATGCGGTCGGGCGCCCGGTGGCAGACCGTCTCAAGAAGCGGATGTCATGCAAGCACGCGAGCCTCGCGGAAGGAGACCAGTTTTCGGCGGGTCTCGCACCACAGCACGAGTTTCACGCATTGGAGGCTGCGCAACAGCGTGATGCGGCCGATGCCGCCAAGTTCGGGGTGATCGTGCAGCACTTCCGGCAGCCGGTAGCAGGGAACGCGGCTCGACAGGTGATGGACGTGGTGGACACCTATGTTGCCGGTGAGCCAGCGCAATATGCCGGGCAAATCGTAATGCGACGACCCATGCAGCGCCGCCTCCTGGAACCGCCAGTCGGCGTTATGGTCCCAGTGCGTGTCCTCGAACTGGTGCTGGACGTAGAATAGCCAGATGCCTGCCGCGCCGGCCAGAATGACGATCGGCAGGTGCACGGCGAGGAAAGCCCAGGGCCCGATCGCCCACATCAAGCCCCCGGCCAGGACAACGATCGCCGCGTTGGTCGCCATGGTCGACACCCATGGCTCGGCGCCGTCGCGCATCATCCCTATCGGCAGCCGCTGCTTGAGCAGGAACAGCCAGACCGGACCGATGCCGAACATGACCAGCGGGTTGCGGTAGAGCCGGTATCCGAGCCTGCCCAACCGGGACAGCGCGCGATATTCGCCGATCGTGAGCGTCGTGATGTCGCCGATGCCGCGCCGGTCTAGGTTACCAGTCGATGCATGATGCTCGGCGTGAGCGCGGCGCCAGTAATCGTAGGGGGTCAGCGTCAGCACGCCGAGGGCGCGGCCGGTCCAGTCGTCGCCTTGACGGTGCGCGAAGAAGGATCGATGGCCGCAATCGTGCTGGATCATGAACAGCCGCAGAAGGAAACCGGCCGCCGGTATGGTCAGGAACAGGCCGATCCACCATCCGTAGTAGACGGCGACCGAGGCGAGCGCCCATAGGCCGCAGAAGGGAATGATCGTGACGGCCAGTTCGAACAGACTCCTGCCTCGATCCGGCTTGGCGTAGGAGGACAGGATTTTCGGCCAAGCGGGGGAGGCCTGGTCTGTCTGAGGCTTGGCGACGGCTGATTGCATCGGCGACTAATGTCAGGATGGCGAGGGCCGCGCAAGGACGCGTGGTGGCCAAAAGCCACCAAGGCCGATCAAGTCGTCGTGCAATCTGCCTCGCACCAACGTCGATTAAGTGAAAAGCGCTATTGTCCCGGCCGGCCGCTCTTCTTCGACCGCCGGCCGTGGGCGCGCTCCTCGGCCGGATCTTCGTAGCTGCCGATGCCGATCTTCTCGCGCTTCACCGGCTTGGCGCCTTCCACCGGCTTCTCGGTCCGCCGCACCGTCATCTCGTCCAGCGTGTTCTTGCGGAACAGCGACTTTCCGCCGTCGTCCGGCGTGCCATAGTCGGCGCCGTGCGCCTCGCGCGCGCTCTGCTTCTTGAACAGCGAGCGCGACACCGCGCCGGCCGGCGTCGGCATGTCGGTGCCCGGTCCCATGTCGTCGATCGACGGTTTCTGGAACAGCGGCTTGCCCGGCTTTTCTCTTCCGGCCGGCGTTGCGTAGTCGCCGGCGCGGCCCATCTCGTCGAGTTCCGGTTTGCGGAACAGGTTCGGCCGCGCGGCCTTTTCCGCGGCTTCAGCGGCGCGCGCCGCATCGAGCTTGCGGAACCGTTCCTGCTCCTCGGCCGTGCGGTGCTTGGCGATGCCCTTGTTGTGCTTGCCTTTCTCTCGGCCTGAAACCGGGCTCTCCATATCCGCGTATTTCGCCAGCGGATCGTCGGCGATCGACAGTTCCATCTCGCGCAGCCGCTTGATCTCGTCGCGCAGCCGGGCGGCGCGCTCGAAGTCGAGATCGGCCGCGGCGTTGCGCATCTCCTTTTCCAAATGCTCGAGATGGGACTTCAGATTGTTGCCCATCATCGCGCCGCTCTCGGCGAAGCCGGAGATGTCGGGGCGGACGTGGTCCTTCTCGTAGACGGAATCGAGAATGTCGGCGATGCGGGACTTCACGCTCTCCGGCGTGATGCCATTGGCCTCGTTGTATTCCAATTGCTTCTCGCGGCGGCGGTTGGTCTCCGCCATCGCCCGCTCCATCGAGCCGGTGATGTTGTCGGCATAGAGGATCACCTTGCCGTCGACGTTGCGGGCCGCGCGGCCGATCGTCTGGATCAGTGAGGTTTCGGAACGCAAAAATCCTTCCTTGTCGGCGTCGAGGATGGCGACGAAGCCGCATTCCGGGATGTCGAGGCCCTCGCGCAGCAGGTTGATGCCGACCAGGCAGTCGAAGGCGCCGAGGCGCAGGTCGCGCAGAATCTCGATACGCTCCAGCGTGTCGATGTCCGAGTGCATGTAGCGCACGCGCACGCCTTGCTCGTGCAGGTATTCGGTGAGGTCCTCGGCCATGCGCTTGGTCAGCACCGTGACCAGCGTCCGGTAGCCGGCGCGCGTGGTGTCGCGGATTTCGCCGAGTACGTCATCGACCTGCGTCTTGGCCGGACGCACCTCGACGGGCGGATCGATCAGGCCGGTCGGGCGGATCACCTGCTCGGCGAAGACGCCGCCGGCCTGTTCCATCTCCCAGCCGCCCGGCGTCGCCGAAACCGCGACCGAGAGCGGGCGCATGGCGTCCCATTCCTCGAAGCGCAGCGGCCGGTTGTCCATGCAGGAGGGCAGGCGGAAGCCGTACTCGGCCAGCGTCGCCTTGCGCCGGAAGTCGCCGCGATACATGCCGCCGATCTGCGGAATGGTGACGTGGCTTTCGTCGATGAAGATCAGCGCATTGTCGGGCACGTATTCGAACAGCGTCGGCGGCGGGTCGCCAGGCATGCGGCCGGTCAGATACCGCGAATAGTTCTCGATGCCGGCGCAGGAGCCGGTCGCCTCCAGCATCTCCAGGTCGAAGCGGCAGCGCTGCTCCAGCCGCTGCGCCTCCAGCAGGCGCCCCGCCTTTTCAAGCTCTTGCAGGCGCTGCTGCAACTCTTCCTTGATCGACTTGATGGCCTGATTCAAGGTCGGCCGAGGCGTCACGTAGTGCGAGTTGGCGTAGATCTTCACGCTCTTCAGGTCGCCGGTCTTCTGGCCGGTGAGCGGATCGAACTCGGTGATCGACTCGATCTCGTCGCCGAAGAGCGTGACGCGCCAGGCGCGGTCCTCGAGGTGGGCAGGGAACAGTTCGATCGTATCGCCGCGCACCCGGAAGGAACCGCGCACGAAGTTGATGTCCTGGCGCTTGTACTGCTGGGCGACGAGGTCGGCGAGAAGCTGGCGCTGGTCGATGCGGTCGCCGACCGTCATCTGGAACGTCATCGCCGTATAGGTCTCGACCGAGCCGATACCGTATATGCAGGACACCGAGGCGACGATGATGACGTCGTCGCGCTCCAGCAGCGAGCGCGTCGCCGAGTGGCGCATGCGGTCGATCTGCTCGTTGATCGAGGATTCCTTCTCGATATAGGTGTCGGTGCGCGGGACGTAGGCCTCCGGCTGGTAATAGTCGTAGTAGGAGACGAAATACTCGACCGCGTTCTCGGGGAAGAATTTCTTGAACTCGGAATAGAGCTGCGCGGCCAGCGTCTTGTTGGGCGCCAGGATGAGGGCGGGGCGCTGCGTCTCCTCGATCACCTTGGCCATGGTGAAGGTTTTGCCCGAGCCGGTGACGCCGAGCAGCACCTGGGTGCGGTCGGCGTTGTCGACGCCTTCGACGAGGTCCTTGATGGCGGTTGGCTGGTCGCCGGCCGGCTCGAAGTCCGACACCATCTTGATCGTTATGCCGCCTTCCGATTTGTCAGGGCGGGCGGGGCGGTGCGGCGTCCAGATCTGGCCGTTCTTGTGTAGCGGATTGCCGCTCTCGATCAGTGCCGACAGTGCTTCCACCGTGGCGGTGACGCCGGATTTCGGCATCGCCTCGGCGTCCTCCAGGCTGATGTCGAGGCCCGGGATCGGATTGAGCCCGGCCGCCGTGCGCTCGCGCGCGCTCGCCGCGCCGCCCATCGAGGTGCCGCGTGCGGTTTTTGTCGGGGCGGAAGAGCGCTCGGGGATTTTCTTGTTTTCCCTCCCCCTTGAGGGGAGGGTGGCCGCGGAGCGGTCGGGTGGGGTCGTTTCGGCAGTGCCCGGAGTCCTGGAGGTGCCTTCCGAGGCCCCCTCTGGCCGCTTCGCGGCCATCTCCCCCTCAAGGGGGGAGATCCGGCGCCCGTCCTGCTCCGCCTCCCGGGCAATCTGCTCCGCCCAGTCCGACACCGACCCGGAGAGCGGCGTGCCGGACAGTTGCGGCTGCGGCGCTTCGTCGAAGCCGCCGCGATGCAGCGGTTCCGACGCGTCGAGGTAATCGGTCAGCGGGTTGCCACGCTTGCGGTATCCGTCGTCCTTCGCCGCCGGCGGCTTCTTTTCGGGGGATCTGGCCATCGGCCGAATATGGGTGGAATCGGCCGGGAAGAAAAGCCCGGCCCGGCTCAAGGCCTGAGCGGCGCGCGCGATCCTGACACGGCGGTGTCAGCAGGACGCTCTCGCGCCGGTACTGCCGCGAGAGCGTCAGCCGGCGCTTGCCAGCGTGGCGGAACCTCCCCAGAATGGCGCTCGACTGGGGGATGGGCGATGGACGCACGGGATTTCCTGCCGAACGACGAAACCATCGCCGCGATCCGGCAGGAGATCGCCCGCTACGAGCAGGAGCGCGTTTCGGCTCGGCGCCAGGTGATGTGGCGTCTGCCGCTGTTCCTCGGTCTGGTCCTCGCCGCCGCCGTCGTGCTGGCGATCGCCTTCAACCGCTTCGCCGATCCGCACGAGCAGTGGACCTCTACACCGCATGTCCTGCTCTACGTGATCGCGCTCGCGCTCGCGCTTTTCGCCTGGTGGCGCGGGGTGAGACCGGTCGCCGTGCTGGAGCGGTCTTCCCGCTCGCGGCTGCTGCCCGCCATCTTCGGCTTCATCGACGATCTGCGCTACGGCAAGGGCATCACGCCGGAATCCTTCGACCGGCTGCCGAGGGAGGTGGTCGGCGACTTCGCCCGGCAGAGTTTTGACGACGTGGTTTCCGGCAGGCATGACGGCTTCGCCTTCGAGCTCTACGAAGCGGTGCTGAAGGAGAAGACGGGCAGCGCCGAACTCACCGGCTTCAGGGGCGTCGTCGTCACCTTCGCCACCGAACGGCCGTTCCCGGGCCTGCTGGTGGCGACGCGCAAGCAGGAGCAGGTGCGGTCCTTCTTCGGCGGCCTGTTCGGCAAGCCGCTGCAGGAGATACCGAGCGGCGTCGCCGAACTGGACGAGACATACGAGTTCCGCACCGACAACGCCGCGGCCGAGCCGCTGGTGCGCGGCCGGCTGGCGCGGGCGCTGCGATGGCTGGCGGAGACCTGGCCCGGCGAGCCGGCGCGCATCGCCTTGCGCGGCGGCGACGGTTTTCTGCTTCTGCCGACGGCGAAGAATTTCTTCGAGCTGCCGCCCGTTTCGCAGCCGCTCGACTACAAGGTCCATGTCGAGCCGATCATCACCGACATGGCGCTGCTGCTTGCCACCGCGGCGCTGGTGCGCAAGGTCGGCAGCGCTGACGAGGCTGCGCCGGCCGGATAGGCGCGGGGCGGTGCGCCGGGCGCTCTTCTCAACGGGGACAGGGCCGTCTGCGCCATCGCCGACCGCCTCCCCACAGGTGCGGATCCAACGGCCGGCAGCCCCGATCTTTCCGGCCGCCGTCGTTCGTGCCATGCTTGCCGGCGCGAAAAGGGAACTGTCATGTCGGATGCCGGCTGGTTCGCGGTCGCGGTGGCGCTGCTCATCCTCTGCCTTGCGCTCGGCTTCCGCCGCTGGGGCGGCCGCGACCTCGGTCCGAGCGGCGAGGGGATGGCGGCAAAGTTCGTGCTCGTCTCGACGGCGATCGGCGGGCTGCTGGGCGCGCCGTTCTGGTGGCTCGACCTGCCGCCGAGCTTTGCCTGGGACCTGCCGCCGGTCGCCTCGCGCATGCTGGCGGCGGCGGCCTTCGCCTTCGGCCTCGCCGGTGTGCTGGTGCTGGAGCGGCCGAGCGAGCCGCGCACCCGGCTCTATCTGCTGCTGATCGTCATCTATCTGCTGCCGCTGGCGGTCGCCGTCCTGCTGCTGCATCTCGACCGCTTCGACTTCGCCGCACCCGTCACCTACGGCTTCTTCGCCGTCGTGATCGTGCTGGTGGCCGGTGCCCTGGCCGCGCTGGCGCGCGGCGCGGCCGATAATGGCGCTCCGGAGCGGCCCGGCCCCGCAGTGTCGCTCTGGTTCTATGTCGCCGGCATTCTGCTCGGCCTGTGGGGGATCGCCCTGTTCCTGGCACCCACGACGGCCTTTCCGCTGGTCTTCAACTGGGCCAGGGATCCGCTGACGTCGCGGCTGATCGCCGCCATGCTGTTCACCATCGCGGCCGCCTTCATGCTGTCGCGCCATGACGCGGGACGGGCGCGGTTGTCGCTCGCCTTCGCCGGGAGCTACGGCGTCGGCGTGGTCGGCGCCTGCCTGATGAACGCCTCGGCCGGCCTGCCGGTGCCGCCGCTCTACGCCGCCGGCTTCGCGGCGGTCGCGGTCGTGTCGTTGCTTCTGCTGGTCGCGGTGGCCGAGCGCGGCCGGACCGGACGGCCGGGCGCCTAACCGCTCAGGCCCGCCCGGCCTGCTTCACGGCGGCGAATTCCGGCACGATCTTGCCGCCGGCGACGCTGAAGCCGCTGGCCACCTCGGCCCGGCCCTTGCTGCGCGCCTTCGTCGCCATATGCAGCGCCTCGTATTGCTTGAGATGCTCCACGGTCCCCTGCAATTCGGCGATCTGCCGGCGCATCTGCTCGGCCTGCTTTCGCAGTTGCTGCTGGTCGGAAGGCACGTCTGCCTGGTCGGCAGATGGCCGGTCTTCGCGATTTTGCTCTATCTCGGCGGCAAAAGCGGCGAGCTTCTTCTCCAAAACCGTGCGTTCCGTTTCGAATTCCGCCATTTTCGCCCGCATTTCCGCGAGCTCCGATGCCGCGCCCCGCTGTTCGCCGGCGGCGTTCTGCAAGCGGACATTGAGCGCCTGAATCTCGCCGCGCAACGCCTGCATCTCGCTCTGGTGGCGGGTGTCGCGCTCGGCGAGGTCGGCGGCGAGCCGGCCGGCATGCTCGTTGGCCTCGATCAGCTTCGCCTCGAGCGCGTCGTTCAGCTTCTGCAGGCGGGTGCTCTCCGCCTCCTCGGTCACCAGCCGGGCCATGATCTCGGCCAGCCTGGCCGAGTCGCTGGCATGCATGGACGACAGCTCCTCGGCGCGGCGGCGCGATTCCGCCTGCCGCTTCTGCACGAGCTCGAGCTCGACCGACAGGCCGGCATTCTTCTCGCGCAGCATTTCCGCCTCGCGCAGGTAGCGCTCCGCCTCGCTGCTGCGGGCGGCGTGGGTGGTCTGCAACTCGCCGTAGAGGGACTCGCTGCGAGCGGTGGCGCTGCGCGCCTCCACCAGTTCGAGCCGCAGGGCGCTCTGCGCCTCGCGCATGGCGTCGGCCTCGTCGAGCAGCCGTGCCTCGCGCCGCTTCAGCACTTCGACCAGCTGGTCGTAGCGGGCGCGCAGCCGCTCCAGCTTGTCGACCCGTTCGGCGAGGCGCCGGTTCTCCGCGGCCTGGGCGATGCTGGCGTTCTCGAGATCGTTGGCGCGCAGGATGTCGGCGTAGGAATCGTGCAGGAACTCGCGGCCCATGTGATGCGAGGCCACGATGCCGGCGAGCGCCTCGGCGATCCGGTTGAGGTCGTCCTGGGCGCGCGAGCGCGCCTCGTCGAAAGCGGCGTGGCTGGCGAGGCGGTTCTGCGTGTGCGGGCTGATGCGCTGCGCCTCCCCGGGACCAGGCTGCTCCGGCTGCCACCGCGCCGCCTGCTCTTCCTCGACCTGTTCTTCCTCCGGCCGGGAAAGATTATCCTCACCTGCTTGCGTCTCAGCGCTGTCTTCCGGATTCGCAGACGCCTCCACCGGCAGCAAGAACTCTTCGTCGAGCGCGTCGGCCATGTCGTCTTCAAGGGTTACGAACGCCCTTTTCAGCGGGTCCCGCCGCGTAAGGATGTTGGCTAGATTCATGTCTTCTGACCCTTGCTACTGACGCGTGTGTAACTGCCGCGACCCTTTACCTGTCGTTAACAAATCATACATCCTTTTCTGTCGTTTGGAATAGGTCCCTCCTCGGGGATTCTCGTATAGTAAACAGCCATTTGGTTCAGTTTGCTTGGTGGGCCGGTGAATCGTCGATATTCTATGTCCGAGCAGGTCTATTCTTTCCCGCACTGATTATATCTGCGGCCACGAAGGTGAACGCCCGGACCTCCCGACGCACGCGTCGGGGGCGTCCGGCCCCGGATGATAGGTGGGAAGGCCGGATTCCGGGCAGGAAACGGTTGTGGTGGCCGGTATCGGCCGACCGTCAGGGAAACAGCGCGTCCTGCGTCATTTCGAGGTGCAGCAGGCTGCCGTCATAAGGATGCGCCTCGCACACCACCTCGTCGAGCTCGACGCCGATGCCGGGTTCCTTCGACGGGATGACGCGGCCGTCCTGCCATTCGATCTTCTTCTTCAACAGCGTCTCGTGGAAGCCGTCCCACTGCTTCAGGGATTCGAGGATGAGGAAGTTGGGCAGCGTCACGGCGAGCTGGATGTTGGCGGCCCCGACGATAGGGCCGCAGTAGCAGTGCGGTGCGATCTGGATGTGGTAGGCCTCGGCCATCGCGG
Source organism: Kumtagia ephedrae (assembly GCF_003012745.1). Taxonomy (GTDB): domain Bacteria; phylum Pseudomonadota; class Alphaproteobacteria; order Rhizobiales; family Rhizobiaceae; genus Kumtagia; species Kumtagia ephedrae. The sequence goes on along the minus strand of NZ_PXYK01000009.1, from coordinate 106,155 downwards.
CGATCTTCTTGGTCTCGAGAATGCCGCCGGCGCGGCCGAGATCCGGCTGCAGGATGGCGGCGGCGCGGTTCTCGATGACGCGTGCGAACTCGAATTTCGTCGTCAGCCGCTCGCCGGTGGCGATCGGGATCTTCGTGCCGCGCGCCACCTCGGCCATCACTTCCGGCATGTCCGGCGGCACCGGCTCCTCGAACCAGAGAGGATCGTAGGGCTCGATCGCCGCCGCCATACGCAGCGCGCCCGACGCCGTGAACTGGCCATGCGTGCCGAACAGGATGTCGGCCTTGTCGCCGACCGCCTCGCGGATCGCCTTCAGCATGCGGGCGGAGAGGTCGATGTCGCAGAGCCGCGGCTGGTGGCCGTCATAGACTGTATAAGGGCCGGCCGGATCGAGTTTTACCGCGTCAAAACCCTGGCGTAGATATTCGAGCGCGCAGGCCGCGGCCAGGTCCGGATCGTTGTAGACGTTGACCGGCCCGGCTTCCGCCGGAACGACGCTGCCGGCATTGGGGTAGAGATAGGTGTAGGAGCGCAGCGTCTCGTGCACCTGGCCGCCGAGCAGCTTGTAGACCGGTTTTCCCGCCTCCTTGCCAATGATGTCCCAGCAGGCGATCTCCAGCGCCGAGAAGCAGCCCATGACGGAGATGTCGGGCCGCTGCGAGAAGCCGGAGGAATAGGCGCGGCGGAAGAAGGTTTCGATATCGTGCGGGTCACGGCCGACGAGATGGCGCTCCGCCAGATCCTCGATCATCCTGGCGGTGACATGCGGGCCGAAGGTGGCGTTGTAGGCCTCGCCATAGCCGACGACGTTGGAGTCGGTCGTCAGCTTGACGAAGATGAAATAGCGCCCGCCTATTCCCGGTGGGGGATTGGCGACGACCCAGGTTTTGACGTCGGTGATTCTCATTGGCTGTCCTCCGGGATTAGCGTTTCCTCTCCCTGCCCGATTGGCGATTCCTCTCCCTCACGAAGTGGGGGAGAGGTGCCGAGCGAAGCGAGGCGGTGAGGGGGTCATTCACGATGGGAAACCGGCGCATGGATGTATCGAAGATCGGTGGCTACCACATCCTCGGCATACCGGCCTTCGAGCGCCGCCAGGATCGTCTCGCAAACCGGCCCGATCTGCTTCAGAACGTCGATGTTCCAAAACCGCAGGATAAAATATCCCTCGGCCCGCATGAATTCGTCCCGGCCTCGGTCGGTGACGCTGTCGGCATGCTGGCTACCGTCGACCTCGATGACTAGCCTCGCCTTCCTGCAGAGGAAATCCGCATAGTTCGGACCGATCGGGAACTGACGAACGAATTTGTGCCCGCCAAGCCTGCGGTCCTTCAATTCCATCCAAAGCCGCGCCTCGGCGATATTGTCTCCTTTTCGCAGCGAGCGGGCACGATCGGTAGTCGAGTGTTTGCGGCGGCTGCGATCTTTGTCGGGCATGGCCCCCTCACCGCCTCGCTTCGCTCGGCACCTCTCCCCCACTCTGTGGGGGCGAGGAAACGCCAATCGCCCGCGCCGCCTCCATCATCATCGCTTTCATTTCCAATCCTCCAGCACCATCTGCGCGCCCTTCCAGCCGGTCATGATCGACGGCGCGTTGGTGTTGCCGGAGATGTTGCCGGGAAAGATCGACGCATCGATGATGCGCAGGCCCTCCAGCCCGTGCACGCGCAGCCGTGGGTCGACGACGGACCTGGCCGGATCGGGACCCATGCGGCAGGTCGACACCGGGTGGTAGACCGTGCCGCTGCGCTTCCTGAAATCCTGAATCAGGTCCTCGTCGGAAGTGATTGACGGGCCGGGCAGAATTTCCTCGACGATGAACTCGGCCAGGGCCGGCTGCGCGGCGATCCTGCGCACGAATTTCACCGCCGCCAGCATCTCGGCGACGTCCTCGTCGGTCGACAGGGCATTGGCGACAATTCTCGGGTACTCGCGCGGGTCTTTCGAGCGGACAAGAATCTCGCCGCGGCTGGAGGGCCGGCAGTTGGAGAGGCCGATGGAAAAACCCGGCCAGGGATCGGGGGTGAGGATCGGGCGCTCGCCGGTTTTCGGAATGACGGTCGAAAACGCCTGGAAATAGAGCTGCATGTTGGGGCGGTCGAGGGCGGGGTCGGTGCGGAAGAAGCCGCCGGCATTGTTCATCGACAGCGACAGCGGCCCGGAGCGCAGGAACACATATTGCATGCCGACCCACAGCTTGCCCCACCAGGGCCGCAGCAACTGGTTGAGCGTCGCCTGGCGCCCCTTGAAGGTATAATTGATGCCGACATGGTCCTCGAGGTTGCGGCCGACGTTGTCGTTGCTATGGACGACTTCGATGCCGAGCGCCTTCAGATGGCCGGCCGGACCGACGCCGGAAAGCTGCAGCAATTGCGGCGAGTTGACAGAGCCGCCGGACAGGACGACTTCGCGGGCGGCGCCGACCCTGTGCGTTGTGCCGTTGCGATCGTATTCGACGGCGACCGCGCGCCTGCCCTCGAACAGGATTTTCGTCGCCAGCGCACCGGTCTCGACCCGCAGGTTGGGACGCTTCATCGCCGGGCGCAGAAAGGCGCGCGCCGTCGACATGCGGCGGCCGTTCCGGGTCGAGATCTGGTAGATGCCGACGCCTTCCTGGCTGGCGCCGTTGAAGTCGGGATTGACGGGGAGGCCCGCCTGCTCGGCCGCGGTCAGATAGCGCTTTGTCAGCGGATGGACGGCGGCCGAGCAGTCGGTGACGTGCACCGGACCGCCGCTGCCGCGCCACCGGTCGGCGCCGGCTGCGTTATCCTCGATCGCCTTGAAGGCGGGCAGCAGGTCGGCAAAACTCCAGCCCGGATTGCCGGCGGCGGCCCAGGCGTCGTAATCGGCCGGATGGCCCCTGATCCACACCATGGCGTTGATCGAACTCGATCCGCCCAGCAGCTTCCCGCGCGGCCAGTGGTCGGCATTGCCGGCAAGGCCGGGATCCGGCTCGGTCTTGTAGTTCCAGTTGACCTTGGGGTCGTAAAAGGTCTTGCCGTAGCCGAGCGGCATCTGCACGAAGAAGCGACGGTCGGTGCCGCCGGCTTCCAGCACCAGGACGGAGAAGCGGCCGTTGGCCGACAGGCGCTCCGCCACCACGCAGCCGGCCGAACCGGCGCCGACGATGATGAAGTCGTAGGTCTGCATGGATGCGGTTTTCCCGGCCGGCGATTTTCAGGCGGAGACTAGCCGCATGCCGTGCGACGGGTCGTCCGGGCTTCCGGCATCGGTTGTGAGAAAAGCGACTGAAAGATGCCGGTCGCGGCGCACGGATGCGCTCGCTACATCGGGTGGCCGATCACGCGTTGACCGCCTTTGCCGCTGCGGCTAGGCAGAGGCCGCAGCACGAGGAGACGCACGCATGGTTCACTACGCCGACGGACAGCCGACGGGCGACCTGACGCTGCGCACGCTCGCCATGCCGGCGGATGCCAACGCGGCCGGCGACATTTTCGGCGGCTGGGTGATGGCGCAGATGGACCTCGCCTGCGGCATCCGCGCCGCCGAGCGCGCCAGGGGCAGGGTGGTGACGGCGGCGGTGAAGGAGATGTCCTTCGCCAAGCCGATGAAGATCGGCGACACGCTGTGCATCTATACGAACGTCATGCGCGTCGGCCGTACCTCGATGACGCTGAAGGTCGAAGCCTGGGCGCAGCGCTACCTTACCGATCTCATGGAGAAGGTCACCGACGCCGATTTCATCATGGTGGCGCTGGATGGAGAGGGGCGGCCGAAGCCGGTGCCGGGAGAGCAGTAGGGCAGTAGGGCAGTAGGGCAGTAGGGCAGTAGGGCAGTAGGGCAGTAGGGCAGTAGGGCAGTAGGGCAGTAGGGCAGTAGGGCAGTAGGCTATCGGCTCCCGGCAAGTTGGCGCCAACCCGCATGCAGAGACCCGACCTCGGGTCGAATACTTGACGGGTTCGAGGCCTCGCGCTCGCCTCCTACTGCCCTGCTGTCGCTTCTTCTTCGATTCCCCAGCTCTTGCCGCCGCTCGTCCCGTCGAATCGCGACCGCGCCTGCGCTACACGCTCGCCGTTGCGGCGCGCCCATTCGGCCAGCACGGTGACGGGCTCCAGCAATTCGCGGCCAAGCGCGGTCAGCTCGTATTCGACGCGCGGCGGAATGGTGGGGAACTGCTCGCGCACGACGAAGCCGTCGCGTTCGAGGCCGCGCAGCGTCGCCGTCAGCATCTTCTGCGAGATGCCGCCCACGGCATCGCGCAACTCGCTGAAGCGCATGCGGCCGCCGCCGAGCTTGGTGACGACCAGGACCGTCCACTTGTCGCCGACGCGCTGCAGGACGGCGCTGACGGCTCGGCAGTCCTCACTGTGATGCGGGTGCCTTGGTTTCAAGAAAGTGCCTCCTTGCGGCGTCTCGTCTCGGTATCTTATATAGCGTCGGTATCCTTAAGATACCAGATTTCGAGAGGTCACGATCAATGTCTAAACCGAAAATCGCGCTTGTGATAGGCTCCACGCGCGCCAATCGCTTCGCCGACAAGCCTGCCGAATGGTTTGCCAATCTCGCTAGGCAGCGCGACGACATCGAGCTGGAGGTCGTCGACCTGCGCGACTTCCCGCTGCCCTTCTTCGACGAGGTCGGCTCATCGCTCTACGTGCCGTCGAAGAGCGAGGTGGCGCAGCGCTGGCAGGAGAAGGTGGCCGGCTTCGACGGCTTCGTCTTCACCGCCGCCGAATACAGCCGCGGCCCGACCGCCGTGCTGAAGAACGCGCTCGACTACGCCTACACGGAATGGAACAGGAAGCCGGCCGCCTTCGTCGGCTATGGCGGCGTCGGCGGGGCGCGCGCCGTCGAGCAGCTGCGCCTGCATGCGGTCGAGCTGCAGATGGCGCCCATCCGCAACGCCGTTCACATCGTCTGGGCCGACATGGCGCAGGTGATGAACGGCAGCAAGAAGCTCGAAGAGTTCGAGCATCTCAACCAATACGCCAAGGCTGTGCTCGACGAACTCGCCTGGTGGGCCACGGCGCTGAAGACGGCGCGCGAGGCGGATGCCGCAGCGGCGCAGGCCAAGGCCGCCTGAGGCGGCTGCATCCGAGCCACGCCGATCCGGATCGAGCGGGAGCGGCGCGAGACCGCTCCCGCCTTCGTTTGAGAAGAGGCGCAGCCGTATAGTCCGTTCATACGACGCGGGCGAACGCCGATCCTGCCATCCTGACAAGAAGGCTTTCCGGCCGCCGCCGCTGCAAGGTCCCGGGCCTGTCGCGGACCAATGCCGATTTCGTAGTGATCTGAGGCCCAAAAATGCAGAACCCGCTGCCTCTTTCGAAGCAGCGGGCTGTTGCCTGGGCGCCGAAGCGCCGCGGTACGCATTACATCGCCGCAGGCCCGCGACATTGCCGACCGGTGGTGAAGATTGTCTTAAGCGCCACGGCGATCGCCGGGCAGCTCACGTCAGGGCTTGAGTCAGAGGCTGATGCAGGCCGCAGGCCGGTGCCGGACAGCAAAAAAGCGGGCCGAAAGCCCGCTTCCCTCGCATCCGAGACTCTCAATGCCGCCGATACATCCACGGTCGGCAAAGCGTCGATCGAATTCAATGCAGCCGCCGATCGGGGAACCTTAACCTCGTATCCCGAAGAACCTTCGACCCGATGCCAGCGGCTGATGACGAACAGATAGGGATCAAAGGCGGCCGAATCAAGGCCGGAACTTTTTTGATGGCCGGATGCACTCCCGCCTTGCGCCTGTCCCGCCATCGGGACGACGAATGCGCAGGTGGCCTCGGCTAATCGTATTGGTGGAAACCGGCTGGCGCCTGTTACGCATCGATCCAGGATGCTGCCGAACTGATTCAAGACGCTGCCGGTTCGATTCAGCCACGCCCGCCAAGTCGCTGATTTTGCTGCGCCCCGGCGGTTTCAGCTCGCCCTGCGATGCGCGCCGGGCAGGCGGCTGACCAGGAGCTTGTCGATGCGCCGGCCGTCGAGGTCGACCACCTCGAAGCGCCAGCCCTGCACGTCGATGCATTCGCCGGTGGCCGGCAGGTGATGCAGATGGGACAGCACGTAACCGGCGACGGTCTCGTAGTCGCGGTCCTCCGGAACGTCGATGCCGAGGTGGTCGCGCATCTCGTCGGCCGGCATGTAGCCGGCGAGCAGCCAGGAGCCATCCTCCCGCTGCACCGCGGAAGGCTCCTCCTGCGCCTCCAGGTCGGAGCGGAACACGCCAGTGATGGCCTCGAGAATGTCGGCCGGCGTGACGACACCCTCGAAATGCCCGTATTCGTCGTGGACGAGGGCGACCGGCACCTCCGTCTCCCTCAGCGTGGTCAGCACGTCGAGGGCGTCCGCCTGGTCATGCACGATCGGCGCCTCGCGCGTGTACAGCCTGAGGTCGAGGCTGTTGCCGGCCAAGAGCGCGGCCAGGATCTCGCGCGTCTGGACCACGCCGATCATGTCGTCGACCGAGCCGTCGCCGACCGGCAGGCGCGAATGCGGCGTTTCCATCAGCGCCTTGCGGATGGCGGTCTCGTCCCAGGCCAGGTTGATCCAGTCGACGTCGGTGCGCGGCGTCATCAGCGCCCGTACGGCGCGGTCGCCGAGCCGCATGACGCCGGCGATCATGCGCCGCTCGTCGGATTCGATGGTGCCGTGGTGCTCGGCCTCGGCGACCAGCATCTTGATCTCCTCGTCGGTGACCTTCTCCTCCGATTCTCCCTTCTGGCCGAGCAGCCGCAGCACGCCGCGCCCGGAGATGTCGAGCAGGAACACCAGCGGCGCGGCGATGGTCGCCAGCACCCGCATGGCCGGGGCGACACGCGAGGCGATGGCCTCCGGATTGCGCAGCGCTATCTGCTTGGGCACGAGCTCGCCGATGATCAGCGAGGCGTAGGTGATGATGGCCACGACGATGCCGACGCCGAGCCAGTCGGCGACGCGTGTCGGTACGCCCGATTCGGCGAGCGTCACGGACAGGCGATCGCCGAGGGTGGCGCCCGAAAAGGCGCCGGAGAGCACGCCGACCAACGTGATGCCGATCTGCACGGTGGAGAGGAACTTTCCGGGGTTGGCGCCCAGCGTCAGCGCGCTGGCGGCACCCTTCACGCCGCGGTCGATCATCGTCTTCAGGCGCGCGGGACGGGACGAGACGACGGCAAGTTCGGACATTGCCAGCAGGCCGTTCACGCAGATGAGGACGACCACGATGCCGATTTCGACGTATAGCATGGACGCTGCTTAGCATCCGCAACCCCCTGTCGGGAAGGCTCAGTCTGAGGGTTGTCGATTTTCCGGGGGTTCGATGCCGTCTTGCGGCCGCAGAATGCCGATGTTCACCATGCCGTCGGTGAAATAGCGGTCGCCGCCGCCGTTGCGGCCGGACCGGGTCGGCCCTATTCCCTCGATTTCCTCGGAAGCGGCGATGGCGCCCGCCTCGGTGAGCGAGGCCATCACATGGTCGCGCTCGGCATCGACGTCGGGGCCTATGTGGTGGGTGATCTGCCCGGTGTCGTGGCTGAAGCCGACGCCGCGGTCGAAGCTCGCGGCGCCCAGCCACAAGGGGCGGCCGTCGCTATCGGTCCGGGGCGTCAGCCAGAAGCGCACGTGATGGCGGGTGTCGGCGCTGGTGCCGGCCGGTTTCTCGAAAGCCAGATCCTGGCGGCGACCCTCGAACATCAGCGTCGATACCGGCGCGTCGGCATAAGGCCTGTCGAAGACGACGCTGAGGCCGATATCGAGGGAGCTGCGCCATGTGATGGCGTCGGCGGCGCGCCAGCCCGACGCGGCGAAGGCGCGCAGCAGTTCCGGCTTGGTGCCGACCAGGCCGACATTGATCGGATCGCCGGGGATGCCCTGCGGGGTGGTAGTCAGGAAGCTGCCGATGCCGTCGGCGAGATGCCGTTCGCGCAGCGTCCAGAATTCGGGCAGCGCGAAATAGGCCAGCGAGCCGTAGGCCACGGCCAGCGCCAGCAGCGCCGTGGCCGTGGTCGAGATCTTGCCTTTGCGACGCATGTTGCCGCCCCTGCTTCCAAGGGGAGAATAGCCGGCGTTCGACCCGGCCGAAAGAAGCCCGTCCGGCTACGTCGCCCCGCCTATCGGCAGGCGACGTAGCCGTTCCTGCGCTGCTTGATGTCGAAATGGAAATGATCGGCGTGGTCGGCATTGTAGCCGGGGCCGAGCACGGTGGTGAAATAGCTGCAGCCGTCCTCGCGCACGGTGTTGAGGAAGCCGCGCTGGCGGAAGGCGAACCAGCCGGGCTTGCGCACGTCGATGTCCTTGCCGTTGTTCAGCTCGATGCGCATCACGTCGAGCGCATTGCCGAGCGAATGCTGCGAGGGCGTGCCGCGCGAGCCGCGGATGTTCCGGCAGGAATAGCTCGAGCCCTGGTGGATGGTGCGTACGCCGGAGAAATAACGCCAGCGCGCCGCCGGCACGAGCTCGTTACGGGTCCAGCGCGAGAAGGTCGCCGCCATGGAGCAGCTCAGCGTGGCCGCCGGCTTCATCTGGACGCCGCCGATCGCCGATACCTCCACCGGCCAGTCGATGCCGCAGGAAGGGCCGTCGCGGATAGGCTCGATGTCGCGGAAAGCCACGCCAAGCCGCTTCAGGTCACGCCGGCAGTTCAACTCGTCGGCCGGCATGACGTCGGGCTGTTCCAGCGGCAGGTTGAGGCGCGGATAGGCCGTCATCATCGGATTCGACGGGACGAGCCGCTGCAGGCCGGTGGCCGGCACGACGGCCGCCGTCTGCGTGCCGACATCGACCTGCGGCCTGACCGACATCACGTCGTCAGTGCTGCAGGCGGCGAGCATGGCGACAAGCACGGCCGCGCAGGCGCGCGCAGGCGTGCGCATACGCCGAACAAGAATGCGCATCGGAAAACTGTCCCTGTCCCGTTGGCAGCGACTCTAGGCGGCAAGCGTAAAGGAAAGGTCAGCGGCGGCGTTCACGCATGCGGCGCCATTGTGGCGGTCAGTCGCACACCGTGCCGCCATTCCTGCGTGGCGCGAGGTCGAGATGGAGGTGCGTGGCGTGGTCGGCATCGCTGCCCGGGCCGAGCACGGTCTTGAACGGCCCGCACGCCGCCTTGCGCAGCGTGCCGAGGAAACGGGCTTCGGTTTCCTGCGGCCGCAGGATGACGTCGATCCTCTTGCTGCCGGTCAGCGTGAAGCTGGCGATGTCGAGCGCGTTGCCGAAAGCATGCTCGGAAAGCTTCGTGCTGCCGTTGCGCGGCCGGCAGACATAGCCGGAGGCTTGGGCGATCGATGTCAGCGGCGCGCCGAACTCGCGCTTCGCGGTGGGTGCGATCACGTCCGCAGCGAAGCGGGCGGCCGCTTCGGCCATGGCGCAGTTCATCAGCGCTTCCGGTTCCAGGGCGACCCCGCCGCCGAGGCCGCTGACCGCCATGGGGTAGGGCAGGGAGCAGCCGCTCTCGTCATGCTCGGCCGGACGGTCGGCGAAGTCGACGCCACGCGCACGCAGGCGCTGCCGGCAGGCGGCTTCTTCGGCGGGCATGGTCGAGGCTGGGCGTTCGGCGGAGCGCGGATCGGGCGGCGTCACCGGTTCCGGCGTCGGGACGTTGCCGGCGGCGTCAGGCCTGGGCGGCCCAGACGGCGGGATCGGCGCAACGGCGGGTGTATCGACCGCGTCTTGCTGCGCGTCCTTGTCTCTGGGCCCGGGAGCGGCGGGCGCCGACGGCTCCTTGGCTGCGGTGTCTGAGGGCCTGTCAGGCCGCGGCTCGGGCACTGGCGCGTCGCCCGGCCGCTGCGGCGCGACATTGCCGGCCGGCGGCGCATGCACCTGCGGCACGGGCACCGTGTCGGGAAGCTGCTGGGCGACTGCCGGGACAGCCGCAAGGACGGCGCAAAGGCAGGGGAGGGCGGCTCTGGCCGCGAGCGTTCGTGCATCCATCGCCGCTGAACGGCGACGGCCGGAATTTGGTTGCGAGTCAGGCGCCGATCGCCTCCAGCCCCTCCTCGAGCCAGTCGCCGAGCATCGGCATGCCGAGAAGATATTTCGATGTGCGTCGGTTGCCGCGCTCGCGCGCCGCCGCCACCGCCTCGGCCCATTCGGCGGCCTCGTAGTCGCCGCGCCCCACCCACATCAGCGCCACCAGTTCGGCCGCCTCGTCGACATTGAGGTCGTCGATGAGCTCGCGCAGCTCTTCCTCGGTCAGGTTCTCGGCTTCCTCTTCCGCAAGCCCGTCGTGGCGGTGATTGTCAAGAGTGTCACCATCGAACTCGACCTCGTGGTCCTGCCCGCCGTCATAGTCCTCGTTCACCGCCGCGCTGATCGCCTTCGCCTTCTCGATGAAGAGTCGCACCGTGTCCGGCCCGATCGTCAGGTCCCAGTCCTTGTCGAACTTCCTCTGCACGGACGAACTCCCTGCTGGCCCGTCCAGGATGATACAGAAATTGCAGGCAACGTCACCTGCGCCGATCGGCGCGTCGTTTCGGCGTGATTGACAGGGCCCGGACTTCCGCCGAAATGGCGTGTCCCTCCGAACCCTGGTGTCCCCATGAGCATCATCCTCTCTCCCAAGATACTGCCGATCCTGCTGCTGCTCGCCTCCAACGTCTTCATGACCTTCGCCTGGTACGGGCATCTCAAGTTCAAGTCAGCGCCGCTGGTCGCAGCGGTGATGTTCTCCTGGGGCATCGCCTTCTTCGAATACTGGCTGGCCGTGCCGGCCAACCGCATCGGCCACGCCGTCTATTCGGCGGCCGAGCTGAAGACCATCCAGGAGGTCATCACCCTTGTTGTCTTCGTGCTGTTTTCGGTCTTCTATCTGAAGGAAGGCATCACCTGGAACCATGTGCTCGGCTTCGCGCTGATCTGCGGCGGCGCCGCCCTGATCTTCAGGGCCTGATCTTTTTAGGGCAGGCCTGGAAGAGCCGCCGGTGCCGCGGCGTTGACAAGTCGAGACCACGCTTCATCTCGGGAGAAGGCCAATGCAGCTTCGGCTAACCAGCATCGTCGCAACCCTGCTCGTCGCCGTGCCGCTTGCGACCGGCCCGTCCCTTTCGGCGGGCGGCGGCGGAGGCGACAGCAGCAGCGGCGGCGGAAGCGTCCCGCAGTGCTCCGCCGGCAAGGTGTACGACAAGAAGACCAAGAAATGCGTTACCCAGAAGAGCGGCGTCGTCGACGACGACACGCTATACGGGGCTGGACGCCAGCTTGCCGAAAAAGGCGACTACGAGGAAGCCATCAAGGTGCTCAGCCTCGCCGTGAACAAGAGCGACCCGCGCATCCTCAACTATCTCGGCTATTCGCATCGCAAGGCTGGCCGGATCCTCGTCGGCCTCGGCTATTACGAGGAGGCGTTGCGGATCGACCCCGACTACACGCTGGTACGCGAGTATCTCGGCGAGGCGCATCTGCAGCGCGGCGACGTCGCGGCCGCGAAAAACCAGCTTGCGGAGATCGAGAAGCGCTGCGGCACGGCCTGCGAGGAGTATCGCGAGCTGGCGGCGCAGATCGACGCGTACAAGGGCTGAAGGGCCGCCGGGGAACAGTTTACTTTTTTCGGCAGAAGGGCCACCGCAGCTCAGAAGTCACGTGGGCCGAAAAAAGTAATAAAACTGTCCCCTCACTCAATCCTCGCGCGACAGGCGGATCACCGCGCCGTCGCGCTCGTCGGTGAGCAGCCAGACGGAGCCGTCCGGGGCGACTCTGACGTCGCGGATGCGGCCGTGCTCGCCCGCCAGCAGCTTCTCCTCGGCGCCGATGGCGCCGCTGCCGTCGCGCTGGAGACGCGCAAGATAGTCGAATTTGAGCGAGCCGGTCAGCAGGTCGCCTTCCCACTCCGGGAACATCTCGCCCTGGTAGACGGCCGCGCCCGAGGGCGCGATCGACGGATCCCAGTAGTGCAGCGGCTGCTCGTAGCCGTCCGCCGCGGTGCCGACGCCGATCTTCCCGCCAGAATAGTGGCGGCCGTAGGAGATGACCGGCCAGCCGTAGTTCCTGCCGGCCTCCGCCCGGTTGATCTCGTCGCCGCCCATCGCGCCGTGCTCTATGGCGATGAGGCCGTCGGTGACCGGATCGTACACCGCGCCCTGCACGTTGCGGTGTCCTTTCGACCACAGCTCCGGCAGCCAGCCGTCGGGCTTCGGGTTGTCCTCCGGTATGGTTCCGTCCGGGTGGGCGCGCTCGGCGTCGCCGCGGTCGCCGGTGGTGACGAACAGGGTGCCGTCCGGAGCGAACACCAGCCGCGAGCCGAAATGCTGCCGCGTGCGGGTCTTCCTGTTCATCGAGAAGATGGTGCGAACATCCTCCAGCCGGGCGTTCGCCCCGTCGCGGACCAGCCTGGCGCGCGCCACGGCCGTACCGGCACCATCGGCGCCCGGCTCCGAGAAGCTGAAGAAGATCAAGCTATCCCCAGCGAAGTTCGGCGACACCGCGACATCCAGCAACCCGCCCTGGCCGCGCGCCGCGACCTTAGGTAACCCGGCGACCGGCTCCGAGAGCTGTCCGGCAGTGAGGAGGCGCATCCGCCCCGGGCGCTCGGTCACGATCGCGCCGCCGTCCGGCAGGAAGTCCAGGCCCCAGGGATGGTTCAGGCCGTCCGCCAGGACTTCCGTGTCGAAACCGCCGGTGGACTGTGCCGAGGCCGGCAGGATCCCGGCAGCGAGAGCGAAAGCGAGGAGAGTGAGCCGTGAGGAGTGCCGCATGGGTTCGGACTTAGGTCCTATGCCTGACGGTGCAAGGGGCGCTCGCCCCGCTTTCGGCGGCCCGCCGTTCAAGACGAGGTGAAATCATGCCGTTTCCGGCTTGCGCTCCTGTGAAGCGCCGCTTTTTTGGCGTGAAAAATCACCGGACATTGCTATATTGGGCCGGAATGAGCTGAGAACGGTTCCGTCGCCATGGCTTGCGGACCGTTTCTTTTTTTGCCCGCCGCCCTGTCTCCGCTTGGTCGCAGACAGGGTGTCGGGGCTGCACTAGGAGCGGAAACTGAAATGATCAAGGTCCCGATGACGGCTGGTGGCTTCGCATCGCTTAAGGAGGAGCTCCGCTGGCGCCAGCAGGAAGAGCGGCAGCGCATCATCGAGGCGATCTCCGAGGCGCGTTCGCATGGCGACCTGTCGGAAAATGCCGAATATCATTCGGCGAAGGAGGCGCAGAGCCTCAACGAGGGCCGCATCAACGAACTCGAGGATCTGGTGGCGCGCGCCGAGGTGATCGACATCTCCAAACTGTCGGGCAGCAAGATCAAGTTCGGCGCCACGGTGCAACTGGTCGACGAGGATACCGAGGAGACCAAGACCTACCAGATCGTCGGCGACCAGGAGGCCGACGTGAAGTCCGGCCGCATCTCCATCTCCTCGCCGATCGCGCGCGCGCTCATCGGCAAGGAGGTCGGCGATTCCGTCGAGGTCAATGCGCCCGGCGGCCCGCGCGGCTACGAGATTGTCAAGCTGAGCTTCGTCTGACCGGACCGGAGCAGCGCGCATGGGCCGCCCTTCGCAACCGTCCCCGGACGGAACGGCGGCGCCCGACATGTCGCGCGTCGAGGTGATCGCCCCGCACTTCAAGAAGAGGCTGTCGGGCGTCACCAGCACGGTGGTCCAGCTCGTGCCGATTCAGGCGGCGCGCCTCGGCATAGCCACAATCGGACCGGGGCTGCCCGACACGCTGCCGAAGCTGCGGCCGCGGCAGCTGCCGTCGCTGTGGCTGCGGCCTGCCTCGGGCCGCAAGCGCATCTGGCATGCCCGGCGCAATGTCGAGATGATCGCCGGGATTTTCCTGAAGTCAGTGCTGCGGGCGCCGCTGCACCTGGTCTTCACCTCGGCCGCTCAGCGCGACCACAGGCCCTTCACGAAATTCCTGATCCGGCGCATGGAGGCGGTGATCGCCACCAGCGCACGTTCGGGCAGCTTCCTCGAAGTGCCGCATCAGGTGGTCATGCACGGCGTCGACCTCGACGCCTTCCATCCGCGCAGCGAGCCGGCCGACGACTTCGCCGCCGCCGGCCTGCCCGGGAAATACGCCGTCGGCTGCTTCGGACGGGTCAGGGCGCAGAAGGGCACCGACCTGTTCGTCGACGCGATGATCGCACTGCTGCCGCAATATCCCGACTGGACGGCCGTCGTCACCGGCCGCGTCACGCCCGAGAACCGCGCCTTCGCCGACGAGCTGAAGCGCCGCATCGCCGCCGCCGGGCTGGAGAAACGCATCCTCTTCCTGGGCGAGGTCGCCGACATAAAGGTCTGGTACCGCCGCGTGACGCTCTATGTCGCGCCGTCGCGCAACGAGGGTTTCGGCCTGACCCCGCTGGAAGCGATGGCCTCGGCGACCGCCGTCGTGGCGAGCGACGCCGGCGCCTATGCCGAGATGGTGGAAGACGGCGTCACCGGCGCGGTGGTGCCGGCCGGCGACGGAGCGGCGCTCACCGCAGCGATCCGCCGCTACCTCGACGATCCCGATCTGGCGAAGCGCCATGGCGAGGAGGGGCTGGTCGAGGCGCGCGCCTGCTTCCACCTGGAGCGCGAGGCCGCCGGCATCGAGCGCGTCTACGATGCGGTTTGGGCGCGGGGCGGATAAGGGCCCCGGCCGACAGGGCCTATGGCCGCTCAGTTGCCGGAGGGTCCGCGTTCGAGAGCCTTCCAGTCGAAGGCGCGCGCCCAGTCCCTGAAACCGTGCCAGCGGACTTCCGGAAAATCCCTGCGCAATGCGGCGATGTCGGCATCGTAGCCAACGCGATCGAACCATTCGAACATGAGTGCCGTGTCCTCGCTTTGCTGGCGGGCCATCGCGATCGGGATTTCCTGGTAGGCGATGGGCCGTCCGATGGCCTGCGAAAGGATCTGAGCCTGCTCCTCGCCGGACAGCTCGTCTCCGGCGATGTCGAAACGTTTGCCGAAGACCTGCTCGCGCCGCTCGGCCAGGGCAGCGGCGAACGCGCCGATGTCGGCTACCGCCACCAGTTGAAGGACGCGCCTGGGCGGCATCGCAAAGGCGTACGTGCCCTGGCTCAGCGCGCCAACCGACCACGGCGCGACTATGTTCTCCATGAAGGCGACGGGCGCGCTGATGGTGTAGGGGATGCCGAGCGCAGCGACATGCTTCTCGACGCGGTACTTGCTTTCGAAATGCGGGATGCCCGTCTGCTTGTCGGCATCGGCGACTGACGAATAAATCAGATGGCCGACCCCGGCGGCCTTCGCCGCGTCGGCGGCAATGATCCCCTGACGGGTCTCCTCGTCGATGCCGGCCTCGTAGCTGTTGCCCATCAGAAACATGGTGTCGACGCCGCTCGCTGCCTGCACGACGGAGGCCGCGTCGCCGAGGTCGCCCGCCACGACATTCGCGCCTGCCGATGCCAGCCGCCGCGCGGCGTCGCTTTCCGGCCTGCGAGTCAGTGCCTTGACGCGATGTCCCCTGGACAGCAGCGCGCGTGCGACGGCGCCTCCCTGCTGGCCGGTTGCGCCGGTTACCAGAACGTTTCTCTTGGTGGTCATGTGCGTGCTCCTTTGCTTCGATGAAGACGAAGGTAGGGGGCGCTCAATTGATCCATAATGGGCTATAATTGGGAAACATCGACCCAATTGTGGATACAATGCTCGACCTCAACGATATCATGGTATTTGTCCGTGTCGTCGAAGCCGGCAGCTTCACCGCTGCCGCCCGTCTGCTTGGCATGCCCAAGACGACGGTCAGCCGCCGCGTTGCCGCGCTCGAGCGCGAGGTCGGGGTGCGGCTCATTCAGCGCACGACGCGCAGCCTCACCGTGACGGACGCGGGACGCCTTTATTATGAGCGAAGCAGCGAGGCGCTGCGGACAATCGAGGACGCGAATCTTCGTCTCGCGGAAGCCCGGGCCGAACCATCGGGCACGCTTCGCATTTCCGCTCCCGTAGGTTTCGGCGGCTCTTTCCTGACCGGCACGGTCACCGATTTTCTTGCGCGTCATCCGAAGGCCAGGGTCGAACTGCTCCTCACCGACGATCAACTCAACCTGGTCGAGCATGGCATCGATCTGGCTTTCCGCACCGGGCTGCTTCCGGATTCGACGCTGGTCGCCCGCAAGCTCGGCTCCACGCACAGGATATTGTGTGCCAGTCCCGGCTACCTCGCCCGCCATGGCGTCCCGGCGCTGCCGGCCGATCTCGCCCGCCATGACTGCGTCATTGCAGGTTCTTCGACAAGCGGAGCCCACTGGCTGCTGGAAGGACCGCACGGCCAGGAAACGGTCACGGTGTCCGGACGCTTCGCCGCCAATGAAATGCAGGCGGTATTTGCGGCTGCCGTTGCAGGCTGCGGCATCGCACAATTGCCCCACCGGATGGTCGGGGCGCCTATCAGCGACGGGCGTTTGCGCCGTGTTCTCGATGACTACACGACGCCGGCCGGGGGCCTGCATGCCGTCTATCCCAGCAGCCGGCATCTTTCGCCCCTGGTCAAGGCCTTTATCGAGCTTGCGGCCGACAGGATCGGCGCCGCCGGAACGGGCGAGGACGCGAAGGCCGGCCACTCGGCCCTGGACGGTTTTCCGGCGCCCGGCCGCGGACGGACGGTTAAGACTTGACTTCGGTCCGCGAAGGCTGGATCGCCACCAGGCCTTCGTCCTTCACCTGCCGGATGGTAAGCGCCGTGCGCACCGTGTCGACATTGGGCGTCGAGGTGAGCTCTTCGATGACGAAGCCCTGGAAGGTGGCGAGGTCGCTCGCCACGCAATGCAGCATGAAGTCGGATTCGCCGGACACCATCCACGCCTCGCGCACGACCGGCCAGTCGCGCGTGCGCGCCGCGAACGCCTTCAGCTCGGCGTCCGACTGGTGCTGCAGGCCGACCAGGCAGAAGGCGACGACGGACATGCCGAGCGCCGGACCGTCGAGCAGGGCGCGGTAGCCGCGAATCACGCCGGCATCCTCCAGCCGCTTGACCCGGCGCAGGCAGGGCGGCGCCGAGATGCCGACGCGGCGCGACAATTCGACATTGGTCATGCGGCCGTCGTCCTGCAACTCCCGCAGGATCTTCCAGTCGATCGCGTCGAGTTCGGCCTTGATCGCCATGTCGTGGTCCGCCGCGGGGGGAAAAGATGCGCCTGCCTGCGTCCTTAGCCCAAAGGAAGGGGAGCGTCAGTCCTCGAAACCGGATTTTCGTTATGACTCATAATTTGTTTAACAACCGTAAGCTTGTCGGGGACGACGGCGGAGCGCGCCTTGCTGCGGCGCGGGCCAACACCTAGATTAGACGCGGCTTTCGGGCCCGCTTGCAATCGGAGCGGCCGGAGGATTCAACCAAGAAGGCGATCCATGACCGCGAAGCACGCGCCCGTCCTCATCATCGGTTCCGGCCCCGCGGGCTATACGGCCGCCATCTATGCGGCGCGCGCGCTGCTGAAACCTGTGCTGATCGCGGGCCTGCAGCAGGGCGGGCAGCTCACCATCACCACAGACGTGGAGAATTATCCGGGCTTCGCCCAGCCGATCCAGGGCCCATGGCTAATGGGCGAGATGCTGAAGCAGGCCGAGCATGTCGGCACCGAGATCGTCAACGACATCGTCACCCATGTCGACCTCGACGTCCGGCCGTTCCGCGTCAAGACCGACGGCGGCGCGACCTACACCTGCGACGCGCTGATCGTGGCGACCGGCGCGCAGGCGAAGTGGCTGGGTATTCCGAGCGAGGATCTCTACAAGGGTTTCGGCGTTTCGGCCTGCGCCACCTGCGACGGCTTCTTCTACCGCGGCAAGGACGTGGCGGTGATCGGCGGCGGCAATTCGGCGGTCGAGGAGGCGCTCTATCTCTCGCACCTGGCGAAGTCGGTGACGGTGATCCATCGCCGCAGCGAGTTCCGTGCCGAGCGCATCCTGCGCGAGCGGCTGGCGAAGAAGGAAAACGTCCGGGTGATCTGGGAGACCGTCGTCGACGAGATCACCGGACGGCCCGGCAAGACGCCGCTGCCGCCCACGGCCGACGGGCTGAAGCTGCGCAACGTCCTGACCGGCCAGGTCTCGCACCTGCCGGTGGACGGCATCTTCGTGGCGATCGGTCATGCGCCGGCGGTCGAGCTGTTCGTCGGTAAGCTCAAGCAGAAGCCGAACGGCTATCTGTGGACGGAGATCGGCACGACGCGCACCAGCGTGCCGGGCGTGTTCGCGGCCGGCGACGTTGCCGACGACGTCTACCGCCAGGCGGTCACCGCGGCCGGGCTCGGCTGCATGGCGGCGCTGGAAGCGGAGAAATTTATTGCAAGCCTTGAGGAGCACCGCGTGGCGGCGGAATAGCCGCGCGGCGGAAGGCATGAAGCCGGCGGTGACAAGCCGGCAGAGCGAGGGGACCGAATGTCATTGGATTGGGACAAGCTGCGCGTGTTCCATGCGGCCGCGGAGGCCGGCTCGTTCACCCATGCGGCCGAGACGCTGAGGCTGTCGCAATCGGCGATCTCGCGGCAGGTGAGCGCGCTGGAGCACGACGTCGGCGTGCCGCTGTTCCATCGGCATGCGCGCGGGCTGGTGCTGACCGAACAGGGCGAGTTGCTCTACCAGACCGCGCATGACGTGCTGATGAAGCTGGAGAACGTCCGCTCCCGGCTGACCGAGGCCAAGGACAAGCCGTCCGGCGTGCTGCGTGTCACCACCACCGTCGGGCTCGGTGCCGGCTGGCTGACCGACCGGCTGCCGGAATTCATCGAGCTCTACCCGGACATCCAGCTTCAGCTCATCCTCGCCAACGAGGAGCTCGACCTGACCATGCGGCAGGCCGACTGCGCCATCCGCCTGCGCCAGCCGCAGCAGCCGGACCTGATCCAGCGGCGGCTGTTCACCGTGCATTTCCATCTGTTCGCGGCGCCGTCCTACATCACCAAATACGGCAAGCCGAATTCGATCGCCGACCTCAAGGACCATCGCATCGTCACCTTCGGCCTGCCGGTGCCGACGCATCTCAGCGAACTGAACTGGCTGGAGACGCTGGGCGACTTCGAGGGCGGGCAGCGCATCGCCACCCTGCAGATCAACGACATCCTGTCGATCAAGCGGGCAGTGCAGCGGGGCGGCGGCATAGCGATGCTGCCCGACTATCTGATCGACAAGGATTCCGGCCTCGTGCAGCTGCTGCCCGAAACCGAGGTGCCGTCCTTCGACACCTATTTCTGTTATCCCGACGCGATGAAAAACCAGGCCAAGCTGCACGCCTTCCGCGACTTCGTCATCTCCAAGGCCCGCAACTGGTCGTTCTGAGCGCCGAGCCGAGGCGGCCGCGTTGCAGGTTCAGCGGCTGCCGC
The DNA here is from genome assembly GCF_003012745.1 of Kumtagia ephedrae. Taxonomy (GTDB): domain Bacteria; phylum Pseudomonadota; class Alphaproteobacteria; order Rhizobiales; family Rhizobiaceae; genus Kumtagia; species Kumtagia ephedrae. The sequence continues at coordinate 86,970 of NZ_PXYK01000009.1, read as the reverse complement.
GCGCCTGCGCCCTGTGCTATTGAACATCGCGAAGGCATTGGACCACAGATGTTCGCTTTTTGCATGGGAGCCTTGCAAACACCATGCTTGTTTCTTGGGCATGAAAGGCTCATATATTCATCATCTCCAGGGCGCGTTCCTCCTCCCATTAGCGCCCTCGAGTGTTCCCCTCTGGAGGTTTAGCCTTTTTAGGCACTTCCAATCAAACTCAGCCGGGTCTTTCAGATCCGGCTTTTTTGATTCCGGCATCCTCCTGTCCTGCCCTTGCGGCGATACTCCAAAGCCAGTCTTTGATCCCGGTGGGCCACCATTTGCCGGAGCGGACGGGAATCGCCCGTCTATTACGCAGGGGCTCTCGGCGCCCAAATCGCAGGCAGGTCCGCTGCGCCTACATGAACAGCTTCTCGTCGCCGAGACCCGCATAGAGGCCCTCGACCTGGTCGCCATAGCCATTGTAGATCAGCGTCGGCACATACTCGCCGGTATGCAGCACGCGCTCCATCGCCTGGCTCCAGCGCGGGTGCGACACCTCGGGGTTCACGTTTGCCCAAAAGCCGTATTCCTGCGGCTGGATCGCCTCCCACAGCCCGACCGGACGCTCCTCGACGAACTCGATCTTGCGGATCGACTTGATCGACTTGAAGCCGTATTTCCACGGCAGCGCCAGCCTGAGCGGCGCGCCGTGCTGCTTGGCCACCGGCTTGTCGTAGGCGCCGGTCACCAGGAAGGCGAGGTCATTGCCGGCTTCCGCCATGGTGACGCCTTCGACATAGGGCCACGGATACAGGAAATTGGCCTGGCCGGGCGCCATCTCCGGATCGAGGAAGGTCTCGAAGCGGATATATGTCGCGGAGGCCTGCGGCTTCGCCAGAGCCACCAGCGCCTTCAGCGGAAAGCCGCTCCACGGAATGGTCATCGACCACGCCTCGACGCAGCGGTGGCGGTAGAGCCGCGTCTCCAGCGGGATCCTGCGCACGAGGTCGTCGAAGCCGATGGTGAAGGGCTGTTCGACCAGCCCGCCGATCTCGATATCCCAGGGCCGCGTCTTCAGCGCCTGCGCCGCCTCGGCGATCTCCTTGTAGGTGCCGTATTCGTAGAAATTGTTGTAGTTGGCGTTGATCTTTTCCGGCGTGAGGTCCCGATCGAGCTTGTAGGCCTCGTTCTTCCTTGCCGGATAGAGGTCGGCGGTCGGATCGGCTTCTTCGCCCCGGACAGGGCTGGGCAGGGCGCTCGCCGCGCCGACGATCCCGAGCCCCATGGCTGCCAGCAGGGCGCGCCGGTTGAGGAATGCCGCTTCCGGCGTCGCCTGAGCCTCGGAAATCGCCCAGGACGGGCGGCGGTGAATGGAAAAGGTCATCGGGCGGTCCTCCGCAGGCCGTTGCAACGAGCGCGGCCGGACCGGTCGGCTCGTTCTGCAAATTCGCGCGGCATGAGGCAAACGTTACAGAGAAATCCGATCTTCCGCCTTTCACGACATCGTGTGGCGAAATCAGCGGCGCCGCGCCGATATCCGGCCCTCGTGTTTGTGCCGGATATCGGCGAACATCCTACCGATCAGGCGCCGGCACGGCTACAATCGGCGCTCCGTTGTTCACGAAGGTGGGAAACATGGATCTGCAGAGCTTTAGGAATTCGCTCGCGCAACCGCTGCCGCCCGCCGGCCTGGCGCCCGCCCTGCTGGCGTTGTGGTGGGACGCGAAGGGCGACTGGGACGCCGCGCACGAGCACGCGCAGGAGCGCGACGACGCGGCCGGCATGCGGGTGCATGCCTATCTGCACCGCAAGGAAGGCGACCCGTCGAACGCCGCCTACTGGTATCGCCGCGCCGGCGCCACGCCCTCGGTACTGACGCTCGACGAGGAATGGGAAGAGCTGACGCGGGCCCTGTTGGGACAAGGCTGAATCGCCCGGCCTGCCGGGCGCGCAGAGTTGCACGCCCGGCGCCGTCACCTCACGCGGCCTTGCCGCGGGCGTTGTTCATGGCGTCGTCGGCGAGCCGGCCGGTGATCTCGGCCATGTGGTCGAACGTGGCCTCGTAGCTGGCGACGCCGGCGGTGGCCGAGCGCAGCTCGATGATCAGGTTGCCGATCTCCGACTGCGGCATGGTCGCCTCGACCACGTCCCAGCCCTTCCAGCCCGGCCGCGCGTCGTAGCCGAGGATCTGGCCGCGCCGCTGCGGCACGATGCCGGTGATCTTCGCCGTGGCGTCCGAAGGGGTGAAGATCCGCACCTTCATGATCGGCTCCAGCAGCACAGGCGAGCAGGCTGCCATGCCTTCCTTCATGGCCAGTTTCGCCGCCATCTGGAACGCCATGTCGGAGGAATCGACCGTGTGGTAGGATCCGTCGGAGAGGTTGACGGCGACGTCGACCACCGGAAAACCCAGCGGCCCGGATTTGAGGAAGTCGCGCACGCCGGCTTCGACGGAGGGGATGTACTGCTTGGGCACGACGCCGCCGGTGATGGTGTCGGTGAACTGGAAACCCGAGCCGCGCGGCAGCGGCTTGATCTCGATGACGACGTCGCCGAACTGGCCGTGGCCGCCCGACTGCTTCTTGTGACGGCCGCGCTGCTGCGTGCCTTTTCGGATGGTCTCGCGATAGGGCACGCCGGGTACCGATTGCTCGACCGCGATCTGGTTCTTGCCGTCCAGCCGCTCGACGGTTACGCGCAGATGCATCTCGCCGTGGCCGGAAAGAATCGTCTCGCCGGTATCCTGATGGGCGACGCAGAGCGACGGGTCCTCCTCGGCAAGCCGCTGGATCGCCGCCGACATCTTCACGTCGTCCTTGCGTTCGCGGGGACGCAGCGCGATGGCGAAGACCGGCTGCGGCGCAGGTTCCTGGAAGAGCTGGACGGCGGCCGTCTTGCCGGTGGTCAGCGTCTGGCCGGTGCGCGCGCCCTCCAGCTTGCCGAGCGCCACTGTTTCGCCGGCTGCCGCCGACGCGAGCTTGCTCTGCTCCTTGCCGAGCAGCCGGTAGATGCCGGAGACGCGCGCGGCGCCGCCGTCCGGCAGGACGAGCTCGGCGCCGTCGGCGATCGATCCGGACAGGATGCGGGCGACCGACAGTTTTCCGCCATGCGGCGTGTGCACGGTCTTCATCACCTGCACCAGGGTCGCGGCATTGCCGGTCACGCCGAGCCGCTGGCGTGTCGCCTCGACATCGGCGACGTCGTGGCGGATCGTCTTCAGCAGCCTGAGCACGCCGTTGCCCTTCTCGGCGGTGCCGATCAGCACCGGCGTGACATGGCCCTCGCGCAGGTCGGCGGCAAGGTCGTCGAACACCGCGTCCTGCGGCGGCGCCACTTCCTCCAGCAACTGCTCCATCAGATTGTCGTCATGGTCGGCCAGGGTCTCCAGCATGGAGAAGCGCGCCTCGACCTCGCGGCCCTTCTCGTCGTCCGGAATCTCGGCGACCTCGCTTTCGGCATGCTCGCGCCAGACATAGGCGCGCTCCAGCGCGAGATCGATCGCGCCGACCACGATGCCATCGCGGCGCAGCGGGATCTGGCGCAGCAGCAGCGGCGTCTCGCTAACCGGCTGCAACAGCTTCAGCGTGTCGCGCACGCCCGCCGGAGTCTTGTCGATCTTGTTGAGGAACAGGATGCGCGGCAGGCCGATCTCATCGAGACGGCGCATGATGAGCTGCAGCGCCGGGATCTTCTTCTCGTCGGCCTCGGTCACGACGATCGCCGCATCGCAGGCGGCAAGCACGGGCTGCGCCTCGTAGGCGAACTCGACGGAGCCGGGGCAGTCGACGAAAGTGATCAGCTCGCCCATGAAGTCGATGGTGGCGACGGCCGCCTCGACGCTCATGGCGTGGGCGCGGGCCTCGGGGGAATTGTCGCCGACCGTGCTGCCCGAAGTCACGGAATTTTGACGGGGGATGGCGCCCGTACGGGCGAGAATGGCTTCGAGAAGCGTTGTCTTGCCGCTGGCGAAGGGACCGACAATGGCGATGCATTTCGGTCCCGTTCGCCTGCCTCCGGCGCGAGTTCCCATGCTGACCTCCACTCAACCGTTTCCTCGTGAGCGGCGGCCGGCCTGTGGCCGTCGCGGGTGGGGCTTTGTCGTTTGCCGCCTACCTCCGCGCATCGTCACATGGGTTTGCCGGGAGGGCAAGGAAAAAGCCCGGCTTGTGCCGCCAAGGCAATGCTCCTACTTTGTATGACGACCGCCATCTCGGTCACGACAGGCTCTCCAGAGTCGAACGCCCACAGGACGGTACCGCGAAGGCAGATGACGGACGGCAGGCAGCACACGGAACGGCTCTGGGCATTCGTCCACGGCGTCATGCTGTGGCTGGCGGCTGCCGTCGCAATCGCCACCGCGCCCGCGGCATCGGAGCCGGATCGGCGCTTCGAGCCGGCTTCCGTCGCCGAGCGGGTGCTGGAGGCGCGCAAATCCGATCCGCGTCCCGGCGCGCCGCTCTGGGAAACCGGCATCGTACCTGCCGAGCCGGATACACCGGCCTCGCCGCCCGACATGGCCGAGGCAGCGGACGGTTTCGGCCTGCCGCCTGCGGGTCCGTGGCATGGTCCGTCGCCGCAGCTGGCCGCGAGCCTGCCGGATCATCTTTCCTTCGTCGTCCGATCGGAGCTCGGCCTCGTTCAGGCGCGCGCTCCGCCGCCTGCCACGCTCGGCGCCTGATCGCCGGCAGGCCCGCGCCTGCCCCTGCCCAGGCAATGGTTCCGCGAACGTCCCATGACGCAAGCGTCTCGGATTTAGACAGACAGGCAAAGGACTACCCATGGCCAAGACCCATCCTCTCGGTTTCCGGATCGAACCGGACATCAAGGAAGCGCTCACCGTCGCGGCGAAGGAGGACCATCGTTCGGTCTCCTCGCTGGTCGAACTGATCATCGCCAAATGGCTGCGCGAGAACGGCTATCTCGCCGGCCAGCCGCATCGCTCGCTTCGTCCGGCGCTCGACGCCTGATGCCTCGTCGATCCGGGCCGGCCTCCGGCCCGGATCGCTTGACGTATGAAAGTGTATGGAAAATACATTCACACCTTCCCTAACGCCAGGCCTGTACTTTCTCTTCACGTATAAGACAAAAGTCGTAATTCAATAGTCATAATCCTAAAGACGCTCTGCCTAAGCGCATTCTTTTCTGACACTTGTTCCGCCTGCCGGCCGAACCGGCCGGCATTTCCGACAAAACGGATCGCTTTCAGGAGGAACGACATGTCAGTGGCAGCAATTGCCGCTGCCGAGAGGCGCGGCATGACCAGGGAGGAGAAGAAGGTCATCTTCGCCTCGTCGCTCGGTACCGTCTTCGAATGGTACGATTTTTATCTCTACGGCTCGCTCGCCGTCTTCATCGGCGCGGCCTTCTTCAGTGAGTATCCGGAGGCGACGCGCAACATCTTCGCGCTGCTCGCCTTTGCCGCCGGCTTCCTGGTTCGCCCGTTCGGCGCGCTGGTGTTTGGACGTCTCGGCGACCTTGTCGGCCGCAAATACACCTTCCTCGTCACCATCCTCATCATGGGCCTGTCGACCTTCCTTGTCGGTCTCCTGCCGGGGTCGGCAAGCTGGGGTATCGCGGCCCCGATCATCCTGATCGCCCTGCGCATGCTGCAAGGCCTGGCGCTCGGCGGAGAATATGGCGGTGCGGCGACCTATGTCGCCGAGCATGCGCCGGACGACCGCCGCGGCTACTACACCTCCTGGATCCAGACGACGGCGACGCTCGGCCTGTTCCTGTCGCTCATCGTCATCCTGGCGATCCAGACATGGATGGGACCGGACGCGTTCAAGGCCTGGGGTTGGCGCATTCCCTTCCTGGTGTCTGTCGTGCTGCTCGGCATCTCGGTGTGGATACGGCTGTCGCTGAGCGAATCGCCGACCTTCCAGCGTATGAAGGAAGAGGGCAAGGGCTCCAAGGCGCCGCTGACGGAGGCCTTCGGCCAGTGGAAGAACGCCAGGATCGCGTTGCTGGCGTTGCTCGGCCTCACCGCCGGCCAGGCCGTGGTCTGGTATTCCGGCCAGTTCTACGCGCTGTTCTTCCTGACCAACGTGCTCAAGGTCGACTCGGTGTCAGTCAACATCATGATCGCGATCGCGCTGGCGCTGGGCACCATCTTCTTCGTGGTGTTCGGCTGGCTTTCCGACAAGATCGGCCGCAAGCCGATCATCATGGCCGGCTTGGCGCTCGCCATCGTCACCTATTTCCCGCTGTTCAAGGCGCTGACCTGGGCCGCCAATCCGGCGCTGGCCACCGCCCAGCAGAACGTGCGGGCGACGGTGACCGCCGCCCCGGGCGACTGCAACTTCCAGTTCAAGCTCACCGGAACCGAGAAGTTCACCTCGTCCTGCGATATCGCCACCGATTTCCTGACCAAGAATTCCGTGCCCTACGACGTCGTCGCGACGGCGGCGCCAGGCACGGCCGCAACGGTCAAGATCGGCGACGAGACGGTGGAATCCTACGACGCGACCGCGGCCGGTGCCGAAGCGGCGGCAAAGAACGCGGCTTTGTCGAAGGGCCTGTTCAACGCCTTGCAGGACGCCGGCTACCCGCTGGTGCGCGATCCGGCCAAGGTCGCCGAGCAGAAGCTCGATGCCCTGGTGGCGGCCAATCCGAAGCTCGCCCTCGACGCCGCGGCGATCCGCGCCGGCGACAAGGCGACGGTTCCGCTCGAACAAGCGGTCAAGGACAAGCTGATCACCGCGGAAGAGGCGGCGGGCGCGACGGAGGTCGCTGTCTACACCGTGCCCGGTGCCGGCGCGTTCAAGATGGTGGCCGATCCCGCCAAGGTGAACTGGCCGATGATCATCGGCATCCTGTTCATCCTCGTGCTCTACGTCACGATGGTCTATGGGCCGATCGCGGCGATCCTGGTCGAGATGTTCCCGACCCGCATCCGCTACACCGGCATGTCGCTGCCCTATCACATCGGCAACGGCTGGTTCGGCGGCCTGCTGCCGGCGACCGTCTTCGCCATGAGCGCGGCGGCAGGCGATATCTACTACGGCCTCTGGTATCCGATTGCCATCGCCGCCATGTCGCTGGTCATCGGCCTGATCTTCGTGCGCGACACGCTCGGCACCGACCTGCACGCCAAGGAATAGGGCCAGCCGGACAGCTCTTGCTTCGGGCCGGCAGGCGGAACGCCTGCCGGCTCTTCTGTCTGTGTTGGGACAGGCCTTGGCAAAGCCGAGCCGGGCGAGGCAGGATGGGGGGCAACAAGAACAGAGGGAACGGAAATGTCGGAACTGGACCATCTCAGCCGGCTCGTCGCCGGAGGGCGCCTCAGCAGGCGCGACTTTCTCGGCCGCGCCGCCGCGCTCGGCGTGTCGGCCGGCCTGGCGAATTCGCTGCTGGCGGGCGCCGCGCAAGCGCAGGCTCCCGTGAAAGGCGGCGTGCTCAGGGCCGGCATGGTCGGCGGCGGCGCCACCGACAGCCTCGATCCCGGCAGTTGGACAAGCCAGGTGCCCTACACGCTCGGCCGCTGCTGGGGCGAGCAACTCCTTGATGTGAAGCCGACCGGCGAGATCGACTGCCGGCTTGCCGAATCCTTCGAGGCCTCCGACGACGCGAAGGTGTGGACCTTCAAGATCCGCCAGGGCGTCACCTTCCACAACGGCAAGGACCTGACGCCGGCCGATGTGGTGGCGACGATGGAGCGTCATGCCGACGCGGCTTCCAAGTCGGCGGCGCTCGCCTTCGTCAGCGCCTTCGACAGCGTCAAGGCCGACGGCCAGAACGTGGTCATCACGCTCAAGGAGCCCAATGCCGACCTGCCTTATGTCGTCGGCGACTACCATCTGATGATCCAGCCGAACGGCGGCAAGGACAATCCGACCGAGGGCATAGGCACCGGACCCTACAAGCTCGCCGTCAACGAGCCCGGCGTGAGGCATGTCGGCGAGAAGCATCAGGGATACTGGGGCAGCGACCAGCGCGGCCACGCCGATTCCATCGAGATCATCGTCGTCAACGATGCCACGGCCCGAACCGCCGCCCTGCAAGGCGGCCAGGTCGACATGATCAACCGCGTCGAGCCGAAGATCGTCGACCTGGTCAAGCGGGTGCCCGGCGTCACCATCCGCAACGTGCCCGGCAAGGGCCACTATGTGATGATCGCCCATTGCAACACCGCGCCCTTCGACAACAACGATTTGAGGCTGGCGCTCAAATATGCCGTCGACCGCGAGGAGATGGTGCAGAAGATTCTCGGCGGCTACGGCACCGTCGGCAACGATACGCCGATGGTGAAGGGTTATCCGCTGTTCGACGACGACATCGAGCAGCGCAAGTTCGATCCGGAAAAGGCGGCCTTCCACTACAAGAAGTCCGGGCACAGCGGCCCGGTGCTGATGCGCACGTCGGATGTCGCCTTCCCCGGCGCCGTCGACGCCGCGCAGCTCTTCCAGCAGAGCGCCGCCAAATGCGGCATCACCGTCGATGTGAAGCGCGAGCCGGGCGACGGCTACTGGTCGGAGGTGTGGAACAAGCAGCCTTTTTCCATGTCCTACTGGACCGGCCGGCCGACGCAGGACCAGGTCTATTCCATTGCCTACCTGTCCAAGGCGGAGTGGAACGATACGCGTTTCTTCCGCGAGGATTTCGACAGGCTGATCATCGGTGCCCGCTCCGAACTGGACGCCGCCAAGCGCAAGTCCATGTACCGCCAGGCGGCGATGATCCTGCGCGACGAGGGCGGCGTGATCGTGCCGATGTTCAACAACTACATCGACGCGACCAGCCCGCGGGTCGGCGGCTGGGTCGACGATCCGAACGGCGAGATGATGGGCAGCCATGCGCTGACCAAGTGCTGGGTGGCGGTGTAGCCCGGCAGGTTCTATGAAGGCGGGCCGGACATGGATCGACCGGCCCGCTCATCCGACAGGAGAAACCGGCCATGAAGATCATTCCTTGCGGCAGCGTCGCCACCAAACCGGCGCCGGAAGCCTATTTCACCGGCCGCGTGCTGCAGACCCCGATCGTCGAGAAGGAGGAGCCGGCGCGGCTGCGCGCGCTGCTGGTGCAGTTTGAGCCGGGCGCGCGCACCGCCTGGCACACGCATCCGCTCGGCCAGACGCTGCTCATCGTCTCCGGCGCCGGCCGCGTGCAGAGCTGGGGCGAGCCGGTGCAGGAGGTGCGCACCGGTGACGTGATCTCCTTCGCCCCCGGCGAGAAGCATTGGCACGGCGCCGGGCCGCGCACGGCGATGAGCCATATCGCCATGCAGGAGGCGCTGGACGGCGTCACCGCCGATTGGCTGGAGAAGGTGTCGGAAGAGCAGTATTCGGGTTGATGCTGCGGGATCGTCGCCGGATCAATGACAGTTGCGCAATCGCCCAGAAGTTGACCGATGAAGCGCCCCTCATCGGTCCTTCGGACCATCTCTGCCCCGGGTGAGAGGAACCGCTGCCGCGATGCCGGCGCTCCTCCGGCCCGGGTTCCTCGCCCCACGAAGTGGGAGAGGTGGCCCGGGAGGGCTGTGAGAGGACTGCCCAACAGACCCAAAAGTCAGAGCTCGAGGCCCTCGGTGTTGGGCTCCGGATCAAATCTTTCCGAGCGTCTTATTTGAGCTGCCCGTCGCCGGCACGGTCAGCTCCGGCAAAGTCCTTCATGACCTGTCCCATGAACTCGGAGCGGCTCACCCGCTTGTCGCCGTTGGCATCCATGGACGAGAACTGGTCCGGCGTCAGCATTTTCGCCACTTCGTCCTGGCTTATCGAGCCGTCACCGCTGGCGTCGATTTTCGAGAAGGCGGCGGACATGAAGGTCTGGTACTCGGCCTTGCTCACGCCGCCGCTTTTGTCGGTGTCGAGCTGGTTGAGTTGACCTTCATGCATCGCCGGGGCTTGTTGTGCCGTGGCGATGCCGTTTCCGAGAAACACGACGCACGCGGCCGTCAGAGCGAGCTTTTTCATCAGATATCTCCTGGTTAGCCGCAAGCCAGACGGTTTCCGAGGTAGCCGCCGCCGCCAATTCCGGCCGCCACCGCCAGGACCTGGCCGCTTCCTGCTCCGATCGTGCTTCCTATGAGGCCCCCGACGACCGCTCCGCCAACAGTGCCGGCTATGCAGCCGAACTCGTGGTTGCGGGCCTGCACCTGCGGGTCCGAACTTGATTGGCAGCCCGCTATCATGAGGGTTGCGGCGGAAATCGATAGAATACGTCTTCTGATCATAACCTCTCCTCGTATTCCGGACCGCTGAAACGTCGACGGTCCGTCGCCCCGACGGCAGGATGGCAAGTACCAGACCGAAAGACAACCTGTTGTTGTCTATTGATGTGTTGTCGGTCGAGGAACGTGCCGGATAAGGCCGCGGTGAGCCACAGCGACGTCATCCGGCGTGGGAGCGCCTTGCCCGCAGCAGGTCGAGGAACATTTCCGACAGGCGCTCGGCAAGCTGCCGGCCGTCGGGCTCGCCTTTTTTCGATTGCCTCGTCCTTGGCGCCGTGCAGCCCCTGAATCATGACGATCGCCGCCAGTTTCGGCAATGCCGCCGACCAGGCTCCGGCGGCGGCGCCTGCGGCAATGAAGACCATGCCGTCGCGGCGGCCGGGCTTCTCCTGGTCACGCGGCTTGGGGTGGTGCGCGAGAACATCGCTGCGCCGCCGAATTCGGCGGCTGCCGTCGAAATCCCGTCAGACTTGTTACTCCCGCCTGTCGATTTCCGGTGCCAAAAAGCTATCTCACGGCCAATGAGCGCACTGAGCGGCGGCCGCATCGCGCTCGGCGATACCGCGCAGCGCCCAATGAGGAGGTTCGAGATCATGACCGCATCAGCCGAAAATCGAAGCGGACATCCCGCCATGCACACGCCGCCGGTGGTATCGCCGCGGGAATGGGAGGCGGCCCGCGAAAAACTGCTCGTCAAGGAAAAGGCCAACACCCGCGCCCGCGACGCGCTCGCGGCCGAGCGCCGGCGCATGCCGTGGATGGCCGTGGACAAGGCGTATGCTTTCGAGGGGCCCGAAGGCAAGGTGAGCCTGCTCGACCTGTTCGACGGCCGGCGTCAGCTGATCGTCTACCGCGCCTTCTATGAGCCGGGCGTGTATGGCTGGCCCGACCATGCCTGCCGCGGCTGCTCGATGGTCGCCGACCAGGTCGCTCACGTCGCTCACCTGAACGCCCGCGACACCACGCTCGTCTTTGTCTCGCGTGCCCCGCAGGCCGACATCGCACGGCTGAAGGCGCGCATGGGCTGGAAAATGCCGTGGTACACCGTCACCGACAGCTTCGACGCCGATTTCGGCGTGGACGAATGGCACGGCACCAATGTGTTCATCCGCGACGGCGGCCGGCTGTTCCGCACCTATTTCGTCGACAACCGCGGCGACGAGCAGATGGGGGGTACCTGGAACTACCTCGACATCACGCCGCTCGGCCGGCAGGAGGTCTGGGAGGACTCGCCCGAGGGCTACCCGCAGACACCACCCTACCAGTGGTGGAACTGGCACGACAGCTACGTCGCCGGCGCAGCGCCCGACAGGAAGTGGGTGGAAGTGTCGGACGCCGGAGAGGCGGCCATGCGCCACCAGGACGCAAAACCATGAGCCACGCCTGCTGCGGCGGCTCCGAAGGTGGCGAGGTCCGCCGCCACGCCGCCGCACCTCCTTCGGCCGACGGTCCGGCCTTTCGAGTGGTCGACGGGCTGGCGCTTGCGGCCTCGCCGACCTTCGCAGCCATGGCGCTGCTGACCGACGTGCTGGGCGACCCGGCGGAGATGCTGTGCTCGGTCGCCGGCGTATCGCCGCTGAGCGGGATGGCTTTGATGTACCTGCTGATGAGCGTCTTCCACGCGGGTCCCTGGCTGAGGCTGCTCCGCGCCCGCCGGCTGCTCTGAGGACGGGAAGCGAAGCCTCGCTTGCCGGACTGCTCCATCGCGGCTGGCCGCCATCTTTCCGCGGCCCCGCAAAAGAAAAACCCGGCGCGGAGCCGGGTTTTTCTTGTTCGAGTGTCGGCGTCGCGTCAATCCAGCGAGGCGGTGAAGCGCTGGATGCGCGTGCAGGCCTCCTCAAGCAGCGCCTCGGAGGTCGCGTAGGAGATGCGGAAGTTCGGGCCGAGGCCGAAGGCCGTGCCGAACACCACCGCCACGCCTTCCGCCTCCAGCAGCTCGGCGCAGAAGTCCTCGTCGTTCTCGATGACCTTGCCCGACGGACCCTTCTTGCCGATCAGGCCCGCGCAGGACGGATAGACGTAGAACGCGCCTTCCGGCGACGGGCACTGGATACCGCGCGCCTGGTTGAGCATCGACACGACGAGATCGCGGCGGCCCTGGAAGATCGCCTTGTTCCTGGCGATGAAATCCTGCGGGCCGTTGAGCGCCTCGACCGATGCCCATTGCGCGATGGTGCAGGCGCCGGAGGTCTGCTGGCCCTGGATCATGTCCATTGCCTTGATCAGCTCGACCGGGCCGGCGGCATAGCCGATGCGCCAGCCGGTCATCGCATAGGCTTTCGACACGCCGTTCATGGTCAGTGTGCGGGCGTAGAGGTTTGGCTCGACCTCGGCGATGGTCTTGAAGACAAAGTCGCCATAGGTCAGGTGCTCGTACATGTCGTCGGTGAGCACCCAGACCTGCGGATGCTTCAGCAGCACGTCCGCCAAGGCCCGTAGCTCGGCCTCGGTATAGGCCGCGCCGGACGGGTTCGACGGCGAGTTCAGCACCAGCCATTTGGTCTTAGGCGTGATCGCCTGCTCCAGCGCCTCCGCCGTCAGCTTGAAGCCGTTGGCCGAGGTCGTCGCGGCGAAGGTCGGCGTGCCGCCGCACAGCGCCACCATTTCCGGATAGCTCACCCAGTAGGGGGTCGGGATCACCACTTCGTCGCGGGGGTTCAGCGTCGCCATGAAGGCGTTGAACAGGATCTGCTTGCCGCCGGTGCCGACGATGGTCTGTTCCGGCCGGTAGTCGAGATTGTTCTCTCTGCTGAACTTCTTGGCGATCGCGTCGCGCAGCGGGGCGATGCCGGAGACCGGCGGATACTTCGTCTCGCCGCGGCGGATCGCCTCGATCGCCGCGTTCTTGATGTTGTCCGGCGTGTCGAAATCCGGCTCGCCGGCGCCCAGCCCGATGACGTCGCGGCCTTTCGCCTTGAGCTCGCGCGCTTTCTGGGTGACCGCGATCGTGGCGGAGGGCTTCACGCGGGAAAGGGCGTCGGCAAGGAATGCCATGACTGGATGTCTCCACAGGGTTCGGATCGGCTAGAGCCGCGGTTGACCGCGACATCGATCGTTCGGACGACGTCCAGCCGCGGGCGACGCTCTAATGTCCGATCGCGGAAAGATGTGCAAGTATTGCATCGTAACCGGGACAATTCCGCGGCAAGGGCGGTTCCCGTTAACGGCCGATAAAACCATGCGGGTTACCGTCCCGTGTTGGCCAGAGGCGGAGGCGGACGTGTCGCCAAGCGGGATTTTCGCGCACATCGCCCGGGACGGCGACGGATCATCGGTCGGCGTGTGGGGAGCCTTCACGTTGCGGACGGCCTTCCAGCCGATTTTCGCCTTCCATGAGAACACGCTCGCCATCGCCGCCTTCGAGGGGCTGATCCGGCCCTACCGGCACGGCCAGCCGGTGCAGCCGGCCGCCTTCCTCGCCGCTCTGCCCGTCGGCGACCGTCTGCAGGTCGAGACGCTGGCCCGAACCCTGCACCTGGCCAACGCCGCCACCTGCCTGCCCGAGTCGGCCAGCGTCTTCGTCAATTTCGATCCCTCCATCTTCGTCGACAGGTCGATCGCCAGCGCGGCGCTTTCCGACACGCGCAACACCCTGGCGCAGGTCGGCATCAAGCCCGGGCGCGTCGTCTGCGAGGTGACGGAACAGAGATCGGCATCGCAGCAGGTGCTGCGCGACTTCGTGCGGTCGTTCCGCCAGGCCGGCTTCAGGATCGCCATCGATGACTATGGGGCCGAGGATTCCGACATCGAGCGCATCCGCGTGCTGAGGCCCGAGATCGTCAAGTTCGACGCTCATTGGGTGGCCAGGCTGATGGAAACCGGCCCGGGTCTCGGCCTGCTGAAGGCGATGGTCGGCATTTTCGCCGGGCAGGGGATCACGACAGTGTTCGAGGGCATCGAGGAAAGCCGTCAGATCGGACTTGCCGAGCAGGCCGGGGTAGCGATGGTCCAGGGTTTTGCCCTCGCCCGTCCGGAACTGGCGCCGGCGAGCTTTGCGACGTTTCCCAGGACCGCGATGCCCGTCGCTCGACGGGGACGCGGTCAGCCGGTGCATTCCATGGCCGGCCTTGCCGGAGAGACCTTCGGGCCGCGTTTCGGCCGCAAGGTGGCGCCATGAGCCCGAATCAGCGGATGCTGGCGATCATGGATGCGATCGCCGTCGACGAGACCGGCTTGTCCTTCGGCGTCCTCGACGCGCTGCGGCTGAAATGCGCCTTTCAGCCGATCTTCGCGCGGCGCGGGCCGATGCTGGTGCCCATTGCGGTCTCGGCAGGTTTCGTCGCACAGCGCCGAGGGCAATCGCTCGGCGAGACCGAACTCGCGGGTTTGTCTGCCGCGGAGCGCGGTTTCATGCAGGCTCTCGGCCGCAGCCTCGCCATCCGCAATCTCGCCTATATCGGCTGCGACGATCCCGTGTTCGATCTCGTTCTCGACCTTTCCGAGGACGTCAGCGATCCCGAAGACGAGTTGCGGCTGCTCCTCGACGAAGCCGCGCTCGCCGACATCGCGCCGGATCGGCTCTGTTTCGACCTCACCGCGCTGCGCAGCGCTCCCTGTTTCGCCGCGCTTGCCATGCGGTTGGAGACGTCGGGGACGCCGCTGGCGCTGGATCTGGCGGCGGCGAGCCGGCGCGAGGCGGGTTCGGCTGCGGTGCCCGGGCTCGTCCGGATCCCGCCAGCCTGGACACGCGCGATCGTCGCCGAGCCGGACCTGCTGCGGCTGTTGCGCCTGCTGGTGACGACGCTGCGGCGGCGCGGCGCCGCGGTCCAGATCGAGGGCATAACGGACGAAATCCAGCTGCGCGCCGCGGTGACCGCCGGCGCGGATAGGCTTCAGGGCGATTTCCTGGCGCCGGTCGCGCTCGCGGGCACGGATTTCGACGCCTCGCCGCGCGCCTTCGCCGATTTCATCGGCGGCAGCGGCAATGTCGTGCCGCTTTCGGCTTGACGCATCTCTCCCGAAAGCGTGCGGCGGTTTCGGGATAGTGACGTGCGCAAGATCAAGAACCCTACGGCGTAAAAGAAAAAGGCAGGAATATCCCGCCTTTTTCTCAATTCCGAAGGTCGGACGTTCAGCCGATCTTGGCCAGCTTGCCTGCGGCGGACTTGCCGGTGCGGCGGTCCTGCTCGATCTCGAAGCTGATCTTCTGGCCCTCGACGAGGCCGGTCATGCCGGCGCGCTCGACCGCCGAGATGTGCACGAACACGTCAGCACCACCGGCGTCGGGCTGGATGAAGCCGTAGCCCTTGGTGGTGTTGAACCATTTGACAGTACCGGTAGCCATCTTCTCTCCTGGTGTCGCTACGTTCTGACCGGACTAGGCGCCCGGCAGGCCCTATCGAAATTTGCAGATGAACGTCAGCGGACGCGAAGGTATCGCGAGCTACCGATCGACCGAAAATTCAATACTGCGCGTATAAATTGCTTCGCCGGTCGAGACAAGAGGAGATCGGACCGTCGGCTCACGGACTTGTGATAGGATATGCGCCTGGAAAGGTGAACCCGCCCTGGGTGAGCCGCGTATCTGTTCTTGCGGACCGGCCGGCGGCCGGACCCGCGCTGACCTTCGGAGGCTTCGATGAAATCCGTGCTTCTGGCGCTCGGCCTGGCTCTGGTCGCCGGCGAGGCTTATGCGATCTCCCGCTACAATTCGGCCGGCATGAGCTGCGCCGAGGTGAAGGCCGTGATCCAGCGCGATGGCGCCGCGATCGTGCGCTACCGGTCCGCCCGCACCGGCGCCCAGCTCTACGGGCGTTATGTGCGCGACAGCCGCTTCTGCGCTACCAGCGAGCTGCCACAGATCGTCTACATCACCTCCGCCGACAGCCGGCAGTGCCTGGTGCGCGAGTGCCGCTACTACGATCCCGACGACGAGTTCCTGCTGTTCGGGCGGTAGCGCGGCCAGGGCCGGAATGACGCCAGGGCGCTTGCGCCGATCGGTCAGAAGGCGAAGGCGCCCTGTCCGGGCGGGGAAGGCGGGCGGGCCCGCTCCAGGTCGAGCAGCCGGCGCTTGGTGAACACGCCGCCCGGCGCCGAGAAGCCGCCCATCCTGCCGCCGGCGGCCACCACCCGATGGCAGGGCACGATGATCGGAACCGGATTGCGGCCCATCGCCTCGCCAACCTCGCGCGCCATGCCGGGGCGGCCGACCGCCTCCGCCAGCCCGCCATAGGTGACGGTCTCCCCGTAGCCGAGCAGGCGCATGCGCGCGTAGAGCGCCTGGCGAAGGTCGTCCGCCTCGCCGAGATCGACCGCGACGCCGGCGAAATCGACGCGCTCGCCGGCGGCGTAGCGGGTCAGGGCGTCGATGGCAGCCTGTACGGGCGCCGGCGGCTCGCCGGGTTCGGCAGGCGCCCCGCGCGACAGCAGCCTCGCCCGGGTGGCGTCCCGGTCCCGCTCCGGCAACTGCAACCGGGTTATCCCGCGCGCGCTCCAGGCAATACCGATCCAGCCGAGCGCAGTCTCGAACACTGCATGACCTTTGTCGGTAGGCTTTGCGGACATAGGGCATCTCCTGACCGGAGGACTCTATCATGCGGCGCTGAGGGTACAAAGAGCGAACGGAGACCGCCGCCCCTACACGGAGCCAAAGCTGGAGATCGTTCGACGCGTCCAAAGTCCCCGGCAATCACCATCGGCTCGCGTTTTCGCGAGCCGGCGGATTGCCGGATTCGTTAAAGTTCGGTAAGTCGGCAGTGGGGACAACAGAACGGCAGCCTCCGCATTGCCCTTGACGCCGAAGTACCTCCTGCTGATCGCAGCGCTCGCGCCGGCCGCTCTGAGCGGCTGCACGTCGACCGGAACCAATACCTCCGCGGCATTCAACATGGCGCCGGGCGATCCCGAATTGCCGGCGACGATGGCGCTCGAGCCGGGTACGACGGGCGAGATCGTCGCGGTCACCAGCTTTGCCGCGGCCGCTCCGGCCGGCAATGCCGCGGCCGCCGTCCAATCAGCAGTGCAAGCCAAGGTTGCGGACGCCGCGTCGCCGCAGCAGCCGGAAGGCGAGGCGGCGGCTGCTGCGGATGACAAATCCGTGCCGGCCGCCGCGACAACAGGTCCGCTGGCGATAGCCGAGGCCGCGGCGGCCAGGAAAGCCGGCACGATGGCAGCGGCGGGCCCGCCGCCGGCTGAGGGTCGGGCACAGGCGGTCAAGGCGATCGCCAGGCCTGCGGATCTGGCGGCGGCAACGGCCGCGCCTGCTGCCTATGCGAAGGCGGACAATCCGCGCGGCGACCTCGACCAGCTCATCGCCAAATACGCTGCCCTCTACGAGGTGCCGGTCGATCTGGTGCGGCGCGTCGTCAAGCGCGAGAGCAATTTCAACCCGGCCGCCTACAATCGCGGCCATTACGGCCTGATGCAGATCAAGCACGCCACGGCGCGCGGCATGGGCTACCAAGGGTCGGCAAAAGGCCTGTTCGACGCCGAGACCAATCTGAAATACTCGGTGAGATATCTGCGCGGCGCCTACATGGTCGCCGACGGCGACCACAACCGCGCCGACCGGCTCTATCAGACCGGCTACTACTATCACGCCAAGCGGAAAGGCCTGCTCGAAGAGACGGGCCTGGGCAGGGACCGCGTGCGCCGGCGCGCGGCCGCGCTTCCCGAAATGGCGCCGGTTCCCGTTCCGACGCAGTAGTGCCTTTCCGGAAGGCAGGAACTCCCGGCCGGGGAAGACCGCATCGCTGACCTATGCGGCGATTGCATAGGTCGGCCCTCGCAGCCTCGCGCCCCACTCCCCACATAGTCGGAAAGCATCTTTCCGAAAGGACGCCCCGATGGGCTATCACGACAAGGATCTCGGCGCTGACGCCGCGCTGCTCGACGCCTATTCGACGACCGTGGCCGACGTGGTCGACCGGGTCGGGCCGGCGGTGGCGCGCATCGACCGGCTGGGTGGGCGCGGCGGCCAGGGGTCGGGCTTCGTCATTGCGCCGGACGGGCTGATCGTCACCAACAACCATGTGGTCGAGGATGCCCGCAGCGTGCGGGTGACATTGCCGGACGGCCTTGCCGGCGAGGGCAGGGTGCTCGGCCGCGATCCCGACACCGACGTCGCTCTGGTGCGCGCCGACCTCAGCCCGCCCGTCTACGCGCCGCTCGGCGATTCCAAACGGCTGAGGCGCGGCCAGATCGCCATCGCCATCGGCAATCCTCTCGGCTTCGAATGGACGGTGACGGCCGGCGTCGTCTCGGCGCTCGGCCGCTCGATGCGGGCCGCCACCGGCCGGCTGATCGACGACGTCATCCAGACGGACGCCGCGCTCAATCCGGGCAATTCCGGCGGGCCGCTGGTGTCGTCGGCGGGCGAGGTGGTTGGCGTCAACACGGCGGTGATCAGCGGCGCTCAGGGCATCGCCTTCGCCGTGGCGTCGAACACGGCGAAGTTCGTGATCTCGGAGATCCTGCGCTTCGGCCGGGTACGCCGCGCCTTCATCGGCGTTTCGGCCGACACGATCACGCTGCCACGCCGCACCGCGCTGCTGGCCGGCCGCAAGCTGGACACGGCGGTGCGGCTGCGCACGATCGAGAAGGACGGCCCGGCAGGCAAGGCGGGGCTCGCCGTCGGCGACGTCGTGCTGGCGATCGACGGCGTCGCGGTGACCGGCGTCGACGACCTGATCCGCCTGCTCGACGGCGAACGCATCGGCCGCGCCGTCGAAGTCGCCATCCTGTCGCCGCGCGGGCTGGAGACGAGAAGCGTGGTGCCGGTGGCGCGCGGCGGCTAAGGGCGCCGATATCGAGCCGGCCCTGTCGCTGCCCTGATCGTCTCGCCGGTGCGCCGACTCAATTCCCCGCAGCGCCTTCAGCATACTGCGCCAGGAATTCCTCGCTCGGCGGGATCGGCTTGACCACGTCGATCATGACGCCGTTGGGGTCGGCAGTGATGAAGTGGCGCTGGCCGAAGGCCTCGTCGCGCAACGGCAGGAGGACCGGCAGCCCGGCCGCCGTCACCCGCTCGTAGACGGCGTCGGCGTCCCGCACCTCGAAGTTGATCAGCAGCCCCTGCGTCCTGGCGCGGCCGGCCGGCGGCACGGTCTCGTGGTTCCACTGCACGATCCCGAGATTGACCTTCTTGTCCTCGGTCGAGCGCAGGTGGACGTACCAGTCGTTCTGGAACAACGCCTCGAAGCGGAAATGCTCCTTATAGAAGGCCGCCGTGCCGGCAACGTCGTCGGTCATCAGCACCGGATAATAGCTGGTCGTCTTCATGGCTCTTCCCTTTCGCCTGAAACAAACATACAGTCTGCATGTTTCTTTCAATTAACATACAGGCAGAATGTATGCAACAGGAATCCGCACGACGCTCGAACAGGGATCGCAGCGAGACGACGCGTGCCGAGCTCATCGCCGCGGCGCGCCGCCTCTTCATAGAAAAGGGCTATGCCGACACTGCCACGCCCGACATCGTGGCGGCCGCCGGAGTAACGCGCGGCGCGCTCTACCACCACTTCGCCGACAAGAAGGCGCTGTTCGCCGCGGTGGCCGAGGCCGAGGCGAGGACGGTCGCCGAGGAGATCGACCGTGCCGCGCCGGACGACACGCCGACGCGCGAGGCGCTGATCAGAGGCGGCGAGGCCTATCTCGCCGCGATGGCGGAGCCCGGCCGCACGCGCCTGCTGCTGCTTGACGGACCTGCCGTGCTCGGCCGCGGCGGCATGGATGAGATAGACGACCGTCACGCCGCCCGCTCGTTGCGCGCCGGCATCCAGTTCGCCGTGCGTGCCGGGGAGCTTCCTAGGGATCTGCCGGTCGATGTGGCGACGCAGCTTCTCTCGTCGGCCTTCGACCGGGCCGCCCTGGCGATCGAGGCCGGTGGCGATGCGCGCGCCTACGGCAAGGTGCTTGCCGTGCTGATCGACGGCCTGGCCCGGCTCGACTGAGCCTGTCCGGCGCTACCGTTGACGCAGGCCGGCCGGCACGTCACTCTCCGTCGGCTTCGCGAGGGGGTGTCGCATGGTCAGGCTGTTGAAATGGCTGTCCTATCTGGTCGTCGCCGGCGCCGTCGCGGTCGTCGCCGGCTCCTTCCTGCTGCCTGTCTCGGTCACCGTCACGCGCTCGGTCGAGATCGCCGCGCCTCCGGAAAAGGTGTTCGCGCTTGTCGGCGACCTCAGGCGCTTTCACGAGTTCTCGCCGTGGGCGGACATCGATCCGCTGACGCAATACGTCTTCGAAGGACCGGACAGCGGCGTCGGCCAGAAGATGAGCTGGGCATCGCCCAATAGAAATGTCGGCACCGGCTCGCAGACCGTCACCGCCTACCAGCCGCCGTCGCATGTCGGTATCGATCTCGTGTTCGGACAAGAGAGCACAGCCGTTGCCGCATGGGACCTCGCCCCCACGGACTCCGGTACGCGGGTGACCTGGAGCTTCCACACCAGCCTCGACGGCATCGTGGCGCGCTGGTTCGGCCTGATGTTCGACCGTTGGATCGGCGCCGACTACGAAAACGGACTGGAGCGCTTGAAACTGGTGGCGGAGAAGCAGATTTAGCGCAGCAGCTACGGCCGCATGCGAGTTGGCGGTTGTCGGTGGGTTCCCATGCCCGCGGCCACCGTCGCCACCCGGCGGGCGGTTCATCCGAACATGCGGTCGCCCTGCTCGTTGACGATCTGCTGGCCCTTCTTCAGCGCCATGTCGGCGGCGTCGCTCTGCGAGGCGAAGCGGTCGGCGCGCACGAAGCGGTGCTCCTTCACCACGCCGTCGATCTCCTTGGAGATCACCCCGCACGTCTGGAACTGGCCTTCGGCCTTGTACGGCGTGGCGCGGATGGTGAAGCCGTTGTATTCGAGCGCGCTACCGACCGGCTTTTCGCCGCTCTCCTCGCCGTTGCCGCCACCGCCGCCGAACAGCCGCTTCAGGAATGACATCGATCGTTTCCTCGCCTGATTTGCCGGACACCCTAAAGCATGTCGCCCGAAGGTGGGAACCGGTTCGGACGACGAGATGCCTAAAAATGCACGAGGTGCTCGCCGTCAGGCGAGATGCAGCACGATCTCGCGGCGGTGCGGGCGTGTCCGATGCTCGAACAGATAGATGCCCTGCCAGGTGCCCAGCGCCAGCCGCCCGCCCATCACCGGAACCGACAGGGAGGTCGTGGTCAGTGCCGCCTTGATATGCGCCGGCATGTCGTCCGGCCCCTCCAGACGGTGGACCAGAAAATCCATGGAGGGGTCGTCCGCCGGCGGGACGAGGCGCCTGAAGAAGGCGTCGAGGTCGCGCTTCACGTCGGAATCGGCGTTCTCCTGCACCAGTAGCGAGCAGGAGGTGTGGCGCACGAACAGCGTCAGCAGCGCGCTCTCCAGCCTCGCCTCGCGCACGACGGTTTCGGCGCGGTCGGTGAATTCGTAAAGGCCCGGGCCATTGGTCGGGATCGTCAGCATCGTCTGCGGCATGAAGGGCAGCCTGAGCGCTCAGAGGGATGTCAGGCCGAGCTGTTCCAGGCACATGGTGATGGAAGGTGCGCGCACCGCCTGAAGTGTTTCGGCTGGGCCAGCCTGAAAGATGTCGGCATAACCCTGCGCGCCGAGCCGGCGATGGACATGCGTCACCAGCGTGTTGGCGTCGATCACCCATACCTCCGGTATGCCGTAGGCTGCATAGACCCCGATCTTGCGGCCGAGATCGTAGCGCAGGCTGGTATCGGCGACTTCGATGGCGATGAGCACATTGTGGCCGCGCAGTTGTTCGATCGTCACGGCCCGTGGAAAGACGCAGAAGTCGGGCTCTAGAAAGGCTATCTCGTCCAACCGCAGCGTCGTTTCCTGCAATGCGCGGAGATCATTGGAGATTATGCGCTGCAGATGCGCGTTGATCTCGCCTTTCACATGCTCATGGCGCGCGCCCTTCGGCGACATCGGCACCACCTCCCCGCCGATCAGCTCGAACCGCTCGTCCTCGTCGATAATGCCCGCCGCTACCATCGCCTCGATCTCGGCGACGCTCCACGGACGCCGCGGCATGCCGTCCGCTGCCTGCGTGGTCGCCGGCCAAACCATGTCCAGGTGGAAGCGCTCGTTCATGCTTGAACACTAGCACAAGCTGAATGAAACCGCGACCAGCCTCACCGCTCGGTCAGCGCCAGCTTGGCGCCGAGCGCGACGAAGGCCGCGGCGAAGGTGCGGCGCATCCAGGCCATGACGCGCGGGCTCCCTGTCACCCGGTCCCGCACCGCGGCGGCGCACAGGCCGTAGATGGCGAAGATGACGAAGGTCGCCAGCATGAAGATGCCTGAAAGCTCCAGCATGCGCATCAGCACGTTGGGATCGGCCGGGGCGATGAACTGTGGCAGGAAGGCGACGAAGAAGATCGACAGCTTCGGGTTGAGCAGGTTGATCAGCACGCCGTCGACCAGCACCTGCCGGGCGCTGCGCGGGTCCGGCCTGGCGTCGATCTTCAGCGCGCCGTGCTCCTTCAGCGTCTGCCAGGCCATCCACAGCAGGTAGGCGACGCCGGCATATTTCACGATGTCGAACAGCAGCGCGCTGGCATGCAGCAGCGCGGCCAGGCCGGTGAGGGCCGCGACGAGATGCGGCACGATCCCCAGCGTGCAGGCGAAGGCGGCCAGCACGCTGGCGCGGCCGCCGCGCGACAGGCCGGCGGCGAGCGTGTAGACCACGCCGGTTCCCGGCGAGGCGACGATGATCAGCGTGGTCAGCAGGAACTCGATCGACATGCCCGTCCTCCTTCGGTCCGGCGACCATAGTCGAGGCTTCGCCTTCGCGGAAGCGGCGCTGCGGATGCCGGCTGGGGAGAAGGCGGACCGGAACTTTCTACGGCTGGCCCTGTTCGGTCCCATCATGACCGAACACCGACATAGCTACGCCTATCCTTCCTGGCAATGTACATCCTCATGTATGCCATGGTGAACCGTCTCGCCGATGTCTACGCCAATCTCAACCAGGCCTATATGGCGGCTCTGATGGTCTGCCCCATGGTAGTGATCGAGCTCTGGCTGATGCGCGGCATGTACGCCAACCGCGCGGCCAATCTCGCCATTGTCGTCGCCAGCATCCTGGTCTTCGCCGCCGCCTGGGCGATGACGCGGCAGCAGACGGCGATCGGCGACGAGCAATTCCTGCGCTCGATGATCCCGCATCATTCCGGCGCGGTGCTGATGTGCGAGCAGGCGCCGATCGAGGACGCGGAGATCCGCGATTTATGCGGCACCATCATCCCCGGGCAGCAGGCCGAGATCGACCAGATGAAGGCGATCCTCGCCAGGCTCCGGGCGGAGTAGGTACATAAACCGAAACAGCCGCGCCGTCATAGAGGGCATCCGGCGGAGCAATTTCGAAGCGCGCCGGTGACGGAGGAAGAGACGGCATTGCCGTCGCTTCCGTCCACTTTGATCGCTTGGCTCGATCCTTTGTATGCAGTCCGGCTCAGCCGAGCGAGTTGATGATTTCCCGATAGGCGCTTTCCGGAAACGCCTTCAGCGTGCGGGTGCGCACATTGCCGGCCGCGCCGAGCTGCAGGGCAAAACGTGCCATCACGGCGTCGTCCGGCGCTTCGCAGACGGCGACGATGTCGCAGTCGCCCATCGTCAGGAAGAAGTCGCGAAAGGTGCCGCCCATGTCGGCCAGCGCCTTCTTCGAAGCGTCGAGCCGCTTCGGCGATTCGCGCAGGTTTCGCACACCCTGGTCGGTCCAGTTGATCAGAAGCACGTAGGTGGTCATTCCACACCTCCCTCCGGCGCCATGACGCAGCGGAGAGCCGGGGCGGAACGATGTCAGGTCGGCGCCGGTCCGTTCGCCCCGGCCGCATGCGCGAGTATGATCCCGGCCCGGTCGGGCGGCAAGGGCTCCACGCGAACCAGGCCGCAGCCACAGGGACACCCTCCGTCGGCAGCCTTCGGTCCGCGATCTCAGCCGGCGCCGGGCTCCGCCGGCATCGGCCCGGCATAGGCCGAATCCCGCCGCAGCAGACGGCCGGCGCGCTGCTGCTCGAACGCATGCGCGATCCAGCCCGCCGCCCGTCCCACGGCGAAGACCGGCGTGAAGGCCTCGCGCTGGATGTCCAGGGCGCCGAGCAGGATGCGGTGTGGAACTCGACATTGGTGTCGAGCTGCCGGCCGGGCTTGGCGCGGGCCGACAGCCTGCTCGCAGCCCTGGCGGCGGCCGGCGCCGACAAGCGCCTGGCCGTCGAGGCGCCGGCGCTCATCACCGAGGCGACGGGGCTCCAACCCAACATCGACCACGCGCTGGCGGTGATGATGCGCATGTTCGGCCTGGCGATCGGCCACGAGACGGCGTTCTTCGCCATCGCCCGCTCGGCCGGCTGGGGACCCATGGAGCAGCTCGCCTCGGAAGTGCTGAACCGCCCGCGCGCCCTCTATGTCGGCGGGCGCCAGGACGGTGAGCGGCGCCGGCCCTAAGCCGGATTTGAGCCGGGAGGGCCGGCGGCATGGCCGCTGCGGACAAGATGGCGGGCCTGCCGCGACAGGCGAGGTTCGCCTTCAGGAGGACAGGATGGCTTCGAGCGGCGCGGTAGCCTGGCCCGCCGGGCGCGAAACGTGAAGCTCTGCAAGATACCAGCCGTCACGCTCGGCTTCCTCTGGGGAAAGGCCTCGCCTGCCGAGGGCGTCGAAGACGTTTTCCTGTTCCTCCGCCGAGACGAAGCGCCGCTGCGGGAACAGCGCGCCGGCGAGCTTTTCGGTGACGTAGCCACGCTCGGCCAGCATCTCCTCGACGGGCTCGTAGTCGAACATGCGAAGCACGAAATTGGCCATCCATGCGCCCTTGTCGCGCCCGGCTTCCGCCAGATGCTCGAGCGACGTCTTCGTCACATAACCCACGCATCCCGTGGAAATGATCATGTCTGCGTCCTCGACGGCGCGGACGTCGGCGCTGGTGGGCTCATGCCGCTCCAGATTGGTCGATACGCCGCCGTCCATGACGCCCGCGCCGACGGCATAGGCGACCGCCCGCTCGGCGGCGTCGACGCCGACAACGGTCAGGGTGTCGTCGGCCGATCTGGCAAACAAGGCCCGGTCTCGTTCGAGCAGCGCCTTGCCGTCGCCGGAGACCCCGCCGTAAAGCCGGTAGAGATCGTCGAGCGACAGATCGTGCTTGAGCAGCGCCGAATTCACCCCGTAGGAACAGCCGACATCGATGATCTTGGCGGCCGTCTCGCCGTTAGCGTCCCGTTTCGCCTCCAGCAAGGACTTGAAGACGGGCTTGGCCACCTCGGGCACGCAATAGCCGAGCTTGTGCAAGGTGGAGAAATAGTCCCTCGGATCCGGCCGGTTGTAGACGTGCTCAAGGCTGAGCTTGCCGACCCGATCGAAGATCGGCGCGGCGGCGGTCGAGGGTGGCGTGATGTCCATCTTGCAATTGTCCTTTCGGAAAGGGGAAAGATTTCCGCGCCCGCGGCGCGAAAGGCGAAGCTCCATGTTTGTTGGATGGCGACAGCATAGGCAGGCGGGGGGTGGAAAGAAACCCCAAATGTCGCAATTTGTTCCGCCGCGTCGCAATTCGGCTATAGTCTGGCCGACGCGGTTCGTTTGGGCCTCGTTGCCCGATCAAAAAAAGAACCGCCGAAACCGCATTCAAGCGTGTTCCGGCGGCTTGTTCTTGACGGTCCGCCGCTGCTAGCGGTCGGAGCGGCGATCTCGATCTAACTGTCGAGAAAGCTCCTCAGCTTGCGGCTGCGGCTCGGATGCTTCAGCTTGCGCAGCGCCTTGGCCTCGATCTGGCGGATGCGCTCGCGTGTCACCGAGAATTGCTGGCCGACCTCCTCGAGGGTGTGGTCGGTGTTCATGCCGATGCCGAAGCGCATGCGCAGCACGCGTTCCTCGCGCGGGGTGAGCGAGGCGAGCACGCGCGTCGTGGTCTCGCGCAGGTTGGCCTGGATCGCCGCGTCGATCGGCAGCACCGCGCCCTTGTCCTCGATGAAGTCGCCGAGGTGCGAATCCTCCTCGTCGCCCACCGGGGTCTCGAGGCTGATCGGCTCCTTGGCGATCTTGAGCACCTTTCGTACCTTCTCCAGCGGCATGGCCAGCTTCTCGGCCAATTCCTCCGGGGTCGGCTCGCGGCCGATCTCGTGCAGCATCTGACGCGAGGTGCGCACGATCTTGTTGATCGTCTCAATCATATGCACGGGAATGCGGATGGTGCGCGCCTGGTCGGCGATCGAGCGGGTGATCGCCTGCCGGATCCACCATGTGGCATAGGTCGAGAACTTGTAGCCGCGGCGGTACTCGAACTTGTCCACCGCCTTCATCAGGCCGATGTTGCCTTCCTGAATCAGATCAAGGAATTGCAGGCCGCGGTTCGTGTACTTCTTGGCAATCGAGATGACGAGGCGCAAATTGGCCTCCACCATCTCCTTCTTGGCGATCGCCGCCTCGCGCTCGCCCTTCTGCACCTGGTTGACGATCTTGCGGAACTCTGAGATCGAGATAGCCGTCTCCGTGGCGAGGCTCTGGATCTCGGACCGCAGCGCGCCGGCGGCGGCGCCCTCGCTTCTGGCGAACTCCTTCCAGCCGCGCGTCGGCAGCCCGCCGACCCGCGCCAGCCAGTTGGTGTCGAGTTCCGAGCCCTGGTATTCCCGCAGGAACTCTTCGCGGCGCACGCCATAGCTCTCGGCCAGCCTCAGCAGCTTGCCCTCGTTCTGCACCAGCCGCTTGTTGATGTCGTAGAGCTGCTCGACCAGCGCCTCGATGCGGGCGTTGTTGAGCGACAGCGACTTCACTGCCTTGATGAGCTGGTCCTTCAACTCCTTCAGCCGCTTGTCCTGCACGGGCGACAGGGTCTCGGCGGAGGCCAGGCGACTTTCGACCTGCTGGTCCTGCAGCTTGCGCAGCTTGCCGTAAGTGTCGGCAATGACGTCGAGCGTCTGCATCACCTGAGGGCGCAGCTCAGCCTCCATCGCCGCCAGCGACAGCGAGGCCTCGTCGTCGTCCTCCTCGTCCTCCTCCTGTCCGCGGGTATCGCCGCCGACATTGGTGATGTCGTCGTCCTCGCGCGCGGCGCGGCGTCCGCGCTCTTCGGGGGCCTTCGGCTTCTCCAGCTCCTCGGTGCGCTCGACGGTCGGCGCCTGCTTGGCCTCCGGGCCGGCATAGGTCGCCTCGAGGTCGATGATCTCGCGCAGCAGGCCCTTGCCCTCGTTGAGGTCGTCGCGCCAGATGATGATGGCCTGGAAGGTGAGGGGGCTCTCGCACAGGCCGGCGATCATGGTCTCGCGGCCGGCCTCGATGCGCTTGGCGATGGCGATCTCGCCCTCGCGCGACAGAAGCTCGACCGAACCCATCTCGCGCAGATACATGCGCACGGGATCGTCGGTCCGGTCGGTCGGCTCCTTCTTGGGCGTCGTGGTCGCCACCGCCGTGCCGGTCTGCTCGGCGAGCTCGTTGGCGTCATCCTCCGCATCGGCGTTGGCGTCGGTGGCTTCCGCCTCCTCGCCTGTCTCGTCGTCCTCGACGACGTTGATGCCCATGTCGGAGAGCATGGCATTGATGTCTTCGATCCGATCCGGATCCGTCTCCTCGGACGGAAGCACCGCGTTCAGCTCGTCCAGGGTGACGTAGCCGCGCTTCTTGGCGGCCTTGATCATCTTCTTGACAGCGTCGTCGGAAAGGTCGAGCAGCGGGCCGTCGGTGGTGGCTTCGCGTTCGGTCTCGACTTCTTCCTTTTCCTTGGTCGCCATTCCTTGCCTACTCCAAAAGGGCGGTGATGCGCGGCACTCCGATTCCGGCCCGAAACCGGATATCAATGGTCCGCTGATGCCGGCCGCGGCCGGTCCTGCTCACGTTTCGGTCAATCATCGTATCTGGAGCGAGGTCCCGTCCCGTCCAGCCTTTGGTACCGCCATTCCACGATCGGTGAGAACAATCCCACGGGTCTACGTCTCGAATCGTCCTGATTCCGCCATTCCGGCGGAAGGTCAAGCGCCTGTCGCATGATTCGCGTTAAAAAAGCGAATCAATTGAGGCAGACCCCGGTGCGGTTCAGTTGCGATCCGCGCGCCCCGACGGAATGCCAAATCCCTCGATCAGCGCTTCGGTGGCCTGGAGGTCCCGGAACTGCGCCTGGATGTCGATGAGATGACGGTAGTTCTCGTCGGTGGGCTCGGCGGCAAGAGCCGTCTCGGCCAGTTTCAGCTCCTTATGTAAGGTGCGCGCGCTGCGCTGCAAGTGCAGGGCCTGCGCGAAGGCCTCGCGGGCATCCTCGATCGCGGCGTCCCGCAGCGCCGGCCACTGCCGCGCCCGCCGCACCAGGGCCTCGGCGCGCTGCCAGATATCGTCCAGCCCGGACACGGCGATCGCGGCGTGCATCTGGTCACGGTCGCCGGCCCGGCCATGGGCCGCGGCATCGATGATGCCGGCATGCAAGTGCCTGAGGTCGGCATTGCCGAGGTCGAGCGCCTCGACATGCTCGAAATGCTCGTCGATCAATTGTGGATGGTTAACCAGGGCAACGAGCAGCGTGGTTTCACGCAGCGGCATAACGCCGCCGGCCCGCTTCACCAGCGCCGACCGGGCGAGGCTCTCGGAGACGGCGAGACGACCGGCGGCCTGTCCCGGTCTCCCGCTTCCGCCGCGCGCCGCGAAACCCCGGTCGCCCTGCTGGCTCGGCCGGCCCTGAGGTCTTCCGCGCGGCGCGCCGAAAAACGCCTGGACGCGCTCGCGCATGTCCTGCTGATAGTGGAAGCGCACGCTCTCGTCGCGGATCTTCGATGTCAGCTCGCGCAAGGTCTTCTCGAGTTCGGCGCGGCGCTCCGGCGTGTCGAAAATGCCGCCGGTGGTCTCGCGCATCCACAAAAGGTCCGACAGCGGCCGCGCTTCGGTCAGCACCGCGCGGAAGGCATCCGGCCCCTCGTCGCGCACCAGGTCGTCGGGATCCTTGCCCTCCGGCAGCAGCGCGAAGCGCGCCGTGCGGCCAGGCTGCACGGATGGAAGGATCATGTCGGCGGCGCGCCAGGCGGCGCGCAGCCCAGCCTGGTCGCCGTCGAAGCACAGCACCGGCTCCGGCGCCATCTTCCACAAGAGCTCCATCTGGGTCTCGGTGAGCGCCGTGCCGAGCGGCGCCACCGCGTAATCGAAGCCGGCCTGCGCCAGCGCGATCACGTCCATATAGCCCTCGACGGCGATGACGGTGCCGTCCTTGCCCATGCCCTTTCGTGCGCGGGCGAAATTGTAGAGCATCTCGCCCTTGTGGAAGAGCTCGGTGTCGGGCGAGTTCATGTATTTTGCCGCGACCTCCGGCGACATGGCGCGGCCGCCGAAGGCGATCACCCGGCCTTTGCGGTCCTCGATCGGGAACATGATGCGGTCGCGGAACCAGTCGTAGGAGACGGGGATGTCGTCGCCGTGGCGCACCAGCCCGCAGGCCTCGATCTGCTCTTTCACCACGCCCTTGGAGGCCAAAAACTCCTTCAGCGCGTTGCGGCTGTCGAGCGCGAAACCCAGCCGGAATTTCTGCTGCGTCGCCGGCGTCAGGCCGCGGTCGCGCAGGTAGGCGCGGGCTTTCGCGCCGGCGGCCGAGTGCAATTGCTGCTGGAAGAAGCTCGTGGCCATCTCCATCACGTCGTGCAGGCTGGCGCGCTGGCGCTCGCGCTGTTCGGCGGCTTCATCCCGCGCGGGCATCGCCACGCCGGCCATGTCGGCGATGCGCTCCACGGCCTCCGGAAAGCCCAGGCCGTCGAGCTCGGTCAGAAAGCGGAAATGGTCGCCGGAGACGCCGCAGCCGAAGCAGTGATAGCGGCCCTTCTTGTCCTCGCAGTGGAAGGAGGGCGTCTTCTCGCCGTGGAAGGGGCAGCAGGCCCAGAAATCGCCGCGCGCCGCATTGGTCTTGCGGCGGTCCCACGACACGCGCTGGCCGATCACGGCCGAAATCGGCACGCGGTCTCGTATCTCGTCGAGGAAGGAAGGCGGAAAGCGCATTGGGGCTGGAACTCGTTCGCTGTTTATATAATCACATTGTTGCGACAGACCGATCGCGAATAAGCGCAATGCACGAATTTCACAGGCGTTGCAAACCAAGACATACTTTTGTATATACACGATGTTGCCGACCGGAATCGTTGCGGTCGTGCTGGGTCGAACGTGACCATTGTGGAGATAAACTCATGAAAGATGGCCATAAGATTCAGTTGATTAGAGGCACGACATGCACCGGGTCGAAAAACTCGAATTTGAAGCGTTCGATTGGGATGAGGAAAAGCGACAACGTATTTTGAGAGAAAGGGAGATTGATTTTTTGGAGGCTGCGCAAGCGCTTCTGCTCCCTCATCTCGAAGGGCCGTCAGACAAACAGGGAGAAGCCCGAACACTGGCCGTATGCCTGTTGCACACGAAAATCGTCGCGGTGGTTTACACCGAAAGAGGCGATGTCTGTCGCATCATTACGGCAAGGGCTGCCAGACGCTATGAGCGAAAAGAATATCGTGAGGTATTCGGCGGATGAGATCCGTCGAATGGTTGCGGCTGGAGAAGGCCGCACAAATCTCGAACGGCTTGATACGATCACCGACGAGGAGATCGAGGCGCAGATGCGCGACGATCCCGACTGGGCCGACTTCAGCGAGATCGACTGGTCGAAAGTGGTGGCGGTATTTCCGGTATCCAAGCATGCCATTTCGATCCGCCTGGACAAGGACGTGATCGATTTCTTCAAAGCGACCGGCAAAGGTTACCAGACTCGCATCAACGCGGTGCTGCGGCACTACATGCAGGAAGCGGCAAAGGCCAGGAAGACGGGGTGAGAACAGCGCCAAGGCGCTCCGAGTCCGGTATCGTCCACGGATTCTTCCGCATCTTTCCTCGTAGCGATGTCGAGGAACTGCTCATCAAGGCGGTCTCTAGATAGCGGGACATCGGCAACCGAATAGCGGCTGAAGAAAATCTAAACCCTTGTCTACAACTTCCGGGTTGCCGCGCACTGCCGTCCGTGCTTGGTCGCCGGCTTCGCCTGCCTCCTCCGGTGCCCTCATGCCGCTTCCGCTCATCGCCTTGTTCATAGCCGCCTTCGCCTTCGGCACCACAGAGTTCGTCATCGCCGGCGTGCTGCCGCAGGTGGCGGCGGGGCTGGAGGTGTCGATCCCGACCGCCGGCTACCTGGTTTCCGGCTATGCGCTCGGCATCGCCATCGGCGGCCCGCTGCTGACGCTATTGACCGCCCGGTTGCCGCGCAAGACGCTGCTGGTGTGGCTGACGGTCGCCTTCGTGATCGGCCAGGTCGCCTGCGCGCTGGCGCCGGACTTCTTTTCGATGCTGATGATCCGCTTTGCGGTGGCGGTGGCGCACGGCGCCTATTTCGGCGTCGCCATGGTGGTGGCCACCGGCCTGGTGCGGCCGGAGCAGCGCGGCATGGCGGTCGCCGTCGTGCTTGCCGGCCTCACCGTCTCCAACGTCATCGGTGTGCCCGTCGGCGCCGCCATCGGCAATGCGCTGGGATGGCGCGCCACCTTCTGGTCGATGCTGGCGCTGGGCGGCGTCGCGTTGATAGCCATGATCGCGCTGCTGCCGGCCGCCACTGGCGCCTCGGCGCGTCCGGCGGGGCTGCTGAAGGAGGTGCGGGTGCTCGGCCGCCAGCAGGTGTGGACGTCGCTCATCCTCATGCTGATGCTGATGATCGGCCAGTTCGTGCCGTTCACCTATATCGCCCCGCTGCTGCAGGAAGTCACGGGCATCGAGGCGGTTTCGGTGCCGTGGGTGCTGCTGCTCAATGGCGCCGGCGCCACTCTCGGCGTCTTCCTTGGCGGCCGGCTTTCCGACTGGAAGCTCATGCCGTCGCTGATCGTCATGCTGGCTTTGCAGGCGGCGGTGCTGGCGGCGATGTATTTCGCCAGCCCTCATCCGCTGCCGATGGTGCTTGCCGTCACCGCCTGGGGCTGCCTCAACTTCGCCATCG
This sequence comes from Kumtagia ephedrae, assembly GCF_003012745.1. GTDB lineage: Bacteria > Pseudomonadota > Alphaproteobacteria > Rhizobiales > Rhizobiaceae > Kumtagia > Kumtagia ephedrae. Next base: position 54,966 of record NZ_PXYK01000009.1, on the reverse strand, counting down.
GCACGCCGATCCAGGCGCGCATCCTCGGCTGGACCGCCGACGCGCCCAACCTCGCCTCCTCGCTCATCCCGTCCGGCTTCAACATCGGCATCGCGCTCGCCGCCTTCGTCGGCGCAGCCATGCTGAACGGCGGCTACGGCTATCGCGACCTGCCGGTGCTGGGCGTCGGCGCGATGATCGTCGCGGCCGCCGTGGCCGTGCTCTCATACCTCTCCGAGCAGCGCAGCGGGATCAAGCCGCCGCGCCGGGTCGAGGCGCATTGAGGCCGGGCACGGACTTGGCTTCGGCGTGAAAGCGCCGCGCCGCAATGCCGGAGATGCCAAAGGGGCGGCCCTCGCGAGCCGCCCCCGTCATTTCCGCTCGTCCGCTCAGCGTCCGGCGATCAGGCCGGCGATGATGCCGCTGGTGATGCCGATCAGCAGGTAGTCGTTGTCGACCTTGACCCAGCGCTGTCCCGGACCCGGGCGGTGGAGGCCGTAGCGCCCATAGTCACGCACGACATGCTTGCGCTGCCACTCCGGAACGCGGTGCCCCTTCACCCAGCGATGGCGCTCGACCTTGCGGACGACGACCTTGTCGCCGCGCCGGATCACCTCCTTCCTCTCGACATGACGGGAATCCCGCCTGTCGAAGTGGCGGGAATCGTGCTTGGGGGCGTGGTACTTCTGCACCTTGCGGTATTCCTCGCGAGAACCGTGGCGCTCGGCGGCCTGGGCGGCCGGCACGGCGAGCATCGACAGGGCGAGTGCGGAGAGGATGAGACGTTTCATTCGGGAGGTCCTTTCGTCATGTGACACGATGGACGGTAGGTCTCGGCGGATGAATGCAGTCTGAACGGGGACATTACAATTACGTAATGGATTCAATGGCGTAGGAAGGGTTCTGAAACTTCTCCGCAATTTCCCGACAGTCGTTGCGAACCATGGCCCCCGAGGCGGCGGGCCGCTGCCCGGGGAGGACGCGACCGTCGATGCCGATCGCTGCGCAGTGCCGCCGGACCCGCCGCGCGAACGCGCCGCTTGTGGATTTTTGTGCCGGCACAATGCTCCATGCTTCTTTTCCTTACGTCGTGCGTTGATGAAAAATGGCTGTTTCCGACATCGCAGGTCGGTGCCGGACAACCCGGTCGATCCACTTGGCATTCTATTAATCGGCTAATATATTTGGGCTTGTCATGCGCATGGTTCCAGCCGGTCGTCGACCATTCGGCCGCCCGCTTCGCCTGTACAGGTGCGGCCGGTGACCGGCTCGGTCGTCCTCGTCCACCTTGCCGGCGCGATCGCGTTGCTGCTCTTCGCCACGCGCATGGTGCGCACCGGCGTCGAGCGCGCCTATGGCGATGCGCTCAAGCAGAAGCTGCGCGGCACCATGCGCAATCCGCTGCTGGCGGTGCTGGCCGGAACCGGGCTGTCGATCGCCTTTCAGAGCTCGACCGCCGTCACCCTGCTGGTCGGCTCCTTCGCCGGCGCGGGCATCGTCAGCGGCATGGCCGGCCAGCTCGCCGTGCGCGGCGCCGAGATCGGCTCGGCGCTTGTGGTCAAGCTGCTGTCCTTCGACTTGAGCCTCCTGGTGCCGGTCTGCATCGCCGCGGGAACGGTGATGTTCATGGCCACCGAGCGCCGCGACTGGCGCCAGATCGGGCGCATCCTGGTCGGCGTCGGCCTGCTGATCCTGTCGCTGGAGATGATCGGCGAGGCTGCCGAGCCGCTGCGCGAGAGCCGGCTCCTGCCGGTCATCGTCGCCTATTTCGCCAGCGACCCGGTGACGGCCTTCCTGCTCGCGGCGCTGATGACCTGGCTGTTCCATTCCAGCATCGCCGCCGTCCTGCTGTTCGTCACGCTGGCCGAGCGCGGCTTCATCCCGCCGGAGCTCGGCATCGTGCTGGTGCTCGGCGTCAATCTCGGCAGTTCGGTGATCGCGCCGCTGCTCACCCGCGGCGCCGCGCCGGCGGTGCGCGTCGTGCCGGTCGGCAACCTGTTGATGCGCGGCGCCGGGTCCATCGTCATGCTGACGCTGTTCCTTGTGTTCAAGCCGCCGGTCGGCATGCTCGGCGCTGCCGTCAGCGATCAGATCATCCACGCCCACATTCTGTTCAACTGCATCATCCTGATCGCCGGTATTCCGCTGGCCGGGCTCGTCTACCGTGCTTCGCAGGCGATCGTGGCGCTGGGCGGCGGCGGGGAGAAGGCCGGCTCGCTTGCCGATGCCGAGCTGAGCGCGCTCGACGAGGCGGCGCTCGCCACGCCCAGCCTGGCGCTCGCCAATGCGACGCGCGAGGTGGTGCAGGTGTGCGAGACCGTCGAGATCATGCTGACACGGGTGATCGAACTCTACGAGCATGCCGACCAGGACAAGATCGATGAGCTGGCCGCGCTCGACGATCGCGTCGACCGCCGCCATGCGGCGATAAAGCTCTATCTGGCCAAGATCGCGCCGGCCGAGCTGACGCAGGCCGAGGCGCTGCGCTGCCAGGAGCTGCTGGGGGCCTGCGTGAAGCTGGAGCAGGTCGGCGACATTATCGTGCGCAACATGCTGGCGCATGTGCAGAAGAAGCTCGACCGCGGGCTCACCTTCACCGACGAGGGCTGGCGCGAGCTGACCGCCTTCCACCACGTCGTGCTCACAAATGCCCGGCTCGCCTTCAACGTGCTGGTGTCGCGCGACGCCGAGACGGCGCGCCAGCTCGTCCAGGAGAAGGACCGGCTGCGGGCGCTGGAGAAGCAGGCAAGCCAGAGCCATTTCGAGCGGCTGCGCGAGGGCACGGCGAAAAGTGTCGAGACCAGCTCCATCCATCTCGACACCATCCGCGACCTGAAGCAGATCAACTCGCTGCTCGCCTCGATGGCCTATCCGGCGCTGGAGGAGGCCGGCCTGCTCACCGGGACCCGGCTTAAGGCGGTCTAAGGCCCGTGGCCTGATGCGGAAGCGCGGGCCATTCACCGCGCGATGGGGCAAGCCCGCCTCGCTCCTGCGCAAAATTCGTTGTCGAGCTGGCCGGCACAAGCGACGGGCGGACCGGGCTTCCTGCCTGGCTGCTGCGCCGGCTGCTGGAACAATTGCCGCTGCGCGGACATTGCGAAGAATCGGACGATCGAGCAGAGGAGGCAGGAGATGGACCTGGCCCGGCAACGACTCCGCCTGTCCGGCGGCACGGAATTGTCCTTTGTCACCGCGGGTGAGGCGTCGATGCCCCCCGTCCTGCTGCTGCACGGCTTTCCCGGTTCGGCGGACTATTTTCGCGACGTGGTGCCGCTCCTGTCGCAGGTCGCCTACGTGATCGCGCCGGATCTGCCCGGCTTCGGCGAATCGGATGTCCTGCCACAGGTCACCTTCGATGCCTTCGGCGAGGCAATCGCGGAGCTGCTGGACCGGCTCGCCGTCGGGCCGCGCTATGTCTACCTTCACGATTTCGGCGCCCCGGTCGGCTTTCACATCGCCATGCGGGCGCCGGATCAGGTTCTTGGCCACATCATCCAGAACGCCAACGCTCACCGGACCGGGTTCGGGCCGCCATGGGACCCGGTCATCGCCTATTGGTCGCATCCGGACCCGGACAACGAGGCGGCTTCGACCGCGCATCTGACATTCGAGGGCGTGCGCAACGGCTATCTCGGCGGGATGCCGCCGGACGTGGCGGCGCGAATCCCGCCCAAAGTCTGGGAGGAGGATTGGCGGGTGATGCAGTTGCCGGGCCGGATGGAGACCCAGCGGGCGCTGATCAAGGATTATGGGAACTACGCCGCGCGATTCGACGAGATCGCCGACCATCTCGCGCGCTGGCAGCCGCCCTCCCTGATGATCTGGGCGCGCCACGACCCCTTCTTCGACCTCGCCGAGGTGCTGTCATGGATGCAGGCGCTGCCGAGGATGGAAGCCCATGTCCTCGATGCGGGCCACAAGCTGCTCGAGACGCACGCGGCGACGGCCGCGCCGCTCATGGTCGATTTCATCAGGCGCACCTGACGGGCGAGCGAGGCAACATGCCCCCGGGTTAGCTGGGTATAGGGGTCCGAAATCGGCCGAGAAACCACGTTCCTTGGCGACGGCCAACGACGCGGACAGGCATTCGTCGATGAAGAGGCGGTTTATCAGGAGTGCGAGAGAGACGAAGTCTGCCCGCGCCAGTCCGGCCCCAGTTCTTCCTCCGCCCAAGCGGCAACGGCCTCGATGCTGCCGATGGGAAGAGTTGGGTAGTCCTCGAAAATTTCCCGACTGCTCCGTCCAGCGCGCAGATAGGCAACAACCGTCATTGCGGGAACCCTTGTTCCTCGAACGACAGGCTCATTGCTCATGACGGACGGATCGCGAACCGCTTCTCGAAGCGGCTCGCCTTTTCAGTGCTGTCATCGCTCCATGCTCCTTCGTCGGCCTTCCGGAGACACTATACCCTCTCTAAGAGCTAGTGTCCCCGGTCCGCAGCTTGGGGAGACTTGCTACTGCAGCAGCTCCTTGACGATGCCGCTCGCCTTGCCGAAGTCCATCTTGCCCGGATATTTTTCCTTGAGCGCGTTCATGCAGCGGCCCATGTCGCGCAGGCCGCCGGCGCCGACCTCGTCGACCACCTGGCGGCAGGCGCGCTTGACCTCGTCCTCACCCAGCTGCCTGGGCAGGAACTCGCGGATGATGGCGATCTCCTGGCGCTCCTGCTCGGCCAGCTCCAGCCGGCTGCCCTGCTCGAAGGCCGCCGCCGATTCCTCGCGCTGCTTCACCATCTTGGCCAGGATCTGCAGGATCTCCTCGTCGTTGACGGGATCCTTGCCGGCACCGCGATTGGCGATGTCGCGGTCCTGGATCGCGGCGTTGATCAGGCGCAGCGTCGAGGTGCGGCGCTTGTCCTGAGCCTTGAGGGAGGTCTTGAGGGCCTCGGCGATAGCCGCGCGCATGGCGGATTCTCCTTTTCACGAGCGCGGACAATAGCGCTGCCGCCCGGCCGACGCAAATCCGAGCCGCGCAGCCAACTTCCTGTTTTCGCTCCGGAAAATAATTGGCATTGCGGCCGGCTCACGCCGGTTGACCCGCCGGGAGGCATCGAATATCGTGCGCGCCTTGCATAAAGTGGGTTTTGCATTTACGGCTGCCGCAACATTGCGGCGAGCCGTTTCTTGCCGCGTATATGGCCCTTCGCGTGCTTGTCCGCAAGCACCGGGCATTTTCTGACGGAGCCGCCTGATGACCGCCTCGACTGCCCCCTGGGGACCCGAACTGCTGACCGCCGCCCTGGTGCTCGCCGACGGCACGGTGATCCGCGGGCGAGGCCTCGGTGCCACCGGCAGCGCGGTTGCCGAAGTGTGCTTCAACACGGCGCTCACCGGTTACCAGGAGATACTTACCGACCCGTCCTATGCCGGCCAGATCGTCACCTTCACCTTTCCGCATATCGGCAATATCGGCGTCAACGACGAGGACATCGAGGACCTGAACCCGGCGGCGCGCGCCGGCGCGGTGGGTGCTGTATTCAAGGCCGACGTCACCAACCCATCCAGTTACCGGGCCGGCGACCATCTCGACCGCTGGCTGAAGCGGCGAGGCATCATCGCCATCAGCGGCGTCGACACGCGGGCGCTGACCGTGCTCATCCGCGAGAAGGGCATGCCCAACGCGGTGATCGCGCATTCGCCGGACGGAAAATTCGACCTCGACGACCTCAAGCAGCAGGCCAAAGCCTGGCCGGGGCTGCTCGGCCTCGACCTCGCCAAGGACGTCACCTCCGGTCAGTCCTCGGTGTGGACGGAAAAGCCCTGGGTGTGGAACGAAGGTTATGACGGGCAGGGCGAACCGGAATTCCACGTCGTCGCCATCGACTACGGCGTCAAGCGCAACATCCTGCGCCTGATCGCCGGGCTCGGCGCCAAGGTGACGGTGGTCCCCGCAAGCGCCACCGCCGAGGACATAATGGCGCTCAAGCCGGACGGAATCTTCCTCTCCAACGGCCCCGGCGATCCCGCCGCCACCGGCGCATACGCCGTGCCGGTGATCAAGGACCTGCTGAAGACCGACATCCCGATCTTCGGCATCTGCCTCGGCCATCAGATGCTGGCGCTGGCAGTGGGCGCGACCACGACGAAGATGCATCAGGGCCACCACGGCGCCAATCATCCGGTCAAGGACCACACCACCGGCAAGGTCGAGATCGTCTCGATGAACCACGGCTTTGCGGTGGATTCGGCGAGCCTGCCGACGGGCGTGGAGGAGACGCATGTGTCGCTGTTCGACGGCTCGAACTGCGGCATCGCGCTGGCCGGCCGGCCGGTGTTTTCGGTGCAGCACCATCCCGAGGCTTCGCCCGGTCCGCAGGATTCGCATTACCTGTTCCGCCGCTTCGCCAACCTGATCCGCCAGCGCAAGGGCGAGCCGGCGCTCGCCGAGCGCTGACAGGACAGAATCTTTCCTGTTCTCGAAGCGAGGAGGCCAATCGCCTCCTCGCTCATCCGGCGCAGGCTGGGGCGGCGGAGCCGTCCGGGCTATTGCCCTCAGATCGGGTTGTTGAACGTATCGCAGTCCGACAGCTTGCCGCTCTTGAAACCGGCGGCGAACCAGCGCTGGCGCTGGTCGCTGGTGCCATGGTTGAAGCTCTCCGGCACCACATAGCCCTGAGTGCGGCGCTGCAGCGTGTCATCGCCGATCTGCGCGGCGGCGTTCAGGGCCTCCTCCAGATCGCCGCGCTCCAGAATGCCTTTCTGCGCGGTGTAGTGGCCCCACACGCCGGCGAAGCAGTCGGCCTGCAGCTCGACGCGGGTCGACATCTGGTTGGCCTCGACCTGCGACATCTGCTGCCGCATCTGGTTGAACTTCGGCAGGACGCCGATCAGGTTCTGGACGTGGTGGCCGACCTCGTGGGCGATCACATAAGCTTCGGCGAAGTCGCCCGACGCGTCGAACTGGCGCGCGAGCTGATCGAAGAAGGCGGTGTCCAGATAGACTTTTCGGTCGCCGGGGCAGTAGAACGGCCCGGCCGCCGAGGAAGCGTAGCCGCAGGCAGAGGCGATGCCGCCCGAGAACAGCACCAGGCTGGGTTCCTGGTAGGTCAGCCCCTCGGCCTTGAAGATGCCGCTCCAGACGTCCTCGGTCTCGGCCAGGATGGTCGAGACGAACTGGCCCATCTCGTCGCTGGCCGGCGTGCTCTTCTGCTCCGTCAGCTGGCCGCCGCCGCCCGGCACCTGCTGGCCGCCGTCACCCAGCATGGCCAGCGGATCGATGCCGCAGGCGCGCAGCGCGAAGAACAGCACGACCAGGATGACGATGGTGGATATGCCGCCGCCGCCGGCGCCGCGGCCGATCGGGATGCGCATGCCTCCACCGCCCGGCCGGCCGAACGGGCCGCCGCCCCCTCCACCGCCGCCGCGCCTGTCCTCGACGTTCTGGCTTTGCCTGCGGCCCTTCCAAAGCATACCGGCTCTCCCTGCGCCGGCGGACGACCGGCTATCTTGTCCGTGGAATCCGAAACTAGAGCAAAGGTTGCCTGGAGGGAACTGCCCGTCTCAGCTGAGCGGCTCAGGACGCCGCCCGCCACGAGCCGCCGCGGATGTAGTCTTCCAGGGCGGCGGCGCTGAGCGCCGGCCCGAAGGCGAAACCCTGCAGCTTGTCGCAGCCGATCTTCTCCAGGATGCGCGCATGCGCCATGGTCTCGACACCTTCGGCGACGACCTCGATGCCGAGCGTCCTGCCGATCTCGATGATCGATTCGACCAGATGGCGCTGACGCACCGACTTGACGATGGGCTGGACCAGCTGGCGGTCGATCTTGAGGCGGCGCGGCTGCAGCTTGAGCAGGCCGACGACGGAGGCATAGCCGGTGCCGAAGTCGTCTATCTCGATGTCGATGCCGAATTCCTTGATGCGGTCGACGTTCCAGCGCACCAGCTCGTCCGTTTCGTCGAGGAAGATCGACTCGACCAGCTCGAAGGACAGCACTCCGGGCCGGATGTCGAGCCGCCTTAGGCTGTCGATCAGTTCCTCGTCGCGCAGGCGGCGCGCCGACACGTTCACCGATATGCGCGGCACCAGGAGGCCGCTCGCGGTCCAGCGGTCGAACTGCGACAGCGCCTGCTCGAGGATGATCCTGTCGATGGTCGAGACGACATTGAGATCCTCCGCGGTCGCCAGGAAGGCGTCGGGCGTGAGCAGGCCCTCGGTCGGATGGGCCCAGCGCACCAGCGCCTCGACGCCGGCGATCTCACGCGTGCGGGCGTCGAACTGCGGCTGGTAGTGGGCGATGAACTCGTTGCGCTCCAGCCCGCGCAGGATGTCGTCGGCGAGTTTCTTGGTACGCACGATCTCAGCCTGCAACGCTTCGTCGAAGAATTCGTGCCGGTTGCGGCCGCGGTTCTTGGCCCGGTAGAGCGCGATGTCGGCGTTGACCAGCAGGCGTCCCGGATCGATCCCGGCGCCTTCCTCGACGGCGATGCCGATGCTGACGCCGAAGCGGCATTGGTGGCCTTGATAGGCGACGGGGCGGCGCATCTCCCGGACGATGCGGCGGGCGATCTCCTCGATATTGTCGCTGCCCGGCCGGCCGACGCAGACGACCACGAATTCGTCGCCGCCGATGCGGGCGACGAAGTCGTCGCTGCGCACGTTCTGCTTCAGCACCTGCGAGGCGTGGACCAGCATGGCATCCCCCGCGACATGGCCGAGCGTGTCGTTGATCTGCTTGAAGCGGTCGAGATCGATGTGCAGCAGCGCGATGCGCCGGCCGTCGCGGGCGCACGCCGCCGCCAGCCGTTCGAGTTCCTGGTCGAGATAGCGGCGGTTCGGCAGACCCGTCAGAGCGTCGTGCTGGGCGATGTGCTCGATGCGGGCCCGGGCTGCTTCAAGCTGGGCGCTCCGCTTCTCCGCCAGCACCTTGGCCTTTTCCAGGTCCTTGTTGAGCGTCACGTCGTCGGTGACGTCCCATTCCGCCCCGATCATGCGCGGCGTGTCGCGTGGATGGTGGACGATGGTAGCGTGAGTGCGGATGTGGCGCACCGTCCCATCGGGACGGATGATCCTGTATCTGGACGAATGCGGCCTGTCTTCCGCGACCTGGCGGTGGAAATCGGCGTCGGCGCGCGCGATGTCGTCGGGATGCAGCACCGCCAGCCAATCCCTGTAGTTGCGCGGCCCGCCCGATCCGCCCAGGCCGTAGATATCGGAAAGCCGGTCGTCCCAGATCAGCTCGTTGGTGGCGAGGTCGAGTTCCCACACGCCGATATGCGAGGCGCTGAGGGCGAGCTCGAGGCGGTTCGAGAGCCGGCGCAGACGCGTCTCGCTGTCCTGCAGGGCAAGATAGTTGCGCTGGCGCTGGGCATAGAATCTGCCGGCGAAAGCGATGGGGATGACGACCAGGACGCCGGCGGCGAGGATCAGGGCGCGCAGCAGCCAGGCATTGCCGGGCTCGCCATCCCAGCCTCCCCGCGGCACCGCCGCGATCTGCCAGGTACCGAAGGGCATGGACACGTCCATCACGACAGGGTCTTCCTCGGTAATGCCTTGACGCCCGAAGAACGGGGCGCTTGCGGGCGCCTCGCGGCGGAGCAGGGCGATCTCGACGCCGTGATCCTCCAGCAGTCCGCTGTCGCGATAGAGCTTGTCGATATCGATCACCGCCGACACCAGGCCCCAGAAGCGCCGTCCCCCATCGTCGCCGACGAACACCGGAAACCTGCCGATCAGCCCTTGTCCGCCCTGCACCAGGTCGACCGGACCGGTGAGGACCATCCGCCGGCTGTCGCGGGCGCGAAGCGCGGCCTCCCGCTGGGCGGGATTGGTGCGATAGTCGAGGCCGACCACCCGCTCGTTGCCGTCGGCGGGATGGACCATGGTGACCACGAGGTCGGGGGCGGCGACGACGTTGCGGAGCTGGTTGGTCCCGTCGAACAGGCGTTTCGCCAGTTCGCCGAAGCGCCGCTGGTCGATGTCCGGTTCGGCGGCGACCATGGCGACGAGGCCGCGCACCAGTTGGGCGTTGCCGTGGATATTGCCTTCCAACTTGGCGCGGACCAGGTTGATCTTGGCGAGAACCTGGGCGCGCAGCGCTTGTTCGGAGACGATTCTGTTCTGATGGTCGGCGAAGATGCCGAGCAGGGCTATACCGATGACGGCGACGACAGCTGGAAAGGTGCCGGGCGAGATCAAGCTTCGTGAAATCTGGCCGAAGTTTATCAAGGTTGCCACTCGCACCGGAACGGCCGGGGCCTGCCAAAATCCGACGATGGCATGTAACCTTTAAGTATCACTTTCGGTCCGTCGTCAAAAAGTAGTTAAACGGGACTCGAAATTCTCGAAAACGCTGCATCCGGCACTGGGACTTTACCGCATGCCGCGGCCGCCAGACGTCCGTGCCGGCTCAGGCCGCCGGCACGCGCGCCGTGCCGCGGCGCGTCAGGGCGATGACGGCGAGCGCGGCGAGCGGGAAGGCGGCCGCGGCGATGCCGAGCTCCGCCACCGGAGCGGCCTCCAGCAACCTTCCGCCGATGAAGCTGCCCAGCGCGATGCCGAAATACATGGCCGACACGTTGAGCGGCAGCGTCAGGTTGGCGAGTTCGGGCGCGTGGCCGACCAGCCGGCTGGCCTGGGCGGGTGGGAACGTCCAGCCGACGAAGCCCCAGGGAAGCATGATCGCGACCAGCGCCGGGCCGGCGATCTCCGGCGGCAGCAGCTCCAGGATCGCGGTCATCGATGCGCAGATCGCCGAAGAAGCGAGCAGCGCCATGACGATCATCCGGCCGGGGCCAAGGCGATCGGCGAGCTGGCCGCTGGCGTAGTTGCCGGCGATCGCGCCGATGCCGAAGGTGAGCAGCAGCGCCGGCAGCATGGCGACCGGCAGTCCCGCGCCCTCGGTGGCGAGCGGGCCGAGATAGGCGATGATGATGAAGCCGCCGGTAAGGTAGAGCAGGGTAACCGCCAGCGAGGGCAGGATGCCCGGCCGGCCGAGAGCGGCCAGCCGTTCCCGCAGCGACAGTTTCAGGCCGGGCAGGCCGCGCGGCAGGCGCAGCCACAGCACGGCAAGGCAGAGCAGCGCCAGTCCCGCCACCACCAGATAGGCCGCCCGCCAGCCGGCGAGGCTGCCGACCAGCGAGGCGAGCGGCGCGCCGAGCGCCACCGCGAAGGTGGTGCCGCCGAGCACGGTGGCCACCGCGCGGGCGCGGTGCTCGGGGCCTGCCAGCGCCACCGCCGTCGCCTGGGCGGTGGAGGCGAACAGGCCGGCCGAGGCGCCCATGACGATCTGCGCGGCGAGCAGGGTGGCGAAGGAGCCGCTGGACGCCGCCGCTGCGTTGCCGGCGATGAAGGCAAGCAGCGCGGCGGCGATGACGCGGCGCCGGTCGGCGGCACCGGCGAATGTTGACAGGATCGGCGTGCCGATCGCATAGGCGAGCGAATAGACGGTGACCAGATGGCCGGCATCCGACACGGAAATGCCGGCCGAGGCCGAGATCAGCGGCAGCAGCCCCGCGAACACGAATGCCACCGTGCTCGTGGCGAAGGCGCCGACGGCGAGCCAGACGAGACGTCTGTCCATGGGAGATCCTTAGTTCAAAATTCATTGAACTATTGAGCCCGATCGGCGCCTATGTCAATGTGCCAGACTATTGTTACGCATGGCTCCCGCCAGCCCGTGTCAGGAGACCGGCGGGCGTCGAAATGTCGGAATTGGTCCGGAATGTCGCTCTTTCATCCATCGGCCGAACAGATCGACCTGGCGACCGTGCTGTCCGTGCTCGGCGACCAGACACGGCTGTCGATCGTCGGCTATCTCGCCCGCAACGAGGATTTCGAGATCAACTGCAGCCGCTTCCTCGACCTCGGCTCGAAGACCAACATCAGCTATCACCTTGCCAAGCTGAGGGAAGCCGGCATCACGCGCACTGAAGTGCGCGGCGTCAACCGGCTGATCTCGCTGCGCCGCGCCGATCTAGACGCGCGCTTCCCCGGCCTGCTCGATTCGATCCTGGCCAGCGCGGCCGCCATTCCCTTCGACATGCGGGAGGTCGCCAGGGTCGAGCTGCGCCAACTCGAACGCGACGGCGAGGCCACGAAGGGATCGGTCGGGTAGAGATGCGGATCGCGGTTATCGCCGACATCCACGGCAATATACTCGCCCTCGAGGCCGTTCTTGCCGACCTCGCCCGGCGCGGCGGCGCCGACTTGACCGTCAATCTCGGCGATTGCGCTTCCGGCCCGCTGTGGCCGCGCGAGACGGTCGGGCGGCTGATGTCGCTCGCCTGGCCGACGGTGCGCGGCAATCACGACCGCCGCGTGCCGCTCGATCCGCTCGACGCGATGGGTCCGTCGGACCGCTTTGCCCACGACCGGCTGTCGCAGGCGCAACGCGACTGGCTCGCCGGCCTGCCGCTACAGGTCAGCCCCGCGCCCTCCATCCTCGCCTTCCACGCCCGGCCGGACCACGACGAAAAATATCTGACCGAAAACATCGTCGACGGAAGCCTCGTCCGCGCGCCGATGGCGACCATCGCCCGCCGCCTGGAAGGTCTCGACCCGGCCGTCCGGCTGGTGCTCGCCGGCCACAGCCATCGTCCCGAACTGGTCGAATTGCCCGGCGGCCCGATCGTCTTCAATCCGGGCAGCGTCGGCTGTCCGGCCTATTTCGACCCGGCCGAGCCGGCGCATCGCTCGGAACAGGGCTCGCCGCACGCCCGCTATGGCCTCGTCGAGACCGACGGCAAGGATTTCAGCTTCCAGGCGATCGCGGTCCGCTACGACCATGAAGCGGCGGCCAAACATGCCGCCGAAGCCGGCCGCCCGGAATGGGCGGAAGGCCTGCGCACGGGTTTTATAAGCGGGGAGGCTTGATCCGGTCGCGGAGCCCATCTTCATCCTGCGGCTCATCCGAGCGTCCGCCCGCTCTGGCCTGAGTATCAACCGGCCTTGGCCGGATAGCGCTTCAGCGTCGCCGTGAACATGCCCGCCAGCGCCTCCACCGCCTCGTCGCGCGAGACGCGGCCCGCCGCGGCGTCTTGCGCCAGCGCTTCGGCCGCGCCGAGACAGCCAAGCAGCACGGCCGTGTCGTTCGGCGGCAGTTCCACGAAGCGGCTAAAACCTTCCCGGTAGCGCTCGACATAGCCGCGCCGCAGCGACTGCCGGAAATCGGCCGTCTCCTCCGTCGCCGACAGCGCGGCGAAGGCGGCGCCCATCGCGGGGCCCATGTCGAGCACGCAGCTCACATAGGACGAGGCGAAGATCGAGGCGACATCCTCCAGCGTCTCGCCGCCGGCGGCCAGCGCCTCGCGCTGCGCCTGCATCTGCCGCTTGTCATAGGCGCTGCAGATGGCGATCAGGAGACCGGCGCGCGTGCCGAAATGCTCGTAGGCGATCGGCTTGCTGACGCCGGCGCGCTCGGCCAGATAGCCGAGCGTCAATGCGTCGGTGCCTGTCTCGCCCATGATCGCCTGGGCGGTCTCGAGCAACTGCTCGCGCCGCTCCGCCCTCGGCAGTTTTTTTGCTGCTGTTCCAGTCATTCCGACTTGTGTGGCCCACACCGCATCCGGCGCTCGGCTTGACATCGCTCCATCGCGGCGCATATTACCAGAAGTAACTTACTGGTGGTAAGTTACTTCTCTTAGCTTCCTATATAGGAGATTCTCGTGACCATTGCAGCCCGCGAAATCCACCTGAAGAGCCGCCCGGCCGGCCTGCCCGGTCCGGAAAACTTCTAGTTGGTCGAGCGCCGCCTGCCGGTGCCCGCCGAAGGCCAGCTCCTCGTCCGCACGCTGTGGATGTCGGTCGATCCCTATATGCGCGGCCGCATGGTCGACCGCCCCAGCTACATCGCGCCGTTTCAGGTCGGCCAGCCGCTCGAGGGCGCGGCCGTCGGCGTGGTCGAGCAGTCCGCCGCGCCGGGCTTCGCGCCGGGCGCCGTCGTCACCCATTTCTCCGGCTGGCGCGACCGCGCCGTGATCGACGCCGCGACGGCGGGCAAAATCGATCCCGCCGCGCCGCTCCAGGCCTGGCTCGGTCCGCTCGGCGTGCCCGGTCAGACCGCGCATGCCGGACTTCTGCATATCGCCGGGCTGAAGGAGGGAGACACGGTTTTCGTCTCGGCGGCGGCCGGCGCCGTCGGCTCGATGGCTGTGCAGATCGCCAAGATCAAGGGCGCCCGCGTCGTCGGGTCGGTCGGCACGGAGGACAAGGCGCGTTGGGTGCGCGACGAACTCGGCGCCGATGCCGTCATCAACTATCGCGCCGCCGGGGACCTCACCAAAGCGCTTGCCGAGGCAGCGCCCGAGGGAATCGACGTCTATTTCGACAATGTCGGCGGCGATCATCTCGATGCCGCGCTTGCCGTCGCCAACAGGTTCGCCCGCTTCGTCATCTGCGGGATGATCGCGCAGTACAACGACGAGACTCCGCCTCCAGGCCCGCGCAACATGACCGCGCTGATCGCCAAGCGCATCAAGATGCAAGGCTACATCATCCTCGACCATCCCGACCTCACGCCGCGGTTCACGCGCGAGATGCTCGGCTGGCTTGCCGAGGGCCGCATCCAGTCGCGCGATACGGTGGTCGAGGGGCTGGAGAACGCACCAAAAGCGTTCATCGGCCTGTTTTCCGGCGACAACACCGGCAAGATGCTGGTCAAGCTCGCCGGCGGCTGAACCGCCCTCCGAGACTTGCCGTTCGGTTCGCTCGGCCCACTCGTTGCGGCTTGCCTGGTCTGCCATTAATCTGAGGCGGAACGCGAGCGTGAGAGGCATGAGCGAACCGACGCAGCGAATCGTTGAAACCAACGGCATCCGGCTCAACGTGGCCGAGCAGGGAGAGGGGCCGCTGGTGCTCCTGTGCCACGGCTTTCCCGAATCCTGGTATTCCTGGCGCCATCAGCTGGGCGCGCTCGCGGCGGCCGGTTTTCACGCCGTCGCCCCGGACATGCGGGGCTACGGCAAGAGCGATCGGCCGGAGACGATCGAGCAGTACACGATCCTTCACCTGGTCGGCGACATGGTCGGCCTTCTCGACGCCCTGGAAGCGCCCAGCGCCGTCATCGTCGGCCACGACTGGGGCGCCCCTGTCGCCTGGCATGCGGCGCTGCTGCGGCCGGACCGCTTTCGCGCCGTCGTCGGCCTCAGCGTGCCGTTCCGGCCGCGCGCCAATGCGCGCCCGACCAGCCTCATGCCGCGCACGGCGGATTCCCAGTTCTACCAGCTCTATTTCCAGGAGCCCGGCGTCGCCGAGGCGGAGCTGGAACGCGACCCTCGGGCTACGGTGCGCACCATGCTCTACGCCGTATCGGGAGAGGGTACGGGCGCGGGCGCCGGAATCAGCATGGTCCCGCGCAGCGCCGGCATCCTGCAGGGCGTCGAAGCGCCAGCGATGCTGCCGCACTGGCTCGGCGAAAGCGACATCGATGTCTACGCCGGCGAATTCGAGCGCACCGGCTTTGCCGGGGGCCTCAACTGGTACCGCAACATCGACCGGAACTGGGAGCTGATGGCGCCCTTTGCAGGGGCGCGGGTCAACGTTCCCGCCCTCTATATGGCCGGCGACCGCGACCTGGTGGTGGCCTTCCCCGGTATGGATCGGCTGCTGGCCAATCTCAAGCTTTTCGTCCCGCAGCTCCGCGAGACGCTGATGCTGCCGGGCTGCGGGCATTGGACCCAGCAGGAGCGGCCGGACGAGGTCAACGCGGCGATAATCGGGTTCCTCCGGAGCTTGCCGGACCAGGGTTGATCCTGGATGCCTCATGTACGGCCAGGCCTCCTCGACATCGGCTACTGCGGGGGCGGGCATAGGCGCGACGTCGTCGTTCTCGCATCTCGGCGGCTGGCTCGGCGAAACCGGCCTCATTGCGATCCAGATCGTCGGCCCCGGCAATCCCGCTGCTTCTGCTCGCGGCCGTTGCCAGGCGTCGGCATATTCGGAAGGCGTGATGCTCTCCACCCAGCGTGCTGTCACACAGCCGCAATGGCGGCCCTGCATGATCGCCGGCCGATCCGGTCGGCGCGGGAGCCGGGGTGCTTGCCCTAATCCCGCCATGGAATCGGGGATTGTGCCGCAACGTCAGGCGGGGCCGTGACGAGAGGGACTTCATGACCGCAGATTGCGTCCAGGCGGATTTCTTCCGCTTCCTTCGTTCCTGGCTGGCGGCCCCGCTGCGCGTCGCTGCGGTGGCGCCCTCGGGACCGGCCCTGTCGCGGCTGATCACCTGCGAAATCTCCCCCGCCGACGCGCCGGTGCTCGAGCTCGGCCCCGGCACTGGCGTGTTCACCCGCGCGCTGCTGGCGCGCGGGCTCAGCGAAAGCGATCTCACCCTGGTGGAGTTCGGCCCGGACTTCGCGCGGCTGCTCAGGCTGCGCTTTCCCGCGGCAAATATCCTGTCCATCGACGCCGCGGCGATCGGCGCGACCGGCCTCTTCGCCGAGCGCCCGGCCGGCGCGGTGGTCAGCGGCCTGCCGCTCCTGTCGATGCCGCAGGCCAAGGTGGAAGCGATCCTTGCCGGCGCCTTTTCCTGCCTGCGCCCCGGCGGCAGCTTCTATCAGTTCACCTACGGCCCGCGCTGTCCCGTGCCCAACGCGATCCTGGACCGGCTCGGCCTGCAGTCCGTCCAGATCGGCCGGACCATGCGCAACATCCCGCCGGCGAGCGTCTACCGGATTTCGCGGCGCGGCGAGGGCGGGGTGCAGAGCGCTCCGGCCGTCGAGACGCTGCCGGTGTGATGACGGGCAAGCTTGCCGTTCCGGCGACCGGCCTGGATATGATATGGCGGACTCCCGAACGGATGCCGAAGGGCCGGCTCGAACGCGCGGCACGGTGGCATCCGGCCTTGTTTAGCCGTGGAACCGCCATGCGCTGTGGATTTCTTCTGGCCCTTGCGGCCTGTCTTCTGTTGCCGGCCGCCGGTCCGTCGATGGCGCAGACCGAGGCTCGTCCGCAAATATCCGAGGAGGCTGCCGGCTTCTTTGTGGTCGAAGGTGTCGCCAGCAACGACCTCCTGAACGTCCGCGCCACGGCCTCGGCGGGCGGCAGGGTGGTGGGGCGCCTGCCAAACGGCGCGCTGCTGCGCAATCTCGGCTGCAGCGACGTCAACGGCAATAGCTGGTGCGAGGTCGAGACGGTCGAGGCTCCCAGGATCACCGGCTTCGTCGCCGGGCGCTACCTGCACGAAACGCTCGCCGACGATCCCGGCCTGGCGCCGCAGGACGAGGCGAGCGCCGTCCCGCCGGCAGAAGAAGGCGAGCCGCCGGCGGAAGCGGAGCCGGCCAGGGTCGATGCGGCCGCCGAGATTCCCTGCTCACGCTATTATGGGCAGCCGATGCGCATGTGCGCCGCCTCCGTGCGGCGGGATGCGGAGAAGGAGGCGACGGTCACCGTCACATGGCCGGACGGCGGCCAGCGTGTGATCAGCTTCCGCAACGGCCGGGCCGATACCTCCGATGCGCCTGACCCGGTGAGCTACACCCGCGAGGCCGAACTCAACATCATCCGCATCGGCAAGGCCGAGCGCTTCGAGATCCCCGACGCGCTGGCGTTCGGCGGGTAGGGGTGGCTCGCTCGGTCCCGAGCCAGCCGTCTCCCGGATCGAGCGAAGTGGGATGGCTGGTTCGAAGCCGCCGGCAGGCCGCGTCCTGATCGAAACGCTGCCCGCATCTGGCCCTGGAAGCGGCGGTCCTGATATCGCACCTTTCAGGCATTGCCGGCGGAACGTCGGATGGTGCCAGCGCATTCTGTGAACGTTGTGCATTGTTGCGACGGCTGTGAACCGCTCCCAGTGCGCGGAAATCAGGACCGAGTAGGTTTCAAGAGAGAGGACTAGCAATGCAAATTGCCAAGAACACGATCTGCCTGTGGTACGACAAAGACGCCGAGGCTGCCGCCCGCTTCTATGCAGGGGTTTTTCCGGACAGCGCCGTGCATGCGGTGCACCGTGCTCCTGGCGACTACCCGTCCGGCAAGGAGGGCGACGTGCTGACGGTCGATTTCACGGTCGCCGGCATTTCCTGCATCGGTCTCAATGGCGGACCGATATTCAAGCACAACGAAGCCTTCTCGTTCCAGATCGCCACCGACGACCAGGAGGAGACCGACCGCTACTGGAACGCCATCGTCGGCAATGGCGGCCAGGAAAGCGCGTGCGGCTGGTGCAAGGACAGATGGGGCGTCTCCTGGCAGATCACGCCGCGCGTGCTGACGGAGGCGATGGCGGCCGGCGGCGCCGAGGCGAAGCGCGCCTTCGAGGCGATGTTGGACATGCGGAAGATCGACGTCGCCGCGATCGAGGCGGCGCGGCGCGGCTGACGGACAGGACGCCTGAGTCGGGTCCCGAACCGGAGCATGGTCGAGCGAAGCGGGGTGACCGGTCCCGAAGCGAGGTGACCGGTCCCTAATCCTTACCTGCCGGGCGACTCATCCTCGCCGGCGACCGACAGCATGTCGGCGAACAGCGCATCCCATTGCGCATCGTCGAGATCGATCAACCCGAACGTTCGCAGCATGAACGCACCCTCGCCGGCGAGGAAAGCCAGGGCGGCGCGCCGGTCCGCCCGATCCGTCATGTCCAGCTGGGAGAGGCGGCTGGTGTACCAGGCCCGGCTTGCCGCCACCTGATCGGGGCGCTGAAGCAGCGCCGTCATCATCGCCGCCGAACGGGAGTATTCGGACTCGTCGCCGTCGCGCGTCGCCTCCAGATGCCCGCGGATGACGGAGCGCGGCGACCTGTCCTCGCCGATCCGCTGCATCACGTCGCGTTCGAAGGAATCGCCCCAGCGCTGGATCATCGAGCGGATCAGGTTCTCCTTGGTTCCGAAGCAGTATTGCACGCCGCTCTTCGTGATTCCGGCCGCCTTGGCCACGGCTTCGAAGCTCAGAGCGGCGGCGCCCGTCTGCGCCACAAGTGCCTCGGCGGCATCCAGAACCTTGTCCCTGTCGATGCTTCGCGGGCGCCCAGCCATTAGCCTCTTCCATTTCAATACGATCGTATTTATATCGGCAGCCATGTGCCGGCAACCGGCGCATGTCGAAGGAAAATCCGATGTCGCACCAAAACCGATGGCTGGTCCTCTGCATAGTCTCCAGCGCCCTTTTCCTGATCGTCATCGACATGACGGTGCTCTACACGGCGCTGCCGACGCTCACCCACGACCTCGCCGCCACGGCCACGGAGAAGCTCTGGATCGTCAACGCCTATCCGCTGGTCGTGGCGGGGCTGCTGCCGGGCCTCGGCACGCTCGGCGACAGGCTGGGCCACAAGCGGATGTTCATGGCGGGCCTCGTCGTCTTCGGTGCTGCGTCCCTGGGAGCGGCCTTCGCACCGTCGTCCGCGGCCCTGATCGCCGCCCGCGTGCTCCTCGCCGTCGGCGCGGCCATGATGATGCCCGCTACGCTCTCGCTGATCCGCCTCACCTTCACCGACGAGAAGGAGCGCGCATTCGCCATCGGCATCTGGGCCGCCGTCGCCTCCGGCGGCGCCGCGCTCGGTCCGGTCGTCGGCGGGCTGCTGCTCGAATATTTCTGGTGGGGCTCGGTCTTCCTGATCAACGTGCCGGTCGTGCTTCTGGCGCTGACCGCGAGCGCCCTGCTGCTCGCAACCCGCCCCGGCGACGCCAGCCGTCCCTGGGACCTGGTGGGCTCGGTGCAGGTGATGGTCGGCCTGATCGGCGTCGTCTATGCCGTCAAGGAACTCAGCAAGCGCGATCCGTCCTGGATCGCCGCCGCTGCCGCGTTCGCGCTCGGCGCGGCAGCCCTGATCGTGTTCGTGCGCCGGCAGCGCCGCAGCGCAGCGCCGCTGATCGACTTCTCGCTGTTTGCCGATCCGCGCTTCTCCTCGGGCGTGGCGACCGCGCTGGTGGCGTCGGGTGCGCTTGTCGGCGTCGAGCTGGTGTTCAGCCAGCGGCTGCAGCTCGTGCTCGGATACTCACCGCTCGAGGCGGGTCTGCTGATCCTGCCGATCCCGCTGGCCGCCTTCGTGGCGGGTCCGCTCACCGGGCTGGCCTTGCCCTGGGTCGAGCCGGCCCGCATCCTGATGGGTTCCCTCCTGCTGACCGGCGTCGCGCTTGCGGCGTTTCTCCTGGCCTATGACGGACCGACGGGGGTGTGGCTCACGCCGCTCGCGGTCATGGGTTTCGGGCTCGGAGCGGCGATGACGGCGGCCTCCAGCGCCATCATGCTTTCGGCGCCGGAGGAGAGGGCGGGCATGGCAGCCTCCGTCGAGGAAGTCTCCTACGAACTCGGCGGAGCGCTCGGCATCGCGCTGCTCGGCAGCCTCATGTCGCTTCTCTATACCAGCGCGATGATCGTCCCCGCGGGCATGGCGATCGCTCCGCAGGCGCGCGACAGTCTCGACGAAGCCCTCATGCTCGCGGCCACGCTGCCGGCCGGCCAGTCCGTGCAGGTCGCCACGCTTGCCCGCGCGGCATTCGACCAGGCGTTCGTAGGCGTTGTCGCTGCGGCGATCGCATGCCTGCTGCTGGTGGCCGGGCTCGTGTGGAACGTGTCGCGCAGCAGGGGCGGTTCCTTCGTCCGCGAACGGTGATTCTGCCCGGCGGGGTCGTGCTCGTCCTGTCCTGGACGGGAACTCTCCCGCAGCCGCTGGCGCCTGAGGGTTCGCTGCCCGCCTTCGCAGGGCGGGCATACACATTTTCGGGGTTACATAGCGGAAAACTCTCCCCTATAAGGCCCGCCTAGCCTGACACCTGAATTTCTCTCGCGCACCGGCCGGGCACGCCCGTACCGGTCTTTCGCGCGGGGCCAGATCGACGAGCGAGCCATGCCGAAACGCACCGATATCAAATCGATCCTGATCATCGGCGCCGGCCCGATCGTCATCGGCCAGGCCTGCGAGTTCGACTATTCCGGCACCCAGGCCTGCAAGGCGCTCAAGGACGAAGGTTTCCGCGTCATCCTGGTCAATTCCAACCCGGCCACCATCATGACCGACCCGGAGCTGGCCGACGCCACCTATATCGAGCCGATCACGCCGGAAGTGGTGGCAAAGATCATCGCCAAGGAGCGGCCGGACGCGCTCTTGCCGACCATGGGCGGCCAGACCGCGCTCAACACCGCGCTGTCGCTGCGCCGCATGGGCGTGCTGGACCGCTACAATGTCGAGATGATCGGCGCCGACGCCGCGGCGATCGACAAGGCCGAGGACCGCTCGCTGTTCCGCGAGGCGATGCAGAAGATCGGCCTGGAGACGCCGAAATCGATGCTGGCCAATGCCTCGGCCGTCAAGGACGCCGACCGCAAGACGCACGAGGCCGAGCGCGCCGCGCTGAAGGCCGAGAAGCCGGACAACCTCGACGCCGCGCTCGACGCGCTCGAAACAAGCTGGAATCTCGGCGAGGGCGACCGCAAGCAGCGCTACATCAGCCACGCCATGGCGATCGCCGCGCAGGCACTCGACCATGTCGGCCTGCCCGCCATCATCCGCCCGTCCTTCACCATGGGCGGCACCGGCGGCGGCATCGCCTACAACCGCGCCGAATTCTTCGACATCGTGCAGTCCGGCCTCGACGCCTCGCCCACCACCGAGGTGCTGATCGAGGAGAGCGTGCTCGGCTGGAAGGAATACGAGATGGAGGTCGTCCGCGACCGCGCGGACAATTGCATCATCGTCTGCTCGATCGAGAACATCGACCCGATGGGCGTGCATACCGGCGATTCGATCACTGTCGCGCCGGCGCTGACCTTGACCGACAAGGAATACCAGATCATGCGCAACGCGAGCATAGCGGTGCTGCGCGAGATCGGCGTGGAGACCGGCGGCTCCAACGTGCAGTTCGCCGTCAACCCGGCCGACGGCCGCCTCGTCGTCATCGAGATGAACCCGCGCGTGTCGCGCTCCTCGGCGCTTGCCTCCAAGGCCACCGGTTTCCCGATCGCAAAAATCGCGGCGAAGCTGGCGGTCGGCTACACGCTGGACGAGCTGGAGAACGACATCACCGGCGGCGCCACCCCTGCGTCGTTCGAACCCTCCATCGACTATGTCGTCACGAAAATCCCGCGCTTCGCCTTCGAGAAATTCCCGGGTGCCGAACCGGTGCTGACCACGGCCATGAAGTCGGTCGGCGAGGTCATGGCGATCGGCCGCACCTTTCAGGAATCGCTGCAGAAGGCGCTGCGCGGACTTGAAACCGGCCTCACCGGCCTCGACGAGATCGAGATCCCCGGCGCCGACGGCCCGGAAGCGAAGAACGCCATCCGCGCCGCGCTGGGCACGCCGACGCCCGATCGCCTGCGCATGGTGGCGCAGGCGATCCGCATGGGCACCTCGCTGGAGGACGTCCACCAGATGTGCCGCATCGACCCGTGGTTCCTCGAACAGATCGACGGCATCATCGCCATGGAACAGCGTGTGCGCGAGCACGGCCTGCCGGAGGATGCCGACAATCTGCGCATGCTGAAGGGCATGGGCTTTTCCGACGCCCGCCTCGCCTCGCTCGCCCGCCGCGAAGCCTCCGAGGTGGCGAAGCTGCGCGAAAGGCTCGGCGTGCATCCGGTCTACAAGCGCATCGACACCTGCGCCGCCGAATTCGCCTCGCCGACGCCCTACATGTATTCGACCTACGAGGTTCCCTTCGCCGGCGAGACCCGCTCCGAAGCTGAGGTTTCCGACCGGAAGAAGGTCGTCATCCTCGGCGGCGGACCCAACCGCATCGGCCAGGGCATCGAGTTCGACTATTGCTGCTGCCACGCCGCCTTCGCGCTGCGCGACGCCGGCTATGAAGCGATCATGGTCAACTGCAACCCGGAGACCGTCTCCACAGACTACGACACCTCCGACCGCCTTTATTTCGAGCCGCTGACGGCCGAGGACGTGCTGGAGATTCTCCGCGCCGAGCAGGCCGCCGGCACGCTGCACGGCGTCATCGTGCAGTTCGGCGGGCAGACGCCCTTGAAACTCGCCGACGCGCTGGAGAAGGCCGGCATCCCGATCCTCGGCACCTCGCCCGACATGATCGACCTTGCCGAGGACCGCGACCGCTTCCAGAAGCTCCTGCGCAAGCTCGACCTCACCCAACCGAAGAACGGCATCGCCTGGTCGGTCGAGCAGGCGCGCACCGTCGCCACCGAGCTCGGCTTCCCGCTGGTGGTGCGCCCGTCCTACGTGCTCGGCGGCCGCGCAATGCAGATCATCCACGACGAGGGCATGCTGCAGACCTACCTGCTCGACACCGTGCCCGGCCTGGTGCCGGAAGACATCAAGCAGAAATATCCCAACGACAAGACCGGCCAGATCAACACGCTGTTGGGCAAGAACCCGCTGCTGTTCGACACCTATCTGTCGGGCGCCATCGAGGTCGACGTCGACTGCCTGTGCGACGGCAAAGACACCTACGTCTCCGGCATCATGGAGCATATCGAGGAAGCCGGCATCCACTCAGGCGACTCGGCCTGCTCGCTGCCCGTCCACTCGCTCGCCCCGGAGCTGGTCGACGAGCTGGAGCGCCAGACGGCGGCACTTGCCAAGGCGCTGAACGTCGGCGGGCTGATGAACGTGCAGTACGCGGTGAAGGACGGCACCATCTTCGTGCTGGAGGTTAACCCGCGCGCCAGCCGCACCGTGCCGTTCGTGGCCAAGACCGTCGGCAAGCCGATCGCCAAGATCGCGGCGCGCATCATGGCCGGCGAGACCTTGGACGATGCCTTCGCCCATTACGGCGCCAAGCCGGACGCCCGCAACCCAGGCCACGTCGCCGTCAAGGAGGCGGTGTTCCCGTTCGCCCGCTTCCCAGGCGTCGACATCCTGCTCGGCCCGGAGATGAAGTCGACGGGCGAGGTGATGGGGCTGGATCGCGACTTCGCCATGGCCTTCGCCAAGAGCCAGCTCGGCGCCAACATCGATCTCCCCCGCTCGGGCACGCTGTTCGTGTCGGTGCGCGACGAGGACAAGGCGGGCATCCTGCCGGCGGTCAAGCGGCTGGCCGGGCTGGGCTTCAAGGTGCTGGCGACTTCCGGCACCGCCCGCTTCCTGGTCGAAAACGGCGTCGAGGCGCAGAAGATCAACAAGGTGCTGGAGGGCCGCCCGCACATCGAGGACGCCATCCGCAACCGGCAGGTGCAGATCGTCTTCAACACCACCGACGGCCAGAAGGCGGTGTCGGACTCCAAATCGCTGCGCCGCGCCACGCTGATGCAGAAGGTGCCGTATTACACCACGCTCTCCGGCATGGCCGCGGTCGCCGAAGCCATCGCCGCGCTCAAGGCCGGCAGCCTCGAGGTCAGGCCGCTGCAATCTTATTTCTGATGCGCCGACGCCCACCTCCCCCTTGAGGGGAGGTGGGCGCGCGCAGCGCGCCGGGTGGGGTCGCCGCGGAAGTGCGCCATCCATAATGGGAGCTGTCGTCGATTTGCGGCGCGTTGACCCCGCTGCGGCTCTCGTGTGAAGTGCGCTCGGGGGATTTCCGACGCCATGAGTCTGATCCGTAATGAGCGCCTGAAGCTTTTCGCTACCTATCTCAACGGCTTGGCCATCGCACTTTTCGCGGTCGGCGGCTTGGCTCCAGTTTTCTCGACGCTGTACGGTACCGTGACGAACAGCTCGACGATATCGGTTGTGGTCGTCAGCGTGATTTGTCTTGTCGTGTCAGCCGCACTACATTGGATGGCGAGCCTGGTGCTCAAGAGGCTATTGCCATGACCACCATCCAGATGCTTTCCCTACTCATCATGCCGGTCGGCGCTCTCGTCATTGCGGGCCTGGGGTTGCTCTGGATACGGACCTGGGATGATGAACGTCCGAAACCGGGCGAACATCCGCATCCGGGCGAGTAGCCGTTCGCCAAGCCATCTATCGGCCCCATCCCCGCTTGCCACCGCCGCTTCGCCCGGCATACTCTCCCGCCACCATCAACAAATCGGGAGGGGCGCCGATGCGCGGGACACTGGCGAGACTGGCACTGGCGGGAGCGCTCGCCTTGTCGATGACGGTGCCGGGGCTTGCCCGCCACTGGCATTCCGACGACACGGCCGCGCTGGTCGGCGGGCTGGTGCTGGGCGGCATCGCGGCCGCCGCCATCTCGCACGACCACCACCATCGCGACCAGTACATCCCGCCCGCGCCCGCCTACCAGCCGGCCGCGCCGTTTTCCCCGGCGCGCGGCGTGGTCTGCTATCCGCGCGAGGGCGCCTGCTACGACAATGACGGCGACTTCCTGCCGTCCTGGACGCACCGCGTCTTCTGATTGTTTTGGGGATTTTCGCCATGCGCCATTTTCCGGCCCTCTGCCTCGCCGCCGCCCTGTCCGCCTCAGCCGCCCAGCCCGCGCTGGCCGACGAGCCCGACACCGCCTTCGTGCGCCTGCACGCCGTCGACCTCTTGGAAGGCGCGCTGACGCGCGAGCAGACGACCAAGCTGCAACTGATTGCACACCAGGCGGCCATCGCCGCCGCCTGCGACGGTTTCGTGCTCGACGACACCAAGATGAAGACGGCCTTCGAGGCGCTGGCGCCCGCCGACGCGGCAAAGATGACCGACGCGCAGAAGACCTATCACGATCAGCACGTGCTGGTGATTTACGGCGTGCTGGTCGGCGGCGAGCTTGCCGCCATGGCCGACGACGTCAGCAAGGCCTGCGCCCGCGCCGCCGAGTTCCAGGCCGACCCGGAGGCCGCGGCCGAGGTGGTGTGGCGGTAGGCTTCCTGCCTGGTGTTTCCTCGCCCCCACGAAGTGGGGGAGAGGTGTCGGGGGCGTAGCCCGAGACGGAGAGGGGGCAAGGACAGATTGCAGGGGACAATTTATTTTCTTTCCGCGGAAAAGCGGCGGCGTTCCAAGGCCGGCGCGGGCGGAAAAAGTAAACTGTCCCCGGCACTTGCCTGCCGTTGCTACGATAGCCGCTGCAAGAAACATGCGCTTTTCGCGCTGGTTTTATCCCCTTGCTCCAGACCTCGTGCATAATCTCCGGCAGTCCCTCCTGCGGGAACGCCGATCATGACGGTGGTCTGCGGGGAGGGATCGGTGTCCGGAGGGTAGCGGCTAACGTGGCCGCGAAGTCCGGGGTCGGTCCAGAGTTCCCAAGACTCCCCGCACCAGACGGGGACCAGGCGGGGTATGTCCGCCGCCGACACGCATATCGCCGGCGCATGCCGGGCTGATGCCTTGGTTGGGGAACGGAACCGGCCGAAAGCACCGGACGGGCGGCCGCGAGGTCGCATTAAAACTTAGATGCGCGACCCCGCGGCCGCCCGTCTTCCCGATCTTCTCAATGGCCAGACGGCGGTGCCGGGCGTGGCGAGGACGACGTATGCTCAGGGGACAGTTTACTTTCTTTCGGCAGAAAGGCCGCAGCAGTTCAAAGGTCGCGCGGGCCGAAAAAAGTAAACTGTCCCCGGCGCTTCCTCTCCCGGCGCTTCCCCCTCTCCGTCTCGGGCTTCGCCCTCGACACCTCTCCCCTGCGGGGGCGAGGAACCGCTGCCGCGATGCCGGCGCTCCTCCAGCCTGGGTTCCTCTCCCCCACGGAGTGGGGGAGAGGTGTCGAGGGCGTAGCCCGAGACGGAGAGGGGGACCTTGGCACGGAAAATGCCCGGCGGTGCGGCGCGCCTTACCCTCCCACAAGGGGGAGGATAAGGCGCGCCGCACTACTGCGCCGGCACCGGGCAGCTCATGTCGCCTTCCTCGCAGGAGAGATAGGTCCTGAAGTCCTTCACCCGCTGATTGGTGAGCGCCGCCTGGCACTCGGAATAGACCATCGGATAGGCGCTGCCGCCGTCGACGCCGGAGGCGTTGAAAGCGCATTCGGCGTCGCGGAAGGCGATCCAGGCGCGCTGCGCATGCACCAGCAGGTGTTTTGCTTTGGCGTCGTCGCCCAGCCGCTTCTCGATCTCCCTGAAGTCGGCGTTGAGTTTCTTGTCGGCTTCGGCGAACGCCTTGGCCGAGCATTTGTCCATGGTCGCCTGGTCCTGCGCGTTGGCGCAGTCGTCGGCCTGCGCCGCGGCGGTGGTGAGAAGCATGGCGCCGAGCGCGGCGAAGACGAGACGCATGATACGATCTCCGGTTGCAGTCGCGCCATTAGGCGCCACCCCCTTCCGTTGCGCAAGCCTGCCCACCCCTTGCCGGCCGCACATTTGGCCGCCACAACAAACTTTTGGTAAACAGGAGGAGGCGAAAGACCATGTCGCTCAAGGGCAAGACGCTGTTCATTTCCGGCGGGTCGCGCGGCATCGGGCTGGCGATCGCGCTGCGCGCGGCGCGCGACGGTGCCAACGTCACCATCGCCGCCAAGACCGACACGCCGCATCCGAAGCTGCCGGGCACGATCCATACCGCGGCGGCCGAGATCGAGGCGGCCGGGGGCAGGGCGCTGGCCGTCGTCTGCGACATCCGCGAGGAAAGCCAGGTCGCCGAGGCGGTGGCGAAGACGGTCGAAAAATTCGGCGGCATCGACATCTGCATCAACAATGCCAGCGCCATCCAGCTCACCGGCACGCTGGAGACCGACATGAGGCGTTACGACCTGATGCAGCAGATCAACGCGCGCGGCACCTTCTTGGTGTCGAAAATGTGTATTCCGCACCTGAAGTTGGCGAAGAATCCTCACATTCTGAATTTGGCGCCGCCGCTCGACATGAAGGCGAAATGGTTCAAGGGCCATGTCGCCTACACCATGGCGAAGTTCGGCATGTCGATGTGCACGCTCGGCATGAGCGCGGAGTTCGCGAAGGACGGCATCGCCGTCAACTCGCTGTGGCCGCTGACGGCGATCGACACGGCGGCGGTGCGCAACCTGCTCGGCGGCGAGCAGGTCGCCGCGATCAGCCGCTCGGCCGAGATCATGGCGGACGCCGCGCACACGATCCTCACCCGCCCGTCGCGCGAGGCGACCGGCAATTTCTACATCGACGAGGAGGTTTTGCGCGAGGAAGGCGTCACCGACTTCTCGAAATACGCGCCGGGCGCCGGCCCGCTCGCCGGCGATTTTTTCGTCCCGGACGAGGTTTTTGCGCGCACCGATACGAAAGTGATGAGGCAGTGGGGGTAGGGAGGCGACGCGCCGTCGGCCCGCCGCGGCCGGCTTTGCCGGGGTTTGAAAAGAACCCGGCCGGTCAATCAACCGGCCGGGCCTCTTTTGCCTGGTCCCGACTGGAGAAACGGGACTGGGCAGGGAAGCGCGCTACTGCGCCGACGCCACCGGGGCGACGAGCGGGGTGATGCGGCGGATCGCGACGCGGCGGTTCTCCCGCTCGGGCTCCTGCGTGCGCACCTTCAGGAACTCCTCGCCATACCCCTGGGTGGACAGGTTCTCCGGCGGGATGGCGAAGACGTTGGTCAGCGCCTCCGCCACCGCCTCGGCGCGGCGGTCGGACAGCGCCAAATTGGCGAGGTCGGAGCCGACGGCATCGGTATGGCCCTCGATCAGGATGGTCTCGGCCGGGTTCTTCTCGAGCAGTTTTTCGATCGCCTGGGCGACGCCTTCCAGCCGCGGGATCTGGTCCTCGGGAATGGACGCCGAGCCGAATTCGAATGTCAGCGTGTCGAGGTCGATGCGGCGGGTCTTGTCGCGGATTCTGGCCGAGCGCTTCACCTCGTCGACCGAATAGAGGCGCTCCACCCGCTCCACCGGCGGCTGCTCGAGGAATTCGTAGTAGACGTCCGGCTCCTCCACCGCGGCGGCATCGAGGATGTACTCCTCCTCCGGGATGTCGAGCCGGAGCGGCGGCAGGTCGAGGCCGGGATCGCGCCAGTCGCGCACCCGGTCGTAGTCGTCCTCCTCGACATAGGCGAGGATGTATTCCCGGTCGTCCGGCGCGATGCGCGAGCGGCGGATCACGTCGCCATAGGCGTTGCGGATGGTGACGACACGGGTGCCGTCCGCCCGAACGATCACCTCGCGGGTACGGCCGCGCGGCAGGTCCTCGTAATAGACCTCGCGGGCGCCGCGGGCCATGCGCGGCCGGTCGTTGCTCTCGACGATCACCTGATCGCCGAACCCGAGGATCAGCCTGTCGCCGATCTCGCGCAGCACGTCTGTGCCTTCCGGCCGCTCGCGCCGGCGCCAGCGGTCGTCGTCCGGCCGGCCTTCGCGGCGCCGGCCTTCCTCGGCGATGACCGGGCGGATCTCGGCGCGGCGCACAGACTCCTGCGCGGCACGGTCGCTGTCGGGCGGCGGACCGGCCGGGACCTCGGCGGCGGGCGGCTCGTCGGTCCGTGGCTCTTCCCGCCGCTCACGAGCCTGGTCCTCGCCGGTTCTGGGCCGTTCGCTGTCGCCGGCCTGCTCACGATCCCGGTCCCGCTCGCGGGCTTGATCACGGTCGCGTTCCTCGCGCGGCCGCTGCTTCTGGCTGTCGAGCACCGGGGCGGCACTGCCGTCGTCCGGCGCCTCTTCCCTGGCCGTGCGCTCGCGCGGGGTCGGCTCTTGCGGCTCGGCGCGCTCCGTCGGGCGGTCGCCGTCTTCCGGCGTTTCGGCTCTCGCGGGCTCGTCTCCGGCCTCGCGTCGCTGCTCGCCGTCACGCCTTTGCCGCTCGGCGGGGCGAGCCTCCTCAGGCGCGGCCTCCTCGCGCTGCTGCTCCTCGGCGCGCTGCCGCTCGGCATCTTGCGCGGCCTCGCGTGCTTTGCGTCGGTCCCTTGGCCGCTGCTCTTCGGCTTGCGGGTCGGATTCCTCGGCGGAGCCGGCCCGCTGCCGGTCCGCTCCACCGGGTTGCGCGTCCTGTTCCGCCTGGCGGGGCTTGCGGCGCGCCGGCTCTTCGGCCTGTGGCTCCTGCTGTTCCTCGGCCTGCCGCGCTTCGCGGGACTTCTTGCGGGGACGTTCCTGCTCCGCCTGGCGCTCGGCTTCGCCGGCTTCAGGCGGCTCTTCGGCCTGCGCCTCGCGGCTCTTGCGGCGAGGCCGCTCCTGCTCGGCTGCAGCGGGCTGCTCCTCGGCCTGCCGGGCTTCCCTGGCCTTTCTGCGGGGTTCCGCCTGCTCCTCGTCGGCCTGGCGTTCGGCTTCGCGAGCCCTTTTCTGCCTGGGGCGTTCCGCCTCGTCCTCGGAGGCCTCCCGCCGGCGGGGCTCCTCCTGAGCCTGCCGGCCCTCGGGTTCGGCCTGCCTCTCGGCGCGCTGCTTGCGCCTCTCGCGCGGTTCGGCTTCCTCCGAGCCGCCGCCGCGCGGCCGCAGCTCTTCCACGGACTCGTCGGACTGCGCCAGAAGGATCGCAGGTTCGAACCCTGTCGGGACCGGGTTCCGGGCGGGGAAAGCGCCGGCCGAGGCCGAAGCCATCACGGTCGCAAGCGCCGTTCCCGCCAGAATGCGGATGTTGCGGTTCATTCGAAAACTCCGTGCATACAGGGTCCCAACGCCCATGAAACCAGCATAGTCCCCACTTTGTTCCGGGTCGGGCGGCAATGGGGCAGGGGGGTGGCAGATGTGGCCTTGCGGCGACGCCATGGCTTGACGGCCGTCCCGCCGCGCTCCACATGGCCGCCATGGGCGAGCCGTTCTGGAAGACCAAGACGCTGGAAGAAATGTCCGCCGCCGAGTGGGAGTCGCTCTGCGACGGCTGCGGCAAATGCTGCCTGTCCAAGCTCGAGGACGAGGATACCGGGGAAATCTACTGGACCACCGTTGCCTGCCATCTGCTCGACACCGGCAGCTGCCGCTGCCGCGACTACGCCAACCGCAAGGCACAGGTGCCTGACTGCGTGCAACTCACGCCCGAGAACGTCCGCACCATCGACTGGCTGCCGTCGACCTGCGGATACCGGCTGGTCGCCGAGGGGCAGGAACTCTACTGGTGGCACCACCTGGTCAGCGGCGACCGCGACACGGTGCACGAGGCCGGCATATCGATCCGCGGCCGCGTCACCGCCTTCGACAGCGATCTCGCCGAGGACGAGGATTTTTTCGACCATGTGGTCGAGGCCGAACCGTAGGGCTTGCACCCGCTTTTCACCAAAACCTCCAGGCAAGACGCCTGCCGTCTCGATGAACGCCGGCTGAACGGTGGGTTCCGCGGCCGTTCAGCAACGATCCGTCATTCTGCGTCCAAGGCTGAGGCGAGAAGCGCCGGCCGATCGACAAGGAGATGACGATGTTCAACATGCTCAGGACCGCTGCCCTCTCGGCCGTCGTCGGTCTGACCGCGCTCACCGGCATGGCCGCCACCGCGCAGGCGGACGGGCTCTACCTCAACTTCGGCGGCGGCGAGTCGCGCGTCGGCGTCTATGTCGGCGACCACGGGCCGCGCTGGCGCCACGATCGCTGGGACCGCCGGGACCGGTGGGAGCGCCGCGAATGCACGCCCCGGCGTGCCGTCGACAAGGCCGAACGCCTCGGCGTCCGCCGCGCCCGCGTCGTCGACGTCGGCCGCCGCACCATCGACGTGGCCGGCCGCCGTCACGGCGAGCGCGTGATCGTGACCTTCGCCCGCGCGCCGCACTGCCCGATCATCCGCTGACCGCACGGCAGTGCTTCAAAACGGGTCTCCGGGACCGACGGCGGGTCGTTTTCGATGCCTGATCGAAGGACCATGGTCGAACGACGCCGCGTCCGCCGGTTTCGGAGGCTCTCGACAACGGAAGCTGTTATGGTTTCCCAGACAGCAGGGTCGGCATTTCTTCGCCGCAATCAGCCCACAATCCCTGCCTAACCGCATGGTTGCAAACGCATCCCAGGAGATTTTCATGATGCACCGCCTGTTGCCGCTGGCCCTCGCGGCCTCCCTCGTGGCGCCCGCCTCGGCCGCGCTCGCGCAGCAGTTGCCGCCGACTCCGCCGCGCATCATCGTCATCGGCGAAGGCGAAAGCTCGATCCCGCCCGATCTGGCCCTGCTGTCGCTCAGCGTGATGCGCGAGGCCAAGACGGCGCGCGAGGCGCTCGACGCCGCCAATGCGGCCATGGCGGCGGTCATCGCCGCGATGAAGGCGGCTGGTGTAGCCGATCGCGACCTGCAGACCGGCGGCCTGCAGATCAACCCCCGCTACAACTACGCGAACCGGCCGGACGGCACCCAGACGGCGGAACTCGCCGGCTATCAGGTCAGCAACACGCTGTCGGTGCGGGTGCGCGATCTCGCCAAGACCGGCGAGATCCTCGACAAGGCCGTGTCGCTCGGCGTCAACCAGGGAGGCGGCATCTCCTTTGCCAACGAGGACCCGTCGAAGGCGCTGACCGACGCGCGCAAGCGCGCCGTCGCCGACGCGATCGAAAAGGCGCGCACGCTGAGCGAGGCAGCCGGCGTGGGCCTGGGCAGGGTGATCGAGATCGCCGACCAGAATTTCGCGCCGCCGCCCATGCCGATCACCGCGAAGGGATTCGACCGCGCCGAGGCTCAGGCGGTGCCGGTGGAAGCCGGCGAGAACGCCTACCGCGTCCAGGTCACGGTGACCTTCGAGCTGAAGTGACTGGCAGACCGACGACAAGGTGTCGGAACTGTAGTGGGTGACAGGATCGGCCGGTGCGCACGCAGCGCGCCGGCGGTGGCCTCGCCTGCTTCTGCCAGATCGGGACACGCGCCGAGTGACAAGTGTCGCGTCGAACCTTGCGGCGCGATAGCGGATGGAACGGGTTGTCGCGGTTACCCTCAGAACTTTCCGCTGATCTGGAAGACGAGCGCGTCGCCCTTCATGCGGTTCTTCACATCAAGCTCGTGCGACCATTTGAAGATCAGGTCGAACTCGGTCGTCTCGGAGAATTTCGCCTTGTACTGGACCAGGGGCCCGACGGCGACGGAGCGGCCCTTGAAGCCGTCATGGGCGTCGGCGAAGTCGCTGTCGTCACCCTCGACCTGATAGAGGAAGCCGGCGATCGCGCCGACCGACAGATTTTCCGTCACCTTCTTGGTCAGCGCCAGGTCGAGATGCGCCAGCGCGCCGCTGTAATAGTCGGTGTCGGTGTTCTTCGTGTTGATGTCGATGCCGAGATTGGCGGAGAAGTCGAGCCCGTGCTCGGGAAACAGCCGGGTGA
Source organism: Kumtagia ephedrae (assembly GCF_003012745.1). Classification (GTDB taxonomy): domain Bacteria; phylum Pseudomonadota; class Alphaproteobacteria; order Rhizobiales; family Rhizobiaceae; genus Kumtagia; species Kumtagia ephedrae. Next base: position 22,165 of record NZ_PXYK01000009.1, on the reverse strand, counting down.
AGGCGACCGCAGGCGTGAAGGTCCAGTAGTTCAGGCCCACGAAGGCGAGGGCGCCGTCCTCCCATCGGCCGGTTGGCGCCGTGACGGTGAGCGAGGTCGAGAAGAACGTGTTTAAAGCGTCGTCGTGCCAGCCCAGCAGGATCGGGGCGATGGCGATGTCGCCGATGCCGGCCATCTCTTCGTGTGCCGCGAAGGGGCCGACCACCGCGTCGGCGCCCGTCCAGCCGATCGGCAGGATGCCCTGCACGGCATAGGTCCAGTTACCCGGAAGGTCGATGCCGGGCACATACACCCCGGCAAGCGCCGTGATCCAAATGTCCGCGCTCAGTCCGACAGCGACAGAATTATCTCCGAACGGAACGTCCGCGCCCGCCTCACCATGATAGTAGACGTTCTCGATGGCCCAGTAGGCGCCCGGAACCGGCGGCACGATGCCCATGCCCGGACCGGCGAAGGCGCCGGGAATGTAGCGCCCCGCCACGGCTTCGGTAGCTTCCGCGCGTCCGGCTCCGGCAATCGCGGCGAGGAATGCGGTCGCGGCTAAAAGGCGTGTCGACCTGCCCGATCTCATCTCTCGTCCCCTGTCGCTGAGATGTTTGCGTTGTCGCGAGTTATCTGCCCTGTCCGTCCTGATGCCCCGGCCGCCACCGTATCACAGGCCACGCACCAGAACCCTGCCGATGATGAACTTCTGGGCGCGTCGTGCATGCCGACTCGGCATCCTCATCCTTGCTTTCCCCGTCCTTCACTGCCCGATCGCGAACTGAAAGTTCACGCCGGCGAAAATCTGCCATTCGGGCTGTCCGGCGCCGTGGCTGAAGAGCGTGTACTGCGGCTCCGCGAAGGCGTTCATCGTCACCTTGTCGTTGACGGGAATGACCTTGCCCAACCCGAGGCCGACGGGGATCGAATAGTTGCCGCTCTCGATATCAAAGTTCCAGATCGCCGACGACCTGACATACCAACCGTCCGACAGGTTGAAATTGACGATCGGCTGAAGCGTAAGCAGCGATACATCCTCCCGGTCGCTGTCGCCCGCGAAGGAGTGCTGGTAGGTCACCAACCCGCCCAAGAGGCCCCAGTGCTGGGGTGCGATGGCGATGCCGGCAGCGCCGGCCTGCCACTTGCCCGCGCCGAGCACATCGTCGGTCGCGGTGGGCACAACCAGGATCGGACCCGCCCCTAGCGTCACGTCCTCCACCTTCGGCAGCACGAAGAGGTCCATCAGGGTGAGGTCGCCAAGACCGGTGACGTAGCCGTCCGGAAATTCCGGAGCGCTCGCGACGGGCAAGGTGAACCGGAAGAGTTGAGGAGCGCCGAACAGGTCGGACGGGATCAGGCCGCGCAGCAGGAACTGGTTGGCGTACCGGTCGTCGAGATCGGTCAACTCCGGTACGTAGTAATCGTGGAAGTTGACCGTGATCTTCGGCGTCAGCGGGTTGTTGGCTTCGTTGACGTCCGCATGCTCCTGCGCGGTCGCCGCAATGCTCCAGCAGCAGACCGCCGCCACTGCCAGAAGGAACGTGCTGAAGCGAAGCGGCATGGTAGCCCCCACACATGGCCAGAGGCTGATCGTTGGCCCCGTGGCAACGTTAGTCAAGACGAACATGGCGCCATCCTCCACCACTTCCCCGGGGCCAACCTTCCGGCCCGATCAGTTCCCGGAACTCTCCGTCCATCGCGGATTGAGCGGCGGGAGCGCCTTAACGTGTTCGCCGCGACGCCGCTGTTTCGCTAGCCACGAATGCCGCACTCGCGCCATGCTCGTCGCCAGTTCGCCGGCGTCTGGCACCGCGCCGCCATCGCCGCCGAAGATCTGCTTTTCGAAGGCCGCATAGGCGTGCTGCGCGTCTGCGTCGCCGTGGCGGCTTAGCCACTCCGCCACCGGTCCCAGATCGCAGCGCCGTGCCCAGGCATCGAGAAGCGCGTAGGCGGCGCGGCGATCGCCGCCGCGGCAGGAGTGTTCGAAGCGGCGGAAATAGGCCGGCTCCGAATTTTCCCGTTCTTTTCGCCGCTCGCGAAGATGCGCCAGCAGGCGCGGCAGACCCGAGAACAGGAGCCAGCCTGCCGCGACAAGCGCGGCCAAGCCGGCGCCGGCGGCCGGCAGCCAGAAGCGCCAGTCGATGCGCGTCCAGGCCGGTTGCGGTTTTTCGACGGGCGCGGGGGGCGCCATCGCGGTTCCGGCCGCCGCCGCTTCCGCCACCGTCACGGCAACGGCCGGGGCGGAGGCCGTTTCGCTTTTACCGCTTTGCGGATCGAACCACTGGACCTCCACGGCAGGCAGCGTGTAGCTCCCCGCCTTCTCGAACACATAGGTCGCTATGTCGGTGCGCCGGCCGGCGACGAATTCTCCGCGCGGCGTGCGTTGATCCTCCAGTTTCGGATCATGGTGGTAGATGCGCACGCCCTCCGGCGCCTCGAAGGACGGTTCCGGGATCATCATCGCCTGCATGCCGTCGGCGGTGACGGTGACGGTGCGCACCAGCGAGTCGCCGGCCTTCATCGCCTTGGCGTCCCGGTCGAGCGACTGCTCGACGCCGACACGCGCCGCCGTCACCGAGGCGTCGCCCGCTTCCGCGCCCGGTTGGGCGGTCACCGTGAACCTTGTCGGCGGCAGCGTCACCTTTCCTTGCGAAGCCTGGCCGGGCACGGCGGCATAGGTGAAAGTGATCTCGACCGGCGGCAGGACGTAGTCGCCCGCCCCCTGCGGCGTGACCAGGTAGCTGCGGCGGATGCCGGCGAAGCTTTCGCCGTCGACGGTTTCGTTGAGATTTAGCGCCCCGGAATCCGGCAGGGTCACCACGGCGTTGGGCAGGTCGAACAGCGGAAATTGCGGCGGCGACATGAAGAAATTCGGCACAAGCACGTCGACCTGCACCGTGATCTGCTGGCCCGGATAGATTGTGCCCTGGGCGTCGATGGTGGCGCGGGCGAACGGGTCCGCCGCAAATGCGGTCGCGATCGGCGCCAGAAGCAGAAGCACGGCCGCCGCCAGACGGCGAAAGGCTGACGCGCCGCGTCTCATGGCGTTTCGCCTCGGGCCTCGATGGCAAACTTTCGGGCGAGCAGGTCGGCCGGCGTCACCTGGATGTTGCGCATCCACATCTCGGCGGTCTGCTCGGCGGCGTCGACCGTGCCGGCCTTGCCCTTCTTGCCCTTGTCGTCGAACTGGATCTCGTCCGGCTTTTCGTTGGGGTCCTGCGCCTCCTGCTCCTCATCGTCCTTCTTCTTGGCGGCGGCGAGCGCTTCGGCGATGGCGAGGTTGGCCTTGGCCTCGGCCCAATCCGGGCGCGTCTTCAGGGCCTGGCCATAGGCGGCCACGGCCTGCTCGGGCCTGGCAAGATGCATCAGCGCGTTGCCCTGGTTGTAGTAGGCTTCAGCCGTGTCGGATTGCGCGAAGGCATCCAGCGCCTCGCCGAATTTTCCCGCGCGGTAGAGGGCGATCCCCCGCCACGCCGGATCGCGGAACCGCTCCGCCGCGCCGGCAAAGTCGCCGCGCTCGAAGGCGAGCCGGCCCTGCTGGTCCGGCGTCAGCCACATGTCGGCGAGACGCCGGTCCGCCGCATCCGCCCGGTCCGGCAGGGCGAGGAGCATGGCGGCGAGCAAGACGCCGGTCCACTGCACGCTCCAGCCACGGCGGAACCAGAGGGCGCCCAGCACGGCAATCGGAATGGTCAGCCACCAGCCCATGTCGCGCCAGCGGGTCGCTCCTTCGGCGGCCTTCTGCTGGAAGGCGGTCTGGATACGCCGCACGATCCAGTCGACGTCGGTGTCGTCGGTCGTCACGGTCGCAACCTGCACGGAGGACTGCCGCTGCAGTTCCTTCAACCCTTCGACGTCGAGTTTCGCGAAGACGCGCGCTCCGGCGGAATCGGTCAGGTATGCGCCCTCGCCGATCCTGACCGGCCCGCCTTCGGCCGTGCCGATGCCGAGTACCATGAGGTCGTGACGGCCGCGGTAGCCGGAAAAGGCGTCTAAGGCCGCCTGTTCTACACCGTCGGTGAGGAACAGGATGGTGCCGGGCGCCTCTTCGTTGGCGAGGCCCGCTTCGGCCGCCTGCAGCGCCCTGGCGGTGTCCTTGCCGGGCACCGGCATCAGCCGCGTGGCGAGCGACGCCGTGTAGGTCTTGATCAGCGCCGCGTCGTCGGTGAGCGGCAGCACCATATGGGCGGAGCCGGCATAGGCGAACACGGTGGTGCGTGCGCCCTTGCGCCGGTCGAGGAGGTCCTGGATTTTCAGTTTCGCTCGCTCCAGCCGCGACGGCGAGATGTCGGTGGCGTCCATGGTCGGCGACAGGTCGATGGCGATGGCGAGCGGCGCGGTGTCTTCGACGAAGGGCGGCCGCTCGCGTTCCCAGGTCGGCCCGGCCGCCGCGATCGCCCCAAGCGCGATCGCCGCGGCCGTCAGATGTACCGGACGCAGCTTTCTTGTCGCCTGCCGCGTAATCACGAGATGGTCGAGCAGGCCGGACGCGATCATGCCGCGCCAGCGCGCCCGCACATCCGTCTGCCGGCCAAGCAGCCACGGCAGCACGACGGCGGCGACCAGGGCCAGCAGCCACCAGGGACGAAGGAAATGGAAATCCGCTATCATGCCTCGGCCTCGCGGACCGGAGCGGGCGACGGCCGTCGCAGCACCGCACCAAGCCACATCACGGCGTGATATGCGATCAGCAGGATCAGCGCCGCGCCGAGCGGATAGTGGAAAAGCTCGATGCGCGGCCGCCAGGACAGCGTCTTCTGGTTCGCCGGCGTGATGCTGTCGAGCGTGGCGTAGATGTCGGCAAGCTGGTTCTGGTCCTCGCCGAAGAAATAGCGGCCACCCGTCGCCTGCGCGATTTTTTCAAGCGCGGCCTGGTCGAGCTTGTCCTCGCCTGTGGCGTTCGGGTCGCCGATGCCGACCGTGTGGACGGTGATGCCGTTCTGTTTGGCGATGTCGGCAGCCTTGTCCGGTGGCATCTTGCTCGCCGTGTCGTTGCCGTCCGTCAGCACCACCAGCACCTTGTCCGGGGCTGGGCTGTCGGCGAACATCTTTATCGCCAGCCCGATGGAATCGCCGAGCGCCGTGCGCGGGCCCGCCATGCCGGGCAGCGTGTCGGCCAGCATCGCCTGCACGGTTCTATGGTCGAGCGTGAAGGGCACCAGCGGATAGGGTGCGTCGCCGAAGGCGATCAGCCCGATCCGGTCGCCGGGGCGGCGGGCGACAAAATCGGCGACCACCGTGCGCACGGCGTCGACGCGGGGCTGGAGCTGGCCGGCGGGATCGCGGAAGTCGCGCGTGTCCATCGACTGCGACAGGTCGAGCGACAGCATCAGGTCGCGCTGCGGCTCGGTCTTCTCCAGCGGCGGCTCGACATATTGCGGCCGCGCCAGCGCCAGCACGATCAGCGCCCAGCAGACCGGGGCGAGCAGCTTCTGCACCCAGTTGGCGCGCGGCACCACGGAACCCTGCGTCGGCGACACGCCGGCGGCCCGCGTGATCTCGTCGAAGAAGGGCAGCCGCACCGACGCGCTCTCCTCGCGATAGGCCGGCAGCAGCCACCAGACCAGCAGGGGCAGCGGCAGCAGCGCCAGCAGCCAGGGATGGTCAAGCTGGTACATGGTGCCCCTCGATCCAGCGACGCGCGGCGACGAGGAAAGCCTTTTCGTCGGCGTCAGCGACGCGCCGATTCGAAGGCCAGCGATATTCGGCATCATCGAGCAGCGCGGCGGCTTCGTCCGGGAAGGACGATCCGCCGGCGGTCCGGCGCAGGAAGGCGACCCAGTCCCTCCCGCTCAGCGGCGCCACGGCTTCGCGTGGCCAGGCCGCAAGCGCGACGCGCTTCAGCAGGGCAGCCGCCTCCGTCACCGCGTCCGCTCGGCCCTCAGGCGCGCCGTGCCTCGCTTCGATCCTGGCGAGCTCGGCAATCGCCTCGCGCCGGTAGCGGTTGCGCACGCGATATTGGTGCCAGCGCCACAAGGCCCAGAGAAGCAGCGCCGCGACCAGCACGGCGAGCGCCGCCCATCCCCAGGTCTGCGGCATCCACGAAACCGGCGGCGGCTGCGCGATGTCGGCGAGCTTTTGCAGCGCGGCGCGCGTGGCGGCGTCGAGCTGGGGCGCAGCGTCTTCGTCCATCGCTACCGCCTCCTGCCCCGGGACGCGAGCTGGCCGAGCAATTTTCGGAGCTGCGGCGCGACCTCTTCGGCAGCTGAGACCGGCAGCATGGGCAGGCCGAGCTCCTGCTGCCACGACAACAGCTCCCGCCCACGCCGGCGCGCGAAATCGGTGATGCCGGCACGTACGCTTCCCCGCCCGAATGGCAGTTCCGCCTGCAAGGCGCCGCCGCTCGCCACGATCTCGCCGGACTGCGGCAATTCCAGGAGGAACGGGTCGTAGACGAGAATGGCGATGACGTCGTTGTGCACGGCCAGACTGAGCAGCATATCGCGCGTCGCCGGACCATGCCCGTCGAAGTCGCTGATGACGATGACCAGATGGTCGTGACGGGCGACGCTGCTGGCCGTCGCCAATACGCGGTCGAGCTGCGCGGGCGCGCGCGGCACGGTGGAGGCGGCGGTGAGCTCACCATTGCGGCGGACGATTGTCGAGGCAAGCGCGATCACCGCGTCGCGGCTGCGGTGTGGCCGCAGCTCGTCGATTTCGGTATCGTTGAAGACGAAGCCGCCGACCCGGTCGCCGAGGTTCATCACCCGCCAGGCGCAGAGCGCGGCGGCCTCGGCGGCGGCGACCGACTTCAGCGCGCGCCGGCTGCCGAAGAACATATTGATGCGCTGGTCGACCAGGATCAGCGCCGGCCGGTCCTTCTCCTCGTCATAGACGCGCACGAACGGCTTTCCCGTGCGCGCCGTCACCCGCCAGTCGATGGTGCGGATGTCGTCGCCCGGCAGATATTCGCGCAGTTCCTCGAAGGAGAGACCGCGCCCGCGCATGCGCGATTCGTGGCGCCCGGCAAGCAGCCGGCGCACCGGCGCCTTGCGCAAGAAGGTGAAGTCGCGCGCCGCCGCCTCCAGCGCGACCAACTCCTCGACGGTGGAATAGACGCCCTTGGCGCCGGCTTCGCCCCCGCTTCGGACGCGGGCGACGCCCTTGGATCGTGCCAGCGCGGAAAGGGACTGGACCATCTCTGCCTCCGTCAGAGCAGGATGAAGCGGAACAGCATCTTCATCCGCTCCAACTTCTTGTTTTGCCGCATGATCTTACCCGAAAAGTCTGCAACTTTTTGCTGCGCTGACCTTCGGTCCGGGATCATGCTCTAGGCCACGGCGACGCGCTCCACCACGCGGTCGATCACCTGGTCGGCGGTGATCCCGCCCGCATGCGCCTCGTAGGACAGGATCAGCCGGTGGCGGAACACGTCGTGGACGATCGCCTTGACGTCGTCCGGCGTGACGTAGTCGCGGCCCTTCAGCCAGGCATAGGAACGGGACACCCGGTCGAGGCCGATGGCGCCGCGCGGGCTGGCGCCGACCTGCAGCCACTTCGCCAGGTCGGCGTCGAGCTTTGCCGGATAGCGCGTGGCGAAGACCAGCGCCACCATATAGGTTTCGACGGCCTCCGAAACCGTGACCTTGCCGATCTCGGCGCGGGCGTCGAACACCGCCTTCTGCGCCAGCTTTTCGGCCGGCTTCTTGCTGCCGCCCGACTTGGCCTCGTTCTCCTCGGCGCGGTTGAGGCGCACGATCGCGGCTTCCGATTTCTCGTCGGGATAACCGACCTGCACATGCATCAGGAAACGGTCGAGCTGCGCCTCGGGGAGGGGATAGGTGCCTTCCTGCTCGATCGGGTTCTGCGTGGCCATGACGAGGAAAAGATCGGGCAGCGGGTGGCTCTGACCGCCGACCGTGACCTGCCGCTCTTCCATCGCCTCGAGCAGCGCCGACTGCACCTTGGCCGGCGCGCGGTTGATCTCGTCGGCGAGGATGAGACTGGCGAAGATGGGACCTTCCTGGAACCTGAACTCGCCCTTGCCGCCCTCGCTGAAATAGACCTCCGACCCCGTGATGTCGGAGGGCAGCAGGTCCGGCGTGAACTGGATGCGCGACAGCTCGGCGTCGAGGTTCTTGGCGAGGCTTTTGATGGCGCGCGTCTTGGCCAGCCCCGGCAGGCCCTCGACCAGCAGATGGCCGTCGGCGAGCAGGCCGAGCAGCAGCCGCTCGACCATCGCCTCTTGGCCGATGATCGTCTGGCCGATCCGCTTGCCCAGGGCAAGGATATCATCATGTGCGCTCATACTGGTCACACTCTTTGGACTTCAGGCGCTGTGGCCGTCGGATGCGCAGGTGTGGAGCCGGCACCATTTCTGGTGCCGGCTCGTAGCTGAATCGACAGTCTGGAGCGCGCCGTCTACTGGCCGCCGCCGGCGTTTTTGAACTGCTCTTCCAACTGCGCCTGGATCTGGTCGATCGAGAAGCTCGCCGGCCGTTGCGCCGGTGGGAACTCAGCAAACGTTCCCAGGAACTTTGCGACCTCGGCTTGGGCCGGGACAAGGAGGTAGGCATGATCGAGCACCCAGTCGTAGTAGGTATTCGAGGTAATGTCGGCCCGTTCGTAAGGATCGGCACGCAGGTCGAACATCTTGGGAACCCGAAGCTGCGTGAACGGCTCGGCCCAGATCCTCAACGTGCCCGTCGCCCGTTGCTCGGCAAAGACGGTTTTCCAGTTCTCGTAGCGCATCGCCACGAGCTGGCCGTCATCGTTGAAGTAGAAAAACTCCTTGCGGGCGCTCTGATCGGTCTTGCCGGTCAGGTAGTCGAGTTGGTTGTAGCCGTCGAGATGGTTCTTGTACTGCTTGCCGTCGATCGTCGCCCCCTTGAGAAGCCGATCCTTGATGTCGGTATCGCCGGCGGCGGCGAGCAGCGTCGGCAGCCAGTCGAGGCCAGAGACGATGCCGTTGGCGACCGAACCAGCCTCGACCTTTCCCGGCCAGCGGATCATCGCCGGTACCCGGAAGGCGCCTTCCCAGTTGGTGTTCTTCTCGCTGCGGAACGGGGTTGTGCCGGCGTCCGGCCAGGAGTTCTGGTGCGGTCCGTTATCGGTCGTGTAGATGACGATGGTGTTTTCGTCGATGTTGAGTTCGTCGAGCTTGTCGAGAATCCTGCCGATCACCTTGTCGGTCTCGATCATGCCGTCGGCGTATTCGGTGAGCGCCGTCAAGCCGGGCTGGCTGCGGTTCTCGGGCCGGACATGGGTGCGAAAATGCATCCGCGTCGTATTCATCCACACGAAGAACGGCTTCTTCGCCTGTGTCTGCCGGTCGATGAAGTCTATCGCTGCGGCCGAGGTTTCGTCGTCGACGGTCTCCATGCGCTTGCGGGTCAGCGGCCCAGTATCCTCGATCTTGCCGTCGGCCGACGCCTTGATGACGCCGCGCGGGCCGAACTGCTTGCGGAACGCAGGATCCCGCGGATAGTTGAAATTCTCGGGCTCTTCCTCGGCATTGAGGTGATAGAGATTGCCAAAAAATTCGTCGAAGCCATGCGCAGTCGGCAGGAACTCGTCGCGGTCGCCAAGGTGGTTCTTACCGAACTGACCGGTGGCGTATCCCTGGTCCTTGAGAGCCGAGGCGATGGTCACGTCGCTCGCCTGAAGGCCGATGTCCGCGCCCGGCAGGCCCACCTTGGAGAGGCCGGTGCGCAGCGTCGACTGGCCGGTCAGGAAGGTCGAGCGGCCGGCGGTGCAGCTCTGCTCCGCATAGTAGTCGGTGAACTTCATGCCTTCGTTGGCGATCCGGTCGATGTTCGGGGTCCGATAGCCCATCAGGCCGAAGCTGTAGGTCGACAGGTTGGTCTGACCGATGTCGTCGCCGAAGATGACCAGGATGTTCGGTTTTGCCGCTGCCTGTTCCTGGGCGTGAGCCGGTGGCCCGGCGGTCAGGGCAGTCGTGGCTGTGAGCATCATCGCCCCCAGTAATCCTCGCATTCTCATGGCTGATCTCCCTTAAAAATGCTTGCGACGTTTACGAATACAGACCGGCATCGCAGATGACGATCTGACGAACGTTCCCGCAGACGGAAAGGGCTCGGGGTCCGCGGACGGGAAGAGCATCTTACGGCAGCAGGAACAACTCAAGGCCGATTCTGAAAAGATGGACTGCCGTTTTTGAAGAGGTTCGCTGGGTCCGATTCTTTAGCATTTGATAAAAGTTGTCGTGCGGGCAAGCCTGCTTCAACCTGCGCCCGAGGGTTGAAGCGGTCGCTTGTCTCTAGTTGGCCGTGCCTTCCAATGAGTTCATCAGCGCATCGATCATCTGATCGACGCTGAAGCTCGCCGGACGCTGGCTGGGCGGAAATTCCTTGAAGGTCTGAAGGAATGGCGCCACGCGCCAAACGCCGTACTGGATGAGATAAGCATTCTGGGCCAGCCAGTCGTAATACTGGTCCGAGACGACGTCGGCGCGTTCATAGAGGTCCATGCGCAGATTGAAGACTTTTGGCGCGCGCAGGCAGGTGAAGGGGTTGGCCCAGACCTCAAAACCGCCAGGTTTACGCTGCTCGCAGAATACGATCTTCCAGTCATTGTAACGGTAGGCGACCATCTCGCCGTCATCGTTGAAGTAATAGAAATCACTGCGTGCCGATTTGGAGTCTTGTCCGGTCAGGTACGGAAGCTGGTTATAGCCGTCGAGATGCACTTTCGCCTGCTTTCCGCCAAGGTCGGTTCCTTTCAGCAACTGGTTCTTGACGTCAGAATTGCCGGCGGCCGCCACGAGGGTTGGGAACCAATCGAGGCCCGATACTATCTGATTCGAAACCTCGCCGGCCTTGATCTTGCCCGGCCAGCGAACAAGTGCCGGGACGCGGAAAGCACCCTCCCAATTGGTGTCCTTTTCGCTTCTGAACGGGGTCGTCGCCGCATCCGGCCATGACCACTGGTTCGGACCGTTGTCGGTGGTGTAAACGACGAGCGTGTTGTCGGCGATGCCCATGTCGTCGAGCGCCTTGAGCAATTGGCCGACATGCCCGTCATGCTCGACCATGCCGTCGGCATATTCGTTGCCCGGCATGCCGCTCTGCCCCTTCATCGACGCGCGGACATGGGTGAATACGTGCATCCGCGTCGTGTTCATCCATGTGAAGAACGGTTTTCCGGCCTCGTGCTGCCGCTTCATGAAGTCGATCGCCGCATTGGTGGTCTCGTCATCGACTGTCTCCATGCGCTTTCGGTTCAGCGGACCGGTATCTTCGATCTTGCCGTCGGCGGTCGCCTTGAGAACGCCGCGCGGCGACTGGGTCTTGACGAACTCGGCGTCGTCCTTGGGATAGTAGGGCCGCTCGGGCTCTTCCTCGGCATTGAGATGGTAGAGGTTGCCGAAGAATTCGTCGAAGCCGTGCTTCGTCGGCAGATATTCGTCACGATCGCCGAGATGGTTCTTGCCGAACTGACCGGTGGCGTAGCCGAGCGGCTTCAGCGCCTCCGCAATAGTGACGTCGCGATCCTGCAGGCCGACCGTCGCACCGGGTATGCCGACCTTGCACAGACCCGTGCGCAGGCAGACCTGGCCGGTGATGAAGGTCGAGCGCCCGGCCGTGCAGCTGTTCTCGGCATAGTAGTCCGTGAACATCATGCCTTCCCTGGCCAACCGGTCGATGTTGGGCGTCTTGTAACCCATCACCCCGAAGCTGTAGGCCGAGATATTGGTCTGGCCGACGTCGTCGCCGAAGATGACGAGGATGTTCGGTTTCGCCGCCGGCTGCTCCTGCGCGGCCGCCGGTGCGGCTACGGTCAAGGCGGTCGTCGCCGTGAGCACCATTGCTCTCAGTAGTCCTCGCATCCTCATGGTTGACCTCCCTCGATTTCTTTCTTGCAAAAGTCAGGGAATGCAGCGCTGATACCGCGAGCCAGCGTCTTGCAAACGTGCCCGCAGTCTAAGAAGAGCCTAGCATCCGCGGCCGAGGGTAAGCATGTTCCGGCGAAGGCGATAAGACAAGGCCGATTCGGGGCATATGGACTTTCGTCCAAGGCGGTCGGCATTGAGTGTTAACAACTTGCCGTGATTGACCTTTTCTGGTGCAGTCATTGCAGTCCTGCTGCACCAATCTCGATAACCATCACCGGGCGATGATTGCAGAAATCACTAGTTTGCTGCGGGCGATCCGCTAAGCTTCCCGCCGGGTCCCCGGCGGGAAGTAACCAGGAGGGTTTCCATGCACCCGAATTCGGTCAGGCTGCTGTCCGCCATCGCTGTAGTCGTCGGTCTGTTTATGGCCTTCTCGGCGGGCGCCCTTGCTCAGTCCGATCCCTTGTCTTCGTGGAACGACGGCGCGGTCAAGGCGTCAATCACCGGCTTCGTCGCCAGGGTGACGGAAGACGGCGGACCCGACTTCGTCGCGCCGGAGCGGCGCATCGCCGTCTTCGACAATGACGGGACGCTTTGGTCCGAGCAGCCGATCTATTTCCAGTTCCAGTTCGCGCTCGACCGCATCAAGGCGGTCGCGCCCGAGCATCCCGAGTGGAAGGATACCGAGCCGTACAAGTCGGCCCTGGCCGGCGACGTTCAGGGACTCATGGCGGCGGGCGAGAAAGGTCTTGTCGAGATCCTGGAGGTCACCCATGCCGGCATGACCACCGACGAGTTCTCGAAGACCGTCGCCGACTGGCTGGAGACGGCGAGACATCCACGCTTCGACCGGCCCTACGACCAGCTCGTCTACCAGCCGCAGCTCGAGCTCCTCGCCTATCTGCGCGCCAACGGCTTCAAGACCTTCATCGTGTCGGGCGGCGGCGTCGAGTTCATGCGCGTCTTCGCGGAGCGCGCCTACGGCATCCCGCCCGAGCAGGTCGTCGGCTCGTCGGGCGTGGTCAAGTTCGAGATGGGTGCGGACGGCAAGCCGGTGCTGATCAAGGAGCCCAAGGTGGAGTTCGTCGACGACGGTCCCGGCAAGCCGGTCGGCATCAACCGCTTCATCGGCCGCCGCCCCATCTTCGCCTTCGGCAATTCCGACGGCGACCAGCAGATGCTCGAATGGACGGCCGCCGGCGACGGCGCCCGCTTCATGGGCATCGTCCACCACACCGACGCGGCGCGCGAATGGGCCTATGACCGCCAGTCGCATATCGGCAAGCTCGACAAGGCGCTCGACGAGGGCATGGCCAGGGGCTGGACCATCGTCGACATGAAAGCCGACTGGAAAGTGGTCTATCCTCCGGCGCCATAGCTGCGAAGTTCTGCATCGGGGCCGGCCGCAGTATCGATGGAGGCAGCGCCATGGAGAAGACGACAGCCCGGGCGAGCGGCTGCATGGTGGACCCGCCCGACATGATCAGCATCCCCGGCGGTACTTTCGTCATGGGTTCTGACCACCACTATCCGGAAGAGGCGCCGGCCCACCGGGTTACCATCGATCCCTTCTGGATCGACGTGACGCCGGTCACCAACCGGCAGTTCCTGGAGTTCGTCAACGCCACCGGCCATGTGACGGTCGCCGAGAAGGCGCCGGACGCGAAAAACTATCCCGGCGCCGAAAAACGCATGCTGCGGGCCGGCTCGCTTGTGTTCGATCCGCCTGGCCATCCGGTGCCGACCGACGACATGACGCGGTGGTGGACCTTCACCTTCGGCGCCAGTTGGCGGCGGCCTTATGGGCGAAAGTCGAGCATCGGCACAAGGCTCGACCACCCCGTCGTCCATATCGCCTATGCCGATGCAAAGGCCTATGCCGCCTGGGCGGGCAAGGATCTGCCGACGGAAGCCGAATGGGAGCTTGCCGCGCGCGGCGGCCTGGAGGGCGCGGAATTCGCCTGGGGCGACGAGCTGATGCCCGATGGCCGCCACATGGCCAACATCTGGCAGGGCATGTTCCCGCACCAGAATCTCGGCGCCGACGGCTTCGAGCGCACCTCGCCGGTGGGAAGCTTTCCGCCCAATGGCTACGGCCTCCACGACATGATCGGCAATGTCTGGGAATGGACGGACGATTTTTGGTCGTCGCGGCACCCCGAGCCTGCCGACAGCCCGTGCTGCACGCCGAAGAATCCGCGCGGCGGCAGGCAGGAAGGCAGCTACGACCCGCGCCAGCCGGCGATCCGCATCGCCCGCCGGGTGGTGAAGGGGGGGTCGCACCTTTGCGCGCCGAATTACTGCCGCCGGTACCGCCCGGCGGCGCGGCACACGCAACCGGAAGATACCTCGATGAGCCATCTCGGCTTCCGCTGCGTGGTGAGGGTGCCCGCCGCCTGAAGCCGTACGTACAAAGCAGAAATGGTGGGCCCGGAGGGAGCCTGTCGGCATTTCCCTCTTAACCAACTGATTCCACTAAGAAATCTCGGTCACCGTCTCCCGCCAGAATCGGGGGTGGTACACCTATTTGGTGTCCGGTCAGGTGTACCGCTCCAAGGATTCCCGTGTCAACAATTTAGGGTTTCTGGCTCCGTCGAGTTGTCTGGCACGTACACTGCTGAACATGGCGGCGGCTAAAGCCGAGGTTAAAGCGCAGGTTCCTGAGGGCGGTGTAGTGGCAGTGGGCGGGAAGGTCCGAAGACTTCTTCCGCCCAAGTCGCAAATGTGGCGGGAAACCCATGCCGACCTTGACCTCGATCGGCAGAAAGCTGCTATCGATATCGAATGAGTCATCCTCCTGATCACTTCGAATATGACATCGCCTTTTCCTTTCACTCGAAGGATGAAGGCACGGCAACAGCCCTGAATGACCTGTTGCAGGACAGGGTGAAAACCTTCATCTACTCCGCCCGTCAAAAAGAGATAGCCGGAACGGATGGACAGGAATCTTTCAGTGCCGTCTATGGCGAGAAAGCACGCCTGGTGGTGGTCTTTTATCGGGAAGAATGGGGACAGACACCGTTCACCCGAATAGAGATGGACGCAATCAAGAATCGGTCTCTGCAAGACGGGTGGGACTTCACTGTTTTCATTCCGACCGAGATGCCCGCGAAGATGCCTGCGTGGGTTCCCAAAACCAGACTCTACGTCGGCTTGGAGCGGTGGGGTCTCACCGGTGCTGCCTCGGTTGTCGAGGAACGGTTAAGGGAACGGGGCGGCGAACCGAAGGTCGAGTCCCTGACAGATCGCGCCGCGCGTTTTAGCCGTGCAACAAAATTGAAAGAGCAGCAACGACAATTCCTGAACAGCGACCATGGCGTCAAGGCTGCAACCGACGCCTATGCCGTGCTCACAACGGCCTTGGAAGAGGGATGCAAAGCGATCGGCGAGGCTGAGCCGAGCATCAGTCTTCGCGTGCAGACAAGCCAGCAATTCCGCATCGTCAACGGATATGGCCCGGTGCATTTGATCGTGTCATGGCGACCACACTACGCCAATTCGCTGGAAGAGATTTTTCTTCAAGCGGAATACTACAAGGGCTTTCCAAAAGGCATTCCAGGGTTTTACGGCTCGTTTAACGAGGCGCGGCAACTACGCAACCTCAAATTCAGATACGAACTCTTGTCCTCGGATCGACATGGCTATGTCGACAACAAAAGTCCACGGCGTGATTTCTCCGCTGCCGAATTGGGGGAACACCTGTTGCGAAATTTCCTGGACCTTGCCGACAAACACCATCGAGACCGATAGAGGGGTGGCGGGCGGATAAGGCTTACGAGCAAGCGCAACAGAAGGCCTACCTAGAATGGCGGGCCTCGCTTTCATGGCGGGAATACCTGACTTGGCAGTGGGACCGCTGGCGGTATTTTCTCGCTGGGCCCGCGACGGCTGGCACATGGTGCCTCGTTCTTTGGTGGCTGCTCGGCTAGGCCCGAATGAACTCATCAAATCGAGTGATGAATCGGAGTTTCGCCGCCAAGGATTCGCGACTCCGGAAAAGGATTCTAAATTCCGGAAATTCAATTTTCGCAATCGAATCCTTGGGTTATGCCTTGGAACCTATCAATAGATCTCACTTGTTTCTGTTTCCTGAGCCCGCCAGGCTCCTGTCGTCAACAGAAGGAGTGAGAGATATGCGGACGCTTGAATTTTACGGATGGGAGAAGGAAGGCCGCATCGGCGAGGCTGCCTCGTACGGCCATGCCAACAGGCTGCTCGACATGCTCGTGACGGAGACGGCGACAGGCGTCGAGGCGGATGTGATCGACGGTGCTGACGTGATCTGGCGGGGTGTGCTGCCGGACATGGCAGCGGCCAAGGCAGAGGCCATCGCACAGGCGCGGCGGCGGTTCATAAGACTGCTCTAGGACACAGAAAAGGGAGGCTCACCGGCCTCCCTTTTGGTGTCAATCGCCGATTGCGGAGGGTTTCGACTAGTCCTGCTTTCTCAGCGCGTCAGGATCGCGCACTAGATCACGGCCACCGAAATACCCCCCCTTTTTCGCGTACTTGAAGGTGTCGTCATAGGCGTAGACCTGCCGCTCGGCATGGGTGATGATCAAGGAATTCATCCGGGCTACGGCTCCGCCGTCGGCCGACAATTCTCCTTCCATCCCCTCGAACAGGCCAACGAGTGCCATCCGCCGCGTAACCGGGAACAGGATAGCGGTGTGTTGCATCCCATGTCCCACGCCCATCCAAGGGGCCGGGAGAGGCCTTGTAGTCATCAGGCAAACAGGATTGTCGGATGTCACGAAGTCGCCTGCGTGCTCGTCGGCGACATGTAGCACCCATTTGCGGGCCAGCATCGTGCGCAGGACTGCATCCATGCCGTCGATTTCGAGGCCGATGTGCATGTTCTGGTGAACTTTGATGTCATACTCGCCTGAGCGAACGAAATCACGCATCTGCTCGTAGGTCACTTCCTTATGTTCTGGTGAGAATGGCTGCGCGGCATCTGCCCTGCGGACCACACTTTCCCAGCGCTCTTTTGTGCTTGTCATCATTTCGCCGACGCCACGCATGACCCGACCCATGAATTCGTCGATCGTCGCTCGCACTCTCGGGTGCCGTGTGGACATAAGTGCCATGAGGTTGATGACGAGCAAACGGTCGTCGCCGTTCGCAATGGACCTGGTTTCGCCGATCCGTTTCAAGGCCTCCGCCGCCGGACCCTCGAATTTCGCGTATGCTTCTTCAAGCGCGTTCGGATGATGCCCGTCAGTCTCGATGCGATTGAAATCGCGAAGTGCCGCGACGTTGCGCACAAGCGTAGTGAATGACTTGCCCGTTTCCAGATCGGAAGTGAATATCTTCGCTTGGCGACCTTCCCCTTGGGCGAATCTGCGCAGGTAGCCCTGCGGGACATAGTGATGATTATGAGCGTCGGCCATTTGCCATCATTTGGCCTTCGGCGTAGCCAACGGTGGTTCAACCCTCGCCCGAATCTTTTCGAGCAGATAGCCAGCAATTCCCGGTGCTTTTCCCTCCCTGATATCCTTTGAAGGAATCAGCTTATCCGCAGGGTTGAACGCCAACTGCTCCAGAACAAGTGCAGCGATCTCCTGATCATAGGAAGGTGCCTGCTGCTTGAAGCCCTCGACAGCGACGGCCATCGAATATTTGTAGGCATAGTGCTCCCGCAGCCGGAACAACGACGAGTGGCGGATTGCCGCAAACGAGACGAACCACGCAGCAGGAAGCAGGATGGTGATACGGGCCAAAACCTGCCCCAGATATTGCCATCCGTTCTGGGCTCCAGAGGGGGCAATCTCGATCGCAGGTATGGTGACCCCGGGGAAATAGAACTGTATGAACGGGGCTGCCAGCGGCATGATGACGAAAGCCAACAGCGGAAGTGCTGAGACCGTCAGAAATAAGATGCCAATGTAAAAGGCAAAACGTGCCCACCAGAGCTCCGAGGTCAGTTTCTCCGTCATCGTTGAGAAATTGGATGCCAATCCCGAGACTGTTGCGGATGCCAGCATCTGCTCGGAGCGTTTGATCAACTCCTCGACGCTGGTCCGCTGCCCTTCGAACATCGCAATCAATGCAGCGAGATTGGCCGTGCCTTCCGTAAATGTCTCTTCCCGCTCGTCCAATTGTTTCTGGAACTGGTCGAAGGCCGTCTGGTACGCCTTGACGCTGCTATCTAATTTCACCGCCTCATCATGTAAGGCCTGAACTGAAGCTTTCTGCTGGGTGGCTTGTGCGAGGTAGTCTGCAATCGTCTTGCGGTCGGCATCGCCGTCCGTTTTGAGGCGCTTGATTTCTTCAAGATGGCTCGTCGCTTCGTCTTCCTTGGACTTAAGGCTTTGCTCCGAAACGGTGACCTTCTTCAGAGAATTTTTGAGCGCCGTGAGGTTGTCATTCGCATTATCAATGACCGACGAGAGACCGCTCGCGGCGGCCTGAAAGCTATACGAGGCGCGCGGCTTAAGAATATAGAGGCTCTCGAAGAATCGTTGCAGGAACGTCTCCGACGCATTGAACAGGGCCAGAAACTGCCCCTCCATATTGTGGCTCTGCCCATTTTTCGTCTGGGCATGAAAATTCGTGTAGTTGAAAGTCAGGAGCCCGCCTTGGCTCTGCACTAAATTCTCGACGAGCTTAATGAGAGTGTCGATCGCGGTAACGCAATCGGTAATGGATTGCTGGAGATTGGAAAGCACCAATGCAGGCACGAGATCTGCCCGCGTGGCCTTGCCAAACTCGGCAATGATTCCAACAGCCGACTGAATGCGCGCTACAATCTGCGAGACGGAGCTGTCGATGCTGCGGATCGTCTTTCGAACATCGAATGGCTGACCACTGCCATCCTCAAACCTTGCGAGACTGCTGAGAAGGTTATTGGCGCTGGTGGCCAGTTCCTCGGCCTTGCTAACGATAGTTTCAATGCTCTTCTGGCGCATGTTATTTCCCCCCGACCGCCTGTATAGCATTTCAATCCATCGTGGAAAATTATCTCTTGGACACCACCTGTTAGATGCTGGGATCAAGATGGGAGGAACGGTGACAGGTTCCCTGTCTCACCGCATTCCTTTTCCGCGCTCGGCGTACTTGACGGCAAGCTCGGGGAGCGTGGACATGTCCGACTCTGTTCGTGCTGCACGAATACGGGACAGGACTTCGCGTCCACGGGACCGCCATGACCGCAGGGCTTTCATGCGGTCGCGGCAAACCTCGGTTCTGAGGGCGTTCCAGGCATGCGGGTCTTCTTCCGTGACTTCGAAAAAAGCTTGCAATGCCGAGTCCGCTGCAATCGAGACATCGAGCCCAAGGTATTTGCACCAAGGCCGCCCGGGGCGGCGAACCTGCCTGAATCGGGTGCCGTCACATTGGCCTGCGGCCTCGGCATACGTGGCAGCGACCCATACAGGGCAGCCGTCTACGATGTCGGCGCGGGAATACTCGGGAGCGGTGCGACCGGCCGCGCGGGCGACAACATAACGCCGCAAGGCATGCCCCCCTGCAATGTCCGCGTCTTCGTGCCGATGTCGAATCCTGCTCATGACAGCCTACCTGCGAAGGCGAGAGCATCATCGGCTTGGGCTCCGATGCCGACAGCATTGTCGGTGCCGAGATAGCCAAGGCTCCTTCCGGAACGGAAGAGACGCCACAGTCGGATTCCCTCCCACACGCCCACAGGGACGGCAACATGCGCCCCGTCCGTGGCAGGCTGCGGGGGCCAGCGCTCCCGGAGGAAAGATTCAAGTGTCAGAGGGTAACGCCCCCGCCGCTCGAACGCTTCCAGAGTCAGCCACAGGCGCTCGTCGTCGACATGACGGACGGCGGCGCGGTGGATGCTCACTGCGGTGCCGGGGCGTTTCCGCGACCCGCCTCCAGTTCCTTTTCGCGCTCGGCCTTGGCAGCGAGGCGCTGTGACAGGGAAACGACCTTCTTGTCCTCACCCTTCTTTTCCTCGTCTTCCAGCGCTTTCGCGCCACGCTTACGGAAGTGAGCAAGGGCCGCGATGACCTTTTCGTCGGGCTCGTGGGCCAGCGATTTCCGCTGGTCCTCGTCGAGGTGAAGGCTCACGAAGGCGTAAAGCTTGTCATCGTTGTTTTCCAAACGTGTGGCGGCCTCGGCGTCGCCCGCTGCGGCGCTCTTCAGGAGAGCCGAAACCTTCTTGTTCGCCTGCAAGTCGTCCATGTCGTCGGACTCCTTGGCGACCCTTTTGCGGTCGGCTTCGAATTTGGCCCTGACATCAGGAGAGGGCTGATAGAGTTCGCCAGTCAGCTTGTCGTAAACCGTCACCCCGCGCCGGGCAGAATCAAGCCAAACGGCATCCTTGAATTCTTGCGTTCCGAAAACCTCAAGCTCGCTCGACCACTCGTCGATCGCCTTCTCGACCATCGCACGGGTTGCTGCCTCAGTCGGCTTTCCATGGATTCGGAGTTCGTCGCCGAGATCCTGGATGCGCGTGTTGCCGATGGTGACCCAAACGCCATCCGGCGCTTCGGAAATGTTAGTGTAGCCACGCGAGCGCCAGCGATCGGCGATAGTTTCGACTTCGGCAGCAGGGACCGTCTTGCGCGGTGTCGCGCCCTGTTTCTGAAGCCTCTGGGTGATCTCAAGGCGGTCGATATAGTCGGCGTAATCCGCTTCAACAACTCGCTGTGCAAGCTCGTCGGCGGTACCTGTGGGGCCGTAGACTTTGATGGTCCGACCTGCGGCGTCGACATCGATCCATCCGCCGTCTTTCATCCGAATCTTTGTCGTCCTCGGATTGCGGGTGTCGACCTGGTGAAGCTGGTCGGCGAAACCCGACAGATCGGCGTCGGGAAACCTCTCCTGAAACAATTTTGTTTTGAAGTCTTGTTTCCGCCTCGGGGCGATGCCGTTCAGGTTCTGGAATTTCGGGTTCGTTGCCATGATTGCCTCCTCGGTCTTGGCGAGTTCGTTTTCGAGAATTCTTGTCTGCCGCATGCGAGACACAACACTTGTCACCGCATCGTGAGAGCCGCGCTTGGCAGCGGCGTGCTTGCGCTGCTCGCCCATGGTCGGCTCGGGGTCGTCATCGAGGCCACGGGCGACACGGGAAAGATGGGAGGCGCGACGTTCGGAGCCTGCCGCCTCAAGGTATCGGTTCATCACAGCTGCGATGCGCTCCCGCTGCTCTTTCAGACGGCCGCCGCGCTCCCCGCCCCCATACCTGCCGCCGCTGGCATGCATGGATTCGAGAGCGGCATTCTTCTTTTTCGAGAAGCCGGAGGGCGTCGATTCATCGATCGCACGGAGTGTGACCATCATGTGGATATGCGGCTGCTCGCCGCCGTCTGCCGCTCTCGGGCAGTGGATGGCAACGTCGACGATCGCGCCCGCTGCTACGAACGGCGCAGCCACCTCACGGGCGAAGGATTCCCATTGGTCCCGGGGGATGTCCCTCGGTATCGAGATTTCCCATTCACGAGCGATCTGGGCATCTTTCCGCCTGTCCGCCGCTTCCGACCGGTTCCAGAGTTCCTGACGGTCGTGGGCCCACGCCGGGGAGTTCTCGGGCGCGATAATGAAGGCGGCGACTTTGTGTTTCGCCCGATAGTCGAAATCCTGACCGGTGCGCTCGTCATGCAGCAGGGAGGCAGATCGGTAGGCTGCTGCCGCCACGGCGGAACGGCCTTCGGACCTTTTAAATATTTTGGCTTGCGCGTGGTACAGGGCGGCGTCGGAAGGGAGGCTGGTCAATGCAATCCTCCGGCATTTTTAGACGGCGTGAAGCCTTCGCCGAAAATGGCCCTGCCGGATTCGCCGAGCGGATCGACGGCGGTCCAGATGTCCAGCGCCTCTAGGGAGAATCGAGAGGCTGGGCGGAAATCGTTGCTCGGGAAACGGGTGTAATGGCCCTCGTCGCGGAGGTATTCCGCTGCGAGCAGCATGCAGAAATCGCGATGACTCCATTGGTCGATTTTGGAGCGGTCGAATCCGCCGCCCGGAGGTGCATCACCGAAAAGCGATGCCCCTTTCCACTGACACCACTGTTGCGGGCGACACCATACGATGGTGTGGCAGCGCCCGGATTCGCGGTACGAAAGGAAGAGACCGGATTCCGTGCGTGGCAATTTGCACTCGTGCAATTCCTCGTCGGTCCAGAGCCAATCCGGACGGGAAACCGTCACTCGAAATTCGTAGCACAACGGCTTGAAATTCGGGTCAGGCCGGAACGGCGGGCGGGCCGGATCGATGTGCGGAAGTTGCTGAACACCAGGACCGCCGTGACTGATTTTGATAGGACCGTCACTCATTTGAACGCCCCTTCCTTCTGCGTGTGAACCGGCGTGCAAAGTTGACCCCCTAGGCGGGGTTATCGGCGTCCAAAATTGACCCCCCTCATTGGTTCGTTCTGCGACCATCCGTTCGGTTTTTCGAGCGGATGGAGAGGGGATGAAGTCG
>NZ_PXYK01000008.1 GCF_003012745.1 Kumtagia ephedrae | reverse complement strand
AGCCGCCCGCCCCGCCTCCGCAAGATGGGCGGCAAAAGCCGAAACATGCACGTAGCCAGGCCCCGAAAGGAGATCCGTCGCCAGACCGCGAAGCCCGCTTGTTCCGAAAGCAACCATTCAACCCCGTGCCGAGCGACCGTTTTCCGGGCGTAGAACGTCCAATGATCGCGCGCAAACGGCTTGTCAATGGCCGTGCCCTTGACTCTCCAGACGTCGAAGCGCATCGATTATCGGATGGATGAAGTGACGGCGGCATCCACGATCGTCACAAAAAATCAGAATGGTTGCCAGATGATGTTCATATTCGTCATCAGGTGACTAAAGAATACCACGGCTGTATTCAGCGGGCGTCGACCAATTGTCCCTGGAAAACGACAATAGGGACGAAATTGTGGCAGGACTACAGGACGGGCGCGCATGACCGGGCTAAGCTACTGAACGGAAACGTTGTTCCGGGTATGCCGCGTCATATTCCATCATTTTTTGCCTTCTTCGATTGTCTCGCGCCGTTACATGAGCTACTACCGATTTGTTGGGGCATGTGACCAGGCAGCAAAAAGAATACGAGCTGAACAATGCAAAGTACCGGAACGGTCGGTCGTGCCAATGGCGTCGTTACCAGACTTTCGTCTCCTCATGGGAGGCGCAACGAGAACAGGATCGGGAGTTTCTTTTCCTGAATAACCGACTTCGAACGGGGCGGTCCAGGTTCATGATCTTGGTGTAACGGCGTCAGGGGACATGTCGGTAGAAATCATTGGTCGCGCCGTTTTGGCGCCGGGCGCAAACACGCCAGAGCAGCTTTTCGAACTCCTGCGGCAGCGTCGCTGCATGATCACGCAGGTGCCCGCCGACCGGTGGGATCAATCGCGCTATTGGCATCCCGAAATCGGAACGCGCGGCAAGACCTACACGTTTGCCGCGGGCATCATCGACAACTGCTTCAGCTTCGACGCGGGAGTGTTCGGGTTGTCGCAGCGCGAGGCGCAGCTGATGGATCCGCAGCAGCGGATGATTCTGCAGCTCACCTGGCGGGCGCTCGAAAGCGCGAACCTCGACTTCACCGACCTGCGCAGCCAGCGCGTCGGCGTCTATATCGGCGCATCGGCGCTCGACCACGGCAACCTCATCGTCGAGGACCCCGCCGCGGCCGGCCCGCATTTCATGACCGGCAACACGCTGTCGATCGTTTCCAACCGCATTTCCCATGTCTTCGGTCTGAACGGCCCGAGCCTCACCGTCGACACCGCCTGCTCGTCGTCGCTGGTGGCGCTCGACCTGGCGATGAAGGCGCTGGAGGACGGAGAGGTCGACACGGCGATCGTCGGCGGCGTCAACGCGCTCACCCATCCGCTCGCCTTCGTCGGCTTCGCGCAGGCCAGGATGCTGTCGCCTGAGGGGCTTTGCCGTGCCTACGACAATGACGGCATCGGTTATGTCCGGGCCGAAGGCGGCGCCGTCGTGATCCTGCGCCGCAGCGATACCGCGCTTGCCGAGGGCGACCGCAGCTATGCCCGCGTCCTCGCCTCCGGCGTGAACTCCGCCGGCCGGACCAACGGCATCTCGCTTCCCTCGCAGCAGGCGCAGGCGCAGTTGCTGAGATCTCTCTACGAAGGCAACGGCATCGATCCGAACCGGCTCGCCTTCATCGAGGGCCACGGCACCGGCACCAAGGTGGGCGATCCGGCCGAGGTCTGGTCGATCGGCACCGTCATCGGGGCTTCCCGCCGGGCGCCTATCCCCATCGGCTCGATCAAGACCAACATCGGGCACACCGAGCCTGCATCCGGCCTGCTCGGCCTGATGAAGGCGATGCTGGCGCTGGAACATAATTTCTTCCCGGCGTCGCTGCATTTCGACACGCCGAACGAGTCGGTCGACTTCAAGGCGCTCAACGTCCATGTCGCTGGCGAACCGATCGAGCTGCTGCACGGCAAGCATGCGCGGCTCGCCGGCGTCAATTCCTTCGGCTTCGGCGGCACCAACGCGCATGTCATCATCAGCGATCCGCATGACGGGCCCGTCCGCGACAAGCCGGAGGCCGGCGGCAAGGTGTTTCTCGCCAGCGCCCATACCGCGTCCGCGCTGGAAGCGCTGCTTAAATCCCACCGCGCCAGGCTGAAGGATGTCGCGACCCACGAGCGCCGTCCGCTCGTGGCGGCCACGGGAGCGAATCGGGCACGCCTGAAACATCGGTTCGTCGCGGTCGGCGACGACCCGGAAACCATTGTCAGGGCGCTCGACGCGCGCCTGCGCGATCGCAACGCCAAGGAAGGCGTGCAGGCCGAAGCCGTACAGGACGACGCCAGGATCGCCTTCGTGTTTTCCGGCAACGGCTCGCAATGGGCCGGCATGGCGATCGACGCCTACCGGCGCAACACGGCCTTCCGCGACCGCTTCAACGTCATCCACGCGCTGTTCCAGGTCCGCGCTCAGATCAGCCTCATCGACCTGCTGCTCGACCCCGAGCTCGACACGAAGCTGCGCGACACCAAGATCGGACAGCCGCTGCTGTTCGCCATACAGGCCGCTCTCGCCGACGTGCTCGGCCTGCTCGGAGTGAAGCCGGCTGCCGTCTACGGCCATTCGGTCGGCGAGGTGGCTGCCGCCTACGTCTCCGGGGCGATCTCGCTGGTCGACGCCGTCTCCGTGGTGGCGAAGCGCTCCTACCATCAGGACCGGCTGGCCGGCTCGGGCGGCATGGCCGCGGTGCAGCTCGCGCCGGACGACGCGATGGCCTTCTTCCGACGCCACGGCCTCGACCAGATCACCGTGGCCGCCGTCAACGCCAAGGGATCGGTGTCGGTCTCCGGACCGACCGAGCAGATCGCGGCGCTGCGCGATGTCATGCGGGCGGAACGCGTCGTCGGGCAGGTTCTCGACATCAACTATCCCTTCCACCATCCGCTGATCGAGATCGCCAAGGACGATTTCCTCGAGGACATGTCGCAGATCGCGCTCAGGACCTCGCAGGTGCCGTTCATATCGACGGTGACCGGCGGCGTGCTGTCCGGCAACAGCCTCGATCCGGCCTACTGGTGGAGCAACGTGCGCGAGCCCGTGCATTTCGTGCAGGCCACGCATACGGCGATCGACCTCGGCTGCACCCTGTTCGTCGAGATCGGCCCGCGCCCGATCCTGACGTCCTATCTGAAGGACACGATCAAGGACCGCTCGGTCGCCGCGGCCGCCATCGGTTCGCTGCTGCGCGAGGATAACGCCGCGGACCCGGTCTCCACCACCTTCGCCCGCGTGATCGCCAATGGCGGCGCCTTCGACCGGCGGAAGGCCTTCGGCACACGCAACGCGCGCGTCGAACTGCCGTCGCTGCCGTTCGAGCCGATCGACATGCGCCACGAGTTCACCAGCGACGCCATCGACCTCTACGGGCGCCTCGATACGCCGCATACGCTCGCCGGCTGGCGCATCGACCGGTCCGGCGGAAGCTGGAAGAACCATGTCGACGCGCACCTCTTCCCCGACCTCGCCGAACATGTCGTCGACGGCCAGCCGATCCTGCCCGGCAGCGCCTTCCTCGACATTGCGATCTCGGCGGCGAGCCAGTTCCTGGAGACCGAGCAGGTCGAAATCTCCAATCTGGAAATCTTCCGTCCGCTCGAACTGTCCGACAGCCATTTGCGCGAGCTGTCGACGACCATTTCCGGCGACACCGGCGACATCGAGATCAGGTCGCGCGACAGGCTGAGCAGCGACGATTGGACGGTGCATGCCATCGCCCGCTGCCACCGTCTCCCGGCCGGCCGACCGAAACCGGTCCCGGCGCGCAAGCGCGCGCAGAAGGAACCGATTGCCGGTGCCGTGGCCTACGAGACGGCCCGTCACTTCGGACTGGACTACGGTCCGACCTTCCAGCTTCTGCGCGAGGCCTCGCGGATCGGCGAGGACCGGATCGACGTCGCGCTCGACCTGCCGGCCGCGCCGCGCAATCCGCATGTGACCTATAACCTGCACCCGGTCTCCGTGGACGCCGCCTTCCACGGCCTCGTCGCCGTGTTCGGCGACATCTCCGGAGAGGCGCGCGGCGCGCCCTATATTCCCGTCCGCTTCGGCTGCACGCGCCTTTACGGTGCCGGCGGCACGCTCACGCGGGCGGTGATCGACATCCGGCGCGTTTCGGCAGGCTCGATCAAGGCCGATTTCACGTTCTTCGACAAATCCGGCGAAATCGCCGCGGTTATCGAAGATTGCCGCTTCAAGCGTACCTACCTTCGCCAGCAGAAGCCGCTGGACGACGTCACCTATCACCAGGCGCTTGTGCCGAGCCGGGTTCCGCCGTTCCAGCCCGCTGCGGAGATGCCGGCCAAGCCTGGGCCATTTTTCGAGGCCGGCGACGACCAGGGCGACGGCTCTTCCCAGATGATCGAGGCGGCGATCTACCGCGCCAGCTTCGAGATCGCCCGCAAGGCAAGCCGCAACACCGGCATCCTCGCCGCCGTCGCGCTGCCCGGCGATGCCGACTTCCAATGCTTCCTGGCGAACTGCCTGTACCTGCTGGAGTCGGTGGATCTGGCCCGGCGCGAAGACGGGGACTGGAGGATCGAGACCGACTGCTCGTTGCCCGCGGTGGCCGAGATCGTCGGTGCCGTCTATCGCGACAGGCCGGACCGCATCGCCGAGATCGTCGCGGTGAACGACGTGCACCTGGAGGCGATGGACCGCCTCGACAGGCTGCACGCGGGACCGGTCGAGCGCCTCGACGAGGCATCGACGCGGCCGAACGTGCTGAGCGACACCACGATCGATACGCTCAGGGCGCATTCGCCGGCCAGCGCCGCGCGGGTGAAGATGATCACCTCTGCGCTGCGCAAGGCGCTTCGTGGCGGAGGAGAGGTCCGGCCGGTGCGCCGCATCGTCGAACTCGGCACCGTTTCGCGGTCGGTAACCGCCAATCTGGCGCGCCTGGCTGCGGAGACCGGCGCGGCCTTTGTCGCGGTCGAATCGCGCGACACCGCCTTTGCCGAACTCTCGATCGCCTTCGAGGCCGCTCCATTGGTGACGATCGCGCGTCCGTCCGACGTGGTCCAGATCGGCCTCGCCGATATCGTGATCAGCGCGGCCGACCACGCCTTCGCACTGATGAGCGGCGATGACGCCGGAAGGACCATCGAAGCGCTGTTCGGCCCGGCGACGCAGCTGATGATCTGCGCACCCGCGCCCAGCACCTTTGCCGATTTCGCTTTCGGTCTGAGCGATGGCTGGTTCGATCGCGGCAAGAGCATCGAGTTCCCCGTGGGCCAGTTGGCCTCGGCGGAGGATTGGCAGTCCTTGCTGCGCCTGTTGCCGCTGGAGGCATCGGCCGTAACGCAGCACGGACTTGCGGAGGGACCCGTCGTCACCGTGGAAGCGGCGGCACGCGGCACGATCGCGCTGCCGGCCTGGCCGGCGGAACGGCAGCCGGCGCTGGTCGTCCATCATGGCGATGCGGCCTTCGAGAGCAGGCCGCCCTTCGCATCGATCCGTCTCCTAGGTGACGCCGAAGCGGACCGGCAGGCGTTTTCGTCTGCCCTTGCCGGCCTCGATCCGGCAGCACGCAACGTCATCTACGTGCCGGCGGCGGTCGAGGGAGACGACTCGGACTGGCTGGCGAAGAGCGTGATGCAGGTGGCCATGGTCGCACAGGCGCTGCAGGTCGGCGATGCCGCGGCGAAGAAGCGGCTCGCCGTCCTGCTCGGCAGTCCCGCCGGCAAGTCTCCGGACGGTGCAACACCGCTTTCGGCCCGCGACGAGGGGCTGCGCAGCTATCTGCGCGTGCTGCGCAACGAAGTCGAGGCGATCGACCTGCACAGCGTCGATCTGTCGGGCTGCGACGGCGGCCCGGCTGTCGGACTGGAAAAGACCCTGGCGCTGATGACCGGCGACAGCGACAACCGCGAGTGGGCGATCGATCCCGACACCGGCAATGCGCAGGAACTGCGGATCGTGCCCGGCCCCGCCAGCGGCGGGCAATCCGGCACGCACGACTTCACAGCGGCGACCGTCCGTCAGGCCGTCGCCTCGCAGGTCGCCAGCATCGTCTGGCAGACGGCGACGCCGTCCATGCCCGGCCCGGACGAAGTGCTCATTGCCGTTGCCGCCACCGGGCTCAATTTCCGCGACGTCATGTGGGCCATGGGCATGTTGCCCGAGGAGGCGCTCGAGGACGGTTTTGCCGGCCCGACGATCGGCATGGAGTGCGCCGGCCACGTGCTGGCCATCGGCGCCGGCGTCAAGGATCTCGCGGTGGGCGAAGCCGTCATGGCGGTCGCCCCGGCGGCCTTCTCGACACATGTCTGCGTGAAGCGCTCGGGCGTGGCGCGGCTGCCGGCCGGTATCGACCCGATCGCCGGGGCGACGCTGCCGGTCGCCTTCCTCACCGCCTACTACGCGGTCGTCGAACTCGCCCGCATCCGCGCCGGCGAGACGATCCTGATCCATGGCGGCGCTGGCGGCGTCGGCCTGGCGGCGCTGCAGGTCGCCAAGGCACGCGGCGCCACGGTGATCGCCACGGCGGGATCGGTGGAGAAGCGTCGGCTGCTGGAGACCCTGGGCGCCGACCATGTGTTCAACTCGCGCACGCTCACCTTCGTGGAGGACGTGCTCGCCGCGACCGGCCAGAAGGGCGTGGACATCGTGCTCAACTCGCTGTTCTCGGAGGCGATGGAGCGGAGCCTGTCGCTGCTCAAGCCGTTCGGCCGCTTCCTCGAGCTGGGCAAGCGCGACTTCTACGCCGACACCAAGATCGGGCTGCGGCCGTTCCGCCGCAACATCAGCTATTTCGGCATCGACGCCGACCAGTTGCTCAACGCCCAGCCGGAGCTGAGCGCCAGTCTGCTCGCCGAGTTGTCCGCGCTGTTCGAGAAGGGCGACCTGACGCCCCTGCCCTACCGCGCCTTCCGGCATGACGAGATCGTTTCCGCCTTCCGACTGATGCAGGGCTCCGGCCATATCGGCAAGATCGTGGTCAAGGCGCCCGTTCCCGGCGAGGATGCCGTGCTGGTGGCTCCGCGGGCCGGCCTGCGCGCCGATCCCGCCGGCGTCCATCTCGTGCTCGGCGGCATAGGCGGCTTCGGACTGGCGACGGCGCACTGGCTGGTGGAGAAGGGCGCGCGCAAGATCGCGCTCTGCTCGCGCCGCGGCGTGGCCGACGACGATACGACAGCCGCCATCGCCAAGTGGGCAGCGCAGGGCGTGAAGACCTCACTCCATGCCTGCGACATCACCGACGAGGCGGCGGTTACGGGTATGCTCGAGGCCGTTCGCGCCTCGGGGCCGCTGAAGACGGTCGTCCACGCCGCCATGGTGCTGGACGACGCCCTCATCGAGAACCTGACGGAAGAGCGGGTGCGCGCGGTCGTGGCGCCCAAGGCCAGGGCAGCGGCAATCTTCGACCGGCTGACCAGGCAGGACGCCCTCGATCACTTCATCCTGTTCTCGTCGGCGACGACGCTGGTCGGAAACCCCGGACAGGCCAACTATGTCGCGGCGAACGGCTATCTCGAAGGGCTGGCCCGGGCGCGCCGGCACGCAGGCCGGCCGGCGCTCGCCGTCGGCTTCGGCGCCATCTCCGACACCGGCTTCCTTGCCCGCAACAGCGACGTCAACGATCTCCTGTCGAAGCGCATCGGCAAGACCGGCATGTCGGCCGCGCAGGCGCTCGCCTATGTCGACGCCTATGTGGGACGCGACCCCGGCACGGTCGAGGCGGCGGTGATCGCGATCGCCGAGATCGACATGGGCATGGCCCGGCACCTGAAGACGGTCGCCGCGCCGCTCTTCGAAGTGGTCGCGCGCTCGGCCAAGACCCAGTCGGCCGGCGGCGACGGCGACCGCATCGACCTCGTCTGGCTGGTACAGGGCAAGACCCAGGAGGAAGGCGAGCAGTTGATCTTCCAGCTCGTCGCCACCGAGATCGCGACCATCCTGCGCATCCCGGCGACCGAGATCTCGCCGCTGAAAATCATCAAGGATGTCGGGCTCGACAGCCTGATGGCGATGGAGCTTGGCATGAGCTTCCGGCAGAAGACAGGGTTCGAGATGCCGCTGTCCAGCGTCACCCAGAGCACCACGGTCGGCGACGTCGCGCGCAAGCTCTACCTCAAGGTCACCGAGCACGCCGGTACCGGCATGGCCGACGACAAGGCCGCCAATGTCACCGTCGTCGACCACCTCGCCACGCGCCATACGACGCTGGCAAAGGCAGGCTCGCAATGAAGGACGCTCCGAGCTCCAGGAACCGAGACGCCAGCGCCGTCCGCGACCAGGTGCTGAGTTTCATGAAGGACCATGCCCGTCCGGCGGCGAAGCGGGTCGCGCGGCCGGCCGCGCCGTTTCCAACGGAACAGGTGCCGTCCTTCGCCGACCTGCCTGAGCACAGGCAGATCATGGCGCAGGCCGCGGCCGGCGACCAGCTCGGCATCGACAACCCATTCTTCCGCAGCCATGCCGGGGCGGCGGGCGCCACCACCGTCGTGGACGGCCGGGAACTGGTCAACTTCGCCTCCTACGACTATCTCGGCATGAACCGCCATCCTGAGGTGCTCGCGGCCAGCAAGAAGGCGATCGACCGCTACGGCATCTCGGCCTCCGCCAGCCGGCTGGTCGCCGGCGAGCGCCCGATCCATGGCGAGCTCGAGGCCAAGCTCGCGTCCTTCTACGGCGTCGAGGCGGCGATCGTCTTCGTCAGCGGTTATCTGACCAACGTCACTGCGATCGGCACGCTGCTCGGGCCGGAAGACCTTATCATCCACGACGAGTTCATCCACAACAGCGCGCTGACGGGCGCAAAGCTGTCCGGCGCGCATCGGCGCTTCTTCCGCCACAACGACGCCGAGGATCTCGAGCGCGTCCTGCGCTCGGTGGCCGGCCGGCACCGGCGCACCCTGGTGCTGGTCGAAGGCGTCTACTCCATGGACGGCGACGTCGCCGACCTGCGCCGGCTGATCGAACTCAGGGCGCGCTACGGTTTCTGGCTGATGGTCGACGACGCGCATGCGCTCGGCGTCATCGGCGGGACCGGCCGCGGGACGGCCGAGTATCACGGCTGCAATCCGCGCGACGTCGACATCTGGATGGGCACGCTGTCGAAGACGACCGCGAGCTGCGGCGGCTATGTCGCCGGCAACGAGGCCTTGGTCACCCTGCTCAAGGGCCATGCCGGCGGCTTCGTCTACAGCGTCGGTCTGGCGCCGGCGCTCGCCGCGGCCGCCTGGACCTCGCTCGACCTGATCGATCGCGAGCCGGAGCGCGTCACGCGCATGCGCGCCAACGGCCGCCTGTTCTTCGATCTGGCGCGCGCCCGCGGACTCGACACCGGGGTGAGCGTCGGCTGCTCGGTCATCCCGGTCATCGTCGGCGATTCGATGCGCGCCGCGCAGCTCTGCAACGACCTGCTGGAGGCCGGCATCAACGTGATGCCGATCATCCATCCGGCGGTCCCGGAAGGACAGGCGCGGCTGCGCTTCTTCATCACCGCCGAGCACACGCCCGAGCAGATCGAGTTCGCCGTGAGCAGGACTGCCGAGAAGCTGGAGGCCCTCATCGCCCGCAATTTCGGTGTGGGTTCCGTCGATATCGAGGCCGTCCTGCGCCGGATGGCGGCCGAATCATAGCGCTACAGCCCCAAGGCCAGGGCGGCGCGTTCACGGCGCGGCGTCCACCGGCCGCATGCGTGGCGGTACCGACACGAAGCCGCCCGGCTCGTTGACCCTGCCCTCGTGCAGGCGTCGGGCGATCGCCTCGGCGCCGGCCTCCACGCCCGCCCACGAGTAGAAGTTGCCGCGAACGTGCAGCGTCGCCGCGATCAGGCGCAGGAACGCGTCGACCAGTTCGGGATCGGGCGCGGCGCCCTCCCGCCAGAAGCGATCGAGCGGCCCGGGGTCGGTCAGTCCCGGTATGTCGAAGATGGCGACGCCGAGCGCCTTGACCGGCTTGCCGCGCTGCAGGCCGACGATGCCGGCCGTCGAGTTGATGGTGACCACGCCCGCCGAAAGCATGATCATGCGCGCGAGATTGCCGCCGTCGACGAAGTGAACGCGGTCGGCGATGCCCTTGCGCCTCGCATGGGCCGCGATCTCCTTCTCCCAGGGGATCAGGCCGTTGTCGAGTGGGTGCACCTTGAACAGCAGGCGCGCATCCGGTGCCGCGTTGGCCGCGAACGACTCGATGACGAGGGCGATGGCGTCCCGCTGGCTCCGGAAGTTCGAATAGGCACGGATCTGGTAGTCCGTCTCCAGTTGCAGCGGAAAGACGAAATAGGGATCGCGGGCATCGTGGATACGCTGCAGCGTCATCATGCGCCGGCGGGCGCGGCCCCGCGCCTGCAGCAGCCGGGCGACCCAGCCGGCGTATTCGGCGAGCGGATGGAAGATCGCGTGCCAGCGGTAATGCGGATACAGGAACCGCAGAAAGACGTTGGGCAGGTTGAAGAGCAGGTCGTAAACGGCGTCCGCCAGGAAGGACTGCGTGTAGTGCTGCACCTTCAAGTCTGGCTCGGGCAGCCCCGCGGCCGCCTTCAGGATCACGGCAGGATCGGTCGGGAAATGCGAATGATAGCCGCTGCCGTCGCGTTCGATGCGGATCCAGTCCGGCCTGAGGTAGCCCATCTCGACGGCATAGACAGGAATGCCGCGCGCTTTGGCCGCCTCCGCCGCGGCGAGGTGGTGCGGCCGCTCCTCGCCGAGCAGCACGATGCCGCCGACCCCTTCGGTATCCATCAGCTTCGCGATGAAGGCAGGCCAGTCGGCAAGCCTACCCCGGTAATTGATGCCGCCCTGGCGGCGCCAGAAAACCCAATCGCCGGCGCAGAGATTGACGCGCAGGCAGCGGTGGCCGAGCTTATCCAGATGCGCGGCGATGCGCGCGAACAGCGGCGACGACGGCCCCTGCAGGAACAGGAAGGTGCGGCCGCGCAGCGGCGGGCCGAGCAAGTCGCCGGGGCTCATCGGGCGCCTCCGGCATCGGCCAGCGGGCCGCGCAGGCCGGCATGCCTTACCATATCGGCGATCAGCTCCCACGGCGCCTTCTCCACCGGAGACGGCTGCGGGGCGGCGCCCTCGGCGGCACGGGCCATCGGCACGATCACGTAGTCCGTCCTCGGATCGGGAAACGGATCGGCGAAGGATTTGAGGATCGGCGCATGGTCGCCGTAGAAGGCGAGCCAGACGGGGCGGTCGAGCCGGTCGAGTTCGTCGGCAAGGAAGCCCAGCGCGGCATCGGAGCGCTGCAGGATGGCGAGATAGATGTCGAGCGGCTCGCCGCCGCCACGCGGGCTGGGGCGCCACGGCCCATGATTCTCGACCGAGGCGGCGAACAGGAACTGTCCCTTCGAGCCGTCGCCCCGGCAAAGATCGAGCAGCCGTTCCGACAGAGTCATGTCCGAGACGTAGGGGCCCTGGTGTCGCGGGTCGTGCTCGAAGCCGTCGAGCATGGTCATCGCCTCGAAGCCGAGCAGCGGCAGGGCGCGGTCGCGCGAGAAGAAGCGGCGGTCGTAGGGGTGCAGGAAATGCGTGTTCCACCCGGCCTTGCGGAGGCGGTTGGGCCACGCGATCTCGGAATAGGCGGCGGCGCGCAGATATGGATAGGACGCGTCGGGGCCCAGCGCCTCAGGCGGCAGCCCGGAAATGACCGAGAATTCGGTGCGCAGCGTGTAGCCACCTTCGAAAACGCTCGACATGCGGCCCCATTCCACGGCGCGCCGACGCAGGCGATCGAGATTGGGCAGGGCAAGCTTCACGCCGAAATGGCGCATGTCCATGAACGATTCGGACTGCCACACGACCAGCAGCGGCATGTCGCCTTTGCCGGCGGCATCGACGGGCGCCGCGGCGCCCGACAAGCTCGAAGCAGCCGGACGCAGCCGCGGAGCTTCGCGGCGGCCGAGCCACGCAAGGAACCCGTAGAGCAGCGCCGCCGATGTGCCCAGCCGAACGGTCAGCGTCTTGATGTCGTCCTTGCCGATGAGCGCTGCGGAAAGTCCGGCGAGCGGCTGGCGGATGCCGGACAGGAACAGCAGCAGCCCCGGCGCCGCCGCAGCCACGAGCACGGCCGCGATCGCCAGTTCCTGCGCGACACCCGGCAGGATCGGCTCCTCGAAGATCATGAACAGCGCCGATGCGCCGAACACATAGCCCAGCGCCACCACCCAGAACGCGACGTTGAGCCATGTCGCATAGAACATTTCCTTGTGCCGCAGGACCAGGAAGGCGAGCGCCACGTCGGAGAAGACCAGCGGCTCGCGGATGAACTGGAACTTGGCGCGTGAAATCAGCGTGAAGATAATGAAGGTGCTGAGGCTCCCGGCGAGTGCGTAGAGCGGTCGCCAGGAGATGGCGAAGAACAGCGCGTATACCAGCAGCACGACGGCGATCCACGCGGCGAAGTCGACTGCCGTGGCCGCCGGCGAGCGGACCGGGCGGCTGCCGCGCCATACCTTGGCCGGCAGGGCAAAGCGATCCGCTATCGCAGCCACGATGACAACCGCGGCAGGGGCCGCGGTCAAAAGCGCGAGAGGGTGCTCGAACAGTCCCAAACTCAAGCCGTTCCCCGTCGAGGACCCCCGCAGGACAGCGAGGTCTGATGCCTGTCAGAACGGCTCAACCCCCTCTGGTATTGCCGTCGGCGCATGGGTGTTCGCAATTTTTTCACGGCAAATCAAGGTGACGTGATCCAATATCCGTGCGCAAGCGCGTTCGGTTTGTTGACCTCACGGCAGGATGGTAAGAACGCACGGTCGAGGGCAGCATGGCGCATGTGATCATCACCGGGGGATCGAGCGGCATCGGCGCGGCTCTCGCCGAGGCGAGCGCGGCGCGCGGCGATAGCGTGTCGCTGATCGGCCGCTCGCAATCCCGCCTGGACGAGCGGCTGCGCGATCTCGAGACGCGATTCGGCAAGGGCCGGTTCCATGCCGAAGCCGCCGACGCGGGGGAAACCCGCGAGATCGTACGCGCAATCGCGAAATGCGAGGCCGTGCTCGGCCCCTGCGCGACGCTCGTTAGTTCGGCCGGCATCGTTTTGCCGGGTCGCTTCGATGAACAGGCGCCTGAGGCCTTCGAAAACCAGATCCGCACCAATTTCTTCGGCACGGTCAACGCCGTGCGCGCCGTCTATCCGGGCATGAAGGCGCGGCGGCAGGGAAAAATCCTGATGCTCGGCTCCGGCGCCGGGCTGATCGGCATTTTCGGCTACACCGCCTATTGCGCGTCGAAATACGCGGTCGCCGGCTTCGCCGAGGCGCTGAGGGCGGAGGCCAGGCCGCTCGGCATCACCGTCTCGATCTGCTTTCCGCCGGATACCGAGACGCCGCAGCTTGCCGCCGAGCGGCCGCTGCGCCCGGCCGAGGCGCAGGCGGCGATCGGCGCAGGCGGCCTGTGGAGCGCCGAGGCCGTGGCCCGGGCAGCGCTCGCCGGCCTCGACCGAGGCCGCTTCGCCATCTATCCCGGTGTGCAGATGAAGATGCTCGGCATGTTCGGCTCGGTCGCCATGCCCTTCCTGCGGCCGTTCTTCGACCGCCGGATCGCGGCTGCGGGCCGCGCGGCCGGACGGCGCGCCTAGAAGCGCGCCAGCAACGCCTCGACCTCGGCAAGCGACGGCATGGACGGCGCCGTGCCCGGACGGGTCACCGAGATGCCGGCCACCGCGCAGGCGAAGCGTACCGCGTCCAGCGGGTCGAGCCCGCGCGACAGGCCGACGGCGAAGCCGCCGTTGAAGGCATCCCCTGCCCCCGTGGTTTCCACCACCGGACCGGCAGTCACCGCCGACACCAGCTCGGAGCGCCGGCCGTCATGCAGCAGCGCGCCGCGCTCGCCCAAGGTGATCAGCGCCGCTCCGGCACCCTTTGCGAGAAAGGCCTCGGCGGCCCGGCGGGCGTCCTCGACCGACTCGACCTTGATGCCGGTCATTTCCTCCGTCTCGGTCTCGTTGGGGGTGACGTAGTCGCAGAGCGCGAAGATGCGCTCCGGCAGGCTCGCCGCCGGCGCTGGATTGAGGATCGTCGTGACGCCTGCCCCGCGGGCGATCTCCAGCGCCCGGATCGCCGCGTCGACCGGTTGCTCGAGCTGGGTGACGAAGACGCCGGCCGAGCGGATCAGCCCGGCATGCCGGTCGATGTCGGCGGGCGAGATCAGCATGGCAGCACCCGGCGAGACGATGATGGCGTTGTTGCCCGTTCCCTCCTCGATGAAGATGTAGGCGGCGCCGGTATAGCTCTCCGGCGTCTCGATCACCGCGGGCTTCACCCCCGCTTCCTTCCAGGTCGCCAGCGCCATCTCGGCGAAGGGATCGCAACCGAGCCTGGTGACGAAGCTCACATCCGCGCCGAGGCGTCCGGCGGCCACCGCCTGGTTCGAGCCTTTTCCGCCCGGGCCGAGCTTGAAGCCGTTGCCCAGAAGGGTTTCGCCGATGCGCGGCTGGCGCTGCGCCCTATAGGCGGTGTCGGCGACGAACACGCCGAGGATGACGATCGGCTTCGCCATGGCGTCAGGCCGCGTCCGGCGGGATCACGCCCTTGCGGAAGGCGAAGCAGCCGTAGAAGCGCCGTTCCCCCGTCTGGATGACGCAATAGGCCCGCTTGGAACGTTCGTAGAAGGCATAGCGCTCGACGGCGATCATCGGCCAGGGCTTGCCCTCGGCCGCGTCGATCGCGGCCTGCACCTCGCGCTGCACCAGCGGCACCTCGTCGGGGCTGCCGACCACCTCCATGCGCGCCGCCGCGTCGTCGACGAAGGTATCGAGCGGATAAAGCGACAGCACGGCCTTGGCCACCGCGGGCGCCGGCGCGTCGATCCTCAGCAGCCTGCCAAGCCGCGTCTGTCGCGCCACCGAATCGGACGGGAAATTGCTGTCGGCGATGATCAGGTCGTCGCCATGGCCCATCGCCCGCAGCGCCTGGAGCACGTCGGCGTTGAGCAGCGGGTTTATTCCCTTGAGCATCGAATCTTCTCCCGAATAGATCGCGGCGACGTCCGCATGAAGGGCTGTCCCGGTCAGAGACGCTTTCCGCTCTGCGGGTCGAACAGATGCACGAGTTCGGCGCGCGGGCGCAAGGCGAGCGTGTCACCCGGCTTGAAATTGTGCCGCTCGCGAAACAGCGTCACGATCTCGCGCTCGCCGAAGCGCAGGAACACCATGGTCTCCGAGCCGGTCGGCTCCACCACCTTGATCTGCGCGGGAAATCCATCCTCGGCCAGGTCGAAATGCTCCGGCCGTACTCCGTAGAGAACCTCCCGGCCCTCCTCGATCCTTGCGGCGGCCGGAACCGGCATGACCGTACCGCCGATGTCGACGCCGCCGGCCACGGCCCGGCCCTTGAGCAGGTTCATCGCCGGCGAGCCGATGAAGCCCGCCACGAATATATTGGCGGGACGGTCGAACAGGTCGAGCGGCGCGCCGATCTGCTCGATGCGGCCGGCCTGCATGACGACGATCTTGTCGGCCATGGTCATGGCCTCGACCTGGTCGTGGGTGACATAGATGGTAGTCGTCCTCAGCCGCTGGTGCAGTTCTTTGATCTCGGTGCGCATCTGCACGCGCAGCTTTGCGTCGAGATTGCTGAGCGGCTCGTCGAAGAGAAACACCTGCGGGTCGCGCACGATCGCCCGGCCCATGGCCACACGCTGGCGCTGGCCGCCGGAGAGCTGGCGGGGGTAGCGGCCGAGATAGGGAGTCAGGTCAAGGATTTCGGCGGCTTTCCTCACCCGTTCCGCGATGATTTTCGGCTCGGTCTTCCTGAGCTTCAGCGCGAACGCCATGTTCTGCGCCACCGTCTTGTGCGGATAGAGCGCGTAGTTCTGGAAGACCATGGCGATGTCGCGCTTGGCCGGCGGCAGGTTGTTGACGGTACGCTCGCCGATCGCGATGGTGCCGCCGCTGACGCTTTCCAGCCCGGCCACCATGCGCAGCAGGGTCGACTTGCCGCAGCCGGACGGCCCGACCAGCACGACGAAGGCGCCGTCGGGGATGTCGACGCTGACCCCGTGCAGCACCTTGACGGCCCCGAAGTCCTTCGACACGTCCCGGATCGCCACCTGAGCCATCGTCCCCCCATCGGCCGCTCGGCCATTTTGCGGCGAAGCTAACGGGCCGGCGGGCGGGAGTCCACAGCGGAGGTTTTGGCCATCCTGCTCGCGCAAAGCTCACGAGGAGGAACGCGCCTCCTTTCCGCCCTGGATCAGTACCCCGCTTCCTTCTGATGCCTGAACGCCAGCACGTACACGGCATCGTCGGACGGTTCATGGCGGTACAAGGCCACATACCCGGAATCGCCGAAGCTGATCAGAATTTCGCGCAGTTCAGGGGCATCGGCGAATGGACGGCCCATGTCCGGCGTCATTTCCAGCAGCAGAAACTGCCGCTCGATCGCCTGGGCGGCGCGTTTCGCAGCATGCGGATTCTTGCCGGTCAGAATGCGGCGGTACCGCTCCAGCCCGAGGGCCGCCGCCTCGGTGACGATCACTCGTGGCAATCGGGCACTGCCTGCTCGTCGTCACCGCCCCAGGTCCGGAGCCAACCGCGCACCTCTTCTCCGGTGAGATGGCGACCCGTCTCCTGATATTCCGTCCAAGAGGAGAGGGCTTCCTTCTTGAAACTTTCCCGGGCTTCCTCGCGCTCCACATATTGCCGGATGGCCTCGCGCATGACCCAGTGCGGCGACCTCTGCCTTTGCCCGGCCAACTGTTGAACGCGAGCCTTGAGGTCGTCGTCGATCTTGATCGATGTCGCCATTGGAATTGCCGTTAGCGCTTGGTGATACCTCTTGATATTACCGCCGAAATGGCCAGGCGTCCATCAGCAATCGGCCAATGACAATGCCCGCCAGACCAGTTGCGCGCCCCTTGCGCGCATGAAATAGTCATGCACCAATGAACGGCCGAGGGAAAAGCTCGCTCGTCAGCGCGAGATAAGGGGAACGACAGGCGCACCCGCGACAGACCACTGGCCGTAGCAAAAATTCCAAACATGTCCGGGAGGAGAACGACATGAAGGTAAGTCTCTATAACCATCTCGTCCGCATGGGGGCGACCCGCCGCGACGTGCTGAAGGGCGCCGCGAGCATGGCGGCGGTCGCCGCCGCCTCGTCGGCGGGCCTCGGCGCGCTGGCCGGGGGGGCGTCCGCGCAGGACAATGTGCGCGCCGAGATCCTGAA
Organism: Kumtagia ephedrae; assembly: GCF_003012745.1. GTDB lineage: Bacteria > Pseudomonadota > Alphaproteobacteria > Rhizobiales > Rhizobiaceae > Kumtagia > Kumtagia ephedrae. Next base: position 174,139 of record NZ_PXYK01000008.1, on the reverse strand, counting down.
GATTCCGGGCGTCGGCAAGGGCTCGCCCACCGACGCCGACTGGCAGAAGGTCGGCGAGCTCTGCCTCGGCGCCACCAAGGCCAACGTCAAGGAAGGCGAGTTCGCCGGCGTCGAGCTCACCTTCATGGGGCTCAACAACCAGAACCTCCACAACTTCCTGTTCCGCGGCTTCCTCAAGCCGTGGGAGGCCTATACCGGCGCCAAGATCAACTGGATCGACCTCGCCCAGGCCGACTACAACGCCCGCCTGCAGCAGTCGATCGCCACCGGCACGGTCGACTTCGACATCATCGAGATGGGCGCGCCCTTCGAGGGCGACACGGCCGGCCGCGGCCTGCTCGACGAGATGCCCGACTGGGTCGCTACCCAGATCGAGGCCGACGACCTCGTCAACTATCTGAAGGCGCCGGTCGGCACCTGGGACGGCAAGACCTACCGTATCACGATCGACGGCGACTGCCACACCTTCGCCTATCGCAAGGACTATTTCGGCGACGGCTCGATCAGCGGCATGGCCGATGTGCCGACGCACTGGGAGGATTTCCCGGCGCTCGCCGCCGCCCTTGCCGGCAAGAACGACCCGATCACCGGAACGCCGGCCTTCGGCTTCCTCGACCCGCTGAAATACCAGTGGGGCGGCTTCGGCTTCTATTTCCTCGGGGACCGCGCCAGCGCCTACGCCAAGCATCCGGACGACGCGGCGTGGCTGTTCGACCCCGACACCATGAAGCCGCGCATCAACAATCCGGCCTGGGTTCAGGCGATCCAGGACGTGCTCGACCTCGTCAAGGCCAATGCCTATCCGCCGGATCAGCTCAATGCCGACCCGAACGCCACCGCGTTCTCGCAGTTCCTCGGCGGCACCGGTGCTGCGCTCTGCTGGTGGGGCGACGTCGGCTCCAATGCCCGCACCTCGGACACCTCCGTGGTCGGCGACGTGGTCGGCTTCTCGATCAATCCCGGCGCCAAGCGCGTCTACAACGCCAAGACCAGCGCCTGGGAGGAGAAGGAGAATTTCGCTCCTAACATGGCCTATCTCGGCTGGGGCGTCTATGTGACGAGCCGCGTCTCGTCCGACGAGAAGAAGCGCAAGGCCGCCTGGTCGGCCGCCGCGCACCTTGGCGGCAAGGACCTGTCGCTGTGGACCTCGGCCTACCCGTCGGGCTTCCAGCCCTACCGCAACTCGCACTTCCAGTATGAGGAGTGGGAAGCGGCGGGCTACGACCGCGCCTTCGTCGAGGATTATCTGGGCTCGAACCTCGACAGCTACAATCACCCGAATGCCGCCATCGAACCGCGCATCCCCGGCATCTTCCAGTACTACTCGATCGCCGAGGACGAGTTGGTGAAGGGCGTCAACGGCCAGTATGCCTCCGCTCAGGAGACGGCCGACGCCATCGCCGCCGCGTGGGAGAAGATCACCGACCAGATCGGCCGCGAGAACCAAATCAAGCTCTACAAGGCCTCGCTCGGCATGTAGCCCGGCGAAACGCTTGGACATCATCCCGGCGGCGTTGCCGCCGGGCTTTTTTTGACCGGCAAGCCGGGATAGGCTTCCTGTCACCCATCTTGTGGAACCCCGCGTGTCCGAACAAGCCACGGCAATCGCTGAGAACACGTCGCTCGGCGCCTCGCTCGATACCATCGCGCCGGGTCGCAAAAACCTCGGCCGCGCCCTCATGGCGCTCGCCACGGCGGGCCTTGCCATTGTCGCACTCATCCAGATTTTTCATGCCGCCGGCGCCATCGGCTTCGGCTTTTCGACCTGGCGGCCGCTGCTCTATGCCTACATCCTGTGGGGCGTGGCGCTCGGCGTCGGCCAGGTGCTGACGCGCGGCGAGGAAGGGTATCGCGCGCTGTTCCTGCTGCCGGCGCTGCTCTTCACCATCGCCATGGTGGTGTTCCCCACCCTGTTCGGCTTCTACATCGCCACGCTCGACTGGAATCTCAGCGGCACGCCGAAATTCAACGGCCTCGCCAATTTCTGGCAGATGCTGCGCGACCCGTTCTACAGCAACGCGCTGCTCAACATGGTCTTCTACGTGCTGGCTGTGTTCGTCGAATACGTCATCGCCTTCGGCCTGGCGCTGCTGCTCAACGCCCAGATCCGCGCGCGAAAATTCTTCCGCGTCGTCTTCCTGCTGCCGCTGATGCTGTCGCCGGTGGCGGTGTCGTGGATGATCGGCAAGTCGCTGATGGAATACCGCTTCGGCCCGGCCGCCACGCTGGCCAGAAAACTCGGCTGGGAAAACCCGGCCTTCTTTGCCAGCCCGTGGTCGGCGAAGATCTCTATCATGCTGCTCGACGCCTGGACCTTCATCCCCTTCCTGATGATCATGCTGCTCGCCGGCCTGCAGGCGATGCCGCGCGACGTGCTGGAAGCCGCCAAGGTCGACGGCGCCTCCGCCTGGCAGACTTTCTGGGGCGTCACCTTCCCGCTGATGCTGCCGGTGTCGGTGACCGCGCTCATCCTGCGCATCATCTTCAAGCTGAAGCTCGCCGACATCGTCATCACCGTCACCTCCGGCGGTCCGGGCGGGGCGACCGACACGGTGACCAGCTTCATCTTCCGCGAGTACCGCGACCGGTCGAACGTAGGCTACGGCACCATGCTCGCCATGGTCTATCTGATCATCATCATCGTGTTCGTCACGCTGCTGCTGAAGCTCGCGAGCCGCTTCGTGCGGAATGTGACGTGATGGCGATGGAGATGAACCGTACCCCCACCCCTAACCCCTCCCCACAAGGGGGAGGGGAACAACGCGGCGCTATCATCATCACTGTTGGCGCAACGGTCGCAGTATCCCCCTCCCCCTTGTGGGGAGGGGTTAGGGGTGGGGGTGCTCTGCACACCAGATTCGAGGTGGCCGCATGACTGCCGAAGCCATCGAACACGCCCCTTCGGAAGTCCGCTCGCCGGCGGCCTTCCTCACCAGCCGCGTCTTCATCTACGGGGCGCTGATCTTCTGGGCCTTCATCTGCCTGTTCCCGATCTACTGGACCATCACCACCTCGTTCAAGACCGCGCCCAACGTCACCCAGGGCCATCTGATCCCATGGGTCGACTTCACGCCGGACTGGCGCGGCTGGCGTTCGCTCGGCCTGTCGCCCGACACCATCGGCGGCACCTCCACCGTGCGCGACGAGTTTCTCAAGCGCTTCTTCAATTCGGTGATCACCTCGGTCGGCGCCTCGGCGCTGGCGATCGTCATCGGCAGCCTCGCCGCCTATGGGCTCACCCGCTTCCGCTACAAGTTCGGCTGGATGAAGAACGAGGACATTTCCTTCTTCTTCCTGTCGCAGCTGATCCTGCCGCCCGTCGTGCTCGCCTTGCCCTTCCTCGCGCTCTACAAGGGGCTCGGCCTGCTCGACACGCGCATCGGCCTGATCCTGCTCTACACGCTGATGGTGCTGCCGATCGTGATCTGGATCATGCGCGACCAGTTCAACTCGATCCCGGTCGAACTGGAGGAGGCGGCCCTCGTCGACGGCCTGTCGGTCTGGGGCGCTTTCTTTCAGATCGTGCTCCCCATCGCCTTGCCCGGCATGGTGGCGGCCTTCATCCTGTCGATGGTGCTGTGCTGGAACGAATATTTCTTCGCCGCCCTGCTCACCTCGACCAACGCCAACACCATCCCGGTCATGGTCGCCAGCCAAACCGGCTCGCAAGGCATCAACTGGTGGTCGATGGCGGCGCTGTCGACCGCCGCGATCGCGCCGCTGGCGATCATCGGCGTTCTGCTGGAACGCTATCTTATCAAGGGCATGACGGCGGGTGCTGTGAAGTAGAGTCGCATCGTCATGCACTACGGACCGGGCTGATGTCCCGGTCCATCGGGAGGAAACGGAATGGACGTTCGGCACTTCGACCGCATCGGCAATGGCGGCCTGGATTTCACCGAGCTCGGCTTCGGCACGGCGCCGCTCGGCAATCTCTACCGCGCCGTTTCCGATGACGACGCCCATGCCATCCTGGAAAAGGCCTGGGAGACCGGCGTGCGTTATTACGACACGGCACCGCTCTACGGCCTCGGCCTGTCGGAGACCCGCCTCAACCGCTTCCTGCGCGGCAAGCCCCGCGACGACTACGTGCTGTCGACCAAGATCGGCCGCCTGCTCGAGGTCTGCTCGCCGGACCGGCGCACCGGCATAGGAAAATTCTTCGACACGCCGTCGCGGCGCGAGGTCTACGACTACAGCCATGATGGCGTCATGCGCTCGGTCGAGTTCTCGCTGGAGCGCCTCGGCGTCGACCGCATCGACATCCTCTTCGCCCACGACGTGGACGTCTTCACCCACGGCAGCCGCGCCGCCGCCGACGCCCGCATCGACGAGCTGATGCGCTCCGGCTACGGCGCGCTGGTGTCGCTGCGCGACCAGGGCGTGATCAAGGCGATCGGCGCCGGCATCAACGAATGGCAGGCGGCGCAGGCGCTGGCCGAACGCGGCGACTTCGACCTCTTCCTGCTCGCCGGCCGCTACACGCTGCTGGAGCAGGAGGCACTGGAGAGTTTCCTGCCGCTCTGCCAGGAGCGCGGCATCGGCATCGTGCTCGGCGGCCCCTATAATTCCGGCATCCTCGCCACGGGCGCGAAGCCGGGCGCCTATTACAATTACTCGGAAGCGTCGCAGGAAGTTCTCGACCGCGTGGCGAGAATCGAAGCCGTCTGCAAGCGCCACGGCGTCCGCCTGATCGAGGCGGCGCTGAAGTTCCCGCTGGCGCACCCTTCCGTCGTCTCGGTCATCCCCGGCGGCCAGCGGGTGGCTGAGGTTGAGAGCAACCGCGCCCTGCTCGACGCGAGGATTCCGCCGGCATTGTGGGAGGACCTGAAGACCGAAGGCCTGCTGCGCCCGGATGCGCCGACCGGCTGACAGGACGTCCGGTGCGTCGGCGGCCGGACATCACGGCGGCACTGGCCGGCCCAAGGCGGGCGATGTAAGAAGGGGCCGCTCAGACAACCGGAGGTCCCATGCGAGCCGTTTTCGTCCAGTTGCAATGTGCCCCGGGCAAGACCTACGAGGTGGCCGACGCGCTCTATGAACGCGAAGTGGCGTCGGAGCTCTATTCGACCAGCGGCGAGTACGATCTTTTGATGAAGGTCTATATCGACGACGGCGTCGACATCGGAAAGTTCATCAACGAGAACGTCGCCAATGTGCCGGGCATCGTGCGCTCGCTGACGACGCTGACCTTCAAGGCGTTCTAAGCGCCGTCCGCTCGGCCCGCCGTGCCGCGACCTGCCGCATGGCGGCGACGCGGCGGCGCTGTATCTCGTTGCGCATCGCCATCAGATGCAGCGCGACGAACAGGATGGTGAAGCCGGCCGCCATCACCAGCAGCGGCCACAAAAGGCTCGGATGAATGGTCGGTCCGTCCAAGCGGATGACCGAAGCCGGCTGATGCAGCGTGTTCCACCAGTCGACCGAGAATTTTATGATCGGGATGTTGACGAAGCCGACCAGCGTGATGATGGCCGCGGCGCGGGCAGAGCGCGACGGATCGTCGAGCGCCCGCGTCAGCGAGATGATGCCGAGATACATCAGGAACAGCACGAAGACCGAGGTCAGGCGGGCATCCCACACCCACCAGGTGCCCCACATCGGCTTGCCCCAGATCGAGCCGGTGACCAGCGCGAGGGCCGTGAACAGGGCGCCGATGGGTGCCGCCGCCTTCAGCGCGACGTCGGCGAGCGGATGGCGCCACACCAGCGTGCCCAGCGCCGACAGCGCCATCAGCGAATAGCAGAGCATCGACAGCCAGGCGAACGGCACGTGGATGTACATGATCCGCACCGTGATGCCCTGCTGGTAATCCTCGGGCGCCGTGAAGGATATATAGAGCCCGGCGGCCAGGACGACCGTGGCCGCGGCCGCAAGCCAGGGAATCAGCCGGTCGGCCAGCGCGAGGAAGCGCGTCGGATTGGCAAGCTCCGCCCATCGCCCGGGGCGGGCCGTCTGGTCGCGGGTGCTGGTCTCGCTCATGGGGCCTTACATAGCGCCGTGCCGTGCCTGCCGCAACGCGGCCGAACGAAGCGGAAGCACGCGTCTCTCCGCCGCCCGCGGCCTGCCGGCCGTGTCTCATGCCAGCGGCCGTTCCAGCAGATAGAAGGAGCGGCAAGTCCTTCTGCCTGCACCCCGGGAGAAGCCCGGAACCGCCCCTTCGGAAAAGGAGGACCTGTGTCAGGCCGCCCGTTCGCGCACCGGGACGTGGCTCAGGCGTCGCACATCGTCGTCCGCCAGCAGGCCGCCGGCGCGCAGCAGCGCGGCGAAGCGGCCATTGGTGGCCGACAGCTCGGCGAAGCCGCCCATCTCGATGATGCGGCCCTTATCCATGAAGATGACGAGGTCGGCATCGCGCACCGTCGTCAGGCGGTGGGCGATGATGAAGGTGGTGCGGCCCCGGCGCAGTCCGTCGATCGCGTCCTTGACGCGCGCCTCGGTCTCGACGTCGAGCGCGCTGGTCGCCTCGTCGAGCACCAGGATCGGCGCGTTCTTCAGGATGGCGCGGGCGATCGCCACGCGCTGCCGCTCGCCGCCCGAGAGCTGGCCGCCGCGCTCGCCGACACGCGTGTCGTAACCTTCGCTCTTGGCCAGGATGAACTCCTGCGCGGCGGCGGCCTCGGCTGCGGCATGCACCTCGGTGTTGGCCGCGCCCTCGCGTCCGATGCGGATGTTCTCCTCGATCGAGCGGTCGAACAGGCCGGCATCCTGGAACACCGCGGCGATCGACTGGCGCAGCGACTGCTTGGTCACGGTGCGGGTGTCGACGCCGTCGATCAGGATGCGGCCGTGTCTTGGCGTGTGCACCCGCTGCAGCAGGTTGATCAGCGTCGTCTTGCCGGCGCCGGTCGGCCCGACGATCGCTACCGTCTGACCGGCCTTCACCTCGAAGGACACATCCTCCAGCCCCTCGCCGGTGTCGGCGAAGGAGAAGCTGACGTCCTCGAAGCGGATCGTTCCGCCGACGTTCTTGAGCTCGTCGAGACCCTCGGGCTCGACCGCCTCGGCGGAGGCGTCCTCGAGCTGGTAGAAGGCCTCCAGCTTGGCGCGCGCCTCGAAAATCTGGTTGACGAAGGCCGAAAGCTGGTCGAGCCGGCTGATCAGCAGCGTGGCGAAGCCGGTGAAGGCGACGATGTCGCCGATACGCAGCTGGCCGCTGGATACCAGCATGGCGCCGATGATCAGCACGATCATCATCGAGATGGTCGAGGCCAGCCGGTGCAGGGCGCTGGCCAGGGCCCACCAGTCGAGCACCGGGAACTGCGCATCCAGCAGGCGGCGGGTGTAGCCGCGCAGCGCCTCTGTCTCCTGGGCGACGCGGTTGTAGCTCTGCAGCACCGTCACGTTGCTGACGGTGTCGGTGACATGCGAGAAAACCTCGTGATAATGGCCTTCGACCTGGGCCTGGCCGGCCTTGGTCTTGCGCATGACCATGCGCCCGATCAGCACGTAGAGCACGCCGAGCGCGAACAGCACCATCGACATGCGCAGGTCGAGCGACAGCGCCGTCGGGATGAGCAGCAGCAGGGCGACGGCCGTCGCCAGATGCGTGCGCATGAATTCCAGCCACAGCGTGAACAGCGTCTCGACGGCGCGCAGCAGCGTGTGCAGGGCATTGGAGGTGCCCCGCTTCTGGTGCCACGACAGCGGCATCGAGATCACGCGCTCGAAGGATTCGCACAGCACGCTGACGCGCCGCGCATGCGCCAGGCGGTCGGCGCCGCGCGCCACCAGCACGAAGGCGACGATGTTGAAGGCGCCCAGGCCTGCCCACAACGCCAGCGGATCGACCAGATCCTCCTTCTCGGCGATGGCGTCGATGATCTGTCCGAACAGGACGGGTTCGGCGATGGTGACCATGCCGAGCGCGACGTTCGCCGCGCAGATCAGCACCACCTTGTGCTTTTCGGCGCCGAGGTATCTCAGCGCTCGCCAGTAGACTTCAAGTAAAGTCACGCCAATCCCTCACGCCAATTATTGTGCAGCGCAGCAATCCGACCACAAGTATCGGCTGCGGCATCGCACTTCAATGCCCCCCTACCCGCCCGGTTCCAACTTTCCGAACAAAAGATCGTAACAAACCGAAATCTCCCGTGATCCGATAACGGTTTGAGTTTTCAACAAAAAAGGCGGCGTTGCGGCGAAATCATGGCGACCCGGCTCCAATTCGTGAACTCAGCTTCCGGTCTCCCGCAGCCGTACGACCTTGCCGCCACGACCGGAGCTTTCGCCCTGGGCAAGGCGGAATGTATTTCCGTCGAGAGTATTTCCATCGACTTCCACAGCGAGCGATCCGTCGCCACCCTTCCTCGAAACACGGATGCGGTACGATCTGCCGGCCAGATTCAGCGAGGCGGAAAACCCGTCCCAAGTGCTTGGAATCGCTGGGTCGACGACTATCTCGTCGCCGTGACGGCGAATGCCGAGAACGGCCTCGACGGCGGCGCGATAGAGCCATCCGGCCGATCCGGTGTACCAAGTCCAGCCGCCGCGCCCACCCTTGTCGGCGCTGGAATAGACGTCCGCGGCAACGACATAGGGCTCCACGCGATAACGCCGGGCAGCCTCCTCGTCGGCCGCGTGGGTGACCGGGTTGATCATGTCGAAGCAGCGCCAGGCATCGTCGGCGCGCCCCATTTTCGCCAGGGCGATGACAAACCAGGTCGCCGCGTGGGTGTACTGGCCGCCATTCTCGCGCACGCCCGGCGGATAGCTTTTTATGTAGCCGGGCTCCTTGTCGGTCGCCGAGAAGGGCGGCGTGAATAGCTTGATGATGCCGAGTTCCGAATCGACCAGCCGCTCGTGGGCCGAATCCATCGCCGTCCGCGACCGCTCGGCATCGCCGCCCGCCAGCACGCTCCAGGACTGCGCGATCGAATCGATCTGGCACTCGTCGGATTGGCGCGAGCCGAGCGGCGAGCCGTCGTCATAGCTGCCGCGGCGGTACCAGGCGCCGTCCCAGGCCTTCTCCTCCAGCGCCGCCTTGAGCGCCTTGGCGTGAGCCTTCCATTTGTCGGCGCGCGCCGTGTCGCCGCGCCTGCGGGCGGTCGGCGTGAAGTCGTCCAGCGTCTTCAGCAGGAACCAGCCCAGCCAGACGCTCTCGCCCTTGCCGTGCTCGCCGACCCGGTTCATGCCGTCGTTCCAGTCGCCGCCGAGGATAAGGGGCAGGCCGCTCTCGGCCGTGCGGGCGACCGCCAGGTCGAGGGCGCGCGCGCAGTGCTCGTAGATGGTCGCGGTCTCGCGTGTCGGCTCCGGCGTGAAGAAGGCATCGTGCTCGCCCGGCTTCAGCACCGGCCCGGAGACGAACGGCACCTTCTTCTCGAGGATCGAGACGTCGCCGGTGACCTCGACGAAGTGCGCGGTCGCATAGCCCAGCCACACCACGTCGTCGGAGATCATGGTGCGCACGCCCGCGCCGGTGCGCGGCAGCCACCAGTGCTGGACGTCGCCTTCCATGAACTGGCGGCTGGCGGCGTTGAGGATCTGCGCCTCGGCCAGCTTCGGATCGTGCAGCAGGAAGGCCAGCGTGTCCTGCAATTGATCGCGGAAACCGTAGGCGCCGCTTGCCTGGTAGAAAGCCGAGCGCGCGCGGATGCGGCAGGCGATGCTCTGGTAGGGCAGCCAGTGGTTGACCATGGCGTCGAGCGCCTTGTCGGGCGTCTCCACCTGCAAGGTGTCGAGGAAGCCGCGCCAGGTCCGCTCGTTGTCGGCCAGCCGCTCGTCGAAGTCCCTCGCGCGATGGCGCGCGACCAGGGCTCCAGCCTCCTCGGCGGACCCCGCATCGCCCATCAGCCATAGCAGCGAGACCTCCCCGCCGGCCGGGATCTCGACCTCGCGTGCCATCGCCGCGCAGGGATCGAGGCCGGCCTCGACCTTGCCGGAAAGAGCGGCGCCCGCCGTGACAGCCCGGGGCCATTCGACGGTACCGTCCTGGCCGAGGAATTCGCCGCGGTCGGTGGTCACCGACTGCGCCGCGGTATCGCTCGCCAGGAAGGCGACGCGATCGGCGAAGTCGAGGCTGTAGGGGTTGGACGCCAGCAATGCACCGGTCTCGGCGTCGAGCGCCGGCACGACGTTGGGCGCCGAGCGCGGACGGTTGTTGCCGAGCACCCACTCCGCATAGGCATAGACGGTAAATTTCGCGGCCAGCGACCCGCTGTTGCGGATGGTCAGCCGCGCCACCTTCACCGGGTCGGCCGGGTCGACGACCTGCTGCAGCTCGAGCGACACGGTGCCCCGCTTCGCCGTGAAGGTGCTGACGCCCTGGCCGTGGCGGGCCTCGTAGGTCACCGCCGCGTCGCGCGCCACGGCGGCGAAGGGCGCGAACGCCTTTCGGCTGGCGTGGTCGAAGACATAGATCGCCTCGCCCGGCCGGTTGGAGACCGGGTCATTCGACCACGGCGTGAGCTGGAAGTCGCGGCTGTTGCGGCTCCAGGTGAAGGCAGCACCCTCGGCCGAGACATGGAAGCCGAAGGCGGAATTGGCGATCACGTTGATCCAGGGCTGCGGCGTCGTGCGGGTGCCGGTCAGCCGCACCACATAGTCGCGGCCGCCATTGGCGAAGCCGCCGAAGCCGTTCCAATGGTCAAGACCGGTCCCGTCGGCTGCGACGTCGCGATGCTCGGCAGGCGCGGGCGCCGGCGGATGCGGCACTCCTGCCGCCTCCGTCGCCTCGCGGGCAGCCTCGCGCGCCTGGATCGCCGCCGCCTCGGCGCGCTCGACCTGGTCGAACACGGTGCCGTTACGGGTGTGCAGGACGATGCGCGCCACCGCCAGTAGCGTGCGGTAGGATTCCTCGTCCATCAGGTCGCGGCGCACGGCGAAGATATGCTGGCGCGGGCCGAGCTCGGAGCCGCGCAGCCGGCTGTTCTCGCACAGCGATTCGATCGCCTGCTGCAGGTCCTGCACGTAGGAGGCCGCCTGCTCGTTGAGGATCACCAGATCGGCGACCAGCCCCCTTCCCCGCATGTATTCCTGGTAGCGCAGCGCCTGGGCGACGATCTCGAGATCGGCGACGTCGCCGATCCGGATCGCGAAGATCGGGAAGTCGCCGGAAATCGCCATCGGCCACAGCGCCGACTGCTTGCCGAGGCCGCCGGCGATCGCCTCGGGCGCGGCGCGCAGATGCGCGTCGGGATAGATCAGGTAGCGCGCCAGCCGCTGCACGTTGGCGGCATCGGCGAGGCTGAGCCCCATGTGGCGGGTCTGCACCTGCGAGCGGGTCCAGGACAGCATGGCCTGGCGGGCGAAACTGTCGTGATGGTCGAGCAGCGCCACAACCGCCTCGATCTCGGAGCGGCTCGCGCCGACCACCGTCCAGAAGGTGAGTTGCACCTTCTTGTTGGCGGGCACGCGCACGCGCCGGCGGAGCGCCATGATCGGATCGAGCACGAAGCCGGCATTGCCGCCGAGCGTCGCGCCGGGATCGAGCGCGGCCGGATCGGCGATGCTGCGGCCGCGGCCGATGAAGGCGCGCCGGTCGGTCTCGGCCTCGGTGTCGCGCTCGATGCCGGAGGCGTCGGTCACGAAATGCGCCGCCTCGAAGTCGGGATCGCCGCCGGAGCGCTTGCGGCGCCGGGCGAAGATCACCTTGCGGGCGCCGCCGATCTCGGTCTCCACGAACATCTTCGAGAAGGCGGGATGGGCGGCATCGTCGAGTTCCGGCGCCAGCGCGCATTCGACGAAGGACGTCACCTCGATATGGCGGTCGACGTCGCCGTCATTGTGCAGCGTGACGCGCCGGCCCTCGCCATTGCCCTCGGAAACCACGATGCATTCGACTTCCGAGCGCAGCGTGCCGACGATCTTGGTGAAGGTCGCCTTGTCGTCGGTGAAGTGGGCGTAGGCGCGTTCGCCCTCCGCCCGCCGCGGCTCGACGGTGGCCGACCACCAGTCGTCGGACGCCACGTCACGCAGGAAGATGAAGGAGCCGTCGCGGTCCTCCGACGGATCGGCGCGCCAGCGGCTCACGGCAAAGTCGTTCCAGCGGCTGTAGCCGGTACCGGTCGCCGTCACCATCACCGAATAGCGGCCGTTCGACATCAGGTTGGTGGCGCGCAGCGCGTGCGAGGGGTTGAGAATGGTGCGGCTGTCGACGCTCGCCTCGTCCTGCTCGACGCTCACCTCGTCGTCGGCCTCGGTGCGCACCGTGGCGACCGGGATGTGGCGCGGCGCCTTCTCCTGCAGCAGCAGCTCGGCCGCCTCGATCACCGGGTCGCTGTGGAAGCGGTCGCGCATGCGGCCTTCGAAGATGGCGTTCTCCACCGCGACGATCGTCATGCCCTGGTGGTGGGCATAATAATTGTAGACCACCGCATGGTCGGTGCCCTCGGGCACGCGCTGCGGGGTATAGTCGACGGCATCGTGATAGCCGTAGCGGCCGAGCGCGCCGACGCCCTTCAGCCGCCTGAGGTTGCGCACCGCTTCGGCCGGCATGAACTGCGCGGCGAGCACCGTCGCATAGGGCGCGATCACCGTGTTCTGCGCGAGGCCGCGCTTCAGCCCGAGCCCCGGCACCCCGAAATTGGTGTACTGGTAGGTCATCTCGCGGTCGCGGGCGTTGTAGGCCGCCTCCGAGATGCCCCACGGCACGCGCTTCTGCCGGCCGTACTGGATCTGCCGGCTGATGATCAGGTTGTTGGTCTGGTTGAGGATGCCGCCCTGCGGTTCCTTCATGACCAGCGGCGGCATCAGGTACTCGAACATCGAGCCCGACCAGGACAGCAGCGCGCCCTTGAAGCCGATCTCGACGATCGGCCGTCCGAGGCGGAACCAGTGTTCGGTCGGCAGGTCTCCCTTGGCGATGCCGAACAGGCTGGTGAGCCGCGCCTCCGAGGCGATCAGGTCATAGCAGCTCTCGTCGAGCTGGTGCTGCTCGACGCGGTAGCCGATTGACAGCAGCTTGCGGTCCTGCCGGAGCAGGAAGGAGAAGTTCATCTCGAAGGCGAACTTGCGCGTGCGCTCGCGCAGCTCCAGCAGCTTCACGCGCAGCGCCTCGACGCTGCGGTCGTCGCTGTGCGCGTCATGCACATGCGCCTCGCAGGTCGCCTGCAGCTTCTCCGCCCAGTCCGAAAGAATCTCGCTCTTCACCGAGCCGACCTCGGTGTGCATGGCCGCCGCCAGCTTGCGGATCTCGCCGGCCAGCACGGTCAGGTTGATGGTTCGGATCGAGGCCATTTCCGGCTGGCCCTTGATCGTCTCGACGGCGCGCTGCACGCCTTCGATGCGGTCGCGCAGGCGCTGGCGCAGCGGCCTGAGCTGGCGCCGGTCGTCGGGCAGCTCGTTGAGGCTCTCCTCGAGGATGGTGACCGTGTCGAGCAGGCCATCGAACTCGCCCTGCAGGTGCACGGACGGAGCCTCCGCCCATTCGGCGCAGGCGGCCGCGACGGCGATGAGATGGCCGGCCAGGTTGCCGCTGTCGACGCTGGAGATGTAGGGCGGGTTGAGCGGCCGCAGCGTGTCGGTCTCGTACCAGTTGTAAAGATGGCCCCTGAACCGCTCCATGCGCTCCAGCGTGGCCATCGTCCGGTCGATGCGGGTCACGGCTTCCGACAGGCTGATCCAGCCGAAGTCGCGGGCAGACACGATCGACAGCAGATAGACGCCGATATTGGTCGGAGACGTGCGCGCCGCGACGACCGGAACCGGCGTCTCCTGGAAATTGTCGGGCGGCAGATGGTTCTGCCCGGCCGTCACATAGGTCTCGAAATAGGCCCAGGTGCGGCGCGCCACCACGCGCAGCGCCTTGCGGTCGGACGGCGAGACCCGCAGGCGGTCCTCGGTCTCGGCCGAGCGGCTGATCAGCCAGGCGAAGGCCGGCGATCCCGCCCAGAAGATAGTGAAGAAGAAGGCGACGAAGGCGCCGGTCGAATCGGCGGCGACCGGGATGACCAGGCCGATCACCGCAATCACCACGGCACCGTACATCATGCCGTAATAGGCCGTCAGCGTGTTGCCGCCGGCCTTGTGCGCCTGCGAGGCGGTGCGCCATTCGAGCAGGTGCTGGCGGCTGACGAACAACCTGTAGAGGGTGCGGACGATGGCGTCGCCCATCATCCAGGCGGTATGCGCCATCAGCACCACCTTGAGCGCCACCATGGCCGTCGCGAAGACGGCGTCGCGGAACAGTGCATTGAAGTGGCCGCGCGCGGTGACGTCCTTGCTCTTCGGCAGGAGCCCGTCGACCACGTCGAAGGTCGGCGCCATGAACAGGCTGAGGATGAGCAGCGCCTGCCACTGCGCCGCCTGCGTGAAGGGAAGCAGCGTCCAGCCGGCGATCGCCGCGATCACCCAGAAGATCGGGGTGATCGAGCGGCGGAGATTGTCGACCATCTTCCAGCGCGACAGCGCCGGCACGCCCGAGGCGGGGTCGAGGATGTAGCGCAGGAGCTGCCAGTCGCCGCGTGCCCAGCGGTGCTGTCGCGAGGCGTCGACGGAGTAGCGGGTCGGATAATCCTCGACCACCTCGACGTCGGTGACGAGCGCGCAGCGGCTGTAGGCGCCCTCGAGCAGGTCGTGGCTGAGGACCGTGTTCTCGGGGATGCGCCCCTTGAGGGCCGCCTCGAAGGCGTCGATGTGGTAGAGGCCCTTGCCGGTGAAGGTGCCTTCGCCGAACACGTCCTGGTAAAGGTCCGAGACGGCGAAGACATAGGGATCGAGGCCGCGATTGGCGGAGAACACGCGCTGGAAGAACGACGCCTCGTCGCCGGTGGTCAGCGAGGCGGTGACGCGCGGCTGCAGGATCGAATAGCCGTGCGTGATCTTGCCCGTCTTCGGGTCGACTTCCGGCCGGTTCAGCGGATGGCACAGCTTGCCGACGAGTTCCGTGACCACGTCGCGCGTCATCTTGGTGTCGGCGTCGAGCGTCATGACGTAGACGACGCTGGCCGGCAGCGGTTGCTCCGGCGGCATGAAGGTCGTGTCGGCATCGCCGCGCAGCAGCAGGTTCAGCTCGTGCAGCTTGCCGCGCTTGCGCTCCCAGCCCATCCAGCGGCCTTCCTGCTCGTTGTAGAGCCGGCGGCGGTGCAGGATGTAGAATTTCGGCGCGCCTTCCGAGGGATAGCGTTCGTTGAGCCGGGCGATCTCGGTGCGCGCATGGGCGAGGATCTCCAGGTCGGACGCGCTCTGCTCGGTGTCGCTGTCGGGCCAGTCCGAGAGCAGCGCGTAATGCAGCGCACCCTTCATGTTGGCCAAATGGTGCACCTCGAGCGTGCGCACGCTTTCCTCGACGTCGTCGCGCGAGCTGATCAGCGACGGCACCACGACCAGCGTGCGCGCCTCGGGCGGGATGCCGTCCTTGAACTCGTAGCCGGGCAGCCTGGTCGGCTCGAGGAACAGCAGCACCACGGTGTTGAAGAAGGAAAGCGCGCCTTCGCTCGCCGGCACAGCGAACAGGATCAGCAGCAGGGCGATGGACACCGGCGAGAGGCCGAGGCTGGCAAGCGCCGACCCGGTCGCGACGAGCAGGATCACCGTCAGCGCGAACACCGGCAGCACGATGCCCAGCCAGCCGGCGGCATGGAAGGAGCGTACCAGGCGGCGGCCGAACCCCGGTCTGTAGCCGATCGCCCTCTCCAGTTGCCGGCGGCCTTCGCCGACGAGAAAGAAGCCGACATCCGTGGCTTCCGGCATGCCGAGCGCATCGATCGCGGCGCCCGGACGCACCGACTTGCCGGCCATCTCGGTCGCCCGCACGGCCACCTCGTATTCCGAGAGATTGGAGCGGCGGGCAAGCTCCTCGATCTCGCCGCGATACTGGTTGCGCGATTCGAAATCGAGTGCCGCATAGTCGCCGCGCTCACGCAGCAGCCCGTCGATGCGGCTGACGCCCTCGAACCACTCCGGCCAGTCGACGTCGTTGATCAGGCGCAGGCCGCGGATGATGTTGCCGGCCGTCACGTTGCCGCTGGACAGCACGTGATGCTCGCCCAGCGTGATCTGCTCGGCATCCGAGCCGAATTTCTCCAGCTCGTCCTCGAGCCAAACCAGCGCCTCGCCGGCATTCTGCGAGCCGTCGCGCAGCCGGTAGAGCAGCTGGGTGGCGAAGGTGGTGTCGCGCGCATGCGTCGCATAGGCAGCCATGATGGCGCGGCGATCCTCGCCCTCGCCGGTCGCCAGCACCCTGTCGGCGACCTCGTTGGCGATCTGGCGCATCTCGCGCGCCCGCTTCACGCGGACCGCGATGCGGCGCAGGTTCTCCACCAGCACGAAGCGCAGCAGGGACGGCAGCGCCCACAATTCCCCGATCTTGAACGGCTGGATGCTCTGATAGCCATCGACCAGCGCCTTCAGCATCTGCGCGGACACGGCGCTGTCGGAATGGGCGACATAGACCCAGGCAAGCGCCAGGGCGCGCGGAACTTCTCCGCCGCCCGGCAGTTTCATGCTCGGCAACTGGCGATAGAAGCGCGGCGGCAGATCGCGCTTGATCTGGAAAATGGTCTCCTCGACCACGTAATTATTGTCGAGCAGCCACTGGGCCGCCGGCGTTATCGGTTCGCCGCGAGCCTGGGCGGAATTGGTGGAGCGGTAGGTTTCGAGAATCCTGGCGGCGTTCTCGCGATGCCGTGCCTGGAAATCGAACGCTTCAAGGCCGCTCAGCGGAACCGGCTCGTTGCGCGCCAGGCTCTGTCCCAAGGCATGCAGACGGTCTTCCTGCAAGAAAGTCGAACGGATCGGCTGTTCCGCCGCGGCGGGAAAGAGCGGGCTCGCGGTCTTGGCCGCATCGGGCCTGGCCTGAATATTCATTAAATGTCGGGTTCCACTCACACAAGGAAAGGCCGCGGCGGACGCCGTGGCCTTAAGAGCGCTTAACCGTTTCAATCTGGAAAGGTTGCATCCTGTACCGGTCGATCTTCGATTTCAGTTCGCGACGCACGTCACCATCGCCCCGCTCACGCATTGACCGCCGACACCGTCCGGTCGATGATGGAAAGCGCAGCGATTTTTGGCTTTTTCGTGGTGATACGAGAATGCGATGAAATCTCTGTGAACGGCGTCAGCCGCGTACGATCTTTGTCACATAAATCAATGCTGTAGGCTGGGGCCGCAGGACCGCGGCGGCGATCACGCCGGAACACATCAGCGTGTCCCGCCTGCCGAGCACCGCCGTGGCGTCGACCGCTTGGATTGCGAGTTCGCCTTCCGCGCAGAAGACGAGGGTCCCGGCGTCGGAAAGCTCGATCGCGGCGGCACCGTCCAGGACAAGGCGTGTCATCGTATGCGCGACGCGGCCGCGTCGCGACATCATGTTGAGGTCGACGATCGGTCCGCCGACGAGGTCGGCGGCGGCAGGCCGGTCGGCGGCAAAGGCGAAGGGCGGCGAATCCTGTGTCAGCGTGACTGCGGAATCGTCGCCGACCACCAGCCGGATACCCTCTCCCTCGAGCACGGCCAGCGTGCGGTCGATGCCGGGAAAGGCGGAGAACGGCCCGTCGGTCTCGACCCGCGCCATCGACAGCCGCCAGTCGAAATCGTCCAGCGTCGCGCCTGCCGGCCAGATCAGGACCTCGGCCGTCTCGCCGCCTCCGTTCTTCCAGCGCATGATGCGGTGGTCGGCGGCTCGGATGACGGCAAAACCGCTCACCCGAGAATGCCGGGCAGGTTGAGCTGCTTCTCGCGGGCGCAGTCGAGGGCGATCTCGTAGCCGGCGTCGGCGTGGCGCATGACGCCGCTGGCCGGGTCGTTCCACAACACCCGCTCCAGACGGCGCGCCGCTTCCGGCGTGCCATCGGCGACGATGACCATGCCGGCGTGCTGGGAAAAGCCCATGCCGACGCCGCCGCCGTGATGCAGCGACACCCAGGTGGCGCCGGAGGCCGTGTTGAGCAGCGCATTGAGCAGCGGCCAGTCGGAGACGGCGTCGGAGCCGTCCTTCATCGCCTCGGTCTCGCGGTTGGGCGAGGCGACCGAGCCGGAATCGAGATGGTCGCGGCCGATGACGATCGGCGCCTTCAGCTCGCCCTTGGCCACCATCTCGTTGAAGGCCAGCCCGAGCCGGTGGCGGTCGCCGAGCCCGACCCAGCAGATGCGGGCCGGCAGGCCCTGGAAGGAAATGCGCTGGCGCGCCATGTCGAGCCAATTGTGCAGGTGACTGTTGCCAGGCGTCAGCTCCTTCACCTTGGCGTCGGTCTTGTAGATGTCTTCCGGATCGCCCGAAAGTGCCGCCCAGCGGAACGGACCGACGCCGCGGCAGAACAGCGGGCGGATATAGGCCGGCACGAAGCCGGGGAAGGCGAAGGCGTTCTCGAAACCTTCGTCCTTGGCCACCTGGCGGATGTTGTTGCCATAGTCGAGCGTCGGCACGCCGGCGTTCCAGAAACCGACCATCGCCTCGACATGCTCGCGCATGGAGGCGCGGGCCGCCTTCTCCACGGCCGTCGGATCGCTGATGCGCTTCTCGCGCCATTCGGCCAGCGACCATCCCTTCGGCAGATAGCCGTTCAGCGGGTCATGGGCAGAAGTCTGGTCGGTCAGCATGTCCGGTCGCACGCCGCGCCGCAGCAGTTCAGGCACGATGTCGGCGGCGTTGCCGAGCAGGCCGACCGACTTCGCCTCGCCCGCCCTGGTCCAGCGCTCGATCTTTTCCAGCGCCTCGTCCAGCGTATCGGCGCGCTCATCGACATAGCGGGTACGCAGGCGAAAATCGATCGAGTCCGGATTGCATTCGATGGCGAGGCAGCAGGCGCCGGCCATGACGGCGGCAAGCGGCTGGGCGCCGCCCATGCCGCCGAGACCGGCCGTCAGGATCCACTTGCCCGTGAGGTTGCCGCCATAATGCTGGCGGCCGGCCTCGACGAACGTCTCGTAGGTGCCCTGCACGATGCCCTGCGTGCCGATGTAGATCCACGAGCCGGCCGTCATCTGGCCGTACATCATCAGGCCCTTCTTATCGAGCTCGTTGAAATGCGCCCAGTCGGCCCAGTGCGGCACCAGGTTGGAGTTGGCGATCAGCACGCGCGGCGCGTCGGCATGGGTGCGGAACACGCCCACCGGCTTTCCCGACTGCACCAGCAGCGTCTCATCGTTCTCCAGCGTCTTCAGCGCTGCGACGATTGCGTCGAAATCGTTCCACGTCCTGGCCGCACGGCCGATACCGCCATAGACGACCAGTTCGTTGGGGTTTTCGGCCACGTCCGGGTCGAGATTGTTCATCAACATCCTGAGCGGCGCCTCGGTCGTCCAGGATTTCGCGTTGAGTTTGTCGCCGCGTGGAGCGCGGACCTCGCGGATGTTGTGGCGGGGATTGGTCATGTCGTTGCCCTTCGCACGTTTCGGCGCTCCGTCGGAGCGCAGCGCCGCCAGATCCGCCGCTTTCGCCAGCGGAAATCGGCTTGTGAACAGATTCAGCCGGCCTTTCCAGCCAGTTCAAACGCAAGTGTCTGAAGTTCCTCCAGAATTTCGCGGAGAACCGATCGCATCCGGTGGGTTTTGTCCCCTTTTTCGTAGGCAAAGGGCGGCGATTCGCTCGCTAGATGCGTCGCCTGCGCCAACTCCATCTGAATGGCATGCACGCCCTGCTGCGGCCGGCCATAGTGTCGCGTCGTCCAGCCGCCCTTGAAGCGGCCGTTGACGACATGCGTGTAACCATCTGCTTTCGCGCAGGTTTCCCGCACCGCCGTCTCGATCTCGGGCGCGCAGGTCAGCCCATCGTTGGTGCCGATGTTGAAGTCCGGCAGCTTGCCCTCGAACAGGAACGGGCAGACGGACCGGATCGAGTGGCAATCGTAGAGAACGGCGATCCCATGCTCGGCCCTCACCCGCTCGATCTCGGCGGCGAGTGCTGCGTGATAAGGCCGGTGAAAAGCCTCAAGCCGCGTCGCGATATCCGCGTCGCCCGGCGCTTCGCCGTCCCGCCAGATCGGCTGGTCGTCGAAATCGGTCAGCGGCACGAGACCCGTGGTGTTCTGGCCGGGATAGAGGCTCTGGCCGGACGGGTCGCGATTGGCGTCGATGACGTAGCGATGGAACGTCGCCCGCACCATGGTGGCGCTGGCCAGCAGGCCGTCATAGAGCTGGTCGACATGCCAGTCGGTGTCGCGAAGCTTTTGGCCCTCGTCGTTCAGGCGGGACCATATGTCTTCGGGCACGTAGGCGCCGACATGCGGAAAGGCGAGGATGACCGGTGAGGAGCCGCGACGGATTTCGACCGGGGTCATGGCCGCGCCCCATCAACGTCGCGCTCCGTCCAGTACCCCTCATCCGACCTACCCCTCGGCAAGCTCGGGGTCGGCCACCTTCTCCCGAGGGGGAGGTCGGATGAGGGGTGCTGCATGGAAGTCGACCTATGCCAGTTCGGGCAATATTTCTGTCGACACGCTGGCATTCAAGGCGCCCGACAGCACAAGCTCCGCACCCGCCGCCAGATCGTCGGCCATATATCGGTCGACTTCCAGCTCGGGCACAACCGCCCGGATCGCCGCATGCGCCTTGAGCAATTCGGTCCCGGTCCTGAGCGGAGCCCGAAAATCCACGCCTTGCGCCGCGGTGATCGCCTCGATGCCGATGATGCCGGCGAGATTCTGCGTCATCTGCAGAAGCCGCCGGGCGCCATGGCAGGCCATGGAGACGTGGTCCTCCTGGTTAGCGGAGGTAGGCGTCGAATCGACGGAGGCGGGATGCGCCATCTGCTTGTTCTCGCTCATCAGCGCCGCCGATGTCACCTCTGCGATCATCAGACCGGAGTTGAGCCCCGGCTTCTTCGCCAAAAAGGCCGGCAGACCGAAGGACAGCCCCGGATCGACCAGCAGCGCGATGCGGCGCTGAGCGATGGCGCCGACCTCGCAGACTGCGATAGCGATCTGGTCGGCAGCGAAGGCAACCGGCTCGGCGTGGAAATTGCCGCCCGAAACCACCGACCCGTCACCCAGCACCAGCGGGTTGTCGGTGACGGCGTTGGCCTCGGTCTCCAGCGTGCGCGCCGCCATGCGCAGCAGGTCGAGGCAGGCGCCGTCGACCTGCGGCTGGCAGCGGATGCAATACGGATCCTGCACGCGCTCGTCGCCTTCGAGATGGCTGTCGCGGATCTCCGAGCCCTTCAGCAGCGCGCGCAGCGCCGCGGCCGTGTCGATCTGGCCGCGATGGCCGCGCAGTTCATGGATTTCGGCATGGAACGGCGCGGAGGAGCCCATCGCCGCGTCGGTCGACAGCGCGCCGGTGATCAGCGCTGCCCGCGCCGCCCGATGCGCGCGGAACAGGCCGGTCAGCGCTAGCGCGGTCGACACCTGGGTGCCGTTGATCAGCGCCAGCCCTTCCTTGGCGGCCAGCACGATCGGCTTCAGCCCGGCCTTTTGCAGCGCGGCCTCGGCCGGCATGTGCGCGCCTTCGAAAAACACGTCGCCGACGCCGATCATCGCCGCCGTCATATGCGCCAGCGGGGCAAGGTCGCCCGAAGCGCCGACCGATCCCTTTTCAGGAACGACCGGCACGATATTTTTCGCCAGCATCGCCTCGATCAGCGCGATGGTTTGCGGCCGCACGCCCGACGCGCCGCGCCCCAGCGAATTCAGCTTCAGCGCCATCACCAGCCGCACGATCTCCGGCGCCAGCGGCTCGCCGACGCCGCAGCAATGCGACAGGATCAGGTTGCGCTGCAACGTTTCGACGTCGCCGGCCGGAATGCGCACGCTGGCGAGCTTTCCGAAACCGGTGTTGATGCCGTAGACCGGATCGCCCTTGGCGACGATGCCGGCGACCACCGCCGCGCTCGCCGCGATGCGGTCCCGCCCAGCCGGATCGAGCGACGGCACGGCACCGTCCAGCACCGCCCGCCAGTGGTCGAGCGGAACGGTGCCGGGCCGCAGGACGATTTCGGTCATGACCCTCTCCAGACACGCTGATGCAACGGATTGAATCCCATGCGGTAGACCAGTTCGGCCGGCCGCTCGATGTCCCAGATGGCGAGGTCGGCCCATTTGCCAGCCTCGATCGTGCCGGTTTCGGCCGCCAGGCCGAGCGCGGTCGCCGCATTGCGGGTGACGCCGAGCAGGCACTCCTCGACCGTCATGGAAAACAGCGTCGCCGCCATGTTCATGGTCAGCAGCAGCGAGGTCAGCGGCGAGGTGCCGGGATTGCAATCCGTTGCCACGGCCATGGTGACGCCGGCATCCCTGAAAAGCTGGATCGGCGGCTTCCTGGTCTCGCGGATGAAATAATAGGCGCCGGGCAGGATCACCGCGACGGTTTCGGCCTCAGCCATCGCGGCCGCGCCCTCGGCATCCGTATATTCGAGATGGTCGGCCGACAGCGCGCCGTAACGGGCTGCAAGAGCGGCTCCATGCAGGTTGGAAAGCTGATCGGCATGCAGTTTTACCGGCAGGCCCAACACTCTCGCCTTGTCGAACACCCGGGAAATCTGTTCGGGCGAGAAAGCGATGCCCTCGCAAAACCCGTCGACGGCGTCGGCCAGCCCTTCCGCGGCGATCGCAGGCAGCATTTCGTCCGCCACCTTCGCGACGAACATATCCTTGTCACCCGCCGCCTCGGGCGGCAATGCGTGCGCCCCGAGGAAGCTTGTCTTGACCGAGATCGGCCGTTCTTCCGCCAGCCTGCGGCCGGCGCGCAGCGACTTCGCCTCGTTGTCGAGATCGAGACCGTAGCCGGATTTCACCTCGACTGTGGTCACGCCTTCGGCAATCAGCGCATCGAGGCGCGGCAGGGTCTGGCGGATAAGCTCGTCCTCGCTCCCCGCGCGCAGGGCGCGCACCGACGACACGATACCGCCGCCGGCCTTTGCCACCTCCTCATAAGTCGCGCCGGCCAGCCGCATCTCGAACTCGTTGGCGCGATTTCCCGCATGGACCAGATGCGTGTGGCAGTCGATCAGGCCCGGCGTGATCCAGCGGCCATCGCAGTCGACCATATCGGCATTGACGGCCAAACTCGCCGGCAGGTCGGCTTCCGGACCAGCGAAAGCGATCTTGCCGTCGACCGACGCGACCGCGCCGCGCTCCACGACGCCCAGTCCCGGAAGCGTCGGCGAAATGGTCGCCAGCCTGGCATTGCGCCAGATGCGTTTGCCCGCCGCCACTCTCCGTTCCTTTTCGGTCATCGACTTTTCCGTTTCCCAATCGGCATCAATATGTATATACATAACGAACGAAGATGCAAGCGAGCGGGCGGCATATGAAGGGTGTTTTCGCCAGGGAAGCGCTGCTCACGAGCGGCTGGGCCGTGGATGTCCACATCGCCTTCGACGGCGGCGCGATCGTCTCCGTGGAAGCCGACGCATCTCCGGTGGCCGGCGACGAACGCGCCGCCATCCTGCTGCCCGCCATGCCCAACCTGCATAGCCACGCCTTTCAGCGCGGCATGGCCGGGCTGGCGGAGACGCGCGGTCCCGGCGACGACAGCTTTTGGTCGTGGCGCGAGGTCATGTACCGCTTCGCGCTGTCGATCACGCCGGAGCAGGTCGAGGCGGTCGCCGCGCAGCTCTATGTCGAAATGCTGGAGGCGGGTTTCGGCCGCGTCGGCGAGTTCCACTATCTCCACCACGATCACGACGGCCGGCCTTATACCGATATCGCCGAGATGGCAGAACGCATCGCCGCCGCCGCGACTGAAACCGGCATCGGGCTGACGCTGCTGCCGGTCTTCTACGCGCATTCCGGCTTTGGTGGACTTGCGCCGAATGACGGGCAGCGGCGATTCATTAACGATATCGAATCCTTCTCCCGCCTTGTTGAGGCAAGCCGTGAAGCCGTGGCGGAGCTCGGAGATGCTGTCGTCGGCGTCGCGCCGCACAGCCTTCGTGCCGTCACCCCGCAAGAACTCGCCACCGTTGCCGATCTCGGCATGGGCGGGCCGATCCATATCCATGTCGCCGAGCAGACCCGCGAGGTCGAGGACTGCGTCGCCTGGTCGGGCGCCCGGCCGGTCGAATGGCTGCTAGCCAACGCACCGGTCGGCGAAAACTGGTGCCTGATCCACGCCACCCACATGACGGAGGCCGAGACGGCGGCTATGGCCAGGAGCGGCGCTGTCGCCGGGCTGTGCCCGATCACCGAAGCCAATCTCGGCGACGGCATCTTTCCCGGCCGCGCCTTCCTGGACCATGGCGGACGCTTCGGCGTCGGCTCCGATTCCAACGTGCTGATCGGCGTGCCGGACGAATTGCGGCAGCTCGAATATTCGCAGCGCCTGCTCACGCGCCAGCGCAACGTGCTGGCACCGGCAGGCGCCTCGAACGGTCGGGCTCTGTTCGACGCAGCACTTGCTGGCGGCAACCAGGCGCTCAGCGGCCGGCCGTCGGGCATCGCCGTCGGAGGCGCCGCCAGCCTGGTGTCGCTCGACGCATCGCACCCGACGCTCGCCGGCAAATCCGGCGACGCCCTCCTCGACGCCTGGATCTTCGCCAACGGCGCGCGGGTCGACGCCGTCTGGATCGGCGGCAGGAAACTGGTCTCGCAGGGCCGCCACATCCGCCGCGAGGCGATCGCCGAGCGGTTCAGGACGGCGATGATCGCGCTGTCGGCGGGTTGAAAAGGCGGGCGATGACGGCGCTGCAC
This sequence comes from Kumtagia ephedrae, assembly GCF_003012745.1. Taxonomy (GTDB): domain Bacteria; phylum Pseudomonadota; class Alphaproteobacteria; order Rhizobiales; family Rhizobiaceae; genus Kumtagia; species Kumtagia ephedrae. The sequence continues at coordinate 149,636 of NZ_PXYK01000008.1, read as the reverse complement.
GACATTCCGCAGGTCCAGGAAGCACCCTCGCTGCACCGGCGCATCCTCGCCGACATCACCGACAAGATCGTCTCGGGCGAATGGCCGCCCGGCCACCGCATTCCGTTCGAATACGAGCTGTCGGCGCAGTATGGCTGCTCGCGCATGACGGTGAACAAGGCGCTGTCGCAGCTCGCCAAGGCCGGGCTGATCGAGCGGCGGCGACGCTCCGGCAGTTTCGTCAGCCAGCCGAAATCGCAGGCGGCGATCCTCGAGATCCACGACATCAAGACCGAGGTGCAGGCGCTCGGCCTGCCCTACCGCTACAAGCTGCTGGGGCGGACAATGCGCCGCGCCACGGCCGGTGATCGGGAGCGCCTCGGCCTCGCCGGGCCTTCGCCGGTCATTGCCCTCGCCTGCCGGCATTTCGCTGGGGCGCGGCCCTTCTGCCACGAGGACCGGGTGATCAGCCTCGCCGCCGTGCCCGAGGCGGAGGGCGAGGCATTTCAGGCAAGCGCGCCCGGTCCCTGGCTGGTCGACCGCGTGCCGTGGAGCGTCGCCGAGCACCGCATCCGCGCCAGCGGGGCCGATGCCTCGATCGCGGCGCTCCTCGACATCGAGGCCGGCGCACCCTGCCTGGTGGTCGAGCGCCGGACCTGGAGCGCGGAGGCGCCGGTGACGCATGTGCGCTTCACCTATGCCGGCGACAGCCACATGCTGGTGGCGCGGTTCACGCCGTAGGAGAGTGCAAGCTCCTGGGACAGTTTTATTACTTTTTCGGCCCGCGCGAGGTCTGAACCGCGGCGGCTATTCTGCCGAAAGAAGGTAAACTGTCCCCGGTAGTTCCTCGTCTTCCGTCGGCGAAGCAGCCCCTCTCCGTCTCGGGCTTCGCCCTCGCCACCTTTCCCCCACTTCGTGGGGCGAGGAACCCAGGCTGGCGAGGCGCCGCCGTCGCGGCAGCGTTTTCCTCCCTCAGATCGCGGCAGCGTTTTCCCGCTCAGACCGCCGCGGTGATGATGATCTCGACCGAATATTCCGGGGCGGCGAGCTTTGCCTCGCCGGTGGCGCGGGCGGGCGTGTGGCCCTGGGCGACCCAGGCGTCCCACACGGCGTTCATCTCCTGGAAATTCGACATGTCGGACAGCCAGATGATGGCCTGCAGGATCTTGGTCTTGTCGGTGCCGGCCTTGGCCAGCAGCTCGTCGACGGTCGCAAGGATCGCCTTGGTCTGCGAGGTCACGCTTTCGCCCGGCGCGCCGACCTGGCCGGCCAGATAGACGGTGTTGCCGTGGATGACGATGTCGCTCATGCGCGGGCCGACACCGATTCTGCGAATGCTCATCTTTCTTCCTCTTTCTGACTGACCGGTCATTGCGGCCCTACAGGCGAAAACGGTCGGGTGACAGCGCCGGCACGATCGCCTGCATGTCGGCCGGCAGCGAGGCCCGCCTTATCAACTGTCCGGCCAGCCGTGACAAGGCCGGCGAGGTCTGGATTCCGTAGCCGCCCTGCCCCGCCAGCCAGAAGAAGCCCGGCGCGGCGGCGTCGAAGCCGGCGACGGGCGTGCGGTCGGGCGCGAAGGTGCGCAGCCCGGCCCAGCTGCGCTCGACATGGGTGACCGGCATCGTCACCGCCTGCTCGAACCGGTAGAGGCCCTCGGCCAGCACCATGTCGTCGGCGAAGGCGTCATGCGGCTCGACCGGGTCCTCGTCGGCCGGCGAGACGAACAGGCGGCCGCCGTCCGGCTTGGCGTACCAGGTCTCCTGCGCGTCGGCAAAGAGCGGCCACTGCCGGAAATCGAGCCCTTCGGGACCCGGCAGCACGGCCATCGACCGGCGCAGCGGCTGCAGGCCGATCGGCGAGACTCCTAGCGACTTCGCCACATGATCGGCCCAGGCGCCGGCGGCGTTGATCACCACCGGGGCCTTGATACGGCAGTCACGGGTTTCGAGAATCCACTGCCCGTCGACATGCTCGCCGCTGAAGACATCGTTGCCGGTGACGAGCCTCGCCCCCGCCGCCTTCGCCGCCTTCAGCCAGCCCTGGTGGAGAGCCGCCACGTCGATGTCCCGGGCGTCGGGCTCATAGGCGGCAACGGCGATCGCCTCCTTCCGCAGGATGGGCACGATGGCGACGGCTTCCTCGGCGGAGATTTCGCGCAGATCCTCGGACTCGGCCATCAAAGCGGCGTGATGGTCGAGGCCGCCCGCATCGGCGACGGAAAGCCAGCCGCGCGGCGACAGCAGCGGATAAGGGAATAAAGCCCGGTCGGGATTCTCGAACAGCGGTGCGCTGGCGCGGTTGAGGGCGCGGATGACGGCGTTGCCGTAGTTCTGGATAAAAATCGCCGCCGAGCGGCCGGTGGAATGATGGCCGGGGCGCTCCTCCCTCTCGACGACCAGCACGCGGAAATCGCGCGCCAGGTCGGCGGCGGCGCCCGCCCCGGCGATGCCCGCCCCGATCACCACAATATCGGCTTCGAGCCTCTCGGCCATGTCGGGCCCTCCCGTTCGTGTTGCCTGACGACTAGCCGCCGGGCGCGGCCGGCGCAAGCGTGTCCCGTCTCGGCCGCCCCACGCCTCTCTCGATCTGCCCCGCCGTCCTCGACAGTCGGGACCGGCCGTTTTAGGCAAGGCATCGCCACGCCGGTGCACGCTCTCTCCAAACCCCTCTCCGTCTCGGGCTCCGCCCTCGACACCTCTCCCCCACTCCGTGGGGGCGAGGAACCCAGGCTGGAGGAGCGCCGGCATCGCGGCAGCGGTTCTTCGCCCCCGCAGGGGAGAGGTGTCGAGGGCGAAGCCCGAGACGGAGAGGGGGAAGCGCCGGGAGAGGAAGCGCCGGGGACAGTTTACTTTTTTCGGCCCGCGCGACCTCTGAACTGCTGCGGCCTTTCTGCCGAAAGATAGTAAACTGTCCCCTGAGCATCCCTTGAGCATACGTCATTCTCGCCACGCCCGGCACCGCCGTCTGGCCATTGAGAAGATCGGGAAGACGGGCGGCCGCAGGATCGCTCATCTAAATTTATATGCGACCTTTCGGCCGCCCATCCGGTGCTTCTTCGCCACTTCATTTCCGGGTCATGGGATCGTACTCGCTACTCCGGCTCAAGTGTCGCCGGCGATATCCCGCTCATGACGGCTCCTGAGGCCATACCGGAGCCCCGTCCCGCTCATTCGTCGGGATCGTTAGAAACTCTGAAGCAGCGCCGGCCCTCACGGCCACGTTAGCCGCTACCCTCCGGACACCGGCCCCTCCCCGCAGACCACCGTCATGATCGGCGTTCCCGCAGGAGGGACTGCCGGGATTATGCGAGAGGCGGGAGGGGCGGGGATAAAACCAGCAGGAAAAGTGCCTGCCTCTCCGCGGCGGCTATCGCGGCGACGAGAGGCAAGTGCGGGAAACAGCTAGCCTTTTCCGCAGAAGCGCACAACTTGCTTCAAGGCCTGCACGGGCGGAACGCAAGAAAACTATCCCCTGCGCCGAACCAGCCGAACGCATTCCGGTTGACACATGTTATAGTATAACATACTGACTGCCACCCTGACTCACGCGACCGCCCGATGACCGAAGCCGCCATCACCTTCCGCGACCTGACGCTCGGCTACAACAGCCACCCGGCCGTGCACCACCTCAACGGCACGGTGCGCCGCGGCTCGCTGACGGCCGTCGTCGGCCAGAACGGCTCGGGCAAGTCGACGCTGATGAAGGGGATCGTCGGCGTGTTGAAGCCGATGGCCGGCGCCTGCACGGTCGAGCCCGGCGCGCGCGTCGCCTACCTGCCGCAGCAATCCGAGCTCGACCGCAGCTTTCCCGCGCGGGTGGTCGACCTCGTCTCGATGGGGCTGTGGCCGAAGCGCGGGCTGCTCGGCCGCACCACGAAAGCCGACCGCGAGGCGGTCGGCAAGGCGCTGCTGTCCGTCGGCATGGGCGGCTTCGAGGGCCGCTCCATCGACACGCTGTCCGGCGGCCAGCTGCAGCGGGCGCTGTTCGCCCGGGTGCTGGTGCAGGACGCCGACATCATCCTGCTCGACGAGCCGTTCAACGCCATCGACGCCAAGACGGTCGGCGACCTGATCGGCGTCATCAAACGCTGGCACGGCGACAGTCTCACCGTGATGGTGGTGGTCCACGACCTCGACCTGGTGCGCACGCATTTTCCCGAAACGCTGCTGATGGCGCGCAGCCCGATCGCCTGGGGCGCCACCGGCGAGGCGCTGAAGCCGGAAAACCTGCTGCACGCGCGGCGTTTCGACGAGGCCTGGCACGAGGATGCGCCGTGGTGCGAACCGGCGGGGCACGATCACGACCATGGCGATCATGATCACAAGCATCACGCCCATGCGTAGTTGGTTCCGTCTCGTTTCCGCGCGGAAAGGGTGCCGGGCTGGGTCACCGCTCATCCGGGCGCCTCGCAGCCACCTTCTCTCGCAAGGAGCCGGGGCAGTTCGGACGCCTCGTACCCCCACCCCTAACCCCTCCCCTCAAGGGGGAGGGGGATCTTGCGGCCGCCCTGCGGAGCAAAACCATCGACGATTTGCGCCCAGCGGTGACGCAAGCCGGTCCCCCTCGCCCTTGCGGGCAGAGGTCAGGGGTGGAGGTAATCCCACAGCCGATAGCCTCTTTCTAAGAGAGAGCCAGGCCGATGTATGACCTGCTGATCGCTCCCTTCGTCGAGTTCGGCTTCATGCAGCGCGCGCTGGCCGGCTCGCTGCTGCTGTCGCTCGCCGCCTGCCCGGTCGGCGTGTTCCTGATGCTCAGGCGCATGAGCCTGACCGGCGACGCCATGGCGCATGCGATCCTGCCGGGCGCGGCCGCCGGCTTCCTGCTCTACGGGCTGCAGATCGTGCCTATGACCATAGGCGGGCTGATCGCCGGCGTGGTGGTGGCGATCGGCGCCGGCGCGGTGTCGCGCTTCACCCTGCAGAAGGAGGACGCCTCGATGGCGGCCTTCTACCTGATCTCGCTGGCGCTCGGCGTGATGATCGTGTCGCTGCGCGGCTCCAGCGTCGATTTGATGCACGTGCTGTTCGGCACGGTGCTGGCGCTCGACGACGCGGCGCTGACGCTGATCGCCGGCATTTCCGTGGTCACGCTGGCAAGTCTCGCCATCTTCTGGCGGGCGCTGATCGCCGAATGCCTCGACCCGCTATTCCTGCGCTCGGTGAGCCGGCTGGGCACGCCGGTGCATTTCCTCTTCCTCGGCCTTGTCGTGCTCAACCTCGTCGGCGGCTTCCAGGCGCTCGGCACGCTGCTTTCGGTCGGGCTGATGATGCTGCCTGCGGCCGCCGCCCGCTTCTGGACCGGGCGGGTGATCACCATGTGCACGCTGGCCGTCGCCATCGGCATCGTTTCGTGCCTGTCGGGGCTGCTGCTCTCCTACCACGCCGCCCTGCCCTCCGGCCCGTCGATCATCCTGTCGGCCGGCGCCGTCTATCTGCTGTCCACGCTGTTCGGGACGCGCGGCGCCTTCCTGGCGCGCATCCGCCACCCGCATCGCCACCGCACCGCCTGACCTGAAAGGAATTTTCCATGCTGAAGTCGATCCGTCTCGCCCTCGCCACGAGCGTTATAACATTACTGCCATTCGCCGCCCTGCCCGCCTCCGCCGAGCCGCTGAAGGTGGTGGCCAGCTTCTCCATCATCGGCGACTTCGCCAAGAATGTCGGCGGCGACCGCATCGCACTCACCACGCTGGTCGGGCCTGACGGCGACGCCCATGTCTACGAGCCGAAGCCGGCCGACGCCGCCGCCATGGCGGGCGCCGACGTGGTGCTGGTCAACGGCCTGCATTTCGAAGGCTTTCTCAGCCGGCTCGCCGCGGCCAGCGCGTCAAAGGCGGCCGTGGTCGAGCTGACGAAGGGCGTCGAGCCGCTGAAGATGAAGGAGGAGCACGAGGGCCATGAAGGTGGGGAGGAGGCGCACGAAGGCCATCACCATCACGGCGACACCGACCCGCACGCTTTCCAATCGATCGCCAATGCGCGCATCTATGTGAAGAACATCGCCGATGCCTTCTGCGCCGCCGACGCGGCGGGCTGCCAGACCTACCAGGCAAACGCCGCCACCTACGACATGAAGCTCGCCGAGACCGAGGCGGCGGTGAAGGAAGAGATCGCGGCGATCCCGGCGGACAAGCGCGTGGTCATCACCTCGCACGACGCCTTCGGCTATTTCGAGCATGCCTACGGGCTCACCTTCCTCGCCCCCGAGGGCATCTCGACCGAGGCCGAGGCCTCGGCCGCCGACGTCGCGGCGCTGATCAGCCAGGTGCGGGAGGACAAGGCTTCGGCGATCTTCGTCGAAAATATCACCAACGCCCGGCTGATCGAGCAGATCGCCCGCGAGACGGGGCTGACGGTCGGCGGCACGCTCTATTCCGACGCGCTGTCGCAGCCGGACGGTCCCGCCGGCACCTATGTCGACCTGATGCTCAACAATGTGCGGACCATCAAGGGCGCCATTCTGGGGAGCTGAGGACCAGAAGCATTTCGTGGACGCTGGCCTGCGGTGAGAGGTGGTTGCGACAAGTCCCGCGCTCGGCCCCCTCTCCGTCTCGGGCTTCGCCCTCGCCACCTCTCCCCCACTGCGTGGGGGCGACGAACCCAGGCTGGATAAGCGCCGCCCGCGCGGCATCGGTTCCTCGCCCCCGCAAGGCGGGAGGTGTCGAGGGCGAAGCCCGAGACGGAGAGGGGGTCCAGAGCCGAGGCCGCAAGTTGTGAAGACCTCACTTTTCATCTGACTTTGACTGTTACAAAATAACATTACAAGGAGAAAACCCATGACCCGTCATCTCGCCACGTCCTCGCTCATCGCCCTTCTCGTCGGCCTCGCGCCGACATTGGCCGCGGCGGAGGAAAAGACCGCCTGGCGCCTGTTCGTGTCCGACCATGCGGAGTCGGTCGTCACCGTCATCGATGCGCTGAGCGGCGATCCGATCGAGACTTTCCCGGTGAAGGGTCCGGCGTCGCTCAAGCGCAGCGACAGCGGCCGGAGCGTCTTTGCCATCCAGGGCGCGGCCGGCACGGTCACGGCCTTCTCCTCCGGCATCTCCTTCGACGACCATGGCGACCACGGCGACATCGAGGTGTCGGCGCCGAAGCCGAGCGGCTTCGAGGTTTCTGGCAAAAAACCGTCGCATTTCGTCGAGCATGGCGGCGATATCGCCCTGTTCTTCGACGGCGAAGGGGTCGTCCGCATCACCGACGAAAAGACCGTGCTGCAAGGCAATTCGGCCGTGCGCGAGGTGAGGACGGACGCGCCGCATCACGGCGTGGCGGTCGCCTATGGCGAGCACGTGCTGGTGTCCGAGCCGAACAGGGAGAAGCCGGACGAGCTGCCGGTCGGCATCCGCGTGGTCGACAGGAGCGGGAGCCGGGTCGGCGACGTGCATGCCTGCCCGGACCTGCACGGCGAGGCGTCTTCCGGCAACCTTCTCGCCTTCGCTTGCGCCACCGGCCTGCTGGTGGTGAGCAAGGGCGAGGACGGCCCGGCGATCGAGCACCTGCCCTATGCCGACGCGCTGCCCGAGGGCAAGGCGACGACGCTCGCCGGCGGCAGGGGTTTGCAGTATTTCCTCGGCAATTATGGGCCGGACAAGGTCGTGCTGATCGACCCGACGGCGGCGGAAGACGCCTTCCGGCTGGTCGAGCTGCCGACGCGGCGCGTGCATTTCGCCGTCGATCCGGTGCGGCCGAAATTCGCCTATGTGTTCACCGAGGACGGGCAGCTGCACCAGCTCGACGTGGTGGCCGGGGCGATAACGAAGTCGGTGAAGCTGACCGAACCCTATTCCATGGACGGGCACTGGAGCGACCCGCGGCCGCGCGTGGCAGTGGCAGGCAACAGCGTCGTCGTGACCGACCCGCTGAAGGGCGTGCTGCACACGGTCGATGCCGCCTCCTTCGAGAAGGCCGGCGAGATCGCGGTCGACGGAAAACCGTTCAACATCGTCGCGGTCGGCGGTTCGGGCGAGAGCCACGCGACGGAGTGAGCCGGTGCATCGTATGGCGGATCGTTCCGGCAGCTAGCCGGAGCGGTTGCGCCGCCTGACGAAATCGACGAAGGCGCGCAGCGGCGCCGGCACGTGGCGCCGCCCGGGATAATAGAGATAGGGTCCCGGAAAGGGCGGGCACCAGTCGTCGAGCACGGTGACGAGGCGGCCGGCCTCGATATGCTCGCGCACATAGTCCTCGAAGGTGGCGCAGAAGCCGACGCCGTCGAGGCAGGCCTGGAGCTGGGCGGTGAGGTTGGTGGTCAGCAGCGGCCCGTCGGCGTCGATCTTCTCGACGACGCCGTCGCGCTCGAACTCCCAGACGGGCCTGAGGCCGCTGGGATAAACGATGCGCAGGCACGGCCGGCCGAGCAGGTCGCGCGGCCGCTCGACTGGCGGACCGGCTGCCACGAGCTCTGGCGCGGCGACGACGACGAAGCGCTGCGGCGGCCCGAGCGGCACCGCGATCACGTCCTGGGCGAGGCTTTCGCCCCAGCGCACGCCGGCATCGAAGCCGGCGGCGACGATGTCGATGAACGCCGTCTCGGCGACGATCTCCAGTTTTACGCGCGGATGCGCGGCGAGGAACGGACCCATGAGCGGCGCCAGCGCCAGCTCGATGGCCGGCTGCGGCGCATTGATGCGCAGCGTGCCGGCCGGCGCGTCGTCGGCGGCCCGCAGGTCGCCGACGGCTGCGGCGATGTCCGCCAGCGCCGGCGACAGCCGCTCCAGCAGGCGCCGCCCCGCCTCGGTGGGGGCGACCGAGCGCGTGGTGCGGTTGAGCAGGCGCAGATCGAGCACCGCCTCGAGGTCGCGCACCTGCTGGCTCAGCGTCGACGGCGACACACCGCGCTCGGCCGCGGCAGCGCGAAAACTGCGACGGCGGGCGACGGCGGCGAAAGCGGCGAGCAGGTTGAGGTCGTTCGGCATTGTACGGAATTCCGCACGGTCTGTTTCGACAAGGGCAGCTTATCGCACAGTAGAGCATGCGCCATCTTCGCGCTCAAGGCTCCTGCATGAGCCGCGTCGCGAATGGAGAGAAAGATGGACGAACGCACCCTCGGAAAAACCGGCCCGCTCGTGTCGAGGCTCGGGCTGGGCTGCATGGGCATGTCGGACCTCTACGGTCCGGCCAACCGCGAGGAAAGCCTGGCGACGCTGCATGCGGCCCTCGACGCCGGCATCACGCTGCTCGATACCGGCGATTTCTACGGCATGGGCCACAACGAGCTGCTGATCGCGGAGGCGCTGCGCGCCCGCAGCACCGGCACGGTGGCGATCAGCGTGAAGTTCGGCGCGCAGCGCGGGCCGGACGGCTCCTGGCTCGGCTTCGACGGCCGCCCCAGCGCGGTGAAGACCGCGGCCGCCTACAGCTTGAAGCGGCTTGGCGTCGAGGCGATCGACATCTACCGGCCGGCGCGCCTCGACCCCAACGTGCCGATCGAAGAGACCATCGGCGCCGTCGCCGATCTGGTGAAGGCCGGCTATGTCAGACATATCGGCCTGTCGGAGGTCGGCTCCGAGACGATCCGGCGCGCGGCAAGCGTCCACCCGATCGCCGACCTGCAGATCGAATATTCGCTGATCTCGCGCGGCATCGAGAACGGCATCCTGCAGACCTGCCGCGAGCTCGGCATCGGCATCACCGCCTATGGGGTCTTGTCGCGCGGGCTGATCAGCGGCCATTGGGACAGGCAGCGGGCGACGCAGGCCGGGGATTTCCGCGGCCGCAGCCCGCGCTTCCAGGACGGCAATCTCGAGCGCAATCTCGCCCTCGTCGAGGCGCTGCGGCGTGTGGCCGACAGCCGCGGCGCCAGCGTCGCGCAGATCGCCATCGCCTGGGTGCTGGCGCAGGGCGACGACATCGTGCCGCTGATCGGCGCGCGGCGGCGCGACCGGCTCGCCGAGGCGCTGGGCGCGCTCGACCTCGCGCTGTCGCCGGACGATCTGGCGGCGATCGAGCGGGCGGCGCCGAAGGGTGCCGCGGCGGGCTCGCGCTACGACGAGCACCAGATGGCAATGCTTGATAGCGAGCGACCGGTCTGATCCCCGCTTCAGGGGCGGTGCGTCGCCCTGAAGCCGGCCGCGGCGCAATGCAGCGGTTGCGGCGACGCCCGCGCGGTGGCATGACACCGGCAGAGATTTCTCCGGAGCTTCTACCCATGGACATCCGCCAGGTTACCGACGACTACGCCGTGTCCGGCCAGATCGCCGCCGACGACATCCGCGCCATCAAGGAGGCGGGATTCCGCTCCATCATCTGCAACCGCCCCGACGACGAGCAGCCCGGCCAGCCGAGCGCGGCCGAGATCGCGGTGGCGGCGGAAGCCGCGGAACTCGTCTTCCGCCACATCCCCTTCACCAGCGGCCAGATGACCGAAGAGGATGTTGCTGAGATGGCCGAGGCGCTCGACGAGATTCCCGGCCCGGTCTTCGCCTACTGCCGCTCCGGCGCGCGCTCGACCAATATTTTTATGGCGGCCAAACAGGCGAAGGGGTGAGCGGACTGCAATTTGTGGTGCGTCCCTCGACGCTCGCCCGTCGATGATATCGCTTCCATCCAATATCGTGCGGGCTCGCACCGCAGGATGAGAATAGTTGTGCCGGCAGGCCAGTCGCCAATGTTCTCGCCATGAGCACTGGCGGCCGGCAAGGCCGGTCGCCAAGGTGTCGGCGTGAACATTACTCGGGATAGGATTCAGCACCCTCCGGCGTCGGCTTGTTGAACAGGACGAACACCAGCGGGTTGCCGGGCTCGGACATGGCGTCGCTGCGCTGGCCCGTCACTTCCCCGGCCACGCCGCTGGTATATTCCGCGACCACCTCGCCAAAACCGTTGCGCTGGATGGCCAGCTTCTGGCCGGGCTCGACCTTGTCGTTGAGCTTGACCAGATGCTCGACGATCCCGCCCTCCGTCGCCAAAATCGGGAAGGCACTGTTGCCGACGAAGACATGCACGTCCTTGCCGGTGCGCCCCATCGGCCCGGCGACGATACCGTGATGCTTGAGCACGTTCATCGTGCCTTCCACGAACAGCGCGATCATTTCGAGGTCGAGGTGCCGGGCAGCCCCGATCTCCGGGCAGAAGGACGGAATGCCCGCGGCGTTGAACGCGTTATGGAGCACGCTGGGATAGGTAGGGTTGTCGAAGATCTGGCCGACGGGATATAGCTCCGCCATCGCCTTGATCTCGGGCACGTCCATCTCGGCGATATTGAACGCGGCGACCTCGAACCCGGTCGTACCGGTATGGAAGTCGATCGCGAAGTCGGCGTTCGGCCGCAGCAGCCGGTTGAACAGCAGCCCGGCATGCCGGCTGGGTGCGGTGATGTCGTTCTCGTTCCCCGGCCACACCCGATTCATGTCGACCAGATCGATGCCCCTGCCCGAGTTGGGCCATCTGCGCTGCATGCTTTCGATGGCCGGGCGGGCAATATCCGTGACCGCCATGACCGTGCCCGACATGGCGGCCGGGTCGAGCTGGTTCATCACCGTCTGGACTGTGTGGATGGAACTCATCTCGTCGCCATGCACGCCACTGGTGAGCACGACGCGCTTGCCCGGCTTCGCCCCCCTGGCCACCGTCACGGACACATACCAGTGCTGTCCGCTCGGCATCTGCACGCCCTGGAAATACAGGAAGTGCTTCTGCCCCGGCTCGAGATCGTCGACGTCGAGCCCGCTGACGACCTTTTTTCCCTGGATTGTTTCGCCGGTGTAGACGGTGCCCGATGCCGGATCGGCAGGGGGTGTCGCCGCCTCCTGGGCATTCGCATCACCACTGCCGGCGGCGAGGGCAGCAGACGCCCCGAGCGTGGCAATCGATGCGATCATGAAGTCGCGACGATCGAGGCCTTGTTGAGGTGTGTCCGACATGACGGAGATCCCTTGCAATGTGAAAAGCTATGTTCGAACAACGGCATGCACATCTAAAGTAGATATCCCCACTCGACTTGACGCTACCAGTGGGCTCATGACCTGGCAAGGTTTGCGAGAACCCTGCCGGCGATACGAGGATTTGCGGCAAGGTCTGGAAGTGGCGTGATCGCTCGTTTTCGGTCCACCGTTTCCAACTCCCGAACCTGGAGCGCATTCACAAAGGCAGCGCTCCGGTCTCCTTCAGCGTCTCCAGCACGATCGCCGTCTTCACGTGCTGCACGGAATCGTGCGGCAAAAGTTCGTCGTTGACGAAGCGCGACAGCGCCTTCAAGTCGGGAGTCACCACCTTGAGGAAATAGTCCATCTCGCCGGTGAGCGCGTGCGCCTCCTGCACCTCGGGCAGGCGGGCGATCAGCTCGCCGAAGCGGCGCGCATTGTCGCGGTTGTGGGTGGCGAGCGTCACCGAGATCACGCTGACCAGGGGGAAGCCCAGCCGGTCGCGGTCGAGCCGCGCCCGGTAGCCGGTGATGAAGCCCTCCTCCTCCAGCCGCTGGCGGCGGCGCGAGCATTGCGACGGCGACAGGTTCACGCGTTCCGACAGATCGTTGTTGGTGAGCCGCGCATCGTCCTGCAGAAGCGCCAGCATCTTGCGGTCGAAATCGTCCAGACGCTCGCCGTTCATCGTCTTTTCCGCTCACATGCACGAACCGTGCATCAATGCAGCACCGGGCGCCCGCGAATGCAAGCACAATGCGGGCCGATCGGCGTATGATTCCGGCAAGTCCGCACTCTGACCGCCTGGAGGACATCATGGGCCCCTTCCCGCACGACGCGCCGCCCGCCAAGATCAGCAAGGCCAACCCGGCCGGCACCGACGGCTTCGAGTTCGTCGAATTCGCGCATCCCGAGCCGGAGAAGCTCGGCACGCTGTTCGAGCGCATGGGTTATACGCCGGTGGCGCGCCACCGCACCAAGAACATCACCGTTTGGCGCCAGGGCGACATCAACTATGTGCTCAACGCCCAGCGCGGCTCGCACGCCATGAGCTTCGTCGAGAAGCACGGCCCCTGCGCGCCGTCGATGGCCTGGCGCGTGGTCGACGCGAAACATGCCTTCGAGCATGCCGTGTCGAAGGGGGCGACGCCGTATACCGGCCAGGACAAGACGCTCGATGTGCCGGCGATCGTCGGCATCGGCGGCTCGCTGCTCTATTTCGTCGACTACTATGGCGAGAAGGGCTCTGCCTACGACCAGGAGTTCGAATGGCTGGGCGAGCGCGATCCGAAGCCGGAAGGCGTCGGCTTCTATTACCTCGACCACCTCACCCACAACGTCTATCGCGGCCAGATGGACAAGTGGTGGGCGTTCTACCGCGAGTTGTTCGGCTTCAAGCAGATCCACTATTTCGACATTGACGGGCGCATCACCGGCCTGGTCAGCCGCGCCATCACCAGCCCGTGCGGAAAGATCCGCATCCCGCTGAACGAGTCCAAGGACGACACCAGCCAGATCGAGGAATTTTTGAAGAAGTACAAGGGCGAAGGCATCCAGCACATCGCCGTCGGCACCGAGGACATTTACGGCGCCACCGACCGGCTGGACGGCAACGGGCTGAAATTCATGCCCGGCCCGCCGGACACTTATTACGAGCGCTCGTTCGCCAGAGTCTCCGGCCATGACGAGCCCGTCGAGCGCATGAAGAAGCACGGCATCCTGATCGACGGCGAAGGCGTGGTCGACGGCGGCACGACGAAGATCCTGCTGCAGATATTCTCCAAGACCGTGATCGGCCCGATCTTCTTCGAGTTCATCCAGAGGAAGGGCGACGAAGGCTTCGGCGAGGGCAATTTCCGCGCCCTGTTCGAATCGATCGAGGAAGACCAGATCCGGCGCGGGGTTCTGAAGGAGAAGGCGGCGTAGGCGCGGTTTTTTGCTCTGATCGGCCATTTTCTTCACCGGCTTTGACGCAAAGTCGGTGAAGGTGTTCGAATGAGCATTCCACGAATGAAGGCCAGCCGTTCCCTTTTGCAGGTCCGAGGGGTAATGTCGCTTCTGTCAGGGAGGGCGCCATGCAGCCGCGTGACTTCTCGAAGGAGACCGCCCAGGATCGGGAAATGCGCCTTCGGCGGCAGGCCGAAGACCGGGCAAATCTGGTCAACGACCATATGGAGCTAATCTATTCCGGCGATCTGGACGAAGTCTTCGCCGAACTGGTCCGACTGCACCGGATTGTTCAGGACCCGCGCACCGCGGAACTGATGGCGCGCGTATTCGCAGATCGGCTAGGCGGCGTCAGCCTATAGGCCCAGCCGCTCCACCTCCTCCTTCCTCAGCTTCCGGTCGAAATCGAGAAAGAACTCGTCGAGCTGCGGTGGCTTGACCGAGGTGCCCGACAGCATCGCGTGCACCTGGCCGCGATGGTGGATGTCGTGCTGGAAGAGATGGGTGAGCAGGTAGCCGATGCGTTCGGGGATCATCCCGTCTTCGCCGCGGTCCGTCGGCACGCGGTGGTCGAGGTCTTCCGCCGCCAGGTTCTCGCAGAAGGCGAGAAGACGGCGGTCGAACGCCGCCTGGCTCTCCGCAAGCTGGCGGGCGTCGCCGCTCTCGGCATAGGTGTCGAAGATATTCAGGCCGAGCCCGCCCTCCTCCAGCATGTCGAGATAATAGAGGTCGACCGACAGGATGTGGTTCAGCGTCTCCCTGATCGACGGGAAGAAGCTGGTGCGCGGCGCATCCAGCTCGCCGGGTCGCAGCGCCAGCACTGCGCGGTAGAGGCGGTCGTTGGACCAGAGATTGTTTTCGGCCATGCGGCGGAAATGGGTGAGAAGCTCCATATCTCTGCCTCCTAATACCCGATAAATTGCAGCCCCGCCCACAACAGCAAAAAACCGACCAGATTGGCGACGAGCAGGCCGTTCATGCGCCGCCGCATGGCTTGCGTCCCGGCATCGCGCGCCACGCCCGAATTCGTCACGGTGTGGAAGATCAGGGCGTTGCGCGGCAGGCCGGACCGGTTGGCGAGGTCCGGCGAGCGCGCCTCGATGCGGTAGGAGAGCCGGATCGCCTGGACGAAGACGACGAGCATGACGACGCCCCAAAGGCCGGTGAGGATCGGAAACCAGAGGCTCACTGCCCCTCCTGCTCTCCCGCCCGCCGCACCGTCTGCTCGATGGCGCCGAAGATCGAGTGGCCGCTCCTGTCCTTCATCTCGATGCGCACGGTGTCGCCGAAGCGCAGGAACGGCGTCTTGGCCGCGCCGGCCTCGATCGCCTCGACCATGCGCTGCTCGGCGATGCAGGAATAGCCGACGCCGCCGGCAGCGATCGGCCTGCCCGGTCCGCCGTCGAGCTTGTTGGAGACGGTGCCCGAGCCGATGATCGCGCCGGCGCCGAGCGGCCGCGTCTTCGCCGCATGGGCGATCAGCTGCGGAAAATCGAAGGTCATGTCGACGCCCGCATCGGCGCGCCCGAACGGCTTGCCGTTGAGCTCGACCGAGAGCGGCAGGCGGACCCGCCCGCCGTCCCAGGCATCGCCGAGCTCGTCCGGCGTGACGGCGACAGGCGAGAAGGCGGAGGACGGCTTCGACTGGAAGAAGCCGAATCCCTTCTCCAGCTCGGCCGGGATCAGGCCGCGCAGGCTGACGTCGTTGACCAGCATGACCAGCCGGATCGCAGAGCGCGCCTCGTCGACCGTGGCGCCCATGGGCACGTCGTCGACGATGACGGCCACCTCGGCCTCGAGGTCGATGCCCCAGGCCTCGTCGGCCATGACGATCGCGTCGCGCGGCGGCAGGAAGGCGTCGGAACCGCCCTGATACATCAGCGGCTCGGTCCAGAAGCTTTCCGGCATCTTCGCGCCGCGCGCCCTGCGCACCAGCTCGACGTGGTTCACGTAAGCCGAGCCGTCGGCCCACTGGTAGGCGCGCGGCAGCGGCGAATGCGCGTCGTGCTCGTGGAAGCGCACCGAGGGCACCGCGCCGGTCTCCAGCGATTCGGCCATGGCCTCCAGATGCGGTGCCAGCCGCGCCCAATTGTCGAGCGCCGCCTGCAGCGTCGGCACGAGGAAGGAGGCGTCGGTGTAGCGCGTCAGGTCGCGCGAGACGACGACGAGCCGTCCGTCGCGAGAACCGTTCTTCAGGCTGGCAAGCTTCATCAAATCCTCCCTGGTCGAGCTACAACACGGCGATCGGCGTCGGCCGTCAAGGCGCATTCGACAATCGAGCGGCAGCGAACCGGCCGTTGACGCGATTTGGTTGCGGCCGTAACAATTGGATTTGCAACCATCAAGCCGGAGCACGCCATGCCTGCCCGCTCGGCCCCGCGCCCGATGCCGGCCAGCAGGGCCGGCCAGGAGCCGCTGCTCGCCCTCGAAGAGTTTTTGCCCTACCGGCTGAACCGGCTGGCGGACAAGGTCAGCCGCGAGTTCTCCAAGATCTATGCGGACCGGCACGGGCTGACGCGGCCGGAATGGCGGACGCTGGCGACGCTTGGCCAGTTCGGCACGATGACGGCGACGGAGATCGGCGCGCATTCCTCCATGCACAAGACAAAGGTCAGCCGCGCCGTCTCGGCGCTGGAGAAGCGCAAATGGCTGGCGCGAGGCATCGATCCGCTCGACCGCAGGCTGGAGCACCTGACGCTGACGCGCGCCGGGCACGCCGCCTACCGCGATCTGGTGCCGCTGATGAAGGCGCACGAGGCGCGGCTGCTCGGCCGGGCGAGCGCCAGCGAGCGGCAGGCGATCCAGAACGCGATCGAGGTGCTGGAGCGGGCGCTGAAGCTCTGATCAGGCCTCCGGCAGCGGCCGCGGATACTGGATGCGCGGCGGCAGCCGGTGATGCAGCAGCGCCAGGCCGACCAGGCTGACGCAGCTCACGAAGACGGTGATGAACAGCGACGTGCTCTGCAGCGGCGAGGCCAGCGCCACCAGGGGAATGGCGCCGGCCGGCGGATGGGTGATGCGCAGCATCAGCATGCCGGCGATGGCCGCGCCGACGGCCACGGCCGCGACCCACCAGAGGCCGGGAAAGGCCAGCGCGGCGGCGACGCCCAGGATGGTCGCCAGCAGATAGCCGCCGAAAATGTTGATCGGCTGCGCCAGAGGGCTGGCGGGATGGCCGAACAGCAGCACCACCGTGGCGCCGAGCGGCGCGATCAGCAGCGGCAGCCCGGTCAGCGTCGCCAGCCCGCCGACGGCACCGATGCCAAGGACGGCGCCGGCACCCGATTTCAGGTGCGAGACGAACTGGCCGCCGGGTTCATGCCGGGCGGTGAAGGAGCGAAAATGGCGGCGCATCGGCGGACCTAAAACGAAGGGCCCGCTCCGATAGCAAGATGTCCGCGCTTCGGGCAACGAACAAAGTTCGAATTTTGGGCAGAAGATGAAAATTTCATCGCCGTGTAGGCCTGAAGCCGCATCGAGCGAGAGCAATCGATTCTTGCCGAAGACGGCGCGGATCAGTAAATTGACCGGTCAAACGACTGGTCAAACTGGAGCAAACGATGAAGATCGTGCAAGCTGCCGAGGCGAAGGCCAAATTCTCAGCCCTCTTGAGCGATGTCGAGCGCGGCGAGACGATCGACATCACACGTCATGGGCGGACGATCGCGCGGATCGTTCCAGTCGGAACGGGCGAACATGAACGTCGAAGGCGCGCGGTACAGGCGATCCTCGATCGGAAGAAGGCAGGCCGAAAGACCGGGATCACGACAGAGGAAATTCTGTCGGCGCGTGACGAAGGCCGCAAGCCGCTGTGACACTTGTCGTCGACAGTTCGGTCGCCGCAAGCTGGGCTTTGCCGGACGAGAGTTCCCCGGCGGCGTTGAAGGCGCTGATGCTCGCGAGATCCGATAGGATTGTCGTACCGAGCGTCTTCTGGCACGAACTTCGCAATGTCCTCCTGGTCGCCGAGCGGCGCGGGCGCCTGACGGCTGACGAGACGCAGACGGGAATTTCGGTGATCGTCGATCTGTCGCCGGAGATCGATGCATCAGATGACCATTTTGCGGTGCTGGGACTCGCGCGCCGCCACTTGCTGACAGCCTATGACGCCTCCTATCTGGAGCTGGCGAAACGCAAGGGTGCCGTTTTGGCAACTCTGGACAGGAGGCTGGCTCACGCGGGCTTGTCGGAAGGCCTGCAGGTCATTTCGGATCAGGTCTGATCCCAATCCATCACCACCTTGCCGGAACTGCCTGATTTCATCGCCTCGAAGCCGGCGATGTAGTCGTCGACGCCGATGCGGTGGGTGATCAGGCCGGTGACGTCGAGTGGGCCCTGCACCAGGGCGATCATCTTGTACCAGGTCTCGAACATCTCGCGGCCGTATATGCCCTTCAAGGTCAGCATCTTGAAGATGACCTTGTTCCAGTCGATCTCGAAGCCGGTCGGCGCGATGCCGAGAATGGCGATCTTGCCGCCATTGTTCATGGCGTCGATCATGTCGCGGAAGGCGGCGGCGGAGCCCGACATCTCCAGGCCGACGTCAAAACCCTCGCGCATGCCCTCCTCGCGCATCACGTCGGCGAGCTTTTCCGTCGAGGCGTCGACGACGTGATGCACGCCGAGCTTTTTGGCCAGCGCCAGCCGCGTCGGGTTGATGTCGGTGATGACGACCTTTCGCGCACCCACGCACTGGGCGACGAGCGCGCCCATGATGCCGATCGGCCCGGCGCCGGTCACCAGCACGTCCTCGCCGACGAGGTCGAAGGAGAGCGCGGTGTGGACGGCGTTGCCGAGCGGGTCGAAGATCGCCGCCACCTCGTCGGGAATGTCGTCGGGGATCGGCACGACATTGTGCTGCGGGATAGCAACATATTCGGCGAAGGCGCCCGGCCGGTTGACGCCGACGCCTTGGGTGTTGCGGCAGAGATGCCCGCGGCCGGCGCGGCAGTTACGGCAATGGCCGCAGACGATGTGGCCCTCGCCGGAAACGCGCTGGCCGACCTTGTACTCCGTCACCGCCGCGCCGAAATCGGCGACGGTGCCGACGAATTCGTGGCCGGTCACCATCGGCACGGGCACGGTCTTTTGCGCCCACTTGTCCCAGTTGTAGATGTGGACGTCGGTGCCGCAGATCGCTGTCTTGCGGACCTTGATCAGCACGTCGTTCGGGCCGATCTCCGGGACCGGTACCTCTTCCATCCAGATGCCGGGTTCGGCCTTGGCTTTCACGAGGGCGCGCATCATGTTGGACATTGGGAAACCTCGTCCGCAAACCACGAAGCGTGGCGCCTCGTCGCACCCCCCTCTGTCCTGCCGGACATCTCCCCCGCAAGGGGGGAGATTGGCCGGCCGCTTTGGTTTCGCCAATCCTCCACGCTGCAGAAGAACCGGTTTCGTCGAAACTGCCAATCTCCCCCCTTGCGGGGGAGATGTCCGGCAGGACAGAGGGGAGTGCGACGAGGCGCGGTCGTTAGCGAATATATCATCCCACCACCCCCAGTTCCCTCCCCACCTCACCAAACGCCTCCACCGCCCGGTCGATATCCGCGCTCGAATGCGCCGCCGACATCTGCGTGCGGATGCGCGCCTGGCCTTTCGGCACGACAGGGAAGGAAAAACCGATGACGTAGATGCCGCGCTTCAGCATCCTTGCCGCCATCTCCTGCGCCAGCGACGCGTCGCCCAGCATCACCGGGATGATCGGATGGTCTGCGCCGGCGAGCGTGAAGCCGAGCTTCGTCATCGAGGTGCGGAACCGCGCGGCATTGTCGTAGAGTTTTGCGCGCAGGCTCTCGCCCCGTTCGATGAGGTCGAACACTTTCAGCGAGGCCGCGGCGATCGCCGGCATCAGCGTGTTGGAGAACAGATAAGGCCGCGAGCGCTGGCGCAGCCAGTCGACGACTTCCTTCCTGCCCGACGTATAGCCGCCCGAGGCGCCGCCAAGCGCCTTGCCGAGCGTGCCGGTGACGATGTCCACCCGGCCCTCGACGCCGCAATGCTCGGGCGAGCCGCGGCCATGCTTGCCGACGAAGCCGACCGCGTGGCTGTCGTCGACCATGACCATCGCATCGTATTTTTCCGCGAGATCGCAGACACCCTTCAGGTTGGCGATGATGCCGTCCATGGAAAACACGCCGTCGGTGGCGATCAGCTTGAAGCGGCTGCCTGCCGCCTTTCTCAGTTCTTCCTCCAGCGCCGCCATGTCATTGTTGGCATAGCGGAAGCGTTTGGCCTTGGAGAGCCGCACACCGTCGATGATCGAGGCGTGGTTGAGCGCGTCGGAGACGATGGCGTCGTCCTCCGACAGCAGCGTCTCGAACAGACCGCCATTGGCGTCGAAGCAGGAGCCGTAGAGGATCGTGTCCTCCATACCGAGGAAGGCCGAAATCCTCGCCTCCAGCTGCTTGTGCTCCTCCTGCGTGCCGCAGATGAAGCGCACCGAAGCCATGCCGTAGCCGTAGCGGTCGAGGGCCTTCTTCGCCGCCTCGCGCAGCTCCTCGCTGTCGGCGAGGCCGAGATAGTTGTTGGCGCAGAAGTTGAGCACCCTATCGCCGTCGGCAACCTCGATCTCGGCGGACTGCATGGAGGTGATCACGCGCTCGGATTTATACAGGCCGGCGGACCTGAGGCCCTCCAGCTCGGAGGCGAGATGGGAAAGGAAAGCTGCGCTCATTGGCCGGTCGTCCCTGTTCTGCCGGAAGCTGTGCCGCTTCGCCGGGCGCCAGTCTAGCGCAAAATCGACACGGCGCACGTACAGTGCCTCCCAGATCAGGCGATCGACCTCATTGTTCAGGAGCACGCCCGCGTTCACGAACAATTGTTTCGCGGTTTGTTCCGCTGACAGGGCGCAACCCTTGAAAGGCAGGGATTGCGGAGCCATCTCGAAGGCAAGCGTGCTCCGCACGCGGAGTCAACGCTTCGGTCAAGCTTCGTATGGAGGTTGTCATGGCTGGCTCACTCACGGAAGGCAGAACCGGACAGGACTGGATCAACCTCGTCCTCGCGGCATGCCTGTTCATCTCCCCCTGGGTCATCGGCTTCGCCGCCGAAACCACGCCCGCCTGGAATGCGTGGATCGTCGGCGTCGTTCTCGCCGCCCTTGCGATCGGCACGCTGACGGCGTTCGCCGAATGGGAGGAATGGGCGAATTTCGCGCTGGGCGTCTGGCTGATCGTCTCGCCCTGGCTGCTCGGCTTCGCCGCGAACATGACGGTGGCATGGACCCACGTCATCCTCGGCGTGCTCGTCGCCGCGGCTTCGGCCTGGGCCGTCTGGGGACACAGGCAGGACCCGCACGCGCATGCGTGACAGGACCGACCAGCGAGCCTAGATCGCCAGGCACGGCGGCCTGAGCACGAGAACAGGCGTGGTCTCCGCGCCGGGGCCCTCCCCGGCGCCGGAGTTGCGTGAGATCTCATATGTCTTCGCATCCGCGCCTATTCTACGATGCCTCGGGTCCACCGGCGGCCGAGCCAAGGGGGTCAGATCGCCCTGCGCGGCTGTCCGATCCGTCGCGCCGGCGAAGGATTTCTCGGCAAGTCCGCACCGGAATGGAACGAACGATCTACATGCCAAACCGAAGCTAAGCGGACGCCTCCGGCAGCGAAGTATTTCGCTGGAGGCCGCGCATGCAGCATGCTACAGTAATTGTAGCGGTGACGGCTCGGCTATTTCTAACCGGTACACGACGCCAGCGGGGGTCCAATCATGAAACGATCCTTTCCGGCATGGCGCATATGCCTGGCTGGTCTTGCTGGCGCCGGTATGTTTTCCAGCCCCGCTTCCGCCCAGGAGACGCCACAGCAGATCATCCAGTCGATGATGGCCGCCGTTTGCGGGGACTTCCAGAACACGGGCAGTGCCAACAGCCTGAAGATCGAAGGCAATGCCGAAGCCAAGCTCAGCGGTCTGATGAAGAAGCTGGCGGATCTCGGCCTGTCGGGCGCTGCGACCTTCAACAGCGAGGACTATGTCGGCGTGCTGCGCACGGAAGTCGGTTCGCAGCTCAACAGCGTGCGCGACTGCCGGCTTCGGGTCTACGGCGACCTGTCCCCGCTGCTCAAGGAGGCCCGCCAGGGCGGCTCGATCACCAATACCGGCGACGGCAACGCAAACATCATCGGCAGCGGCAACACCGTCAACCAATAAGGCCCAGCACTTCATGAGACCGAGCGCCTGGCTGTTCCTTCTGATCCTCGCTTCGGCCCCGGCCCACGCCCAGATCGACAATCAGGGTAACTGCAACGCCAACATCGTCGGCTCCGGCAACTACATCACCGTCAACTGCCAGGCCGGAGGCACCACGGCCGCGCAGACCGCCACGCTGATCATCACCCGCGACTTCCAGAACATCGTGCTCTCGGACACGATCAATCCGGGCTTCGTCGACTTCTACAACAGCTATTTCTCGCTGACCGTGAACGACGAGACGGTCGTCCACGCCAATTTCGCGTCGCAGTTCGACGAGCAGGTGCTGCGGCTGGAGAAGGGCGAGCACGTCTACAAGATGGCCGTCTACCTGCAGTACCTCAACGGCGTCACGGCGGGCACGAGTTGCTCGGGCATCCTCAACGTGCAGGCCAGCGCGCCGATCATGCCGCGCGTGCAGATCGTCTCCAACAACTTCACCGGGCAGATCAGCCCGGTGACCTGCTGGTTCCAGATCAGGCCGTGAGATTTCAACCGGCGGGCCAGGGCCTGCTTGACACGATGCGTCGCCATTCGCGAAGGTCGCCCTCCAGTCACAACCGGAGGTGCCCTTGCGCTTCGCTCCACTGCTGACAGCCGCGGTGTCGCTTTTCCTTGCCGTTTCCGCCGTCTGGGCAAGCGACCGAATCATCTATCTCACCTTTGACGACGGGCCGCTGACGGGAACCGAGAACATCCTGGACGTGCTGGAGGCGGAGAAGGTTCCGGCGGCGATGTTCATGGTGGGCAAGCATGCCGAGGCGAGCGCCGCGCACAGGGCGCTGGTCGAACGGGCGAAATCCCTTCCCCACGTCACCGTCGGCAACCACAGCTACAGCCATGCGCACGACCATTACCGGCATTTCTATGCCGACACTGAGGGCGTGGTCGCCGACATGATGCGCGCCAACGAGGTGCTCGGCCTGACGGCCAAGCCGGTGCAGGCGCGCCTGCCCGGCCGCGACGTGTTCCGCCTGCCCGACGTCTACAAGGACGATCTTTCGATCGGCAGGACCGAGGACGAAATCGAGGAGATCGATTTCGAGTTCGTCTCGGCGTCCGGCTTCAATCTCTACGGCTGGGATCACGAATGGGTCCACGACAGCCGCGGCAAGCCGGTGCAGACGGTCGAACACCTCGTCTCCGAGATCGACCACCTGTTCCTCGGCGGCAGGTTCGTCCGTCCCGGCAAGCTCATCCTCCTGATGCATGACGAGATGTTCCGGGACAACTACGACGGCAACGCCAATCTTTCAGCCCTGATCTCCGCACTCAGGCAGCGGGGCTATGCCTTCGGCTCGATCGAAACCTACGACGATTGAGGCGAGGAGCCGTTTCCCGGCATAGCGGATTGCTGACGGATCCTGGGATCTCGAGAGCGTCGGGCTAAGACCCCATCCTCTCCCCCGCCGCCTGCCAGTTGACCCGCTCCGACAATACGGCGGCGATGTGCTCTGCCTTGCGGTTTTCGTAGTCGAGATAGTAGGCGTGCTCCCACAGGTCGATGCCGACCAGCGGCGTCAGGCCGTCCGGGAGCGGGTTGCCGGCGTCCTGGTAGCCCTTGAGCGCAAGCTTGCCATCGTCCGCGACCAGCCAGACCCAGCCGGTGCCGAAGACGTTGTCCGCCTCCTTGGCGAAAGCGTCGAACAGGCCCTTCTCGCCGTTGAAATCGCGCTCGATCGCCTCGGCGAACGCGCCGGCCGGCTTGGCCGGGCCGCCCTTGAACTGCTCCCAGTAGAAGACGTGGTTCCAGGCCTGGCCGGCCTGGTTGAAAATCTTGTCCTCGCCGTCCTTCTTCGCGGCGACGACCACCTCGCGGAGCTCCATGTCGGCGTAGGGCGTGCCCGGCGCCAGCTGGTTCAGCTTGTCGAAATAGGCCTTGTGGTGCTTGCCGTAATGCAGGCCGACGGTACGCGCCGAGATCTGCGGCGCCAGCGCATCCTCGCCGTAAGGCAAAGGCGGCTGCTCGAACGGGCTGGCGGCGCGCAGGATCGAGGGACGTGCCGTCGCGGCCACGGCGGCTCCGGCGGCGATCATCAGGGCTGAACGGCGTGTAACGATCATCGTATCGACTCCTTTGCGGGATGGTTGTGCTCCCAACACCCGTTCGCCCGATGCGTTCCCTCCCGCCTGGTCGATCGCGGCTGCGCGCCGCGCATCCGTGACCTGGCGGATCGGACGCAATGCGTCGAGGCGGCTCGACGTCATTCGCAATTGTACTGGCTGAGCGCCCATTCGCCGGTAACCGACAGGATGTCGACGACCTTCCACGCGCCGCCGACTTTCTTCAGCTTCCATTCCATGCGATGCGGCGCGCCTTGCGCGGTGAAGGCGACGAGCACTTTCGCCTCCTCGGCCTGGACGACTTCGCGCGTTCTGAGCGTCCTGCGCAGGTCCGCGGCGTCGCCCTCGACATTGTCCAGCGCCATATGAGGGTCGAGGCACTCGCCCTGCCCCGACCGCCGCAGCCGGTCGCTGCCGTCGAGCACGCTCCTGGCAGGATCGGCGAAGCGGTCCCGCGCCGCCGGATCATTTTCGAGGCCGGGCCGGTCGTAGAAGGCCATGACCGCCTCCGTCGGCGTTTCGGCCGCCTGCGCCGGCGACAGCGCGCAGACGAGGAGCGCACAGGGCAAAACCAGCCTGACGAGTGGCGTTTTCTGCGCAAGCATCGCGATTCCTCGCAAGCCGATGTCGGTTCGGAACCAAGCATCGGCCATCGCGGCTTTTTTGCGGGCGATGGAATGCCGCCGCGGCGATCGCGTCCTTGGGCGGCCGGTCATCGTCGCTTCGGCACGGGGCCGCCACCGAGCTATCGGCGCACGGGGGACGCAGCGTTTGAAAATCCTGTCTCCCTGCATTAGCTCGTCTCATGCAAAACCTGCGTCACCCGCCCGATGCGCCCCGGCGCCGCGAAGCGCCATGACGGACTTCGCCGCCTATCTCGGCCTGTTCGGCAGCGCCTTCCTCGCGGCGACCGTGCTTCCCGCCCAGTCGGAGACGGTGCTGGTCGGGCTGCTCGTCGCCGACCGCTTTTCGATTGCCTTGCTGCTGCTCGTGGCGAGCATCGGCAACGTGCTCGGCTCGGTGGTCAACTGGGTGCTGGGGCGCGGCATCGAGCGGTTTCGCGGCCGGCGCTGGTTCCCGGCGAGCGATGCGGCGCTGGAGCGGGCGACGCGCTGGTACAGCCGCTATGGCCGCTGGTCGCTGCTGCTCAGCTGGCTGCCGATCGGCGGCGACGCGCTGACCGTGGTCCCCGGCGTGCTGCGCGAGCCGCTGTGGAGCTTTGTCACGATCGTCGCGATCGCCAAGACCGGGCGCTACCTGGCGCTCGCGGCGGCGACGCTGCAGTTCGTGTAGGCGCTTCCAATCAATACAGCGCGTCCCAAGCTACGTGAAGCGCTCGCCGTTTCGTCCCGCCGGCGAATCCCCTATAAAATGGCGCCATGCCGATCCGCCAGCTTTCCGAAACGATGGTCAACCAGATCGCCGCCGGCGAGGTGATCGAGCGGCCGGCGAGCGTGGTCAAGGAACTGGTCGAGAACGCGGTGGACGCCGGCGCCACCCGCATCGAGATCGCCACGGCGGGCGGCGGGCTGTCGCTGATCCGCGTCACCGACGACGGGTTCGGCATCGCCGCCGGCGAGCTGGCGCTCGCGGTGTCGCGGCACTGCACGTCGAAACTCGGCAACGACATCCACGACATCCGCTCGCTCGGCTTCCGTGGCGAGGCGCTGCCGTCGATCGGCTCGGTGTCGCGGCTTTCGATCCGCTCGCGCACCGCCGACGGCGAGGCCGCCGAGATCACGGTCGAGGGCGGGCGCGTCTCGGCGGTGAAACCGGCCGGCGCCAATCGCGGCACGGCCGTGGAGGTGAGGGACCTTTTCTACGCCACCCCGGCCAGGCTGAAATTCATGAAGGGCGAGCGGGCCGAGGCGAGCGCGATCGCCGACGTGATCAGGCGCATCGCCATCGCCTTCCCGAATATCCGCTTCACGCTGTCAGGTTCGGACCGCTCGACGCTCGACTTCACCACCGCCGGCGACCGGCTGAAGCGCATCGCCCAGGTGATGGGCGTCGAATTCCCGGAGAATTCGCTGGCGATCGATGCGGCGCGCGAAGGCGTGCGGCTCGACGGACACGTCTCAATCCCCTCCTATTCGCGCGCCAACGCGCTGCAGCAATATGTCTATGTCAACGGCCGGCCGGTGCGCGACCGGCTGATCGCGTCAGCCATCCGCGGCGCCTTCGCCGACACGCTGGCGCGCGACCGCCATGCGGTGGCCGCGCTGTTCCTGTCGCTCGACCCGGCGCTGGTCGACGTCAACGTGCATCCGGCCAAGGCCGACGTGCGTTTTCGCGACCCCGGCCTGGTGCGCGGCCTGATCGTCGGGGCGATCCGCGAGGCGCTGGCCGGCGCCGGCATCCGTCCGGCTTCGACCGGCGCGGCGGCGATGCTGGGCGCCTTCCGCGCCGGCCCGACGACCTACGGCCATCCCGGCCCGAGCGGCGGCCACCGCGGCTACAATCCGGCCTTCCGCAGTGCCGTTCCCGGCGTGTTCGACGCCGCGCGCTCGTTCCAGCGGCCGCTGGCGGCGGGTTTTGCCGAGGACGTGCAGGCGGCCTTCGATACTGGGCCGCTCGACAGCGCCGACGCGCGCGCAGGGACCGACGAGCCGGCGCCGGAGGCATTGGGTTTCCAGCTCGGCGCGGCGCGGGCGCAGGTGCACGAAAACTACATCGTCGCGCAGACCGGCGATTCGCTGGTCATCGTCGACCAGCACGCCGCGCATGAGCGGCTGGTCTACGAGGCGCTGAAGAATGCGCTGGAGGCGCGGCCAATGCCGGCGCAGATGCTGCTTCTGCCGACCATCGTCGACCTCAGCGAGGACGACGCCGAGCGGCTGGCGCGGCATGCCGATACGCTGAAGCGCTTCGGCCTCGGCATCGAACGCTTCGGCCCCGGCGCGGTCGCCGTGCGCGAGACACCGGCCATGCTGGGCGAGGCCAATGTCGAGCAGCTGGTGCGCGACCTCGCCGACGAGATCGCCGAGACCGACACGGTCGACACGCTGAAGGAGCGGCTGCACGCGATTGCCGCCACCATGGCCTGCCACGGCTCGGTGCGCTCCGGCCGCCGGCTGCTGCCGGACGAGATGAACGCCCTGCTCCGGCAGATGGAGGCCACGCCGGGATCGGGAACCTGCAACCACGGCCGGCCGACCTATATCGAGCTGAAACTCGCCGACATCGAGAGGCTGTTCGGAAGGCGCTGACGCCCCTCACCGCTGCGTCAGCGTGGCGATGAAGCGTTTCGTGCGTTCGCGCTCGGGGCTGCCGAAGATTTTCGCCGGCTCGCCCTTCTCCACCACCTTGCCCGCTTCAAGAAACACGACCTCGTGCGCGACCCGGGAGGCGAGCCTAAGGTCGTGGGTGGCCATCACCATGGTGGTGCCTTCCTTCGCCAGTTGGCCGAGCACGTCGACCACCTCCTCCGACAGTTCCGGGTCGAGGGCCGAGGTCGGCTCGTCGCACAAAAGCACGCGCGGCGACGGCGCCAGCGCGCGGGCGATGGCCACACGCTGCTGCTGGCCGCCCGACAGCGTCGCCGGCCAGGCGTCGGCTTTTTCAGCCAGCCCGACCTTGTCGAGCAGCGCCTGCGCCCGCTCACGCGCCTTGCCGGCCGGCCATCTGAGCACCGTAACCAAGCCCTCCATGACGTTCTCGATGGCAGTCCTGTGGGGAAAGAGCTGGAAATTCTGAAAGACCATGCCGGTCTGGCGGCGCAGTTTCTGGATCGAGGCCCAGCCGACCTTCTGGCCGGGATGGAACCGCAGGGAATCCTCGCCGATGCGCACCGTACCGGCGGTCGGGATCTCCAGGAGGTTGATGCAGCGCAGCAGCGTGCTTTTCCCTCCGCCGGACGGGCCGACCAGCGCGGTCACCGAGCCCTCGCGCATGCGCAGCGTGACGTCCTTCAGCACGACGTTGTCGCCGAAACGCTTTTCGATGTCGACGAGCTCGATCACGACCGCGCCTCCAGGAAGCCGCCATAGCGGTTGAGCCGTTCCTCCAGCCGCACCTGCAGGGCCGACAGGATCGAGCTCAGCGCCAGGTAGATCAGCGCCGCCTCGATGTAGAGGATCAGCGGCTCGTAGGTGGTGGCGACGATACGCTGCGCCGCCTGGAACAGCTCCGGCACGGTGATGGCGGCGGCGAGCGAGGTGTCCTTGACCAGCGAGATGAAGGTGTTGGAAAGCGGCGGCACCGCGACCCGGCCGGCCTGCGGCAGGATGGTGCGGCGGATCGTCTGCTGAAAGCTCATGCCGATCGAATAGGAGGCCTCCCACTGGCCCCGCGGCACCGAGGAGATGGCGGCGCGGATGATCTCGGAGGAATAGGCACCGATGTTGAGCGTGAAGCCGATGAGGGCAGCCGGGAAGGCGTCGATGACGATGCCGGCGCTGGGCAGGCCGTAGAAGATGAGGAAGAGCTGCACCAGAAGCGGCGTGCCGCGGATGATCCAGACGTAGAAGCGGATCGCCGCGGCGAAGGGCGCCGGTGCGAACAGCCGGACCAGCGCGGCGATCAGGCCGACTGTCAGCCCCAGCGCGAAGGACAGGATGGTCAGCGGCGCTGTGAATTTCACCGCCGCCCACAACAGCGGGCCGAGCGAGTCCAGCATCAGTTGAAGCCAGTGGGGCACGCGTCATCTCCCGAAACCACGAGGGCGGCAGACCTTGGCATGAAGCAAGCGGGCAAACAAACGGGCGGCCGGTCGATCGACCGGCCGCCCGTCAGAGCAGGATGACTTCGAGCGAAGCCATCCTGCTCCAACCCTTTGTTTCGCCGCATGATCTTATACGAAAAGTCTGCACCTTTCGGGATCATGCTCCAGGACTTCCGGCGGTTTCCTACTGCGAGACGTCCTGACCGAAATATTTGTCGGAGATCTGCTTGTAGGTGCCGTCGGCCTTGATCTCGGCCAGCGCCTTGTTGATCGCCTCCAGCAGTTCCGGCTCGCCCTTGCGGATGATCACGCCGGAATGGTCGGCCTTGTCCTCCTGCGCCACGATCTTCACCGGGGCGTCGGGCTTGTGCTTCTTGAAATCGAGGAAGGACAGGCTGTCGTTGATGGTGGCGTCGGCGCGGCCGCTGAGCAGAAGCTGGATCGACTGGTCGAAACCGTCGGTGCCGACCAGCTCGGCGCCGTTGGCTTCCGCCAGGCGGCCGAAATTGCTGGTCAGCGACTGCGCCGACTTCTTGCCCTTGAGGTCGGCGAAGGACTTTATCTCCTCGTTGTCGGCGCCGACGATCAGCACCGCCTTGGAGGCGATGTAGGGAACGGAGAAATCGTATTTCTGCTTGCGCTGCTCGGTGATGCCGACCTGGTTGATGACGGCGTCGTAGCGGTTGGCGTCGAGGCCGGCGATCAGGCCGTCCCACTTACCCTCCAGGAACTCCGCCTTGACCCCGAGGCGCTTGGCGATCGCCTGGCCGATCTCGACGTCGAAGCCGACCAGCGCCCCGGTGGTGTCGTGATAGGTGAAGGGCGCGTAGGTGCCCTCGGTGCCGATCTTGATGATGCCGGCCGACTGGATCTTCGCCAGGTTCTCGCCGGCATGCGAAGGGGCCAGCGCCAGGAGCTGTAGGGCCCCGGCGACGAGCAGCGACTTGAAGAGCTTCATGACAGAATCCTACCTTTGGTTGGATCGAAATGCTGAGATGGCCGCTTATCGAAGATAAATGGGAAACCGATAAGGAATTTCATTCCTAATTCTGCCACCTTGGACGAACTGCATCCTCAAGCGCCAGGATTTCCCGCCGCCGCGGGCGAGCGTGATCGTATGGATGGTCCGGAAGATCAACGGGCCGCTACGCTTGACCTCCCTGCCGATTTATGGCGGAAGAAGCGGGATTGAAAGGATCGAGCATGAACCGTTTCGAGGGTCCAGGCGCAAGGGAAGCCGGGGTCCGCTATCTCGACGGCGATTTTCAGGTAACCAGCCCGGGATCCTTCGTGTCCTGCGCGGTGACCGGCGGGCGCATTGCGCTCGACGAGCTGAAATACTGGAGCGTGGCGCGCCAGGAGCCGTATATCGACGCCGCCGCCTCGCTGCAGCGCGAGATCGAGACCAATCCGGAGTTGCGCAAGCGCCGCCTCAGCTAGCGCCGACGCCAGGCGCGCAAGGTCTCGTCGATGATCCTTCGCGGCACCGCGTCGCTGTCGAAGACGGCATCGATCTCGAAGGTCTCCGTCATGGCGAGGAAGCCGGCGGGCACACGCTCTTCCGACAGACGGGCCATGTCCTTCGCGGTGGTGACAAGGGTCAGCCGCTCAGTTCGAGCCTCCGCCATCAGCGCGCGCAGCTCGTCCGTCGTATAGAAGTGGTGGTCGGGAAACGGCCGGGCGACCGCCACCTCGGCGCCGACCCGCCGCAGCATGGCGAAGAATTTCTCGGGATGGCCGATGCCGGCGAAGGCCAGGAAGCGGCGGCCGGCAAAGCGATCGGGATCGCGCGGGCGCGAGACCGCATCGTAGACCGGCTTGCCGGCGCGAGCCGCCTGACGCACCACGGGATCGGCGGCTGTCCCCTCGCCCATGCGCAGCACGGCGTCGGCATGGCGGAGCTGGTCGACCACACGCGCGCGCAGCGGCCCGGCCGGCAGCACCCTGCCATTGCCGACGCCATGGCCGGCATCGACCACCAGCAAGGCATAGTCCATGTGGATGCGGGCGCTCTGAAAACCGTCGTCCATGATGAGGAAATCGCAGCCGCGCGCCGCCAGCAGCCGCGCGCCGGCCGCCCGGTCGGGCGAGACCGCGACAGGCGCGTGGGCCGCCAGCAGCAGCGGCTCGTCGCCGGCATGGCGGGCGTCCTCAAGCACCGGATCGACGATTCGGGACGCCCCGACATTGCCGCCATGGCCGCGCGACAGGAAGCCGGGCTTCAGCTTCATCGCCCTGGCCCTCCGGGCCAGCGCGATCGCCACCGGGGTCTTGCCGGAGCCGCCGACGGTGAAGTTGCCGACGCACAGGACCGGAAGCGCCACCTTCTCGCGCGGCGCCCGCACCAGGCGGCGACCGGCCGCCGCCGCATAGACGAGCGACAGCGGCGTGAGCGCCGTGGCGCGCCAGTCGGCCTCGGCCTGCCACCAGAAGGGAGGCGCCTCCGCCAGCATCTAACGCCGCCTCGCCGCCCTCATCGGCCCCGCATTCCGTTGGTCCCGTCGAGCCGCGACTTGACCACCAGCGGATGGATGAAGGGGTCGAGCGCCTTCAGCGTCCTCGCAAGCGCGCCGCGCATGTCGCCCACGGTGGCCGCGGCGGCGGAGATCATGTCGCGGCGCGCAGCCTCGTTGCAGAGCAGGTAGTTGACCGCGCCCGTGAGCATGTCGCGGTCGCGCACCAGCCTGGCACCGCCGCTGTCGATCAGGCGCTGGTAGCTGTCGCGGAAATTCTGGACGTTGCGCCCGGCGAGCACCGCGGTCTCAAGCATGGCGGGCTCGAGCGGATTCTGGCCGCCTTCCGCCGTCAGCGAGCGGCCGACGAAGGCGATCTCGGTGAGCCTGAGATAGAGGCCCATCTCGCCGATCGTATCGCCGACCAGGACGTCGGTCTCGGGCGTGATCCTGTCGCCGCTGGATCGCCGGGCGGTCTTGAGGCCCATCGCGGCGATCTCCGCCTCGATGGCGGCTGCGCGCTCGGGATGGCGCGGCACCACGATGGTGAGCAGCTCGGGATGGCGGGCACGCAGCAGCGCCAGATGCACTTCCGCGGCCACCTTCTCCTCGCCGTCATGGGTGGAGATCGCCGCCCAGGTCGGCCGCTTGCCGATCTGGTCGCGCAGCGCCGAGAGCGCCGCCTCGTCGGCCTCGGGAGGCGTGACGTCGACCTTCAAATTGCCGGACACGGTCACCGGACGGGCGCCCAGCGACTGGAAGCGCTCGCCGTCGAGTTCCGACTGCGCCACGACATGCGCAAGGTTCTCGAACAGCGCCTCGGCCAGGAAGGCCCGCTTCTTCCACGACCGGTAGGAACGGTCGGACAGGCGGCCGTTGACCAGCACCTGCGGAACCCGGCGCTCGCCGAGCTCGAGGATGGTCATCGGCCAGATCTCCGATTCGGCGATGATGGCGAGGTCCGGCTCCCAGTGATCGAGGAAACGGCTGACGGCCGGCTTCAGGTCGAGCG
Source organism: Kumtagia ephedrae (assembly GCF_003012745.1). Lineage (GTDB taxonomy): Bacteria > Pseudomonadota > Alphaproteobacteria > Rhizobiales > Rhizobiaceae > Kumtagia > Kumtagia ephedrae. The sequence goes on along the minus strand of NZ_PXYK01000008.1, from coordinate 117,465 downwards.
GCACGTATTGGTGGATGACGCTGTCGCCCAGCACCTCGTCGGCCACCTGCGCCGAGGTGACGGTGCCGGTGGTGAGCACGACGTTGACGCCGTAATCGAGGATGCGCCGTACCAGCGGCACGATGGCGTTGGTCTCGCCGACGCTTGCCGCATGCACCCAGATGATCGGCCCGGGCGGGCGCGGCTTGCTGGCGCGGCCGTAGCGCTCGCGCCGGCGCAGGCGGTCCTCCTTGCCGCGGCTGGCGCGCCAGCCGACATAGGTGCCGATCAGCGGAAAGACGGCGGCGCCGGCCAGCCGATAGGTATTGAGAACGGCGCGGGCCCAGCGTTCGCTCATGCGCGACCGTCGACGATCCGGTAGGCCCGCTCCGTCGCCTCGTTGAGTCCCGCCGTTATCTCCTGGCGCTTGCGTTCCAGCTCGGCGTCGTCGGCGTCGGCCGCAACGGCGATCGGATCACCGACGATCAGCGCCCGGCGGCCGAAGGGCAGGTTGATGGTGGTCTTGTCCCAGGTGCCTTCCAGCACCTTGCGCCGGCTGGTTGCGAGCCCGACCGGCACCACCGGCCGCCCTGACAGGCGCGCCAGCGTGACGATGCCCATGCCGGCCTGGCGCGGGGTGCCATGAGGAATGTCGGCAATCATGCAGACATTGCTGCCAGCATCGAGCGCCTTTTTCAGGGCAAGCAATGCCTGGGCGCCGCCCTTGTCGCGCTTGTTCGCCTTCTCGCGCCCGCCCGAGCCGCGCACGGCGTCGAAGCCGAACTTCTCGATCACCAGGGCGTTGAGCTCGGCGTCGGCGCTGCGCGACACCATGGCAGTGAGCGGCGCGCCACGCGGATAGATGGCCGGCGCGAGCAGATGCTGGCCGTGCCAGATGGCGATGATCGCCGGCGTCACCGCCGCGTAGGCCTTTCCTGCATCGGTCGAGCCGGACGCCTGCCGGTTGGTGGCGTGAACGAAGCGCAGCACCTGCGCCAGCAGCGAGGCGACCGTGGCCTTGACCAGGCGCGACTGCGCCAGAGGCTTGCGGATCCTGCGCCAGAACGACTTGAGCGGACCGGCGCGACGATCCTTCTTCGCCGCGGCCCGGACGGCCAGCGGCGCGACGGGACTATCGCTCATGCCTTCGGACCACCCGGGGCGCCGCTCTCGGGATCGAGCAGCCGATGCAGATGGACGACGAAATAGCGCATATGCGCATTGTCGACGCTGGCCTGCGCCTTGCCCTTCCAGGCAGCCAGCGCCGAAGCGTAATCGGGGAAGATGCCGACAATGTCGAGTTGGTCCAGGTTGCGGAACTCGCCGGACTTGAGCGACTTCAGCTCGCCCCCGAAAACGAGGTGCAACAGCTGCTTCTTGTCATCTTGTTCAGCCATGCCGAAACCCTGAGTCGTGTGGGAGAGCGTGCCTTGTCTAGAGGAATTCGGCGAAATTTGGAACCGATCCGCTTGCAGGCGACGATGGCTACGGGGCCTGTGCGGCCATGACGCCGACCATCGCGTCAAGCAGTTCGCCGCTGCCGGCGGCGAGCGCGCCATGGGCCACCGTCTCGCCGGCGTAGCGAGGATGCTCGCCACGCCCGTTCGCTATGTCGCCTCCCGCCTCGCGCAGGATGAGGTCGGCCGCCGCCAGATCCCAGTCATGCGCATTGGCCTTGACGAAGGTGGCGTCCAGGGTGCCGTCGGCGATCATGGCGATGCGGCAGGCGAGCGACGGGATGTAGCCGCGACGCTCCAGCCGGCGGAGCCAGTGCTGCGGCAGCGCGTCGATCATCGGCTTGGGGCCGGCGACGACCGGCTTCGCGGCGGGCTGGCGCACCCGGATGCGCTGATCGTTGCGGAAGGCGCCCTGCCCCGGCAGCGCCCAAAAAGTCTGGCCGCGCGCCGGCAATTCCAGCACGCCGGCGATCGTCCGGCCGGCCTCGACCACGGCGACGCTGACGCACCAGACGTCGAGGCCTTCCAGGAAGCCGCGCGTGCCGTCGATCGGATCGACCACGAAGGTGCGGCGGGCGGAAAGCCGCGCAGCCGTATCGGCGGTCTCCTCCGACAGCCAGCCATAATCAGGGCGGGCGGCGAGCAGGGTCTCGCGCAGGTAGCGGTCGACGGCGTAGTCGGCCTCGCTGACCGGCGAGCTGCCGCCCTTCATCCACACTTCCGGCTTCTGGCGGAAGAAGCGCATGGCGATGCGGCCGGCCTCCCGCGCCGCCTCGCGCAGCAGATCGAGATCGGCCGCAAGCCCGGCGTCAATTGCGCTGGTGTCAGCTTCCGGCAAGGGTCATCCCTTCGATGAGCAGCGTCGGGGCGGCCGTACCGTAGTTGCGGTCGAGATCGCTCGCCGGCACCATACGCAGGAACATGTCCTTGAGGTTGGAGGCGATCGTCACCTCCGACACAGGATAGGTCAGCGCGCCGTTCTCGATCCAGAAGCCAGAGGCGCCGCGGCTGTATTCGCCGGTGATCATGTTGACGCCCTGGCCGAACACCTCGGTGACGTAGAAGCCGGACTTCAACGCGCCGATCAGCGCCTCCGGGGTCTCGCCGCCCGGCTCGATCGACAGGTTGGTCGAAGAGGGAGAGACGGAGGAGCCGCCCCGCACGCCGCGGCCGTTCGTTTCGAGGCCGAGTTCACGCGCGGCGGACGTCGACAGGAACCAGTGCTGCAGCACCCCCTTGTCGACCATGGTCAGGGTAGAGCCATCCACGCCTTCGCCGTCGAAGGGGCGCGATGCCTGGCCGCGCCGGCGCGCCGGCTCGTCGACGACGGTGATGGCGCTCGACGCCACCTGCTTGCCCATCATGTCGCGCAGAAAACTGGTCTTGCGCGCTACCGAGGCACCGTTGATGGCGCCGGCGAGATGGCCGGCGATGCCGCGCGCCACGCGCGGGTCGAAGACGACGGTGACCTCGCCGGTGCTGGCCTTGCGCGGGTTGAGACGGCGCACGGCGCGCTCGCCGGCGCTGCGGCCGATGGCTTCGGGCGCATCGAGATCGGCGAAATGCAGGCGCGACGAAAAATCGTAGTCGCGCTCCATGCCCGTGCCCTCGCCGGCGATCACGCTGGCCGAGCGCGAGAAACGCGTGCCGACATACTGGCCGAGAAAGCCGTGCGAGGTGGCGAGCACCAGCCCGCCGAGCCCCGCGCTGGCGCCGCTGCCGCCGGAATTGGTCACGCCGGAAACGCCGAGCGCGGCCGCCTCGGCCGCCAGCGCATCCTCCTTCAGCCGATCGGCGGAAATCTCGGCCGGGTCGAAAAGATCGAGGTCGCGCACGGTCCTTGCCAGCAGCGCGGCGTCGGCAAGGCCCTGATACGGGTCCTCCGGCGACACCCGGGCCATCGCCACCGCCCGCTCGGCGAGCGTCCTGGGATCGGAAGCGGCGGTGGCGGAGACGCTCGCCACGCGCTGGCCGACGAACACCCGCAGCGAGACGTCGTCGCCCTCGGCGGACTGCGTGGCCTCGACCTTGCCCAACCGCACCGAGACGCTGGTCGAGCGGCCGCGCACCACTACCGCGTCGGCGGCATCCGCACCCGCCGCCTTCGCGGCGTCGACGAGGGCGGAGACGCGATCGATCAGGCTTGCAGCTTCGATGTCCATCCGGCGATCCGACTTTTCCTGCGTTTTGTGCTGCACCATCTATTGTTCCGCTCCGGCTTGTGCAATGGCTTGCGGCAGCACGCCGCTCCGTCACCCGGCTTTCGACGGCAGACAAGGCAGCACTTCCGGGAGCACGCCATGACGCCTTTCCACCTCGCCTTCCCTACCAAACGGGGAAGAGGTGACGAACGGCGCGGCCCGGCGAGACGGCCAACCGTAACCGGACCGGAGATCCCGGCCGTCCCGACGTCATGACCGGTACACCCAGGCAGGCGCAGGCCGCGACTTTCACCGTCGGCTCTACAATGCGCCACGTCGTGGTGATGACGGCGACGGGATCGGTCGGCCTGATCTCCATCTTCGTCGTCGACGCGCTCAACCTGTTCTACATCTCGCTGCTCGGCGTCGAGGAACTGGCGGCCGCTGTCGGCTTCGCCTCGACCCTGCTGTTTTTCACGATCTCGGTGGCCATCGGCTTCACCATCGCCTGCGGCGCGCTGGTATCGCGCTGCCTCGGCCGCGGCGACCGCGAGGAGGCGGCACGCATGGGCGGCGCCTCGCTCGTCTTCATGGCGGCGACGACGGCGATTCTGACCGCCGCCGTGTGGCCTTTCCTGCACCAGCTGGTGGCGCTGATGGGCGCGCGCGGCGAGACGCTGACGCTGTCGGTGCGCTTCCTGCAGATCGTGCTGCCGTCGACGCCGCTGGTGGCGCTCGGCATGTGCGCCACCGGCATCCTGCGCGGGGTCGGCGACGCCAGGCGGGCGATGTATGTGACGCTGGGCAGCGGGCTGGCCGCCGCCGTGTTCGACCCGATCCTGATCTTCGGCCTCGGCCTCGGGCTCGACGGCGCGGCGATCTCTACAGTGCTGGCGCGGGTCGTCATGCTGGCGATCGGCATCCACGGCGCCCACCACGTTCACCGGCTGGTGCGGCTGCCCGACTGGGCGCGGCTCAGGGAGGCGGCGCGGCCGTTCTTCGCCATCGGCTGGCCGGCGGTGCTCACCCAGGTCGCGACGCCAGTCGGCAATACCTATGTCACCGTCGAGATGGCGGCCTTCGGCGACCAGGCGGTGGCCGGCTGGGCGATCATCGGGCGCATCATACCGGTGGCGTTCGGCGTCGTCTTCGCTCTGTCGGGCGCGGTCGGGCCGATCCTCGGCCAGAATTTCGGAGCGAAGCGCTACGACCGCATCGTGACGACCATGCGCGACAGCCTTGTCGTAACGGTCGCCTATGTCGCCGTCGTCTGGGCGCTGCTGGCGGTGTTCGCCGGTCCGATCGCCGGACTGTTCGGAGCACAGGGGCTCTCGCGCGAGCTGATCGTGTTCTTCTGCCTTTTCGCCGCCGGCAGCTTCCTGTTCAACGGCGCGCTGTTCGTGGCGAGTGCGGCCTTCAACAATCTCGGCTATCCGACCTATTCGACGCTGTTCAACTGGGGCCGCTCCACGCTCGGCGTCATCCCCTTCGTATGGGCCGGCGCCTCGCTCTACGGCGCCATCGGCGTGGTCGCCGGCTGGGGCCTGGGCGCCGTGGTGTTCGGCGTGCTGTCGGTCGTCGTCTGCTTCCGGGTCATCAACCGGATCGCCGCCGAGCCGCCCTCGGACCAACCGATGCCCGACCCGCCGCCATCCGGGCAGTCGCCGTTCACCAGCGGCAAGGCGGCGACGCTGCAGGGATAGGTTGCTCCCTACGCCCGCCGCTTCTCGCGCAGGTCGATCGCCTTGTCGACCGCGCGCTTCAGCTCGTCGCGGACGCCGACCGTCTCGGCGAGCACCGACTCCACCTTCATGAAGTCGAGCACGCGGAAGCGCGAGACCGGCGGGCGGATGAGGATGTCGGGCTGGGCGTGCTCGAGCTTGCCGGCGATGATCGACTGCATCATCAACTGGGTGGCACCGAACATCATGTCGATGGAGGTGAGCCGCGTGCGCCCGCCAGGCTCGGGCGCGCCGACGACGTCGACGGCGATGACGATGTCGGCCAGCCCCGAGACGAGATCGAAGGGTACGGGGTTGTAGATGCCGCCGTCGATCAACAGCACGCCGTCGCGCTGCACCGGGCTGAACACGGCGGGAATGGCCGCCGAGGCGGCGAGGGCGGAGACGAGGTCGCCTTCCTCGAAGACCGCGAGCTTGTGGCCGTAGAAGTCGGTGGCAGTGACCTTGAGCGGGATCTTCAGCTCCTCGAAGCTGTCGGGGATGGCGTCCGGCAGGAACGCTTTGAGGATGCGCTCGATATTGAACTGGCTGACGCGGATGCCGCCCTGCAGCGCCGCCGCGAACGTTTCCGGGCGGGCGCGCCACATGCGGCTGGCGACCTCGGCGCGGCGGCCGAGGATCGCGCCGGCATAATGATGGATGTCGCGGCCCGACATGCCGGCGGCCATGCCGGCTCCCATGATGGCGCCGATGGACGAGCCGGAGATGGCGACCGGGCGGATGCCGAGTTCGTCCAGCGTCTCGATCACATGGATATGGGCGAGGCCCCTTGCGCCCCCGCCGCCGAATGCGACCGCAAATGTCGGGCTCATCAATTGCCCTCTTTTTCCTCGGCCTCCGCCGGTCCAAATCGCATGATCGCCGGCTCGGCGCCGAGAAGCCTGCGCGCCGCGGCCCTGGCCTGATCAAGCGTCACGGCATTGATATAGTCGGCGCGACGGTCGATGTAATCCGCGCCGAGCTCGTCGAGCTGCAATTCGACCAGGGTCGAGGCGATCGAACCCGAGGAATTCAGGTTGTTGATGGCATAGGCGCCGATCAGATATTTCTTCGCGTCGGCCAGTTCGGCTTCGGTCGGCCCGTCCTCGGCCATCCCCTTCACGACGTCCTGAATGATGCCCAGCGTCTCGCCGCCCTTGCCGGCGCGCGTCGAGGTGCCGATGACCAGGGCGTTGGCATGCTCGTAGTTCACCAGGGACGAGCTGATTCCGTAGGTCAGGCCGCGTTTCTCGCGCACTTCGCGAAACAGTCGCGAGGTGAAGGTGCCGTCGCCGAGAATATGGTTCATGAGAACCGCCGGAAAGAACTCCGGATCGTTGCGGGCGACGCCGGGATAGGCGAGGCGCAGCCTGGTTTGCGGCAGCGCATATTCATAGTCGATGCGCTGCGCCAGCTTCGGCGCGATGTCGGGGACGGGCCGCAGCGCCGGCTTTTCCGGCAGCGCGCCGAACAGCCGGTCGAGCTCGGCACCCAGGCTCTTGGCGTCGATGGCGCCGACCACCGCCACCTCGAGCTGCTCGCGGGCGAACAGCGCCTTGTGGAGGACGCGCAGGTCGTCGGCGGTGATGGCGGCGAGCGACTGAGCCGTGCCTTCGTCCGGCCTGGCGTAGGGATGGTCGCCATAGAGCGCCGCCAGCCAGCGCCGCCCGGCCTCCACCTCGGGGTCGCGCTCCTGGGCGCGGATGCCGGCGGCGATCTGGCTGCGGATGCGGTCGATCGGCGCCTGGTCGAAGCGCGGCGCGGTGACCGCGAGCCGCATCAGCTCCAGCGCCTCGTTCCTCTGGTCGGCCAGCATGCGCATCGAGCCGTAGACATTGTCGCGGCTCGCCCGGAAGCTCATTTCCGCGCCGGCATCGTCGAGGCGCGTCTGAAAGGCGTCGCTGTCGAGATCGCCGGCGCCCTCGTCGAACAGGCCGGTCATCAGGTTGACGATGCCTTCCTTGCCGGGCGGGTCCTGCGACACGCCGCCGGCAAAGGCGAAACGCAGCGCCACGATCGGCACGGTATAGTCCTCGACCAGCCAGGCGGTGATGCCGCCGGGCGAGCGGACTTGCTGAATCCTTACTTCCGCTTGCGCGGGAAGGCTGACGATCAGCATGAGGAACGCAAGCGCCGCGGCGGCGGCAGCGGATGAGGCAAGCCGATTTCGCATGTCCGGGTTCTCGTCCTGCCGTTCAGTTCGACGTGCCGGCGGCCGGCAACAGATAGGCCGTCACCGACTGGTCGGGCTTGAGATACTTGAGCGCCGCCGCCTTGACCTGCTCGGCGGTCACCGCCTCGATGCGGGCCGGCCACTGCTGTACGTCCTCGACCGTGTTGCCAGTGGTGAGCGCCGCGCCATACATGTTGGCCATGCCGGCCGGGTTGTCGCGGGCGAAGATCATGCTGCGCACCAGGCGGTTCTTCGCCCGGTCCAGCTCGTCGGCCGAAACGCCGTCGCGCTGGATGCGGACGATCTCGGCATCGACCGCCGCCTCGAGCTTCGCCAGCCCGTCGGGGCCGCGCGGCGAGCCGTGGACGACAAAACTGGTCTCGTCGAGCGCCGTGCCGTCATAGAAGGCGCCGGTCCCGGCGGCCAGGTCGCTCTTGACGATCAGTTGCTGGTAGAGCCGGCTGCGGGTACCGCCGCCGAGTATCTCCGACAACAGGTCCATCGCCTCGGCCTCGCCGGGCTCGGCGGTGCGATAGGACGGCGCCAGCCAGTATTTCGCGAAGCCCGGTATGGTCACCCTGGGGTCGGCCATGGTGACGGTGCGGCTGGTGTTCTGCTCCGGCTCGATCGGACGCAGGCGCGGCGGCAGGTCGGGGCCGCGCGCCACCTTGCCGTAGGTTTCCTCGGCCAGCCGCTTGACGGTCGCCGCGTCGACATCGCCGGCGACGACGAGCACGGCGTTGTTGGGCGTATAGTAGCGGTCGTAGAAGGCCACCGCATCTTCCCGGTTGAGCTGCTCCATCTCGTGCATCCAGCCGATGACGGGCACGCGGTACGGATGGTTCTGGAACAGCGTCGCCTGCACCTCTTCCGACAGCAGCGACTGCGGATCGCCCTCGATGCGGGAGCGGCGCTCCTCCAGCACCACGTCGCGCTCGGTGGCGATCACGTCGTCGGTGAGGGTGAGATTGCGCATGCGGTCGGCTTCCAGCCCCATCATGCCGCCGAGCGCGTCCGGCGCCACCGTCTGGAAATAGGCGGTGTAGTCGTAGGAGGTGAAGGCGTTCTGATCGCCGCCGATCTCGGCCACCGCGGCGTCGAACTCGCCGGGCTTGTGGTTCGTCGTGCCCTTGAACATCAGGTGCTCGAAGAAATGGGCGATGCCGGACTTCCCCGGCGGCTCGTCGGCGCTGCCCACCTTGTACCAGACCATGTGGGTGACGATCGGCGCGCGATGGTCGGGGATGACCACCACCTCCATGCCGTTGCCGAGCAGGAAATTCTCGACCCGCTCCTGCGGACGCGGCGCTTCCGCGAAAGCGGGCGCGAGCGACAGGAGGAGCAGAAGGAGAGCAGTTGCGAGATGGCGGACCGGCTGAGCGGCGAGACTCATGAAGGCTCCTGAGACGGGTCGGTCCGGCCTTATAGGGATGGTCCGCTGCGACCGGAAAGTGAATTGTTCGTCATCTTGACCCTGAAAGAGGCCGAAGTCAGGCAACCTCGAGGAAGCGGATCACCGTCTCGCCATAGCCGCGCTCGTCAAGAAGCTCGAAACCCTCGACCGGCCCGAACGGCACCGCGGCGGTCTCCTCGACCAGGCAGAGCGCCCCGGGCAGCAGCCAGCCGCCACCGCGCGCCGAGCGCAGCGCCGCTTCGCCGAGACCTTTTCCATAAGGCGGATCGGCAAACAGCAGGCCGAAAGGCTGGATGTTGCCGGCCTCGCCCAGCCGGGTGGCGTCGCGCCGGAAGATCTTCGTGCGGCCCGTCAGCCCGAAGGCTTCCACATTGGTGCGGATCAGCCCCCTGCCCTCGGCCGATTCCTCGATGAACATGCAGAAGGCGGCGCCGCGCGACATGGCTTCGAGCCCGAGCGCGCCGGTGCCGGCGAAGAGATCGAGCACGCGCGCGCCGGCCAGGCGATCGGCGAAGCGGTGCGCGAGGACGTTGAACACCGCCTCGCGGGCACGGTCGGTGGTGGGGCGGATGTCCTGGGAGCGCGGCGCGGCCAGCGGCCGGCCGCGCAGGTCGCCGCCGACGATGCGCATCTAGTCGTCCTTGCGCGGCTTGCGGCCATCCCTCCCCCTTGTGGGGAGGGTCCGGCCGGAGGCCGGGGATGAGGTAGCCGACGACGAACTCGGCGCCCTCTTGCGCCCCGCGCTGCCCCCCTCCGTCCGCTTGGCGGACTTCTCCTCCTCCAGGGCGTGGTTCTTGCTCAACGGCCGGGCGCCCGGAGCCATCCACACATTGGCCTTGCGGCCACCCGGCGGCTCGATCGGCCGCTGCTCGCGCTCGCCCTTGCCGCGTGGTGTCCGATCGCCGAAGGCCGGCTTCGGCCGGCGCTCGCCATGCGCATCCTTCGCGCCGCGCTCCGGCTTGGCGAAACCACCGCTTTCCGGCTTTCCGTGCTTGCCGAAGCCGCCACCCCGCGGTTTGGTCGAAAGCCTGCCCAGAGCGTCCTCGCGCATGCGATCCTTGTCGCGTCCGCGCGCCTTGATCAGCCCGCCTTCGCCGATCTTCAGAGGCCGCGCCGCCGCCCGCTCGGCCGCTTCAGGCCTGTCGTCCACGCTGCGCCGGGTCGGCTTGTTGGAGAACGGCCTGACGATGTCCGCCTCGAAATTGGCACCCGATTCCTCGATCAGCCGCTCGCCGAGCTGGTCGCGCAACATGCGCCCCTTCAACTCCTGGACATGGCCTTCCGGCAGTTCGCCCAGCTGGAACGGACCGAAGGAGATCCGGATCAGCCGCGTCACGTCGAGCCCGAGCGCGCCGAGAATGTTCTTGACCTCGCGGTTCTTGCCTTCGCGCAGCCCAATGGTGAGCCAGGCATTGCTGCTGCCCTGCTCGCGGTCGAGCGATGCCTCGATCGAGCCGTAGAACACGCCGTCGACGGCAATGCCGTCCTTAAGCTCGGCCAGCGCCTTCTCGTCGACCTTGCCGTGCACGCGCACCCGGTAGCGGCGCAGCCAGCCGGTCGCCGGCAGTTCCAGCGTGCGCGCCAGCCCGCCGTCATTGGTGAGTAGCAGCAACCCCTCGGTGTTGATGTCGAGGCGGCCGACAGTGATCAACCGCGGCAGCTCAGCCGGCAGCACGTCGAAGACGGTCTTCCGGCCTTCCGGATCGCGGCTGGTGGTGACCACGCCGGCCGGCTTGTGGAACAGGAACAGCCGGGTGCGCTCGACCGGCGGCAGCGGCTTGCCGTCGAGTTCGATGACGTCGTCGGTCGACACGTTGAAAGCCGGGCTTTCCAGCACCTTTCCGTTCACGCGCACCCGCCCGGCGGCGATCAGTTCCTCGGCGTCGCGGCGCGAGGCGATGCCGACGCGGGCCAGCCGCTTGGCGATGCGCTCGCCGCCGGCTTCCTCGGCGGAGATCGCCGGCCGCGCGAACGGTTTTCTGTCTCCTCCAGATCCAGTCGGACGCTTGTCGAAAGGCTTGCGCTCGGGGCGCGGGCCCACGACGGAAGGCTTGTCGAAGCGACGCGGGCGATCCGCTTCGCCGCGCGGGCGGTCATCGCGCTCGAAACGGCGCGGGCGCTCGCCGCCGGCTGCCTCGCCGGAATTCGCGGACGGCGCGAACGGCTTCCTGTCTCCGCCGAATTTTGCCGTTCCCGCCGGACGTTTTTCGAAAGGCTTGCGATCGGGGCGCGGTCCCGCGCCGGAAGGCTTGTCGAAGCGACGCGGGCGATCCGCTTCGCCGCGAGGACGTTCGTCCCGCTCGAAACGGCGCGGGCGCTCGCCGTCGCCTCTGGGCCGGTCGTCGCGATCGAAACGGCGCGGGCGTTCGCCCTCGGGAGCGCCGTCGTCGCGCCGCCTGGCGAATGGCTTTCCCTCGGGGCGCGGGCCGGCACGGAACGGCCGGTCGGCGCGCTCCGGCTTGGCCGCATCGCCGCCGTCGCGCCGCTCGCGGCGGCCCGGCCCGGCGTTGCCTCCGCCCTGCGGTTTGCCCTCATCATAGCGCTTGAAAGGCTTGCGCTCGCCGCGAGGGCCACCGCGCGTCTCGGCGCGGCCGGCATCGCCCTCCTCGCGCGGCTTGCGGAACGGCTTGTCGCCGCGCGGCCGCGCGGAATCGCCCTCGGCCCCGCCGCGTGCCGGTGCCGCGCGAAACGGCTTGCCGCCCTTGCCGCCGAAAGCCGGCCGGCCTTCTTCGGAGCGCGGCCGCGGTTTGCCCCCCTTTCCGGCAAATCCGGGCTTGCCGCCCTTGCCGCCGGCGCGCGCACCGGCGCCCTTCGGGCCGCCATGGCCGCCTTTTCGCGGGGGTTTTCTTTGTTCGTCGTCCATGGCCTTTGCCTTTCCGGGCGGGGTGTAGCAGTAACGTTCTTTAGGTGCGAGGGAAATGTCCAAGGATGTGCCGGTGAAACGCCCGGATTTCATGAGCCTGGCGCTCGCCGAGGCCGAGGCCGCGGCGCTGCGGGGCGAGGTACCGATCGGCGCCGTGCTGGTTGTGGACGGCGCGGTGGTGGCGCGCGCCGGCAACCGCACGCGCGAACTGAAGGACGCCACCGCCCATGCCGAGATGCTGGCGATCCGCGAGGCGTCGCACCGGCTCGACGCCGAACGGCTGACCGGTGCCGACCTCTACGTCACGCTGGAGCCCTGCGCCATGTGCGCGGCCGCCATCTCCTTCGCCCGTATCAGAAGGCTGTATTTCGGGGCGGCGGACGAGAAAGGCGGCGCGGTGGTCAGCGGTGTCCGCTTCTACACCTCGCCGACCTGCCATCACGCGCCGGACATCTATTCGGGGATCGGCGAGCAAGCCGCTTCGGACCTGCTCAAGCGCTTCTTTCGCGAGCGCCGCGACGACTGACTACCAGGGCAGGATGTCTGCCCAGCTCCGGTCGTTCTTCTTGCGCGCCGCAGCCTTCAGCCGCCGCTCCTTCTTGATCTCGTCCTCGCCGAGGTCGCCGGTCGGCGCGGTCGCGGAGGCCTGGCGATAATCAAGCGGCGGCTCGCTGAGATATCTGCGGGTGGTCGGGCTGCCCTGGCGTTCCTGGGCAAGCTTCTTGCGGAACGCCTCGTTCTGCTGCTTGGCGGTGTTGAAGCCGACCGGCGCGACGCCGGTCTCCAGATGCCGGGTGTTCATGACCGGGTTCTTCTCGGTCGGCCCTGCATTGGCGCGCGCCATGTCCGGCTCGATCTGCGGCTTCCAGAACGGATTGTCGCGATTCTCGTCGGCGTCGGCACGCAGCCGCGCCCGCTTCTGCTCGGGCGATTCGGGCCAGGCCGGATTGGCGGTCGAGGCGACGCTCTCCTGCGGCGCCGGCAATGCGCCCTTGGCTTCGCCCTTTGCGGGCTTCACGAGGTCCGGCCTCGGCTTGTAGTCGATCGCCGGGCGCTCGGGCGGGCCCAGCGACAGGATGTTGCTGACATCGCCAACGAGCTGCTCGGACGAGGTCTTGTCCGTGCCATAGGTAGGGCCGCTCATGCAGCCCGAAAGCGCCGCTGCGGCGGCCACCAGACCTGCGGCGGTCAAGCCCGCGCGGCGGTTTCCCGTCATGCCAAGAAGTGTCAACGCGATAAGCCTCTCAAATCGCCCGAATGTCCCCGGTACGGCAATGGCCGGCAAATCCGGCGATAGTTTGTCGGCCAGAATGGTTAATTCTCTACTTCATGCGGCGGCCGTTCACAACGACCGCCACATCTTTTCACACAGACCGGCCGAGTTGGCGCAGCTCGCGCAGCGCCGCCGCGTCGCGTGCCGACACGTCCGGGAACTCCGGATCGGAGCCGACGTCGTCGGTGTAGCGCCACGACCGCGCGCATTTGGTGCCCGAGGCAAGGCCGGGAACCACCGCGACGCCGCCCACCTCGTCGAGCCGGAACGCCTCCACCGGACCTTCCGCCGGCGACACCGTGATGGCGCTGGTGATCGCCACCTCGGCCAGGTCGACGTCCTTGACCGCCGCAAAGAGGTCGGCATCGGCGACGAACACCGCAGGAGCCGCCTCCAGCGACGAGCCGATCACCTTCCTCGCGCGCTCGATCTCCAGCGCCGCCGTCACCACGGAACGCACCTTGCGCACCTTGCGCCATTTCTCCGCCAGCGCATCGTCGCGCCAGCCGGCCGGCACCTCGCGGAACTGCTCCAGATGGATGGAGACGCAGTCGGGATAACGCTCCTGCCAAGCCTCCTCCATGGTGAAGGGCAGCATCGGCGCCAGCCAGGTCGCCAGATGGTCGAACAGATGGCGCACCACCTGCACCGAGGCCAGCCGGCGGAGGCTCGACGGCGCGTCGCAGTAGAGCGCATCCTTGCGGATGTCGAAATAGAAGGCCGACAGATCGACCACCATGAAGTCGAGCAGCGATTTGGCGATGCGCTTGAAATCGAAGGCGTCGTAGCCGGCCCGCACCACCTCGTCGAGTTCCGAAAGCCGGTGCAGCATCAGCCGCTCCAGTTCCGGCATCTCGGCCAGCGGCACCTGCGCGCCGTCGTCATGCGCCAGCGTGCCCAGCATCCAGCGGATGGTGTTCCTGAGCTTGCGGTAGGCGTCGATGTTGGTCTGCAGGATGTTCTTGCCCAGCCGCTGGTCTTCCCAGTAGTCGGTGGTCATCACCCACAGGCGCAAGATGTCGGCGCCGGACTGCTTCATCACGTCCTGCGGTACGACCGTATTGCCGAGCGACTTCGACATTTTCCGGCCGTCCTCGTCCATGGTGAAGCCATGGGTGACGACCGTGTCGTAGGGCGCCCTGCCGCGCGTACCGCAGCTTTCCAGCAGCGAGGAGTGGAACCAGCCGCGATGCTGGTCCGAGCCTTCCAGATAGACGTCGGCCGGCCATTTGAGGTCCGGCCGGTCCTCCAGCGTGAAGGTATGCGTCGAGCCGGAATCGAACCAGACGTCGAGGATGTCCTTGACCATGGTCCATTTGGCAGCGTCGTGCGCGTTGCCGAGGAACCGCTCGTTGGCGCCCTCCGCGAACCAGGCGTCGGCGCCCTCCTTCTCGAAGGCGTCGAGGATGCGCTGGTTGACGGCGTCATCCTTCAGCACGTTGCCGTCGGCGTCGGCGAAGACGCAGATCGGCACGCCCCAGGCGCGCTGGCGCGACAAGACCCAGTCAGGCCGCTCGGCGATCATGGCGCGCAGCCGCGTCTGGCCCGCCGCCGGCACGAAACGGGTGGCGTCGATGGCCGCGAGGGCGAGTTGCCGGAGCGTCGGCGCTCCCTCCCCCCTTGCGGGGGAGGTGCCGCCGAAGGCGGCGGTGGGGGTAGCCTCGGCAGCGCTCGACGTTCTGGCGGTGCCTTCTGAGGTTACCCCCTCTGGCCGCTTCACGGCCATCTCCCCCCCGAGGGGGGAGAATTGCGGCAGCGGCTTGTCCATATAGACGAACCATTGCGGCGTGTTGCGGAAGATCACCGGCTTCTTCGAGCGCCATGAATGCGGATAGCTGTGCTTCAGCCGCCCGCGCGCGAACAGCATGTTGCGCTCGATCAGCGCGTCGATGACGGCCTTGTTGGCGTCGCCCTTCTTGCCGCTGTCGTCGATGACACGCGCCGCCCCACCCTCACGGTCGGGGCCGAAGCCCGGTGCGTCCTTGGTGAAGAAGCCGGCGTCGTCGACGGTGAAGGGGATGGCCGTGTCGATGCCGCGCGCGCGCAGGTCCTTCGCCGCGTCCATCCAGGCGTCGAAGTCCTCGCGGCCATGGCCGGGCGCGGTGTGCACGAAACCCGTGCCGGCGTCGTCGGTGACGTGGTCGCCGGGGAGCATGGGGACGGGGAATTCGTAACCGCCGCCGAGGCCTTTTAGCGGATGGGAACAGACCAAAGTGGCAAGATCAATGTCGACTAGTGAATGGAGGCGTTCGAATTGAAGTTTCGCCTTCGCAAACGACTCTTCCGCCAAGGCATCGGCAAAGACCAGTTTCTCCCCCGGCTGTGGGCCGAAATTGTTCTCGGCAGCCGTTACTTCATAGAGCCCGTAAGCAACGCGCGGCGAGAAGGCGACGGCGCGGTTGCCTGGGATCGTCCAAGGCGTCGTGGTCCAGATGACGACGTTTGCATGCGCCAAATCAGCGAAGAGTTGCTTACGCCTCTCATCCCCGGTCAAAGACCTTACAGGAAACTTCACCCAGACCGTATCGCTCTCGTAATCCTGATACTCGACCTCGGCCTCGGCCAGCGCGGTGCGCTCGACCACGCTCCACATCACCGGCTTCGAGCCGCGGTAGAGCTGGCCGCTAGCGGCGAATTTCAGCAACTCGCCGGCGATGCGCGACTCGGCATGAAAGCTCATGGTGAGGTACGGGTCCTTGAAGTCGCCGACCACGCCGAGGCGCTGGAACTCGGCGCCCTGCACGGCGATCCACTTTTCCGCATAGGCGCGGCACTCCTGGCGGAAGGCGACCATGGCGGCGGGGTCGGACAGGTCTGGCTTGGCCTTGCCCTTGGACCGGTAATTCTCCTCCTCGATCTTCCATTCGATCGGCAGGCCGTGGCAGTCCCAGCCGGGCACATAGTTGGAGTCGTAGCCGCGCATCTGGAAGGATTTGGTGATCACGTCCTTCAGGATCTTGTTAAGCGCATGGCCGATATGGATGTTGCCGTTGGCATAGGGCGGGCCGTCATGCAGCACGTATTTCGGACGGCCGGCGGCGTCCTCGCGCAGCTTCCTGTAAAGGTCCATCTCCTGCCAGCGGGCGACGATCTGCGGCTCCTTCTCCGGCAGGCCGGCGCGCATCGGGAAATTCGTCTGCGGCAGGTAGAGCGTCTTCGAATAGTCGCGTTTTTCGGTGGTGTCGGTCATCGTCTTGCCATGTCTCGCCCGGCCGCAAGGTGCCAGGCGTCCAACTATCACGATCTGGGAAAAGCGCGAGTGCGCCGAGGCAAAATTCTCCCGGGGCTTCCGGCGACCTCAGGCCGCCCGGAAGGCCGGGCCGGTAATTCGTATCGTGGCGGCGACGCTACGCGCTGCGAAAGTCATGCCACGCTCTTTAACGGAGCCGCGGTGTATTGAAAAGTGCGCATCGGCCGGCATTTTCTTGAAGGCAAGGCCAATTGCACCTATCCTGGAGCGCAATTGGCTTGGAGGCGGCAATGGCCGGAACCCGGGTGAACAAGATCGTCGAGGAAGAGCTGCCGAGCCACGGCGTCTACATCGACGTCGGACGGCACAGAGGCGAATTCCAGGGCTCGGAGATACGCGCCGGCGAATTCCGGCTGATGCCCGACAGTATCGAAGCCCTGCGCGATCGAGGTTTCACCAACGCAGAAATCCACGCCATTGTCGGCCCCCGGCGCACTCTCGCCCGCAGGAAGGAGCAAGCCGAACGGTTGAGCCTGGTCGAATCCGATCGCGTCCTGCGGCTCGAGCGCATCTCGGACATGGCGGACCGGGTCTTCGGCAACCATGAGAAGGCTCAGCGCTGGCTTCGCAAGGAAAGCCGGGCGCTTGAAAACGCCCGGCCGATCGACCTGCTGCGTTCGGAGACCGGCGCTCACATCGTCGAGCAGGAACTGCACCGCATCGACTACGGCATGTTCGCCTGATCGTGCGCGTCTGGCGCATTTCCAGCCACGCCGACCTCTCGGGTCGAGGCGGCGAGCTTTCGACGGCGCGCTGGAACAGGCTGGGGACCCCGATCGTCTACTGCGCCGACCATCCGGCGGCCGCACTCCTCGAGATGCTGGTGCATATCGACCTTGAGGATGCGCCGGCCGCTTACCAGCTTCTCGGAATCCATGTCCCCGACGGAACTGAAATCTTCGCACCGTCCCTGCCGGACGACTGGGCCGAAAATCTCGGCCTGACGCAGGACATCGGCACGCGCTTCGTCAGCGAAGGCCGATACGCGGTGATGGCTGTGCCGTCGGTCGTCGCGCCGTTCACCACAAACTACCTGCTCAGCCCGGCACTGCTCGAGAATACCTCGATCACGATCGACAGCCGGACGGAGCATCCGATCGACCCGCGCCTGATTGGATAGGTTTCGGTCCGCGGACCATACGGCTCAGGGAACCGTGAAATCGAACCGGTAGGTCGCCGACATGCCGATCATGAACTGGTTCTTCGAGCCGCGCTCCTCCACCAGGGACGAGTCGGCCGCCGGCCCGAGCAGCCGTGCATATTCGGCGAAGGCGCTGGTGGTGATGCGGTCCGTCGTCTTCCAGGTGACGGCGCCGCCGGCACCGACAGACTTCAACCCGCCGCCCGGATCGTACTCGCTCAGGCCGGAGGCAGCACTTTCCCCGGCATCGACGCCGTAATAGGTGCGGAAATAGTCGGCCGAAGCCATCGACAGCCGCGGCCCGCCGGACACCCGCACCGTCTCGGTCACGTCGGTGAAGGCGTCGACGGCGACGTCGGCGACGACGCCGTGATGGGCACCGACGCCCTGGCGGAGTTCGCCGCGCACCCGCAGCCAGTCGGTCGGATAGACTTCCGCGAAGGCGCCGAGCTCGGCGCCCCAGCCGACGTCGCTCAGGCCGTTCAGATCGTCGGCGTCGTCGGCGTCGCGCGGAAAGACGATCTTGCCGACCGCGCCCGTCCGGAACGCGCCGCTGTCGTAGAGGGAGAAGGAGATGTTGTCGTTGCGCGACACGAAGCGGGCTTCCGGCCCGACCTTGCCGAGCGAGATCATCGGCGTCGCCCTGAAGATCGTATCGCCGGCGCCCTCGAACTCGGGGGCGGCGAAGCCGGCCGCGCCGACGGTGAGATACCAGTCGCCGTGGATCCAGTCGAAGAAGCCGGATTTCTCCCCGGCCGCGGCCATGGTCGTGGCGCCGGCGAGAAAGACGCTCACGCTGCCGACGAGGAGAGCTTTTGCCATGGGGTGCCCGGACTCCGACCAAATGAGGACGAGCAGGATTTGCAACCAGGACGGTAAAGTTTGACTTAAATGCCGGCGACTTCGCGCGAACCGGCAGCGCTTTTCCAGCGGACCTCAGAAGGCCAGGCGCAGGTCGAGTTCCGACAGCGGCCGCACACCCGAGAGCAGCGCGCGCGCTTCCTCCTCGTCCCGCCTGATCTGCGCCATCAGCGCGTCGAGCCCGTCGAACTTCTCCTCGCCGCGCAGAAAGCCGAAGAAGGAGACGTCGCAGACCTCGCCGTAGAGGTCGCCGCCGAAACCGAAGACATAGGTCTCCAGCAAAGGGACGCCGTCGCTCTCCACGGTCGGACGGCGGCCGAAGCTCGCCACGCCGTCGAACAGCGTTCCGTCGGCGCGGCGCAGCCGGACCGCATAGATGCCGTGCTTTAGCACCGCATCCTCCGGCAGGACCATGTTGGCGGTCGGAAACCCGATCGTGCGGCCGAGCTTCTTTCCGTGCACGACCTCGCCTTCGATGGTGAAGCGGTAGCCGAGCAGCCCGGCGGCCTCGGCCACATCGCCTTCGCCGAGCAGCGCCCTGATGCGGCTCGACGAAACGACGGCGCCGCCCTCGTCGCGGAACGCCTCCACCTGGGTGACGCCGAAACCATGCCTGCGCCCCGCGGCGGCCAGGAAGGCCGGATCGCCCTGCCGGTTCCTGCCGAAATGGAAATCGAAACCGGTGACGACATGGCTGACGCCGAGATGCTTCATCAGGGTCTCGCCGATGAAGTCGTCGGCGGATTTGCCAGCGAACTGGCGCGTGAACTCCTGCTCGACGATGGCGTAGAAGCCAAGCAGCCGGACCAGCCGCGCCTTGACCGGAGCGGGCGTGATGCGCGGCAGCGGGATATCCGGGCGGAAGACAGAGCGCGGATGCGGCTCGAAGGTCAGCACCAGCGCCGGCACGCCGGCGGCGGCGGCCTCGGCCAGCGCGCGGTCGAGCACCGCCTGGTGGCCGCGATGCATGCCGTCGAAATTGCCGATGGCCACGACGCCGCCGCGCAGGTGCCGCGGCAGCCCCGCCACGTCGCGACACCAGACGAAGTCCTTGGCCGCCATGATTGTCTTCTCCTAGCGCAGCCGCGGCATCACGGCGACCGGCGCCTGGCCGTGATGCGCCAGGAAGGCGGCAAGCCGCTCGGGATCGGGCCGGTCGGGATCGCCGTAGTCGGCGGCGTGGATGCCGGCCGACACGTAGAGAACGTCGATGCCGTAGTCGGCGGCGCCCTTGACGTCGGTCAGCATGCCGTCGCCGATGGCGAGCGCGTCGCCCGCCGAAACCGGGCCTCCGAGCACTTCCGCAGCCGCCTCGAGCGCCGCATCGTAGATCGGCCGATGCGGCTTGCCGGCAATCAGCGTGCGGCCGCCGAGCAGGGCATAGTCGCGGGCGAGCGCCCCGGCGCAAAACACCATCTTGTGGCCGCGCTCCGCCACCAGATCGGGATTGGCGCAGATCATCGGCAGGTCGCGCGAGCGCAGCCGGCGCAATTGCTCGGCATAATCCTCCGGCGTTTCACTCTCGTCGTCGTGCAGACCGGTGCAGACCACCGCCGCGGCCTCCCATTCCTCGACCACCTCGACGTCGAGGCCGTCGAAGATCGATTCCTCGCGATCCGGGCCGATGTGGCAGACGCGGCGCGGGCCGTGGCGGATCAGCTCGCGCGTCACGTCGCCCGAGGTGACGATGCGGTCCCAGGCCGTGTCCGGCACGCCGATCCCCTGGATCTGCCGGGTGACGCCGGCGGTCAGGCGCGGCGAATTGGTGACCAGGATCACGGCGGCACCTTTTTGCCTCGCTTCGATCAGGGCGGCGACCGCATCGTCGAAGGGCCGCACGCCATTGTGCACCACGCCCCATACGTCGCACAGCAGCACAGAATAGGAAGCGGCAATATCCTGGAGGGATCCGACAAATTTGACCAAGGCCCGGCACGTCCCGTCGTTGTTGTGAAAAAATGCGCGTCGCGTGCGCGGTGACCGGAATTAACCGAGAGTTTTCACTCTGTCACCAGCTTTGACTTAACAGCGTCGCCCGGTCGTGCGAGACTCATGCTCGCGACAGGGCACGTCGCGGCGCACGGGACTGCGCCTCACCGGGGACGGGACAATGCAGCGGGGACTGGTCGGCATAGCCGGCGCCGCCGTGGTAAGCGGCGTGGGGTTTTTCGTGTTGAAACGGATCACCGGGCTCGGGTTGAGCCTGCCGGACGTGGTTCTGGCCGCCACCGTCGCGACGCTGGTGCTGGCGGCGGCCGGGACCGGCTTCGCCGTCCTGGCGCTGGTGCATGCGCGCCAGGCGCGTCAAGAGATCGCCCGGCTGGCGCGCTCGGTCGACGCGGCGATGCAGGCCGTCAAGACCGCTGGCGACAGCAGGAGCATCAGCATCGGCGCGCCCGCAGCGGATGCCGCGCTCGCCGAGCCGGCCGGCCATGCGGCGGCGGCCGAGGCGCAGGCCGTGCAGGCCAAGATCATCGCGCTGGCGGCCGCCCTCCCCGGCGAGAAAGCGGCGCCGAACGGGCGGCGCCACTAGGCTCGCCGCGGCGAGAACTGCCGCCGACAGGCGGCGCACGGCCGCGCTGGTTAACCATGACTGAACGTTTCCCTACAATTTGAAGCGTCGCGAAAGACGGGATTTTCAGGTCTTCCTGCGACAGTGCCGCCGATCAAATTCGGGGGCTATCGGATGTTGCGAAAATTCTGGGCGGATCGGCGAGGCAACTACGCGATGCTGACCGCCATCGCCATGGTGCCGCTGATGGGTGGGCTGGCGGTGGCGATCGACTATTCGGAGATGACGCGCGAGCGCAGCCAGGCGCTCAACGCGCTCGATGCCGCCGCGCTGGCAACGGCGCGCGCCTATCAGGCAGGCACGCCGGAGGAGCAACTGCCGGCCTTCGCCGAGGAGTTCTTCCGGATCAATTCGAACGGGCTCGACATGAGCAAGGTCGACCTGACGCTGGCGCTTCCCAACGCGGACACGGGCGGGGGAACGGTGAAGCTCACCGCCGACCTGAAATACAGCCCGCATTTCCTGCCGGTGCTGACCAGCCTGCTCGGCAAGAACGCGGTCACGGAAATCGATCTCGGCGCCTTCTCGGAAGTCCAGCTCAAGAACACGCTGGAGGTGGCGCTGGTGCTCGACAATTCCGGGTCGATGTCCGACAAGGGCGGCAGTTCCAACCAGCTTCGCATCGACCTGCTCAAGGCCGCGGCCAAGGAACTGGTCAGCACGCTGGCCAAGCAGGGCGAGCAGATGAAGCAGGTGTCCCAGCCCGTCCAGTTCTCGGTCGTGCCCTTTGCCTCTTCCGTCAATGTCGGTTCGGGCTACGAGGAAGCTACCTGGATGGATAGAGACGGCATCTCTCCGATCCATCACGAAAATTTCGACTGGTCAACGATGAGCAAGGCCAAGAACGTGAACAAGTATGTCGAGAACGTCGGCGGGGTCTGGTACCGACGGGGGAAGGACTGGGGCACTCAGGAGAACGGAAAAATCACCCGCTTCACCATGTACAAGGAGATGCAGCACTATTCCTGCACCGCAACCAACTGGAACGGCTCTTGCAGGACCTGGTCTACGACGGCGGTCAAGTTCGCGAACTGGAAGGGGTGCGTGGAAGCGCGGCCGAGCCCGTACAACGTCGACGACACGCCGCCCTCCTCCGCTACGCCGGCCACGTTGTTCGTGCCAATGTTCGCTCCGGACGAGTCCAGTGTCGACGCCAACCCTGAAAACAGCTGGTGGCCGGACGGATCAATAACCGGCACCACCAACCACGTTGCCCGGCAGAGTTTCATGCCGAAATATTTCCCGGGCACGCCGCCGCAGATCGCGTCCAGCGAAACCACCGACGGCCCCAACAAGAGTTGCTCGACGACGGCGATCACGCCGCTTACCGATGTTTCCGTCGCAGCAGGCAAAGCCGTAATCGATGCGGCGATCGACGGCATGCAGCCGAATGGAGCGACCAACGTGCCGGAAGGCATGGCATGGGGCTGGCGAACCGTCTCGAGCGGTGCTCCCTTCACGGAAGGCCGGCCCGAGTCCGAAAAGGGTAACGACAAGGTGGTGATCGTCGTTACCGACGGCGCCAACACCTACTACACACCGGGATCGCTTGGAGACTGGGAAGGGCGATATTCCGACGGCGCCGGGAACAAGTCGGTCTATTCCGCCCTGGGCTACGTCAAGCTCGTAACCCCCGGCTACACAACGAACCTCGGGCGCATGTTCCAGGGCACCAGCAGTTCGATCTCGAACACCAACTACGACAACGCCAACTACACCGCCGCGATGAACGAACACTTCAAGAAGCTATGCGACAACGCCAAGGCGAAGAAGATCATGGTGATGACCGTGGCGCTCGACCTCAGCAACTCGAAGCCGGCGGAAAAGACACAGATCGAGATGCTCAAGAAATGCGCCTCGGATTCCCGCTTCCGCAAGGACCCGGACGATCCGAGCAAGCCGGCAAAACTGTTCTGGAACTCGACCGGCAAGACCCTGTCCGACGATTTCAAGAAGATCGGCGACGAGCTTTCCAACCTGCGCATCGTCGGCTGAAACACGCTCCTAAGCCCCGCCCCTCTCGGGCCTGCTGCAATTGCCCAAACCATCCCGCCGGCCGGCGGGATGGTTTTCTCCGTCGGCCGCGCGGCGGAGCATGATTTGACAAGTCGGCCGTGCCCATGCGATCCGCAGGCCGTCCGGATGCGCCGCAACACGAAAATGCGCCTTCCCACGACGTCATCGTCTTGACATCGAAACGGGGCACTCCTATTTCGCCTCCCATGTTAGCACTCGCTACTCGTGAGTGCTAACGGCAGTCCGGCATGCCGGACGGAGGAACCCTTTCAACGTCCGTTTCAAGGATAGTCAAACATGGCAAAGTCGAAATTCCGGCCGCTGCATGACCGCGTGGTCGTTCGCCGCGTCGAGTCCGAGGAGAAGACCAAGGGCGGCATCATCATCCCCGACACCGCCAAGGAAAAGCCGCAGGAAGGCGAAATCATCGCCGTCGGCTCCGGCGCCCGCGACGAGAGCGGCAAGCTGGTGCCGCTGGACGTCAAGGCCGGCGACCGCGTGCTGTTCGGCAAGTGGTCGGGCACCGAGGTGAAGCTCAATGGCGAGGACCTTCTGATCATGAAGGAATCCGACATCATGGGCATCATCGGCTGACCCGCGATCCCTTTCGCCATCCATTCCACTTCATTCGAGGGCTTCGAGCCCAGGAGCTAAGCAATGGCTGCTAAAGACGTAAAATTCTCCCGCGATGCCCGTGAGCGCATGCTGCACGGCATCAACATCCTCGCCGACGCCGTCAAGGTGACGCTCGGCCCCAAGGGCCGCAACGTCGTCATCGACAAGTCGTTCGGCGCCCCGCGCATCACCAAGGACGGCGTCACCGTCGCCAAGGAGATCGAACTTTCCGACAAGTTCGAGAACATGGGCGCGCAGATGATCCGTGAGGTCGCTTCCAAGACCAACGACATCGCCGGCGACGGCACCACGACCGCGACCGTTCTGGCGCAGTCGATCGTCCAGGAAGGCCACAAGGCGGTTGCCGCCGGCATGAACCCGATGGACCTGAAGCGCGGCATCGATCTCGCCGTGACCGAGGTCGTCGCCCATCTCGGCAAGGCCGCCAAGAAGATCAAGACCTCGGAAGAGGTCGCGCAGGTCGGCACCATCTCGGCGAACGGCGACGAGTCGGTCGGCAAGATGATCGCGGAAGCCATGCAGAAGGTCGGCAACGAGGGTGTCATTACCGTCGAGGAAGCCAAGACCGCCGAGACCGAGCTGGAAGTCGTCGAAGGCATGCAGTTCGACCGCGGCTATCTCTCGCCGTACTTCGTCACCAACCCGGACAAGATGGTCGCCGAGCTGGAGGACGCCTACATCCTGCTGCACGAGAAGAAGCTCTCCAACCTGCAGGCCATGCTGCCGGTTCTGGAAGCCGTCGTGCAGACCTCCAAGCCGCTGGTCATCATCTCGGAAGACGTCGAGGGCGAGGCTCTGGCCACGCTGGTCGTCAACAAGCTGCGCGGCGGCCTGAAGATCGCCGCCGTCAAGGCTCCGGGCTTCGGCGACCGCCGCAAGGCCATGCTCGAGGACATCGCCATCCTCACCGGCGGCCAGGTCATCTCCGAAGACCTCGGCATCAAGCTGGAGAATGTCGGCCTCAACATGCTCGGCCGCGCCAAGAAGGTGTCGATCTCCAAGGAGAACACCACCATCGTCGACGGCGCCGGCAAGAAGGCCGAGATCCAGGGCCGCGTCGCCCAGATCAAGCAGCAGATCGAGGAGACCACCTCGGACTACGACCGTGAGAAGCTGCAGGAGCGTCTCGCCAAGCTGGCTGGCGGCGTTGCCGTCATCCGCGTCGGCGGCGCCACCGAGGTCGAGGTCAAGGAAAAGAAGGACCGCGTCGACGACGCCCTCAACGCGACCCGCGCGGCCGTGGAAGAAGGCATCGTGGCCGGCGGCGGCGTCGCCCTGCTGCGCGCTTCGGCCAACCTGAAGTCGACCGGCGTGAACTCCGACCAGACCGCCGGCATCGCCATCGTGCGCCGCGCGCTGCAGGCTCCGGCCCGCCAGATCGCCGCCAACGCCGGAGCGGAAGCTTCGATCGTCGCCGGCAAGATCCTGGAGAACAAGGGCGCGACCTTCGGCTACAACGCCCAGACCGGCGAATATGGCGACATGATCGCCATGGGCATCGTCGACCCGGTCAAGGTCGTGCGCACGGCCCTGCAGGACGCCGCTTCGGTCGCCGGCCTCTTGGTCACCACCGAGGCCATGATCGCCGAGGCTCCGAAGAAGGAGTCGGGCGCTCCGGCAATGCCGGGCGGCGGCATGGGCGGCATGGGCGGCATGGACTTCTAAGTCCAGCCGACCAAGGCTCGGAAATACGGAAAGGGCGGCAGCGATGCCGCCCTTTTTCGTACGGCAAAAAAAGTTCGAAAAGTCCGTTTCCGGCCTGCAACCTTTTCGCCGGCTGCGCATTGTGCTGGTGTCCAAAGCAGTTCGAAAGAATGCTGAGGACAAAAAGGGCGCCTCCAGCACTGTAACAGGTGCAGGAGGCGTTCTTTATGGTGCTCCGATAAAGCTCCCCGGTGCCGGCAGCGAAAGCTCCCCTGCCCGCTGCCCAGGCCTTTCCGATATCTAACCGATTTGGTTCCCGCCGTTGCCCACTCCGCCCTTGAAGCCCGTTGTGCAACGCGGTAGCGATGCCGCGCGCAAAAAGCACGGAGGCGACTGTGAGCGAGACATCCACGCGGACCGAGACGGACACGTTCGGCCCGATCGAGGTTGCGGGAGACCGCTACTGGGGCGCCCAGGCGCAGCGCTCGCTCGGCAACTTCAAGATCGGCTGGGAGAAGCAGCCGCTGTCGGTGGTGCGCGCGCTCGGCATCGTCAAGCGCGCAGCGGCGGAGGCCAACATGGCGCTCGGCAAGCTCGACGCAAAGATCGGCGGCGCCATCATCACCGCCGCGCAGGAGGTGATCGACGGCAAGCTCGACGAGCATTTCCCGCTGGTCGTGTGGCAGACCGGCTCCGGCACGCAGTCCAACATGAACGCCAACGAGGTGATCTCGAACCGCGCCATCGAACTGCTCGGCGGCGAGATGGGCTCGAAGAAGCCGGTCCATCCCAACGACCACGTCAACATGAGCCAGTCGTCGAACGACACCTATCCGACGGCCATGCACATCGCCTGCGCCGAGCGCATCATCCACGACCTGCTGCCGGCCCTGAAGCACCTGCACGGCGCGCTCGACGCGAAGGCGAAGGAATTCGCGCACATCGTCAAGATCGGCCGCACGCACACGCAGGACGCCACCCCCCTGACGCTCGGCCAGGAGTTTTCCGGCTATGCCGCGCAGGTCGCCTCGTCGATCAAGCGCATCGAGACGACGCTGCCCGGCCTGCAGGAACTGGCGCAGGGCGGCACGGCGGTCGGCACCGGGCTGAACGCGCCGATCGGCTTCGCGGAAAAGGTGGCCGAGCGCATCGCCGCCATCACCGGCATTTCCTTCGTCAGCGCTCCCAACAAGTTCGAGGCGCTGGCAGCGCACGATTCCATGGTGTTCTCGCACGGCGCCATCAACTCGGCCGCCGCCGCGCTGTTCAAGATCGCCAACGACATCCGCCTGCTCGGCTCCGGCCCCCGCTCGGGCCTCGGCGAACTGTCGCTGCCGGAGAACGAGCCGGGCTCGTCGATCATGCCGGGCAAGGTGAACCCCACCCAGTGCGAGGCGCTCACCCAAGTCTGCATCCAGGTGATGGGCAACAATTCCACCATCACCTTCGCCGGCAGCCAGGGGCATTTCGAGCTCAACGTCTACAATCCGCTGATGGCCTACAATTTCCTCCAGTCCGTGCAGTTGTTGAGCGACGCGGCGGTCTCCTTCACCGACAATTGCGTGGTCGGCATCGAGGCTCGCGAGGACAACATCAAGGCAGCACTTGAGCGCTCGCTGATGCTGGTGACGGCCCTGGCGCCGACCATAGGCTACGACAACGCCGCCAAGATCGCCAAGACCGCGCACAAGAACGGCACCACGCTGCGCGAAGAGGCGCTGGCGACGGGACTGGTCAGCGGCGAGGACTACGACCGGATCGTGCGGCCGGAGGAGATGACGCGGCCGGGGTAACTTGTTCCAAAAGTGAACGATGTGTCGACGTTTTCGTCTCTTCTGTGAACGATGGCGCCGATCTATGTTGCCGGTGGATTCAACCCATCGGAGCGCTTCCCCATGTCCATCAACTCTTCCGTCGCCGCGCAGCCCACGGCGGCCGCCGGCGCGATCGTCGCCGTCGGCCGCGTACTGCTGTCGCTGATGTTCATCTACGCCGGCTTCGGCAAGCTGATCGACATCGGCGGCACCGCCGGCTGGTTCGGCAGCATCGGCCTGCCGCTGCCGACGATCCTGGCTGTGCTGGTCGGCCTGCTCGAGTTCTTCGGCGGCCTCGCCATCCTCGTCGGCTACAAGACACGCATCGCCGCGTTGGCGATCGCCGCCTTCACCATCGGCGCCACGCTGATCGCGCACACCAACCTCGCCGACCAGGTGCAGCAGCTGTTCTTCCTGAAGAACCTGTCGGTCACCGGCGGGCTGCTGGTGCTTGCCGGCCTCGGCGCCGGATCGCTGTCGGTCGACGCCCGGCGCGGCTGATCTTTCCGCACATTCCTCGAAGGCCCGGCTTCGTCCGGGCCTTTTTCGTCTTCACCCGCCACTGTCGATGTGCGTCCAGTCTAGATCAGCGCGCAGACGGTCTTGCTCTCCAGATAGTTCTCGAGCCCGGGCGCGCCGTTCTCGTATCCCCAGCCCGACTGCTTGTGGCCACCCTTGGGCAGCTCGGGCGAGAAATAGGAATGGCAGTTGATCCAGACCGTGCCCGAGCGGATGCGGGCGGCGAGGCGGTGCGCCGCCGAAAGGTCGCGCGTCCACACGCTGGCGGCAAGCCCGTAAGGCGAATCGTTGGCCCAGGAGACAGCCTCGTCGACCTCATCGAAGGGCGAGACGGCGACGACCGGGCCAAAAATCTCCTCGCGCATCATGCGCATGTCCTGGCTGACGCCGGTCACCACCGTCGGCTCGAAGAACGTGCCCGACCGCGTACCGCCGGCCACGATGTCGGCGCCCGCCGCCCTGCCCTCCTCGACATAGGACGCGACCCTCTGCGCCTGGACGGCGTTGACCAGCGGACCGAGTGCGGTCTCGGGATCGAGCCCGTGGCCAAGCTGCTGCTTCGCGGCTTCGCGGGCCAGGCCCTCGATCAGCCGGTCGGCGATCGAGCGATGGGCGTAGACACGCGACCCGGCGACACACACCTGGCCGGCATTGGCGAAGATGCCGCGCGCCACGCCTTCGATGGCAAGCTCCATCTCCGCATCGGGCATGACGATGGCCGGCGACTTGCCGCCGAGCTCCAGCGTCAGCTTCTTCAGATTGCCCCGTGCCGCCGCCACGATCAGCTTGCCCACCTCGGTCGAGCCGGTGAAAGCGACCTTGTCGACGTCGGGATGCGCCGCGAGGGCCGCCCCGACTGTCTCGCCGAAGCCGGTGACGATGTTGACGACACCGTCCGGCAGGCCGGCCTCGATCAGCAGCTCGCCGAGCCGCAGAGCGGTGAGCGAAGTCTCCTCCGCCGGCTTCAGCACCACCGTGCAGCCGGCGGCGAACGCCGGCGCGAGCTTCATGGCGGCCATCAGCAGCGGCGAGTTCCAGGGCGTGATTGCCGCGACGACGCCGATGGGCTCACGTGTCGTATAGGCGAAGATCTTTCGGCCGGCGGGCTGGTGGGCGATCGAGGTCGGGATGGTCGTGCCGAGGATTTTTGTGGCGAAGCCCGCGAAATAGCGGAACTGCTCCGCCGCCGCCGGTATCTCGCCGAAGCGGGCGGTGCGCAGCGATTTCCCCTGGTCCAGCGTCTCAAGCTCGGAAAGTTCATCGGCGTGCGCATCGATCAACTCGGCGACCCGCCACAGCAGCTTGCCGCGCGCGGACGGCGTCATGTCGCGCCAGACCTTATCCTCGAAGGCATACCGCGCCGCCGCCACCGCCCGGTCGCAGTCCTCCGCCGTGCCGCGCGCCAGCCGGGCGAGATGCCGGCCGCTCGCGGGATCGAAACTGTCGAAGGTGTCGCCTTCGGAAGCGTCGCACCATCGGCCGGCAATGAGATGCCGCTTGGCCGGCGTGGCGAGGAAGGATTTTACGCCGGGGTGGGCGGGCTCGCTGTTACGGATGACGATGGTCATTGGCTCGCTTCGACGGTCTGAGAGGCATCGGATTGTGACCCGTCGGACGGCACGTCCCGGTCAGGTTCGGCCAGCACCCTGGCCGCGGCCATCGCTCCCCGCAGGATCGAGCGATAGCCCGTGCAGCGGCAGATGTTGCCTTCCAGCGCGGCGCGGATGTCCTGCTCCTGGGCGCCCGGGTGGTCGCGCAGGTAGGCGGTAAGTACGACAACGAAGCCGGAGGCGCAGTAGCCGCACTGGAAGGCATTCGCTTCGGCGAGCGCCTGCCGGACGGTTTTCGCGTGAGGCAAGGTTTCAAGGCCTTCCGGCGTGACGATGTCGGCGCCATCCATCTGCCACGCCATGACGAGGCAAGCGTTCACCGCCCTCCCGTCGATCAGCACCGCGCAGGCGCCGCAGCGGCCGATGCCGCAGGCCTTCTTGGCCGCGGTCAGTCCGAGCCTGTCGCGCAGAAAATCGATCAGTCGCGTATCCGGCGGCACCTCTGTCCGACGGTCCACGCCGTTCAGGCGAAAGGCGATCGGCTCCGCCATCAAGGCCTCTCCACGGCGTCGAGTATCCGTTCGGGATCGAAAGGCAGGCGCTCGGGCCAGAGGCCGATGGCGTCGGCCACCGCATTGGCGATCGCCGGCGTCACCGCGCCGATGCCGAGCTCGCCGACGCCGCGCGGGCCGAACGGATCGGCGGCATCGAGGTCTTCGAGCGCGAAAGTCGCCATGGATTCGGGCGTGTCGGCGATGCCAGGCAGCATGTAGGTATCGAAATTGCCGGTGAGATACCGGCCGTCGCGCATCGCCGCATCCTCGGTCAGCGTGAAGCCGAGGCCCTGGACGCCTCCGCCCTCGATCTGGCCGAGATAGGCGGCGACGTCGATCACCGGCCCTGCCGCCGTATGCTGGTGGAGGTCGAGCACCCTGACCCGGCCGGTGATGCGGTTCACCGCGACACGCGCCAGAGTCGCGCCGAAGGCGAAGATCAGCCGCGCATTGCCCTCGAAATAGTCGCTCTTGGGGAATTCGAAACTCGTGGCGGCCGAAGGCAGCTGGTCCGGCGGCAGTGCCCTAGCGAGTTCGGCGAAGGTCAGCAGCAACTCGCCACTGTTCGAATGCAGCTCCACGATCCCGCCCGGCGCGATCGCCAGACCTTGCCGATCGCGGCCGAGCATAGCCCCGGCAGCGGAAAGCATCTTCGCGGCAAGGACAGGCGCCGTCGTCTCGGCGACCCGCCACACCACATGCGCGCCGCGAGCGGCGGTGGTCGATCCGGATTCGGGGGCCTTCGCCGTGTCGCCGGTCAGCGGCCGGACGTCGTCACGCCCGCAGCCGAGCGCGGCCGCCACCGCCGACTGGATGGAGGTCAGCAGGCCCTGTCCCATCTCGTCGAGACCGAGCAGCGCCTCGATCGCCCCGTCAGGCGCCAGCCTCAGGGCGCCGCCGGCCGGATCGGGCGGTATCGTGCCGAGCCCGGTGCCCTGGTGGTTCATGGCCATGCCGACGCCGATGATCTCGGTACTGTCGCCCGAGAGACCCCGCGGCGTCAGCCAGATCGGATCGGCCGCTGCCGCGTCCAGCATCTCGCGCAGCCGCTCGGTCGGCGCCACCGTCTGGCCGAGATAGCCCGGCATTCCCGGCTGGCGCAGGTTGCGCCTGCGAATCTCGACCGGATCGAGGCCGCAGGCATCGGCCAGCCGGTCCATCTGGCATTCGACCGCATAGGCCATCTGGTTGGCGCCGAATCCCCGGAACGCCCCGCAGACGCCGTTGTTGGTGTAGGCGAGCCGGCCGGTCGTCTGCACGTTGGCGACGACATACGGTCCGCAGGCATGCTCCAGCGCGGTTTCCAGCACGCCGGGCCCGAGCGAGGCATAGGCGCCGGCATCGGCGATCACGTCCACCTGCTGCGCGCCGAGCCGGCCGTCGGCGTCGCAGGCAGTGCGCATTCGGATGGTCATCGGATTGCGCTTGGTCCCGGCAATGACGGATTCGGCGCGATCGAGCTGAAGCCGCACGGGACGGCTGGTCTTCAGGGCGAGCAGCGCCAGCGCCGGCTGGACGGTGAGCTCGTCCTTGCCGCCGAAGGCGCCGCCGGTCGGGCTGGTGACGACCCTGATCTTCTCCTCGGCCATGCCGAGGATGCGCGAAAGCTGCAGGCGGTCGCGGCGGCCATGCTGCCCGCCGGCGCAGACATTGAGCGTGCCGTCGGCATCGACGAAGGCATAGCCACCCTCGGTCTCCATGAAGCCGTGCATCTGGCGCGGCATTTCGTAGGTGGCCTCGACGACATGCGCCGCCCGCGCAAAACCGTGCGCGATGTCGCCGCGCCCGAAATTCAGGGACCGCCGGAGATTGCCCGTCTCATGCACGGGTTCAGCGCCGGCCACCAGCGCCTGTTCGGGATCAGCGACGACCGGCAGCGGCGCGTAGTCGACCTCGATCAGCGCGAGCGCACGCTCAGCGGTCTCGGCGTCGACTGCCGCCACCGCAGCGACGGCATCTCCCACATAGCGGACCTTGTCGAAACACAGCGCCGGCTGGTCCTGCACGACGATGCCGAAGGCGTTGCTGCCCGGCACGTCGCGGTGGGTGACGACGGCGGCGACGCCGGGCAGCGCCTCGGCGGCGCGGGTATCGATGCCGAGGATGCGGGCATGCGGGATGCCGGCGCGCAGGATGCGGCCGACCAGCATGCCCGGCGCGCGGCGGTCGGTGAGGTATTCGAGCCGGCCGGCGATTTTTGCCGGTCCGTCTGGGCGCACATGCCAGCGCGCGCCGGCGTCCGCCCGCGCCAGGACGAGTTCGCCAAGCGGCGGCTCGCAGGGCCGCGGGACTGGCCGCGGCCGATGCGGAACACGCCCCGGCAGCGTGCCGCCCAGCCCGTGCACGAAAGCGTTGGCGGCCACCTTGCGGCGGTAGCGGCCTGAACGGAAGGCATCGTCCGGCGCATCGACGGTTTGCTCGATCGCGGCATGCAGCGCGCGCCAGTCGACGTCCGCAAGCGCCTCGCCCGCAAGCAGCGCCTCTGCCTCGTGGAGGCGCGTGGGCGCTACGCCGCCGCCGACCGCGAGGCGCGCCGCGGTCACGACGCCGTCCGCTGTCTCGATCATTCCGGCGACGCCGACGACGCTCGGGGTGAAGGCGGCGCGCAAGCCGACCTTGCGGTGCGTCCAGCGCGCCGTGTCCTGGCCGAGAGGCACGATGACGGCTTCGACGATTGCGGGCTGGTCACGAGTCTCGGCCAGCCATTGCGACAGCGGTTTCCTGCCGCGCCCGGCTTGGGTGACGATCTCCAGGTCCGCGTCCAGCGCCAGCAGGGCCGGCAGCAGGCAGCCAGTGCGGCCGGCGACGTTGCCGCCGATGGTGGCCAGGTTGCGCACCGCCGGGCCGGCGGTTGCGCGCACTGCTGCCGCGAGTAGCGGCAGTGCCTCGCTGATCGTCCCGTCACGCTCCAGCGCGCCGAGCGAGGTCAGCGCGCCGATGCGAATTCCGCCGGCGGACCGCTCGATCCCGCGCAGCCCGGCGACACGGCCGAGGTCGATGAGCCGGTCCGGCCTCGGCAGGCCCTTCGCCCAGTCGAGCTGCAGGGCCGTGCCGCCGGCGACCAGCCGGGCGCTGCCCGTCGTGACGCAGGCCAAGGCCTCGGCAGCTGTAACCGGGCGGACGACTTGCATTCCGGCACAGGCCGTCGTCATGCGGCTCCCGCCGTCGTGCCGAAGCGTATGCCCTTTTCCTTCAGCCAGCGGCGATAAGCGATGGACGAGCTGTCGGCCCTGGTGGGGATCTCCGTGCGCGGCTCGAGCGGCAG
Organism: Kumtagia ephedrae; assembly: GCF_003012745.1. Classification (GTDB taxonomy): domain Bacteria; phylum Pseudomonadota; class Alphaproteobacteria; order Rhizobiales; family Rhizobiaceae; genus Kumtagia; species Kumtagia ephedrae. The sequence goes on along the minus strand of NZ_PXYK01000008.1, from coordinate 84,622 downwards.
GCGCAGCGGCCGCTGGTTCTCGACGATGATCCTGTCCTGCAGGAAGATGACCTGCTCGAAATTGAGCAGCGCCGTGTCGGTCGAGGTGCCGTCGACGAGATACATGACCGGCTGGGCACGGCACAGATCCTCCTCGATCGGCTGGATGAACAGGGCGATCGCGTCCAGCCGGTCGGGAGCGGTCGGGCAGACCCGGTAGAGCATGACGACGAAGGGACTGGGCACCCGGTAGGTGAGATGGACGAAATCGCCGGCGCTTTCGGTGGCGGCGATGCGCGGCTGGAAGAAGGTGCAGTTGGTGGCCCACACCTCGTCGACGTCGCGGCGAATCTCGCTGACGTAGGACGGCACCTCGGTGTGCGGCTCGGAACCCAGGATGTCGGTGTGGACAAAGGGGAAATGCGCCATGTCGAGAAAGTTCTCGACCACCCGCAACCCGGACGCGCGCATTTTCACCCAGCCGCACGGCACGAAGCGGCGGTCCGGCTCGGCGGCTTCGGCGATGTCGAACAGGCCCTTGTTCGGCCGGCCGAGCGTCGTCCAGAGGCAGCCGTAGCGCTCCTGCACTAGCAGAGATGGCCCCCTGGCGCCGTGATCGAGGATCTCGCGGGCGACAGGCATCCCCGATTTGTCCCGGAAAAGCTCGATATCCTGCCCCAGAAGCCGTGTTTTTACGGGCGTCTTTCGCAGTTTCGCACCGGTTTCAACCGCATACCACTCGTCCAGCGCCGCCCGATCCGTCGTTTTCATCGATCGCTTCCCTCGGCTTCCTGCGTCCACTGCCGGGTGCCGCTCTGATGCTCGGCCAGCCAGGCGGCGCGGCGGGCAAACAGGCCGGGCGCGACCATGTGGATTTCGGCGATGATCTCGTTCACGTCCGCGGTCTTCAGAACGCCGTCGTCGACGACGATCCTGCCGTCGATCATGGTCATGGCGACGTCGCCGCCGCGCACCGCATGCACGAGGTTGTGCTGGAGGTTGAAGTACGGCCCTTCGCCGAAGACCGGCGTCATGCGCGGCGTGTCGGTCCTGACGGCGATGATGTCGGCGCGCTTGCCTGGCTCGATCGAGCCGATCTCGTGATCGAGGCCGATCGCCCGCGCGCCGGTGATCGTTGCCATGCGCAGCACCTGCCAGCTGTCCATGGCGGCGGCGTCGAGGTCCTTCAGCTTGCCGAGCAGCGAGGCGACCTTCATCTCCTCGAACATGTCGAAATTATTGTTCTCCTTCTCGCCGTCGGTGCCTATGCCGACCGGCACGCCGGCCGCCAGCATCTCGCCGATCCGCGCGATGCCGCTGGCGAGCTTCATGTTGGAGACGGGATTGTGGGCGACCGACACGCGCCGCCGGGCGATCAGCTCGATCTCGGCCGAGTCGAGCCACACCCCGTGGGCGATCATGGCGCGCGGCGTCTCGAAGAAGCCGAGATCGTCGAGGACGAACATCGGCCGCTTGCCGTAGCGCCTGTCGAATTCCGCCAGTTCGATCTCGGCTTCGCTGCAATGGGTGTGGAAGCCGGTGCGGTGCTTTTTCGCCATGTCGACGGCGCGCCGCTGCCCGGCCTCGTCGGCGTAGAACAGGTGCTCCAGGCCGACCCAGACGTTGACGCGCCCGCCGGCCTTGCCGTGCCACGTCTCGATCATCGCCTCGTTCATGTCGAGCGTGTCGAAATAGCCGTAGTCGGGATGTGCACCGACGTAAGGCACGGCGACGAGGCGGTTGCCGATCGCTTCGGCCGCCCTGGCGCTGCCGTCCATGAAGCGCCACATGTCGACCACTGTGGTGGTGCCGCCGAGCACGGATTCGGCATAGCAGAGCCACGACGCGGCCTCCGCCTCGTGCGCCTGCAGCATCCGGTGCATCGGGTTGATGTGCAGCGTCAGCCAGTCCCACACCGGCAGGTGCTCGGCGGTGCCGCGCAAAAAACCGGAATGGGCATGCGCGTTGACCAGGCCCGGCATCAGCACGCTGTTGACGATTTTCTTGACCGGCACCGAGGGATGCGTCTGCGCGAGATCTGCGAGCCTGCCGACCCCAGCGATACGGCCGTGCTCGATCAGGACCGCGCCGCCGGCGAGCACGCGGTTCCGGGCATCCATGGTGAGTAAATGATCGCCCGCCAGGATCATGCTCTCGGCACTCATGGCAGTTCCTCCGTCCTTGTCCGGCGTCCGACATGCAAGTTGCGCGCCGGTTCGAGCAGGAAGTCGGCGGCCCGTTCGCCGATCATGGTCGCCGGCGCATGGGTGTTGCAGGTCGGAATGACGGGAATGACCGAGGCGTCGGCGACGTGCAGCCCGTCGATGCCGCGCAGCGCCAGCCGGCTGTCGACAACGGCCAGCTCGTCCTCGCCCATCCGGCAGGTGCCGCAGGCGTGGAAGAAGGTCGAGCAGGCGGAGCGGATGAAGGCGACCGTCTCCCGCCGGTCGAGGCGGCGCGCCGGCGCGGCGTGGCCGGCGAACCAGTCGCGAAAGGCGGCGGTGCCGGTGAGCGCCATGACAAAGTCCACTGCGTCGATCAGGTCGGCGACGTCCTCGGGCTCGGCGAGGAAATTGGGCTGGATCTCCATCGGCGCGTCGGGTTCGGCGCCGAGCAGGCGCAGATGGCCGCGGCTGCGCGAGCGCATCAGCCCGGCGCCGATGGCGAAGACGTCGCCGGAAAGGTCGTGCGCGGCCGCCGCTTCCGCCGTGGCGCTCGGCCCCTGCACCGGAAAGGCGTGGGCGTTGGCCTGGGCCAGGCCGGCCTGCGTCTTCCAGTTGACCATGGTGCCGCCGCCATTGCCGCGCACCGGGCCGAGCGGCCTTTTGGCGCGGAAGTTGATCGCCTGGACGAGCGGATGGTCCTGCAGGTTCCGGCCCACGCCCGGCAAGGCGTGCCTTGTGGCGATGCCGAGGCTGCCGAGATCGGCGGGGTCGCCGATGCCCGACAGCATCAGCAGGCGCGGCGTGCCGATCGCACCGAGCGCCAGCACGACGCCTTCCGCCGCGCGGGTCTCGACGAGCGTACCCTCGTGCAAGTACTTCACCCCGATGCAGCGCCGGCCATCGATGCCGAGTTCGACCGCCGGTGAGTTCACGGCGACGGTCAGGTTTTCGCGCTCGAAGACCGGCCAGAGATAGCCGCGCGCCGAGCTGAAGCGGCTGCCGCCGGAGATGTTGAAGTCGGCAAGACCGGCGCCTTCGTTGTCGGCCCCATTGGCGTCATCGACCGCCGGCACGCCGAGTTCGCGCGCGCCTTCCACAAGGGCGAGCGGCACCGGATGCGGATCGGGATCGCGCTCGATGCGCAGCGGTCCACCCGCGCCGCGCCAGGCATTTTCTCCGCCCTGCCAGTCCTCGCAGCCCCGGAAATAGGGCAGCACGTCGGCAAAGCTCCAGCCGATCGCGCCGACCGCCTCCCAGGCGTCATAGTCGGCCGGATGGCCGCGATACCACAGCATGGCGTTGGTGGCCGACGAGCCGCCGAGCACGCGGCCGCGCGGAATGCCGATCGTGCGGCCGTCCACCAGAGGGGAAGGCGCGTAGTCGTAGCCCCAGTCGAAGCCGCTGCGGATCAGCGCCGTCCAGCGGGCCGGATCGTCGATGTCGGCGACGCCGATCCCCGCCGGCCCGGCTTCGATGAGCAGCACGTCTGCGCCGGCATCGACGAGGCGCCGCGTCACCGCCGCGCCGCCCGAGCCGGAGCCGACGACGATGTAGTCGTAGCCGCGCTTCAGCGATCTCGACGGAAGGAGTGGCGGGGGCGGCATGGACGGCAACGCGAGCACTCCGGTCAGTTGTGCTCGCTCGGGCCCATGATGACGATGCCCTCGGTGGCCTCGACATGGCGCACGAAGATGTACTTGTCCTCACGGCCGTCACTGTGCTTGCGCTTGATGTCGGGCTGCACGGTGCCGGAGACCTTGGCGACCACGACGAACGGCCCTTCGCTCGCCAGCCCTTCGGCGCACAGGCCGTCGAACTGCTCGACGGTGGTGGCCGTGTGGGCGTGGCGGATACCGGCGCCGCGGGCGATCGCCGCAAGGTCCACCCGGCCGAAGGCGGTGTGGGTGGGCGGCCCGCCGATCGACTGGTAGCACTCGTTGTCCCAGACGACGACGAACAGGTTCTTCGGCTGCTCGTTGCCGAGCGTGGCGAGTATGCCGAGGTTGAACAGCAGGCCGCCGTCGGTGTCGAGCGAGACGATGCGGCGATGCGGCAGGCCGGCCGCCAGACCCAGCGCCTGCGGCGTCACGCAGCCGAGCTGCTGCTGGAACAGGCTGGCCTCGCGCATGTGCGGGGCGGCGTTGTACCATTCGTCGACGCTGCCGCCGAGCGACAGGATGACCAGCTCGTCCTTCAGCCGGGCGGCCAGCGCCTTCATGCAATCGAAGCGCTTCATCGCACCACCTCTCCGCCGAGCGCCACCGCCGAGTGATAGTAGGAGGCGTAGGACCAGGAATAGGCATCGGCGATCGCCTGCTCGATGCCGGCTTCCTCGCGCACGACGCGGTAAGGGATGCGCAGCGCGTCGAGCACCGGCTCCATGGTGATGCCGTGCGGAATGGCCCACCAGTTGTTCTCGCCGAGCTCGCCGCGATAGCTCATCAGCATCACTACGGGTATGCCGGCGCCGAGCCCCATGCGCGCCAGCGGCTCGACGGAGGCGCGCAGGCCGGAATTCTCCATCACCAGCGCCGCCCGCTTGCCCGACAGGAACACGCCGCCGCAGATCGCCGCGCCTTCGCCCTCGTTGGTGACGCGGATCGTGCGGATGTCGGGATCGGCGTCGAGCGCGGGGTAAAGCTCCTTGAATAGCGAATCCGGCAGGTAGCAGACGATGCTGACACCCGCCTTCTTCAGCCCGCGAATGACGGCGTCGACTGCGCTCTGCTTCATCGATGTCTCTCCATGCGGCTGAGATTCGCAGAAGCAGGCTGTTCCGGATAGGACAAATGTCCGCGCGATTGTGATGCGTCAAACGCAACAACTTGGACGGCGGCGATCCCCTACCGTGCCAGCCCCTCGACCGTACGGGCGAGCTGGGCGGCGAATGCCGAGGCCGCGTCCGACATCTCGCGCTCCGGCCGGGTCAGCAGCATCAGCCGGCGCGGCGGTATCTTCGTGTCGCGCAGCGGCACGAAGATCAGCGTGCCGTCGGCGATCTCCGGCTCGACGCCGATGCGCGTCTGCAGCACGGTACCGAGCTTCATCCTCGCCAGCTCGATCATCAGCCCGATCGAATTGGTACGCGAGCGCCGGGTCAGGTCGATGATCGAGCGGCTGATCGCCTCCTCCACGGAAAGGCCGAGCGCGAGGCTGCCGTCGGACAGGATCACCTGCTCGCCGGAGAGGTCGAACAGCTTCAGCTCCTTGCGGCCGGCAAAGCGACTGCCCGGATGGGTGACCACCCCCAGCGGCAGCGGCACGGCAGCGATCCGGCGCACGCTGCGCGGCACGCGCACGTCGAAGGCGAGCGCCAGGTCGCAATCGCCCTCGGCGACCGCGTCGCAGGCCTGCTGCGACGCCGCCACCCGCACGTCGACGGTGATCAGCGGATGGCGTGCCCAGAATTCGGCGAGTGCCGCCGGCATCAGGCCGCGCGCCACGCTCTCAACCACGGTGACCGAAACGGCGCCGCGGTTCAGCCCGCGCAGGTCGTTGATCTCCGACCAGGCGCGCGCCAGCTCGGTGGTGCTGTGGCGGGCGTGGTAGAGCAGCAGCTCGCCGGCGCTGGTCAGCTTCAGCCGCTGCCGGACGCGCTCAAACAGCGGCGTGCCGATCTCATCCTCGAGCCCCTTGATCACCCGGCTGATCGAGGACGGGGCGACGTTGAGCACCTGTGCCGTCTGGCGGATCGAGCCCAGCCGCGCGACCAGCTGGAAATAGTGGATGCGCGGGGAGACCAGGCCGAGCCGGTAGAGGTCCATCGCTCAGGCCGCCTCGAACAGCGGCACGATCTCCATTTCCGGCACCAGCACCAGGCCCTTGTCGGTGATGCGTATCTCCGGGATGACCGAGAGCGGGATGAGGTTGAAGCCCATATAGGGGATGGAGCAGCCGGCGGCTTCCCATTCCCGCTTCAGCGCCTTCACCTCTTCGGCGACTTCGGTCACGCGCTTGTCGGACAGCAGCCCGGCGATCGGCAGCTCGACCATCGCCCTCACCTTGCCATCCACCACCACGCAGACGCCGCCCTGCTTGTCCTCGATAGCGCGCAGCGCCACCTGCATGTCGCTCTCGTCGACGCCGGCGATGATGATGTTGTGGCTGTCATGGCCGACGGAGGAGGCGACGGCGCCGTGCTTCAGCGTGAAATTGCTGAGCAGGCCGTGCGCCACGTTGCCGGCCGACTTGCCATGCCGCTCCACCACCGTGACGAAGCATAGGCCATGGCGGTCGAAATGGCTCCGCCAGTCGTTGGCCGGCTCCAGCGTAATCGTCTCGTGGCCGAGCGTGATGCCGGGCAGCTCCGTGCGGATGGCATGCGCCACTACCGTCCCGGCGGGAAGCTCGGGGGTCAGCCGGATCTGCTTCGGCAGCTTCACCGTATGGTAGGCCGCCTCCGGATAGCGGTAGCGGGAGGACAAGGCCTGGTCGAGCAGCGGCGTGATTTTGCGGTCCTCGACCACCAGCTCGCCGCCATACCAGGTGCTGACCGGCTTGAAGGCATCGTCGAGCAGCACCAGGTCGGCGCGCCGGGCGCCGCCCAACCCGCCGATCTCGCCGTCCATGCCGAAGCGGGTGGCGCCGTGCAGCGAGCCCATCGCCCATGCCTGCTCCGGCGTCATGCCGGCCTTGATTGCCTCGCGCACCACCCAGTCGAGGCCGAACAATAAGAGGTCGTCGGCGTCGCGGTCGTCGGTGCAGACCGCGATGCGCTTGTGCGAGGCGCCGAGCTCGGTGATGGTCCTGATCGCCTGCGGCAGGCTGTGCCACGGCGTTGTCGGCGGGCCGCCGCGCAGGAACAGCCAGATGCCGGCCTCCAGCATGTCGTCGGCGATCTCGCGGTCGATCGCCTCATGGGTGTCGGTCACGCCCGACGCCGCATAGGCCGAAACGAACTCGCGCCCGTAGACATGGCCGGAGACGGGCCGGCCGCGCCGGAGCGCCGCCGCCAGGATGGCATGGCTGCGCTCGTCGCCCGTGGCGACCTGGACGAAATCCATCTTTTCGCCCAGCGCCACCGCTTCCGGCCATTTGTCGAACAGCGCCCCGATCTTTTCCGCCGTCAGGTCGCCGCCCGCCGTTTCCAGTAGCGCGGAGGTCGCAGGCACCGTGCTGGGCACGGTGAGGAAGATCGACAAAGGCGCCTGGCGGGCGTCCTCAAGCATTGCCTCGACGCCGGCCACGTCCATCACATTGCCGATCTCGTGGCTGTCGCAGAAGATCGTCGTGGTGCCGTTGAGCAGCGCCGCTTCTGCATAGGCGCAGGCGGTCACCATCGAGGATTCGATGTGGATATGCGGGTCGACGAGGCCGGGCGCGACGATGCCGCCTTTGGCGTCGTAGATCTTGGCGCCGCCACCCTTGTACGTGCCGGCCGACTTCACCGCGGCGATGCGGCCGCCCGACAGCCAGATTTCCCGGCCGTCGAGGATGCGTTCCGAATAGGTCGACAGCACCCGCGCGCCGGCGATGACCAAGTCGGGATCGGACCGTCCCGAGGCGACGTCGGCCAGTTTTCGCGTCATGGCCGACAGCGGTTGGACGGAGAAGCGGGTCAGCGGGCTCATGCGTGTTCCTTGGTTGCGATCGACGCGACGGGCGGGGGAGTCCGCCTGGGATGATTCCGTGTCAATGATAGTCCGGAATGCCAGGCATCGTCATAAAGCCCGGCACGGCGCGGAAGCGTCGAGCCCAGCGGCGCAGCGCCGGATATTCATCGTGGTCGACGCCGTAGTCGCGGCTAAGTGCGAAGGCCGGAAACAGCGCGATGTCGGCGATGGTCGCGTGGCCGGCGGCGAACCAGTCCGCACCATCGAAGCCGCGGGCGGTCATGTGGTCATCCATGATGCGCAACGCCTTCGCCGCCGACGCGCGCGGCGCCTCCTCGTCGCCGGGCGTGTCGAACAGCGCACTGCTGCGCGCGCGGACCGTCACCGAGAGGGAGGCGGCGGAAAACACCAGCCACTGCATCACGCCGGCAAACTCGCCGCCGCCGGCCGGCAGCCAGCGGCCGGATGGATCGCGGCTGCGAGCCAGGTGCGCAAGGATGGTTTCGGCGCCGTGGAGGACGAGGCCGCCGTCCTTGAGGATCGGCAGGCTGCCGAGCGGGTTCATCGCCAGATAGAGCGGCGAGACCTGCTCGCTGCCGGGAAAGGCATCGACCGCGACCGTCTGCCATTCGAGACCCAGCATGGAGAGCGCCAGCCGGACCTTGTAGCAGCATTCGTCCAGCTCGTAGTTGTGGAAGACAATCCCCGCCATCACACGGCCTCCGTCGACAGGACGGCGTCGGCTGCCGGCGCCGATTCGAGGCGGTGCCGCAGCGCCGCCGTCCAGGCGAGAAAATGTTTCTGGCCTTCCCCCGAATAGGTTTCGGCCGGGCCGGCGATCACGATGTGCAGGGCGGTGCGCTCGTCGGAAAGCCGTTGCAGGCCGAGCAGCAGCGTGTCCGGTCCGATGTCCAGTCGGTGGAGGTTGGCGCCCACGGGCTCGAGCCCGGCTGGACCGGCATCGCCGCCGAACGGGCGTGGCGGAAAACCTTCGACCACCTGCAGCACTGTTTCTGCAGAGGCTGCCAGATAGAGGCTACGCACCGGCACGACCTCGCCCGGATCGGCCGGGGCCGTTGCCGGCTCCGGATCCCTGCTCGCCCAGATCATGCCGGCCGCCTCGACCGTCCGGTAGGCCGGCACGGTGATCGTCTTCGGCACTTCGAGGTCGGGATGGGCGGGGATGTAGCGGCAGCGGCCGGCCGCGTCGTACTGCCAGCCGTGATAGAGGCAGGCGATATGGTCGCCGCGCACGAAACCGAAGCTGAGCTTCATGCCGCGATGCGGGCAGCGGTCCTCCCACACATGGGCGGCGCCGCTGCCGTCGCGCCACACCACGAACTCGCCTCCGCCGATATGGGTGCCGGCCGAGCTCGCGGGCTCGATCGAGGTCGATAGCGCCACCGGATGCCAACCGCCGGTCATGGTCATCGTTCCTGGTCTCCTCCGGACGTTCGGTGAGTTGCAGTCCGCTCGCAGTCGAGCACGAGGCTGTCGAGCGGGCCGAGGCTGCACGCCATCTCGAACGCGTCGATCAGGTCCGGCTGGCCGGACACGTCGACGGTGAAGCGGCCGCTGCCGGCGCCGTGGACCGCGAGCTCCAGCTCGAGCCTGGCGGCGCGCTGGCGAACGAAGGCGGCGAAGCCGGGCTGCGCCAGCCGTCCGACGAAAGAAAGCCGTGTCGTTTCGGTCACTGCGGCCATTGCTGCCGATCCGGTCGCATCGCCTGCCTGGAATTCGAGCCGTCTGCCTGTTGATTAGGCAACTTGATTTCTTGTCTAATTAGGCATCATTTTTAGGCTTGTGCAAGCCCAAATTCCCTGACATGTGTTGCGTATAGAAGGACAAGACGGCCTTGAAAGAGCATGAATATCGAACATGCCGGCGGCCGGACACACAGGGGACGGGGGATGGCGCGCCGGCTGGCCCGGCGCTTCCTTCCGGCAATACGGGGTAGCATCATGTCTTTGGCGAGTTTCGTGCAGCGCATGCCGAAGGCGGAGCTGCACCTGCATCTTGAAGGTGCGGTTTCAGCCTCGACCTTTGCCGAACTGGCTGCCCGCAACGGGGTCGCCCTGCCGGCCGGCAAGCCGGTTGCGGAACTCTACAGCTACGGCAATCTGCAGGACTTCCTGAAGGTCTACGATCTCGTCTGCGCCTCGATCAGGACCGCGGACGATTTCTCGCGCGTCACCTTCGAGACGCTGGAGCGCTGTGCCCTCGGCGGCGCGCGCTATGTCGAGATGTTCTTCAGCCCGCATGCGCATCTTGCCCATGGCGTGGCCTACGCGACCATGCTGGACGGCATCCTCGACGGTTTTCGCCGCGCGAAGGAGCGCTACGGCCTCGTGGCGAAGCTGATACCGGCGCATGCCAAGCCGCTTGGCGTGGAAGGCGGCGAGCGCTTCCTGGACATGGTGCTGGCCGAGCGGCCGGCCGAGGTGATCGGCATCGGCTTCGACTATGACGAGCGCCCTAACCCGCCGCCGATGTTCGCTGGTATCGTCGAGCGGGCACGGGCTGCCGGCCTGAACGTCACCAACCATGCCGGCGAGGACGGCCCGGCGGACTATGTCCGCGACAGCGTCGACGTGCTCGGCCTCGGCCGCGTCGACCACGGCTACCACGTCGTCGACGATCCGGCCCTGGTCGAGCATTGCCGGGAACGCAACATCGTCTTCACCTGCTGCCCGACCACCACGCTGACGACCACCGTCTGGCGCAACCTCGCCGCGCCCGACCATGCGATCCGCCGGATGATCGAGGCCGGGCTCAACGTCACCATCCACACCGACGACCCTGCGATGTTCGGCACGACGCTCGATCGGGAGTATGCGCTGGTTGCGGAAAACTTCGGCCTTTCCCCCCAGGCTCTCAAGACGATCGCGCTCGCCGGCCTCCAGGCCGCTTGGCTCGATGACGGCGTCAAGCAGGCATGGATTGCCGACTGGTCGGCCGAAATCGACCGCCTCATCGACACCGAACTTCCTCTCCCGAGCTGAACCGACACCGAACAAAGGACCGAAGCATGATCGATCTGCGCAATCTCTCCCGCCGAGGTTTCCTCAACATGGGCGCCGCCGCCGGCGCCTCGCTGCTCCTGCCGAAATCCGGCCTGGTCACGCCGGCGCGTGCGCAGACCCCGCTCGCGGCCGTCGCCGAGGAGGATGCCGTCATCGCCTTCGGCCACACCGGCCCGGTCACCGACGAAGGCTGGACCTGGAGCCACGACCAGGGCATGAAGGCCGTGCAGGCGGCCTTCCCCAAGCTGAAGACGCTGTTCGTCGAGAGCATCCCCTATTCGGCCGATGCCACCCGCACCTTCCGCCAGTTCATCTCGGAAGGCGCCAACATGGTGTTCGCCACCTCGAACTACGGCGACTTCCTCTACGACGTCGCCAAGCGTTCGCCCGACGTCGCCTTCTTCGAATGCGACGGCCGCAGCCCGCTCGACAATCTCGGCACCTACTATGTCGCCCATTGGTACCCGTCCTATGTGACCGGCGTTGCCGCCGGTCTGATGAGCAAGAGCGGCAAGCTCGGCTATGTCGCCTCCTTCCCGGTCCCGTCGGTCTATTCCGGCACCAACGCCTTCCTGATGGGCGCGCGTTCGGTCAATCCGAACGCCACCCTGCAGACGATCGTCATCAACTCCTGGTTCGATCCGCAGGCAGCCACCCAGGCCGGCACGGCGCTGATCGACAATGGCGCGGACCTGCTGTTCGGCATCATGGACGAGGCCGGCTACCTGCAGGTCGCCGAGCAGCGCGGCGCCAAGGCGGTGATGTGGAACACCGACATCCGCCGTTACGGGCCGAAGGCTTACGTCAGCTCCATCATCGTCGACTTCAAGGAGTTCTACGTGAACCAGGTGCGCCAGCGACTGGAGGGCAAGTGGGTGCCGAGCGGCAACATCCTGCCGATGACCGGCGGCGTCGACCGCGACGCCTGGGGCGAGAGCGTGCCGGAGGAGGTGCGCAAGCAGGCCGACGCGGCGCGCGACAAGATCCTCGGCGGCTGGAGCCCGTTCGCCGGCGAGATCAAGGACGCCAAGGGCGCGGTCCGCGTCGCCGCCGGCCAGACCATGACCGAGGAAGAGCTCTACAATTGGGATTGGTCTATCGAGGGCGTGAGCGGCCTCTGATCCATCCCCGCAGGCCCGAACCCATGGATGCGATGCCCGACAACGCCCCGGCGCAGCTTGCCCCAGGTACGCCGCCGCTGGTGCTGCTGAAGGGTATCGCCAAGTATTTCCCCGGCGTCGTCGCCAACCAGGACGTCGACCTCGACGTGATGCCGGGGGAAATCCACGCGCTGCTCGGCGAGAACGGCGCCGGCAAGTCGACGCTGATGAACATTTTGACCGGCATCTACCAGCCCGATGCCGGCGAGATCATCGTCGACGGGTATGCAAAACACTTCGCCTCGCCGGTCGACGCCATCGCCGCCGGCATCGGCATGGTCCACCAGCATTTCAAGCTGGTGAAGGCCTTCACGGTGGCCGAGAACATCCATCTCGGCTGGTCGCAGACGCCGAAGCGGATCAGCGCCGCCGCGCTCGAGGCGCGCACGGCCGATCTTGCCGCCTCGTTGAACCTCGCAGTGCGGCCGGGCGCGCGCGTCAGCGATCTGTCGACCGGCGAGCAGCAGCGGGTCGAGATCCTGCGCGTGCTTGCCCGCAACGCCCGCGTGCTCATCCTCGACGAGCCGACCGCCGTGCTCACCCCGGCCGAGGCGCGCGAGCTGTTCAGGGCGCTGAAGCAGTTCGTCGCGCGCGGCAACGCTGTCATCTTCATCAGCCACAAGCTCGACGAGGTGCTGGAGATCTCGGACCGGGTGACGGTGCTTCGCGGCGGCCGCAAGGTCACCACCGAGAAGACGGCCGACTGCAGCGAGACCATGCTGGCGAGGCTGATGGTCGGCCGTGAGATCGTGCTGAGCGACCTGCGTGCCCGCTCCTCCGGCGCTGCGAAGATCTCGGCCGAGCCGGTGATGAGCCTGCGCGGGGTCTCAGCGCGCGACGATCTCGGCCACACCGCGCTCGATCGGGTGAACCTCGACATCTATGCAGGCGAGATTCTCGGCATCGCCGGAGTGGCCGGCAACGGCCAGAAGGAGCTGAGTCAGGTGCTGACCGGCATGCGGCCGGCGACTTCCGGAAAGATCATCGTAGACGGTCATGACTTCTCGGCGGCCGATGCGGCCGCCTTTGCCGGCTTCGGCGTCGGCCACATCCCGGAGGACCGGCTGCACAGCGGCCTGGCACCGGCTCTTTCGGTCACCGACAACGCGGTCATCCGCGAATACGGCAAGGCGCCCGTTTCGGCCGGCTTCCTCTATCGGCCGCGCGAGGCGGCGGCGCTCGCCCGCTCGATCGCCGAGGCGGCATCCGTCACGGTCCCGGACTTCGGCATGCCGGTGCGCAACCTCTCCGGCGGCAACCAGCAGCGCCTGGTCGCCCGCCGGGAGATGCGCATCGCCTCGAAGGTGCTCATCGCCGCCTATCCGAGCCGCGGCCTCGACGTCGGCGCCATCAACACCATGATGCGCTACCTGGTCGAGCTTCGCGATGCCGGCGTCGCCGTTCTGGTGATTTCCGAGGAACTCGAGGAACTGCTCAACCTCTCCGACCGCATCGCCGTGCTGTTCCACGGCGCGATCATGGGCGTCGTCGACACGGCGGCGTCCGACATCGAGGAGATCGGGCTGATGATGGGCGGCCAGCGCAAGGCGCCGACCCCTCAGCCCGCGGGACTGTGATCATGGCCATCCGCATCCAGCGCATTCCCTCCGCCCCGCCCGCCGCCGCGCTTGCGGCGCGAGCCGTCGCCATCGTGCTCGCGCTGCTCGTCGCCGGGCTGGTGCTGGCGGCAAGCGGCGCCGATCCGCTCAGGCTTGCCTCGCAGGTGCTGGGCGCTACCTTCGGGTCCAGCTTCGGCCTGGAGGATGTCGGCCTTCTCGTCACGCCGCTGATCCTCACCGGCCTGTCGGTGGCGGTGGCGCTCAAGATCGGCGCCTGGAACATCGGTGCGGAGGGCCAGTTCTATGCCGGCGCCTTCGCCGCCACGGCGGTGGCGCTGTTCGTGCCCGGTCCGACCGTGCTCATGCTGCCGCTGATGTTCCTCGCCGGCGCCTTGGGCGGCCTTGTCTGGATCCTCGTCCCGACGCTGGCGCGCGCCTACGCCGATGTCAGCGAGCTGATCACCACGCTGCTGCTCAACTTCGTCGCCACGCTGATGGTCTACTACGTGTCGACCGGCCCGTGGCTCGACCCCAGCGGCCATGCGCTCGCCACGACCGCGCGGCTGCCGCACGACATCCCGGAATTCTGGGGCATCGTACATTGGGGCTTTCCGCTCGCCATCCTGCTCACGGTTCTCGTTGCCGCCGTCCTGAACTTCACCCGCTGGGGCTACGAGGTCCGCATCGCCGGCTCAAACCCGCAGGCCGCGCGTTATGCCGGCATGCCGTTCCGCCGCCGCCTGATCGTGGTGATGCTGCTGTCGGGCGCCATCGCCGGCGTGGCCGGGATGCTGGAGGTGGCCGGCACGGTGCACCGGCTGCAGGGCGGCATCTCAAACAACTTCGGCTATCTCGGCATCATGGTCGCCGTCCTGGCGCGCGGCTCGGCCCTCGGCGTGCTCGCGGGGGCGGCGCTGATGGCGGTGATCCTCAATTCGGGGATCATCCTGCAGACGCAGGGCATCACCGTGTCGACCGTGCTGGCGATCACAGGCCTGATCCTCTTCTTCACCGCCATCGGCGACGAGCTCGCCCATTACCGGGTCACCCGGACCAAACCCGTGGGGGCATGAGAGAGCCATGGATCTGATCGCAGGCCTTCTGCAGACCTCTATCCTCGCCGGCGGCGTCCTGGCGCTCGCTGCCCTTGGCGAGGTGCTGGCCGAGCGCGTCGGCGTCGTCAATCTCGGCGTCGAGGGGCTGATGGCGCTGGGGGCGATCACCGGCATCGCCACGGTGGTCGCGGTGCCGAGCCCGACGCTCGGCTTCCTGCTGGCGCTGCTCGTCGGGCTCCTCTTCGGCATGATCTTCGCGACGGCGACGGTCCATGTCCGCGCCAACCAGATCCTGTGCGGCCTGGCGCTCACGCTCATCGGCACCGGGCTAGCAGCCACCATCGGCAAGGCCTATTCCGGCATGCCGGCGCCGGCGACCTTCGCGCCCATCGCCATCCCCATTCTCAGCGACATTCCACTGGTCGGGCGAGCGCTGTTCACCCAGAACATCCTCGTCTACCTGATCTACATCGTCCTGCCGTTCGCGCTGCATCATTTGATGTTCCGCACCCGCCACGGGCTGGATCTCAGGGCGGTCGGCGAGAATCCGGCAGCCGCCGATGCCGCCGGCATCCCGGTGCAAAAGATCAGGTTCTGGTACGTGTCGGCCGGGGCCGCGCTGGCCGCCGGTTCCGGCGCCTACCTGACGCTCGCCTTCGTGCCGTCCTGGTCGGAGGGCGTGGTGGCGGGCCGGGGCTGGATCGCCGTGTCGCTGGTCATCTTCGCCGGATATCGCCCGCTCAACGCCGTGCTGGCGGCGCTGCTGTTCGGCCTGATCACCTCGCTCGGCTTCGTCGGCCAAGCGCGCAACTGGCCGATCGCCGCGCCCTTCCTGTCGATGCTGCCCTATCTCGGCACCATCGCGCTGATCATCGTGCCGGTGCTCGCCTGGCACAAGGTCAGGCGGCTGATGGCGGCGCCTGCCGCTCTTGGCGAGCCCTATTATCGCGACGTGCGGTGAGCGGCGTCAAAAGATGCATTAAGCGCGCGGGTATCCCGGCACGGGCATCGAAATTCGCTGTGACAGCCGCCGCGCAATGGCGCACACTCCCGCTCCCTGCCGGAGCCGTGCCATGCCTGTCGATGCCGCAGCCCTGATCGCCCGCTTCCTGCTCGCCTGCGTATTCCTGCCCAACGGCATCATGAAGCTCACGGACATCCCGGCAACCGCCGGCTATTTCGCGGGGCTCGGCCTGCCGGCGCCGCTGGCGCTCGCCTGGGCGGCGGGGCTGTTCGAGCTGATCGCCGGCCTGTGCGTGGTGGCGGGGTTGCAGACCCGCATCGCGGCAGTGTTGCTCGCCGCGTTCTGCCTCATCGCCGGAGCGCTCGGTCATGCCGGCCAGGACGGCGACGATCCGGCGCTGGCCTTCATGCACATGCAGGCGCTGCTCAAGGATATCGGCCTCGCCGGCGGCTTCCTGGCCCTCGCATTGGCCGGCCCCGGACGGTTCTCGATCGACGTGGCGTGGCCTTAGCCCCGCGCCGAGACGAACGACATTCAAGTCGCCCGGCCGGGAATTGGCAGCTATTTTCCTCTCGCCTGCATCGCTTTTTCATGGTGCCGATTTGGCAAACTACATAGAATGGACCGTCGCCCCGGTCTCCAGTGGCATACAGGGCGCTTGAAAGAGCAGATCATGCTTTCGCCGGCTGTGGGGAGGCATGGCATGACCGCCAATGGGATGGCGAATTCCGCCGAGTTGCGCATCCTGACGAAAGCCGTCGACGATTACTGCCGCGAGCACCGGGTCGCAGACGGTCCGGCGCGCGACCACATCGCATACCTGGTCATGCAGCTTTTCCGGCAAGGCGCGATCGATCCCCTGCAACTCGAGGAGGGTCTGGACGCGATCATCGAAGCCAACGCGACGGTATCCGCCCGCCCTCGGACACAACGCCCCTCATAGGCGGGCGACAGCCCGGCCGCCATTCCACCGCGAGACGCCCCCGCTACTCCCCGATCGCCAGTTCCAGCTTGCGGCCGGTCACGCGGGCAAGGTGACCGAGCCGTCCGGCGGGGCGTTCGCCGGCAAGGCCCGCCAGATCCTTCGGCACCACCAGGGCCAAGACGCCGTTCGCGCGGGCTTCCCATCTGAGCCGGGGGATGACGCCCGGCATCGATGCCGAAAGCAGGTAAACCACACGCATCATCGCGCCCAGCAGGCGCGCGCGCTCAAGGTAGCGCGGCGTCGCCAGTTTTGCGATCTCGGCGACTCCGGAATCCTGGAAGACGCCCTCGTGGCGGAAATAATTGGTCAGCGCCAGGAAAGCGCGGCCGGGATGGTCGACGCCGATGAAGGAGGCGTGCGCGATGATGTTGAGCGACTGGGTGCCGCGGTATTCGGGATGCGCACGCCAGCCGATGTCGGCCAGCAGGCACGCCGCGCGCCGGTAGCGCGTCTCCTCCTCGGTCTCGTCGAGGCCGAAGGCGGCGAAGGAGTAGCCCGTCCATTCCGCCAGTTCGCGCGCATGCGTGACCGAGCGGGCCCTGAGCAGCGCAAGTTCCTCCGAAGCCGAGATGAGCGGGTCGGCGCGCTGCTCCTGCGCCGACAGCAGCGAATAGAGAAAACCCTCGCGCACGCCGAGCGCCGAGACGACGATCTTCGATGGCTTCATCGCCGCGATGATCTCCAGCAGCACCGCCGCGCCATAAGGCAGCAGCGCCCGCCGGTTCTTCGAGACGCCCTCGATGCCCTTGATCTTCTCGACCTCGCCCCTGGCGACCTGGCGCAGGAAGGAAAGAGAGCTTTCGATGCCCATCTCGTAGTGGTGCATCACCGCCAGCGGATAGCTGGTGGCGTTCATGTGCAGCCGCGCCAGATTTCGCCAGGTGCCGCCGACCGCATAGAAGGCGCGTCCCTCCCCCGCCTTGAGCAGCTTCGCTCTGGCAAGCTCGTCGCGGGCGATCTTCGCGGCGGCGGCAAGCGAATTCTTCGCCATGTCCTGCAGCCTGAGGCCGCCAAGCGGCAGGGTGATGCCGTCGCCGATCCGATCGCCGTCGACATCGACCAGTTCCAGGCTGCCGCCGCCGAGATCGCCGGCGATTCCCTGGGCCGGATGGAAGCCGGAGACCACGCCGAGAGCCGAATAATGAGCCTCCTCGCGGCCGCTGAGCACGCGGATGCCGGTTCCGAGGATCTCCTCGGCCCGGTGGATGAAATCCGGGCCGTTGACGGCCTCGCGCGCCGCCGCCGTGGCGATCACATAGGGCTCACCCGCCCCTGCCTGTTCCGACAAGGCGCGGAAGCGGCGGAACTCATCGACGGCGCGGGTGACGCCCTCGGGATCGAGCTTGCCGGTGGAGACGATGCCGCGGCCGAGACCGGCCAGCATCTTCTCGTTGAAGAGCACCGTGGGCGAGCGGGCGATCCCCTCGTAGATGACGAGGCGGATCGAGTTCGACCCGATGTCGATGATGGAGACCGGACTGCGATCCTGCAGCCGACCTTGCGATTGCGACTGCATCAGGTGGCGGTCGCAGCCGCCTTCTTGCGACGACGGAACGGAGCGATCTGCTTGGGAGCGTGGCTCTTGAGCGCAACGCCGCGCCCGGACAGGCTGGGATTGGTCATGAAATATTCCTGGGCGTTGAACGGTTCCTCGCCCTCGTCCGGCGCGATCCGCCGCGAGGTGCCGTCAGGCAATACTTCAAAGCTCTGCTGGTTGTCCATGATGTTGCCGAGCATGATCTGGCCCAGCACCTGTTCATGCACAGTGGGATTGGTGATGGGCACCAGGGTCTCGACGCGGCGGTCGAGATTGCGCGGCATCATGTCGGCCGAGCTGATATAGAGGATGGCCTCGTCGTCCGGCAGGCCGTGGCCGTTGCCGAAGCAGAAGATGCGGCTGTGTTCGAGGAAACGGCCGACGATCGACTTCACCCGGATGTTGTCGGAGAGGCCCGGCACCTGCGGCCTGAGGCAGCAGATGCCGCGCACCACGAGGTCGATCTCGACGCCGTTGCGGCTCGCCTCGTAGAGCGCGTCGATGACCGTCGGATCGACGAGCGAATTCATCTTCATCCAGATGCGCGCCGGGCGCCCGCCGCGGGCGTGCTCGATCTCGTCGGCTATGTGCTTGAGGATGCGGCTGCGCAGCGTCAGCGGCGACATGGCGATCGCCATCTCCTCGGCAGGCTCGGCATAGCCGGTGATGTAGTTGAAGATGTGGGCGACGTCGCGGGCGATACGCGGGTCGGTCGTGAAGAACGACAGGTCGGTGTAGATGCGCGCGGTGATCGGATGGTAGTTGCCGGTGCCGAGATGCACGTAGTTGCGCAGCCGGCCGTCCTCGCGGCGCACCACCAGCGACATCTTGGCATGGGTCTTCAGCTCGAGGAAGCCGAATACCACCTGCACGCCAGCGCGCTCCAGGTCGCGGGCCCAGCGGATGTTGGCTTCCTCGTCGAAGCGCGCCTTGAGTTCGACCAACGCGGTGACCGACTTGCCGGCCTCGGCGGCATCCACCAGCGCGCGCACGATCGGGCTGTCGTTGGAGGTGCGGTAGAGCGTCTGCTTGATCGCGACGACGTCCGGATCGACGGCGGCCTGGCGCAGGAACTGCACCACCACGTCGAAGGACTCGTAGGGATGGTGGACGACGATGTCCTTCTCGCGGATCGCCGCGAAACAATCGCCGCGATGCTCGCGGATGCGCTCGGGAAAGCGCGGATTGTACGGCACGAACTTCAGGTCGTCGCGGGCGACGGCGACGATCTCGGAAATCTGGCCGAGCGCCAGCGGACCGTCGATGACGCTGATTCGGCTCGACGACACGCCGAGCTCGCCGGCGACGAAATCGCGCAGCTCCGCCGGCATGCGGCCGTCGAACTCGATGCGGATGACCGAGCCGCGCCGGCGCCGCTTCAGCGCCGTCTCGAACAGCCGCACCAGATCCTCCGATTCCTCCTCGACCTCGATGTCGCTGTCGCGGATGAGGCGGAAGGTGCCGGAGCCTTGCAGCTCGTAGCCCGGAAACAGCCGGCCGATGAAGATGCCGACCGCCTCCTCGAGCGGGATGAAGCGCACCTTGGACTTGCCGTTGGCCGACTTGCCGTCCGGCAGCCGGATGTAGCGCTTCAGCGCCACCGGCAGCCTCAGCAGGGCGTTCATCTCCTCGCGATCCTTCAGATGCCTCAGGTGGAGAGCGATCGAGAAGCCGAGATTGGGAATGAACGGGAACGGATGCGCGGGGTCGATCGACAACGGCGTCATCACCGGAAAAATCTGCTCCTGGAAATGGTCCTCCAGCCAGGCCTGCTCCTCCCTGGTCAGCGCCTCGGCCGTCAGGGTCTCTATTCCCTCGGCCTTCAGCAGCACCATCAGCGCGGCGAGGCTGGTCTGCTGGTCCTCCTGCAGACGGCTGACCTCGAGCAGCAACTGCTCGAGCTGCTGCTCGGGCGTGCGCCCGTCCGGGCTGCGCAGCGTGATGCCCTCGCGCACCTGGCCGGCAAGGCCGGCGACGCGCACCATGAAGAACTCGTCGAGATTGGCGGCGGAGATCGACAGGAAGCGCACGCGCTCCAGCAGCGGATGATGATCGTTCTGCGATTCCTCCAGCACCCGGCGGTTGAACTGCAGCCACGAGAACTCGCGGTTGACGAAACGGTCGGGATTGCCCGCGGCCGCGTCGCCCGCCGGCACCTCGGCGGTCGCGAACTCGGTCTGCAATGGTCTCAGTTCGTTCATGGCGGCAAAACCCCGGCTATCGCCCGCACCTAACGCGGCAAGCCTACCTCCTGACAGGCGAATGTGACAGTTTGATTTCAGAAAGCGCAAGACGATTGGCGGACGGCATCGAGCCTGATAAGAGGCTGCCAGAACTTTCAGGAGACAGCGATGGCCGGCGGTTCCATTCCCCATTTCCAGAACGACGCGGGGCATGCGGCGATCGACATCGGCGTCAAGGAGTTCATGTGCGTGGGCGCCAATCCGCCCTTCGACCATCCGCATGTCTTCCTCGACATGGGCGTCGAGGACGAGAAGGTCTGCCCCTACTGCTCGACGCTCTTCCGCTACGACCCGGCGCTGAAGGCGACCGAGACGCGCCCCGACGGCTGCTTTTACCACCAGCGTTCGGCAGCCTGACCCACGGCCCGGCGGGGCCGCGGTGCCCGTCGACCACCCGTCCGACATCATCGTCGCCGGCGCCGGCATCGCCGGGCTTACCGCGGCGCTCGCCTTTTCCACACGCGGCTTTCCCGTCCGGGTGTTCGAGCGCTCGCCGGAACTGCGCGACATCGGCGCCGGGCTGCAACTCTCCCCCAACGCGACGCGCATCCTCGGCCGGTTGGGCGTGCTTGGCGACATCGAAGCCGTCGCCGTCCGTCCGCCCGCCATCGTGCTGCGCCGTGCCAGGGATCTGCGGGAACTCGCCCGCGTCCCGCTCGGCGAGCAGGCGGAAGCGCGCTGGGGGGCGCCTTATCTGGTCGTCCACCGCGCCGATCTACAGGCGGTACTGCTGGCGGCGATCGCGCGCCACGGCACGATCAGGATCGAGACCGGCGCCACTGTGCTCGGCATGACGGCCGGCGCTGATGGCGCGGCGACGTCCGTTCAAACCGGCGACGCCGTGCACGGCGGTCCCTTGCAGACCGTCGTGGGCCGGCTGGTCGTCGGCGCCGACGGCGTGTGGTCCGGGCTGCGCCAAAAGATGCACCCGGCGGGTGGCATGAGCCGCTTTGCAGGCCATGTCGCCTGGCGCCGTACGCTCTCCGCCAACCATCCGCTGGCCGCCGGCCTGTCGCTCGGCAGCGCGGTCAACGCCTTCCTGCATCCGGGCTTTCACCTCGTCGCCTATCCGGTGCGGGCCAGCGCCGAAGTCAACCTCGTGGCCTTCACGCCGGGCAGGAGCCTGGCCGAGGACTGGTCCGCCAAAACCGACCCGGAGCCGCTGCGCCGGGCGATGGAGCATACGGCACGCCCCCTCGCCGCGCTCGCCGACGACGACGCGGCATGGACGGCGTGGCCGATCCATACCGCCGACGACAACCATCGCTGGACCGATCCCGGCGGCCTCACGCTGATCGGCGACGCGGCGCATGCGATGACGCCGTTCGCCGCGCAGGGGGCGGCTATGGCGATCGAGGATGCGGACACGCTTGCCGCCTTCGTCGCGGCGCGGCCGGACAGGCTTGCCGAGGCGCTGGCGGACTGGGAGGCGTCACGCCGCCCGCGCATCAGCCGCGTCGCCCGGCGCGGCGCCTTCAACCGCTTCGTCTGGCATGCGGCCGGGCCGGTCGCGCTGGCGCGCGATCTCGCGCTCGCCCTGCGGGCGCCCGAAAAGCTGATGGCCGATCTGGATTGGCTCTACGGGCCGGAGAACAAGCCCGGCTGAGCACCGGCCTCAATTGTACAGGTCGAGCGACCAGCGCAGCGTCGCCGGCAGCGGATTCCACAGGCCGGTGGTGATGCCGGCCTCGCGCAAGGCGCGGGCCGTCTAGGTGTTGCAGCCGAGCAGCGCGGTGAAAGTGCCGTCGGCCTCGTAGAACTTGTCGAAGCGGCCGTAGCCGACGCCTGGAATGATCAGCGGCCCTTCGGCGTCGTCGAAAAAGCTGTCGCGGATGAAGGCCAGCATCGCGGTGAACTGCCGCTCGCCGACCTCGAAGCCGGCGACATCGGTATGCGGTTCGGCGATGGCGCCGGCGATGTCGATGTGCATGGCCGCGCGGTCGAGCGTCAGGCCGCGCAGCAGGGGCAGCGACCGCAACTGGTCCCAGGTCGGCGTGGCGATGTAGAATTCACGGCTGCCGCGGCCGAACACGAGATACTTGACCTCCGGCGCGTCGAGCGGCATGCCGTCGCGCAGCAGGAAGCCGAAGGTCTCCAGCACCTCGTCGTCCACCGGCACGGCGATGTCGGTGTGGATCGGGTTGGACAGCACAAGAATCCGGCGCGTCTTCGGCCCTTCGTCGGCCGCCACCCCGAGCAGCGGCCGCGGCACCAGCGCGCCCAGCGCGACCACCGCCGCGAACAGGCCGACGGCCCACGCCATCATGCGGAAAAGCCGCCTCATTCCCATCTCCCCGCCCGTATCCGCGCGATTCGCAGGCCCGCGCCGGAAAAACCCGGCGATTGCGCCGGGCTCAAGGCAATTCCGTCGTTGGCCGCTTAGTGCAGGATTTGGCTGAGGAAGAGTTTCGTCCGCTCGTGCTGCGGATGGTCGAAGAACTCGGCCGGCGTGTTCTGCTCGACGATCTGGCCCTGGTCCATGAAGATCACGCGGTTCGCAACCTTCCTGGCAAAACCCATCTCGTGGGTGACGCACAGCATGGTCATGCCTTCTTCCGCCAGGCCGACCATGGTCTCCAGCACTTCCTTGATCATCTCGGGGTCAAGGGCCGAGGTCGGCTCGTCGAACAGCATGATGCGCGGGTTCATGCACAGCGAGCGGGCGATCGCCACGCGCTGCTGCTGGCCGCCGGAGAGCTGGCCAGGATATTTGTTGGCCTGCTCGGGGATCTTCACCCGCCGCAGGAAGTGCATGGCGGCTTCCTCCGCCTGCTTCTTCGGCACCTTGCGCACCCAGATCGGCGCCAGCGTGCAGTTCTCGAGGATGGTGAGATGCGGGAACAGGTTGAAGTGCTGGAACACCATGCCGACCTCGCGGCGGACCTCGTCGATCTTCTTGAGATCGTTGGTGAGTTCCTTGCCGTCGACGACGATCTTGCCCTTCTGGTGCTCCTCCAGCCGGTTGATGCAGCGGATCATCGTCGACTTGCCCGAGCCGGACGGGCCGCAGATGACGATGCGCTCGCCGCGCATCACCTTGAGGTTGATGTCCTTCAGCACGTGGAAGTCGCCGTACCATTTGTGCATGCCGGCGATCTCGATCGCCACGTCCGTGTCGGAGACGTGCATCTTCTTGACGTCGACCTTGATCTCTTCGGCGCTGACAGCGTTTTCGATCGCCATTGATAGTCGTCCCTTGTTATCGCTTGTGGCCGGTGTCGAGACGCCGCTCCATGTAGATGGAATAGCGCGACATGCCGAAGCAGAATATCCAGAATACGAAGCCGGCGAAGACCAGCCCGCTCATCGGCGTCTGGGCGGACGCCCAGGTGGCGTCGGCGAAGTTCTGCCGGACGATGCCGAGCAGGTCGAACATGCCGATGATGTAGACCAGGCTGGTGTCCTTGAACATGCCGATGAAGGTGTTGACTATGCCGGGGATGACCAGCTTGAGCGCCTGCGGCAGGACGATCAGGCCGGTCTTCTGCCAATAGGTCAGGCCGAGCGAGTCCGCCCCTTCGTACTGCCCCTTCGGGATGGCCTGCAGGCCGCCGCGGATCACCTCGGCCATGTAGGCGGAGGCGAACAGCGCGACGCCGATCAGCGCCCGCAGGAACTTGTCGAAGGTCATGCCCGCCGGCAGGAACAGCGGCAGCATGACGCTGGCCATGAACAGCACCGTCACCAGCGGCACGCCGCGCACCGTCTCGATGAAGATGACGCAGACCGCCTTGACCACCGGCAGGCGCGAGCGGCGCCCGAGCGCCAGCAGGATACCGAGCGGCAGCGACACGGCGATGCCCACCGTCGACAGCACCAGCGTCACCAGCAGGCCGCCCCACAGCTGCGTCTCGACATAAGGCAGGCCGAAGGCGCCGCCGACCAGCAGGAAGAAGGCGATCACGGGGAAGACGAGGAAAAGCAGGATGGCGTTCAGGCCTTTGCGGGGCACGCGCGGGATCATCAGCGGCACCAGCAGCGCCACGAACATGACCGCCACCAGGATGACGCGCCAGCGCTCGCTGTCGGTGTAGCGGCCGAACATGAACTGCGCGAATTTTGCGTTGATGAAGGCCCAGCAGGCGCCCGACCAGCCCTCAGGCTGGCTGCCGCCCTGCGCGACCGTGGCGCAGACCGCCCGGTCTGCGCCTGTCCACTGCGCGCTGAACAGCACCCAGTTGAGGATCGGCGGCACGATCAGCGCGACGACGACAAGGCCGATCAACGTCAGTATGCCGTCGACTGGCGTCGCCATCAGGTTCTTGCGCAGCCAGGCGACGACGCCGCGCTCGCGCGCCGGCGCCTTCTCCGCCAGCGCCATCTCGGTACGCACCCAGGAGAGATCGTGTTCCTGCATCCTATCTCTCCACCAGCGCCATCTTGGCGTTGAACCAGTTCATGAAGGCGGAGGTCGCCAGGCTGATGCCGAGATAAATCACCATCCACACCGCGACGATCTCGATGGCCTGGCCGCTCTGGTTGAGGATGGTGCCGCCGACGGCCGTCAGGTCGGGATAGCCGATGGCGATGGCCAGCGACGAGTTTTTTGTCAGGTTGAGATACTGGCTGGTGAGCGGCGGGATGACGATGCGCATGGCCTGCGGCACCACCACCAGCCGTAGCGCCTGGCCGGAGCGCAGGCCGAGCGCGAAGGACGCCTCGCTCTGCCCCTTGCTGACGCCCAGAATGCCGGCCCGGACGATCTCGGCGATGAAGGAGGCGGTGTAGAAGGACAAAGCGAGATAGAGCGACAGGAACTCCGGCGTCACCGCGAAGCCGCCGGTGAGGTTGAAAGTCTGCTTCTGCGGATAGTCGAAGCTGAGCGGCATGCCGGCGGCGAAATAGGCAAGCAGCGGCAGGCCGACGATCAAGCCGAGATTCGTCCACATGACCGGGAACTGCTGGCCGGTCGCCTCCTGGCGCTGGCGGGCGCGGCGGGCGACGAACACCGCCATGACGATGGCGAGCGCCAGCCCCAGCGGGATCAGCCAGGCACCGTCGCCCCAGATCGCCTTGGGCAGATAAAAACCGCGCTGGTTGAGATAGGCGCCGAAGGGCAGCGCGATGCTGTCGCGCGCCGCCGGCAACACCGAGATGACGCCGAAATACCAGAAGAAGATGACCAGCAGCGGCGGGATGTTACGGAACACCTCGACATAGACCAGCGCGATCTTGCGGATCAGCCAGTTGTTGGAGAGCCGCGCGATGCCGACCACGAAGCCGATGATCGTCGCGGTGACGATGCCCGCGGCCGCGACCAGCAGCGTGTTGAGCAGGCCGACCAGAAGCGCGCGGGAATAGCGGGAATCGGACGTATAGGCGATCAGGCTCTGGCTGATGTCGAAGCCGGCCCGCTGGTTCAGAAAGGCGAAGCCCGACGAAATATTGAGGCGTCGCAGATTGTCGACCGTGTTGCCGACGATCCAGTAGATGAACAGCACGAGCAGAACGAACAGGACGATCTGGTAGAGGACGCCGCGCACGCGCGGGTCGTTGAGGACCGACGACCGCGGCGCGGCCGTCCTTCCGAATGCATCTTGCGAGGCCATGATGGTCTCCCTTCGATGGAGACCGGGAGGCGCGGACCGCCTCCCGGATCGCCTGGCCTCAGCGGATCGGTATTGCGTACTGGATGCCGCCCTTCGTCCAGAGGGCATTGAGACCGCGCGCGATCTTCAGCGGGCTGCCCTGGCCGATGTTGCGCTCGAAGACCTCGCCGTAATTGCCCACACCCTTGACGATGTTGACGACCCAGTCCTCGGACAGGCCGAGACCGGCGCCGAGCTTGCTGTCGGCTTCCTGACCGAGCACGCGCTTGATGTCGGGGTTCGGCGAAGCCTTCATTTCCTCGACATTGGCCTGGGTGATGCCGAGCTCCTCGGCCAGCACCATCGCATTCAGGGTCCATTTGACGATGTCGAACCACTGGTCGTCGCCCTGGCGCACGGCCGGGCCGAGCGGCTCCTTGGAGATGATCTCCGGCAGCACGACGTGATCGTCGGGAGCGGCCAGCGTCAGGCGGATCGAATAGAGGCCGGACTGGTCGGTGGTGTAGGCGTCGCAGCGGCCGGAGTCGTAGGCGGCGTTGACCTCCTCCAGCTTCTCGAACACGACCGGATTGTATTCGAGGTTGTTGGCCTTGAAATAGTCGGCGAGGTTGAGCTCGGTGGTGGTGCCGCTCTGCACGCAGACGGAGGCGCCGGAAAGCTGCAACGCCGAGTTGACGCCCGGCAGCTTCTTGCCGTTGATCATGAAGCCTTGGCCGTCATAATAGTTCACGCCGGCGAAGTTGAAGCCCAGCGAGGTGTCGCGGCTCAGCGTCCAGGTGGTGTTGCGCGCCAGCAGATCGATCTCGCCCGACTGCAGCGCGGTGAAGCGCTCCTTGGCATTCGTCGGCGTGAACTTCACCTTGGTCGGATCACCGAAGATGGCAGCGGCCACGGCCCGGCAGAAATCAACGTCGAAGCCGGTCCATTCGCCCTTGTCGTTGGGCGCCGAGAAGCCGGCGAGCGCCGTGTTCACGCCGCACTGCACGAAGCCCTTCGCCTTCACGTCGTCCAGCGTGGCGGCGGACGCGGCAGAGGCCGCCATTCCGAGCGCGGCCGCGCCGAGAATGACCTTCACAGTGTTTTTCATGTTTTCGAACCCTTTTCTGCTTTGGCGGGATTCCATCCCGATTTCCCCTGCGAGGTGGCGTTTTTCGCTCCGGCCCATCTCCGGAACGCCGCATCTTTGACCCCGTTTGCGCATCGAAGGCGATAATTTCGGCGAGGTCAAGCGGAATGACCGGATGCCGCAAGGTCAGGAAATCACTTGTCGCGGAGCGGCCGCCGCGTGGCATGCCTTGGCGCCGAGGACGCTTTCCCGAACCACATATTCCCGCGAGGCGGGAGCGGCGCGCCTCGGCGCAATCGCTTGGCCCCGGACTGGCGGGCGATCACGGTTGCGCCCGGAGGGCGGCAGCCGTAAGGCTGGTCGCGCGATCGGACGACAAGGACGGAAAATGGCAGGCCGCGACGACACTCCCCAAGGCATCAACACGAAGCTGGCGCATGCCGGCAACGATCCGCGCGACTTCTTCGGTTTCGTCAATCCGCCGGTGGTGCATGCCTCGACCGTGCTCTTTCCCGATGCCGCCACCATGGCCGAACGCAACCAGAAATACACATATGGCACGCGCGGCACGCCGACCACCGATGCGCTGACTTCGGCCATCGACGCACTGGAGGGCTCGGCCGGCACCATCGTCGTGCCGTCCGGCCTCGCCGCGGTGACCGTGCCGCTGCTCGCCTTCCTCTCGTCGGGCGACCATCTCCTGATCACGGATTCCGTCTACCACCCGACCCGAAACTTCGCCGACACCATGCTCGAGCGGCTCGGTGTCGAGGTCGAGTACTACGATCCGCTTGTGGGGGCCGGCATCGGCCGGCTGATGAAGCCCAACACGAAGGTTGTCTTCACCGAGTCCCCCGGCTCCAACACCTTCGAGATGCAGGACATCCCGGCGATCGCCCAGGCCGCCAAGGCGAGTGGCGCCGTGGTCATGATGGACAACACCTGGGCGACGCCGCTCTATTTCCGGCCGCTCGACCACGGCGTCGACATCTCGATCCATGCGGCCACCAAATACCCGGCCGGCCATTCCGACGTCCTGATCGGCACGGTCTCGGCTAATCAGGCGCATTGGGAAACGCTGTGCGAGACGTTCAACACACTCGGCTGCTGCTCCGGCCCGGACGACGTCTACCAGACGCTGCGCGGGCTTCGCACCATGGGCGTGCGGCTGCAGCGCCATCAGGAGAGCGCGCTGACGCTCGCCCGCTGGTTGGAGGAGCAGCCCGGCGTCGCCCGCGTGCTGCACCCTGCCCTGCCCAGCCATCCCGGCCATGCGATCTGGAAGCGCGATTTTTCCGGATCGAGCGGCATCTTCTCGATCGTGCTCGTCGGCGGCGGCGTTCGCCAGGCCCACGCCTTCCTCGACGCGCTCAAAATCTTCGGCCTGGGCTATTCCTGGGGCGGCTTCGAAAGCCTCGCCGTGCCGGTGCGGCTCACCGACCGCACCATGGCCACCGGCCAGTATGACGGGCCGGTGCTGCGCCTGCAGATCGGCCTGGAGGACGTCGACGACCTCAAGGCCGATCTGGAGTGCGCGCTGGCCGCAGCGGCCGTGGCATAGAAGCGGCGCCAGAGCGTCATTTGATTGCCAGGCTGGCTTTCTGACCTTCGGAAACGCGTACAAACAGGCCCGGCCCCGGATCAGGCCGTGGTCCATCGTGCGCGGCGGTGAAGTCCGTCATCGTTGCAACGACTGAACAGCACCCGGCCGGGTTCCCGTGCATTTCCGTTCCAGCATGAATGCCCAACGCGGACTTTCCGCGTTTCCGGCGACACAGTCCAGAAACAAGGCAAGGGCAGGTTAGCCACAAACAGATTTTCGAACTGCATGCCGCATTGTTTTCGCATTCGACCACTGCGAGGCGATCATGGCGAAATTCTACGGAACCAGCTCGGACGACAAATTCATCGGGCCGAACGAGGTCAACTACTACTATTTCGAGACCGGCAAACTCTCGTCGAACGATGTCATTATCGGAGGAACTGCTGCCGACGAGATCCACTTCTCAGGCGGCCAGCTGCTTGCCTGGGGCAGCTGGAACGCCCTGGCCAATGTGAGCAGCGTCGAATTCCTCTATTTCGACGACCTCGGCGATATCGTCGAGATCCCCGACAGCATGGTGACCTCGACACCCGGCACGGCGGTCTATCGCCTGATCACGCGTGGCGGCGGCGGATGGGACACCATCGACGCCTCCGATGTAACCTCCCCTCTGCCGATCTGGATCGAGGGCGAGGACGGCAACGACACGATTACCGGCGGCGGCAGCGGCAGCAAGTACACCGGCGGCGAAGGAGACGACCGGTTTTACCTTGGTTCCGGCATCGAAGAGGCGCTCGGCGGGGATGACGACGACGATTTTTCCGGTACCGTCGCTGAGATCGACGGCGATAGGATCGACGGCGGTGCGGATTACGACACGCTCGTCATGCTGTCGGCCGGAACGTTCACGCTCGCAATGACCGGCATCGAATCGATGCTCCTGGTCAGCGCGATCAACGATGTGACCATCGAAAGCAGCAAATATTACGGCGGCAGCGACGTGACCGTCCATGTCGAGGGTGGCGCTTTTGCCGACACCATCGAGGTCAATTCGCTGGACAGCCCGTTTTATCAGCACGGCTGGGAGAACTTTCTCATCGAAGCCAATGGTGGCAACGACGTGCTGAGCGGCGGCAACGGCGATGACAGACTGGACGGCGGCGCAGATTCGGACAGCCTTGCCGGCGGCGACGGCGACGACACACTAATCGGCGGCGGCCAGGCCGATATCCTTGCGGGCGGCGACGGCGACGACATTTATGTCGGCGTCGAAAGCGGCGACCTCGTCAACGAGATTCTCAGCGACGGCACCGACACGGTGCAGACCGCGCTGGCCGTCTTCACCATGCCAGTCAACATCGAGATCCTCGACTACACCGGGACCGCCGCCATGAAGGCGACCGGCAATTCGAGCGCCAACACCATCGAGGGTACCGGCAAGGGCGACACGATGTATGGGCGCGACGGCAAGGACGTCTTGACCGGCCTCGGCGGCAACGACGTGCTGCACGGCGAAAACGGCGACGATTCGCTGGACGGGGGCGAGGGCGTCGATACCCTGCGTGGCGGGAAGGACAAGGATACACTTTACGGCGGTACCGAGATGGACACGCTGTACGGCGACGGCGAGGACGACACGCTTTACGGGGGACTCGGCGACGACGTGCTCAATGGCGGCAACGGCAACGATTTCCTGCAGGGCGACAGCGGTCGCGATACGCTCAACGGCGGCAGCGGCATCGACACCGCGAGCTATCAGTTTCCGGTATCCGGCGTGGATGTCGATCTGGAGCGCGCGGTCGACCAGACCCAGGGGGTCTACGTCAATCAGCTCTCCGCGATCGAGAACGTCATCGGCACATATGATGGCGACATCATCCAGGGCGACGCCAATACCAACATTCTGGAGGGAGAAGACGGGAACGACACGCTTGCCGGCCGCGACGGCGCCGACACGCTATATGGCGACGACAATGACGACATCCTGCTGCCGGGCACAGGCAACGACACCGCCTATGGCGGCGCCGACAACGACACCGTGGATTACAGCTTCTCGGTCGCGGACGTCGTTTCCACCTACACGACCGGCATCACGATCGCCGACGGCGACGACATCGGCTACGACGTGCTCACCAGCGTCGAGATCATCATCGCCGGGAGCGGCGACGACACGCTCTACAACTGGGCGGAAGCGCACGGCAAGGCGGGCAACGACGTCTTCAAAGCCAACAACAGCATCAACGCCTTCCATGGCGATGAAGGCATCGACACGGTCCTCTATTCCGACGCACTCGGTACGACGGATCTGCTGGTCGATCTCGAGGATGCAGCGCTCAACCGACAGGCCGCGGCTGGCGACACGCTCGATTCGATCGAGAACGTAAGCTACCTGGGCACCAACCGCGCCGATCTCTTCGGCGACGCCAACAACAACCGGCTCGAGATTTGGGGATCGGTCAGCCAGGCGTTCGGTCGCGGCGGCGACGACACGCTCGTGGCCGCCGGTTTCGCCGATATTCTCGACGGCGGCGAAGGCTACGACACCGTAGACTACAGCGGAAGCGCAACGGGCGTGACGATCACGCAGGTTGGTTCCGTCCTGCAGGGCGCCGACGGCGCGGCAGGCGACGGCGCCGTGAACGTGGAAGCCGTGATCGGCTCCGCCCACGCAGACGTGATGACGGTGCTCGACGCAGCTTTCGCGCTCTCGGGGCTCGACGGCACGGATACGCTGATCGGCGGCACCGGCGACGACAGCCTCGACGGCGGGGAAGGCAACGATACGCTGGAAGGCGGCGATGGGGCGGACACGCTCGACGGCGGCGACGATTTCGACGCCATCACCTACGCCAACGTGGCGACGGTGCGCATCAAGCTTGCCCTCGACGCCTCCTTTGCCGCCGAAGGCGAGGCGGCGCTCGACACCATCGTGTCGATCGAGCGTGTCACCGGCACGAAGTTCGGCGACGTGCTGCGCGGCGACGCCGCCGTCAACCGGCTCCTCGGCGGCAGCGGCAACGACACGCTGCAAGGCATGGAGGGCAACGACACGCTGCTTGGCGGCACCGGTGCCGACGCGCTGACCGGCGGGGGCGGCAATGACGGCTTCGACTACACCTCGACGGCTCATGGCGGCGACACGATCAGGGACTTTTCGCCGAGCGCGGCCGGCAACGACGATTACTTCCGCTTCACCGGCTCCGTCTTCGGAGGGTTGCCCGCTGGCGCACTGGCCGCGAACCGGTTCCTCGCCGACACGACCGGCACGGCGACGACCGTCGACCATCGCTTCCTCTACGAGACCGATACCGGGATCCTGCGCTACGACGCCGACGGCAGCGGCGCGGGAGCGGCGATCGTGATCGCGACACTCACCGGAGCGCCGACAGTCGCGGTGGCCGACTTCGTCATCATCTAGCGGACGCCCCGGCCGCCTGCGACAGTCACGAGATCGCTGCGACGGTTTTCCGCTTGCGCGAAGCCGTCCGCTTCACTAGGGGTTCCGACCATCGGAGTGTAGCGCAGCCTGGTAGCGCACCTGATTTGGGATCAGGGGGTCGCAGGTTCGAATCCTGCCACTCCGACCAGCGGCAGCATGCATGAGGGAACCGATGTCAGCGCGCATTTTCAGCCCCGCCAAGACCGCCATGCAGTCCGGCACGGCCAAGACCGGCTACTGGGTACTCGAATTCGATCCGGAAACGCCGCGCAAGATCGACCCGCTGATGGGCTACACCACCTCCTCCGACATGAAGAGCCAGATCCGGCTGACCTTCAACACGCGCGAGGAAGCGGTGGCTTACGCCGAGAAGCATGGCCTCGCCTATCGCGTGCAGGAGCCCAAGGAAGCCAAGCGGCGGCAGATTTCCTATGCGGAGAATTTCCGCTATGACCGCAAGATACCCTGGACGCATTGACGGGACAGTTTCGCAGTACCCGTGCGGCTGCGCCCAGGCGCGACGGTCCCGTAGCTCAGCTGGATAGAGCACCGGCCTTCTAAGCCGATGGTCACAGGTTCGAATCCTGTCGGGATCGCCAAATTCGTTCTCTTTTTCAATGGGTTATAGCGTCGCTCCGGCACGCTCATCTCCCGAACATCCTTTGCCGCTCGTAGCGCGCGAAAATCTCCGCCCACGCCTTGCGCTCGAAGGCATAGTCCATCCTCCGGCCGCCCTCCACGATGCGCACCATCCAGCCGCGTTCGGCTGGCCTCACGAACACCCGGTCGGCGCTGAAATCGAGGATGTCAGCCATGTCGGTCTCCCTTCGGCTGCGGAATCAATGACGCAGGGCGGCGGCGGTTCCCGGAACCCGTAGCGCGGACACCCGTTAGTCGGGCACGACATGGAGGTTCCGATGAGCGAAGCGACCACCACCACTGACCACGCCGAAATCAGGAAATGGACCGAGGAGCGCGACGGCAAACCCGCCGTGGTCCGCACGGGCGGCAGCGGCGGCGTGCTGCGGATCGATTTCGGTGAGAAGGAGGAGAATTTCGACCATATCGGATGGGACGAGTTCTTCGACATCTTCGACAAGAACCGGCTGGCTTTCCTGCACCAAGACAAGACCGGCGACGGCAAGCCGAGCCGCTTCAACAAGTTCGTGGACCGCTAGGAGGAAGCGATGGTGATCCGCCTCGTTATCGCCGGCGCCGCTTTCTATGCGGCTTACCGGATAGGCAAGGAATTTTTGAACGCCGTCCCGTCCGACTTCGAGCCGGTGCCCGAGGCCCCGCGCCGGCCGGCCCGGGCCGGCAGCAATGGTCGCAAGCCGGCAGCCAAGCGTCGAACGGCCCCGCGCGCCGCATCCCGCTCAGCCCGCACGAGTTGAGCTTTGCCGGCCGGCGGCCTTACGCCTTGAGCATCCAGGCGTGCTCGGGTGCGTTGTGGAACTTCCACGTGCGCGTCGGGCCGGCCATGACGTTGAGATAATACAGGTCGTAGCCGTGGCAGGCCGCGCAGGGGTGATAGCCCTCGGGCACGATGACGATGTCCCCGTCCTCCACCGTCATCGTTTCGTCAAGCGAGCGCCTGCCGTCCGCGTCGGCATCGGTATAGACGCGCTGGAAGGCAAAACCCTGCGGCGGGTTGATGCGATGGTAATAGGTCTCCTCCAGGTAGGATTCGGTCGGGAGGTCGTCCCGGTCGTGCTTGTGCGGGGGATAGCTGGAGGTGTGGCCGCCCGGGGTGATCACCTCGACCACCAGCAGCGAATCGGCCGGCTCGCCCTCCGGCAGGATGTTGGTGACATAGCGCGTGTTGGTGCCCTTGCCGCGCACCTCCTGGCTGACATCGTCGGGGCCGACGACACGGGCCGGAAGGCCGCCGCCCAGGCTTGGCGCCAGGCAGACGGCAAGCTCGAGATCCGTCTCGGCCGTGACCGACCAGTCGCAGTCCTGCGGCACGTAGAGCGACCACGGCTTGCCGTCGAAGGGCGACATGCGCTCGCCGAGCAGGCCGAAATCCCGGCCTTGCGCAGTCGCCCGGCCGCGGCCGCTGACGAACACCAGGCACGCCTCCTGCCCTCCCGTTTCGGCGGAAACCGTGTCTCCCGGCCGGAGCCGGTGCAGCTCGAAGCCGACATAGCGCCAGCCGGCGCTTTCCGGCGTGACTTTGGCGAGCAGCCCGTTGCCGCCCTTCGGCCTGACCAGGAGTTTCGACATCACTCCTTCCTTTCTTCCGTCGGCCCGTCCACGGGCGCCTTGTAGGAAATGACAAAAATCCAGGCGCCGTAGACCGCCATGCCGGCGGCCAGCGTGCCCCAGAAGGTCTCGCCGTTGGAGAACTCCCAGACCGCCCAGGCGGCGCAGAAGACCACCAGCGCGACGCGGCGCCAGAGGGGGCGGAGGAACGGGTGGTCGGTGTCTTTGGTCATCAAGGCCTGCCATCGGATCGAGAAGGTCGCGCCGTCCCTTCTAGCGCATCGCTTCGATCCGCGGATAGCTTAATCCCGAAGGCGGAACGGCCGGCCTCAATCCCCAATCGCCTGGCGCTCCAGTGCCTGCTCATAGTCGCGCCTGCGCGCGACCACCTGCTCGCGCGCGCTCACTTCCGGCACCGCGACATCCCACCAGGCGCCGCCTTCGTCGGTCGATACCAGCGGGTCGGTGTCGATCACCACGACGGTGGTGCGGTCGTTGCCCCGCGCCTTGGCCAAGGCCGCCTCCAGGCCGGCGATCGAGGCCACCTTCTCCGAGATCGCACCCAGGCTCGCGGCGTGGGCGGCGAAGTCGATGTCGGGCAAGATCTCGTGGCGGGTGTCGCCCAGCAGGTTGTTGAAGCTGGCGCCGCCGGTCGCCATCTGCAGCCGGTTGATGCAGCCGAAGCCGCGATTGTCGAGCAGCACGACGATCAGCTTCAATCCAAGCATGACCGAAGTAGCGACCTCGGAATTCAGCATCAGGTAGGAGCCATCGCCGACCATGACGACCACCTCCTGCGCCGGCTTCGCCATCTTGACGCCGAGCCCGCCGGCAATCTCGTAGCCCATGGTCGAATAGCCGTATTCGGCGTGATAGGAGCCGGGGGAGCCGGCGCGCCAGAGCTTGTGCAACTCGCCGGGCAGGCCGCCGGCCGCGTGCAGCAGGACGACCTCCTCGCCGAGCGCGCGCTGCACCGCGCCGATCACCTGCGCGTCCGACGGCAGCGGAACGTTGGTCGAGGCGGTGACGCGCTCGACCACGGAACGCCAGTCCGCCTTCCCCTGCTTCGCCGTCTCGACCCAGCCGCCAGGCGCCTTCCAGCCCTCCAAGGCATCGGCCAGCGCGTCCAGGCCTTCGGCGGCATCGGCCACCAGCGGCAGCGCCCGGTGCTTGCCGGCATCGAAAGGCTGCACGTTGAGGCCGACGATCGCCTTGCTGTCGCGCTTGAACAGCGCCCAGGAGCCGGTGGTGAAGTCCTGGAGGCGGGTGCCGACGGCCAGCACCAGATCGGCTTCGGCGGCCAGACGGTTGGCCGCCGTGGTACCCGTGACGCCGAGGGCCGCCATATTGAGCGGATGGCTGTCGGGCAGCGACGATTTTCCGCCCTGCGTCTCGCCGACCGGAATGCCGAATTTTTCGGCGAAGGCGGCGAGCTTTTGCGATGCGCCGGAATAGAGCACGCCACCGCCGGCGATGATCAGCGGCTTTTGCGCCCGCTTCAGCGCCGCGACGGCTGCCTCCAGCTCGCGCCGGTCGGGCCGCGGACGACGCGGCAGCCACAGGCGCTCGGCGAAGAAGCTTTCCGGATAGTCATAAGCCTCCGCCTGCACGTCCTGGCAGAGCGCCAGCGTCACCGGCCCGCACTCCGCCGGATCGGTCAGCACCTGCATCGTGCGGCCGAGCGCCGTGATGATCTGCTCGGGCCGGGTGATGCGGTCGAAATAGCGCGACACCGGCCGCAGGCAGTCGTTGGCCGAGACGGTGCCGTCGCCGAAATCCTCTACCTGCTGCAGAACCGGATCGGGCCTGCGGTTGGCGAAGACGTCGCCGGGCAACAGCAGCAGCGGCAGGCGGTTGACGTGGGCCAGCGCACAGGCCGTCACCAGATTGGTCGCGCCCGGGCCGATCGAGGTGGTCGCGGCCATCATGCGGCGGCGGAAATGCGCCTTGGCGAAGGCGATCGCCGCATGCGCCATGGCCTGCTCGTTGTGGGCGCGGAAGGTGGGGAGGCTGTCGCGCTGCTGATAGAGCGCCTCGCCCATGCCGGCGACATTGCCATGACCGAAGATCGCCCATACCCCGCCGAACAGCGGCACCTTGCTGCCGTCGATTTCGGTCATCTGGGCGGCAAGGTAGCGCGTCAGGGCCTGTGCCATGGTGAGGCGGATGGTTTTGCTCATGTCTTTTCCTCCCGTGCCGTCTCGAAGCGAGCGACGAAGATAGGCTAGGCGGCCCCGCCACCACAAAGTCGGTCTGCTACGCCGCCTTCGGCTCGCGCTGCGAAAGCCAAGCCTCGGTCAGCCGCCCGAAACGCCCGGCCATCTCGTCGATCGCTTCCTCGTCGCTGATCCTTCCGGCCAGCCAGCGCTCGGCGGAAGCGGCGAAGATCGTGCGGCCGACGGCAAAGCCCTTCACCACCGGGACATCGGCAACGGCGTCGAACGCCTGCATGAGGTCTTCCTCCGGCGCCTCCAGTCCGAGCAGTACGACACCGCGGCAATAGGGATCGTTGCGCTCGATCGTCGCGCCGATCCCCCGCCACGCGGCAGCGGAGACCTGCGGCTCCAGCTTCCACCAGTCGGGCCTGATGCCGAGCCCATAAAGTTCCTCCAGCGCGCGCGGGACCGTATCGCCGGCAAGCGGCCCGTGCTTTCCGGCGATGATCTCGACCAGCAGTTCGCGGCCAACCCTGCGGGCGGCGTCCGAGAGCGCCCGCAGCTTGTCCTGCTGCTCGGCCTTCAGTTCGGCCGGGTCGTCGAGATGATAGAAGCACAGGCATTTGATGCAATGGTCGACCGGCCATTCGACCAGCTGCGAGCCCAGATCCTGGCTGAACTCGAAGCGCAGCGGCCGCGAGCCGGGCAGCTCCACCGGTCGACCGAGCCAGCTGAAGGGATGGCGGGCGAACTCGAACATGGCGTCGCGGCCATGCTTCTCGTCGATCAGCATGCCGTAGCCTTCCCGTCCGGCCGCGACTCGCGCGGCGGCCTTCACAGCCAGCACCTTGAATTGCCCGATCTTCTCTGGCGCGGCTCCCGCCGCCTCGGCGGCAGCTTCGAGTTGGCCCCGATGGTCGACGGCCAGCGCCATCAGTGATGGAATGTGCTTGCGGCGGGTGGTGGCGCGGTGGATGTGGCTGATCGTCTCGTCCTTGCGCAGCGCCCGATGCGGACTGCCATGCTCCAGGAAATGCCGCAGCTCGGTCCAGGTCGGATATTCGGGCGAGCACAGCAGCCGCGAGACCGCGAAGGCGCCGCAGGCATTGGCCCAGGTCGCGGCGGTCTCCAGGCTCTCGCCGCCCAACCAGCCGCGCAGGAAGCCGGACATGAAGGCGTCGCCGGCGCCGAGCACGTTGAACACCTCGATCGGAAAGCCCTTTCCGACGATGCCGCCCTCCAGGTCGTCGCTGATCTCGCCGTCATAGACGATGCAGCCCATCGCACCGCGCTTCAGCACCACGGTCGCCGGCGAAACGGCGCGAATCGCCCGCAATGCGGAGAGAACGTCGTCGGCGCCGGAGGCGATCATGATCTCCTCCTCGGTGCCGACGATCAGATCGCAGTCCGGCAGCACCGTCTTCAGCCGCGCCGAGACGCGGTCGGATTTCACATAGCGCTCGAAGCCGGCGGCATGGCCGGCGAGCCCCCACAGGTTCGGACGGTAGTCGATGTCGAAGACCACCTTGCGGCCATGCGCCTTGGCGATGCGGATCGCCTTGCGCTGGGCCGCCTCGGTATTTTCCCGCGAGAAATGCGTGCCCGTGACCACGATCGCGCGGGCGGAGGCGACGAAGGCCTCGTCGACGTCTCGCTCGTCGAGCGCCATGTCGGCACAGTCGGAGCGGTAGAAGATCATCGGCGAGACGCCCTCCTCCTCCACCGCCAGCAGAACCAGAGCCGTCAGGCGATCCCTGTCGGAGACGAGGCCATCCACCGAAACACCCTCGCGGCAAAACTGCTCGCGCACGAAACGGCCCATCTGCTCGTCGCCCACGCGCGACAGCAGCGCCGAGCGCAGGCCGAGACGCGCCGTGCCGATTGCGATGTTGGCCGGGCAGCCGCCGACCGACTTGGCGAAGGAAGCAATGTCCTCGAGACGCGAGCCGATCTGCTGGCCATAAAGATCGACCGAGACGCGGCCGATCGTGATGACGTCCAGGGCGGCCTGGTCCTGCGGATTCGCCATGATCGCCTCCGGTTCGCTCAGCCGTCCCTGCCTCACCAACAGAATGAAACGATAACTCCCTAGCCAAGTCAACATGGAATTTATATTCCATTGCAGCAGAGGCCCCCACGCGACGGCGCCCAGCCAGGCGACCCGTTGGACTTGTAACGGCTGGTGACCAAGGCGGGCGCCGGACGGGCGGCTGGTCGAGAATGGCTCCGCGACCGCGTTGCGATCGGGTCCGGTCTGCCGGCTTTGTCCACGCGGATCGCTCCTGGACATCGCGCCGACGCGAACAACATCGACACGACTTATTCCATGCGAGGAGAAGCGGACGGAGCGCCGTTCGCCCCCGGCTGCCACCAAAGCCTTAGCCGGGGATTGTCGGCAATGCAGGCTCGGCCGGCGGCGACCGCGCCGATCGGCAGGACCGCCGTCCGGAGGAGCCGACTGCCGGCGTTAGATACCCGGCTCCCCGCGGCCGTGCTCCATCTCCGCCAGCGCTTCCGCCGCCAGCGCGCGGGTGATGCGCGACTTGCGTTCCAGGGCGATGGCGTCGAGCCGGCCGACGATACGGATGGCCGCCGACAGCGAGCGCTCGATGCGCCGTTCCAGGAACTGCACGACGCTGGGCTCCACCTCCACCTGGCGGTCGGCGAAGAGTTTCGTGATGACGCCGGCGAGCAACTGGTCGTCGGGCTCTTGGATTTCGACCACGGTCGCCGCCTTGAGCCGCGAGGCGAGGTCGGGGAGCGTTACGCTCCATGCCGAGGGGAAGCGCGGCGCGGTGAGCAGCAGATGCCCGCCGCCGGCGCGCACGCGGTTGATCAGGTGGAACAGCCCGGTCTGATCGAGGCGCGGCGTGTCGGCGTCCTCCACGAGGAACTCCAGCCTCGCCTCGCGTGTGCCCGCCTCGGCGACGGCTTCGGCGCTGAGCGGCGCGGCGGCGGCACGCTCGCGCCAGATCGCGGCCAGGTGCGACTTGCCCGACCCCGGCGGGCCGGCGAGCACGACCACGGGGGACGGCCAGTCGGGCCAGCGCTCCACCAGTACGAGGGCATCGCGGTTGGCGGCGGAGACGACGAGGTCGTCGCGGCTGAGGCCGGCGACGTGGCCGAGGTCGAGCGGCAATTGCCGCGGGCGGTCGGGCATGGGCATGTCTTTCACGCGCCCCGAAGGGCGGCGGCGGGAAGGAAGGCAACCATGGCCGCTAGTCCACGGGTTCGGACCTGCCGGCACGCACAGGCGGCGCCTCGTCCTGCGAGTGGCCGACATAAAGCGGCGAATCGAGGTAGCGCGAGATGGCGAAGCGCACCAGCACGGCGATCGCCGCCGCGGACGGCACGGCGATCAGCAGACCGACGAAGCCGAACAGCGCGCCGAAGGCGAACAGCGCGAACATCAGCCATACCGGATGCAGGCCGACGCTCTTGCCGACCAGCCGCGGCTGCAGGATGTTGCCCTCGATGAACTGGCCGATGAAGAAGACCACCGCCACCGCCAGGATCATCAGCCAGTCCGGCCAGAACTGCACGAAGGCAACGCCGATCGAAAGCGTCAGGCCGACCAGCGAGCCGACATAGGGAATGAAGCTGATCAGTCCTGCGAACAGGCCGATCAGGATGCCGAAATTCAGTCCGGTCAAGGTAAGGCCGACAGCATACATGATGCCGAGCACCAGGCAGAGCGTGCCCTGCCCGCGCACGAAGCCTGCCGTCGCAGCGTTGATATCGGCAAAGATCTGGCGGACCGTGCCGACGTGGTCGCGCGGAACCCAGCTGTC
Organism: Kumtagia ephedrae; assembly: GCF_003012745.1. Lineage (GTDB taxonomy): Bacteria > Pseudomonadota > Alphaproteobacteria > Rhizobiales > Rhizobiaceae > Kumtagia > Kumtagia ephedrae. The sequence goes on along the minus strand of NZ_PXYK01000008.1, from coordinate 44,651 downwards.
CACCTTGGCGACCATGCGGTCCCAGTCGAGCAGCATGTAGAACGCCACGACCGGCGTCACCACGAACAGGCCGGCGACGCTGACCAGCGCCATGCCCGAGCTCCAGATCGAGGTGAAGATGGTGGTCACGAAGCCGGCGCCGGAAGCGAGCAGCGAATTCAGGCCCTCGCGCAGGTCGTTTGCGCTGACGCCGAAGCGGCGTTCCAGCCACTGCGGGTCGAAGCTGGTGATGAGCGCCTGCAGGCGGCTCAGATATTCCGGCGCCTTGGCGGCGAAGTCCGAGAGCTGCGAGGCGAGGAGCGGCACCAGGATCACCAGAGCGATCACCAGCACGAGGACGAAGGTGATCAGGATGACGATGGTCGCCATGAGGCGCGACAGGCCGAGCCGCTGCAGCCTGTCGGCGACCGGATCGAGGAAATAGGCGAGCACCATGCCGGCGACGAAGGGCAGCAGGATCTCGCTGAAGATGTAGAGGAAGAACGCGACGATTACGGCGGCGATGATCCAGAACCGTATCTGGCGCTGGAGCGTGCCCGACGGTGCTTCCCCGGCGGGAGCCTCAGCGCTGCGTTGTCGTGCTTTCGCCATAGCCGTTCATGTGCCTCAGCCACGCGACGAGATAGGCCGCTGCGGAAGCGACGGTCAAGAGGCCGCAGAGATAGACGAGGCCGTCGAGCGGCCAGCCGAAATCGGTCCGGAAGGCGAGTTCGGCGAGGACCACGATCACCAGCACGATCTGCAGCGCCGTGTTGGCCTTGGAGACCAGCAGCGGCTTCATCTCCACCGGCCGCGCCATCACGGAGGACAGGATGACCGCGGTGACGATCAGCGCGTCGCGGGTTACGGCCGCGATCACCAGCCACAGCGGCAGCTCGCCCATCATCCCGAGCACGACGAAGACGCTGACCAGAAGCAGCTTGTCGGCGACCGGGTCGAGATAGGCACCGAACTCGCTGCGCTGGTTGAACTGCCGCGCGATGAAGCCGTCGACGGCGTCGGAGACGCCGGCGATGACAAAACCCGCGAAGGCCCAGTCCATGCGCCCCGACAGCATGGCGTATACGACGCCCGGCACCAGCAGGAAACGCAGGATGGTGATCAGGTTCGGGATGGTCACGAACCGTTTCTCCCCAAATCATTCCATTGGCATACATGGTCGAGAGGCCGGCAACCCGCAAGTGCCAGAAGCCGCGCTTGCACTGGCCGCCTTGCGAGGCGATACGGTTCATGCGAAGAGCCGGGTCTGCGAACAGCCGGGAAGCAAGCGATGAGCGGGCAGAAAAACGGGCTCACCTATGCCCAGGCCGGCGTCGACATCGACGCCGGCAACGACATGGTGGAGCGGATCAAGCCGCTGGTGCGGTCGACCCGGCGCCCCGGCGCCGACGGCGAAATCGGCGGCTTCGGCGGCCTCTTCGATCTGAAGGCCGCCGGCTTCACCGATCCCGTGCTGGTCGCCGCCAATGACGGTGTCGGCACCAAGCTGAAGATCGCCATCGATTCAGGCAGGCACGACACGATCGGCATCGACCTCGTCGCCATGTGCGTCAACGATCTCGTCGTCCAGGGTGCCGAGCCGCTGTTCTTCCTCGACTATTTCGCCACCGGCAAGCTCGATCCCGACCAGGGGACCGCGATCGTCGCCGGCATCGCCGCCGGCTGCCGGCAGGCCGGCTGCGCGCTGATCGGCGGCGAGACGGCCGAGATGCCCGGCATGTATCACGGCAGCGACTACGATCTCGCCGGCTTCGCCGTCGGAGCCGCCGAGCGCGGCCAGCTGCTGCCCACCGACGACATCGTCGAGGGCGACGTGTTGCTCGGCCTCGCCTCCTCCGGCGCCCATTCCAACGGCTTTTCGCTGATCCGCCGCATCGTCGAAATGTCCGGCCTCGGCTGGGGCGATCCCGCGCCGTTCGCCGACGGAGCCAGCCTCGGCGAGGCGCTGCTGGAGCCAACGCGCATCTATGTGAAGCCGATCCTCAAGGCTGTCCGGGGCACGCACGGCATCAAGGCCTTGGCGCACATCACCGGTGGCGGCTTTCCCGACAACATCCCGCGCGTGCTGCCGAAGGATTTTTCGGCCGAGCTCGACCTCGCCGCGATCGACGTGCCGCCGGTGTTCTCCTGGCTGGCCAAGACCGGCGGCGTGGCGCCGGAGGAGATGATGCGCACCTTCAATTGCGGCATCGGCATGATCGCCGTCGTGGCCGCCGGACAGGCCGCACAGGTCGCGGCGGTGCTCCAGGAAGCCGGCGAGACGGTGACGCCGGTCGGCCGCATCGTGCCGCGGCGCGACGCCGGCGTCATCTACCGGGGATCGCTCGACCTATGACCCGTAAGCGCGTCGCCATCCTGATCTCCGGACGCGGTTCGAACATGGCGGCGCTGATCGCCGCCGCGAAGGAGGCCGACTTCCCCGCCGAAATCGTCGGCGTCATTTCCGACAAGGCGGACGCTGCCGGCCTGCTCGTTGCCGAGGCCGCCGGCATCCCGATCCGGGTCGTGCCCCGATCCGACTATTCCGGCAAGGAAGCGCATGATCAGGCGATCGATGCGACGCTGCATGCCTTCGGTACCGAGATCGTCTGCCTGGCCGGCTACATGCGGCTCCTGACCGACGCCTTCGTCGCCGAATGGCAGGGCAGGATGATCAACATCCACCCGGCGCTGCTGCCGCTGTTCAGGGGCCTCGACACGCATCGCAAGGCCCTGGCAGCGGGCGTGCGTATCCATGGCTGCACCGTGCATTTCGTGACGGCGGAGATGGATGGCGGGCCGATCATAGCGCAGGCGGCCGTGCCGGTGCTGCCGGACGACGACGCCGACACGCTGGCTGTTCGGGTGCTGAAGGCCGAGCATCGCCTCTATCCGCGGGCATTGAAGCTGGTCGCCGAGGGCAAGGCCCGGATGGTGAGCGGCGCGACCGTGTTCGATCCTTCCACCCCGGTTGTCTCGGAGATGGCCGCGCTCGATTCCCTGGTAGCGTCGGCCGGCCAGATCGACCTGGAGGCGCTGGCACGGTTCACGCCGTGAGCATGGATTGCGACCCATCAGGCGCGAGGTCATGAGGCATCCCTGATGAATCTCCGCGGGCCACTCGGCTATCTGCTTTTTCCGCTGTCGGCGCTGAGGCTGGTCTCGGGCTACAAGTCCTTCGCCGACCCGCTGATTGGAGACGCCGGCCTCAACCGGCGGGGGCTGCATGTCTGGCGGATGCGCCTTGCGCATCGCATCGCCGACATGCGGCGTGGCCGGCTGGCAAGGCTCGTGCCGGAGGTGGATCGGGCCTTCTTTGCCGAACACGGTTTCGTCGAGAAGCGCAACCTCCTCCAGGAAACCGACTATGCCGCGCTGGTCGAGGAAATCCGCGTGCTCACGGCACCCGCCCGCGACATGATCGAGGGCAACGCCGTGACCCGGCGCATCGCGGTCACGCCGGCAGTCCTGGCGCGGGCGCCGCATCTGCGCCTGCTGCTCGAATCGGCCGAGTGGCGCGGTCTCACCCGCTATATCGGCGGCTTCAACGCCGAGCCGATCGTCTGCATCCAGACGATCTTCGCACTGTCGGGCGGGTCCAGGTCCGACCCTCAGACGAAGCTGCACATGGACACATTCCACCCGACGATGAAGGCCTGGTTCTTCCTCCATGGCGTCGAACCGGATCAGGGGCCGTTCACTTACGTGCCCGGCTCGCATCGGCCGACGAAGCGGCGTCAGGCCTGGCACAAGCGCCGGAGCGTGCTCGCGTCTCGGAAGGTCACCAAGGGAGGCGCATTCCGCGTCGCCGACGAACAGCTCCCGATCCTGCGACTGCCGGGCAGGCATACCTTCGCCGTCCCCGGAAACACGCTGGTGGTGGCCGACACCTTCGGCCTGCATGCACGCGGTCTGTCGCTGCGGCCGTCGACGCGTGTGGAGATCTATGCCTCGATGCGGCCGAACCCGTTCAATCCGCTGACTTTCCTGGACACGGCCCTGCTGCCGTTCGTGCACGGGCGGAAGCTACAGATCGGCTGGTGGATGGAGGACTTGCTCGTAAGCCTGGGCCTGACGCGGCGGATCTGGAAGAAGGTCGGACGTGTCAGTCCATGGCAGCGTTCCGGAGCCTGATCGGCCGAGGTGCCTCGTTCTGGACGCAGCGAAATGCGCTGCATCAAAGGATAGCTGCATGAAGACGCTGCTGCTGCTTCGCCATGCGAAGTCGAGCTGGGCCGACGACACGCTCGACGATTTCGACCGGCCGCTCGCCCTGCGCGGCATGAAGGCGGCGCCTCGAATGGGGCGCGAACTCACCTGGCGTGACTGGCTGCCGGACGCGGCGCTCGTGTCGCCTGCCCGACGCACCGTGCAGAGCTGGAACCTTGTTGCGGCCGAACTGCCGGAGACGCCCCAGGTCGAATTCTGCAAAGAACTCTACGAGGCATCGGCGGAGCAGGTGCTGGACGAACTGCGAAAGACGGCCGGAGCGATCCGCACGCTGCTGGTGCTCGGCCACAATCCCGGGCTCGGTGATCTGGCAAAGCAGCTCGCCGCCCCCGCGTCGGACGCCCTCGCCCTGAAGCAGCTCGATGAGAAATTTCCGACGGCCGCCCTCGCCCGTCTCGTCTTCGATGCCGGTTGGGCAGACCTGCGCCTCGGCACGGCGCGGCTCACCCATTGCCTGCGGCCGAAGGATTTAGACCAGGGGCCTTAGCTGCGAACACTGCGACCAAGCGTGGCCTCACGCCGCCTTGCGCACCCACACCCGGTTGTCGTGGAACGCCGCGCCGCCATAGGGCGGCGGCGCGTCCGCGCCGGTCAGCACGTTGATGCCCTCGCCGCGCTCGTGCGCGTCGTTCGGCCAGATGCCTTCGGCGATGACGACGCCGCGGCGCACCCCCTCGAACAGCTTTGCATGCAGCACCACCTCGCCGCGCCGGTTGCCGATCTCGACGCGGTCGCCGCCTTCGAAGCCGAGCGCCGCGGCGTCCTCCGGGTGGACCAGCAACTCCGGCCGGCCCTCGCGCTGGCGCGAGCCGGGCGTCTCGGTGAAGCTGGAATTGAGGAAGGAGCGCGCCGGCGAGGTCGCCAGGCGGAACGAGTGCTCGGCGTCCGGAACCTCGATCAGTTCGACATGGTCGGGGAATTCCGGAAGCCGCGCCACATCGCCCTGGATGCCGATGCTCCTCGGCGGCCGGTTAGGCGCGACCGTGCCGGTCCAGTCCGGCCGGAACCGGAATTTTCCGTCGGCGTGGCCAAAACCCTTCAGGAAATGCGCGGTCTCGAAATCCGGCTGGAGGTCGGCCCAGCGTTCCTCCCGGAAGCTGTCGAACGTGCCCAGCCCCTTCTTTTCCAGCATCACCTCGATGTGCTCGCGCTCGGTCATGCCGAAGCCCGGCAGATGCGCGACGCCGAGCCGTCTGGCCAGTTCCTCGATGACGAAATGGTTGGGGCGCGGCCCTTCCGGCGGCTCGATCAGTTTCGGCCCGAGCGTGACATGCTGGTTGCCGCCGCCCTTGTAGATGTCGTCGTGCTCCAGGAACATGGTGGCCGGCAGCACGACGTCGGCGAGTTTTGCCGTATCGGTCATGAACTGCTCGTGCACGCAGGTGAACAGGTCGTCGCGCAGAAACCCCTTCTTCACCAGCCGCTGCTCGGGGCAGACATTGGCGGGGTTGGTGTTCTGGATCAGCATCGCCGTCACCGGCGGGCCGCCGTTCAGCGCTTCCGGCGCACCCGTCAGGATCGGACCGATGCGCGACTGGTCGAGGAAGCGGATGTTCGGGTCGCGCAGCCGCGCGCCATCCAGCAGCTCGGTGTTGAGTTTCAGCACGCCCGAATTGGAATGGAAGGCGCCGCCGCCCTCATATTGCCAGCAGCCGGTGACGGCGGCGACCGACAGCGCCGCATGCATGTTCACCGAGCCGTTGCGCTGGCGGGCAAAACCATAGCCGAGGCGGAAGAAGGTTTTCTGCGTCGTGCCGACCAGTTGCGCGAAAGCCTCGATCTCGGCGGCCGAAAGCCCGGTGATCGCCGAAGCCCATTCCGGCGTCCTCGTGCGCAGGTGCTCCTCCAGCCCCCGGGCATCGTCCGTGTACTTCTCCAGATAGGCCCTATCGGCAAGACCATCGCGGAACAGCACATGCATGACCGCGCAGGCGAGCGCGCCGTCGGTGCCCGGCCTGACGATCAGCCCCATGTCGGCCTGCTTCACCGTCGGATTGTCGTAGATGTCGACGACCACGATCTTCGCGCCGCGCTCCTTGCGGGCGCGCACGGCGTAGGTCATCACGTTGACCTGGGTGACCACAGCATTGGTGCCCCAGATGACGACACAGTCGGACTTCGCCATCTCGCGCGGATCGGCGCCGCGCAGCGCGCCGGCGCCCATGACCCAGCCGGTCCAGGCGAGATTGGTGCAGATGGTGTCGAAGAAGCCGGAATATTTCTTGGCGTGCCGCAACCGGTGGATGCCATCACGCTGCACCAGCCCCATCGTGCCCGCGTAATAATAGGGCCAGACGGTCTCGCTGCCGAACTTCGCCTCGGCCGCCTCGAATTTTTCGGCGACCAGATCGAGCGCCGCCTCCCAGCTCGCTTCCTTCCAGGCGCCTTCCCCCTTGGCGCCGGCGCGCACCAGCGGCTTCAGCAGTCGGCCCGGATGATGCACACGCTCGGCATAGCGCGCCACCTTGGCGCAGATGACCCCGGCCGTGTAGGAATTGTCCTTGGCGCCATGGACGCGGCCGATGGTGCGCTCGTCGATCAGCTCGACGTCGAGCGCGCAGGTCGACGGACAGTCGTGCGGGCAGGCCGAATGGCCAATCTTGAGTTTTGCTGACGCGATGCGGGCGTGCTGGTTCATGAAGCGACGCTTAGCAATTTTCTGCAGGCGTGCGTAGGGCCAGCTATTCCTTATTGCCGGGCTGCGGCGCGAAGACGTCCCCGTCTTCCGGCGGCTCGTGGCCGGCTGCGTCGAGAAACGCCAGGAACGTCTTGCGGTCGCCGCGGGCGGCGCGCTTGCGAAAGAACTCTTCGGTCTCCAGCGCAGAGAGCTTTTCCGCGACCGCCACGTTAATGAACTGGTTGAGGCTCGTCCCTTCCGCCGAGGCGACGCGCTCGGCCGCGTTCTTGAGCGAAGGCTGGAGGCGCAGGGCGTAGTTCGCTTTGGTCATGCCAGTCTCCTCATCAGTTCCGCTGGAGTAACTATCTCGATCCCGAAACGCGAGGCCGGCGCAAAATGCCCAGAGTTGAAGGTCACGATGCAGCCAGATAATCCAGAAAACCCGCGACCGCGCCGACATTCAGTCCCGTCGCCAGCAAATGCTCGGGCCGTGTCAGAACCGCCTCGTATTCCAGGAAAAGCGGTACGCTCGCCACCATTCGGAAGACCTTGTCGTCGGCCGCCCGAAGCCGGTAATATACAACAAAAAGTCGCCTACTCCGCCGTCGCCGCCTCATACTCCGCCGACATCTCCAGCCAGCGCTCTTCCTGGCTCCCGAGTTGCGCGGCAAGCTGCGCGCGCTCCTTGGCGAGTTGGGTGGCCGTCGTCGGGTCCTTCTCGTAGACGGCCGGATCGGCGAGCCGGTCCTCGAGTTGGTCGATGCGCTTGCGCAGCCGGTCCATCAGCGCCTCGGTGGCGCGAATTTCCTTGGCCAGCGGCTCGGCGGAGGCGCGGCGCGCGGCCGCCTCGCGGCGGCGGTCGGCCTTCGACGCCTTCTCCGCCTCGCGCTTCTCGCGCCGGTCGGCCGAGACGCCGGTGACGATCTGCCGATAGTCGGCCATGTCCCCGTCGAACGGGTTCACCGCGCCGTCCTTGACCAGCCACAGCCGGTCGGCCGTCGCCTCGATCAGGTGGCGGTCGTGGGAAATCAGGATGACGGCGCCGGGAAAATCGTTCAGCGCCAGCATCAGCGCCTCGCGCGAGTCGATGTCGAGGTGGTTGGTCGGCTCGTCGAGGATGAACAGGTTCGGCCCGTCGAAGGCGGACAGCCCCATCAGCAGCCGCGCCTTCTCGCCGCCCGACAGATCCTTGGCCGGCGTGTTCATCTTCTCCGTCGTCAGCCCGAACTGGGCGACGCGCGCCCGCACCTTCGATTCCGGCGCCTCCGGCATCATGCGGCGCACATGCTCGTAGGCGTTTTCTTCCGGCCTGAGGTCGTCGAGCTGGTGCTGCGCGAAGATCGACACCTTCAGTCCGGGCGCGATCGTCATCGTGCCGGCGTCCCCCTTCAGCCGCCCGGCCAGAAGCTTGGCGAAGGTCGACTTGCCGTTGCCGTTGGCGCCGAGCAGGGCGATGCGGTCGTCGGCGTCGATCCTGAGCGACAGCTTCTTCAGGATGGGGCTGCCGGGCTGATAGCCCACCGAAACCCCGTCCAGCGCCACGATCGGCGAAGCCACCGTCTTCACCGGCTCGGGAAAGTTGAACGGCCGCACCGTGTCGTCGATCGCGGCCGCGATCGGCTTCATCTTCTCCAGCGCCTTGATGCGCGACTGCGCCTGCCTGGCTTTCGACGCCTTGGCGCGGAAGCGGTCGACGAAGGACTGCAGGTGCTTTCGCTGCGCCTCCTGCTTGACGCGGCTCTTCTCCTGCAGTTCAAGCTGCTCGGAACGCTGGCGCTCGAACTGGTCGTAGCCGCCGCGCCAGAAGGTCAGCTTCTGCTGGTCGAGATGGACGATCGAGTTGACGGCGCGGTTGAGCAGGTCGCGGTCGTGGCTGATCAGGAGCACCGTACGCGGATATTTGGCGACGTAGGTCTCCAGCCACAGCGTGCCTTCGAGGTCGAGATAGTTGGTCGGCTCGTCGAGCAGCAGCAGATCCGGCTCCGAGAACAACACCGCGGCCAGCGCCACGCGCATGCGCCAGCCGCCGGAAAAGGACGAGGCCGGCCGCTGCTGCGCCTCGGCGTCGAAGCCGAGGCCGGCGAGAATGGTAGCGGCGCGCGCCTCGGCCGTATGCGCGTCGATGTCGGCCAGCCGGATGTGGATCTCGGCGATGCGCTCCGGGTCGGTCGCGGTCTTCTCTTCCGCCAGCAGCGCGGCGCGCTCCTTGTCGGCGGACAGCACGATGTCGATCAGCGGCTCCTCTGTCCCGGGCGCCTCCTGAGCGACCTGGCCGATGCGCGTGTTCTTCGGCAGCGCGATCGAACCGGTCTCACTGGAAAGATCGCCGGTGATGGCGCGGAACAGCGTGGTCTTGCCCGTGCCGTTTCGGCCGACCAGCCCCGCCTTCGTGCCTTCCGGCAGGAAGAGCGAGGCATGATCGAGGAGGAGCCGTCCGGCGACGCGGAGCGAAAGATCGGTGATGGTCAGCATGGCCCTGCGCTTTTGGCCGAAGGCTGGAGCAAGGGCAAGGCGGGCGTTGAACAAATATGGTGCGATGTGTATACTGGCAACGACAATACACATCGAGAGCCGGCATGCGCACGAACATTGATATCGACGAGAAGGCCGTGAAAGAGTTGATGGCCATGACCGGCGCCAGGACCATGAAAGAAGCCGTCAACAACGCCGTGCGCGATCAGTTGAGGCAGCAGCGCGCCATCAATGTTTTGCGCAGCTTGCGGGGCAAGGTCGAATGGGAGGGCGACCTCGACGCAATGCGGCGTGACCGTTTTTGATCCTCGTCGACACATCGGTATGGGTCGCGTTCTTCAGACAGCACGCCTCAACGGATACTCTCGCTCTGGATGATCTGCTGGCGGCGAAGAAAGTTCTCGTCGGCGACCTGATCGCCGCGGAAGTCCTGCAAGGCATCAAGGGCGCGAGGGAAGAGAAGCTGGTCGCGTCAGCGCTGCTGCGCCTTCCGTCCAGAGACCTGTGCGGGATGGAGATTGCCCTCAAGGCTGCCGGGAACTACCGCAGGCTGCGCGCGAAGGGTGTAACCATTCGCGGCACAGTCGATGTCGTCATCGCCACCTGGTGCATCGAAAACGACGTGCCGCTGCTGCACAACGACCGCGATTTCATCGCCATGGAATCCGAACTCGGCCTGAAGGCCTACAATCGTTCGGTGTGACCCCGGTCTCACGCAAACGCCCTGCCCTCGTCGGTGCGCTGGAAATAGATGAGGTCGAGCGTCAGCGACGGCTTGCCCAGGCCCGTCAGGATCGTGTGCATCTGGCCGCGATGGTGGGTCTGGTGGTTGAACAGATGCGCCAGCGCCGGCGCCAGCCGCTGCGAGATGGTGCGCACGTCGGTGGCGGTGATGTAGGTGAAACGGCCGGCGAACTGCTCTTCGCCCAGGCCGGCGATCCATCCGACGATGCGGTCGTCCTCGGCGATCCGCGCCTTGCGCAGCGGCGCGAAATCCCGGTGCAGGATCGCGTCCAGCCTGGCCGGCGCGTCGCCCTCGCCGGTAAAACGCTTCATCCAGATGCGGTCGGTGGCGAGCAGATGGTTGAGCGTGCCCATGGCGGACGTGAAGAACGCGCCGGTGTCGCGTGAAAACTCCTCCGCCGTCAACTCGGCCACAGCGTCGTAGACGCGCTGATTGGCCCAACGGTTGTAGGCGGCGAACATCTGGAAATGCTGCTTCATCGGCTTCCCTTCCGGGCTCGGTGCGGCGACAGTCACGCTCCTCTTATCCGCAAGGACACGGGCCGCCAATGACCATCCTCCTCTACGAACTCGCCGGCGCCGACACGTCGCGCCCCTTCAGCCCGCACTGCTGGAAGACGGTGCTGTCGCTGGCGCACAAGGGACTCGATTTCGAACGCCGGACCGTACCGTTCACCCGGGTCGGAGCGATCGAGGGTGGCATCTCCAGAACCGTCCCGGTGATCCGCGACGGCGACAAGGTCGTCCCTGATTCCTTCTCGATCGCGCTCTACCTGGATGAGACCTATCCCACGCGCCCGAGCCTGTTCGGCGGGCCGGGCGGCATCGCTGCGGCACGCTTCATCGAGCGCTGGTCGCAACTTACCGTCCATCCCTATCTCGGCGCGGCGGCGCTGCTCGATATCCATTCCATGCTGGCAGCGGAGGACCAGGCCTATTTCCGCGACAGCCGCGAGAAGCGTTTCGGCAAAAGGCTGGAGGAAGTTCCCCTCGACCGGGAAAGGCGGCTCGCCGCCTTTCGCGCAACACTGGAGCCGCTGCGCAGCATGCTTGCCTACCAGCCGTTCATCGGCGGGGCCTCGCCGCTTTTCGCCGACTACATCGTCTTCGGCGCCTTCCAGTGGATGCGCATCAGCTCGCCGTTCCAGGTTCTCCTGGCGGATGACCCGGTCGCCGTCTGGTTCGAGCGCTGCCTCGACCTTCATGGTGGCCTCGGGCGAAGCGTCAGCGCGGCAACCTGAAAACCTCGGCGTCCGGCCCAGGCTCCCGGAAGCTGGCCGGTAACCCGCCCCGCGCGGCAACCGGCCCCTTGGCAAGGGATCGGACGGCCTGTATACGCACCGCCACCTTCCCCTTTCACGCTTGACAAGGACATATCATGGCGATCGAACGCACGTTTTCGATGATCAAACCCGACGCGACCCGACGCAACCTCACCGGCGCGATCACCAAGATGCTCGAGGAGGCCGGCCTGCGCGTCGTCGCGTCGAAGCGCGTGTGGATGAGCCGCCGCGAGGCGGAGGGTTTTTATGCCGTGCACAAGGAGCGGCCGTTCTTCGGCGAGCTCGTCGAATTCATGTCGTCCGGTCCGACCATCGTGCAGGTCCTCGAGGGCGAGAACGCCATTGCCAGGAATCGCGAAGTGATGGGCGCCACCAACCCGGCCAATGCCGACGAGGGCACCATCCGCAAGGTGCATGCGCTGTCGATCGGCGAGAATTCCGTGCACGGCTCCGACGGCGCGGAGACCGCCGCGCAGGAGATCCGCTACTGGTTCTCCGACACCGAGATCGTCGGCTGATCCCAAGCCGAACGGCGATGGTTAACGCGGAGCCGTCAGAGGTTCCGCGTTAACGTTATCTTTACTATCTTCTTGCCGCCTGCATCCGGATACTGCACTGAAGCCTCCTGAACTCAATCAGGAGATGTGTCGTGGCAGTCGTGAAGTTGGGCGTTGCAAATCCGGCCAGCCAAACCCAGGCGGGCTCTCTTCCCGAAACGCTTTCCCTTTCGGGGTGGTCGACGACCACCTTTCCAGGCGGAATGACCTTCACGGCACCCGCGTCAAGCCCGACGACGGTGCCCAGCAAGGTCTCGGTCACGCTCGACGCGGCCAACAACGTGACCGCCCTCAGCTATGCCTCGAGCTACATTCACTCGACGCTTCCGCAGTTCCAGGTCAGCGGCCTGTCGATAGCCAAGGCGACGCTGCTCGCCAATCTGGCCAACATCATGCCGCTCGTCCTTTCCGGCGACGACACGATCTACGGCAACGACTTCAACAACACCCTGAACGGCAGGGCCGGCAACGACATCATCTACGGATATGGCGGCGACGACAAACTCACGGGCGACATCGGAAACGACAAGCTCTTCGGCGGCGACGGCACCGACCAGCTCTTCGGCGGCAGCGGCAACGACACGCTGCTGCCCGGCCCGAACGCGGCCGGCGGCGCGCGTGAAATCGTCGATGGCGGGGCGGGCACGGACACGGTTTCGTTCAGAGGGCACACGGCCGCCGTCACCGTCAATCTCGCCACCGGAACGGCGACCGGCACCGGCACCAACGCCCAGCTGATCTCGATCGAATATGCCATCGGCTCCGCGCATGCCGATTTGATAAGCGGCTCCGCCACCAACAACGTGCTGGTCGGCGATGCCGGCAACGACAAGCTCTACGGCCTGGGCGGCCACGACAAGCTCGATGGCGGTTCCGGCAACGACCAGCTCCTCGGCGGCGACGGCAACGACACCATGCTGGGCGGCGACGGCAACGACACGCTGCGCGGCGACAAGGGCGCCGACGTGCTGAACGGCGGCGCCGGCACCGATCTGGCGACCTATTCGACTTCCAGCGCCGGCGTTGACGTCAACCTCACCTCGGGAGCGGGCGCCGGCGGCGACGCCCAGGGCGACAGCTTCATCAGCATCGAGAACGTGACCGGCAGCAATTTTCGCGACACGATCATCGGATCGGCGGCCGCCAACCGCATCTCCGGCGGCTTGGGCGACGATTCGATCTTCGGCCAGGCCGGCAACGACGCCCTGACCGGCGATGGCGGCAACGATGCCCTCTTCGGCGGCGACGGAAACGATACGCTGTCCGGCAATGACGGCAATGACGGCCTATTCGGCGAGGCCGGCATCGACATCGTCTATGGCGGCAACGGCAACGATTATATCGAGGGCGGCGACGGCAACGACGTGCTGTGGGGCGAAGCCGGGGACGACAATATCCAGGCGGGTGCCGGCGACGATTTTGTCGTGCTGGGCGAAGGCAACGACAATTTCACGCTCGGCGCCGGCGCCGACCTGGTGCGGTTCGACTACGGCAACGGCCACGATACGATCACCGACTTCGGCAACGGCGCCGACCGCATCGACTTCACCTGGACCGACGCGACGCTCGCGCAGGTGCAGGCCGGCGCGGTGCAGACGTCGGAAGGCGTGCTGCTGCAGGTCGGCTCGGGCTCGATCCTGCTGTCGGGGCTGCAGCTGTGGCAGCTCGAATGGAACTCGGATTTCCTGTTCGCCTGAGCCGGCTCAGGCTCACTTCCACCTAGAGGCGGCGGCGTCGTCCGCCGCCTTCGCCTCGACCCAGTCGCCGCTGCTGCCGTCGCGGCGATGCTCCTTCTTCCAGAAGGGCGCGCGCGTCTTAAGGTAGTCCATGACGAAGGAGGCGGCCGCGAACGCCGCCTCGCGGTGCGCCGAGGCCGCGACCACCAGGACGATGTTCTTGCCCGGCTCGATGCGGCCGAAGCGGTGGATGGCGGTCAGGCCGCTGACCGGCCAGCGTTCGGCCGCCTGCCTGGCGATGCGGCCGATCTCGGCCTCGGCCATGCCGGGATAATGTTCCAGCTCCAGCGCCGCGAGCGTGCCCGCCTCGTCGCGGCACAGACCGGTGAAGGTGACGACGGCGCCGACATCGGAGCGGCCGGCCGTCAGCCGCGCGCTCTCGGCGGCGGCGTCGAAATCCCGGCGCTGGATGCGCACGGTCGGCTCGACTGCCACCGGATCAGCCTCCGGTCATCGGCGGGAACAGCGCGATCTCGCGCGCCCCGGCGACAGCCTCGCGGTGGTCGACATGCTCCTGGTTGATGGCGACGCGGATTGCCTCGGGATGGCGCAGCGCGTTCGCATATTCGTCGCCGCGCCCTTGCAGCCAGGCGAGCAGGTCGCGCACCGACCGGACCTGCGCCGGCAGGGCCACGTCCTCCTCGGAACGGCCGATGCGCTCGCGCACCCAGGCGAAATAGATCAGCTTGACGGTTTGCTCGCTCATTCGTCGACGATGTGCTTCAGCCCGGCGCGGAAATAGTCGTAGCCGGTATATAGGGTGAGCAGGGCCGCCACCCAAAGCAGGACGAGACCGGTTTGCGTCCAGTAGGGCACGATATTGTCGCCGGCCGGCCCGAGCAGCAGGAAGGCGATCGCCACCATCTGCACCGTGGTCTTCCACTTGGCGAGTTGCGTCACCGGCACGCTCACCTTGAGCTCGGCCAGGTATTCGCGCAGGCCCGAAACCAGGATCTCGCGGCACAGGATGATGATCGCCGCCCACAGCGACCAGCCGGCGATGCCGCCGCGATGATCGGTGTCGGCGGCAAGCAGCAGCAGGCAGGTCGCCACCAGCAGCTTGTCGGCGATCGGGTCGAGCATGCGGCCGATGTTGGAGGTCTGCTGCCAGGCGCGGGCGAGATAGCCGTCGAGATAGTCGGTCAGGCTCGCCACGATGAAGATCAGGAAAGCGCTCCAGCGTGCGAACTCGCTGGATTGCAGCCGGCCCTCCAGGAAAAAGCACAGCACGACCAGCGGCACAGCGAGTATGCGCCCGTAGGTCAGCATGTTCGGAAGGTTGAACGCGCGCTTTGCCATTTTTTCCGTCGTAGCCATCTGCGTACTCAAATCAGAAGGTGTTGCAGCGGGTCAACAGGCCAAGTCGGTTGGACCAAGGCACAATTAGGGCGAAGCCGCATCAATTCTCGTGAAAATGATTGTAAACCGCGCGAGCGACCGATTCCGAGATGCCGTCGACCGCCATCAGGTCGTCCATCGCCGCCCGGCTGACCGCTTTCGCGGTTCCGAAATGCATCAGCAAGGCGCGTTTGCGGCCCGGGCCGATTCCAGCGATCTCGTCGAGCGGGTTCTTCGTCATCTCCTTCTTGCGGCGCGCGCGGTGCGAGCCGATGGCGAAGCGGTGTGCCTCGTCGCGCAGCCGCTGGACGAAATAGAGCACGGGATCGCGCACCGGCAAGGTGAAGGACTCGCGGCCTGCGACGAAGAACCGCTCCCGCCCCGCATCGCGGTCGACGCCCTTGGCGACGCCGATGGCGGTGACGCGTCCGGCGACGCCGAGCTTGTCGAGAATGCCCCGCACCGCCGACATCTGCCCTTGCCCGCCATCGATGAGGATGACGTCCGGCCAGGCCGGAAAGGCGCCGTTGCCGTTCTCCTCGGCCAACGCATCGTCGCCGGCGGAAGCGCCGTTCTCCTGTTCTTCCTTCAGGAGTCTGGAGAAGCGGCGCTCCATGACCTCGCGCATCATGCCGAAATCGTCGCCGGGCGTGATCTCGGTCGATCGGATGTTGAATTTCCGGTACTGGTTCTTCACGAAGCCTTCCGGTCCGGCGACGATCATGGCGCCGACGGCGTTGGTGCCCATGATGTGCGAGTTGTCGTAGACTTCGATGCGCGTCGGGATCTTTTCCAGGCCGAACGTTTCCTTCAGACCTTCCAGCAGCCGCGCCTGCGTCGACGTCTCGGCCAGCCGCCGCGCCAGCGCCTCGCGCGCGTTCTGCAGCGCATGGTCGACGAGGTCCTTCTTCTCGCCGCGCTTCGGCACGCCGATCAACACCTTGTGGCCGGCCCGGGTCGCCAGCGCCTGGGCGAGCAGTTCCTGCTCCTCGACCTGCTGCGCCAGCAGGATCGTCCGCGGGCTGGGCTTGTCGTCGTAGAACTGAGCGAGGAAGGAGCCCAGCACCTCGCCCGCTTCCAAGGCGGGGTCTGCCTTTGGGAAGTAGGCGCGGTTGCCCCAGTTCTGGCCGGTGCGGAAGAAGAACACCTGGATGCAGTTCTGGCCGCCCTCCTGATGCAGGGCGAAGACGTCCGCCTCCTCGACCGATTGCGGGTTGATGCCCTGATGGCTCTGCACATGCGACAGCGCCGCGAGGCGGTCGCGGTAGATTGCGGCACGTTCGAAATCGAGATCGTCGGAGGCCAGTTGCATGGCCGCGCCGATCTGCGTCTTCACCTTCTGGCTGCGGCCGGACAGGAAGTCCTTCGCCTCGCCCACCAGTTCGGCATAGTCGACCGGCGAGATCTCGCCGGTGCACGGACCCGAGCAGCGCTTGATCTGGAACAGCAGGCAGGGCCGGGTGCGCGTCTCGAAAACCGAGTCGGTGCAGGTTCTTAGCAGGAAAGCCCGCTGCAACGCGTTAATGGTGCGGCCGACCGCGCCGGCCGAGGCGAAGGGGCCGAAATAGTCGCCCTTGCGCGATCGCGCGCCCCGGTGCTTGAAGATGCCGGGCGCCGGATGGTCGCCTGTGACGACGATATAAGGAAACGACTTGTCGTCGCGCAACAGCACGTTGAAGCGCGGGCGCAAGCGCTTGATCAGATTGGCTTCGAGCAGCAGCGCCTCGATCTCGGTGCGCGTCACCACGAATTCCATGGTGACGGTCTCGCGCACCATCCGGCCGATGCGGTTGGTGTGGAAGCGGCCCTGCGCGTAGGCGGTGACACGCTTCTTCAGGCTGCGCGCCTTGCCGACATAGAGCACGTCGCCGGCAGCGTTCATCATACGGTAGACGCCGGGCGCGTTGGGCAGCCGCTTGACCAGCGCCTGGATGACGTCGGCGCCCGCCTTGCCAGCAGCCTCTCCAGCCTGCCCGCTCCAGTCGATGGCGGTGAACGGCAGATCGGGACCTTCGGCTGGCGCGGGCTCGACGACAATATCCTCTTCCTCGTCCGCCTCGGCGTCGGGCAGGTAGCCGGCAATGTCCTCCGCCGCGCTGTCCTTGCGCGGGATCGGCGGCATCTTTAGCTGGCGAGCACTCATTCGGTCATGCCTGCCAGGTCCGGCGTCTCCCAGGCAAGATGCTGGCCGCCATCCAGCGCGATCATCTGGCCGGTGATCGAGCGCGCCTCCCAGAGATAGCGTACGGTTGCGCCGAACTCGGCCGGCGCCGGCGGACGCTTGAGGATCAGCCCGTCGACCTGCGCGGCGAAGTCGGCGGCCTGCTGCCGGCTGCTGGCGAAGGTGGGGCCGGGACCGATCGCATTGACGCGGATGCGCGGCGCCATAGCCTGCGCCATGGTCATGGTGGCCGTCCACAGGGCCGATTTCGACAGCATGTAGGAGAAATAGCGCGGATTGGGGTGCAGGACACGCTGATCGATGACGTTGACGACGAGCCCCTCCGCCTCCGCTGGGAGGCGCTTGGCGAACGCCCTTGCCAGCGCGACCGGCGCCTTGAGGTGGATGGCGAAGTGACGGTCCCAAAGCTCCCAGTCGAAATCCGCGACCGTATCCGGCTCGAAGATCGACGCGTTGTTGACCAGGATCGACAGAGGGCCGAGCCGGTCCTCCGCCTCTCCGGCCAGGGCGGCCGCGGCATCGGGCTCGCTCAGGTCGGCCGTCACCACCGCCGCGGCGCCGCCGGCGGCGCGAATCGTTTGAACCAGAAGCTCCGCTTCGTCGCGCGAGCGGTGGCAGTGGATCGCCACGCCGAAGCCGTTCCTCGCCAGGTCCTCGACGATGGCGCGGCCGATACGGCGCGCCCCTCCGGTCACCAGCACGTTGGTCCGTGTTTCAGACAAGGTCACCTTCCCGCTCAGACAGATTCGTTTACGAGGTGTTCGCTCATCGGGCGGGAATGTGGCGAAATCACCCTCGTCCGGCGGTGCGAGCAGCTCAACCGGCGCACCGGCAGCCGCAATATAGGGCTACGGACCCCTTGCACCAAGCGGCCAGGCGCCGGCGGCAGCGACCCTGCTGACAGGCCATGTTGCCGGAATGTCACGTCGGATTTCGGCCGCATTCGCGCCCGGGAATCATCAAAGTTAGGGTGCGCTGCGGCCGCATTTGCCCACGACATTCGGACCGTCGAGTCCTGCCCGTCTCCTCCCGCCTCGGGCCGGCTCTTCTTGAACGTGACCACAGTGTCCTGAGTATCCTGTGGGTAAGGAGAAGTTGAATGTCTGCATCTATCAAATTCGCGCGCCCGGTCGCGGCGGCCCTCGGCCTCGCCGCCCTGGTGGGCATCGGCGCAGCCAATGCCGCCGACGTCATCGAAGAAGCCCCGCAGCCGGCCGTTCCCATGGAAGTGGCGCCGGTCGCGAGCTGGAGCGGCGCCTATGCGGGCGTCACCGCCGGCTACGGTTTTGCCGGACGCTCGCACGACGATACCAACAACAACAAGATCGACACCGACGGCTTCGTCGGCGGCGCGTTCCTCGGCTATCAGGTTGACACCGGCAGCGGCATCGTCGCCGGCGTCGAGGGCGACGTCGGCTACAGCGGCGTCGAGGGCTCGAATGCCGGCACCGAGGTGAAGGGCGGCGTCGACGGCTCGCTGCGCGCCCGCCTCGGCTACACGCTGACCCCCGACGTGCTCGGCTACGTCACCGCCGGTGGCGCCGCCAAGCGCATGTCCGTCGAGGAAGGCGGGGAGAAGGACTCGCAGACCCAGCTTGGCTGGACCGCCGGCGTCGGCACCGACGTCAAGATCACCGAGAAGGTGTTCGGCCGCGTCGAGTATCGCTACACCGACTACGGCAGCGAGGATTTCTCCACCGGTACGGGTTCGGGCAAGGTCGATGCCAAGGACCACCGCGTGCAGGTCGGTCTCGGCCTGCAGTTCTGATCGCAGCCGACAGGGTTACTGCCAAAAGGCCGGGCGCAAGCCCGGCCTTTTTCTTTGAGCAAACACCGGGGACGCAGCCAGTTTCGACAGGATCAACAAGCCTGGCCAAAATCAACTGCATCCCCTGCCGGGCTCACGCCGGCAGGTATGGCTTCAGCTCCGGAAAGCGCTCGTCGAAGCGGGCGGCCCAGCGCTTCAGCTTGGCGCGGCCGCGCTCCCACTGGCCTACGAAGCGCAGGTCGAGATAGCCGAGGCAGGCGCGCAGCGCGATATGGCCGGCGGTCGGCTTCTTGCCGAGCCGCGGCAGCCGGCCGTTCAAGAGGTCGAGCGACCGCACGACCTTCGACCATTGCAGGTCGAGCCAGGGCTGGTGCACCTTCTCGGCCGGGCGCATGCGGCGCTCGTAGACATGCGCGAGCGCGCAGTCGCAGATGCCGTCGGCGAGCGCCTCCAGCAGTTCCGCATCGAGCCGCTTTGCCGCGTTGCGCGGAAACAGAGCGTTGCCGGAAATCCGGTTGAGATGCTGGGTGATGGCGCGGCTGTCGTAGACCGCCTGCCCGTCATCGGTGACCAGGCAGGGGATCTTGCCGAGCGGGTTCACCGAGGTGAGCTCGGGCGGCTGCGGCCCCGTCTCCACTTTCACCGCTTCCAGCGGAATCCCGGCATAGGCGGCCGCCATGCGCACCTTGGCGCTGTAGGGGGACGCGGGCGAATAAAGCACCTTCGGCATTTCGGCTCTCCAGGGGACTGCCGCGGACGCTATTGCGCGACACCGCCGCAGGCAACATGCCAAACCGCGCCAGCAACAGGCTTTCTCTGCGCCAGAACAGTGGCCATGCCTGTCAAGCGACGGCTCTCTGGCCGCTGGCGAAGCCGCTCAGGCCGAGCCATATCTGGATCGCCTTGGCGATCGGCCGCTCGCCTTCCAGCTCGAGCTGCCGCGACGCAAGCGCGGAGGGGATGAGCGTGATCCCCATCCAGATCGCCGTCATGGTGTGAAGCGAGCTGCGCACCAGCAGGTTGACCTCATAACCAGGATCGAAGCCGCAGAGGTCGACCGTGCCGTTCTCGATCACCAGCCACCAGTTGCGCTGCGCCTCCGGCAGTTCGGGGTACTGAAACTGAATCGTGCAGCGTTTCGGCGGAAGCGGTTGCGGATTGAGCCTGCGGCGGATGTCCCACATCAACAGCGACGGATCGAGATTCTTCAGCGACAGGCGCGATTCCACCCAGCGATGGCCCCAGAAACCCATCGACAGAACGATGGGCTCGAGTTCCTCTCCAGCCGGGGTGAGCCGGTATTCCGGCGCGCCGCCGTCCCGCGGGACGATTGCGATCACGCCGGCTTTCTCCAACTCCTTCAGCCGCTTGGACAGCAGCGCCGGCGACATGCGCGGAACCCCGCGCCTGAGATCGTTGAAGCGCCGCGATCCGCACAGCAATTCGCGGATCACCAGAACGGTCCAGCGCGCGCACAGAATCTCGGCCGCCATCGAGACCGGGCAGAACTGCCCATATCCACCACGGTCCTCCATAAAACCTCCATCGAACAACCGACGCAGAATAATGGTGAAGCATTCTCCTGCCAAGAACTTGATTGTGGCCGAGGGCGCATCGCTGCGCCATCGTTTTTCTTTACCCCTCGACTGGTACAGTTCCTGAACTTGTCTTCGATCCAAGGCCGTATGATCTTCGGCCAATGGCATTCCGCCAAGGGAGAAACAGGCAATGACCAATCCAATGCAGAAGGAAAGCGTCACAACTACAAGGGGAGCTGATCTGGTGGACACGGCGCGCCGGCTCGGCGCCGATTTCGCCGAGCGTGCTGCCGAGGTCGATGAAAACGACCGGTTCGTGGCAGACAACTACCAGGCGCTGAAGGCCGCCGGGCTGGTGGAAGCCGGCGTGCCGGCCGAGCTTGGCGGCGGCGGCGCCGAGGTTCGGGACCTCGCCGCCATGCTGCGCGAGCTTGCCCGGCACTGCGGCTCGACGGCCCTCGCCTTCTCCATGCATACTCACCAGGTGGCGATCCCCGCCTGGCGCTGGCGCCATCAGAACGCCGTGGCGGTCGAGCCTCTGCTGAAGCGGGTCGCCAGCGAGCGCATCGTCCTGCTCTCCAGCGGCGGCTCCGACTGGATCGCCGGCTCCGGCAAGGCGGAGAAGGTGGACGGCGGCTACCGCATCTCGGCGCGAAAGGTGTTCACCTCGGGCGCGGCGGCCGGCAATGTGCTGATGACCGGTGCCGTCGTCCACAAGGAAGGCGAGCCCGACGCCGTCATCCACTTCCCCGTGCCGATGGCGGCGCCCGGCGTGACCGTCCTCGACACGTGGCGCAGCCTCGGCATGCGCGGCACCGGCTCCAACGACGTGCTGATCGAGGGCCTGTTCGTGCCCGACGCCAGCGTGGCGGTGAAGCGCAAGAGCGGCGAATGGCATCCGCTGTTCCAGATCATCGCCACTATCGCCTTCCCGCTGATCTACGCGGTCTATCTCGGCGTCGCCGAAAGCGCCCGCGACATCGCCCTCGGCATGGCCAAGGGCAAGCGGCAGGCGCAGCACGCGATGCGGCTCGCCGGCGAGATGGACACGACGCTCAGGGCGGCGCAACTCGCGCACCGCTGGATGATCGAAACGGTGGAGCGCAACGCGCCGTCGGCCGAATCGGTGAACGAGGTGATGATCGGCCGCTCGCTGGTGGCGAAGAATGCGATCCGCACCGTGGAGCTGGCGATGGAACTCGCCGGCGGCGCCAGCTTCTATCGTGGCAACGGCCTGGAGCGCTGCTTTCGTGACGTGCAGGGCGCGCGCTTCCATCCGCTGCAGGCCGGCCCACAGGCCGAATACACCGGCGCGATGGCGCTCGGACTGCCGGTGGCGACGATATTCTGATTGTCCGCCACCATTCGACGGGCAATGGAGCGATGCCGCGCCGCCTTAGGCACGCGCGGCATCGCGGGCCGACCTATCCTCCGCGCATGGGCGGCATCACCACCTTGCCGGCGCGGCAGGCGCGGCGGTCGACCTCGGGGCAGTCGCGGAAGCGCAGGTCCGTGGTCATGCAGATGCGGACCTCGCGCAGGTAGCGGCGGTCGCAGGTGACGGCGATGCCGTCGGCCGCCAGTCCGGGATTGGCCTTCAGGAACGACTGCTCGGCCTCGCCCGGCGCCAGAGTGCGGTAGTCGTCGAGATGCCGGAACTCCTCCGGCACCATCACCTTCTCGCGCGCCGAGCGCAGCACTCGAAAATAGTCGGACTGCGACAGGCCGGAGCAGCTGCCGTGCTTGCGCCACTGGTGCCGGATCAGGCCGGCCGACGGCATCAGGTCGTAGAGCGAGCGCATCGTGTCGGCAGCGACGTCGCGCTCGCCGGCCGGACAGTCGGCCGGAAAGCCGCGCTCGAATTGCGGCCACAGGCCGTGCACCACGAAGGCGTAGGGCCGGCCGGTATTGCATTGCTGGCGGTTGGCGTTCTCGCCCTCGGCCTCGCAATAGCTCGGCGACCAGGATAGCGCGAGCACGTAGAAATCGAAGCCGCTTCCCTGGGGGATTTGCGCCGGCGCCGCGACCGGCCCGCCGCTCTCGGGCGCTTTGGCTTCCTGCTCGCAGCCGACGGCCAGCAGGACGAGCAACAGCGCCGCGGCGCGGCAGAACACGCCCGCCGGCCGGCGCGGCATCGGGCGAATCACTGCAGGACGCGGCAGCCGCCATTATAGACGTACCAGCGGTCGAAGCCGGACACGCAGAACTCGACATTGTGGCCGATGCCGATGAAGCCCATGCGGCCCTCGATCAGGTACCAGATGTTGCGGCTGTGGCCGTCGGAGAGAATGACGGTGGCGCCGCAATAGCGGCGCGAGATCGGCCAGTCCTCGCTCTCGGGCTGGTAGCGGCGCTCGTAGATGTCGCGGAAATCGGTAATCGCGACGTCCGGAAGATTCGGCACGTGCCGGACCTGATAGTCGAAGCGGGAGGCGATCTTGTTCAGGTAGCGCTGGTCGGCGCAGGGCCCCGCGCCCCGGTACAGGCCCACCGCGGGATCGGCTGCCTCGGCGACCGACGTCCATGCCAGTCCGGCAAGCGCCAGCGCGGCCACGGCCAGAGTTTTGACGACATGCGACATGGGTCCCTCGCGAACGGTCCTGAAAGAGCTTTGCCACCCGCGGCCACCATGGCGCAATCGCCGGATACGGGTCAAGCACCCGGCAACCTTCGGCCGATGCTTCGCAGCGGTGCGCCCTGCCGCGATGGACATCAGGACGGCCCCTCCCCGGCCAGCCATTCCACCGACCAGCCGGCGCCGGGGGCTTCCGCGAGTACCGGCTCCAGCGCCGGAAGCAGGAGGCGCAGCTCGGCCTCCAGCGTATAGGGCGGGTTGACGACGACCATGCCGGTGCCGTCGAGGCGCGGCTCGGTCGAGGGCGGGCGGACGGCGAAGCGGATGTCGAGGATTCTCGGGATGCCCGCCCCGCGCAGGTCCTCGGCGAAACGGGCCACCGCCGCGCGGTCCTTGACCGGGTACCAAAGCGCGAACATGCCGCCCGGCCAGCGCCGGTGCGCCTTGGCGAGGCCAGCCGCCAGCCGGTCGAACTCGCCGCCCAGCTCGAAGGGCGGGTCGACCAGGACCAGGCCCCGCTTCTCCTTGGGCGGCAGATGGGCGCCGAGGGCCAGCCAGCCGTCGAGCGCGATGACGCGTACCTGGTGGTCGCCGGCAAACAGCGCGGCGAGGTCGCGGGCATCGTCTGGGTGCAGCTCGATCGCCGTCAGCCGATCCTGGCGGCGCAGCAGGTGGCGCACGATCGCCGGGGAACCGGGATAGTGCCGCAGGTCCCGTCCCGGGTTGGCTGCCGCGACCGCGTCGAGATAGGGCGCCAGCAGCGCGGCGGCCTGGCCCGGCAGCGGCGCGTCGAGCAGCCTGCCGATGCCGGCCCGCCATTCGCCGGTCCTTTGCGCCTCGCCGCCCGAAAGGTCGTAGAGGCCGACGCCGGCATGCGTGTCGATGACGCGGAAGGGCTTTTCCTTGTTCTTCAGGTATTCGACCAGCCGAACCAGCACCGCATGCTTGACGACGTCGGCGAAATTGCCGGCGTGGAAGGCGTGGCGGTAGTTCACGTCCCGCCGCGGCCCCAACGCGGCGCCGGCGGCTGGCCGCCATCCTTGCCGCGGCGGCGGAAGGACAGGACGAAGCCGATGAAGCCGATCGCCATGATCGAGAAACCGACCGGCTGCGCCCGCTCGTCATAGGCACCACCGCCGCCGAGCAGCAGCAGGTCGACGGAGCGGATATCGATGCCCTCGGCATCGCCCGGGCCGACGACGAAGCTGTAGTCGCCGTCCTCGATCGCCGGAAGCGTGCCAGCCGGCAGCCGCCAGAGCTGGTGCAGGGCCTGCGGCGCTTCCTCCCGCCGCTCCGCCGCGGAAAGATCGACGGTTTCGGCAAGCACCGTCCGGCCTTGCGTCGAGGCGGTGACGGTGAGCACGCGGCCTCCCGGCAAAGCGCCGGTCGGCATGGCCGCGCTCATGTCGAGGAAGGCCTTTACCGGCGCGTCGGTCGAGCCGAGCCGCGCGTCGATCGCGCGGAAGCCGCTGCCCGCCTCGTAGACGCGCCAGGTGCCGATCTCGTGGCCGGCGAGATTGCGGATCGCCCAGGGATAGACCAGGCCGACGGCGGCGCCGATCAGGAAGAGCAGCAGGAAGGCGATGCGCATCAGCATGGCGCGGCGGCTCCCACGCCATGCCCGCGGCGGACGCGCCGCATCATGCCTTGCGCTCCCATCGCCGTTCCGGCGTCTGCTGCCAGTAGGTCACCGCGTGGCCGGCCGCTTTCTGCGTCTTCCACTGGGCGCGGGCCTCCTCGACCTGGGCGGCGTCGTGGCCGTCGAACATGAAGACCATGCGCTCGTAGTTTTCGGCCGGCGGCGGGCTGGCGCCGTCGACGACAAAGCGCACGGTCGCCTGGTTGCCGTTGTCCTGGCCGGTGGTCAGCAGCACCGGCTGGGCCTCGGCATGCGGTTCGTGGTCGCTGCCATGGGCGAGGAAGGCATCGTCGCGATAGGTCCACAGATGGCTGTCGAGGCTGTCGCGCCGCTCGGGGCTGCCGGCCTGCACGACGGCACGCCAGCCGCGCTGCAGCGTCCGTTCCAGCAGCGCCGGCAGCGCGTCCTCGAGCGTCGATTCGGTCAGGTGGTAGAAGAGGATTTCGGCCATGCCCGCTGCGATTCTATGCCTCGTAGTGATCGCGCACCAGCCGGTCGAGCAGGCGGACGCCGAAGCCGGAGGCCCAGGACTGGTTGATCTCGGTCGCCGGCGAGCCCATGGCGGTACCGGCGATGTCGAGATGCGCCCAGGGCGTTTCCTTGACGAAGCGCTGCAGGAACTGCGCCGCGGTGATGGCGCCGCCATTGCGTCCGCCGGTGTTCTTCATGTCGGCGTTCTTGGTGTCGATCAGCTTGTCGTATTCGCTGCCGAGCGGCATGCGCCAGACGCGTTCCTGGGTGATCTGGCCGGCGGTGAAAAGGCGCTGCGCCAGTTCATCATTGTTGGAGAACAGCCCGGCATAGTGATTGCCGAGGCTGACCATGATCGCCCCGGTGAGCGTCGCCAGGTCAACCATGAAGCGCGGCTGGAAGCGGTCGTTGCAGTACCAGAGCGCGTCCGCCAGCACGAGCCGCCCCTCCGCGTCGGTGTTGATGACCTCGATGGTCTGGCCGGACATGGAGGTGACGATGTCGCCGGGCCGCTGCGCGTTGCCGTCGGGCATGTTCTCCACGCAGCCGGCGATGCCGATCACATTCGCTTTCGCCTTGCGCGCCGCCAGCGCACGCATCAGGCCGAGGACGGCGGCGGCGCCGGCCATGTCGCCCTTCATGTCCTCCATGCCCGCCGCCGGCTTGATCGAGATGCCGCCCGAATCGAAGACGACGCCCTTGCCGACGAAGGCGACCGGCTTGTCCTTCGGCTTGCCGCCGTTCCAGTGCATGACGATGAGCCGCGGCGGCCGCGCCGCGCCCTGGGCGACGCCGAGCAGCGCGTTCATGCCGAGCTTGCGCATCTCGCGCTCGGTCAGCACCTCGACCTTGACGCCGAGCGTCTGCAGCTCGATGGCACGCGCCGCGAACTCGACCGGCCCGAGCACGTTGGCAGGCTCGTTGACCAGGTCGCGCGTCAGCAGGACGCCGTCGAGCACGGCCTCCGCCTGCACGAACGCCTTCCTGGCCGCCGCCGGATTGGCGCACTGGACGACGATGCGCGCCGGCTTGTCTGGCGCGCCGCCATCGGCCTCGTCCTTGCGGGTCTTGTAGGTGTCGAAACTGTAGCTCCGGAGCAGGATGCCGGCCGCAATGTCGGCGGTCTCAGCCGCACCGATGGCGAAACCGGACAGTTCGGCCACGACGATCACGTCCCGCGCCCGCCTGAGCTGCGCCCCAATGGTGCCGCCGAGGCGAAGCCAGCTCGATTCGACGAGCGTGGCGGTCTTGCCGACACCGACGGCGATCAGCCGGTCGAGCGGCGATTTTTCCGGCGCGATCACGTCGACGGCGCTGCCGAAGCGGCCGCGAAACTCCGCAACCGCGAAGGCGCGGGGAAGCACGTTGCCGGGATCGCAGGCCTTGGCGGCAGCACCGAGGTCGCCCGCCTCCGGGGCCAGCACGATGGCCATACCCTTCTTCGGAGCGGCGAACCTGGCGAAGGTGATGGTCGGTCGAGAAGTCATCTATGCCCCAATTCCAGCCGAGTGACGTGGTCCCCCGAACGACATTTCGCCGGTTTGAGCCGGTTTGGCAAGCCGAAGGGGCTGCCTGGCGCCTCGCCACGGCCGGCCATGCGGCTTCCCCCGCGCATGACTCGCCCTCCGGCCGGTTTGCCGGTCGGGTTGGATTCGATGGGAAGACGGGCGGCCGCGAGATCGCTCATCTAATTTTATATGCGACCTTTCGGCCGCCCGTCCGGTGCTTCTTCGCCGCTTCATTTCCGGGTCATGGGATCGTACTCGCTACTCCGGCTCAGGTGACGCCGGCGATATCCCGCTCATGACGGCTCCTGAGGCCATACCGGAGCCCCGTCCCGCTCAAAGACGGGATCGTTGGAACTCTGAAGCAGCGCCGGCCCTCGCGGCCACGTTAGCCGCTACCTTCCGGACACCGGCCCCTCCCCGCAGACCACCGTCATGATCGGCGTTCCCGCAGGAGGGACTGGGTGAAACCATAAAGGAGGCGGAGGGGATGGGGATAAAATGGGCGGGATTTTCGTCACGAAAGCTGCAAAAGGCTGAAAAGACAGGGCTTGTCCTGGACTGTGCGGTTTTTCCATCCCCTTACGTGCCAGGGCAAATCGCATATGCCGATGATAATCCGGGGCCGCGCAGCGGAACCCAGAATCCATAGCGTTGGTGTCGAAGGAAAAGCGAGACCTCGCAAATATCCAGGAATTTCGAGCAGCGTCCGCACTCTGGATTCCGGGTTCCGCTGCGCGGCCCCGGAATGACGACGCAGAGCTGTCTGCCCCTCCGATACTCATATGCGATAGCCCTGCCCTTACGTGAAGTGAGTCGCTTGTTGCCGGCGGGCTTTGCGCTCACCATCTTCCGCGGCATGTCGGTGCGCATGCCGGCCGACAGCGGAGGCAACCATTAGCGATGCGTTCACCATGTCGGTTGCCGCTTTCTTATCCAAAGATGCCGACAATTCGAGACAGCCGGGACTGCCTGCGACGATCGTCATCTTTCCGGCAGGATTGTCTTGCCCAATGAGGGCGGGTAGTTTCGGCCGCTTCGGCAGCCGCCGAGAGACCCCGCCGACAAGGATCGCGCCGCGTAGATGAAAGTCGTTGAACGCTACATCCTGGGGCGGACGGTGGAGGTTTTCGCCGCGGCCCTGTTCTGGACGCTGGCGATCGTGTGGACGACGCAGGTGCTGACCCGCATCGACCTCGTCACCGACAACGGCCAGTCGGCGCTGACCTTCTTCGAGATCGCGACGCTGATCCTGCCCTCGATCATCACCATCGTCGTGCCCTTCGCCCTGGTGATCGCGGTGGCGCAGACGCTGAGCGTCATGAACACCGATTCGGAACTGGTGGTGATCAACGCGGCCGGCGCCTCGCGCGGCACGGTGATGAAGCCGATCCTGCTGCTCGCCGCCGCCGCCAGCGTCCTGTCCTTCACCATAGACAATTCCGTCGATCCTTATGCGCGCGAGCGCGGACGCCATCTCGTCGCGGCGGCGCGCGCCGACCTTCTGTCGCTGGTCATCCAGGAAGGCACCTTCCGCAGGGTCGACGACGGGCTGTTCGTGCAGGTCGGCGAGCGGCTTCCGGACGGGCGGCTCGGCGGCATCTTCGTCGCCGATTCGCGCGAGGAGGGCATCGACCTCGTCTATTACGCCAAGACCGGGGCGGTGGTGGACGACGACCAGGGCAAGCAACTGCTGGTGATGAGCGACGGCGTCGTGCACCGCAAGCGGCCGTCGGGCGACGTGTCGATCGTGCGCTTCAGCTCCTATGCCTTCGACCTCTCGGCCTTCTCCAAGGCGTCCGAATCGATCACCATGTATCCGAAGGATCGGACCATCGCCTATCTGCTCGACCCGGATCCGAACGACCGCGTGTTCCAGGAGAACCCGCGCTCCTTCCGGGTGGAATTGCACCGCCGCCTCAGCGAATGGCTCTATTCGATCGTCTTCGCCTGCATCGCGCTGGCGGTGGCGGGCGATGCACGCTCGCACCGGGAGAACCGGATCAATCCGCTGATCACGGCGATCACCATCTGCCTGTTCGTGCGCTGGCTGGGCTTCTTCGTCACCAACCAGGCGCAGACGGCGGCGTGGCTGACGCCGGCCATCTATCTCGTGCCGTTCGGAGCGGTCGCGGTCGCCGGCTGGTTCATCCACGCCAACCGCACGATGGAACTGCCCGTCTCCTGGACCGACCGCCTGGTCGACAGCGGCGGTCTGGGAGAGCGCCTGTCGAGCTTCTGGAACCGGCTGAGAAACGGCGGCGCCGCGCGGAGGCGGGCATGATCGGCATCACGCTCGGGCGCTATTTCTTCCGCCGCTACGCCGTCATCACCTTCTGGATCTTCCTGGGCATGTTCGCCCTGGTCTTCCTGATCGACTTCACCGAGCTGTCGAGCCGGACGTCGGGACTGCCGGGCTTCACCTTCCTGTCGGCGCTGGGCGTGTCGCTGTTCCGGGTGCCGATGATCCTGCTGCAGGCCGTGCCCTTCATCGCGCTGTTCTCGGCGATGGCGACGCTGATCTCGCTCAACCGCACCTACGAGCTGGTGATCGCCCGTTCCGCCGGCGTCTCGGCCTGGCAGTTCCTGCTGCCACCCTGCCTGGGCGCGTTCGCCTTCGGCGTGATCATCGTGCTCCTGCTCAACCCGCTCGCCGCCCGCGGGTTCTCGCAGTCCGAATTGCTGGAGACGCAGATCCGCTCCGGCTCGTCCAACAAGGTCTCGGCCTTCTCCGCCCCATGGATCCGGCAGAAGACGGAGGACAGCGACACCATCATCGGCGCGCGCGCCGTGCTCAACCAGGGTGTCGAGCTGGCCGACGCGGTGTTCTTCTCGATCGACGCCAACGGCGACATCGTCGAGCGCCGCGACGCGCGCCACGCCTATCTGCGCGACGGCTACTGGGAGCTGGATGGGGTGCGGCGCATGCGCGACGGCGCCAAGGTGGAGACGCTGGCCGAGGACCGGGTGCCCACCAACCTCAAGCCGGAATTCGTGCAGGAGCGGCTGGCGCGGCCGGAGACGATTCCCTTCTTCGACCTGCCCTCCAAGATCGAGGTCGCCCGCTCGTTCGGGTTGCGGGCCAACGCCTTCGCCATGCAGTTCCACTCGCTGCTGGCGCTGCCGATGCTGCTGGTCGCCATGACGCTTATCGCGGCGACGGTGTCGATGCGCTTCGCCCGCCTGGGGCAGTCGGCGACGATGATTCTGGGTGGCGTGATGGCGGGCTTTCTGCTTTATGTTGTCTCCGTTCTTGTGAGGGCATTTGGCAACGCCGGATTCGTGCCGCCCTATGTCGCTGCATGGTTGCCGGTGGTGGTTGCGTTGTTTTTCGGGGTTACATTCCTGCTTTACAAGGAAGACGGCTAGTGGCGTCCGGAGTTGCACATAGCCGCGGGCGGGCGCGAATCGCGGGCCTCTACGGCTCGACCGCGCTGGCGCTGGCGCTTCTGCTCGGCACCGCCGCCGAAGGCGTGCGCGCGCAGGAAATCGGAGACCTGGCCGAACGCATGGGCGGCGAGGTTCCCAGCGATTCGCAGATGCTGATGGAGGCCGACACGCTGGTCTACGACATCGACGCCGACATGGTGACGGCGGTCGGCGGCGTGCGAATCGACTATGGCGGCAACAAGCTGGTGGCGCAGCGCGTCAGCTACAACCGCAAGACGTCGCGCCTGGTGGCGAGCGGCGGCGTGCAGATCATCGACAGCACCGGCACCAAGGTCTTTTCCGACGAGATCGACATCACCGACGATTTCGCCGACGGCTTCGTCAACGCGCTGCGCGTCGAGACCATAGACAAGACCTATTTCGCGGCCGAGAGCGCCGAGCGCAAGGGCGGGCTGCTGACCACCTTCAACAACGGCGTCTACACCGCCTGCGCGCCCTGCGAGGAGCAGCCCGACCGCGCCCCGATTTGGCGCATCAAGGCCAAGAAGATCATCTGGAACGGCAAGGCCAAGACCGTGCGCTTCGAGCAGTCGCGCTTCGAGTTCTTCGGCTTCCCGATCGCCAGCCTGCCGGCCTTCGAGATCGCCGACCCGACGGTGAAGCGCAAGAGCGGCTTCCTGATGCCGTCGGTGCGTATCGATTCGGATCTCGGCGTCGGGGTGACCGTCCCCTACTACTTCGCCCTGTCACCGACCTACGACCTGACGGTTTCCGGCACCGGCTACACCAAGCAGGGTTTTCTCGGCGAGGCGGAGTGGCGGCAGCGCTTCGACAATGGCCAGTACAGCCTGAAGATCGCCGGCATCCACCAGGCCAATCCCGACGAGTTCGACGCCGACACGGTCGATTCGGGTCCCGACGGCAACCCGAACCGCTTCCGCGGCATGGTCGGCAGCAAGGGCCAGTTCGACCTCAATCCGCGCTGGCAGCTCGGATGGGACATCATGCTGCAGAGCGACAAGAACTTCTCGCGCACCTATGGCATCGAGGGCTTCAGCCAATATACCCACCGCTCCGAAATCTACCTGACCGGACTGCACGACCGGAACTATTTCGACCTGCGCGGCATGAAGTTCGACGTCCAGGAGGACAACCTCAACGGCGATCCGCTGTCGGTCGACCAGTACCAGCCCTGGGTGCTGCCGAGCTTCGACTATGCCTACATCCCCGACGAGCCGGTCATGGGCGGCGAGCTGCAGATCGACCTCAACGCGCGTTCCATCTATCGCGAGGAGCTCGACGACGACACGTTCGACAACCTCTATGACGGGCAGCAGCGCGGCGACGTCATCCCGGGCATCGAGGGCACTTCGACGCGGGTGACCGCCGAGGCCGAGTGGAAGCGCTCGATCATCACCGACGGCGGGCTGGTGGTCACGCCGCTGCTCGGCTTCCAGGCCGACAGCACCTATGTCGATCAGTCGGACGCGTCGGTCGCGGCGATCAACGCGCTCGCCAACACGCCGGCTACCGGCATCGGCACCGACATCCAGTCCGCCTATTACCGGCTGATGGCGACGGCGGGCATGGAACTGCGCTGGCCGGTGCTGTTCTCGAGCGTCAGCGCTTCGCATGTGCTCGAGCCGATGGCGCAGGTCTTCGCCCGTCCGGACGAGGACTACGCCCGCAGCTTCGGCATCCCCAACGAGGACGCGCAGAGCTTCGTGTTCGACGCGGCCACGCTGTTCGAGCGCGACAAGTTCTCCGGCTACGACCGCATCGAGGGCGGCTCTCGCGCCAATATCGGCCTGCGCTACAGCGGCAGCTACGACAATGGCTGGTCGACCAACGCGCTGTTCGGCCAGTCCTACCACCTCGGCGGCGACAATTCCTTCGCCTCGCCGGACCTCGTCCATGCCGGCGCCTATTCGGGCCTCGAGACCGACCGGTCGGATTTCGTCGGCCTGGTCGGCTTCGCCACTCCGTTCGGCGCCTCGGCGTCGCTGAGCGGACGCTTCGACGAGCAGACCTTCGAGGTGCGGCGGGTGGAAGCCAAGGCCGGCTATTCGAACGGCACGGTGTCGGTCACCAGCAACTACACCTTCATCCAGGCGCAGCCGCTCTACGGCTTCAGCGAGGACCGGCATGAGGTCTCGGCCGGCGCTTCGCTGCGCTTCCGCGAGAACTGGCGGGTGTTCGGCTCCGGCACCTACGACTTCCAGTCGAGCGTGCTCGTCTCCGATTCGCTCGGCTTCGCCTATGACGACGAGTGCTTCTCCTATACGCTGACGATGTCGACCACGCGCGATGCCGACGGCGAGGACGACGACGAGCGGACCTTCGGGTTCAACATCTCGCTGAGGACGCTGGGCGATATCGGCAACAGCGGCGCCAGCAGCGCCAGCAATGCCGCCTTCGTGCAGTAAATCGTCGCCGGCGCCATCGTTTCGCCCCAGAATTCGGCCAACGACCGGATTAGATCAACGGCAAGAATGGGAACCAGATCCGCAGGGATGGCCTCCGTGAGAAAAACGCTTCTGTCGCTCAACATCGCGATCCTTGCCTCGGTCGCGGCGCTGTCCGTCTCCCTCTCGGGAACGCCGGCGAGGGCGAGCGAGATCAAATACGTCGTCAACAACACCGCCGTCACCAGCTATGACGTGCAGCGGCGCGTGGCCTTCCTGAAACTGCAGCGCAAGAAGGGCGACCTGGCCAAGATGGCCGGCGACGAGATGGTCGACCAGACACTGCGCCAGGCCGAGATCCGCCGCCTCGGCATCCGTGTGTCGGACGCCAACGTCCAGACGGCCTATGAGCGTTTCGCCAAAGGCAACAAGATGACGGCCAAGCAGCTGGACGGCGTCTTCAACCAGGCCGGCGTCACGCCCGAGCATTTCAAGGACTTCATCCGCACCCAGCTCGGCTGGAACCAGGCGCTGTCGTCGCGCTTCCGCTCGCAGGGCGGAACGATGAGCGAGCAGGACGCGGTGCGCCGCATGCTGCAGCAGGGCGGCAGCAAGCCGTCGGCGACCGAATACACGCTGCAGCGGGTGATCTTCGTGGTGCCGGCCGGCGAGAAGGGCAATGTGGCCAAGCGCAAGCGCGAGGCCGAGGCGATGCGCGCCCGCTTCACCGGCTGCAACACTACCCGCGAATTCGCCAAGGGGCTGGTCGACGTGACCGTGCTCGACGTCGGCCGGGTGCTCGCGCCGGAGCTGCCGAAGGACTGGGCCGAGCAGATCAAGGCCACCCGCACCGGCGGCGCCACGCAGGTGCGCGAGACCGACCGCGGCGTCGAGTTCATCGGCATCTGCAACGCCCGCGAGGTCTCCGACGATCGCGTGGCCAAGTCGGTGTTCCAGGCCGAAGGTACGGAAGACCAGCAGGCGGAAGAGCTCGACAAGAAATACATCGCCGAGCTCAGGGGACGCGCCAAGATCGTGGAGCGGTAAGGCGCGCGGGCGAATCTCGGTTTCGCGTTGAATCGCGACCGCCTTGCGCGCGATGGTATGGCGCCAGCCCACGGATTGTGATTTCTGCATCGCCGGAGCATGTCGTCGCCGGTACGGCATGGATCCCAGGGTCTTCGCGACGGCCTTCGGCCTGCTCCGCCCTAGGATGACGAAGTGAAATGCGTTCTCCGCCAATCTCCAACGTTGGTGATTGGCGTTGGCCCCAATCGCCTTCGTCATCCCAGGCGAAGCCGGAGCGCAGCGAAGGCGCAGACCCTAGAATCCATGCCCTACCGGCAACGAGATGCTCCAGCGGTGCAGAGCAAGGCCGTCCAGCATGACCCATCACCCCCTCCCCCTGGCCCTCACCGTCGGCGACCCGGCGGGAATTGGTCCGGAGATCGCGCTCGCCGCCTGGCTGTCGCGCAGGCAGCACGCACTGCCCGCCTTCTATCTGCTCGGCGACGCCGCGTTGATGGCGGCGCGGGCGAAGCGGCTCGGCATGGAGGTTCCCTTGGCGGAGGTGGAGCCTGGAGAAGCCGCGCCGCGCTTTGCCGAAGCCCTGCCCATCGTGCCGCTCGCGGCAAAATTTCACGACGATCCCCGCAGGCCGGACGTGGCGAACGTGCCGGGCATCCTCGAATCGATCGACCGGGCCGTGGCCGACACCTTTGCGGGCGACGCCGCCGCCGTGGTCACCTGCCCGATCGCCAAGAAGGTGCTTTACGACGGCGGCTTCCGCTTCCCCGGCCACACCGAATATCTGGCGGAGCTGGCGAAAGCACGCACCGGCGTCGAGGCACGGCCGGTGATGATGCTGGCCGGGCCAAAGCTGCGCGCCGTGCCGGTCACCATCCACATCCCGCTCGCCGCCGTGCCCAGGGCGCTGACGACCGGGGACATCGTCGAGACATGCGAGATCGTCGCCGCCGAGCTGGCGCGCCGCTTCGGCATCGCGGGACCGCGGCTGGCCGTCGCCGGGCTGAACCCGCATGCCGGGGAGGACGGCTCGATCGGCCGCGAGGACGAGGAGGTCGTGCGCCCGGCCGTCGCGGCGCTGCGGGCCGCCGGCATCGACGCGCGCGGGCCGCTGCCGGCGGACACGCTGTTCCACGGCCGCGCCCGAGAAACCTACGACGCGGCGATCTGCATGTATCACGACCAGGCGCTGATCCCGGCCAAGACGCTGGGCTTCGACGACGCCGTCAACGTCACGCTCGGCCTGCCCTTCATCCGCACCTCGCCCGACCACGGCACCGCCTTCGACATCGCCGGCAAGGGCGTGGCCAAGCCGGACAGCCTTGTGGCGGCGCTAAAACTCGCCGGCGACATGGCCGCGCGGAGCGCCGCATGAGCCTCGCCGCCGACGGCCTGCCGCCGCTGCGCGACGTGATCGAGCGGCACGGACTGCACGCCAAAAAGGCGCTCGGCCAGAATTTCCTGCTCGACCTCAACCTGACCGGCAAGGTCGCACGGACGGCCGGCGACCTCGCCGACACGACGGTGATCGAGGTCGGTCCCGGCCCCGGCGGGCTGACCCGGGCGCTGCTGATGCACGGCGCAAAACGGGTGGTCGCGATCGAGCGCGACGAGCGCTGCCTCGCCGCGCTGGCCGAGATTGCCGCGCATTATCCCGGCCGGCTGGAGGTCGTGGCGGCCGACGCGCTGAGGGTCGACATGGCCGCGCTGGCGCCGGGCGAGACGGTAAAAATCGTCGCCAACCTACCCTACAACATCGGCACCGAGCTTCTGGTCCGCTGGCTTACGGTGGCCGAATGGCCGCCCTTCTGGCGCTCGCTGACGCTTATGTTCCAGAAGGAGGTGGCGCAGCGCATCGTCGCCCAACCGGGCGCCGACGCCTACGGCCGGCTCGGCGTGCTCGCCGGCTGGCGCAGCCGCGCCGACATCGCCTTCGACATCCCGGCACGCGCCTTCACCCCGCCGCCCAAGGTGACCTCGGCCGTCGTCCACATTTTTCCGCGCGAAAACCCGCTGCCGGCGGATATGCGCAAGCTGGAGCGCGTCACCGAGGCCGCCTTCGGGCAGCGGAGAAAAATGCTGCGGCAGAGTTTGAAGAGTCTGGGCGGGGAGAGGCTGCTGGACGCCGCCGGCATTGACGGCACGCGGCGGGCCGAGACGCTGAGCGTGGAGGAGTTTGTCAGGCTGGCGAATCTGGTTTGAGCGGACGTCTGGACATGCGCCGAAGTCCCATGTCTCGCGCGCCGAGAACGGCGGCCGGTGCCAGAGCCCGCGCTGACTGACGGTTTGCTCGACTGGGACTTGCAGTTCACCAACTGGGATCGCGGCCATCGAGATCGTCGTCCGGGACGACCTGCGGTTGGCGGCGCAGACTGGTGTAGGGGTCGACATAGGCCAGTTTGAGCGCATCGTTCCACAGAGCGAATATTTCCCATAGCGATGCTCCGATGCCGAGTCTCGGAACGCCTGGCCGCGGCAGGCCAGGGCGGCGGGTGGCGATCGGGGCCTTGGAGATGTCGGTCATGGTGCCCTCCTGTTACGGCGAGGATGACACCGCGTCCCACTCAGGTCCTTGGTCCGGACCTGAAGAGTCCTGAACAGCGCTGAAGTTCGCCTTGCGGGCCGACTTGAGCTATCCTGCCCGCAAGGGATGGGTTCTCGGCCAATGGACTTGGAGTTTGGGAACTATCGTTTGAAACGAGCCGAACGGCTGCTGCTGGGGCCGAAAGGGCCGGTGGAGCTTTCGGCCCGGTCCTTCGACATCCTCGCCATGTTGCTCGACAGGCCGGACGACGTGATCGGCAAGGCCGAGCTTTTCGACGCGGCCTGGCCAGGCCTGGTGGTGGAGGAGAACACGCTGCAGGTCCACATTTCGGCGCTGCGAAAGCTGCTGCCCGCCGAGATGATCGCAACCGTGCATGGCCGTGGGTATAAATATGCCGGCCCCAAACCCTTGGTGGCCGCGGCGGAGGCTCCGGCCAGACCGTCCATCGCCATACTTCCCTTCGACAATATGAGCGGCGACCAGGAGCAGGACTATTTCAGCGACGGGATCACCGAGGACATCATCGCCGAGCTCGGCAAGTTCAGGGAGTTCCTAGTCATTGCGCGGAACTCCTCCTTCCAGTTCCGCGGCAAGGCGAACGACCCGGCCAGCGTGGCGAAGAAGCTTGGCGTCCAGTATGTCGTCGAAGGCAGCGTGCGCAAGATCGGCAACCGGGTTCGGGTCACCGTCCAGCTGATCGACGCGTCCTCGGCGGCGCATATCTGGGGCGAGCGCTACGACCGGGACCTTGACGACATTTTCGCCATCCAGGACGAAATCACCCAGATGATCGCCGCCCGCCTGGCCCGGCAGGCCAGAACCGCGATCGCGTCGCGGGCCAGGGCCCGGCCGACCGACAACATGTCGGCCTATGAATTCTATCTGCGGGCGCTGCCGCTGGCGGCCGTCTATGACA
Source organism: Kumtagia ephedrae (assembly GCF_003012745.1). Taxonomy (GTDB): domain Bacteria; phylum Pseudomonadota; class Alphaproteobacteria; order Rhizobiales; family Rhizobiaceae; genus Kumtagia; species Kumtagia ephedrae. Next base: position 7,735 of record NZ_PXYK01000008.1, on the reverse strand, counting down.
CGGCGCATGAGGCGGAGCACTTTCTGCGCCTGGCGGTCAAGCTCGATCCGCGCTTTGCAGCCGCCCACGCCATGCTCGGTTTCGTCGAATCCATGAAATTCTACTGGGTCTATGACGACCCGCGTCATCTGCATTCGGGCCTGGAGATGGCAAAAACCGCGTTGCAGCTTGACCCCGACGAGGCGTACGGGCATCTCGCCACCGGATTTGCCCTCCTGTATCTGCGTGAGTTCAGACAGGCCGAAATCAGTCTTGACCGTGCGATCGCGCTCAACCCGAACGACCCGTTCATCCTCAGCATCCATGCTCTCCTGCTCAGCTACACCAGCAGGCCGGACGAGGCGCTTGGCGGGATCAACGAAGCCCAGCGCCGCGACCCGTTCGCGGTGGGATGGTACGAGGACTTTCGCGGCATCATACTGTCGACGGCCGGGCGATATCGCGAGGCGATCGCCTGCTACGCGAAAATGCCAACCATTCCATCGTGGTCGCTTGCTCGCTTGGTCATCTGCCACTCCGAGTTGGGCGAAACCAGACAGGCACAAGACACGCTGGCAAAACTCAAGGCCAACTGGCCGGGCTTGGACATCGACGCGATCGCCGACTGGGAACTGGATTTCTTCGAGGATCCCGCCGTGTTCAGCCGCTATCGCGCCATCCTGCGGCGCGTCGATCAGGACATGAGCTTCGCCTCAGCTGCGGCCCGCGACGACCCGTAGCGCCAGCAGGTCTCGACGGCGAGAAGTCCAGGCATGCAGTAGCGTCCGCGTCTGGCGGTCGTGGGCGCCTGTCGAACGTCGCTTTCGGCCCCCGCCCCTTCACACCTTCTCGTCGAGTAGCCCCGAGACGAAGTCGAACAGGCCCGGCCGGCGGTCGCGGCGCAGGCGCTCGGCGGCGACGACGGCGCGTACCTGGGCGAAGGCGCGATCGAGATCGCGGTTGATCACGACGTAGTCGTAATCGCGCCAGTGCTCGATCTCGAGGCGGGCGTTCTGCAGCCGGCGCTCGATCGTCTCCTCCGAATCCTCGGCGCGGCGCTTCAGCCGGCTCTTCAATTCGGCCATGGACGGCGGCAGGATGAAGATGGAGACGATGTCGGCGCGCATCTTGTCCTTGAGTTGCAGCGCCCCCTGCCAGTCGATGTCGAACAGCATGTCGCGGCCTTCCGCCATCGCCGCCTCAACCGGCTCGCGCGGCGTGGCGTAGCAGTTGCCGTGCACCTCGGCCCATTCCAGCAGCGCGTCGGAATCGCGCAGCCGGTCGAACTCGCGTTGGGTGACGAAGTGGTAGTGCACCCCGTCGATCTCGCTGCCGCGACGCGGCCGCGTGGTCACGCTGACCGACAGGCTGAGCTCATGATCGCTTTCGAGAAGGTTGCGCGCGATCGTCGATTTTCCCGCGCCCGAAGGCGAGGACAGCACCAGCATCAGCCCGCGGCGGCGAATGCCTGCAGGAACGTCGCCCATCGGTCACTCCAGATTCTGTAGCTGCTCGCGGAACTGGTCCACCACCGCCTTGAGCTCGAGGCCGATGGCGGTGATCGTTCCGGCGTTCGATTTCGAGCACAATGTATTCGATTCGCGGTTGAATTCCTGCGCCAGGAAGTCGAGCTTGCGGCCGACCGGGCCGCCTGCGGCGAGCAGCGCGCGGCCGGAGGCCACATGCGTCTTCAGCCGGTCGATCTCCTCGCGGATGTCGGCCTTGGTCGCAAGGAAGGCCGCCTCCATGTGCAGCCGGCTCTCGTCGAGGCCGGCCGCCGCGTCCATCAGCAGCGCCACCTGCTCGGCGATGCGGGCGCGAATCACGGCGGGCTCGCGCGACGGATCGGCCTCGGCGCGTTCCGTCAGCGCCTCGATCGCGGCGATGTGGCCGGAAAGCACCTCGCCGATCGCCTTACCCTCGGCCTTGCGTGCCTCGGCGAGATCGTCCAGGGCGCGATCGAGCACGGCGAGCGTCGCCGCATCGAGGGCGGCGCGGCTCTCCTCGGTCTCCGCCGCCTCGGGAAGCTCGAGCACGCCGCGCAGCGCCAGCAGACCGTCGGCGCTGGCCGGAGCGACGCCGAACTGCTCGGTCAGCCGCACGGCGAGCCCGGCGAGATCCCTCAAAAAGGCTTCGTTGACGACCGGCACGGCCGCAGCCGCACCGCTCGCGCCGATGGTCAGGGTCGCCTGGAAATTGCCGCGGGCGAAGCGTCGCTGGACCGCCTGGCGCACGGCCGGCTCCAGCCGGTCGCTGCCCGACGGCAGGCGCAGCCTGATCTCGACGGCCTTGCCGTTGACCGACTTCAGCTCCCAGGCGATCGACGTGCCGTCCAAGTCGCCGGTCGAGCGCGCGAAGCCGGTCATGCTCTGTAGGTTCATGGCGCCGGTTACCTCCAGCAAAAAGCCAAGGCGTCATTCCCCGGGCGCCGGCGGGCCCGGGAGGACCATTCTATGCGGTAAAGCGTCCGCGCCGTCCCGTCCAGTGGGCGCGCTAGCTATTGGGCGGGCTGCGCTTCCTGCCCGGCCCCGTCCTGAGCGCCGGCCTTGGCCGCCTCGGCCTGCTGCTTCTGGAAAGCGCGCCAGCGCGCGACGTTGCGGTTGTGCTCCTGCAACGTCCTGGCGAAGACATGGCCGCCGGTGCCGTCGGCGACGAAATAGAGGTCTTCGGTGTCGGCCGGATTTGCCACCGCCTCGAGCGCGGCGCGGCCCGGATTGGCGATCGGCCCCGGCGGCAGGCCGTTGATCACATAGGTGTTGTAGGGCGTCGGCTTCTCGATGTCGGACTGGTAGATCGGCCGGTCGGCCGGCTTTCCGGCGCCGCCGAACAGGCCGTAGATGATGGTCGGGTCGGACTGCAGCCGCATCTTCTTGCGCAGGCGGTTGACGAAGACCGCGGCGACCTGCGGGCGCTCGGCATCGATGCCGGTCTCCTTCTCGACGATGGAGGCGAGCGTCACGAACTCGTTGACGTCGGCGACCGGCAGGTCCGGCTGGCGCTTGGCCCACACTTCTTCGATCAGCGCCTTCTGCTGCGCCAGCATCTTGTCGATGATCACCTTGCGCTCGGCGCCGCGGGTGAAGCGCTGCGTGTCGGCGGCGAGGCTGCCTTCCGGCGGGATCTCGGTTGGCATGTCGCCGGCGAGCGCCTCGGCCTCGGCGATGCGGCGGAACGCCTGGGCGACGGTCAGGCCCTCGGGAATGGTGAGCGAATACATGATGGAGCGGCCGCTCTGCAGCAGCTTCATGATGTCGTGCATCGAGGCGCCGGCCTGGACCTCGTATTCGCCGGCCTTCATCGTCGCCTCGCCGCCATAGCTGCGCACACCCAGGCGGAACACCGTCGCGTCGCTGATCAGACCGTTCTGCTCGAGTTGCGTGGCGATCTGGCCGACGCCGCTGTTCGGCCTGACCAGGAAGGTCCTGGCCTCGGTGGTCGGGCCGGGCGCCTCGAAGGCGCGCTTGCCGAAAACGACGGCCGCGCCGGCCGCCACGATCGCCAGCATCACCAGCGAGATCAGGAAATTCATGAAGACGACGATCTGGTTGCGCGAGGCGCGCGACCGGCGCGGCGCGGCGGGCTGCGCAGCCGGCTGCGGGCGCAGCGCCTCGCTCGCAGCCTTGGGCTTCGCCGCTTCTTCTTCCGGCTTGGGCGGCTCGGGCCGCCGTCCGAACTCGGCAGGAGGTGTCTGTGTGTCGCTCATCGCCTCGAAAAACCTGATCGCGCCGAGAGACTAGGCGCGAATATGGCAAAATTCCCGGCGGGCCGCAGCCAGCCGGCGCTCAGCCGTCGAAGCGCTGGAACACCAGCGACGCGTTCGTCCCCCCGAAACCGAAGGAGTTCGACAGCGCCACGTCGATCGGCCGGGACCGCGCCTTGTGCGGCACCAGATCAATCGCGGTTTCACGCTCCGGATTGTCGAGGTTGATCGTCGGCGGCGCGATGTTGTCGCGAATCGCCAGGATCGAGAAGATCGCCTCCGCCGCGCCGGCGGCACCGAGCAGGTGGCCGACCGCCGACTTGGTCGACGACATCGAGATCTTCGACGCCGCGTTGCCGACCAGCCGCTCGACCGCGCCAAGCTCGATGGTATCGGCCATGGTCGAGGTGCCGTGCGCGTTGACGTAGTCGAGATCGGCCGGCTGCAGCCCGGCACGCTTCACCGCGGCGGCCATGCAGCGGAAGGCGCCGTCGCCGTCCTCCGCCGGGGCGGTGATGTGATAGGCGTCGCCGGTCAGGCCGTAGCCGACGATCTCGGCATAGATTTTCGCGCCGCGCGCCTTGGCGTGCTCCAGTTCCTCAAGGACCAGGACACCCGCGCCCTCGCCCATGACAAAACCGTCGCGGTCGCGGTCGAACGGACGCGACGCCGTCTCGGGCGCGTCGTTGCGGTCGGTGGAGAGCGCCCGGCAAGCGGCGAAGCCGGCCAGCGACAGCCGCGTCACCGGCGCTTCCGCGCCGCCGGCCAGCATCACGTCGGCATCGCCGAACATGATCAGCCGCGCCGCGTCGCCGATGGCGTGCGCGCCGGTCGAGCAGGCGGTGACGACCGCATGGTTCGGCCCCTTGAGGCCGTGGCGGATCGACACCTGGCCGGAGACGAGATTGATGATGTTGCCGGGAATGAAGAACGGGCTGATGCGGCGCGGGCCGCGCTCCTTGAGCAGGATGGCGTTGTCGGCGATGCCGTCGATGCCGCCGATGCCCGAACCGATCATCACGCCGGTGGCGTTGCGGTCCTCGGCCGACTTCGGCTCCCAGCCGGCATCCTTCAGCGCCTCGTCGGCCGCCGCGATCCCGTACAGGATGAAATCGCCGATCTTGCGCAGCTCCTTCGGCTCCAGATAGGCTTCCGGATCGAAGGCATGCTCGTTGCCGGGGCCGCGCGGGATCACATGCGCGATCTTGCAGGGAAGATCCTCGACGTCGAAACTGTCGACCCGCCGGCAGGCACTCCTGCCGGCAAGGATCTGGCTCCAGCTATGGTCGACACCGACGCCGAACGGCGACAGCAGACCAAGACCCGTGACCACGACACGCCTCATCGCAGTTTCCCGATGCGTTGACGGCATGTCCGGGAAATCAGGCCGAGGCCTTGTCGATGTACTTCACCGCGTCGCCGACGGTGAGGATGGTCTCGGCCGCGTCGTCCGGAATTTCCACGCCGAATTCTTCCTCGAAAGCCATGACGAGTTCGACCGTGTCCAAGCTGTCGGCGCCCAGATCATCGATGAAGCTCGCGGCTTCCGTCACCTTCTCGGCGTCGACGCCGAGATGCTCGACCACGATCTTCTTGACGCGCTCTGCGGTGTCACTCATGTTGGCTTCCTTCGTCTCAGGTTAGTGGCCTTCGTTAGCGGGCGGAGTGCCGCTAATCAAGCTGAAAGATGGCGTTTGCCACGGCGCGGCCGTTGCTGTCGGGGATTGTCTTCCTCGTCCCTTGTCTCGCGCATTACACGAAAATACTGGGCCGTCCAAGGCGAAAACGCGGCAGGCCGTGCCGCGAACGAGGCGCGGCGCGGCAGCGCCCGCGGCGCTCAGATCATCGCCATGCCGCCGTTGACGTGGATGGTCTGGCCGGTGACATAGGCCGCCTCGTCGGAAGCGAGGAAGGCGACAGCGGCGGCGACTTCGGCGCCGGTGCCCATGCGCCTGGCCGGGATGGCGGCCATGATCGCCTCCTTCTGCTTGTCGTTCAGCTTGCCGGTCATGGCCGATTCGATGAAGCCGGGCGCGACGCAATTGACGGTCACGTTGCGGGTCGCGATCTCCTGTGCCAGCGACTTGGTGAAGCCGATCATGCCGGCCTTGGAGGCGCAATAATTGGCCTGGCCGGGATTGCCGGTGACACCGACCACGGAGGTGATGTTGACGATGCGGCCCTTGCGGCGGCGCATCATCGGATGCGTCAGCTCGCGGGTGAGGCGGAAAACCGCAGTCAGGTTGACCTCCAGCACCGCATCCCAGTCGGCGTCCGACATGCGCACGAACAGCCCGTCCCTGGTGATGCCGGCATTGTTGACCAGGATGTCGACACCTTCGAGATCGGCCTCCGCCTTCTGGCCGAGCGCCTTGACCTCGTCGCGCTTGGTGAGGTCGGCCGGGAACAGTTTTGTCCGTTCGCCGAGTTCGCCGGCCAGCGCCTCGAGCTTTTCGACGCGCGTGCCGTGCAGGCCGACGATGGCGCCCCGGGCGTGCAGGGTGCGGGCGATCGCCTCGCCTATGCCGCCGGTGGCGCCGGTGACGAGGGCTTTCTTGCCGGTCAGATCGAACATTCTTTCCTCACTTCGGGTTAGCCTTTGCGCACGCGTCTATGTGATCCTGCAGTTCTTTCCACAAAACATAATACATGAGGTGGCCATAGTTCCTGACCATGTCGTCGGCACGTGTGGCGACGAAAGACAGATGGAACAGGCTGGAGAAAAAGATGGAGAATGTAAGCAGGATTGCGAATAACAACATGGCCATTCCAGCCATTGTAAACAGTTGGGTTGCCGGGGCAGCCTCCGGCTGATCTTTGAGAATTAGCCAACCGCCTACCGTCCACACCAGAAATGCGACAACCGTCACAAAGCAAAGTCTGATCGTTTGCCGCCTGGTGAACATAGGCCCGGCTCTTCGTCAGCCTAAAGCAATCAGCGCCGCCTCGACATCGGCCGACGTGCCGATCGAAGCCGTCGCGATCTCCTTGTCGATGCGCCGCGCCAGCCCCGACAGCACCTTGCCGGCGCCCACCTCATAAAGCGTGGTGACGCCGTTGGCGCCGAACCATTCGACCGTCTCGCGCCAGCGCACCTGGCCCGTCACCTGCTCGACCAGGCGCCGAGCGATCTCGTCGGCATCGGTGAGCGGCCGCACCACCACATTGGCCACCACCGGCACGACCGGCCGCGACTTTGCCACGGCCGCCAGCGCCTCGCGCATGGCCTCCGCCGCCGGCGCCATCAGGGCCGAATGGAAAGGAGCGGAGACCGGCAGCATGATGGCGCGCTTGGCGCCTTTCTCCGTGCACAGCGCCGCGGCCTTCTCCACCGCCGCCTTGGCACCGGAGATGACCAGTTGCCCGCCGCCATTGTCGTTGGCGATCTGCACGCCCGGCCCGGCCTCGGCGCAGGCAGCTTCCACGTCATCCTGCGCGAGCCCGAGGATCGCCGCCATGGCGCCCTCGCCCACCGGCACCGCTTTCTGCATGGCGTTGCCGCGGATGCGCAGCAGCCGGGCGGTATCGGCGATCGAGAACGTGCCGGCGGCGGCGAGCGCCGAATATTCGCCGAGCGAATGGCCGGCGACATAGGTAACCTTGTCCTTCAAGGAGAAGCCGCGCGCCTCCAGAGCGCGCACCGCGGCCAGCGACACCGCCATCAGCGCCGGCTGCGCGTTGGCGGTCAGCGTCAGCGTCTCCTCGGGGCCCTCCCACATGATCGTGGAAAGCTTCTCGCCGAGCGCCTCGTCGACCTCGTTGAACACCGCCCTGGCTTCGGGGAAAGCCGCCGCCAGATCCTTGCCCATGCCCACGGCCTGGCTGCCCTGCCCGGGAAAGGTGAACGCTATCGCCATGATGGTCTCCTGCCTTTGCGGCCTGCCTGTCGCGCGAGGCCGCCGCGAAAGTCAAGGGCAGGCCGGGCGATTCGCAGGGCAATCGCTTCAGGTTAACGCGGTTGGGGTAGCGGATCAGGTGTGATGTGTGATTCATGGGCGGCTTCGCTAGATCGGAGCCGTTTATGACCCGTCCCGCCGTTTCGTCGCGCGCCATCCT
>NZ_PXYK01000007.1 GCF_003012745.1 Kumtagia ephedrae | reverse complement strand
GCGACAACGTGACGGTCGACGTCGAGCTGATCGTGCCGATCGCCATGGAGGAGAAGCTGCGCTTCGCCATCCGCGAAGGCGGCCGCACCGTCGGTGCCGGCGTCGTCGTGTCGATCACTGAATAAGAAGCAACCGATCTGTCGCGGGCGGGAATTCGCCCGCGCCGCGCCAGAACAAGGAATTGACGCATGAACGGCCAAAATATCCGTATCCGCCTCAAAGCGTTCGACCATCGGGTGCTTGACGCCTCGACGCGCGAGATCGTGTCCACCGCCAAGCGCACCGGCGCCAACGTCCGCGGGCCGATCCCGCTGCCGACGCGGATCGAGAAGTTCACGGTCAACCGCTCGCCGCACATCGACAAGAAGAGCCGCGAGCAGTTCGAGATGCGCACGCACAAGCGGCTTCTCGACATCGTTGACCCGACCCCGCAGACGGTCGACGCGCTGATGAAGCTCGATCTGGCCGCCGGCGTCGACGTCGAAATCAAGCTCTGAGAGCTGGACCATGAGCCGGCCGGGGTGAAATCCGAAAGGCTCCTCTGAAGGAAATCGAACCGATGCGTTCAGGTGTAATCGCACAGAAGTTGGGAATGACCCGCGTCTACAACGACGCCGGCGAGCATGTCCCGGTCACCGTTCTCCGCATGGAGAGCTGCCAGGTCGTGGCGCAGCGCACGAAGGAGAAGAACGGCTACACCGCCGTCCAGCTCGGCGTTGGCCTGGCCAAGGTCAAGAACACCTCGAAGGCGTTGCGCGGCCATTTCGCCGGCGCTTCCGTCGAGCCGAAGGCGAAGCTCGCCGAGTTCCGCGTCTCCGACGACAACCTGCTCGATGTCGGCGCCGAGATCACGGTCAACCATTTCGTCCCGGGCCAGAAGGTGGACGTCACCGGCACCTCGACCGGCAAGGGTTTTCAGGGCGTCATCAAGCGCCACAATTTCGGCGGCGGCCGTGCCACCCACGGCAACTCGGTGTCGCACCGCACGCATGGCTCGACCGGTCAGCGCCAGGACCCCGGCAAGGTGTTCAAGGGCAAGAAGATGGCCGGCCACATGGGCGCGACCCGCGTCACCACGCAGAACGTCGAGGTCGTCTCGACCGATGCGGATCGCGGCCTGATCCTGATCCGCGGCGCGGTTCCGGGCACCAAGGGCGCCTGGATACTGGTGCGCGATGCCGTCAAGGTGGCGCTGCCGGACAATGCGCCGAAGCCGGCCGGCCTGCGCGCAGCGGCTGCGGCCAAGACCGAAGCTCCGGCCACTGAGGGTGCGGAATAATGGACATCAAGATTTCAACGCTCGGCGGCAAGGACGCCGGCAAGGTCGAGCTTTCGGACGCGATCTTCGGTCTCGATCCGCGCGAGGACATCCTGCAGCGCGTCGTGCGCTGGCAGCTCGCCAAGAAGCAGCAGGGCACGCATCAGGCGAAGGGCCGCGCGGACATCGCCCGCACCGGCGCCAAGATGTACAAGCAGAAGGGCACGGGCCGCGCCCGTCACTCCTCCGCTCGCGCTCCGCAGTTCCGCGGCGGCGGCAAGGCGCACGGCCCGGTGGCGCGCAGCCACGAGCACGATTTGCCGAAGAAGGTGCGCGCCCTCGGCCTGAAGCACGCGCTGTCGGCCAAGGCGAAGAGCGCTTCGATCATCGTCGTCGACGAGCTGACGCTGGCCGAGGCCAAGACCAAGGCGCTGGTCGCGAATTTCGCGGCACTCGGCCTGAAGAACGCGCTGGTGATCGGCGGGGCTGAGCTCGACGTGAACTTCAAGCGCGCCGCCGCCAACATTCCGAACATCGACGTGCTGCCGATCCAGGGCATCAACGTCTACGACATTCTTCGCCGCGGCACGCTGGTCCTTTCGAAGGCCGCCGTCGAGGCCCTCGAGGAGCGCTTCAAATGACGGATCTTCGCCACTACGACGTGATCGTCAGCCCGGTGATCACGGAAAAGTCGACGACCGCTTCCGAGCACAACCAGGTCGTCTTCAACGTCGCCAAGAAGGCGACGAAGCCGGAAATCAAGGCCGCCGTCGAGGCGCTGTTCAGCGTCAAGGTGACGGGCGTGAACACGCTCGTCCGCAAGGGCAAGGTGAAGCGGTTCCGCGGGACGATCGGCCGGCAGGGCGACGTGAAGAAGGCGGTGGTCACGCTGGCCGACGGCCAGTCGATCGACGTCGCCACGGGTCTCTGAGGGGCGCGAGGACAGAACAATGGCACTCAAGAATTACAAGCCCGTAACGCCGAGCCTGCGCCAGCTGGTCATCGTCGACCGCTCGGCGCTCTACAAGGGCAAGCCGGTGAAGGGCCTGACCGAAGGGCTGAAGTCGTCGGGCGGCCGCAACAATCACGGCCGCGTGACCGCCCGCTTCATCGGCGGCGGCCACAAGCGCGCCTACCGCATCATCGACTTCAAGCGCCGCAAGTTCGACATGGCGGCGACGGTCGAGCGGCTGGAGTACGATCCGAACCGCAGCGCCTTCATCGCGCTGATCAGGTACGAGGACGGCGAGCTCAACTATATCCTGGCGCCGCAGCGTCTCGCAGCCGGCGACAAGATCGTCTCGGGCGAGGCGGTCGACGTGAAGCCGGGCAATGCGATGCCGCTGTCGGCCATGCCGGTCGGCACGATCGTCCACAATGTCGAGCTGAAGCCCGGCAAGGGCGGCCAGGTCGCCCGTTCGGCCGGCTCCTACGCCCAGCTCGTCGGCCGTGACCAGGGCATGGCGATCCTGCGCCTCAACTCGGGCGAGCAGCGCGTCGTGCACGGCTCGTGCTTCGCCACCGTCGGTGCGGTCTCCAATCCTGACCACGCCAACATCAACGACGGCAAGGCCGGCCGCTCGCGCTGGCGCGGCAAGCGCCCGCACAACCGCGGCGTCACCATGAACCCCGTCGATCACCCGCACGGCGGCGGCGAAGGCCGCACCTCGGGCGGCCGCCATCCGGTGACCCCGTGGGGCAAGCCGACCAAGGGCAAGAAGACGCGGTCGAACAAGTCGACCGACAAGTTCATCGTGCGTTCGCGCCATCAGCGCAAGAGCTAAGAAGAGGTAACGCGAAGTGACCCGTTCAGTCTGGAAAGGTCCGTTCGTCGACGGCTTTCTTCTCAAGAAGGCGGACAAGGTGCGCGATGGCGGCCGCAACGAGGTGATCAAGATGTGGAGCCGCCGCTCCACCATCCTGCCGCAGTTCGTCGGCCTCACCTTCGGCGTCTACAACGGCCAGAAGCACATTCCGGTCAACGTGTCGGAAGACATGGTCGGCCACAAGTTCGGCGAGTTCGCTCCGACCCGGACCTATTACGGTCACGGCGCGGACAAGAAGGCGAAGAGGAAGTAACATGGGCAAGGCCAAAGCTCCGCGCAGGCTTGCTGACAACGAGGCGCGTGCGGTCCTCCGCACCATCCGTATCAGCCCGCAGAAGCTGAACCTGGTTGCCGCGCTCATTCGCGGCAAGAAGGTGCAGTCCGCGCTTTCGGATCTCGAATTCTCGCGCAAGCGCATTGCCGGCACCGTCAAGAAGACGCTGGAGTCGGCGATCGCCAACGCGGAGAACAACCACGACCTCGACGTCGACGCGCTGATCGTGGCCGAGGCCTATGTCGGCAAGTCGATCGTCATGAAGCGCTTCCATGCCCGTGGCCGCGGCCGCGCCAGCCGCATCGAGAAGCCGTTCTCGCACCTGACCATCGTGGTGCGTGAAGTGGAAGAGAAGGAAGCCGCCTGATGGGTCAGAAAATCAATCCGATCGGCCTTCGCCTCGGCATCAACCGCACCTGGGATTCGCGCTGGTACGCGAACACCGGCGAGTACGGCAAGCTGCTGCACGAGGACATCAAGATCCGCGAGTACCTGAAGAGCGAGCTCAAGCAGGCCGCGATCTCCAAGGTCGTGATCGAGCGTCCGCACAAGAAGTGCCGCGTCACCATCCATGCGGCGCGTCCGGGCCTGATCATCGGCAAGAAGGGCGCCGACATCGAGAAGCTGCGCAAGAAGCTGACCGAGATGACGAAGTCCGAGACGCATTTGAACATCGTCGAGGTGCGCAAGCCGGAGATCGACGCGACCCTGGTCGCCCAGTCGATCGCCCAGCAGCTCGAGCGCCGCATCGCCTTCCGCCGCGCCATGAAGCGCGCCGTGCAGTCGGCCATGCGTCTCGGCGCCGAGGGCATCCGCATCAACTGCGCGGGCCGTCTCGGCGGCGCCGAGATCGCGCGCATGGAATGGTACCGCGAGGGCCGCGTGCCGCTGCACACGCTGCGCGCCGACGTCGACTACGGCACCGCCGAGGCGCAGACCGCCTACGGCACCTGCGGCGTCAAGGTGTGGGTATTCAAGGGCGAGATCCTCGAGCACGACCCGATGGCCTCCGAGCGCCGGGCGAGCGAGACCGATCACAGCCATGCGGGCGAGCGCAGCGAGCGGGCCGAGCGCGGCCGGCGGCGCGAGAACGCCTGAGAGCATAGGAATCTGGAGTAAGAACGATGCTGCAGCCAAAGCGCACAAAGTTCCGCAAGCAGTTCAAAGGCCGCATCCACGGCGTCGCCAAGGGCGGCACCAACCTGGACTTCGGCGGTTTCGGGCTGAAGGCGCTTGAGCCGAACCGCGTCACCGCGCGCGAGATCGAGGCGGCCCGCCGCGCGATCACCCGCGAGATGAAGCGTGCCGGGCGTGTCTGGATCCGGGTGTTCCCGGACGTTCCGGTGACCTCGAAGCCGACCGAGGTGCGCATGGGCAAGGGCAAGGGCGCGGTCGACTACTGGGCCTGCCGCGTCAAGCCCGGCCGCATCATGTTCGAGATCGACGGCGTGCCGGAAGAGACGGCGCGCGAGGCGCTGCGCCTCGGCGCCGCCAAGCTGTCGGTCAAGACGCGCTTCGTGCAGCGCATCGCGGAATAGGAAAGGGCTGGGACATGAAGGCTAGCGAAATCAGGGCGAAGACCCCCGACCAGCTCGACGACGACCTGGCGGCGCTGAAGAAGGAGCAGTTCAACCTGCGCTTCCAGAAGGCGACCGGCCAGCTCGAGAAGACTGCTCGGGTCAAGCAGGTCCGCAAGGACATTGCCCGCATCAAGACCATCGCCGCCCAACAAGCGGCTAAGAAGGCTTAAGGACGAAGAAAATGCCGAAGCGCATCCTGCAGGGCGTCGTCGTCAGCGACAAGAACGAGAAGACCGTGGTGGTCAAGGTCGAGCGCCGCTTCACCCATCCGGTGATGAAGAAGACCGTGCGTCTGTCGAAGAAGTACAAGGCGCATGACGAGAACAACGCCCACAAGGTCGGCGACACCGTGTTCATCCAGGAGTCGAAGCCGATCTCGAAGGACAAGCGCTGGGTCGTCGTGACCGAGGCGCAGGCCTCGCAGTAACAAGAATTTGGACAAGCCGGGGAGGGCGCTGCTCATCCCCAGACATGAAGAAGGCGGCCAGTCATGATTCAGATGCAAACAAACCTCGACGTCGCGGATAATTCCGGCGCACGTCGTGTCATGTGCATCAAGGTGCTGGGCGGCTCGAAGCGGAAATACGCCTCCGTCGGCGACATCATCGTGGTGTCGATCAAGGAAGCCATCCCGCGCGGCCGCGTGAAGAAGGGCGATGTGATGAAGGCGGTCGTGGTACGCACCGCCAAGGACATCCGTCGTCCGGACGGCAGCGTGATCCGTTTCGACAAGAACGCGGCGGTTCTCGTCGACAACAAGAAAGAGCCGATCGGCACGCGTATCTTCGGGCCGGTTCCGCGCGAGCTTCGCGCCAAGAACCACATGAAGATCATCTCGCTCGCGCCCGAAGTTCTGTAAGGAGCCGGAAAAATGCAGAATATCCGCAAGGGCGACAAGGTCGTCGTGCTCGCCGGCAAGGACAAGGGCCGCTCCGGCGAGGTGCTGTCCGTCCAGCCGAAGGACGACACGGCGATCGTGCGCGGCATCAACATCGTGGTGCGCCACCAGCGTCAGTCGCAGTCCCAGCAGGGCGGGCTGATCCGCAAGGAGGCGCCCATCCATCTGTCCAATATCGCGCTGGCCGACCCGAAGGACGGCAAGCCCACCCGCGTCGGCTTCAGAACAGAAGGCGACAAGAAGGTGCGCTTCGCGAAGCGCTCGGGAGAAACGATCAATGGCTAAGGCAGCAATTCAGCCACGCCTTAAGAAGGTCTACGAAGAGACCATCCGCAAGGCGCTGCTCGAGCAGTTCAAGTACGACAACGAGATGGAGATCCCCCGTCTCGACAAGATCGTGCTGAACATGGGCGTCGGCGAGGCGACGGGCGATTCCAAGAAGCCGTCGGTGGCCGCCGCCGACCTGGCGCTGATCGCCGGCCAGAAGGCGATCGTCACCCATGCGCGCAAGTCGATCGCCTCCTTCAAGGTGCGCGAGAAGATGCCGATCGGCGCCAAGGTGACGCTGCGCAAGGAACGCATGTACGAGTTCCTCGACCGCCTGGTGAATATCGCGCTGCCGCGCGTGCGCGATTTCCGCGGCCTCAACCCGAAGAGCTTCGACGGGCGTGGCAACTATGCCATGGGCATCAAGGAGCACATCGTGTTCCCCGAGATCAACTACGACAAGGTCGACCAGATCTGGGGAATGGACATCATCGTTTGTACGACCGCCAAGACGGATGACGAAGCCCGGGCTCTGCTCAAGGCCTTCAACTTCCCGTTCCGGCAGTAACGGCAGCGAGAAAAGGAAAGATCTGAAATGGCAAAGACCAGCTCAGTCGAGAAGAACAACCGGCGCCGCAGGCTCGTGGAGCAGAAGGCAGCCAAGCGCAAGGCGCTGAAGGCGGTCATCATGAGCAAGGACCTGCCGATCGAGGAGCGCTTCCGCGCGCAGCTCAAGCTCGCCGCGATGCCGCGCAATTCCGCCAAGGTGCGCATCCGCAACCGCTGCGAGGTGACGGGACGTCCGCGCGCCTATTATCGCAAGCTGAAGATGTCGCGTATCGCGCTGCGCGAACTGGGCTCGCTGGGCGCCGTTCCGGGCCTGGTCAAGTCGAGCTGGTAAGGAGGGCATGACATGTCACTGAACGATCCCCTCGGCGATATGCTGACCCGCATCCGCAACGCCTACGGCCGCAAGAAGACCAAGGTGTCGACCCCGGCCTCGCGTCTGCGCACCCGCGTGCTTGAGGTTCTGAAGACGGAAGGTTACATCCGCGACTTCAGCCAGACCGATTTCGACAACGGCAAGTCCGAGATCGAGATCGAGCTGAAATATTTCGACGGCGTGCCGGTCATCCGCGAGATCGCCCGCGTGTCCAAGCCGGGCCGCCGCGTCTACGTCTCGGTCAAGTCGATTCCGTCGGTCGCCAACGGGCTGGGGATCTCGATCCTCTCCACGCCGAAGGGCGTGATGGCCGACCACGAGGCGCGCGAGCAGAACGTCGGCGGCGAGATTCTCTGCAAGGTGTTCTAAGGGTGAATCGTGAATGGTGAATAGCGAGCGGTTGGTGGTCGTCTACCCTTCACCATTCCTCCCTTCACCATTCACCGGATAGGAAAGAGGAGACAACCAGATGTCTCGTATTGGCAAGAAGCCGGTGAAGGTGCCGGCCGGTGTGACCGCTTCGGTCGACGGCCAGATCGTCACCGCGAAAGGTCCGAAGGGCGAGCTGAAGTTCGTCGTCAACGACGAGGTGCTGGTCAAGCTGGAGGACGGCGAGATTGCCGTCGAGCCGCGCGACCAGACCAAGACCGCCCGCTCCAAGTGGGGCATGTCGCGCACCCAGATCGTCAACATCCTGGACGGCGTGACCAAGGGCTTCGAGAAGAAGCTCGAGATCAACGGCGTCGGCTATCGCGCCGCCATGCAGGGCAAGAACCTGCAATTGGCGCTTGGCTTCAGCCACGACGTCGTCTACGAGGCGCCGCAGGGCATCACGATCGCCGTGCCGAAGCCGACCGAGATCGTCGTGTCGGGCATCGACAAGCAGGCGGTCGGCCAGGCTGCCGCCGAGATCCGCGAGTATCGCGGCCCCGAGCCCTACAAGGGCAAGGGCGTGAAGTATGCCGGAGAGCGGATCGTCCGCAAGGAAGGCAAGAAGAAGTAAGACTGTGAATGGTGAATGGTGAAATGGAAGTAGGATAGGTCCGAGCGACTGCATCGCAGCGGATCGTGCCATTCACCATTTCACATTTCACCATTCACCGAAGCAACGCCACGGAGGGCGGCCGCGGGAAGCGCCTATCGGCTTACCGCACAGGGCCGCCACCGTCTTACAAGGCAGGAGCAGACCATGGCCGTCAAGGCAGCAACGCAAAAGCGCGCGCAGCGCATCCGCCGTCAGATCAGGAAGGTCGCCGGCGATCGGCCGCGCCTGTCCGTGCATCGCTCGTCGAAGCATATCTACGCGCAGATCATCGACGACGGGAAGGGCCATACGCTGGCAGCCGCCTCGACGCTCGAGAAGGATCTGAAGGGCTCGCTCAAGACGGGAGCCGACATCGCCGCCGCGACCGCCATCGGCAAGCTGATCGCCGAGCGGGCCGGCAAGGCCGGCGTCAAGGAGGTCGTGTTCGACCGCGGCGCCTACATCTATCACGGCCGCGTCAAGGCGCTGGCCGAAGCCGCGCGCGAGGGCGGCCTGAGCTTCTAAGTGAATGGTGAATGGTGAATGGTGAAATGGCAGTCTGGTAGGAGCGGCTTTCAAAGCCTTGATACCATTCACCATTTTTCCATTCACCATTCACCGAAGTGAATCCACCGCGCACCGGCACAGCCGGGCGCATCACAGCAACCCGTGCTTCCGGAAAAGAACAAGGACAGGACATGGCACAGGAACGTAGGGAAGGTCGCCGCGAGCGCGACCGCGACGAGCGCGACAGCGAATTCGTCGACAAGCTCGTCCACATCAACCGCGTCGCCAAGGTGGTGAAGGGCGGCCGTCGCTTCGGTTTCGCCGCGCTCGTCGTGGTAGGCGACCAGAAGGGCCGCGTCGGCTTCGGCCACGGCAAGGCGCGCGAGGTGCCGGAGGCGATCCGCAAGGCCACCGAGGCCGCCAAGCGCGACCTGATCTTCGTGCCGCTGCGCTCCGGTCGCACCCTGCATCACGACGTGGCAGGCCGCCACGGAGCGGGCAAGGTTCTCCTGCGCGCCGCCAAGCCCGGTACCGGCATCATCGCCGGCGGCCCGATGCGCGCCGTGTTCGAGACGCTCGGCATGCACGATGTCGTCGCCAAGTCGATGGGTTCGTCGAACCCCTACAACATGGTGCGCGCCACTTTCGACGCCCTGAAGAACCAGGTGCACCCGAAGGACGTCGCCGCCCAGCGCGGCATCAAGTATTCGACCCTCCAGGCTCGCCGCGGCAACGCGGTCGCCGCGGAAGAATAGTCGCGGGCGCTGAGGAGTACGACCATGGCAAAGAAAGCGACCAAGACCATCACGGTCGAGCAGATCGGCAGCCCGATCCGCCGTCCGAAGGAACAGCGGGCAACGCTCGTCGGCCTCGGCCTGAACAAGATGCACAAGCAGCGCACGCTGGAGGATACGCCGGCGGTGCGCGGCATGATCGCGACCGTGCAGCACCTCGTCCGCGTCGTCGACGAGAAGTAAGCCGCGCGCCAGGAGAAAGACGATGAAACTGAACGAACTGCGTGACAAGGAAGGCGCGACGCACTCGCGCAAGCGCCTCGGCCGCGGCATCGGCTCCGGCTCCGGCAAGACTGCCGGCCGCGGCGTGAAGGGCCAGAAGGCGCGCTCCGGCGTCGCCATCAACGGCTTCGAGGGTGGCCAGATGCCGCTCTATCGCCGTCTGCCCAAGCGTGGCTTCAAGAACCCGTTCTCGAAGAGCTTCAACGCCGTGTCGCTGGGCCGCATCCAGACGGCTGTCGACGCCGGCAAGCTCGACGCGAAGGAGGTCGTGACGGCCGAAGCGCTGATCAAGGCCGGCGTCATCCGCCGTCCGCTGGACGGCGTGCGCGTGCTGTCGGATGGCGAGTTGAAGGCGAAGCTCTCCTTCGACGTGGCCGGCGCCTCCAAGGCGGCCGTCGAGAAGATCGAAAAGGCCGGCGGCTCGGTGAAGCTTCCCGAGCCGGTCGTGCCGGTCAAGAAGATGGTCAAAAAGGCCAAGTGACCCTTCGTCGCAAGCGGCTGACGGCATAGTCGGCCGCTTGCAACTTCGACGCCCGGCGCCTATTTCGGAGCTTCGTCGACTCGTGGCGCCGCTGCGGCCATCCCAGCGTGACGAAGCGGAGAATACTTTATGGCATCGGCCGCCGAGCAACTAGCCTCCAACCTGAATTTCGCGGCCTTCGCAAAGGCCGAGGACCTGAAGAAGCGCATCTGGTTCACGCTGGGCGCGCTGCTGGTCTACCGCCTCGGCACCTATATCCCGCTTCCCGGCATCAATCCCGACGCCTTCGCCCAGGCCTTCACCCAGCAGAGCCGGGGCGTGCTCGGCGTCTTCAACATGTTCGCGGGCGGCGCGGTCGAGCGCATGGCGATCTTCGCGCTCGGCATCATGCCCTACATCTCCGCCTCCATCATCATGCAGCTGATGACGTCGGTCGTGCCGTCGCTCGAAGCGCTGAAGAAGGAAGGCGAGCAGGGCCGCAAGATCATCAACCAGTACACCCGCTACGGTACCGTGCTTCTGGCGCTGGTGCAGGCCTACGGCATCGCCGTCGGGCTGGAGAGCGGCAGCGGCATCGTCACCGATCCCGGCTGGTTCTTCCGCATCTCCGCCGTCATCACGCTGGTCGGCGGCACCATGTTCCTGATGTGGCTGGGCGAGCAGATCACCGCGCGCGGCATCGGCAACGGCATCTCGCTGATCATCTTCGCCGGCATCGTCGCCGGCCTGCCCAGCGCCATCAGCGGCACGCTGGAGCTGGGGCGCACCGGCGCGCTGTCGACGGGCCTCATCCTGGCGATCATCGTGCTGGCGATCGTGGTGATCGCCGTCATCGTCTTCTTCGAGCGTGCCCAGCGCCGCCTGCTGATCCAGTATCCGAAGCGGCAGGTCGGCAACCGCATGTTCCAGGGCGACACCTCGCACCTGCCGCTGAAGCTCAACACCGCCGGCGTCATCCCGCCGATCTTCGCCTCGTCGCTGCTGCTTCTGCCGGCGACCGTCGCGGGCTTCACCAATACGGCGGAACTGCCGGCCTGGGCGGGCGGCATCCTGGCGACGCTCGGCCATGGCCAGCCGCTCTACATGGCGCTCTATGCGGCGATGATCGCCTTCTTCGCCTTCTTCTACACGGCGATCGTCTTCAACCCGAAGGACACCGCCGACCAGCTGAAGAAGCATTCCGGCTTCATTCCCGGCTATCGGCCGGGCGAGCGCACGGCGGAATACATCGACTACGTGCTGACGCGCATCACCGTGGTCGGCGCTATCTACCTGGTCGTCATCTGCCTGATGCCCGAGTTCCTGATCTCGGCGACCGGCGTGCCCTTCTATCTCGGCGGCACCTCGCTGCTGATCGTGGTGAGCGTGACGCTCGACACGGTGGCGCAGATCCAGGGTCACCTGATCGCCCACCAGTATGAGGGGCTGATCAAGAAGTCCAAGCTGCGCGGGGGGAAGAGGGGCAAATGAGGCTGATTCTGCTCGGACCGCCCGGGGCGGGCAAGGGAACCCAGGCGCAGCGCCTGGTCGAGAAGCACGGCATCCCGCAACTCTCCACCGGCGACATGCTGCGCGCCGCCGTCAAGGCAGGCACCGAGGTCGGCAAGCGCGCCAAGGCGGTGATGGATTCCGGTCAGCTGGTCTCCGACGAGATCGTCAACCAGATCGTGTCCGAGCGCATCGACGAGCCGGACTGCCGCAGGGGCTTCATCCTCGACGGTTTTCCGCGCACGGTGCCGCAGGCAGAGGCCCTGACCAGCATGCTGGCCGAGAAGGGCCAGAAACTCGACGCGGTGATCGAGCTCAAGGTCGACGAATCGGCGCTGCTGAAGCGCATGGAGAAGCGCGTCGCCGACACCCTGGCGGCGGGCGGCCAGACCCGTGCCGACGATAATCCGGAATCGTTCAAGAAGCGCCTCGACGAATACCGTCAGAAGACGGCTCCGCTGTCGGCGTATTATGCCGGCACCGGAGAATTGCGGACGATCGACGGCATGGCGGACATCGATGTGGTGACCGCCGAGGTCGAGGGGATACTGCATCGCGGCGACCGTGCGGAGTCTGTCGCCTGAGATCAAAAAAATCCGTGGATAACGACGGGTAGTCTTTCAAGTTCTTTGGTTCCAGGCATGCTCTCCCTCCGTTAGGCGAAGGGGGATTGCCATGGAATCGGGAAACGGGAGACGGGCAAGATGGGCGCCGGTGGTTCTGCTGGCGGTATGCTCGACAGCGGCCAATGTGGCGACGAGCATTGCGGCCCCAGCCGTTCGTCTGGAACTCTCTAGTCGCTCGATCATAGAGCCGATACGCTATATTTCGCCGGATACACTGGATCCGACACTGCCCGGTGTCGGCACCAACAGATATGCCTACGCTCTGAACGATCCTATCAACAAGAGCGACCCGAATGGAAACTTCGCGGTATTGGGTGCCGTTGTCGGTGCCGTGGTTGGGGTCGGCATTCAGGCGGCGGTAGATGCATACAACGGAGAACTCAGTGGCGTAGGAGCTTACGCCGGGGCGGCGGCGGGCGGAGCGATCGCGGGAGCTACGGCCGGGTTGTTGAGCGGGGCAGTGGGTGTCTACGGAACGGCCGCAGTTGCCGGAGCTGCCGGCAACGTGACCGCTGGGGTCACCGAGGATGCGATAAACGGCAATGCATCGACCGTATCGGGGGTTGTCGGGGACGCTGCGGTAGGCGGCGCTTTTGGACTCGCCGGCGGTGTCGTAGGATCCAGAATAAGCAATGGCATCAACGGCCTCTCAAATCACCCGAAGGGAAAGTTGGGAGAGAAGCTGACGATTGCAAAAGAGGCGGTGAAGGGGAACTTTCCTGGGCGCAAGAATGTTGAAGTGTTTACAGGTCGTTTGACGCCTACCGGAAGGCCGCAAAGGGCCCTTATTGACCGTGAGTTTAATAATGCATTCACTCGTCAATCTAAATTGGTGGATAGCAAACTCGGGCGCTGGGCGGGGCCAAGTCCGAATCAGCGAGTTGCCAAAAGAAATGGCGGCATTTTCGAATATGACAAGATGACACCTGACCAAGTAGGAGGTGCTGCTGGAGGCGCTGCGTCCGGGGGAATAGCGGCGGGAGCGAATCACTCATCGGGTAAGGAGGAGAGTGCACCTTAATTTTGGTGCCGTGTGATGAGCAAAAGCCGGATCGGGGCGATCAACGATGAGTTCCAGACGAGGGTCAAGCCGA
Source organism: Kumtagia ephedrae (assembly GCF_003012745.1). GTDB lineage: Bacteria > Pseudomonadota > Alphaproteobacteria > Rhizobiales > Rhizobiaceae > Kumtagia > Kumtagia ephedrae. The sequence continues at coordinate 219,794 of NZ_PXYK01000007.1, read as the reverse complement.
TCTTCGAGTCATGGGGTTTGATCCGCCATCCCAATTCCCAAGCTTCCTTTGGCCGTGAACAACACGGCTATATGTATGAGTTTGCCGATGTCCGCGATCCAGATGACATTAGACTGTGTCGGTTTGCGATTTCCATCAAAGACTCCAGCCTAGATATCATCGGAGAGAAAGGAGTGGTGGTTGATCCCAAAGACGGGAGCGTTCCAGTTCATCCTGGCTTTCCCGCCGGCTTTGCTCTGCTGCGGCCGTTTTCTTTCAGGCATTTTTTCACGAGGTTCATCGACAGGTCTTTTTCGCTCGAACAACACAATGGCGAGACCGTCGAAGCGGCGGCTGCCAGGCTGATTGATGACGTCGTCAAGGAGTTGCCGCGCCTGAAGCGGTATCTGTACGGCTGAAACTTCAGGATCGACGGGATTCGATCGTCAATTTGACCCTCCAGTTGACATGTGCCTCTTCCTCGCCTATGTGCCGCCTACATTCCAATCAGGTGTGTAACTGGCCACCCTTGCCGGGTAGGCCGGCTTTTTGATTGGAACACCCGCAAGGGCCGGCCTCCACCGGACGCGGGTCAATCGGAGCGCCGGCTTTTGCCGGCCCACATGGAGTGAGAGAATATGGCCCGTATAGCCGGCGTCAACATACCGACCAATAAGCGCGTCGTGATCGCGCTGCAGTACATTCACGGGATCGGCAAGAAGTTCGCCCAGGAGATCGTCGACAAGGTCGGCATCCCGGCCGAGCGCCGCGTCAACCAGCTCACCGACGCCGAGGTGCTGGCGATCCGCGAGGCGATCGACCGCGACTACCGCGTCGAGGGCGACCTGCGCCGCGAAGTGTCGATGAACATCAAGCGGCTGATGGACCTCGGCTGCTACCGCGGCCTGCGCCACCGCCGCTCGCTGCCGGTGCGCGGCCAGCGCACGCACACCAACGCCCGCACCCGCAAGGGCCCGGCGAAGGCGATTGCTGGTAAGAAGAAATAATTGAGCGAATAGCGAAATAGCGAATAGAAACCTTTTACTACTTGCTATTCGCTACTCCCTATTCGCTCCTCTGGTGTAGCCGCTGGCATTACGGCGGCGTCGAGATCGACTGAAAGGACTGACATGGCCAAGGAAGCCGGGCGCGTAAAGCGTCGCGAACGCAAGAACATCTCGTCGGGCGTCGCCCACGTGAACTCGACCTTCAACAACACGATGATCACCATCACCGACGCTCAGGGCAATGCGATCGCCTGGTCGTCGGCCGGTGCCCAGGGTTTCAAGGGCTCGCGCAAGTCGACGCCGTTCGCCGCCCAGATGGCCGCGGAAGACGTCGCCAAGAAGGCGCAGGAACACGGCATGCGCACCCTCGAGGTCGAGGTCTGCGGTCCCGGCTCCGGCCGTGAATCGGCGCTGCGCGCCCTGCAGGCCGGCGGCTTCACGATCACCTCGATCCGTGACGTCACGCCGATCCCGCACAATGGCTGCCGCCCGCGCAAGAAGCGTCGCGTCTGATCTTTAGGCTTAACCGCCGCGCAAGCGCCATCAGGCGCCTGCGCGGCATTTCCAGATCGCCCGTCACGATTGGATGGTGGCGGGGTATCGGAAGGACCGTAAAATGATCCAGAAAAACTGGCAGGAACTGATCAAGCCTAACAAGATCGAGTTTTCCTCGAAGGGCAAGACGCTGACCACGCTCATAGCCGAGCCGCTGGAGCGCGGCTTCGGCCTGACGCTCGGCAACGCGCTGCGCCGCGTGCTCCTGTCCTCGCTGCGTGGTGCGGCCGTCACCTCCGTGCAGATCGACGGCGTGCTGCATGAGTTCTCGTCCATCGCCGGCGTGCGCGAGGACGTGACCGACATCGTGCTCAACATCAAGGAAATCGCCATCAAGATGGAAGGCGACGGGCCGAAGCGCATGGTCGTGCGCAAGCAGGGCCCGGGCGCCGTGCTCGCCGGCGACATCCAGACGGTCGGCGACGTCGAGATCCTCAATCCCGACCATGTGATCTGCACCCTCGACGAGGGCGCCGAGATCCGCATGGAGTTCACCGTCGACACCGGCAAGGGCTATGTGCCGGCCGAGCGTAACCGTGCCGAGGATGCGCCGATCGGGCTGATCCCGGTCGACAGCCTCTATTCGCCGGTCAAGAAGGTCTCCTACAAGGTCGAGAACACCCGCGAGGGCCAGGTGCTCGACTACGACAAGCTGACCATGACCATCGAGACTAACGGCTCGGTCACCGGCGAGGACGCCGTCGCCTTCGCGGCGCGCATCCTGCAGGACCAGCTCGGCCTCTTCGTCAACTTCGAGGAGCCGCAGAAGGAGACCGCTGCCGAGGCCGTCACCGAGCTCGCCTTCAACCCGGCGCTGCTCAAGAAGGTCGACGAGCTCGAACTGTCGGTGCGTTCGGCCAACTGCCTGAAGAACGACAACATCGTCTACATCGGCGACCTGATCCAGAAGACGGAAGCCGAGATGCTGCGCACGCCGAATTTCGGCCGCAAGTCGCTCAACGAGATCAAGGAAGTTCTCGCCGCGATGGGTCTCCATCTCGGCATGGAGGTGGCCGACTGGCCGCCGGAGAACATCGAAGACCTCGCCAAGCGTTACGAAGACCAGTACTGAAACAGCGAATAGGGAAGTAGCGAATAGCGAATAGGAAAATAGCAGGCGTACTACTATTCGCTATTCGCTATTCGCTACTCCCTCTATAAGACACCGGGCTCCGGCCCATAGAACCCACGGAGAAGAGCCATGCGCCATGGATTTGCCGGCCGCCGCTTCGCCCGCAGCGCAAGCCACCGCAAGGCGATGTTCGCAAACCTCGCCGTCTCGCTCATCGAGCATGAGCAGATCGTCACCACCCTACCTAAGGCGAAGGACCTGCGTCCGATCGTCGAGAAGCTCATCACGCTGGGCAAGCGCGGCGACCTGCACGCCCGCCGCCAGGTGATCGCCCAGATCGGCAACGAGAAGGTCGTCAAGCGCCTGTTCGACACGATCGCGCCGCGCTACGCCACCCGCAATGGCGGCTATCTGCGCATCATGAAGGCGGGCTTCCGCCACGGCGACAACGCCCCGCTGGCGGTGATCGAGTTCGTCGACCGCGATACCTCGGCCAAGGGCGCAGGCGACCGCGCCCGCGTCGAGGCGGAGACCGCCGAGACGGCCGAAGCCGCATAAGCGTCGCATTTTTCTGAAACGCTCAAGGGGCCTGCGGGCCCCTTTTGCATGTCCGGCGCGGCGGCGCGCCAGAATTCGGGAGATGCTGCGCATGCTGGTTCTGACACGGCTGTTGACGATGGTGCTGGTGGCGATGGTTTCGGCCGCATCGCTGGCGCCGGCCGAAAGCGGGGAAGAGGTCATGCTGCACGAGGCGGCTGCGGACGGCGATGTCGAGCGGACGCGGCAATTGCTGGCGTCGGGCGCTGCCGTCGACATGCGCGACGGGGCGCGGCGGACGCCGCTTCTCATCGCGGTTCAGGCCGATCAGGCGGAAGTGGCGCGATTGCTGATCGAGGCGGGTGCGGACGTCAACGCCAAGGATGCCATCGAGGACACGCCCTTCCTCTATGCCGGCGCGGAAGGGCGGAACGGAATTCTCCGTCACATCCTTGCGACCGGCAAGGCCGATCTGAAGGACACCAACCGTTATGGCGGCGTCGCGCTGATCCCGGCGGCGCATCACGGCCATCCCGAGACGGTGCGTATCCTGCTGGAGACGGCGATCGACATCGACCACGTCAACGATCTCGGCTGGACGGCGCTGCTGGAAGCCGTGATCCTGGGCGATGGCGGGCCGGTCTACCAGGAAATCGTGCGGCTGCTCATTGACGCCGGCGCGAAGCCGATCGCCGACCGCGGCGGGAGGACGCCGCTCGACCACGCACGGTCGCTCGGTTTCGGCGAGATCGCCGCCATCCTCGAAGGGCAGGGAAGGGGCTGAGCGCGGCGACCGGCTTGCGCTGCGACGTTTTGCGCAGCATTCTTGGCGGTCTCTTGAATGGGGGGAGCCATGCCGGAATATCGTCTGCTGGAGGTGGGAGACCCCGCGCCATGGTTCACGCAGCGCACTGCCTCGAACCCGAGTTTCCATTTCGACACGGTGGCGGGACGCTATCTGGTCCTGTGCTTCTTCGGCTCCGCAGCCGACCAGGTCGGTCGCGCCATGCTCGGCTTCGCGGATGAGCACCGGCACTTTTTCGACGACCGGAAGCTCGCCTTCTTCGGCATCAGCCACGACCGCAGCGACGAGGAGCAGGGACGCCTGCCGGAGGCGCTTCCGGGCGCGCGGCATTTCTACGATTTCGACGGCAAGATCGGCCAGCTCTATGGAAGCCTGCCGCTCAATTCGACCGGACAGGTGTCGATCCGCCGCTTCTGGATGGTCGTCGACCCGACCATGCGGGTGCGCGCCATCTTCAACGCAAAACCCGACGGCAGCGAGCGCCGGGAGCTCGCCGCCTATCTGGAGGCGCTGCCGGCGGTCGATGCCTATGCCGGCTTTGCCGTGCAGGCGCCGATCATCGTCCTGCCCAACGTCTTCGATCAGGCCTTCTGCCGTCACCTTATCGATCTCTACGATGCCGATGGCGGCACCGATTCCGGTTTCATGCGGGAGGTCGACGGCAAGACGGTCGAGGTCGTCGATGCCCGGCACAAGCGCCGGTCCGACTTCACCATCGAGGACGAGAAGCTGCGGCTCACCATCCGCCAGAAGATCATCCGCCGGGTGGTGCCGGAGATCCAGAAGGTGCATCAGTATACGGTCACCCGCATGGAGCGCTATATCGTCGCTTGCTACGACAGCGCCAATGGCGGACACTTCCGCGCGCATCGCGACAACACCACTAAGGGTACGGCGCACCGCCGCTTTGCCGTGTCGATCAACCTCAATGCCGAGTTCGACGGCGGCGAGGTGAGTTTTCCCGAATACGGTCCGCGCTCGTTCAAGCCGACGCCGGGCGGTGCCGTTGTCTTTTCCTGTTCGCTGCTGCATGCCGTCTCGCCGGTGACACGCGGCAAGCGCTACGCCTTTCTGCCGTTCCTCTACGACGATGCTGCCGCAGCGCTGCGGGAAGCCAACAACAAATATCTCGACGAGAACGTCGGCAACTACGTGAAGACAGGCTGAACCGGACCTTCAGGTCCGGGAAAGGTGGCCCGAAGAGCCGGTGAGGGGTGTTTCATCGGTCAAAACTTGCGACCGGTGGCATGATTCCGCGCCGGCGGGGCACGGGATGCGGCTCGTCGGTCACGCACGCCTTCCAATTTGCACAATCATCGCGTCTATAGGCGGATGTCCCGCTGGAGGATTCGCATGTTGCCGAACGGCTTGCTGGCCCTTCTGGTCTCCCTGTCGCTGACGCTCGCCGGCCCTGCCTTCGCGCAGGAGAAGCCGGCCGGCGGGCAGCCCGCGCCTACCGAAAAGCCGGCCGCCGAGCAGCCGGCGGAGCCTGGCCTGAAGGATGTGCTCAACGACCTGATGAAGAGCATGGAGGAGCCGCCGCCTCCGCCGGCGCCGCCCGGCCGGCGGCTGCCGTTCGGGCGTGCCGAAATCCAGCTCTCCTTCGCGCCGCTGGTCAAGGAGACGGCGCCGGCCGTGGTCAACGTCTACGCCTCGCAGCAGGTCCGGGTGCGCTCGCCCTTCGAGGGCGACCCGTTCTTCGAGCGCTTCTTCGGCGGCGGTGGCGGCGGCGGCGGACCGCTGCGCCGCTCCCAGTCGCTCGGCTCCGGCGTGCTGGTCGACAAGAGCGGCATCGTCGTCACCAACTTCCACGTCATCCGCGATGCCGACGAGGTGAAGGTCGCGACCTCCGACGGACGCGAATTCGAGAGCAAGGTGCTGCTCAAGGACGAGACCATCGACCTTGCCGTGCTCAAGATCGAAGGCGATGCAGACTTCCCTGTGGTGCAGATCGGCGATTCCGACGCGCTGGAGATCGGCGACCTGGTGCTGGCGATCGGCAACCCGTTCGGCGTCGGCCAGACCACCACCAGCGGCATCGTCTCGGCGCTCGCCCGTTCGCATATCGGCGTCTCCGACTTCGGCTTCTTCATCCAGACGGATGCGGCGATCAACCCCGGCAATTCCGGCGGCGGGCTAATCAACATGACCGGCCAGCTGGTCGGCATCAACACCGCCATCTACAGCCGCAGCGGCGGCTCGATCGGCATCGGCTTCGCCATCCCGTCGAACATCGTGCGCGCCGTGGTGAACGCGGCCAAGAACGGCCAGGACTTCTTCGAGCGACCCTTCATCGGGGCGAGCTTCGAACCGGTCACGGCGCAGGTGGCGGAGGCGCTCGGCATGACGCCGACCGGCGCGCTGGTGGCCAACGTGGCCGAAAACGGTCCGGCGGCGAAGGCCGGACTGAAACCCGGCGACGTGGTGCTGTCGATGAACGGCGTCGCCATCGAGCATGTGGATGCGCTCGGCTACCGCCTCTCGACGCAGCCGATCGGCGCCAAGGCCAGCCTGCAGCTGCTCAGCAACGGCGAGGAGAAGACTGTCGAGGTCGGCCTCGAACGCGCCCCGGAGGGCAGCACCACCGGGCCGGTCACCATCCGCGGACGCAGCCCGTTCGCCGGCGCCAAGGTGGCCGAACTGTCGCCCCGGCTGGCGCAGCGGCTGCGCATGCCGGCCGACGTCGCCGGCGTGACGGTGGTCGACATCGACCGCAATTCGCCGGCCGCCGGCTTCGGGCTGCGGCCGCGCGACATCGTGCGCGAGGTCAATGGCGAGGCGATCAGCACGACCGCCCAGCTCGAGGAGGTGGCCGCCCAGGATACGCGCTGGTGGCGCTTCACCGTCGAGCGCGACGGGCAACTGATGCGGCAGATGCTGCGTTACTGAAGGCGATGGCCGATCTCTTCTCAAAGGACGAGCCGCAAAAGGTCGAAACCGGCCGGCCGCTAGCCGACCGGCTGAGGCCGAAAAGCCTCGGCGAGGTCGTCGGCCAGGAGCATCTGACCGGCGAGGATGGCGTGCTGTCACGCATGATCCGCTCCGGATCGCTCGGTTCGATGATCTTCTGGGGACCGCCGGGCACCGGCAAGACGACGGTGGCGCGGCTGCTCGCCGGCGAGACCAATCTGGCTTTCGAGCAGATATCGGCGATCTTCTCCGGCGTCGCCGACCTGAAGAAGGTATTCGAAACGGCGCGGCTGCGCCGAACCAACGGCCGCCAGACGCTGCTGTTCGTCGACGAGATCCATCGCTTCAACCGCGCCCAGCAGGATTCTTTCCTGCCGGTGATGGAGGACGGCACCGTCATACTGGTCGGCGCCACGACCGAAAATCCCTCCTTCGAGCTCAACGCCGCGCTCTTGTCGCGCGCCCGTGTGCTCGTCTTCCAGACCCTTGCCGAGGACAGCCTGTCGCGGCTCCTGGAGCGCGCCGAGGCGGTCGAAGGCAAGCCGCTGCCGCTCGACGAGGATGCGAGGGCGGTGCTGCTGCGCATGGCCGACGGCGACGGCCGCGCCGCGCTGACACTTGCCGAGGAGATTTGGCGCGCCGCCAAGCCGGGCGAGGTGTTCGACGCGGAAGGAATTCAGCGCGTCGTGCAGCGCCGGGCGCCCGTCTATGACAAGGGCCAGGACGGCCACTACAATCTGATCTCGGCCCTGCACAAATCGGTGCGCGGCTCCGATCCAGATGCGGCGCTCTATTATCTCGCGCGCATGTTCGATGCCGGCGAGGATCCGCTCTATCTCGGCCGCCGCCTTGTGCGCATGGCGGTCGAGGACATCGGCATGGCCGACCCGCAGGCGCTGGTGATCGCCAACGCCGCCAAGGACGCCTACGACTATCTCGGCTCGCCCGAGGGCGAACTCGCCTTCGCCGAGGCGGCCGTCTATCTCGCGACCGCGCCGAAATCCAACGCCGTCTACACGGCCTTCAAGGCGGCGACGCGCGCGGCCAAGGAACACGGCTCGCTGTTGCCGCCGAAACACATCCTCAACGCACCGACCAAGCTGATGAAGGACGAGAGCTACGGCTCCGGCTATCGCTACGACCATGACGAGCCGGAGGCCTTTTCCGGGCAGGACTATTTTCCGGAGAAGATGGGCCGGCAGAGTTTTTACGATCCGCCGGAACGGGGTTTCGAGCGCGAGATCCGCAAGCGTCTCGACTATTGGGCGAAGCTCAGGACGGAGCGATCGGGCGGCGACTGAGCCGATTGCCGGTGACCGGGCGAAAGATCGGCCGGCCGACTGCCTCCGCGCTCAATCGCGCTTGTACAGCATCCAGCTCTTCAGCGGGCGGTCGCGCACGGTCGAGAAGGCCGTTACCCGGTTGCGACCGCTGATCTTGGAGCGGTAGAGCGCCCGGTCCGCCTTGGCGTAGAGGTCTTCCGGCCCGTCCGCTTCGGACGCCATGCAGACGCCCATCGACACGGTCACCGGTCCGCAGGCGGCGCTGGACGGCGACAGGAAATGGGTCTGCTCGATCGCCGCGCGCAATCCGTCGGCGAGATCGAAGGTGGCGTGCTCGGAGACGCCTTCGATGATGATCGCGAATTCCTCGCCGCCGGTGCGGGCGACGAACATGCCGGTGCCGAGACTGCCGCGCAGTATGTCGGCGACCTGGCGGATGATCTTGTCGCCGGCGGGGTGGCCGAAACGATCGTTGATCGCCTTGAAGCGGTCGATATCGGCAAGCACGAGCGCGCCGAACAGGATGCCCGTCCTGTCGTTGTAGATTTCGGCGATGCGGCGGTCGAAGGCGCGGCGGTTCCAGATGTGGGTCAAGGGGTCGGTCTCGGCGAGGATCTTGTATTCCTCGAGCGCCGACTTGACGCTTTCGAGCTCGGCCGACTTCTCGTCCAGCGTCTCGGCCACCTGCCGGCCGTGGTCGATGGTCGAGCTCGTGGCGCTCGACATGACCCCGACGATCTTCTGCAGCAGCTCGCGGCTCAGGGCGTGACGGTTCTTCAATCCGTCCGACGTCTCGTTGAGGATCGCCCCATATTTCTCGATATGGACGCGCTCGGCCCTGAGCAGGCGGGCGACGCTCTCCAGCTCGCGCGCCAGCGTCTCGCGCGCCGTCTCGACGATCGTCTGCTCATGATTGTGGGCGAAGTATTTCCGGCCGATCCGGTCCAGTTCCTGCTGCGACGGCCGGTTGCCGAGCGCCACGACCTCCAGCGTTAGCTCGGGCCTGGAGCCGGTCAGCGCCTCGTAGAAAATCTCGTAGTTGCGGGGCAGGCCGACCACACCCATCTGCCGCATGGTGGTTACGACACTTAGGGCGATGTCGTTCGCGCGTTCCGCGGGAGCCACCGCTGGTTGCATCTGCAAAACACTCCCGCACTGGCGATAACGGTGCTCGCCGCCGTCACCCGACGTGGGTGCTCGATCGGGGAGGCCTTGTTTCGTCCGTTGACGGCTCGACAATGCAACACTTGACTCTAAAGTTTCCTTAAATCATCGGCGCCATCGCAAAAACTTTACTTGCAAACCTTGCTCGCGGCCTTGCGATGGGTTTTCCGGGAGCGCGTCGAGTTTCGCGAAGGCGGCATCCGATGCCGTATCCGGGGCGGCGCCATCCCGAGCAGCCTGTCACCCTCGTGGGCAGATGCGAAGGGAGATGGCGAGCCAATGAGCGAAGTCCACACCGGATCCTGCAACTGTGGCGCGATCAGGTTCCGAACCACCGGCAGGCTGCGCGATGTCATCTACTGCCACTGCTCGCAATGCCGGAAGCAGACCGGGCATTTCTATGCGGCGACCAATGTCACCGATGCCGATCTTCTGGTTGAGGGGACAGACAACATCACCTGGTTCCAGTCTTCTTCCGCCGCCAAACGCGGATTCTGCCGGACCTGTGGCTCGGCGCTGTTCTGGAAGCTGGACGGCGATCCGACAATCTCGGTGATGGCCGGGCTCTTCGACCACCCCACCGGCCTCTCCGGAACGTGTCACATCTTCGTCTCCGACAAGGGCGACTATTACGAACTGACGGACGGCCTTCCGCGGTTCGAACAGTCGACGCCGTCGATCAAGGTCGCGGGCGATTGAGCCTGCCGGCGCGGCAGGCATCCCACAAGCCCGCACCGCACCTTCTCGTCGGCGGCGACCGCGGCCTGTTCCCGCAGGCGCGGCTTTCGCTAGAGCATTTCCGGTTCTCCTCGATCATCGGAACTGCTCTAACTCCTTGTTTTTTCGCAATTCCGAACGCGAAACCGCTCACACTTTTGCTGGAATTGCTCTAAACGATCTGCCTGCACAAGCCAGCAAGCGGATTCTCGTCGTCCATGGACCGTATCGTCAGCGCCTTCTGGAATTCCATGCGGGCGCTTCGGCGCCTGACCCTGACCGAAAAGGCTTTCCAGCAGGAACTCGCCCTTCTGGTTCTGGCGATCCCCGCCGGCTGGTTCCTCGCCACCACATGGTCGGGCTATGCGCTCTTGATCGGCGCTATTCTGGTGCTGATCATGGTGGAGGTGCTGAACACCGGGATCGAGGCGGCTTGCGACGCCTTCTCGCGCGAGTTCAACGTCGAGATCCAGCTCGCCAAGGATTGCGGCTCGCTTGCCGTGCTGATCGCCATCATCCTGGTCCTCGGCGTCTGGGGTTTCGCCATCGTCGAGCGCCTTGGTGGCATGCCGGCCTGAGCGGTTGCTTATGTGCCGTCGGCAGGCTCGCCGTCCTTCCGGCGGCGGGACAGCCGGCGCGCCGCGAAATGGCCGAGCAGCAGCACGACGACGCCGATCCCCAGGGCGATCAGCAGCCTGTGGTGCTTGTGCAGCGTCTCCCCGAGCAGCTGTTCGGCGCCGAGCCCGAAGAAGTAGCCGAGGCCCGTGAACAAGGCGGCCCAGCTCAGCGACGAAACCGCGTTCAGCAGCAGAAAGCGCAGCGGCGGAATGTCGGACAGCCCGGCGACGACGCCTCCGAGCAGCCGCATGCCGTAGACGTAGCGGTTGGTGAGCACGAACAGGTTGGGATGCGCCCGCACCAGCTCATAGGCATGGCTGAAGCCGGGCCTTTTGCGCAGGCGCCGCACCAGACGGTGTTCGGCGAAGCGGCGGCCGGCGAGAAAGAAGCTGGCGTCGCCAAGGAAGGCTCCGGCGAAGGCGGCGGCGAAGGCCTGCCACGGCACGAACACGCCCTGATGGCCGAAGAAGCCACCGAGGATGGCGGCCGTCTCGCCTTCGAACAGGCAGCCGGCGAAGACGGCGACGAGGCCGTATTGCTCGATCAGCGCGTGGATGGTCTCGCTCATGCCGGCCGGCCGGTCTCTGCAAGCCGGCTTTCGATGCGGGCCAGCATCGCCCGCAGTTCGGTGATGTCGTCGCGCAGCTTCAGGATGTCCATGTGGCGGATCTCGTCGAACTTCTCGTGCAGCGCCATGATCTCGATCTCCGCCTTGAGGTTGACCGCATAGTCGTGCGCGGCGTCGACGCGATCGCGCTCGGTCTGGCGGTTCTGCGACATCATGATGATCGGCGCCTGGATGGCGGCGAGCATGGACAGCACCAGGTTGAGGAAGATGAAGGGGTAGGGATCGAACGCCTCTCTGGTCAGCAGCAGCGTGTTGGCGACGGCCCACAGCACCAGGAAGACCAGGAAGGATATGATGAAGCTCCACGAGCCGCCGACCCGCGCCATGCCGTCGGCTATGCGGTCGCCGCGTGACTGGCGGCTCGCATGGACGTCATTGACGTCGCGCGATATCGTGCTGTGGTCGAGCGCGCTTTGCAGCACACGGCTCTCCGTTTCGGTCAGGTGCTCCGGCTTGCGCGTCAGCCACCGCTTGGCGAGGTCGGGGAGGGTCTTGTGCATGGGAAGCGCTCCGGCTTCTGGGTTGGGGGCACTGCGGCGCCGCTGAAACGGCCGCGGCCAGGGGAGGAATAGCAGAATGGCCGATTTCGCCGCAATTCGCGCCCGCGCCGCCGAACGCAAGGGCGGCGAGCGGGTGCTGGTCTCGCTGCTCGGCCCGGCGCCCGACAATCGCGACGTGGCGAAGCTTTCCGACGACCGTCTGCTGTCGACCATCGCCGAGCGGGTTTTTGCCGCCGGTTTCGTCTGGCGGGTGATCGAGCAGAAATGGCCAGGCTTCGAGGCCGCCTTTCTCGGCTTCGAGCCGAAGCGCCTGCTGTTCCAGCCCGACGACTTCTGGCACGAGCTCGCCTCCGACAGCCGCATCGTGCGCAACCCGCAGAAGATACGCTCGGTGCGCGACAACGCCGCCTTCGTCGAGCGCATGTCGGCGGAGCATGGCGGCTTCGGAAAGTTCCTCGCCGCCTGGCCGGCCGGCGATCAGGTCGGACTCATGGCCTTTCTCGGCAAGCATGGCAGCCGGCTCGGCGGCAATACGGGGCAGTATTTCCTGCGCTGGATCGGCTGGGACGCCTTCATCGTCTCCAGCGACATGACGGCGGCGCTGCGCGACGCCGGGCTCGACATTCCGGACAACCCGACCTCGAAGAAAGATCTGCAGAAAATCCAGGATCGCATCAACGGATGGGTCGAGGAGACCGGCCTGCCGCGCAAGCACATCTCACGCATCCTCGCCATGTCGACCGGCGTCAACAACACGCCGGCACAGATCAGGGAATATACCGGCGAGTAGGGCGATCACTCCGGCGGGATGAAGGGCTGCTGGATTTCCTGGAAGACTGGCAGCGCCTCGAGCTTCGCCGCATGCGCGGCAAGCGCCGGATAGGCGTCGAGCGCGATCATGCCGGGATGCGAGTCCATGACGTGGCGCAGCGCCGCCGCCACGGCGATGTCGGCATGGCCGATCGCCTCGCCGAACCAGTAAGGCGTCGGCCGGCCGGCCCGGTCCTTCTCCAACACGTCGAGGACGGTGCCGATCTGGGTGCGGCAGCGCTCCACCCACAGGTCGGAGACCTCGCCGTGCAGCCGCTTCTCGTAGAACAGGCTCACCCCCTTGTCGGCGAGCCCGGTGGCGAGCGCGGCGACCTTCATGCCGCGGTGCCGCTCCGGCTCGGCGGTCGGGTACATGCGCCGCTCGGGCGCAACGAGGCTGTCGACGTAGTCGAGGATGACGTGGCTCTCGACCAGCACGTCGCCGTCGTCGAGCACCAGCGTCGGCACGCGGGTGAGCGGGTTGTAGGGGCGGATCTTGTCCGCCTCACCGAAAGTTGACCACGGCCGGTGCTCGAAGGGCAGGCCGTAGAGCCTGAGCGCAATGCCGACGCGGCGGACGAAGGAGGAATCGTACTGGCCGATGAGGATCATGAAGAAGGTCTCCGGAGGCGCGCCAGAATGCGCTTCGCCGGGATCGGCCTGCAAGTCCTGCCTGCTGGTCCACGGACGGTCTGCTGACACTGGACGCCAACACGATGCGAGGACAGCGAATCGTTCGAATGCGAATCGGATTCAAACTTTGTTGGTAATTTCTCGTTAGGAATTTTCCCAGGCTCTGGCGGGTGGCGCTGGGTTGCCGACGGTCTGTGTTGTTTTGCGTACAGGTGCCAATGCGGTCGCCAAGCGTCGTCCTCGCTCTCATTGCGTGTCTTGCCCTGAGCGGCTGCACGTCGCGCTCCGGCATCGACGTTCTGCAAGTGCCGGGCCCTTCGGCCGAAACGACGAGCTCGGTCGCCGGCATGCCGCGACCGGTGCCGCCGGCCGATGTCGAGGCCATCATCCGGCAGGAGGAAACGGTCGCGATGGTCGTTCCCGAGTCCGCCGAACCTCTGGGGGCCCCGGTCGAGCCCGCCGCCCTGGTCGCTCCGGCGAAGCCGGCGGCGGCTATGATCCCGCAGGCGAGGCCGCGGGCGCGCTCCGCGCCGAGCTTCGACGGCACCGTGACGCGCCACCGCTTCCGCGACGCGAAACCGATCAATTTCGGCTCGGCCTCGCCGAGCAGGCTCGCCGTGCACGGCGTCGACGTGTCGCGCTGGCAGGGCGAGATCGACTGGCCGCGGCTGCGCAGCCAGGGCGCCAACTTCGCCTACATCAAGGCGACCGACGGCGGCGACCACCTCGATCCGATGTTCCGCAAGAACTGGCGCGGGGCGGGCGAGGCGGGGCTGCGGCGCGGCGCCTACCATTTCTTCTACTGGTGCCGCGTCGCCAGCGAGCAGGCCGACTGGTTCATCCGCAACGTGCCGAAGGTTCCCGGTGCGCTGCCGCCGGTGATCGACGTCGAATACAATGCCGAATCCCGCTGCAAGCGCCGGCTGTCGCCGGAGCGCTACCGCGAGAAGATGCAGGTGTTCATGGACAAGCTCGAGGCGCATTACGGCCAGCGCCCGGTCATCTACACGCCGCCGGATTTTTATCGCGACAACCTCAAGGGCCACTTCCGCGGCTATCCGTTCTGGCTGCGCTCGGTGGCGGCGCATCCGTCAAAGGTCTATCCCGGCCGCGAATGGGTGTTCTGGCAATATTCCGGCTCCGGCCTGTCGCACGGAGTCAGGGGCCAGATCGACCTCAACGTCTTCCACGGCAGCGAGCGCGAATGGCGCCGCTGGCTGGGCGACAATGCCGGGTGATGCGGTCGCGCTGCGTCGCGGGGACGAGCCGGCCGGAGCGGCAGGCCCCTGGAGCTGAAGGCCGCAAACGATCCGGGCCGGTCCGCCTAAGCGGCCGGCCATGGATCGCAGGGTCCTGAGCCTCGCCCTCAGCGGGCGAGGCCGAAGAACCGCATGACCGCCCCGGACCAGCGGGCCCGGCGCTCGCTCCAGCGAGCATGGTGGCGCAGCCGTTTGGCAAGTCCGGCGCCGGTCATCGTGCCGACATGGTGGCAGTCGCAGAGCAGCCAATGGGCGTCGCGGTCGCTGAGCGCGAAGAAGTCCATCGCGTCGCCCAGGCTGTCGCCCTTGAGCCCATGCGCACGCAGCACTGGGTCGCTGAAGGCGACGGTGAGCGGCGTGTTGCCGCCGCGGTAGGCGCGAAGCTCGTCGGAGGACAGGTGCTCGAGGCGCCTGAGCGCGCTGAGCGGCCCGCCGTGGCGTTCGAGCGCCTTCGCCCACAGCTCGATACGCTCGCCGGCGGAGAGCTTCGCCGGGTTGCCGATCAGCGGGATGAGTTCGGCGGTCGAAATGATCTCGTCAGGGATCTGGTGCTTCATGGCAACCTCCAACTTTGATGAGATCAATGGAAAGGTAGCGCAGGCAGCGCGCGCGGACAGGAGGTCCGGGCAAGGTTTTTTTCAGATTTGCGGGACGGGATTCGGGAACGGCAGGACACCGCGAAAGACCCCGCCGGCGACCGGCCGGACGGGTCTTTTGCGATATCGTGCACTCACGCGGCGCGGCGCTCGTGCCGGCCCTCGCGAATCTCCTCGACCAGCTTGCCGCAGAAGGCGTCGAGGTCGCCGGGATTGCGGCTGGTGACCAGGCCCTGGTCGGTGACCACCTCGGAATCCTCCCACTTGCCGCCGGCATTGACGACGTCGGTCCTGATCGACTTGTAGGAGGTGACGCGGCGGCCTTTGAGGATGCCGAGCTCGACCAGCAGCCAGGGCGCATGGCAGATGGCGCCGATCACCTTGCGCTCGGTCCAGAAGCCCTTGATGAAGTCCAGCGCCTGGTCTTCGATGCGCAGCAGGTCGGGATTGATCTGGCCGCCGGGCAGCACCAGGGCGTCGTAATCCTGCGGGCTTACGGCATCGAGCGTGCGGTCGACCGGCACCGGCCGGCCCCAGTCCTTCTTCTCCCAGCCCTTGATCTCGCCCGGCTCAAGCGACACGACATCGACCTTTGCGCCGGCCTCGCGCAGCTTCTTCAGCGGCACCTCCAGCTCGGACTGCTCGAAACCGTGGGTGGCGAGGATGGCGACGCGCTTTCCTGAAATCTCCGGCATTGTTCTCTCCTTGCTTTCGGGGGACATCGGCCCAACGGAGAGGGGCGGGAGGTGTTCCATGCGCGCCGCGGCTAGTCGCTGCCTGGCCGCACCGTCTCCACCGACAGGAAGCCAGCGGCAAGCGGCGTGAGCAGCTCGGCTTCCGGACGGGTGAGATGCAGCCAATGCGCCCAGTCCTGCGGTGCCAGCACCGCCACCTGGCGGTCGTGATAGGGTTTGATGTCGGGTCCGGGCGCGGTGGTGAGCATGGCGAAGGCCGGCGGCTGGTTGCCGGCACCTTCCCGCCAGAGAGCGGCGATCGCGGTGACGGCGCAGCCCGCCAGCCGGAAGCGATGTTTCGCTTTCGGCGATCTTTTTCCGGTGAACTCGAAGAAGCCGGAGGTCGGCACGAGGCAGCGCCGGCTTCCGGCAAAGCCGCGGCCTTCCGAGCGGAAGTTGAACACCGGCCCGCCCTTGCCTTTGGGCGGCAGGCCGAAGGCCATCGGCGCCAGCTCGACGGCCTCGCCGGCGGTGCGCATCACCGGCCCGACATCCCTGATGCGGATGTCGGCCGCCTGCGGCAGGTCCGACGGGCCCTGATGCTCCGGGATTTTGAGCGCCGCCTGCGCCATGGCTTTGCGGTATTCGTCCCAGGCGACATATTGCTCGTAGTCGTTGCACATGGCAGCGGCCTCAGCGCAGGATGCGGAAGCCGTCCGGAGCCGGCTCGTCGGCCGGATCGTGCGCGATCCCGGTGACCTCCGCGCCGGGCGGGCCGACGCGCAGCCTTTTCAGCATCTTTTCCACCTCCTCCTCCGGCCCGGCGATCAGGGCGGAGACGGAGCCGTCCGGCTCGTTGCGCACCCAGCCGTCGACGCCGAGCGCCTGCGCCTCGCCCTGCGTCCAGTAGCGGAAGCCGACGCCTTGCACGCGGCCGCGGATGCGGAGTTTTACCGCCCGCCTGCTCATGGCGTGCCGCCCCCCGCGCCGCGCCTGCCGCCCTGCGGATAGATCGTCTCGCCGCGCTTCAGCATGGCGACGAAGGTTTCGATCTTCTTCAGGCGTGCCGCCTCGGTTTTCAGATTGTGCAGGCGGAAGGCGAGCGCGAAGCGGTTCTGCGCGCTGAGTTTTTCCAGCATCGCCTTGGCCTGCGGCTCGGCGTCGATGGCCGCCTGCAGGTCGGCGGGGATGGTCATCTCGCTGGCCGGACCGTAGGCGCGCTGCCAGCGCCCGTCGGCCTTGGCCATCTCCACCTGCCTCAGCCCGTGCCCGGTCATGCGGCCCTCGCCGATCAGCCGGGCGACGTTGTCGACGTTGATCTTGCTCCAGGTGCTCCTTTTCCCGCGCGGCGTGTAGCGCTGCAAAAAACTGCGCTCGTCGAACCCTTTGCGGATGGCGTCGATCCAGCCCCAGCACAGGCAGACGTCGATCGCCTCCTTGGGCGTGATCGAGGGCAGGCCCGAGCCGACCTTGTGGATCTTTATCCAGACCTCGTCGGCGCTGTCGTGATGCCTGCCGAGCCAGTCGTGGAAGGCATCGGCATCGGCGAATTCGTGCACCTTGGCGGGATCGACGGGGACGGGGGCCATTTTCTCAAACCCTGGCAGTTTCCTGGACGCGGTGCTTGCGCGAGACCCGATATCTACCGCGCCCGGGCGCGCCGGCGCAAATCTCCCCCTCTCCGTCTCGGGCTTCGCGCTCCACACCTCTCCCCCACATGCGTGGGGGCGAGGAACCCAGGCTGGAGAGGCGCCGGCATCGCGGCAGCGGTTCCTCGCCCCCGCAGGGGGAGAGGTGTCGAGGGCGAAGCCCGAGACGGAGAGAGGGAAGCGCCGGGAGAGGAAGCGCCGGGGACAGTTTACTTTTTTTGGCCCGCGCGACCTTTGAACCGCCGTGCCTTTCTGCCGAAAGAAAGTAAACTGTCCCCTGAGCATCCCCTGAGCATACGTCGTCCTCGCCACGCCCTGCATCGCAGTCTGGCCATTGAAGAAGTCGGGAAGACGGGCGGCCGCGAGATCGCTCATCTAATTTTATATGCGACCTTTCGGCCGCCCGTCCGGTGCTTCTTCGCCGCTTCATTTCCGGGTCATGGGATCGTACTCGCTACTCCGGCTTAAGCGACGCCGGCGATATCCCGCTCATGACGGCTCCTGAGGCCATACCGGAGCCCCGTCCCGCTCAAAGACGGGATCGTTGGAAACTCTGAAGCAGCGCCGGCCCTCGCGGCCACGTTAGCCGCTACCTTCCGGACACCGGCCCCTCCCCGCAGACCACCGTCATGATCGGCGTTCCCGCAGGAGGGACTGGGTGGAAGTATAAGGGAGGCCGGAGGGAGGGGATAAGAATCGGTGGGAGACGCCGCAATTTCTCCGCAACGCCTTCCGAAGAGGACGGGTAAGAACCGGAAAAGATTGGCTTTTTCGTTCGCGCCAGCCTTGGAGTGCCGCCGCTTCTCCGCGGAAGGAAAATAAAACTGTCCCCTGAGGCCGCAGCCGTTGCGCTCCGTCCAACACCCCTCATCCGTCGCCTGATCTCGGCCTTGGCTGTAGCCAAGGCCGATGGCGACACCTTCTCCCACAAGGGGAGAAGGGGGGCGCTGCTTTTGCGGCTCCGCCAATCATCGACGTCGGCGATTGGCGACGAGGCCGACGCGAAACGCCCCTTCTTGTGGGAGAAGGGGCCAGATCCTGAGCCCCGAGCGCAGCGAGCGAGGCAAAAGAAAGGTCGAATGGGAGGTGTTGGACGAAACGGGACCTATAAGGGCGTTGGAAGGATCGCGACGCGGGCATAGTCTGACGTCATGCCGCACCAGCCCGTGCCACCGGCCAAACGTCGTTTCGCCAAAACCCTGCGCCGCGACATGACCGAGGCCGAGGACAGGCTGTGGCGCGAATTGCGCGGCCGGCGGCTCGACCACATCAAGTTCCGCCGGCAGGTGCCGATCGGCCGATACGTGGCCGACTTCGCCTGCCTCGAGGCAAAACTGATCGTCGAGATCGACGGCAGCCAGCATGCCGAATCCGCTCACGACGATCTTCGCAAGGCCGACTTGCAGGCGAGGGGATTTCGGGTGCTGCGGTTCTGGAACGACGAGGTGCTTAGGGAATTGGACTCCGTCTGCGACACGATCATCGCCTATGTGCGGAACCAGAGTTTGCAGCCGTGGCGGTGACCCCTTCTCCCCTTGTGGGAGAAGGTGGCCGAGCGAAGCGAGGTCGGATGAGGGGTGTTCCAGCCTGGCGCGACGCGATCCGTCCAACACCCCTCATCCGTCGCCCTTTCTCGTCCTTGGCTGTCGCCAAGGCCGAGGGCGACACCTTCTCCCACAAGGGGAGAAGGGGGAGCGCTGCATTTACGCTTCCGCCAATCTTCAGCGTTGGCGCTTGGCAGATTTCCGTCACGACTCGACTATAAGCGCAGCCGGGTTGACAGGAATCTCAAATTCGACGCGACTGACAGTGCTGTTACCGCTAGAGAGTGCACCACTAGCTCCAAGCTCAACGCTCCATATTTTCAGCCCTGCATTCCCGGAGCCTTCCTTAGCCTCCGAGACGGTTACCGCGACATCAAACTTGACCGTCCTTGTGTATTTGTGTGCCTCTTGGACAGAGCCAAAGACCGGGTTGATGACACCTTTTGAGTTTGGCCTTGAATTCCATTCCTGTTGCGCGCTTGCAACACCTTCCATAATTTCCAACAGTGTTGTTCGGACGAAGTCTTTTAGGTTCATTTGATCGTCTTTCAACTACACCCGCTGGTCGCCCCGCACGTGTCGCACTTCTCGCAAGTCCCATTCCGCACCATCGTGAAATTCTGGCACTCCGAGCACATGTTGCCGGTGTAGCCGCGCATGATGGCCTGGCTGCGCCGCTCGGCGGCGATCGCCTTGGCGTCGGACGCTTCGCGCGCCGCCGCGTCGGTGAAGAGGTCGGCCGTCGCCGAAGCGCCGGACGAGGCGGCGGCGCGGGAGGTCGGCGCGGCGGAGGCGGCGGGCGTGGGGGAGGCGTCGGCCTCGGGTGCCCATTCCTCGTCGAAGGCGATGTCTTCCGCCAGCTCCTTCGCCCGCTCCTCGTAGTCGCGCTTGAAGGCGGTGACCTCGTCGCGCAGTTCGGAGGCGAGCGGCTTCAGCGCGGTCACGGTGCTGCCGGTGAAGGCGCGCACGTTGGAACCGCCGGAGGCGGTCGGCGCGGCGCGGACGGGAGCGGCGGCGGGGGAGGGGCTGGAGCCACCTGCACCGGCGCCGGCAAACCCCTTGGCCTCGTTCGACTTGCCGACCAGCGTCGGCTTGTGGCCGCGCGTCCAGCCGGTCGAGACCAGATTGGTCTTGCCCTCCTGGATGCCTTTTCCGAGCGACGTGTTGGAAAAATCCGACACGTCGACATGGGCGAGGTCGTGGCGGCCGAGATAGGAGACGGCGAGCTCGCGGAAGACGTAGTCGAGGATCGAGGTTGCGTTCTTGATGGCATCGTTGCCGATGACCACGCCCGCCGGCTCGAACTTGGTGAAGGTGAAGGCCTCCACATATTCCTCGAGCGGCACGCCGTATTGCAGGCCGAGCGAAATGGCGATGGCGAAATTGTTCATCATGGCGCGGAAGGCCGCGCCTTCCTTGTGCATGTCGATGAAAATCTCGCCGATCCGCCCGTCGCCGAACTCGCCGGTGCGCAGGTACACCTTGTGGCCGCCGACGACCGCCTTCTGCGTATAACCCTGGCGGCGGTTCGGCAGCTTTTCGCGGTCGCGATAGAGGCGCTCGACCACGCGCTCGACGATCTTTTCCGTCACCTGCACGGCCTTGGCGGCGGCGGGGGCGGCGACCAGCGCCTCGACCGCGTCGTCCTCGTCCTCATCCTCGTCGGCGATGAGGGAGGCGTTCAGCGGCTGCGACAGCTTCGAGCCGTCGCGGTAGAGCGCGTTGGCCTTCAGCGCCAGCTTCCACGACAGCATGTAGGCGTTCTTGCAGTCCTCGACGGTCGCCTCGTTCGGCATGTTGATGGTTTTGGAGATGGCGCCGGAGATGAAGGGCTGCGCCGCCGCCATCATGCGGATGTGGCTCTCGACCGACAGGTAGCGCTTGCCGATCTTGCCGCAGGGATTGGCGCAGTCGAACACCGGCAGATGTTCGGCTTTCAGGAAGGGTGCACCCTCCAGCGTCATGGCGCCGCAGACATGGATGTTGGCGGCCTCGATCTCCTTCCTGGTGAAGCCGAGCGACGGCAGCATCTCGAAGGAGAAATCGTTGAGCTGCTCGTCGGTGAAGCCGAACGTCTGCTTCAGCCAGTCGGCGCCGAGCGCCCACTGGTTGAAGACGAACTTTATGTCGAAGGCCGACTTCAGCGCGGCGTTGAGCGCCTCGATCTTGTCGTCGGTGAATCCCTTCGTCCTGAGCGTGGTCAGGTTGACGCCGGGCGCCTGGTTCAAATTGCCGTGGCCGACCGCATAGGCCTCGATCTCGGCGATCTGGCTTTCCGAATAGCCGAGCGTGCGCAGCGCCTCGGGCACGGCGCGGTTGATGATCTTGAAGTAGCCGCCGCCGGCGAGCTTCTTGAACTTCACCAGGGCGAAGTCGGGCTCGATGCCGGTGGTGTCGCAGTCCATGACGAGGCCGATCGTGCCGGTGGGCGCGATCACCGTCGCCTGGGCGTTGCGAAAACCGTGCTCCTCGCCGAGCTCGATGGCGCGGTCCCAGGCGGTTTTCGCATGCTCGCCGAGCTCGCTCTGGACGAGGTCGGCATGCACCAGCGGCACCGGGTTGACCGCCAGCTTCTCGTAGCCGTCCTTCTCGCCATAGGCGGCGCGGCGATGGTTGCGCATGACACGCAGCATGTGGACGCTGTTGCGGCCGTAGTCGGGGAAGGCGCCGAGCTCGGCCGCCATCTCGGCCGAGGTGGCATAGGCGACGCCGGTCATGATGGCGGTGAGCGCGGCGCAGATGGCGCGGCCCTCGGCCGAATCATAGGGGATGCCGGAGGTCATCAACAGGCCGCCGATATTGGCGTAGCCGAGGCCGAGCGTGCGGTAGTCGTAGGAGAGCTTGGCGATCTCCCTGGACGGGAACTGCGCCATCATGACGGAGATTTCCAGCACGATGGTCCACAGGCGCACGGTGTGCTCGTAGGCGGCGATGTCGATGCTGCCGTCGGCATTGCGGTAGGGCAGCAGGTTGATGGACGCCAGGTTGCAGGCCGTGTCGTCCAAAAACATGTATTCCGAGCACGGATTGGAGGCGCGGATGGCGCCGGCCGACACGCAGGTGTGCCAGTCGTTCATGGTGGTGTTGAAATGCAGGCCCGGATCGGCCGAGGCCCAGGCGGCGTAGCCGATCTTCTCCCACAGGTCGCGGGCGGGGAGGGTCTTGTGGACCTTTCCGTCCATGCGGCGGATCAGGTTCCACTCGCCGTCGGTCTCGACGGCGCGCAGGAAATCGTCCCTGAGCGAGATCGAGTTGTTGGAGTTCTGGCCGGAGACGGTGAGATAGGCCTCGGAATCCCAGTCGGTGTCGTAGGTCCTGAAGTCGAGCGCGGTGTAGCCCTGGCGCGCGAACTGGATGACGCGCTTGATGTAGTTCTCCGGCACGGCGCTCTTCTTGGCGTCCTTGATGGCGCGCTTCAGCGCGGTGTTGACCGACGGGTCGAAACAGTCGTCGTCGCTGCCTTCGCAGTTGACGCAGGCCTTCATAATCGCGGCGAGGTGCTTTTTCACGATCTTGGAGCCGGTGACGAGCGAGGCGACCTTTTCCTCCTCCTTCACCTTCCAGTCGATGAAGGCCTCGATGTCGGGATGGTCGGCGTCGACGATCACCATCTTGGCGGCGCGGCGCGTCGTGCCGCCCGACTTGATGGCGCCGGCGGCGCGGTCGCCGATCTTCAGAAAGCTCATCAGGCCCGACGATTTTCCGCCGCCGGACAGCTTTTCGCCCTCGCCGCGCAGCATGGAAAAATTGGAGCCGGTGCCGGAGCCGTATTTGAACAGGCGCGCCTCGCGCACCCACAGGTCCATGATGCCGCCCTCGTTGACGAGGTCGTCCTGCACGCCCTGGATGAAGCAGGCATGCGGCTGCGGATGCTCGTAGGCGGATTTCGACTTGGTGAGTTTGCCGGTGAACGGGTCGACGTAGAAATGGCCCTGGCCGGGGCCGTCGATGCCGTAGGCCCAGTGCAGGCCGGTGTTGAACCATTGCGGCGAGTTGGGGGCGACGCGCTGGGTGGCGAGCATGTAGGCGAGTTCGTCGCGGAACGTCCTCGCATCCTCTTCCGATGCGAAGTAGCCGCCCTTCCAGCCCCAATAGGCCCAGGTGCCGGCCAGTCGGTCGAAGACCTGGCGGGCGTCGGTCTCGGAGCCGTAGCGCTCGGCCTCGGGCAGCGCGGCGAGCGCCTCGGTGTCGGGCACCGAGCGCCACAGGAAGGACGGGACGGAGGTCTCTTCGACCTTCTTCAGCCGCGCCGGCACGCCGGCCTTGCGGAAGTACTTTTGCGCCAGAATGTCGGCGGCGACCTGCGAGAACTGCTGGGGCACGTCGATGTCGGCCAGCCGGAAGACGACGGAGCCGTCCGGGTTCTTGATCTCGCTCACCGCCTTGCGGAAATCGATCTCCGCATAGGGGCTCTGTCCGGACTTGGTGAAACGCCGCTCGATCCGCATGATGCTCAGTCCTTCATGTCTATATATAGCGCCTGCCCGCCGGCTGCCACCGGCTCTCATCGGCAGGGCTAGATCCACCGTCCGCCGCCGCCGTCATGGCCGCGGCACCTTTGCCCCGAAACCTTCCGCCTCGTCCGGGAAGGCCGCCCCGTGGAGCACTGCGTCGACGCCTGGGATCGAGCCCTCGAGGCGGCCCCTGCGTTCCGGCCGCCGCTTGATCCCGAAGTCGACTAACCACTTCATCTAGCGTCCATCGTCGTCGGTAAACACTAAATATAGGTTAACCACACCTTTCTCGCCACCCTTTCGACGCTTTCCGGCGCGAAAAAAGCCACGCGTGACGCAACAGGCCTCCGCCCGCCCGGAAGGGGCGGCGAAATGCCCGAAAACACTTGAAGGTTCACTTCACAGGGCCTGCGGGAAGGCCCGCCGGCCGCGCCCGCAACAGAGGCGCGTCATCCATAAAAGGCGACTCGTCCGGGGCCGTCAAGGATTCGTTTGCGGCAATCCCGCAGCCTCAACATCTTGTGGGTGGGCATGTGGATAGCGGGGATGGGGAACGCATCGTGCCGGCATGGATGCGAGTGGCGGGGACGGGCAGAGGATCCTCGCGCATCGTCGGTCGTTCGACTTCGATCCAGGTCGAAGTCGAGTGGATTTGACCTTCGTTCCGCAGCTTCCGAGCACAATGCGAGATCAGCTCCGGCCAACTACATGCCGATCGGTGATCATGTTTCGGTTGTCGATGTCTTTGCGGGCCTTGGAAGAAGCCAAAGAATACTCGCAAGTTGACAGTTGATTATTTCCTTAAGAAAATCTACAAATCAGGCGGGGCCGGGTGACCTGCGAAGGCGCTCAAGCATATCGACATCTTTGGCGGGGGGAATCCGGATGGCTACCATCTTCGGAACGAATGGTGCTGACACCAAGAACGGCACGGTGGACGGGGATTTCATCTATGGCTATCCCGACGGTGGCGACCCTCTTCTCGACATCGGCAACGACACGCTGAACGGTCTCGAAGGCAACGACGAAATCCGTGGCGGCGGCGGCAACGACACGCTCGACGGCGGCAATGACAACGACGTTCTCTACGGCGACACCGGCGACGACACGCTGAACGGCGGCGCCGGAGACGACATCTTCTACATCGGCGGCACCGATGCGGGCTCGGACACCTTCAATGGCGGAGCCAACTACGACGTTCTCGCTCTCTTCGCCGACACAGCGCTGTCGAGCCTCCTCCTGAAGGCCGGCAGCGTCGAGGATTTCAACTCCCAAGGCTATTCGCTGTCGGGAACCGGCGGCAACGACACGTTCGACCTGAGCGGGCTGACCAATTTCTATGGCGGTGCCATCAATCTCGGCAACGGCGTCGACAGCTTTACCGGCCATGCCGGCACCGACATCGTCGACGGCGGCGACGGCAACGACACGCTGTCGGGCGGCGCTGGCTAC
The DNA here is from genome assembly GCF_003012745.1 of Kumtagia ephedrae. Taxonomy (GTDB): domain Bacteria; phylum Pseudomonadota; class Alphaproteobacteria; order Rhizobiales; family Rhizobiaceae; genus Kumtagia; species Kumtagia ephedrae. Next base: position 194,948 of record NZ_PXYK01000007.1, on the reverse strand, counting down.
GACCAGCTGACCGGCGGCAAGGGCGACGACGTTCTCAACGGCGGAAGCGGCGACGACGTTTTTTACATCGGCGGCAACGACGTCGGCAAGGACAGCTATGTCGGCGGGGCCGACTACGACTACGTCCAGCTCACGGCCGATACGTCGTTGTCGAGCCTGACGCTCAAGGCCGGCAGCGTCGAGCAGCTGAGCCTCAACGGCTGGGCGCTGTCGGGAACGAGCGGCAAGGACGTCTTCGACGTCAGCGGCCTGGCGGCGCTCGACGCGGTCACGATCAATCTCGGCGCCGAAGCTGACAGCTATGTCGGCCATGTCGGAACGGACATGGTCGACGGCGGCGACGGCAACGACACGCTGTCGGGCGGCGACGGTCACGACCAACTCACCGGCGGCAAGGGCGACGACAGCCTCAATGGCGGCGGCGGCGACGACTATTTCTTTATCGGCGGAACCGATAGCGGAAAGGACAGCTTCGTCGGGGGTGCCGGAAACGACTATCTGTTCCTGACCGCCGATACCGTTCTGTCGAGCCTGACGCTCAAGGCCGGCAGCGTCGACTATCTGAGCCTCAACGGCTGGACGCTGTCGGGAACGGGCGGCAACGACGCCTTCGACGTCAGCGGCGTCTTGTCCATCGACTATGTCACCATCAATCTCAACGCCGGCGCCGACGGCTATGTGGGCCATGTCGGCAGCGACCTCGTCGACGGCGGCGACGGCAACGACAAGCTTTCCGGCGGCAAGGGCAACGATCTGCTCACCGGCGGCAAGGGCGACGACACGCTGGAAGGCGGCGAGGGGGACGACACCTTCTATATCGGCGGCAGCGAAGTGGGCAAGGACAGCTATGTCGGCGGCGCTGGTTTCGACTACCTGTCGCTCACCGCCGATACCGCGCTGTCGAGCCTGACCCTCAAGGCCGGAAGCGTCGAACATCTGAGCCTCAACGGCTGGACGCTGTCCGGCACCAGCGGAGACGATGTCTTCGACGTCAGCGGCCTGTCTTCCATCGATTATGCGACCATCAATCTCAACGGCGGCGCCGACAGCTATGCCGGGCACATCGGCACGGACCTGGTCGACGGCGGCGACGGCAACGACACCCTGTCGGGCGGCGACGGCAATGACGAACTCACCGGCGGCAAGGGCGACGACAATCTCAACGGCGGCGCCGGCGACGACTATTTCTACATAGGCGGCAACGAGACCGGCAAGGACAGCTTCGTCGGCGGCGACGACTATGACCGCGTCTATCTTATCGCCGACGTCTCGGTATCCTATCTTTCGCTCAAGGCCGGCAGCGTCGAGGAACTGACCCTCAACGGCTGGACGCTTTCCGGGACGGACGGGGCCGACGTCTTCGACCTCAGCGGCCTGACGTCGCTCCCCTATTCCCTCATCCAGCTCGGCCTCGGTGTCGACAGTTATACCGGCCATGTCGGCACGGATCTGGTCGATGGCGGCGACGGCAACGACACGCTGTCGGGCGGCGACGGCAATGACGAGCTCACCGGCGGCAAGGGCGACGACACGCTGGATGGCGGAGCGGGCGACGACTACTTCTACATCGGCGGCAACGAGGCCGGCAAGGACAGCTTCATCGGCGGCACGGAGTACGACCGCGTCTTCCTGACCGACAATACGACACTGTCGAGCCTCATCCTGAATGCGGCGGCCGGGGTGGAGGAGCTCAACCTCAACGGCGCGGCGCTGTTCGGTACCACAGGCGCCGACGTCTTCGACCTCAGCGGCATCACGACACTTTACGGCAGCCAGATACTCCTCAACGGCGGCGCCGACACCTATACCGGCCATGTCGGCTACGACAATGTCGACGGCGGCACGGGCAGCGATACGCTGAGCTATGCCGGATCGGACGCCGGGGTGACCGTCAGCCTCGCGACCGGCGTCGCCACCGGCGGGCATGCGGAGGGCGACACCTTCATCGGCTTCGAGAACCTGCGCGGCTCCAACTTCATCGACAAGCTGACCGGCAACGGCTCGGCCAACAAGCTCGAGGGCCTCGACGGCGACGACGTCCTGGATGGCGCCGGCGGCGCCGACACCCTGGCCGGCGGAAAGGGCGACGATACCTTCTATGTCGACAACGCCGGCGATGTCGTCACCGAGGCGGTGGGCGAGGGCGCCAACGACAAGGTCGTGGTGAAGGCGTCCTATGTCCTGACGGCCGGCAGCGAAGTCGAGGTGATGACCACCAGTTCCTCGGGTGGAACAAGCGCCATCAACATCACCGGCAACACGTTCGCCCAGAAGATCACCGGCAATGCCGGCGACAACATTCTGGCAGACGGCGGCGGCGCCGGCATCGACACGCTGCGGGGTCTCGGCGGCAACGATACCTACAAGGTCGGCAACTCCGCCGCGATCATCATCGAGGGCGCCGCCGAAGGCGCGGCCGACCGCATGATGGCGTCCGTGGATTATGCGCTGGCCGCCGGCGTCCATGTCGAATTGCTCGAAACGGAGGATGCGGCCGGCACGTCGGCCATCGATCTGACCGGCAATGCGTTGGCGCAGCAGATCACCGGCAATGCCGGCGACAACATCCTGAGCTCCGGCGCGGCGGGTGCGGCCGACACGATGACCGGCCTCGGCGGCAACGACACCTACCGCGTCTACAATGCCGGCGACGTGATCGTCGAAGGCGCCGGGCAGGGCACGGCCGACAAAGTGGCGGCGGCCTTGGACTATGTGCTGCAGGCCGGCGTCGAGGTCGAGATCATGGCGACCGACGACGCGGCCGGCACGTCGGCCATCGATCTGACCGGCAACGCGCTGGCGCAGGACATCACCGGCAATGCCGGCGACAACATCCTGAGCGCCGGTGCGGCGGGTGCTGCGGATACGCTGAGGGGCCTCGGCGGCAACGATACCTACCGGGTCTTCAACGCCGGCGACGTGATCGTCGAGGCGACCGGGCAGGGCACAGCCGACCGGGTGATCGCGGGCTTGGACTACGTGCTGAAATCGGGCGTCGAGGTCGAGATCATGGCGACCGACGACGCGGCCGGGACGGCGGCCATCGACCTTACCGGCAACGCGCTGGTGCAGGACATCACCGGCAATGCCGGCGCCAACATCCTCTCCGACGGCGGTGGCGCCGGCGTCGACACGATGACCGGGCTCGGCGGCAACGACACCTACATCGTCCGCAATAGCGGGACCGTCGTCGTCGAGGGGGCGGGCCAGGGCACGGCGGACAAGGTGGCAGCCGGCGTGAGCTATGTGCTGAAGGCGGGGGTCCAGATCGAGCTGCTCACCACCACCAGCGCTGCCGGCACGACGGCGATCAACCTCACCGGCAATGCGCTGGCGCAGCAGATCACCGGCAATGCCGGAGACAATATCCTGAGCTCCGGCGCGGCGGGCGCCGCCGATACGATGACCGGGCTCGGCGGCAACGACACCTACCGCGTCTACAATGCCGGCGACGTGATCGTCGAAGGCGCCGGGCAGGGGACCGCGGACCGCGTGCTGGCCGCCGTCGACTACGTGCTCAAGGCCGGGATCGAGGTCGAGATCATGCAGACCAACGGCGCTGCCGGGACATCGGCCATCGATCTGACCGGCAATGCGCTGGCGCAGCAGATCACCGGCAATGCCGGCGACAACATCCTGAGCTCCGGCGCGGCGGGCGCCGCCGATACGATGACCGGGCTCGGCGGCAACGACACCTACCGCGTCTACAACGCCGGCGACATCATCGTCGAGTCGTCGACGCAGGGGACAGCCGACAGGGTGGTGTCGGCGATCGACTACACGCTCGGCGCCGGTGTGCATGTGGAGATCATGCAGACCAATGGCGCCTCTGGAACCTCTGGCATCGATATCACCGGCAATGAGATCGCGCAGTCGATCACCGGCAATGCCGGCGCCAACATCCTCGACGGCAAGGCGGGCGACGACGTGCTGACGGGAGGAGCCGGCAAGGATTTCTTCCTGTTCTCCTCCACCCTCGGCGCGACCAATATCGACACGATCGCCGACTTCAGCGTCGTCGACGATACGATACGGCTGGAAAATGCGATCTTTGCCGCGCTGACCACGACCGGAACGCTGAGCCTGGCCAATTTCCGGGCCAACACCACCGGAGAGGCGCAGGACAGCAACGACCGCATCATCTACGAGACCGACACCGGCCGGCTCTACTACGACGCCGACGCCAACGGCGCCGGCGCGCGCATCCACTTTGCCACGCTCACGGGATTGCCGACACTGACCAACGCCGACTTCGCGGTGGTCTGAATTTCAAGCGCCGCGGGGCCTGATCCTCGCGGCGCCCGCTCCGGCGGCGCGCGGCAGGCAGGCGCTCCGATGTCCGGCAGCCTTTGCAGTCTCATTCAATCAATGGGCCACGGGTAACGGATCGGTATCGTTCGGCATCGCCAAGCGACATCGACCCGTTGCAGACGCTCGCCAAGGTGCCGAAGGCCTTGTCTTGCCGGCCGGCGGCTGCCATCGGATATTCTCGCGGTCGCTTCGATAGTTTTCGCCTTCCCTCCGTGCGGAAGACACCGATCGGGAGCAGTCATGGCTACCTTCACGGGCACAGATGCCAACGAGACCATCACGCCGGATCTCGTGTCTCCGACTGTCGCGACATCGGGCGGATCAGCCCCCGGTGCGGCAGACGACATCCTGAGCGGCGGCGGCGGCAACGACACGCTTGAGGGCGGCGGCGGCGACGATCAGATGTTCGGCGAGGCCGGCGACGACACCATGATCTGGAATTCCGGCGACGGCACCGACCTGATGGAAGGCGGTGACGGCGTCGACACGACCGAAGCCAATGGCGGCGCCGCCGGCGAGGTCTTCACCATCACCGCCAACGGAACGCGGGTGCGGTTCGACCGCCTCGACCCGGCGCCGGCGGCGCTCGACATCGGCACGACGGAAAACCTCGTGCTCAATGCCGGCGGCGGCGACGACAAGATCTCCGCCACCGGCAATCTCGCCGCCCTGATCAAGATCACCGTCGACGGCGGCTCGGGCAACGACACGATCCTCGGCAGCAACGGCGCGGATGTCCTGCTGGGCGGCATCGGCAACGATTTCATCGACGGCCAGCAGGGCAACGACGTCGCCTTCCTCGGTACTGGCGACGACGTCTTCCAGTGGGACCCGGGCGACGGCAGCGACGTGGTCGAAGGCCAGGCCGGCTTCGATCGCATGCTGTTCAACAGCAGCGGCGCCAACGAGAATATCGACATCGCGGCCAATGGCGGCCGGGTGAGATTCTTCCGCGACGTCGGCAACATCGTCATGGACCTGAACGACGTCGAGCGGCTCGAGCACAACGCCCTGGGCGGAGCCGATACGATCACCGTCAACGATCTCTCCGGCACAGACGTCACGCAGGTGGCGGTCAACCTGGCCGGCGTGATCGGCGGAACCGCCGGGGATGCGCAGATCGATACCGTCGCGGTCAACGGCACCGGGGCTGGCGATGCCATCGTCGTGTCGGGCGGCGCGACCGACGCCAAGATCGCGGGGCTGCAGGCCGTGGTGTCGATAGCGACGCTGGAGGCGACCGACGTCGTGGCGGTGAACGGGCTCGGCGGCGACGACGGCATCGACGCATCCGCGGCGCTGCATGCGGTGACGCTGAATGGCGGCGTCGGGAACGACACGCTGAAGGGCGGCGGCGGCAACGACGTGCTGGTCGGCGGAGCGGACAAGGACACGCTTTCCGGCGGCATCGGCAGCGACCAGATGCTGGGCGAGGCCGGCGACGACCGCATGATCTGGAACTCCGGAGACGGCACCGACCTGATGGAGGGCGGCGAGGGCAACGACACGGCCGAGGTCAATGGCGGAGCCGGCGCGGAGGAGTTCACGATCACCGCCAACGGCGCACGGGTGCGCTCCGATCGACTCGATCCGGCGCCTTCCTCGCTCGACATCGGCACGACCGAGAACCTGGTGCTGAACGCCGGCGGCGGCGACGATTTCATCTCGACGACCGGCAATCTCGCGGCACTGATCAGGATCACGATCGACGGCGGCGCCGGCAACGACACGATTTTGGGCAGCAACGGCATCGACCTTCTGCTCGGCGGCGAGGGCGACGATTTCCTCGACGGCCAGCAGGGCAACGACGTGGCCTTCCTGGGGGCCGGCAACGACGTGTTCCAGTGGGACCCGGGCGACGGCAACGATACGGTCGAAGGCCAGGCCGGCTTCGATGCGCTGCTGTTCAACGGCAGCGGCGCCAACGAGAATTTCGACATCGCGGCGAATGGCGGGCGGGTCCGCTTCTTCCGCGACATCGCCAACATCGTCATGGATCTCGACGATATCGAGCAGATCGAACTCAACGCCCTGGCCGGGACCGACAACGTCGTCGTCAACGACCTCTCCGGAACCGACGTCGACCTGGTGAAGATCAGCCTGGCCGCGGCGGGCGGCAGCGTCGGCGACGGAGCCGCCGACAAGGTCACCGTCAACGGCACCAACGGCGCCAATGCCGTGGTGATCTCGGGCGGCAGTGCCAAGACGACCGTCTCGGGCCTTGCCGCGACGGTGGAGATAACCAGGGTGGAATCGGGCGACGCCATCGTCGTGCGGGCGCTCGGCGGCAACGACAGCGTCGATGCGTCGAGCCATTTGCGGGCGGTGTCGATCGAAGGCGGCACCGGCAACGATACGCTCAAGGGCGGCGGCGGGCAGGACGTGCTGAAAGGCGGCGACGACAACGACACGCTTGTCGGCGGGATCGGCGGCGACATCTTGCTGGGCGAGGCCGGCGACGACCGCATGATCTGGAACGATGGCGACGGCAGCGACGTGATGGAGGGTGGCGAGGGCACCGACACCGCCGAGGTCAACGGCGGCGCCGGCGCCGAGATATTCACCATCGCCGAGAACATCGGCCGGGTGCTGCTGCAGCGGACCAATCCCGTGCCGTTTGCGCTCGATGTCGGTACGGTGGAGAACCTGGTGCTCGACGCCGGCGGCGGCGACGATGTCATCAGCATGAGCGGCGCTTTGGGCGCGCTGGCAAAGATCACCGTCAAGGGCGGCGCAGGCGACGACACGATCACGGCAGCGGACGGGGACGACATCCTCGACGGCGGCAGCGGCGTCGACCGGCTGGAAGGCAATGCCGGCAACGACACCTACTTCGTCGACACGCAGGCAGACGTCGTCATCGAGATCGCCGGCAACGGCACGGCGGACCGGGTGGCGGCGCGGGCGAGCTATGCGCTGGCGGCCGGCGCCGACATCGAACTGCTTACCACGACATCCTCGACCGGCACGACAGCCATCGACCTTACCGGCAATGCACTGAAGCAGGAAATCATCGGCAATGCCGGGCAGAACGTTCTGAAGGACGGTGTCGGCGCCGGAGACCTGCTGCGCGGTCTGAGCGGCAACGACACTTATCTCATCTACAGCGCCGACACCGTGGTCGTCGAGGGCGCGACCCAGGGCAGCGCCGACCGCGTGGCCGCCGGAATCGACTACAAGCTCGGCACCGGCGTGCACGTCGAGATCTTGACCACCAGCAGCAGCGGCGGCACGGCGGGTATCGACCTCACCGGCAACGCGCTGAAGCAGGACATCACCGGCAATGCCGGCGACAACGTGCTGCATGACGGCGGCCAGGGCGCAGCGGACATCCTGCGCGGGCTCGGCGGCAACGATACCTACCGCATCTTCAATTCCGGCGACGTCATCGTCGAGGCGGCGGCGCAGGGCAATGCCGACCGCGTCGTAGCCGCCGTGGATTACACGCTCGACGCCGGCGTGCATGTCGAGATCATGACCACCAACGGTTCGGGCGGCACGTCCGCCATCGATCTTTCCGGCAACGAATTGGCGCAGGAGATCGTCGGCAACGCCGGCGACAACCGGCTGGAAGGCAAGGGCGGGCTCGACGTGCTCAGCGGCCTTGGCGGCAAGGACACCTTCGTCTTTGCCACCGCGCTTGGCGCCGGCAATGTCGACATCGTCACCGACTTCAACGTCGCTGACGACCGCTTCCTGCTGTCGGATGCGATCTTCACCGAACTGAACACCGGCACGCTTGCGGCCGCGGCGTTCCGGGCCAACACCACAGGGCTCGCCCAGGATGCGACCGACCGCATCGTCTACGAGAGCGACACGGGCAAGCTGTTCTATGACGAGGACGGCGTGGGCGGGGTGGCGGGTGTCCACTTCGCCACGATCACCGCCGGGCTGGCGCTCACCAGTGCGGATTTGTCGGTGGCGTAGCCGCGACGTCCAAGGGGATTTCACACGCGTCTCACCCGGCCGGACATCGACCGCGAAGGAAGAAGATCGCCGGCCGCGGAGATACGCGCCAGATTTCCGTTGAACAATCCGTTGGCATGTGCCTAATTCACCGGCAGCGGACGGCCATTGCGGGCCGCCGGCGCCATGTGGGGTGCAAGGGGGCATGCCGCATCCAAGCGATCCGCTCTACGATGCGCAGTGGCATCTCGCGCTGATCGGCGACATGCCGACGGTCTGGGACGACTATACCGGCGCGGGCGTCTCGGTCGGCATCTACGACAGTGCCATCCAGTACGCCCATCCCGAGCTCGCGGCGAACTATGACGCGACCAAGCATCTCGTCTTCGAGGGCACGGTCTATGACGCCGCCTATACCGGCCCGGCCAAGGACGGCAACCCGCACGGCACCGAGCACGGCACGCATGTCGCCGGCGTCATCGCCGCGGCGCTGGACGGCAAGGGCTCGGTAGGCGTGGCGCCCGGCGCCAGCCTGACCGGCTTCGACATCTTCAACCCCGCCACGCCGCTCTACGTCAACATGGGCACGCTGACCGGCCTGTATGCGGCGCTGGCCCAGGGCGCGCTGCTCGACGTGGTCAACAACAGTTGGAGTTTCCGGTCGTCCTTTTACTACAGCCACAACGTCATCCGCCCCGACACCGTCGATTTTCAGATCGCCGGCATCTGGGAAGATCTAGCCGAGAACGGCCGCGGTGGGCTCGGGACGATTGTCGTCAAGGGGGCCGGCAACGACTACTGGAACGCCCAGAGCATCGGGCTGAACGTCTCGCGGCACGTGGTCGTGGTGGGATCGGTGACGGAGGACGGTCTGGCGGCCGACTATTCCAACCACGGCGCCAATGTCCTGGTCTCGGCACCGGCCGGCTACAACATGGTCACTGTCGACATCCTCGGCGAAGAGGGATGGAACTGGAACGGCGGCGGCGACAACGACTACACCAACCAGTTCGGCGGCACCTCCGGGGCAGCGCCCGTCGTGTCCGGCGTCGCGGCGCTCATGCTGGAGGCGAACGAAACTCTCGGCTGGCCCGACGTGCGCGACATACTTGCGCTGTCGGCCACCCATACGGGAAGCGCCATCGGCGCTGCAAGCACCGGATTCGAGAACGGCACCTGGGTGGTGAACGGCGCCGACAGCTGGAACGGCGGCGGCCTGCATTACCACGTCAACTACGGCTACGGCGTAGTCAACGGCTCCAACGCGGTGCGCATGGCCGAGGCCTGGGGTTTGTTCGGCGCGCCCCGCACCTCCACGAACGAGAGTTTCGTCGACCTGTCGGGCAAGGCGAACCTGGCGATCACCGAGCAGCCCGCCATCTATACGCTGTCGCTGACCTCGGACCTGGTGGTCGAGCAGGTCGACGTCACACTGCGCTTCGTCAATTCCACTTTCCCGGTGCTGAGCGCCGAACTGATCGCGCCCGACGGCAGCGTCCATCCGCTGCTTTATTACGACACGCCGTCGATCACCTATGCCGACGTGATCTGGCGGTTCAGCGTCGAGGGACTGCGCAACGTCGCGGCGGAAGGCGACTGGTCGATCCGGGTCTCGCGAGCCGGCGGACCGTCGGGCCAACTCACTGACGTCCAGTTCCGCATCCACGGCCGCGCCGAAGGCGCCGACGACGTCTACCACTTCACCGACGAGTTTTCGGCGATGGCCGCGCTCGATCCGGCGCGCCGGCTCGTCGACGACGGCGATGCCGGTCTCGACTGGCTGAACATGGCGGCGGTACGCGGCGACATCCGCCTCGATCTGCGGGAAGGCGCGTTTTCGACGCTGGAGGGCGGGCAATTCATCGAGATCGCCGCCGGAACGGTGATCGAGAACGCGGTGACCGGCGACGGCGACGACGTCATCTTCGGCAATAGCGCCGACAACGCCCTGCACGGCGGACGCGGCAACGACATTTATTACGTGAACGGCGCGGGTGACGGCTCCTTCGAGAAGGCGGGGCAGGGCACCGACCTGGTCGCCGCCAACATCGACTACACGCTTGCCGCGGGCTCCGCGGTGGAGACGCTGCGCACCACCGCGAATGGCAGCCTGACGGCCCTCGATCTCACCGGCAACAGGCTGGCCCAGACGATCATCGGCAATGCCGGAGACAATGTGCTGCATGACGGCGGCAAGGGCGCCGCGGACGTCATGAAAGGGCTCGGCGGCAACGACGTCTACCGGGTCTTCAACGCCGCCGACCTCATTGCCGAGGGCGCGGCGCAGGGCGAGGCCGACCGGGTGATGGCGGCAGTCGACTACAGGCTCGGCGCCGGCGTGCATGTCGAGCGCCTGACTACCAACGGTTCAGTCGGCACCGCCGCCATCGACCTGACCGGCAACGGCTTCGCGCAGGAGATCGTCGGCAATGCCGGCGACAACGTGCTGACCGACGGCGCCGGCGCCGCCGATCACCTGCGCGGCCTTTCCGGCAACGACACCTATCGCATCTACACTTCGGGCACGACCATCGTCGAGGGCGCCGCCCAGGGCGCTTCCGACAAGGTCGCCGCGGCGGTCGACTATGCGCTGGCGGCCGGCGTCCATGTCGAGGCGATGAGCACCCTGTCGGCAGGCGGCACGGCGGCCGTCAAACTCACCGGCAACGAGCTTGCGCAGGCGATCACCGGCAATGCCGGCGACAATGTTCTGGGGGACGGCGGTGGGGCAGGCGATGTGCTCAGCGGGTTCCTGGGCGACGACACCTATATCGTCCGTTCCGCGGCGACCACGATCGTCGAGGTGGCCGGACGGGGCACCGACCGTGTGGCCACGGCGGTGGATTATGCGCTCGGCGCCGGCGCCGATGTCGAGGTGATGACCACCATCTCGGCGGCCGGGCGCGCGGCAATCGACCTGACCGGCAACGAGCTCGGCCAGCGGATCTACGGCAATGCCGGCGACAACCGGCTGGAGGGGCAGGGCGGGACGGACCGGCTGAGCGGGCTCGGCGGCGCCGACAGCTTCGTCTTCGCCAGCGCGCTCGGGTCCGACAATGTCGATACGATCACCGATTTCGGCGTCGGCGAGGACGTTCTTCTTCTGTCGGCGTCGATCTTTGCCGCACTGGCGCAAGGCGCGCTCGCCGCGGCCGCCTTCCTTGCCAACGCCACCGGGCTTGCCGGGGACGCCGACGACCGCATCGTCTACCGGACCGATACGGGAAGCATCTTCTACGACGCGGACGGCACCGGCACCGCGGCCGGCATCCATTTCGCCACGATCACGGCCGGGCTAGCCCTCACCAGCGCCGATTTTTCCGTCGCCTGAGCCAGGCCTCGGCGGACGGCGACAAAAGCGCCATTCCACGTCATTGGGCCGCCCGTCCGCATCTCCGGTATGGACGAAATCGGTCAGCCGTCGCCGCGCACTTCCGTCGGCTTCTCGCCAAAGCGCTGGCGGAAGCGGCGGTTGAAGTAGGACACCTCGTTGAAGCCGACGGCGTAGGCGATGTCGATGACCTTCAGCCGGTCCTTGCCGCGGTCGGCCAGCATCTTTCGCGCCGCCTGCAGCCGCAGTTCGGTGACACGCTCGGAAAATCCGGTGCCGGTCTCCTGCAGGAGATCGTTGACGTAGCGCGGCGTCAGACCGAGCCGGCGCGCCACATGCGCCGTCGAGAACTCGGGATCGGCATAGTGCTTGCGGATCAGGGCAAAAATCTCCTCCAGCCGGGCGGCACGCAGGCCGCGCATCCGCGCCAGCTCGGCCGAATCGCCGTTGGCCCCCAGGACAAGCGACACCAGGTCGATCAGGGTCGATTCGACATGGGTGGTCAGCGCCGATTCCGCCTTGTCCGCCGCCAGTTGCGGCAGGATGGCAAGGTAGCGCTTGAGGTGCGCCGAGGCCTGTGGAGCCGCGTCGAGCGGCTGCGACACCAGATCGAAGGCATGCGCCACGCGCTCCAGCAGCAGCTTGGCGGGCAGGTCGATGAGGAAGAAATCGAAACCGCCCGGCTGGCGGATGTCGCCGGTCTCGCTCTCCGTCACCAGCACCGGGCTGTCGAGGCGATGGACGGTCTCGCGGCCGAGCTGCGCCTGGACGATGGGAGAATTGTTGCGGCTGAAGGCGAGGCAGAAATTGGAACGCACGGCGGTCGCGACCTGGCGCCGGTCGCGCACCAGCCGCTCGACCGCGGCGGTCGTCTCGGCCACGTTGACGCCGCCGATCTGCCGGGCTTCCGTCGTCGCGGCAAAGGGCGTTTCGCCGACGCGGCTGAGGTCGAACTCGCAATAGGCCGCCACATACATGTCGTGCCAGGTCCGGAAGCGGGCCAGGTCATCGAGCTGCGCCGGCATGTCGTGGGTCGAGAGCACGACCTTGTCGGTCATGAACGGGGTTCTTTCGGCTGTGAGGAGGGCGGCACCGCCGACGCGGCGGAGCACGAACAATACGCAGCGACCGCGACAGCCGCGCTCATCTCATAGGAAACACGATCTTTTTCGCGCCTGGCTGACACGAGTTCCCCCACGGTCAAGCCCGGTGCCCGTGGGTGCAAGACGAGGCTGGGGGCGTCGTCTATCTGGCGCCGAAAATCGCGAAAGGACTTCCGGCGCCGCCACCCCCGCTGAGGCTGCGCGGCAGACCGGCTGAAACCTTCGCACATCCATCAGGAAAATCCATCCCCGCGCCACACGGCCGCGGCGGGAACCCTATTGTCAGAAGGAATGCACCAATGGCCTTTAGCACCAACTACAGCCGCTCGGTCGTCGAAGCCGAGTTCCAGGCGAACAGCTTCGAAGCCGGCAACCAGTTCGCCCCGCACATCACGGGTCTGACGAACGGCAACTCCGTCGTCGCCTACAACAACAGCGGCGCCGCGGGCGGCCAGATCCTGGTCGATTTCTACGATGCCGACCACAATCTCATCGGCAACTACAGGATACCGCATGACGGCGCCACCGAGGCAGCCGGCCAGCCGCAGGTGATCCAGCTCACCAACGGCACCGTCCTGGTCGCCTGGAAGGACGAGGGCGACAACGATGCCGGGATCAAGGCGCGCCTCTACGACATCAATGGCCAACAATATCCTGACGAGCTGACGTTCTATACCGGCACCGACTTCACCGACCTGAAGCTGACCGCCCTCGACAATGGCGAGGTCGTCATGACCTTCACCCAAGGCGGCAACGTGATGCAAGGGCGTTTCGCCGGCACCGGCATTCTCGACGGCGGCTTCTTCCAGGTGAATGCCGCCCTGCCGGGAAACCAGGGCCTGGGGGCCGTGGCGGGCCTGAGCACCGGCGGCTACGTCGTGACCTATACCGACACCGCTCCGTCCGATCAGGTGCTGCATGCCCGCATCTACAATGCCGACGGGACGACCAAGGTCAACGACTTCGTCATCGACAGCTTCGGCGACAACACCGCCTCCAAGGTGGTCGGACTGGAGGGCGGCAACTGGGCGGTCGTCTATACGGACAGCGGCTGGGGATCGGACGATGCCGGCAATCTGGCGATCACGCTGAAAGTGTTCGACGGCAACGGCGACGGCATCACCGGCTTCATCCGCGTCAACGCGCCGTCCAGCCAGTACGAATCCGAGCCCGACGTCACGATGCTCGAAAACGGCTTCATCGCGGTGACCTGGCGCAAGAATTTCGACATCATCGACAACGACGTGCTGGCGCGGGTGTTCATGCCGGACGGCACGCCGGTGACCGACGAGTTCACGCTCAACGTTTCGGGCGGCTCCGATACGGATCCTTCCATCGCCGGCCTGCTCGCCGGCAAGTTCATGACGGTGTGGCAGGACAACACGGCCGACTCCAGCAGCGGCCGGATCAGCTCGACCGTGACGGAGATCGTGCGCACCACGACGGCGGGGCTGGCTTCCGACACGGTCTTCACCGGCGACGAGCTGGTCGACAACATCTTCGGCCATTTGGGCAACGATGTGTATGACGGCCAGGGAGGCGACGACCAGATCAACGGCAACGGCGGTGACGACACGCTCATCGGCGAGGGTGGTAACGACCGGCTGGACGGCGGCGAGGGCAACGACACGCTGGATGGCGGCAGCGGCGACGACCGGTACTTTGTCGATGGCACCGGCGACGTGATCATCGAAACAGCCGGGAACGGCACCGATCTGGTGGCGGCCAGGGACAGCTTCGCGCTCGCGGCCGACGATGACGTCGAGACTCTGAGCACGGCCAACTACAAGGGCACCCTGGCGATCGACCTGGCCGGAAACGCGCTGTCGCAGGAGATTTACGGCAACAACGGCGTCAACCTGCTGAAGGACGGCGGCGGCGCGGCCGACACGCTGCAGGGGCTCGACGGCAACGACACCTATCTGGTCTATGCCGCCGGCACCGTGGTTCTCGAAGAGGCCGGCAAGGGCAGCGCCGACAAGGTCGCGGCGGCGGTGGATTTCGTGCTCGGGGCCGGCGTCGAGGTCGAGATCCTCTCGACCACCTCCAACGCAGGCAAGGCGGCGATCGACCTGACCGGCAATGCGCTGGCGCAGACGATCACCGGCAATGCCGGCGACAACATCCTGCATGACGGCGGCGCCGGCGCGGCGGATACCATGAAGGGGCTTGGCGGCAACGACACCTACCGCGTCTACAATTCCGGCGACCTCATCGCCGAGGCCGCCGGGCAAGGCACCGCCGACAAGGTCGCCGCCGCGGTCGACTACAAGCTCGGTGCCGGCGTGGAAGTCGAAATCATGACGACCAACGGCTCTGCCGGCAAGGCGGCGATCGACCTCACCGGCAACGCGTTGAAGCAGGAGATCACCGGCAATGCCGGCGACAACATCCTGCACGATGGCGGCGCTGGCTCGGCGGACACCATGAAGGGGCTTGGCGGCAACGACACCTATCGCATCTTCAACTCCGGCGACCTCATCGTCGAGGCTGCCTCGCAGGGCAGCGCCGACAAGGTCGTCACGGCGGTCGACTACAAGCTCGGCGCCGGCGTCCATGTCGAGATCGTGCAGACCAACGGTTCGGCCGGCAAGGCGAGCATCGATCTTACCGGGAACGAAATCGCGCAGACGATCACCGGCAATGCAGGGGTGAACCGCATCGACGGCAAGGGTGGCATCGACACTCTGCAAGGTGGCGGCGGTGCCGACACCTTCGTGTTTTCCTCGGCGCTGGGTGCCGGCAATGTCGACACCATCGTCGATTTCAACGCGGCGGCCGACACGATCGAGCTGGAGAACGCGGTCTTCACCGTCCTCAACGCCCCCGGCACGCTTGCCGCTGCCGCCTTCCGGGCGAACACGACGGGTCTTGCGGCGGACGCCAGCGACCGCATCGTCTACGAGACCGACACGGGCGAGCTGTACTACGACGCCGACGGCAATGGCGCCGGCGCCAGCGTGCTGTTCGCAAAACTCGATACCGGCCTCAGCCTGACCAATGCGGACTTCAGCATCGCATAGGCAAAACCATCAGGTCCCGGCCGGACGTGTTCCGGCCGGGACCGCACAGTCAACCGTGATTGTCGAGCAGGACCGCCATGCCGCGTGTCGCCGCCATCTGGACGAGCAGCTCCTCGATCGCCTTGTTGGAGAGCCGGGTGCTGACGAGCGCGCGGACCTCCGGGATGGCGATGCCGAGCGACACCGGCGCCGAGCGGCCGTGGTCGTCGAGATAGCGCCCGATTGTGATGACGGCATCGGCGTCGATGTCGGCCGGCAGATCTTTCATAGCCGACTAAGATAGGGCGGCGGCGCGCGGTGGAAAGACTACCGTGCGCCCGGCCGGAAGCCCGCAACCGACGATGAGGTGATCGGCCCGCTTCCTCCCGCCGTCCTCAATTCATGCCGTGAACAGGCGTGCCGCCACTGCGGTATGCGCCTTGCGGGAACAACCCGCCGCCCGGGACCGGCCCTTCGAAGCCGGCACCGGACGTCGGGACCAGGAGCTGCGGTGACGCGAGCCAAGGCAGGCAGTCGGCATATGCCGACTGGCGCCGTCATAGGGCCCGCGTCACAATCGCAGCGTCGGCGGCCCGGCCATGCGCCGCACTCGGTGCCCCAACAGGCGCTTGCCGGGCCGTCCGATCGTTTGCGTAAACGCCGCCGCCAAAATGTGAATTGCCGGGTCGGCGACAGCCGGCGAGCGGCCGCCCGACGCCGTGACGAGAATTGGGCGATATGGCGATAGTCACAGGGGTGACAGGACGGTAAAATACAGCGTGTTTGTTGTCGCGGCTGGCTTTGCGGGCCTTGTGCGAGTATAGTGCAAACATCTGGAAGCATGTTGCCTGCAAGATTGTCCTGAGCCCACATTAGGGGCCGGCTGCAGGCTTTGACAATTCTGGACGCGTCCCGCGCGTCCGACCTTCCGACGGGGCAGACATCTTCGCATTGAAATGACGTCTCATTTCAAGGAGGAATCATGCCCACGCTCAACGTAGATGTTTCCACCGACTTCTCGGCCGACGACCTCGTCGACATCGACGAGATCGTCTATGGCGACGACATCTCGATCTCCGCCACCTTCGACAGCAGCCAGTTCGGCGGCGGGCAGGTCTCCGAGACCGTCACGCTGACCGGCGGCGCCGGCAACAATTTCCTGCGGGTCGACATGTCCGCGGCCGGTTTCTTTTCGGCCAAGGACTGGACGCTGTCGAACTGGACGGGCTTCGACCAGGTCCAGATATTCGGGACGGTGGGCAACGACGAGATCCACGGCACCGACGGCAAGGACCAGATCGGCGCGCTCAACAATGGCGGCGGCATCGACAAGCTGTTCGCCTATGGCGGCAACGACATCCTGCGGCTTCCGTTCGGAGCGGTGGCGGGCTCGATCTTCGACGGCGGCGACGGCACCGACGGGCTGCTGCTCACCCAGGTTGCCGACTACGATTTCACCGGGACCACGATCGTCGACGTCGAGCAGGTGCAGTTCGCGCAGATCATCACCGCCACCTTCAATGACGACCAGTTAGGCGCCGATGCGATCAAGCAGGTCATCGGCACCAAGTCCGAGCAGAATGTGGTCGTCGTGGAGGGTGCCGATACCGACCTGAGCGGCGTCAGTTTTCTGACCTGGGGCAGGCCCGACCAGACGATCTCGATCGAGGGCGAAATCTTCGTCGCCAACGACCTCGTCGGATCAAGCGAGGACGACACGATCAATGGCGGCTCCGCCGGCGACACGCTGGAGGGCGGCGGCGGCACCGATCTCCTGTTTGGCAACGACGGCGCCGACAAGTTCGTCTACCGCGCCGGCAGCGACCTGGTGAAGGGCGAGGCGGAGGGGGTGATCGGCGCCGCCGGCACCGACACCGTGCAACTCGCCGACGCCGGCGCGATCGACTTCTTCGAGGTGGTGTTCAACGGCGTCGAGCAACTCACCTACCAGTCCGGCGTCAGCAGCGCGCGGTTCGGCTCCGAGGCGATCATCGATTTCGACAAGGTCACCGGCAGCGCCGCGGTGGACACGCTCACCGTCGACCGCACCGGCGCCGGCCTGTTCGACCTCGCAGGCCTGGCCTTCTCGAACTGGACGAACGGCACGGACATCATCAAGGTCAACGGCACCAATGCCGGCGAGATCATCATAGGCACGGTCGAAAACGACACCATCGACGGCAAGGACGGCAACGACACCATGGCCGGGGGAAAGGGTGACGATGTCTTCCGCGTCGGCCAGGCCGGCGACGTCATCGACGAGATCATCGGTAGTGGCGAGGACCGCGTCATCGCCACGACCAGCTATCAACTGACTGCAGGGGCCTCGATCGAGCGCCTCACCACCAACGGCTCGACCGGTATGGCGGCGATCGACCTGACCGGCAACACCTTCGCGCAGGCGATCGAGGGCAATGCGGCCGGCAATACGCTGAAGGATGGCGGCGGCGCCGCC
Organism: Kumtagia ephedrae; assembly: GCF_003012745.1. Classification (GTDB taxonomy): domain Bacteria; phylum Pseudomonadota; class Alphaproteobacteria; order Rhizobiales; family Rhizobiaceae; genus Kumtagia; species Kumtagia ephedrae. The sequence goes on along the minus strand of NZ_PXYK01000007.1, from coordinate 176,840 downwards.
GACGCGATGAAGGGGTTTGCCGGCAACGACACCTATCTCGTCTACAATTCCGCCACGACGGTTTCCGAAGGCGTGTCGCAGGGCACGGCCGACAAGGTCGCGGCGGCGGTGGACTATGCGCTCGGCGCCGGCGTGCAGGTCGAAATCCTGGGCACGACCTCATCGGCAGGGCTGGCCGATATAAACCTCACCGGCAACGTGCTGGCCCAGGAGATCATCGGCAATGCCGGCGACAATATCCTGCATGACGGCGGCAAGGGCGCGGCCGACACGCTGCGCGGGCTCGATGGCGACGACACCTACCGCGTGTTCAATTCCGCCGACGTGATCGAGGAGAGCGCGGTGCAAGGTGCCGCCGACCGGGTCGTCGCCGCCGTCAGCTACACGCTCGACGCGGACGTCCGTGTCGAGATCATGACCACCAACGGCTCCGGCGGGACCTCGGACATATGGCTCACCGGCAATGAGATCGCGCAGGAAATCGTCGGCAATGCCGGCGACAACCGGCTGGAGGGCAAAGGCGGGGCCGACACGCTGCGCGGCTTCGGCGGCGACGACACCTTCGTCTTCGCCACGGCGCTGGGGGGCGGCAATGTCGACACCATCATCGACTTCATCGTGGCCGACGACCGCTTCCTCCTGTCCGACGCGATCTTCACGGCGCTGACGCCGGGCACGCTGGCCGCCGCCGCCTTCCGCGCCAATGACGATGGTCTCGCCGAGGACGCCAGCGACCGCATCATCTACGAGATGGACACGGGCGAGGTTTATTACGACTTCAACGGTGACGCGGCCGGCGGCGGTGTCCTGTTCGCCGTCGCCGACGCCGGCCTGGCTATGACGAACCTGGATTTTTCGGTGGCTTGAGGCCGCGGTCCCGCAGTGCGGCGCAGGGAAGAACGGCAAAGGCCCTGTTCAGATGCCCAGCGCGGCGGCGATCCGCGGGCCGGCCTCGTGCCACTCGTCGACGATCTCGACGCGCTCGGGCAAGGGCGACAGCAGCGGACGCAAGGCCGGCATGCCCATCAGGTGGAACAGATGCACGTCGGCGAGCGTCTGGCGGGCCGAGACGAGATTGTGCGGCGTGTCGTCGACGAAGGCGATGGGACGCGGCGTGGCGCCGAGCAGCCGGCGCAGCGCCGGCCCCTTGGCCGCTTCGGTGGTCAGCAGCGGGTAGGGGAAGCCGAGGCTGTCGAGATGGATGCGGCGCACCGCCCGGTGCCGGTGCGGCATCGCCGTGAGCAGCACGATGTCGGCCTGGTCGGAAAGCTCCGCCACCGCCTCGACCGCCCGGGCGAGCGGCGACTGCCAGCGGTCCTGCGCGGCGAAGAAATCATCGATGAGCGTCGAGACGGCCTCGTAGTCGAGCGCTTCCCCTGTCTCGCGCCGCGTGATGTTGCCGTGCAGCCGAAAAGTCTCCAGCGACAGATGCAGCCCCTGTGCGTCGAGGAAGCGCATGAACGGCGCGATGAACTCCATCAGCACGTCGTCGACGTCGAGCACCAGCAGCGGCCGCGTGCCGGGCGCCAGCTCGGCGATCTGGCGCGCTGTTTCGGGATCGTCGCTCATGTCGATGCCTCATAAAGTTCGTCGCCGTCGGGCAGCGCCCTGAGCGCCGCGCCGACCGAGGCCGGGTCGATCCCGGCATGCTCGGCGAAGGAAAGCAGGGTCGGCTCGTGTGCCAGGATGAAGCGCAGCACGCCGGCCAGAAAACCCGGCTCGCGCGCCGCCAGGCGGATCGCCTGCGCCTCGATGCCGGTCAGCGCCAGGAAGCGCGGCAACAGCACCGGGTCGCCGGCGATGAACGCCAGCGCCGACACGGCCAGGGCCTCGGCATCCGCCGCTGTGGTCTTGTGCGCCGGCATGGCTTTCTGGCGACTCCCGCAACAAATTCCTATCTGCCAGTAGCCGGGTAGTGCCGGCCGGGCAAGCGAGCCGGGCGATCGTTGCGTTCACGATCGCCTCAGCGGACGGAACAGTTTCCGTTTCGTCAATGTTCTGGAGATAAGGTCCGGCTGGACTCGGCGCTATGAGCGTGGCGCGGAGAGGCTGGGGGCATGACGTCCTGGTCCGGGGTTGAAGGCGAAATGGCCAAAAAGGTGATGATCGTCGAGGACAACGAGCTCAACATGAAGCTCTTCCGCGACCTGATCGAGGCGAGCGGCTACGAGACGGTGCGCACCCGCAACGGCCTCGAGGCGCTGGAACTGGCGCGCTCGCACCGGCCGGACCTCATCCTCATGGACATCCAGCTGCCGGAAGTCTCCGGCCTCGAAGTGACGAAATGGCTGAAGCAGGACGACGACCTGCACACGATCCCGGTCATCGCCGTCACCGCCTTCGCCATGAAGGGCGACGAGGAGCGTATCCGCCAGGGCGGCTGCGAGGCCTACATCTCCAAGCCGATCTCGGTGCCGCGCTTCATCGAGACCATCAAGTCATATCTGGGCGACGCATGAGGCCCGCCCGCCCGCCCCTCCGGAGCCCTTGCAGCCGATGACCGCGCGCATCCTCGTCGTCGACGACATTCCGGCCAATGTGAAGCTGCTCGAGGTGCGGCTGCTCGCCGAATATTTCGAGGTGCTCACCGCCGGCAATGGCGAGGACGCCATCGAGGCCTGCGAGAACGGCAAGGTCGACGTGGTGCTGCTCGACGTGATGATGCCGGGCATGGACGGCTTCGAGGTCTGCCGCCGGCTGAAGGCCGACCCCGCGACCCAGCATATCCCTGTGATCATGGTCACGGCGCTCGACCAGGTGGTCGACCGGGTGCGCGGCCTGGAGGCGGGCGCCGACGATTTTCTGACCAAGCCGGTCAACGACCTGCAGCTGATGACACGGGTGAAAAGCCTGGTGCGGCTGAAGACGCTCACCGACGAACTGCGGCTGCGGGCCGCGACAACCCGCAACATAGGCATCGAGGAACTGCTCGCCCGTCGCGTGCCGGACGACGAGACGCTGCCCAGGGTGCTGCTGGTCGACGAGCGGCCGTCCTCGTCCGAACGCATCGGCCGCTTCCTCGCGGGACAGGCCGAGCTCGACGTGGTGAGCGATCCGCAGGCCGGCTTCTTCCAGGCGGCCGAGGCGCCGTATGAATGCATGCTGATCTCGACGGCCTTCGCCAATTACGATCCGCTCAGGCTGTGCTCGCAGATACGGTCGCTCGACCGCACGCGCTTCGTGCCGATCATCCTGCTTGCCGACACCGGCGAGGAGAACCGGATCGTGCGCGGGCTGGAGCTCGGCATCAACGACTATCTGGTGCGGCCGATCGACCGGCAGGAGCTGACGGCGCGGCTGCGTACCCAGGTGAAGCGAAAGCGCTACAACGACGAGCTGCGCGCCAGCGTCGCCCAGACCATCGAGATGGCGGTGACCGACGCGCTCACCGGCCTGCACAACCGGCGCTATCTCGACAGCCACCTGAAGACGCTGTTCGACCGGGCCGTGTCGCGGCGCCGGCCGCTGTCGATGATGATCACCGACCTCGACCGCTTCAAGTCGATCAACGACACCCATGGCCATGACGGCGGCGACGACGTGCTGCGCGAGTTCGCGCGCCGGCTGCGCAAGAACGTCCGCGGCATCGACCTCGCCTGCCGCTACGGCGGCGAGGAGTTCGTGATCGTCATGCCGGACACCGAGGCTTCGGTCGCCGAGAAGGTCGCCGAGCGCATCCGCGCCGAGATCGAGCGCCATCCGTTCCCGGTCGGCAAGACGGGGCAGACCATCGCGCTCACCATCAGTGTCGGCGTCTCCTCGGTGCTACGCGGCCCCGATGCGGTCGAGGACCTGATCAAGCGCGCGGACCTTGCCCTCTACGAAGCCAAGTCCGGCGGACGCAACCGGGTGGTCGCCAAGGCGGCATGAACGCCAAATCTTGCAATGCTCAAGCAAACGTGAAGTTGAGCCGGCATGCTTTTGAAAGCGCGCGCGAAAACGGTGGAAACGCGTCCGTTTACGCGGTTTTCTGACCGTTTGCCGGCGAAAAAGATGGTTTCCAGTTTACCTTAACACCGCAATCCGTCGCGGTTTGGTTAAGAAACTGTTGATTTTCAAGTGTTCCTGAGCAACGATCAAAATCAAGAACAAGAAAACGTCATAATGCTTCGGCATGCCGATGTTTTCCGAAGATACCCCATGATGCTCAGGTCCGCCGCATCTCCTGGGTCCGTGGGGTCGGCCGGCCGGCAACTGGCACACAGTGGCCTCCTCGTACCGCTGCCAGCATGTCGGCCGGCCCCCTTTTCTCCTCTTCCGCAAAATCCTCAATAAAAAAGAGCCGCTGCGATGCAGCGTCCCGTCCTGCTCCTGTATCGCCAGAGGGTTGAGCCCCGACCTTCGGGCTCCTTTTCAGGCAGATGGTCCTCGCGGGCAAATGCATGCCGGCCGGCGCGCAAAAAGAAAGCCCGCCGGGGGAGGAGGTCCGGCGGGCTTGATTTGATTGCGGCGCGGGAGGAGGTGCGCCGCTCTCTGTGCCGACGCTCAGGGAGGAGGAAGAGCGTCAACACCATTGACCTAATCGCTGCCTGCTCTTTCGGCAAGCCTCGGCGCATGCATATCTGTCATGCAAATTGTCGCAGGCTCCGGTTGTGGCCTCTTGCGGCTTCGTCCGGTTGTGCGGTCGCGGGCCGTCCGCGGCCGCGAGGGCTTGCCGCCCAAACGCAAAAAGCCGCCTCGCGGCGGCTTTGGCGGCAACGCGGAAAGCGAAGATTACTTGATCTTCGTTTCCTTGAACTCGACGTGCTTCTTGGCGACCGGGTCGTATTTGCGGAAGGACAGCTTGTCGGTCTTGGTGCGGCTGTTCTTGCTGGTCACGTAGAAATAGCCGGTGTCGGCGGTGGAGAGCAGCTTGATCTTGATGTTGGCGGCTTTTGCCATGATGCGTTCCGTTCGACTGTCTGGGGCCTGACCGCTTCTCGAAGGGCGGTGGCCCCGGCGCGGAAATCAGGCGCGACACATAAAGATCGGTGCCGGAAAGTCAAGAGCGGCGGCGCGAGGCAGCGATGCGGCTGACGGCGAGAACGATGTAGAACAGGAAGAACAGGGCAAGCGCCCCGGGAAAACCTTCCTTGCCGAACAGGTCCATGCCGATGCCGATCGCCTGCGGGCCGATGACCATGCCGAGGCCGTAGCAGAGCACGAAGGCGGCATTGGCGTTGGCGAGCTCGTGACCGGAGAGTCTTGCGCCGAGATGGGCGAGGCCGATGGTGTAGAGCGCCGCCACCACACCGCCCCAGACGAACAGCACGGCCGCCAGCATGTGCCAGCTGATCGAAACGCTGGGCAGGACGATCATGCCGGCCAAGCCGACCGTGGCGCAGCCGAGCAGCAGATAGCGGCGGTCCGGCACCCGGTCGCTCAGCATGCCAATCGGGATCTGCAAGAGCACGTTGCCGAGGCCGATCATGGTGAGCAGCAGTGCGGCGTCGGCCTCCGAATAGCCGCTGCGGGCGCCATAGATCGGGAAGAGGGCGAAGCCGCCGGTCTCGACGGCGCCGAACACCAGCACCGCCGCGGTCGCCGTCGGCACCAGCCAGATATAGCGCAGGAAGTGACCGCTCTCGTCCTCCCTGGCATGGATGCGCGGGCTCTCGCGCCAGGCGGCGATCACCGGCACCAGCGCGATCATCACCAGGACGAAGACGGCGCCGAAGGGCTCGAAGCCGCCGCTGCCGAGCTGCGAGAACAGCCAGGGGCCGAGCGCGAAGCCGAGCGACAGCACCGTGGCGTAGATGCCGAGCACGAAGCCGCGCCGGTGCGGCGGCGCCGAGGACGATATCCAGAATTCCGACAGGATGAACAGCACGGTGAGCGCGATGTGCAGCACCACGCGCAACGGAAACCACGTCCAGAAGGCCGGCGCGAAATAGAAGCCCATGAAGGCGAAGGCGCCGAGCAGGATCATGGTGACCATCACCGGCACCGTGCCGAAGCGCACGGCGAGCGGCGTGGCGAGCGGCGCGCCGGCGATCGAGGCGAGCCCGGCCACGGCGGTGTTGAGGCCGATCATGCTGGCGGAGTAGCCGCGATTCTCCAAAATGATGCTGAGCAGCGGCATGCCCAGCCCGATGGCGATGCCGACCACGCTGATCGAGGCGATTGCCGCCGTGATCGCCAGCCAGCGCACGCGCGCGGGATCGTCTTCGGTGTCAACGCTGCCGGTCATGTCGAAACTGCTTGGCTTGTGGCTACAGGAGTTCGCGGACGAAGCGATTGCGGACCATGCGGTAGAACGGCACGGGCCCGCCGGGACGCAGCAGCGGGTCTTCGGTCAGACGCTGCTCGAGCTCGCCCAGGACGGTCCCGGTGATGGCGGGAATGTCGGCCTGCCGGGCCTCGGCGAGCGGCAGCCAGGCGAGCTCTTCCAGTTCCCCGGTCGGGCCGCCTTGCGGCAGCTCCACCGCCACGCTGTCGCGCCAGGCGGCGAGGAAGCGGGTGTCGAAGCGGCGCACGCGGCCGGGCGGGGTGATGGCGCGTGCGATATAGCGCAAGCCGTCGAGAGCGGGCGCCACATTGTGCTCGGCGAAACCGAGCCATCCGGCCTGGCGCGTCTGGAACGATGCGGCGCGGCCGATCAGAAGGCCCGCCTCCTCATAGGTCTCGCGCACGGCCGACAGCGCGATGGCGCGGGCACGCGCCGGCGCGATTCGCGCTGCGCTGGTCAGCTTGGCCTGCTCGTCGGGATGCAGGTCCTGCGCCACCGGAATGCGGCCATCCTCGGGGTCGGTGCGGCCGCCCGGAAACACGAACTTGCCAGGCATGAAGGCGTGGCGGGCATGGCGGCGGCCCATCAGGACGCGGACCTCGCCATCCCTGCGCTCGAGCAGGATGAGCGTGGCGGCGTCGCGCGGCCGCAGCGGACCCTTGCCGAGCGCGAAATCCTTGGCCTCGGCCTTGTCGACCTCTGTGCGAGTCATGCCGTCCATGGAGCCTCCCATAGCGGAGCGCGGCCTGTGAGAAAACCGCCGCGTCGCGGCGCAGTCTTGGGCCAGCGCCGTGGCGTCACGCCTCGGGATGCTGCTCGACCAGGTCCGATTCGCCGCCGAAGCCGTGCATATAGAAGGCCCATTGCAGTCCGACGACGGCGCCCTTGACCGGCCGGAGCAGGGCCAGCGCCGAGACGATCGTCAGCGGCACCCAGATCGCCAGATGCTGCCAGGTCGACAGCGTGCTGGTCGCCTCGACGCCCATGAAGGCGCCGACGATGATGTGCCCGACGATGACGACGACGAGATAGGCCGGCAGGTCGTCGGCGCGGTGGTGGTGCATCTCCTCGCCGCAGTGCTCGCAACGGTCGACGGTCTTCAGGAAGGAGCGGAACAGCTTTCCCTCGCCGCAATGCGGGCAGCGGCCGAGGAAGCCGCGCTTCATCGCCATCCACAGCGGCCGCGTGGGCCTGCCGGCATGGTGCTCGCCGCCGAAAACCTGTTCTTCCATGCTCATCTCCTGCCGCGGGCCCCGCGTCGCGGCTGCGACGCGCGGGCGCGCTTCTGCCGGGCCTTGGCCTTGTGGAACGAGCGCGTGGCGCTGCCCATCGGCTTCGGCTCGCTCAGCATCTCGAAGCGCAGCGCCCCTGCGAGCGGCGCGACCTCGACCAGCTTGACCGAAACGGCGTCGGCAAGCTGAAAACCCTTGCCGGTGCGTTCGCCGACCAGCGCCCGCGTCGTCTCGTCGAAGACATAGTAATCGCCGCCGAGCGTTGCCACAGGGACAAAGCCATCGGTGCCGAACTGCGGCAATTGGACAAAAAGTCCCGCCCTGGTGACGCCCGACACGCGGCCGTCGAACTCGCCGTCGATGCGCTCGGCAAGATGGGCGGCGATCAGCCGGTCGACGGTCTCGCGCTCGGCCGCCATGGCGCGCCGCTCGGTGGTAGAGATCAGCCCGGAAATGTCGTCCAGCCGCTCCTCCTGGCCCGCCGTCAGCCCGTCCTTGCCGAGGCCGAGCGCGGCGATCAGCGCGCGGTGCACGATCAGGTCGGCATAGCGGCGGATCGGCGAGGTGAAATGCGCATAACGCCTGAGGTTGAGGCCGAAATGGCCGAGATTGTCCGGCGAATAGATGGCCTGCATCTGCGTGCGCAGCACAACTTCGTTGACCAGCGCCTCATGCTCGCCGTCGCGGACGCGCTCGAGGATGTGGTTGAACTGCGCGGTGCGCAGATCGGCGCCGCGCGCCAGCGAGATGCCGATCGAGTGCAGGAACTCGCGCAGCGCTTCCTGCTTGGCCAGCGACGGTGCGTCGTGGACGCGATAGACCAGCTTCTGCCGCTTGCCCTCCAGGGTCTCGGCAGCCGCGACATTGGCCTGGATCATGAACTCCTCGATCAGCCGGTGGGCGTCGAGCCGTTCCGGCACGATGACCCGGTCGACGGTGCCGTCGGGCTTCAGCAGGATTTTTCGCTCCGGCAGGTCGAGGTCGAGCGGCTGACGCTTGTCGCGGCCGCGCTTCAGCACTGCGTAGCCATCCCACAGCGGCTTCAGCACCGTATCCAGGATCGGCGCCGTGCGCTCATCGGGCGTGCCGTCGATCGCGGCCTGGGCCTGCGGGTAGGCGAGGCGGGCGATGGAGCGCATCATGACGCGATGGAAGGAATGGCGCAGTTTTCGGCCGTCGGCCGCAAACGTCATGCGCACGGCGAGCGCCGGGCGGTCGACGCCTTCCTTCAGGGAGCAGAGGTCGTTGGAGATGCGCTCCGGCAGCATCGGCACCACCCGGTCCGGGAAGTAGACCGAGTTGCCGCGGTTGAGCGCCTCGCGGTCGAGTGCGCTGCCGGTCCGCACATAGGCGGCGACGTCGGCGATAGCGACGGTGGCGACCACCCCGCCGGGATTGGCCGGATCGGTATCCGGCACGGCGAGCACGGCGTCGTCATGGTCCTTGGCGTCGGCCGGATCGATGGTGACTAGCGGCAGGTCGCGCCAGTCCTCGCGGCCATCCATGCCGACCGACGCCGCAGCGTCCGCCTCGGCGAGCACTTCCCGCGGGAAAATATGCGGGATGCCGTGGGCGTGGATGGCGATCATCGAGACCGCCTTCTCGCTGGTCAGCGAGCCGACGACGGAAAGCACCTTCGCCTGCGGCAGGCCGTAGCGGATGGAGCGACCCGTCTCGATCTCGACCAGATCGCCGTCGCGGGCGCCGTTGCGGTTCTCCTCCGCCACCTCGAACTCGGACTTTCCACGCTCGACCGGGATGATGCGCAAACGGCCGTCGGCCAGCGTGCGGAACACGCCGAGCGCGGTGTCGGCGCGCTTCTCGAACACCTTCATCACGCGAGCGGTGTAGGCAGGGCCGGCCTTGTCGTCGTTGCGGAAGGTCTTTGCCAGCACCCGGTCGCCGACGCCGGGCGCGGATCCGCGGCCACCCTTGGTCGTCTTGATCGCCACGACGATCGGGCTGTCGGCGCCGTCGCGCTCGGCAGGCCTCGCCAGCAGCGTGCCGTCGGCGTCGCGCGAAAAAATGTCGAGCACGGTGACCGGGGGCAGGGTGCCGGGGCGCCGCAGCCGCTTGCGCTCCTTCTCGATCAGTCCCTCGTCATGCAGGCCGGCGAGCGTCTCCTTAAGCCAGACGCGGTCGGCGCCCTTGAGCGAGAAGGCCTTGGCCAGATCGCGCTTGCCGCTCCGGTCGGGATTCTCCTCGATATAGGTAAGGAGTTCCTCGCGGCTCGGCCGGAAATCGCCGGCCGTCCGCGGGTGCGCGCCGGGCCCGAAGGCGGGGCTGCCTCGTTCAATCCTCGGCGGAGACGGCTTTCTGGCCAAAAGGCCTCATTCCTTCTTTTTCTTGGCCGCGGTCTTCCTGGCGGGCTTCGCCGTTCGCCGGGCGCCATTGCCCTTGCCATTGCCGCCACCCTTGCCCGCGCGTTCGGCGACCAGCGCCAGAGCCTCCTCCAGCGTCACCGTCATCGGGTCCTTGCCCTTCGGCAGCGTCGCGTTGACCTTGCCGTGGTTCACATAGGGACCATAACGACCGTCGCGCACGGTGACGGCGCCGCCGTCCGGATGGTCGCCCAGCGTCTTCAGCGCCGCCGGCGCACCGCCGCGGGCGGCCTTGCCCTTCGAGTGCTTCTCGGCGATCACCGAGACCGCGCGATTGAGGCCGATCGAGAACACGTCCTCGATACTCTCCAGATTGGCATAGGTTCCGTCGTGCAGCACGAACGGCCCGTAGCGGCCGAGGCCGGCGGAGATCATCTTGCCGCTTTCCGGATGCTTTCCGACGTCGCGCGGCAGCGCCAGCAGCGCCAGCGCCTTCTCGTGGTCGACCGTGTCGACCGTCCAACCCTTGGGCAGGCTGGAGCGCTTGGCCTCCTTGCCTTCGCCGCGCTGCACATAGGGGCCGAAACGGCCGTTGCGCAGCGTGATCTCCTCGGCCGTATAGGGATCCTTGCCCAACACCTTGTCGCCGGAATCGCCGTTGGCGGCCTCGCCATTGCCGTTCGCGGCGTCGCCGAGCTGGCGGGTGTAGCCGCATTCGGGATAGTTGGAGCAGCCGACGAAGGCGCCGAACTTGCCGAGCTTCAGCGACAGGTTGCCGCTGCCGCAGCGCGGGCAGATGCGCGGGTTGGAGCCGTCCTCGCGCGCCGGGAACACCAGCGGCGCCAGTTCCTCGTTGAGCGCATCCAGCACGTCGGTGACGCGCAGCTCCTTGATGCCGCCGACGGCGCCGGAAAAATCGCGCCAGAAATCGCGCAGCACGTCCTTCCAGGCGAGCTTTCCGTCGGAGATCTCGTCGAGCTTCTCCTCCAGCGAGGCGGTGAAGTCGTATTCGACATAGTGCTCGAAGAAGCTTTCCATGAAGGCCGTCACCAACCGGCCCTTGGGCTGCGGGATCAGCTTGCGGTTCTCGATCTTGACGTAGTCGCGGTCCTCCAGCGTCTTCAGCGTCGCGACATAGGTCGACGGGCGACCGATGCCGAGCTCTTCCATCTTCTTGATGAAGGACGCTTCCGAATAGCGCGGCGGCGGCTCGGTAGTGTGGGCGGTCACGTTCACCGTCTTGCGGTCGAGCGTCTCGCCGGCACGGATCTCCGGCAGGCGCTTGCTTTCCTCGTCCTCGGCGTCCTCGTCCTTCTGCTCGGTATAGGCGGCGATGAAGCCGTCGAAGCGCACCACCGAGCCGACGGCGCGCAGGCCGGCGGTCTGCGCGCCGTTGCGAGCTTCGATCTCGACCGTGGTCCGCTCGATCTCGGCCGGCAGCATCTGGCTGGCGATCGCCCGCTTCCAGATCATCTCGTAGAGCCGCGCCTGGTCGGCATCGAGATATTTTTTCATCTCGGCCGGCGTGCGGGAGAAATCGGTGGGGCGGATGGCCTCGTGCGCCTCCTGGGCGTTCTTGGCCTTGGCCGAATAGTAGCGCGGCTTCTCCGGCACGTATTTCTGGCCGAACTCCTTGGCGATGGCTTCGCGAGCGGCGGTGATCGCCTCCGGCGCCATCTGCACGCCGTCGGTACGCATATAGGTGATCAGGCCCGCCGTCTCGCCGCCGATCTCGAGGCCTTCGTAGAGACGCTGCGCCACCTGCATGGTGCGCTGTGCCGAAAAGGAGAGCCGCGAAGAGGCGGCCTGCTGCAGCGTCGAGGTGGTGAAGGGCGCCGCCGGGTTGCGCTTGGTCGGCTTGGCCTCGACCGACAGGGCCCTGAAGACGGCGCCGTCGAGCATGGCCTTGATGCCGTCGGCCTGCTCCTGGGTCTTGATGTCGAGCTTTTCGAGCTTCTTGCCGTCGACCGTGGTCAGCCGCGCCTCGAAGCTTTCGTTGCGCGGCGTGCCGAGGATAGCGGCAATCAGCCAGTAGTCCTCGCGCACGAAGCGCTCGATCTCGGCCTCGCGGTCGCAGACGAAGCGCAGCGCCACCGACTGCACGCGGCCGGCGGAGCGGGCACCCGGCAGCTTGCGCCACAGCACCGGCGACAGCGTGAAGCCGACGAGGTAGTCGAGCGCGCGGCGGGCGAGATAGGCGTCGACCAGCGGCGGATCGATCTGGCGCGGGTTGGCCATGGCGTCGAGCACGGCCTGCTTGGTGATCGAGTTGAAGACGACGCGCTGCACCCGCTTGTCCTTGAGCGCGCGCTTCTGCCGCAGCACCTCCAGCACATGCCAGGAGATCGCCTCGCCCTCGCGGTCGGGGTCGGTCGCCAGAATCAGCCCGTCGGCCTCCTTGACCGCCTTGGCGATGTCGGCCAGCCGCTTCGACGACGGGCCGTCAACTTCCCATGACATGGAGAAATCGTCGTCCGGCCGTACGGAGCCATCCTTGGCCGGCAAGTCGCGGACATGGCCGAAGGAAGCCAGAACCTTGTAGTTCTTGCCCAAATACTTGTTGATCGTTTTGACCTTGTTGGGCGACTCGACGACGACAACGTCCATTGGATTTCGCAATTCCGTATCTAAATGGGCCGGCGACAGTATCCGCGAACGCCGGTCGGTGTCGTCAAATGGCTGCGGAAAACCGTCCGGTCAAGGGCAGACGCTGATTGTCGGTCCGATACCACCTCCTGCAACTTGCAGGATAGGCAAATATTCCTTGCAATTTTAAGTTAATATGGTAAATAAAGGACGACCATCGGTTGCAGTGACGATCACAATCGCAGGCGAAGGCTTCGGGACGGCCTCTGCCCGGCAAAGGGTCTGATCATGAATGCTCATCATGGAAGGCGCCGCAGCGAGACGCTGGAGTATATGCAAAGCATGCTCGCGCAGTTGCGCACCATGGCCGAGGCCGAGCGCTGCGACATGCTCGCCTATCTGATCGAGATGGCCTATCTCGAAGTCGGCGACCTCGCCCGCGGCGAACGACCGTCAAGCGTCCGGGAGCACAAGCGAAACCGCACCGCCTGAATGGCGCTCCAGCCGGCCGGCGAGGTCGAGCTCCAGCAGGATGAGGAAGACCTGCGCCGGATGCAGGCCGGTGTGCCAGATCAGCTCGTCGATGCCGGTCGGCACCGGGCTCAGTGCCTCCAGCACCTTCTGGCGGTCGGTCGCCGCCGGCGGCGGCACGTCGGAATAGTCGGGCGGCTCCTCCGCCGAGATGTCCGGAGGCCCCTCCGTCAGTGTGAGCGGCGCCAGCGCGTCGAGGATGTCCTCCGGCCCGGTGACCAGGATGGCGCCGTCCTTGAGCAGGCGGTTGGCGCCTTCGGCCCGCGGGTCGAGCGGCGAGCCCGGCACCGAGAAGACGATGCGGCCCATCTCGCCGGCGAGCCTCGCGCTGATCAGCGAGCCCGAGCGCCGCGCCGCTTCGACCACGACCAGTCCTAGGCCGAGCCCGGCGACCACGCGGTTGCGGCGCGGAAAATCCTGCGCCCGCGGTTCCCAGCCGAACGGCATTTCGGAGACGACCGCACCGGCCTCGGTGATGCGCTCGCACAGCCCGACGTTTTCCGGCGGGTAGGGGCGATCGAGGCCGCCTGCCAGCACGCCGACCGTTCCGGTGGCGAGGCTGCCTTCGTGGGCCCGCCGTGTCGATGCCGCGCGCCAGCCCTGAGATGACGGCATAACCTTCCCTGCCGACGGCGCCTGCCAGCATGCGCGCCATCTTCAGCCCGGCCAGCGAGGCGTTGCGGGCGCCGACGATGGAAACCGCCGGCAGCCTGAACACCGCGTCGTTGCCCTTCACGGCGATCAGCGGCGGCGGATAGTCCATGCGCCGGAGCTGCGGCGGGTAGTCGGGCTCGCCGATGCCGATGAAGCGGGCGCCGAAGCGCTCCGCCTTCTCCATCTCGGCTTCCGCCGCCGCCACGCTCGGCACGCGCGGGACGGCGGTCGAGCCGGCGTTGCGCATCAGCTCCGGCAGGTGCTCGATCGCCGTCTCGGCCGAGCCGAAGCGGTTGATCAGGTCGCGGAAGGTGGCCGGGCCGACATTAGGCGTGCGGATCAGCCTCAGCCAGGCAAGCCGCTGGCGCTCGGAGAGCCGCGGCCGCGCCTCGGTCATCCCTTGGAGCCGATGCGCGATTCGGTGCCGGCGAGCAGCCGCCCGATATTGGCGCGGTGCTTCAGCCAGACGATCGCCGACATGACGGCGAAGACCAGGGCGAGATCGGTCTGCCCCATGATGAAGAGCGCGACCGGCACGCCGAGCGTGGCCAGAAGCGCGGCGAGCGAGGAGTAGCGCAGCAGGAAGGCGATCGCCAGCCAGATCACGGCGAAGGCGAGCACGGCCTTCCAGGCGAGGCCGAGCAGTACGCCGAGATAGGTGGCCACCCCCTTGCCGCCCTTGAAGCCGAGCCAGACCGGGAAGATGTGGCCGATGAAGGCGGCGAAGCCGGCGGCGATGCCGAGTTCCGGGGCGAAGCTGCCGGCGATCAGCGCCGCCGCGGTGCCCTTGAGGGCGTCGCAGACGAGCGTCAGCCCCGCCAGCCCCTTGTTGCCGGTCCTCAGCACGTTGGTCGCGCCGATATTGCCCGAGCCGATCTTGCGCACGTCGCCCAGGCCGGCGGCCCGGGTGATCAGCAGGCCGAAGGGAATCGAGCCGAGCAGATAGCCGAAAGCGAGCGCGGCGATGAGATGAAGTACCATGAGCCTCCCCCGCGACGGCCTGCGCCGTCCCGTTCGGACTATGCCTCGAAAACCGTCCTGCCGGCAACCAGCGTGCGCAGCACGCGGCCCTGCAGGCGCGCGCCTTCGAAGCAGGTGTTCTTGGAGCGGGAGCGGATGTCCGCCTCGCGGACGATCCACGGCTCGTCGAGGTCGAGCACCGCCAGATCGGCCGGCGCGCCGGGCTTCAGCGTGCCGCCCGGCAGGCCGAACAGTCTTGCCGGGGCGGTGGAGAGCACCTCGATCAGCCGTATCAGCGGCACGTCGCCATTGTGATGGAGCCTGAGCGCCGCGCCGAGCAGCGTCTCCAGGCCGATCGCGCCGTCGGCCGCGTCGGCGAAGGGCAGGCGCTTGGTGTCGACGTCTTGGGGATCGTGCGAGGACACGACGATGTCGATGGTGCCGTCGCGCAGCGCCTCGATCATGGCGAGCCGGTCGTCCTCGGCGCGCAGCGGCGGCGACAGCTTGAAGAAGGTGCGGTATTCCCCGACGTCGTTCTCGTTGAGCGACAGGTGGTTGATCGAGACGCCGGCCGTGACGTCGGCGCCGTCCGCCTTGGCGCGCGCCACCGCGGCGGCGGCGAGCCCGGTCGAGATTTTTGCGGCGTGGTAGGCGCCACCGGTCAGCCGCGCCAGCGCCAGGTCGCGCTCCAGCGGGATGGTCTCCGCCTCGCGCGGCATGCCGGGCAGGCCGAGCCAGCTCGCGAACAGGCCCTCGTTCATCACCCCGCCGGCGCCGAGGTCGCGGTCGAGCGTCTCGTGCGCCACCACGGCACCGAAGTCGCGGGCATAGGTGAGGGCGCGCCGCATGACCAGGGCGTTGGCGATCGAATGGCGGCCATCGGTGAAGGCGACCGCGCCGGCCTCGCGCAAGAGGCCGAACTCGGTCATCTCGCGGCCTTCCAGCCCCTTGGTGATGGCGGCGGCCGGAAAGACGTTGACCAGCGCCGTGTCGCGCGCCGTGCGCAGCACGAACTCGACCAGCGCGATGTCGTCGATGACCGGATCGGTGTCGGGCATCATGACCAGCGAGGTGACGCCGCCGGCGGCGGCCGCACGGCTTGCGGAGGCGATGGTCTCGCGGTGCTCCGCCCCCGGCTCGCCGATGAAGACGCGGCCATCGACCAGGCCTGGCACGATCGTCTTGCCGCCGCAGTCGATGACCTTGGCGCCCTCCGGCGTGCCCTGATTGTGGGCGGCCGCGCCGGCGGCGGCGATTTTTTTGCCTTCGACGAGGATCGCGCCGACTTCGTCGAGGCCGCGCGACGGGTCGACGATGCGGGCGTTCTGGAAGACGGTGACACTCATGCCGCGACCCCGTCGGCCGGGTTGCGGCGCGGATCGAGCAGCGCCTCCATGACCGCCATGCGCACGGCGACGCCCATCTCCACCTGTTCCTGGATGGCGCTTTGCGGGCCGTCGGCGATCTCGGAGGCGATCTCGACGCCGCGGTTCATCGGTCCGGGATGCATGACCAGCGCATCCTCCCTGGCAACCTTCAGTTTTTCCGCGTCGAGGCCGAAATAACGGAAATATTCGCGCACCGAGGGGACAAAAGCGCCGGCCATGCGCTCGCGCTGGAGGCGCAGCATCATCACCACGTCGGCACCGCGCAGCGCGTCGGCCATTGTCGGGAAGACCTCGACCGACATCTGCCGGATGCCTGCCGGCAGCAGCGTCGAGGGCGCGGCGACGCGCACGAAGGCGCCCATGGCGTTGAGCAGCAGGATGTTGGAGCGCGCCACCCGCGAATGCAGGATGTCGCCGCAGATGGCGACGGTGAGGCCGGCAAGCCGGCCCTTGGCACGGCGGATGGTGAGGGCGTCGAGCAGCGCCTGGGTCGGGTGCTCGTGCGTGCCGTCGCCGGCGTTCACCACCGAGCAGCCGACCTTCTGGGCAAGCAGCGCGGCCGCTCCCGCCGAGGCGTGGCGGATGATCAGGATGTCGGGGCGCATGGCGTTGAGCGTCATCGCCGTGTCGATCAGCGTCTCGCCCTTCTTCACCGAGGACGAGGCGACGCTCATGTTCATGACGTCGGCGCCGAGCCGTTTGCCCGCCAGTTCGAAGGAGGACTGGGTGCGGGTCGAGGCCTCGTAGAACAGGTTGATCTGGGTGCGCCCGCGCAGCGCCGACGTCTTCTTCTCGTGGCGACGCGAGATCGCCACGGCTGCGTCGGCGCGGTCGAGCAGGGATTTGATGTCGGCGGGGGAAAGATCGCGGATGCCAAGCAGATGGCGGTGCGGAAACAGGGGCGGGGGCGCGGCGTCGATCATGTCGAGACGGTGCTATAGGGCCGGGCCAGCCGCGCCGCAAGGCGCGAGGCGGGTCATCAACACCTCTCGCTGCCTGGAGACCCTCGGAGGCACCCTGCGAGCGGAGGCGGGATTTTCGGCAGGTCGGAGCTGCTGCCGCAAGATCGACGCGAGGCGTCTGTTTGCCCGGAGCGGAAACCCTTCTGCAACCAAAAGTCGAACGCTGTCGGTTTTAGCGCGGCTGCGGCAATTGCGCACGGCCGGCGACCGTGCAACATTGGTTGCGCGGGACGGGGGACGCTCGAAAGAGAGGCTCGCTTGATGACTTTTGCGTGGCCGTGGTTGAGGGGGGCATTGGCCGCGGCGGCGGTCGTTGTGTCCCACGGATATGCCGGTGCCGCCGATCTCGTGATCGCCATGCCGAATTGGTCGTCCGGGCAGGCGACGGCCAACATCATCAAGGTCGGACTGAAAAAGGAGCTCGGTCTCGACGCGGACGTGGTCGAGATGGGCACGCTGATCGCCTTCACCGGACTGGATTCCGGGCAGGTGGACATCCATCCGGAAGTGTGGCTGCCCAATCTCGACAATCTCGTCAAACGCTACGTCACCGATGCCGGCACCGTCGCCATCAGCCCGACGGGCGTGCCGGCCTGGCAAGGCATCTGTGCGAATCGCGCCGCCGCCGACGAGGCGGGGATTCGCGACATCTCGGATTTGCAGGACCAGAAGAAGACCGCCGCGCTCGACACCGACGGCGACGGCCAGGGCGAAATGTGGATCGGGGCGTCGACCTGGTCGTCCACGACGATCGAGCGGATCAGAGCCAACAGCTACGGCTATGCGGCGACGCTGACGCTGCTGGAAATGCCCGAGGACGTCGGCATGGCCGCGGTGGATGCCGCCGAGGCGACGGCCCGTCCCGTGGTCTTCGCCTGTTACGCGCCGCACGCCGTGTTCAAGCTGCACGACATCGCGCGCCTCTCCGAGCCTCCCTACGATCCGGCGAAATGGAAGGTCGTGCTGCCGTCGGAAGATGCCGAGTGGCTGTCGAAATCGGAGGCCAGCGTCGGCTGGGACGCCGCCCACTACCATGTCGCCTATGCAACCTCGCTGCGCGAAAAGCATCCGGATGTCGTGCGTTTTCTCGAGCGCATGGATCTCAAGCCGGAGGAGGCGATCGACATGAGCTATGCGCTGCAGGTGGAAAGGCAGGATCCCTATAAATTCGCCGAGCAATGGGTGGCCAAAAACGAAGCGCGGGTCGATGGGTGGGCAAAGCCATGACCAAGTTTTTCGCCCGCAACAGGACTGAACCAGGCCGCCGGCGGTTCGCGAGGTTCGCGATCCTGCTCGCCGCCGGGCTTGCCGTCGCCACGGCGACCGCGCTCGCGGCGGGAACCCAGGTCTACGATTCCAAGACGCGGAAATGGGTCAATTACGACCGCACCAAAGCCTACCGGCACTGGAAGCAGCACAAGCAGGTGCCCGAGGCGTTTCGTCCGCAAATGGTCAAGTTCCGCACCGCCGAGAAGCCGGGCACCATCATCATCGACGGCAACCAGCATTTTCTCTACCTCGTCCAGCCCGGCCAGAAGGCGATCCGCTACGGCATCGGCGTCGGCCGTGAAGGGTTCGGCTGGGCCGGCATCGTGCGCATCGGCCGGACCGCCGAATGGCCGACCTGGACGCCGCCCGCCGAGATGGTCGCCCGCGACCCGAACGCCCGCAAATGGGCGGGCGGCCAGCCGGGCGGTCCCGACAATCCGCTCGGCGCCCGGGCGCTCTACCTCTACGAAGGCGATCAGGACACGATCTACCGCATTCACGGCACGCCCGAGCCATGGACGATCGGCCTCGATGTCTCGTCCGGCTGCATAAGAATGAACAACGACGACATCGTCGACCTTCATTCCCGCATCGAGGTCGGTGCGAAGGTGATCGTGCTGATGCAGGGGGCTGCACTGTACAAGGGCGTCTGAGCGCCGACGGAGGGGACATGACTTTACCGGCAAGGCAGGCGGGCGGCGGATGGGCGCGCCCTGGCGGATGGGCGCTCGTCGCGCTGGCCCTGGCGGCGCTCGGCGCCTGCAGCACCAGCGGTCCGACCCCCGACCAGATGTCGCGGACGACGGTGGAGACGGCGCCGGCGGATCTGCAGCTGCTTTGCGCCAACGAGGTGGCGAAGACCACCGGGGTGGAAAGCAGCAAGGTGCTGCCCGTGGGCTCGCGCAAGCTGGACGCCAGGAACTATCACGTGGACCTCAATGCCGGCGGCAAGCCGACGACCTGCGTCGTCGACGCCGACGGGAAGATCGTCTCCGTTCAGGCGGCCTGACGGCGTGCGCCCTGGCCACGGCATGCGCCTTGGCGTTCGCAGCGAGACGACAGCCTGTCCACCTCGGGGCAGGGCATATGAGTTTACCCCCACCCCTAGCCCCTCCCCACAAGGGGGAGGGGGGCCGACTGGCACCTCCCCCAGGCGCCAATCGTCAATGGTTTCGCGCGGCATGGCCGCCGCAAAGTCCCCCTCCGCTTGTGGGGAGCGGTTAGGGATGGGGGTGCGAACCGGCGAAAGTCCCCGTCGTTTGCCATATGCTATTGCCCTGCCCACCCGGGGCAGGCAGGCGGCTCGCCGTCCGGGTCACGCCGCGGCTCGTGATCCGGCCCGCCCATGCCGGACGCGGCGCGCGACGACGCCCGTCCGTTTCAGGCGCATGCCGACCAGGATCATGCGCGCCGCGTCCTCGGCGGCACGCACCAGCAGCTTGGACGTCGCCGCGATCGCTTCGTCGAGGCTGCACGGCCGCTTGAGGATCGAGGCGAAGGCGTCGATGCCATGCTCGAAATTGAGCGTCACGCCCTTGCCGATGGTGCCGGCGAGCGCGATCACCGGCAGGCCCGCCGCCCTGGCGCGGCGCCCCACCTCCGCCGGCACTTTTCCGAACGGGGTCTGGCCGTCGAGGCTGCCTTCGGCGGTGATGACGAGATCGGCCTTGGCGATCATCCGGTCGAGATCGAGATAGCGCATGACGATGTCGTAGCGCGGATGCAGCCGGCCGGAGAGCAACCCGAGCACGCCTGCGCCGAGTCCGCCCGAGGCGCCGGCGCCTTCGGCCGTGGCGACGTCGATGCCGGCGGCGGCCAGGATTTGTCCGGCATAGGTCTCCATGGCCCGATCGAGCAGTTCGACCTGCTCCGCCGTCGCTCCCTTCTGCGGCCCGAACACCCGGGCAACGCCGCGCGGGCCGGTGAGCATGTTGTGCCAGTTGACCGCGGCGTCGATCCGCACCGCGTCGAGGCGCGGGTCGCGATCGGAGAGATCGATCCGGGCGAGTTGCGCCAGGGCACCGCCGCCTGCTGCAAGAGGTTCGCCGCTGCGATCGAGGAAGCGCACGCCCAGCGCCTCGGCCATGCCGGCGCCGCCGTCGTTGATACCGCTGTCGCCGCAGCCGAGCAGGATGCGCTCGGCGCCGGCGTCGAGCGCCGCCTTGATCAGTTCGCCCACGCCGCGGCTGGTCGTGCGGCAGGGATCGCGGCGGTCGCGCGGCACCAGCCGCAGGCCAGCGGCCGCGGCCATCTCGATGACCGCGGTGCGCACCGGCGCGCCGCCGAGAAAGCCGAAGAAAGAGGGGACGGGATCGCCGACCGGGCCGGTGACGGTCAGGCGGTGCATCTCGCCGCCGGTGGCGGCGACGAGCGCCTCGGTAAAACCCTCGCCGCCGTCGACCAGCGGCGCCTTCAATATCCTGGCGCGGGGCACGGCACGCAGAACGCCTTCGCCGATGCAGTCGGCCACCTCATTGGCCGACAGGCTTTCCTTGAAGCCGGACGGCGCGACGAGAACGGTGAAAGGCATGGTAAACTCCTTGTCTCAGTGCATTGGAAGGACCAAGGAGAAACGGAGCGAAATCGAGTTTATTCCACATTATTTCAGTATCTTATGAGAATAACTTGGCCTAATTTTTTAGGAGCTCGTCGAGCTGCCAAATCTAGAGGTTCCGGTATTCGGCCGGCGTGGGAAAAAGCCCAAAACTTGGCCAGACGAGCAGGGCGAACAGGCAGAGCAGCGCTACGAACAGCGGCAGAAGCATCGCCGACAGGCGCAGCAGATCGCCCGAGGTGAAGGCCGGTGGTTCCATGCCGCCGAACAGCGTGACCGGTTTCGCCGAGACCATCAGCGTCTGACAGAAGCCGCTGCCCAGCGTGACCAGCAGGATCAGCGAGGCCGGGTCGATGCCGAACCCGGCGAGCGGAAGGGCCAGGGCAGGAATCAGGACGGTCGCACGCGCCGTGCGCGAGTTGATCACGATATGCGCCAACGCCGACGCGGTCGCGGTAAGGGTGACGACGAGCCAGGCAGGCGGCGTGCCGGCGCCGGCAAACGAAAGCAGCAGCCGGTCGACGATCAGCCTGGCGGCTCCGGTGTCGAGCAGCGCTTCGCCGATGACGAGCGTGGCGGCGAGAAACAGCAGCAGGTTCCATTCGACGCCCTTGAGCGCGGCCTTGAACGAGACGCCCGACACGGATTTCGACGCGGCGACAAGCGCTCCGGCAAGCGCGACCAGCGCCAGGTCGATCCCATGCAGACCGGCCGTGGCCCACAGCCCGACGACCGCAAGCACGATGCCGGCGACGACCCGGTCGCGGCTGGACAGCGGTTGCGTTGCAGCGTCGAGCGCGGCGACACGCGCCCTGCGGTCGTCGGCGCCAAGGAACGTGCCGAGGATCAGGCCGCCGGCGGCAAGGCTGCACAGCAGCGCGAACGGCGCGGCGAGCATCGCCCAGGCGGCGAAGCCCAGCGTCTCACCGGAGATGCGCCGGATCGCATCGGCCGCCACCAGATGCGCGCCGGCGCCGGTCAGGGAAGCGGCGGCCGAAAGCAGGATCACCGACGGAAACAGCAGGGCAAGCGCCCTTGTCACCCTGGGCCTGGCGATCGTCCGGGAAAGCGCGAGAAAGACCGGCATCAGGATCGCTGCCCGCGCCGACGTCGACGGTATGAAGAATGCCGTCAGGAAGATGGCGCCGGTGATCCCCCAGAAGATGCCGGAGACGGTGCGGAACGGCGCCAGCATGCGCAAGGCGAGGCGGTTGGCGAGGCCGGTTTCCTTCAGCACCGCGCCGATGACGAAAGCGGCCAGCATCAGGGCGACGATGCCGCTGCCGAGCGCGTCGAAAAGGGCGCGTTGCTCCACCGCGCCGGCAAAGACCAGCGCTAGGGCGCCGGCCAGCGCCACAGGCGTCTCCGGCAGGTCCATGACCGTCCAGGCGATCAGCGTGGCGGCGAAAACCGACAGGGCCACGCGCATCGGATATGTCAGGCCATCGCCGCCGGCGAAGATGGCGAGGACGGCCAGACCTGCGAGCAGGGCGCCGATCACAAGCCTGCCGACCGGCCGCGAGATTTTTGCGGTACCGCCGGGCAGTTGAAGTGTTGACGCGGCAGCGCCTGGCAAGGTGCTGATGTCTGACATCTTTGGGCATCTCTCCGAACGCGCGCCCAGGCCGGCTGCGCTTGTCTGTGCGATGCGGGAGCAAACGGCGACGGCTGCGGTCTATTCCAGCCGGCTAACATTTTCGTGAGGAAATGGTCCCGTCGCGCCGGTGGGCAGACGGGCGGCCGCGCTCGTCCGCGGCGGCGAAGCACCGCGCTGCGCTACGTCCCTGCGGCAGTCCGGCCGGCCGGCGAAGCCGCCGCTACGATCGCGATGTGCGTCGGCGCTTCGGATTTTTCGTCGCGCGGCTTCCGCGGCTTCGGCTATAAGCGCCGCAGGCGCTACGGATTCGATAGCGCAGGGCGCGAGCAAGAGATCCGGCGTGACGCACGAGGTTACCAACCAGCCGCCACCGCTGACGGGCACGAACGCATGGCGGGGCGACCCGCTGCTGGTGCAGCTCGCGGAGGATTTTTCCGAGCCGGTGCGCAAGGAGCTCGACCAGCACGGCCGTTTCGTGATGAGCCAGGAGGCGCAGGAGCTGGCGCGGCTCGCCAACACCGAGACGCCGCGGCTAAAAACGCACGACCGCCAAGGCCGGCGGCTCGACGTCGTCGACTTCCATCCGGCCTATCATGCACTGCTGCGCCGCAGCATCGCCGGCGGGCTGCATTCCTCTGTATGGGAGAACGGGGAGCAGGAGACCGGCCGCCGCCACCAGGTGCGGGCGGCGCGCTTCTATCTCACCGCCGAGCTGGAGGCCGGGCATCTGTGCCCCGTCACCATGACCAGCGCTTCGCTCGCCGCGCTGATGGCCAACCCGAAACTGTTCCGCGAATGGGCGCCGCGCGTCACCAGCCGCAAATACGACCAGACGCAGAAGCCGCCGGTGCAGAAGGCCGGGCTGACGCTCGGCATGGGCATGACCGAGAAGCAGGGCGGCACCGACGTGCGCGCCAACACCACCCGCGCCGAGCGGGCCGGCAACGGCTTCTATCGCCTCACCGGTCACAAATGGTTCATGTCGGCACCAATGTCGGACGCCTTCCTCGTGCTTGCGCAGGCCGGGGAGGGGCTGTCCTGCTTCCTGGTGCCGCGCATCCTCGGTGACGGCAGCGGCAACGGCTTTCGCTTCCAGCGCCTCAAGGACAAGCTCGGCAACCGCTCCAACGCGTCCTCCGAGGTCGAGTTCGAGGGCGCCATCGGCGAGCCGGTGGGCGAACTCGGCGCCGGCGTCAAGACGATCATGGACATGGTGACGCTGACCCGGCTCGACTGCGCCGTCGCATCGGCCGCGATCATGCGCGCCGGACTGGCAGAAGCCGTCCACCATGCACGGCATCGAAAAGTGTTCGGGGCGAACCTGATCGACAAGCCGCTGATGCAGCGCGTGCTTGCCGACATGGCGCTCGACGTCGCCGGCGCCACGGCGCTGTCGTTCCGGCTGGCGCGCTCCTTCGACGAGGCGGCCAGGGATCGCGGCGAGGCGGCCTTTGCCCGCGTGATGACGCCGGTGGTGAAGTACTGGGTGTGCAAGGTGGCGCCGCCGCTGCTGGCGGAGGCGATGGAGTGCCTCGGCGGCAACGGCTATGTCGAAGAAGGACCGCTCGCCCGCTACTATCGCGAGGCGCCGGTCAACGCCATCTGGGAAGGTTCCGGCAACGTCATGGCGTTGGACGTGCTGCGCGTGCTCGGCCGCGGCTCGGCGCTGTTCGACGAGGTGCTGGCGGGGATCGAGCGCGACCTCGGCGCGGGCGGCGCCGGAACGACCGGCGTGCTGCGCGCCGCCATGCAGATAGCCTCGTCGGACGAGGGCTCGGCGCGCGTCCTGACTGAGCAGCTCGCTTTGTCGGCGGCGGCGGCGGAACTGCGGCGCATCGGCGCCGGTCGTATCGCCGACGCCTTCGTCGAGACGCGGCTTGCCGGCCAGTGGCGCTCCACCTACGGCATGCTGGCGCCGCGCCACGACCCGCTCCTCATCCTCGACACGCTGTATCCGGCGGTCTGAAGCATCTTTCACGCCGGCGGCCGGCTTTCCTGCTTCCACGGGGAAGGGGGACGGCGCGGCATTCCCAGGCAATTGGCTATGGACCGGCACAGCGCGCCGACACGGTTCCCGGCCGACGTTAACCTTAACAATTGGTTTACGTTGCGCAGCGACCGCCGCCGCTCCAATTTAGCCAGGGAGCAGGGGCGACATGGCGCGGATTCTGACATTCTTTCTGGTGGTGCATTGGGCGGTCGTGTTCTCGCTGCTGGCGACGCTCAGCGTCCTCGGGAGCGATGGCGGCGGGTTGCGCTTCTTCGGCATCGACCTGCCGGGCGCCGACTACCTCGTCGTTTCCGTTCCGGTGGTCGCCGCCAGCGTGGCCATGGGATTCGCGACCTGCGCGGTGCTGTTCTGGTGGGCGCTGGTGGCGCTGTTTGCCGGCAATGACGACGGAACGATCGGCGAGGAGGTCTTGCGCGTCGCCTTCGCCGCGGCGGCAGGCTTGATGACCCTGCTGCTGGTGGTCGGCACGTTCAGGTCCTCCGCCGGGTTGTTTCCGGCGATGGCGGCGCATTTCGCCGCGCTGATCGCATCCTATGTGGCGATCCGCAGCGAACAGCAGAGCGCCGTGCAACGGGCCGAGGCTCTGGTCGACGAGCGACTGCGCCTGGCGGCGCGCGCCAGGGCGATCGGCGCCTCGCAGACGGTAAAACTGTCGCGCTTCGCCGGCGCGCATGACGGGCAGAGGAGTTTTGAGCGCTGATGCGTTGGATCCTTATCCTCTGGGCCCTGCCGCTCGCCGTCTTCTGGGGCTGGTTCGGGCTGTCCTACTACGACATGAATTTCGGCTACGTGATGCTGTCGCGCGGGCTGCACGACCTCGTCTTCGAGCTCTACGGTGAACTGCTCGGGCTCGAACCGGCCACGATCCCCTGGCTGCTGGCAAAGGCTTTCGTCATCGATACGCTGATCCTGTTCGGCATCCTGGCGTTCCGGCGCCGCCGCGCCATCGCCGCCTGGATACAGCGGCGGCGCGAGCGCTATTCCGGCGTGGAGCCGGCCCGCAGCACCTGAAGCCGGTCCAGGACGCCTTGCAGGATGAAGGCGGCCGCCGCCGAATCGATCTTCTCCTTGCGCCTGGCTCGCGAAAAATCCATCTCGATCAGCGTGCGCTCCGCCGCGACCGTCGACAGCCGCTCGTCCCAGAATGCGAAGGGAAGCGCGGTCAGCCGCGCCATGTTGCGCACGAAGGCGCGTGTCGCCTGGGCGCGGGGTCCCTCGCTGCCGTCCATGTTGACCGGCAGGCCGATGATGATCGCGCCGACGTCCTCGGCCTTCAGCCGCGTGAGCAGCGCCTCGGCATCGGCGGTGAATTTTTTCCGCAGGATCACCGGGCGGGGATGGGCGAAGGAGAAGCCGCGGTCGGAGACGGCAACGCCGATGGTCTTCTCGCCGAGATCCAGCCCGGCAAGCGTCCTGCCGCCGCTCAGATGATCGGCGAGCGATTCGATTGCAACCACGGTCATTGGCTGTCCTTTTCGGTCCGCTTCCGGGCGCTCCGCCCTTGCCCTCGCCGTCGCGCGTTCTATCCTCGCCCGCAACCGAAATCGAGGAGTGCGCCATGAAACTCACCTGGTACGGCCATTCGGCCTTTCGCGCCGAAGCCGGCGACGCGAAAATCCTGATCGATCCGTTCCTCTCCGGCAATCCGTCGTGGCCCGGCGGCTGGGAAGAGCCGGCCGAGGGCGTCACCCATGTGCTGCTCACCCACGGGCACAACGATCATTTCGGCGACACCATAGCGATTCTGAAGAAGACGGGGGCGATGCTGGTCGCCAATGCGGAAATATCGGACTTCGTCGCCGGCAAGGGCATCGAAAACGTCAATCCCGGCAATCACGGCGGTACGGTCGATTGCGGCGGCTTCACCGTGACCTTCGTCAACGCCGTGCACTCCTCGGCCTTGACGCAGGAGAACGGCCAGGCGGTCTATCTCGGCAATCCCAACGGGCTGGTGCTGCACTTCCCCGACGACAGGACGCTCTACCACATGGGCGACACCGACATCTTTTCCGACATGGCGCTGATCAACGAGTTGCATCAGCCGCAGATCGGCCTGGTGCCGGTGGGCGATCGCTTCACCATGGGCGGCGCCGTTGCGGCTCTGGCCTGCCGGCGCTTCTTCCAGTTCGAGGCCGTGGTGCCCTGCCACTATGGCACGTTCGGAGTGCTCGACCAGAGCGCCGACAAATTCGTCTCCGGCATGGAAGGCAGCGGCACCGAGCTGGTGCTGCCGACGGTGGGGCAAGCGAGGGAAATCTGAGACGGTATCGTCTCGCGCTGTGCACGGGAAAAGTGAACCGTCGCCGTCACTTACCTGTTTCCCCGCGTCGAGCGGCAGGTTCGGAAAATGCGATTCTATCCCCTCCCTTTCCGCCTCACCTATATTTCGCCGTGAAAGCCGCTTCCTGCGGGAACTTGGTGCGCACCGGGTATCAGGAGGGAGCGTCGGCGCCGGGTCGGTCGCGCAATCGGTAGCGCGGCTGGCGTGAGCTGGAGACCCGGGCCCCAGCCGCGAAGGTCGCGCGAATGCGGGTTAGCGGACGGGCAAGAACGCCGGCGGGGCGCGGGTCACCGCGCCACGTACTTTACTTAGAGAGGCTCGGCCCCGCGCCCCGCTTCCCGCACTTTCCTTTCAATGGCCAGACTGCAAAAGCAGGGCGTGGAGGATGACGCTTGGATTCTATCCCCTGAGGAAACTGAATTTGCTCGTCAGTTGGCCGGTTCTTATCAGGCGATTGATGTCGCTCTGGTCGATGCGGCCTTCGGCAACGCCGTTGGCCAGCCGATCGCACATCGTCGTTGCCAGGCTCTCGCGTGATACGCCCATATAGGTCATGGCATGCGCCTTGAAGCGCGGACCAGACAGATCGACCTGTCTGACGCAGCGAGCGATGGCAGCCTCGCGGTCGTTCCTCACATCGTCCTGAACCGTCGAACAGCCGCCCAGCGCGGCCGACGCCACCAACAGAGTTATGGCGAATGGTCTCATCTTGTCCCCCCGAATTTGCAGCGTGACAAAGGACGACAGCGTTTTTCCTGTCAAGCCGACGCAGCAACCGATGCCAGGTATGGACGCAAAGAGGGCATGCGATCCACGTCACTTCTACCCCCCGCCACCCCTGCTGCATTGCTGCGATGCACAATGGCACCTTGCAATTGCCCGGCGAATGGGCCATATGCGCAGCCAACAGGCGCTTGGGCCGCGAATGATGCGGCTTTCCCGATCGGATGGGACTGGTTGCGTCTCGTGTTCTCCTTCCCCGCTTATCCCGGCATGGAGACGAAGCCCCGCGTATTCTGAAGCGCGGGCACGACAGCGCAGCCGCGCGGGCCAACCAGCCTGCCGCCTTGTCGTTTCACGTAATGATGCTCGACGGCAGGTTGCGCCCTGCCGCGGCAGATAGTTGGCGGCCGATGCCGCCTGAAAGAGACAATTTTGAACACTGAACTTTCCGCGAAGCCCGAAGGCTTCGCCGCCCTCGGCATCACAGGTGCGCTGCTCAAGGCGACCGAAACCGCGGGTTTCGACACGCCGAAGCCGATCCAGGCCCAGGCCATTCCCGCGCAGCTCGAAGGCCGCGACATCCTCGGCGTCGCCCAGACCGGGTCGGGCAAGACCGCAGCCTTCAGCCTGCCGATTCTGGCCAAGATCGCCACACTCGGCAGCAAGCGGCTGCCGCGCACCGCCCGCGCCCTGATCCTCGCCCCGACCCGCGAGCTCGCGGTGCAGATCGAGGACACGATCAAGGTGCTCGCCAAGGGCATGCACATCTCGACCGCCCTGGTGCTGGGCGGCGTGTCGCGCCACAGCCAGGTCAAGCGCATGGCTCCCGGCGTCGACATCCTGATCGCGACACCGGGCCGGCTCACCGACCTGGTCCGCGAAGGCGAGGTCAAGCTCGGCGAGACCCGCTGGCTGGTGCTCGACGAGGCCGACCGCATGCTCGACATGGGCTTCATCCACGACGTCCGGCGGCTGGCGAATGCCACCCACCGCGAGCGCCAGACGGCGCTGTTCTCGGCCACCATGCCGAGCGAGATCGAGCAGCTGGCGCGCGGCATCCTGAAGGATCCCGTGCATGTCGAGGTCGCCCCGCAGGGCACCACTGCCGCCGAGATCAGGCAGAGCGTCGTGCTGGCCAGACTGAAGCAGAAGCGCAAGGTGCTGTCAGCGATGCTCGCCGATCCCGCCATGTCCTCGGTGATGGTCTTCGCCCGCACCAAGCACGGCGCCGACCGGGTGGTGCGCGACCTCGAGCGCGACGGCTTCAATGCCGCCGTCATCCACGGCAACAAGTCGCAGAACGCCCGCCAGAAGGCGCTCAATGGCTTTCGCGACGGCTCCGTGCGCATCCTCGTCGCCACCGATATCGCGGCGCGCGGCATCGACGTGCCCGGCATTTCGCACGTCGTCAATTTCGACCTGCCGGACGAGGCCGAGAGCTATGTCCACCGCATCGGCCGCACCGGCCGCAACGGCGCCGACGGCGTCGCCATCACGCTGTGCGATCCCAACGAGAACGCAAAGCTGCGCTCGGTGGAACGCATCATCCGCATGAAGCTGCCGGTCGCTGCCGACCATCTCGGCGAGCCGGATCCGCAGGCCGAGGCGCGCGAGCCGCGTGCCGACCGTCCTGCGGACAGCAGGGATAGCGGACAGCCGCGCGAGCATCACCGCGCCGGCCGGCCCGGCGGCGACAAGCCGCGCCAGGGTTTTGGCAAGAAGCCGTTCTCCGGCAAGCCCGGTGGCCAGCGCTTCGGTGGCCAGCCGTCGGCCGGCGAGCAGCGCTTTGGCGGCAAACCCGCGGGCGAGGGACGCCCCGGCGGCCAGCCGGCCGGCGAGAAGCGCTTCGCCGGCAAGAAGCGGCCGTTCCGCGGCCGCCGCAATGCCCCGCGCGCGGCCTGACCTGCGGTTGGGCCGAACGAAGCCGCGTTTGGTCCAATTGCGCGGCACTCGACGATGAAACAAGGTGGCGGCCGCAGCGAGCGCTTCGGCCGCCACTTGCATTTTCGGGGAGACGGGAGAGGACATGGCCGGCATCGCGGCACTCGCAGTCGCCTATGTGCTTTCCCAGTTCTACCGCTCATTCCTGGCCGTGCTCACGCCGGTGCTCGGCAGCGAGCTCGGCATGACCAAGGCCGACTTCTCCATCGCCTCCGGCGTGTTCTTCCTGACCTTCGCGCTGTCGCAGTTCCCGGTCGGCGTTGCGCTCGACCGCATCGGGCCGCGCTATACCGCGGTGACATTGATGATATTCGGCGCGGGCGGCGGAACCTTCCTGTTTTCCGCCGCTACGGCACCCTGGATGGTCATTTTCGCCACCGGGCTGATGGGGATCGGCTGCGCCCCGGTCCTGATGGCGGCGCTGTTCATCTTTGCGCGCCGCTACACGCCGGCCAAATTCGCCATGCTGTCGTCGTGGATCGTCGCCTTCGGCACGGCCGGCAACGTCCTCGGCGCCTCGCCGCTGGCCTATGCCGCCGAGGCGTTCGGCTGGCGCCCGGTCATGGCCGGGCTCGGCGTGTTCACCCTGCTGATCGCGGCGCTGGTCTTTGCGCTCGTGCGCGATCCGGAAAATCCGCATGCCGGCAGCGGCTCCACGGGATTTGCCGGGTTCGCCGAGCTGCTGCGGCTGCGCGTGCTGTGGCCGATCATCCCGCTGACCATGGTCGCCTACGCGCCGTCCGCCTGCATTCGCGGCCTGTGGGCAGGTCCCTATCTCGCCGATGTCCATGCCGCCGACATGCTGGCGATCGGCAACGCCACGGTCCTGATGGCGCTGGCCATGGCGGCGGGCGCCTTCATCTATGGCCCGCTCGACCAGTTCTTCGGCACGCGCAAATGGGTGGCGGTCGTGGGGACAACGATCAGCCTCTCGGCGCTGCTCGCGCTCGGCCTTCATCCACAGAGTTCGCTCGGGTCGGCTACGGCGCTGCTGGTGCTGATCGGGGTCGCCGGCGGCAGCTACGGCCTGCTGATGGCGCATGCGCGGGCCTTCATGCCACCGCACCTGATCGGGCGCGGCGTCACCCTGATGAATTTTTTCGTCATCGGCGGTGCCGGGCTTCTGCAGTTCGCCACCGGCGCGGTGGTGACCGGCGGCACGGTGCCCGGCGAGCCGGCCGCCGCCTATTCGGCGCTGTTCCTGTTCATCGCGCTGGTGCTCGGACTGGCCCTTGTCGTCTATCTCGCCGCTCGCGACGCCAAGCCGGCCCATGCGGCATGACACGCCGTTGCGGGATCACGCCGCGCCGGTATTTCCCATGGACCAGCGTTCTTCTATCCCGACCGGCGTGTTGAATGTCGGGGCGGTCTCTGGCAGGAAGGCGGTCGAAATGGCGGCAGGCGCCGCCACGTCCTTCAACAGCGGCAGCGCTTCGCCGGTGCCGCCTGCGCAACGGGAACTGCCTCATGCTTGGTTCGGTCATCGACGCGATCGGCAACACGCCGCTCATCCGGCTGCGCCGCGCTTCGGAGGAGACCGGGTGCGAGATCCTCGGGAAGGCCGAGTTCATGAACCCGGGCCAGTCGGTCAAGGACCGCGCCGGCCTGTTCATCATTCGCGACGCGGAGAAGCGCGGCCTGCTGCGGCCCGGCGGCGTGATCGTGGAAGGTACGGCGGGCAATACCGGCATCGGGCTGACCGTGGTCGCCAAGGCGCTCGGCTATCGCACGGTGATCGTCATTCCCGATACCCAGAGCCAGGAGAAGAAGGACGCGCTGCGACTGCTCGGCGCCGAGCTCATCGAAGTGCCGGCGGTGCCGTACAAGAATCCGAACAACTACGTGAAGGTATCCGGGCGGCTCGCCGAGCAGCTCGCCCGCAGCGACAACAGCGGCGCCATCTGGGCCAATCAGTTCGACAACGTCGCCAACCGCGACGGCCATATCGCCACCACCGCCGAGGAGATCTGGGCGCAGACTAACGGCAAGGTCGACGGCTTCGTGTCGGCGGTCGGCACCGGCGGCACGCTGGCCGGGGTCGCCATCGGGCTGAGGGCCAAGCGCAAGGACGTCAAGATAGCCATCGCCGATCCGTTGGGGGCGGCACTGCACAGCTATTACACGACCGGCGCGCTGAAGGCAGAAGGCAGCTCGATCACCGAAGGCATAGGGCAGGGGCGCATCACCGCCAATCTCGAAGGTTTCGCGCCCGACTTTTCCTACCAGATCCCGGACGAGGAGGCCCTGCCGATCATTTTCGACCTCGTGCAGGAGGAGGGGCTCTGCCTTGGCGGCTCGACCGGCATCAACATTGCCGGCGCCATCCGCCTGGCGCGCGAGCTCGGCCCCGGCCACACCATCGTGACGGTGCTCGCCGACTACGGTACGCGCTACCAGTCGAAGCTGTTCAATCCGGATTTCCTGCGCACCAAGAACCTGCCGATCCCCGACTGGATGGACCGGACGGCCGACATTCCCGTGCCGTACGAGCCGGTGCCGTGATGCCGACCGAGGCACTGTTCCGCGACGATGCCTATCTCGCCGAAGCGCATGCGACGGTCCTCGGCGTCAACGAGCGCGGCGGCGTCGTGCTCGACAAGACCATCTTCTACGCCACGTCGGGCGGCCAGCCGGGCGACACCGGCCATCTCCTGCGACCCGATGGCAGCCGCATCGCCATCGCCGCCACCATCACCGGCGAGAGCAAGGACGAGATCATCCATCTGCCGGCGCCGGATCAGCCGCTGCCGGTCGCCGGCGAAGTGGTCGGCCTGTTCATCGATTGGCCGCGCCGGCATCTGCTGATGCGCATGCATACGGCCTGCCACCTGCTCACCGTGGTCTGTCCGTTCCCGATCACCGGCGCGTCGGTCGGCGAGGAGGAGAGCCGCGTCGATTTCGACATTCCCGACGCGGGCTACACCAAGGAACTGGTCAGCGAAAAGCTGATGCAACTCGTCTCGGCGGAGCAGCCGGTGTTCACCCGCTGGATCACCGATGCCGATCTCGCCGCCAATCCCGGGCTGGTGAAGTCGAAGAACGTCCGCCCGCCCTCGGGCACCGGCCGTATCCGGCTGGTCTGCATCGGCGACGACGGGGGGATCGACAGCCAGCCCTGCGGCGGCACGCATGTGCGCTCGACCGGCGAGGTCGGTCCGATCCACATCGGCAAGATCGAGAAAAAGGGGCGGGAGAAGCGCCGCTTCCGCATACGCTTCGGCGAATTGCCGAGCTAACCGCCGGATCAGCCATAAATCCGCGTCTGCCGCACCTCATGATGCGTCGAGCGCTCATCCCAGCGCTTCAAAATCCTTCGGGCTTCTTCCGGCACATAGGCTATCTCATAGTCGGCGCCCTGGAAGGCGACGACGTTGGCAAGCGAATCGAAGCACATCACCGTGGTGAACTGCACCTCGTCGCCCACCTCGCGCCGCAACAGCTCGATCGAGCGGTAGCCCGGGATCCTTTTCGCCTCGATGCCCGGAAAAACGAAGCCGTCGAGCAGCCGCTCATAGGCGTCGGCATTTTCGCGGGTCGTGAAACCGTTCCAGATGCGCTTGATCATGGCAGGCTCTCCTTCGTGATTCCTCGCATGGCGGGCGAGGGCGTGTCTCTGCTATTTGTGCCGGGAAGGATGGCCTTCCAGCCATGATGTGGCCGAACGACCGCAAGAATGGCGAGAATGGCACCATCCGGGATCAAGACCGGCGGAGCCGGGGTGCTGCCCATGCAGGAAAGCAGCGCTGCCCCTTTTTGCCCGGGCCGCGATATGCGAGAAGCAGTGGCCGTTGCTATGGAGGCGCGCATGCCGGAGAAAAGCCCGTTCGTCGTCGACGCCGACTGGCTGCAGGGCCAACTCGGCCGCCCCGGCCTGTCGATCGTCGATGCCTCCTGGTACCTGCCGGCGCAGGGCCGCGATGCCAAGGCCGAATATGACGCGGCCCACATACCGGGCGCGATCTTTTTCGATCAGGACCTGGTCGTCGATCCCGATTCGGGTCTGCCGCACACGCTGCCGCGGCCGGCGGTCTTTGCCCAGCATGTCGGCTCGATGGGGATTTCGGCCGACGACACCATTGTCGTCTATGACGGCCCCGGCATGTTTTCGGCGCCGCGCGTCTGGTGGATGTTCCGCGTCATGGGGGCGCCGGAGGTTTTTGTCCTCGACGGCGGCTTCGACAACTGGAAGGCGGCCGGACGTCCGGTCACGGCCGAGGCGACACGCACGGCGCCCAACGTGTTCTTCACCGATTTCGACGCGAAGCGGGTGGCGAGCCTCGCCGACATGCGCGAGGTGGTCGAGGCGGGCACGGCGCAGATCGCCGACGCGCGCCCGCCGGGCCGCTTTGCCGGAACCGACCCGGAGCCGCGCAAGGGCGTGCGTTCCGGCCACATGCCGGGCGCGAAGAACGTGCCCGCCGTCTCGCTGTCGGAAAACGGCCATTTGCTGCCGGTCGAGGCACTGCGTCGCAAACTGGCGGAGGCAGGGCTCGACCTGTCGAAGCCGGTCGTCACCTCCTGCGGCTCCGGTGTTACGGCGGCCGTTATCACGCTGGCGCTGCAGAGCGTCGGACACGGTGACAACCGGCTCTATGACGGGTCGTGGACCGAATGGGGCGGGAACTCCGATACGCCCGTCGTCACAGGCAAGGACTGACATGGCCGACACGAAGTTGCCCGAGACGATAGACGTGACCGTGACGTTCCTCGAAATGGCGCGGCCGCCGGCGCAGTACGCGCCCTTGCCGTACAACCGGCAGATCGCGCTGCTCAGGGTCCGCGACATTCCGGTCCACTACTATCGCTATCTGATCGACCGGGTCGGGCGGAAGTGGCATTGGGTCAATGCCTTGCGGCTCTCCGATGAAGAAATGGAGGAGGGGCTGCGCAAGCCCGAGCGCGATATCCGGGTGCTTTATGTCGACGGTGCGCCGGCGGGCTTCTTCGACCTCAAGACCGACCTGCCTGAGGAGGTCGAGCTCGCCTATTTCGGCCTGATGGAGCACGCGACGGGCCAGGGGCTCGGCCGCTGGTTCCTCGGCTCCGCCGTCGCGGCGGCGTGGTCCTACGAGCCGCAGAAGGTGTCGGTGCAGACCTGCACGCTCGACCATCCCGCCGCCCTGCCGCTCTACCAGAAGATCGGCTTCTCGCCGATCGGCCAGAAGCGCGAGGTCGTCCATCCGATGAGTTTCGCCGAGCGCTCTGCCGTGGTGATGCGGTAAGAGGGCAGTAGGGCAGTAGGGCAGTAGGGCAGTAGGGCAGTAGCTAAAGGGCCTCTATCGCCGACTGCCCATTGCCTACTGCCTGAACACGCCGTTCAGCAACGATTCAGCTTCCACCGTCCAGAAGTGGTGCCGATCGGCGATCCACCGCACGACGACCACCGAAGGAGATATCCATGCCCACCCGCCGCCAGTTCGCCGCCCTTGCGCTCGCGCTGCTCGCTTTCCCGACTGTCGCCGCGGCGCAGTCGATGCCGTCCGCCGCCCAGATCGAGCGGCGCCTGGAAGCGCCGGCGGAGCGCCGGATAAGGCCCGACCAGCGGGTGACCGCACGCGAGTTCAAGCGCCGGCCCGACCTGCGCCGCGCCGCGCCATCGATCGACATCCAGGCGATCAACTTCGCCTTCGGCTCGGCCGAGATCCCCGTCTCGCAATACCAAAAGGTCGAGGCCATCGCGACCGCGCTTGAGCGCCTGCTGCGCCGGCGGCCGGGCACCACCGTGCTGATCGAGGGCCACACCGACGCGGTCGGCTCGGCCGCCTCCAACCAGATCCTGTCCGAGCGCCGTGCCGAATCGCTGCGTCGCGTGCTGATGCGCGAGTTCGGCATTCCCGGCCGGGCGCTGGAGACCGTCGGCTATGGCGAAGAGTTCCTGCTGGTGCCAACCCAGAACGAGAACTGGCAGAACCGCCGCGTGACGCTGCGGCGCATCGACGATTTTCTGCGGTGAATGGGCTGGTCGGAGATAGCTGATGCCGTTTTGCTACAGCTATCTCCGGTTGTGTGTGCTAGATAGAGGCCCAGGGGTAGACGGGCTTGATTTTCGTTAACGTGGAGGCCGCTGTGCGCCTTGGTTCCATCTTCGTCGCGTCCGCTCTTTCCCTCATTGCCGCGTCCGGCGCGATGGCGGCCGACGCGATCGTGCAGGAACCCGTGCCGATCGCCGAAGCGCCCGTGTTCACATGGACCGGCGGCTATGTCGGCATCCAGGGCGGCTATGCCTGGAACGAAGCGGAGTTCGACGCGGTATTCGGCAGCGGCTCCCGGGATTTCGACGGCGGCCTGCTCGGCGGCTTTATCGGCTACAACTGGCAGGTCGGATCGTTCGTGTTCGGCGTCGAAGGCGACATCAACGCGACCTGGAACGACGAGACCTTCGCGTTTCCGGGCGTGGAGGTCGAGGTCGGAACGGACTATCTGGCGTCGATCCGCGGACGTGTCGGCTATGCCTGGGATCGGACATTGATCTTCGGTACCGGCGGGGTCGCCTTCACAAGGGCTTCGGTGGATGCGAGTGCCGGCGGCGCGACCTTCAGTGAAGACCAGAGCTATACGGGCTGGACCGTTGGCGGCGGTGCCGAATACGCCTTCACCGACAACCTGATCGGCCGCCTGGAGTACCGCTACTACGACTTCGGCAAGGAGGACATCCTCGGCTTCAGCGATGTCGAGCTGAACACCCACACCGTGACGGCCGGCTTCTCCTACAAGTTCTGACCTGACGAAGGGGCAGGGACGACTGGCCGAACGCAGGTTTCGGGTGGAGGGGCGCCGTCCGCGAGCGTAGCGTCCTCGTCGATCAATGACGAGGAGGCCTCCCATGCTGATACGCTTCATCGCCCTGCCGACCGATAGCGTCCGCGCCTTGCAGCGCGGCGGCAAGGACGCCTACGGCTTTGCGCCCGAGCGCAAGGTCTCCGACGGCGACGGTGTTCCCTGCCGCCACTGCCTGCGGACCGTTCCGGCGGGCAAATCGTATCTCGTCCTGGCCTACCGGCCGTTCCCCGCGCTGCAGCCCTATGCCGAGACCGGGCCGATCTTCCTGTGCGCCGACGAGTGCGACCGCGCGCCGGAAAGCGACGTGCTGCCGGACATTTTTCGCCCGACCCCGGACTACATCGTCCGAGGCTACGGCGCCGACGACCGCATCGTCTACGGCACCGGCGCGGTCACGCCGACGCAAAGCATCTGCGGCCGGGCACACGAATTGTTCGAGCGCGACGACGTCGCCTATGTTCACGTGCGCTCGGCCAGGAACAATTGTTACCAGTGCCGCGTCGAGCGGGCGTAGGGTCGGTCGCCTGTCATTACCTTTCGTTAACCTTCCACGGCTTACGCTTGGCAATGCTGATCGGCTTCCGACCACGGATGGACTGGCGGAAAGCCGATTGCAAAAAAGCGGGTTTTGTCCCGCTTTTTTGTTGCCTGCTTGAAAAAATCCCGCCTTAGCAGCGGGATTTTGAGTTCAGGATAGGGAAACTGGTCAAGCGGCTAGCACCTGCTTCGGCTCCACCATCTCGTAGCCCAGCGCCTCGGCGACGGCGCGGTTGGCGACCCGGCCCTTGTGGACGTTGAGGCCGTTGCGCAGATGCGGGTCGTCGACCAGCGCCTTCAGACCCTTGTCGGCGAGCTGCAGGCCGTAGTGCAGCGTCGCGTTGTTCAGCGCATGCGCCGACGTCACCGGCACGGCACCAGGCATGTTGGCGACGCAATAGTGGATGATGCCGTCGACCTCGTAGGTCGGCTCGGCATGGGTAGTGGCATGCGAGGTCTCGAAGCAGCCGCCCTGGTCGATGGCGACGTCGACCAGTACCGCGCCCTTCTTCATGCCGGACAGCATCTCGCGGCTAACCAGCTTGGGCGCCGCCGCGCCCGGGATGAGCACGGCGCCGATCACGATGTCGGCCGAGAAGCATTCCTCCTCCAGCGCCTCGACGGTCGAGTAGCGCGTGTGGACGCGGCCGTTGAAGATGTCGTCGAGCTGGCGCAGGCGCGGGATCGAGCGGTCGATGATGGTGACGTCGGCACCCAGCCCGGCGGCCATCTTGGCCGCGTGCAGGCCGACGACGCCGCCCCCGATCACCGCGACCTTGCCGGGAAGCACGCCCGGCACGCCGCCAAGCAGTACGCCGCGGCCGCCATTGGCCTTCTGCAGGGCCGTTGCGCCGGCCTGGATGGACAGGCGGCCGGCGACTTCCGACATCGGCGCCAGCAGCGGCAGGCCGCCGCGCTCGTCGGTGACGGTCTCGTAAGCGACGGCGGTGACGCCGGAGGCGAGCAGGCCCTTGGTCTGCTCCGGATCCGGCGCGAGATGCAGGTAGGTGTAAAGGATCTGGCCTTCGCGCAGCTGCGCCCATTCGCCGGGCTGCGGCTCCTTCACCTTGACGATCATGTCGGACCTGGCGAACACGTCCGCCGCCGTCCTGGCGATCGTCGCGCCGGCGGCGCGATACGCATCGTCGCCGGCGCCGATGCCGGCGCCCGCGCCTGTCTCGACCAGCACGTCGTGGCCGTGCGCCACATATTCGCGTACCGAGCCCGGGGTCAGCCCGACGCGGTATTCGTGATTCTTGATTTCCTTAGGGCAGCCGACGCGCATCTTCGTTCTCCTCACCGGCCTTTGCGGCCTTGTCTCCTGCTGAGGATGAATTGAACCACGGAGCAGGCCGAACGTCCTTGCGAAGTCGGTTGTCTATCCCCGTCGGTTTCGCTATTCCTTGCGTCAAGCCCGGAGAATATCGAAGGAATTGGCAAGAATGTCGCTTGACAGGATTGATATTGCGATTCTGGATACGCTGCAGAAGGACGGCCGCATCTCCAACGCGGCGCTGGCCGAGAAGGTCGGGCTGTCGCAGTCGGCCTGTTCGCGGCGGCTGGACAACCTGGAAAAGAGCGGCGTGGTGCGCGGTTATCACGCCCGCCTGTCGAATGCAGCGCTCGGCCACCAGATGACGGCGATCGTCCACATATCGCTGTCGGGACAGTTCGAGAAGACGCTTTCGGATTTCGAGGCGGCGATCAAGCGCTGCCCCAACGTGCTCTCCTGCCATCTGATGTCGGGCGAGTACGACTACATCCTGCGCATCGCCGCCAAGGATCTCGCCGACTACGAGCGCATCCACAAGGAATGGCTGTCGGCGATGCCGCATGTGACCAAGATCAATTCGAGTTTCGCCCTGCGCGAGATCGTCGACCGCACCGCGCTGGGGCTGAAGCCGGAGATGGCATAAACGCTGTCTTGCCGCGGAAAGAGGTCCAGTGGGGTCATCCCGACGGTCCAAGCGTCAGGCTTCCAGGCATTGAATGCGCCGGGCGTGCCTGGCGTGGCGCGTCAGCACGTCGCCGAGCTGCGGCATGACCGGCTCGCCGTCCTCGACCAGCACCTTGCCGTTGACGATGGTCGTCCCCGCCACCGCCGGGCCGCAGCGCAGCCAGGCTTCGACCGGGTCGGTATGCGCGCCGGCAAGGGCCACGTCCGACATCTTCCAGATGACCAGGTCCGCGCAGGCGCCGGGCCGCAAATGGCCGATCTCGTCCTCCCAGCCGAGGCACGCGGCGCCGCCGCGCGTGGCCATCTCGAGCGCGTCGCGCGCCGTCATCGATCTCGGCCCGTTGCGATAGCGCCCGAGCAGCAGGGCGGTGCGGGCCTCCAGCCACAGCGAGGCATGGTCGGTCGAGGCCGAGCCGTCGCAGCCCAGTCCGACAGGCATGCCGCGGGCGCGCAGCGCCATGGCGTCGGCCGAGCCGCCGCCGATCAGCATGTTCGAGCATGGGCATTGGGTTGCGCACACGCCCGCCTGGGCGAGGCGGCCGATCTCGTCATGCGACGGGTAGATGTAATGCGCCACCCAGGAGCGCTTGCTCGCCCAGCCGACCCGCTCGAAATATTCCGTGGGCGTGCAGCCGTAGACCCGGGCGCAATAGTCGTCCTCGTCGGGATCCTCGGCCAGGTGCGTGTGCAGCCGCAGGTCGTAGCGGTCGGCCAGCCTGGCCGTCTCCGACATCAGCCGTTCGGTCACCGAGAACAGCGAGCAGGGCGCCAGCGCGACGCGTGTCATCGCCCCCGGCGAGGCATCGTGATAGCGCTCGACCAGGCGGATGCTGTCGGCAAGGATTTCCTCCTCCGTCTGCACGACGGAGGCCGGCGGCAGGCCGCCGTCCTCGACGGAGCGGGTCATCGAGCCGCGCGTGGCGTAGAAGCGGAAGCCGATATCGGTGCCGGCCTTGATCTGCGCGTCGATCAGGCCCGGCTTCGGATGGACGTACATGTGGTCCATCGAGGTGGTGCAGCCGCCCATCAGCAGCTCGGTCATGGCGACGAAGGTCGAGAGATAGAGGGATTCCTCGTCGAGCTTCGCCCACAGCGGGTAAAGGCCGGTGAGCCACTCGAACAGCGAGCCGTTGGTCACCGGCGCGTAGGAGCGGGTGAGGTTTTGATACATGTGGTGGTGGGCATTGATCAGCCCCGGCGTCACCAGCCGGCCGCGGGCCGAGATCGTGCGCGCAGCCGGGGGAGGTTCCTGACTGGTCTTGCCGATCGAGTGCACACGCCCGTTCTCGATAGCAATCCAGCCGCCATCCACTTCCCAGTCGCGATCGACATAGATGTAGGCGTCACGGACGAGAAGGTCGACGATCATTGGCAGTCCTCCAAGGCAATCTCACCATGCAGCGCCGATACCTGGCGGTGCGTTGTGAGCCCTGTCCCTGGAGGTGTGCGCTCCGGATCGTCATCGCTTGCGCGAGCGGGCTGGTTTCCGATTTCGAAGGGCTGCAGTTCGCAGCCTTCGATCAGGCGATCTGAAACGATCCTTGCATGGATGTCAAACTAAATTCATCGGAGTGAAGTTTTCGCCCGCTGAAGCCTTGAAGGCGAAAACGTTAGCTCGCGAGCCCGTCTGGGCGGTGAAACCATAAACGCGAAACGCTGAGATGGAGTGGGAAGCGGTCCGTCTGCTTCCCAGAAGGCACGCGGGAAGCAGGGCCATCCACGCAGACCCGGAGATTCCGTCGGGGCAAAATCAGCCGCGGTCGAAAGAAGATTCGCGGCTGACTAACGTCGCTCACTTGCGAGCGGTCGCTTCCGCCATGGCGGGGGCCTTCTGGATGTTGGCGGCCCCGCCCATATCGCCATTCTTGGTACGGCCCGCTCCCGGGCCCGCACCGAGATCGGCACCGGTTGTGGGGTCGGACGACGGATCCGACATGGTGCGCTGGGCCATTTTGATCGCAACCTTCTTGTCCTTTGCGTCGAGCTTGACCGTCGCGAGACCGTCGCCGCCGTCGATCGGCATCACCTCCTCGAGATTGTCGATGCGGTCCCATTCATCGCCGGAATTCCACGGGCCAGTCGCGTCGCCCTCGCCCTGCGAGGCGTTGACGTATATGCTGGCATACTTCTCGATGCCCGGCAGCTTGCCCGTCGGGAAGTTGTTCTCGATCGCATAGAGCGCCTTTTCGAACGACTTCTGGTGAGCGACCTCGCGCGTCATCAGGAAGGCGAGCGCGTCCTTGATGCCGGGATCGTCGGTGATGTTGATCAGGCGCTCATAGACAATCTTGGCGCGTGCTTCGGCAGCGATGTTGGAGCGCAGGTCCACCGTAGGCTCGCCGCGCGAATCGACATAGGCGGCGGTCCACGGAACACCGGCAGAATCGCACAAGGCCGGAGCGCCGCCGAAGAGGATCGACTCCTTTGCGCTGGTGCCGCTGGCGCCGACCATCCTGTAAAGCTCGGCCTCCTTCATCTGACCTTCGGCGAGCTGTGCCTTGAGGCTCTTGTTGAGCATGGTGACGATGGAACCGACCACCTCAAGGTGGCTCAACTCCTCGGTCGCAATGTCAAGCAGCATATCCTTTCGGCCGGGATCGTCCTCACCAAGCCCTTGCGTGAAATAGCGCATCGCAGCGGCAAGCTCGCCGTCCGCACCGCCGAACTGCTCCATTATCATGCATGCGAGTTGCGGGTTCGGCTCAGAGACGCGCACTGTGTATTGAAGCCGCTTGTTGTGCATAAACATTGATGACGCTCCTGGCAGGGGTTTCGACGGCCTTCCCAACTTTCCAGGCATTCGCATGTTCCGCTAAGCTGGTCGGGAAGTTGTCCGCCTTTCTCTGCACTGGGGGTGCGTCGACGAGGCGTGATGGCCTCGTTCACGCCATCCGCTGCTGCGAGCCTCTGTGGGAACGGCTGCTTTGGTACGTGTGATGGCGTCGTCAACGTCTTCGAAGGGGTCGTTTGCCGGCGGACTGCTTTCACAGCCGGATTCAGGGCTCACCATGAGTCGATATGGCCTGACAGACTCTTAGTCCGCATTTGGCTCCACCGGCTTCAGGACGCAATCCTGTCCGGAGCACTCCTTGACAGGGCCGCCTGCCCGCTGGGCGCAGCCATCGCCCAGACATTCCATCGCGGGAGGGTCGGCCTGCTCGGCGGGAGCGCTGCATTGCTCGCCGACGCAGTCCGTCTGCGGTGCAGCCTCTTGCGACAGGCAGTTCTCGCCCATGCATGCCTCGGCCGCCGTGGCTGGAAGGGTGCCGGACAGGCCGGCAAGGAGCAGCAGGGCGCCTGCAAGTAGGGCTTCAACACGGCGCATCTCGACCTCGCCTGTTCGACGGCCAATGTTAGGCGGTGCAGGTTAAGGAAGATGATCCGGGACGGTGACAATTCGAGAGAGGCGGGCCGCCTGGCGGCAGCCGTGGCCTGATATGCCGTCAGAACCGACAGTTCGGGTAGCCTGGAACGACTATCCGGGTATCTCCGTCACGACGAAGTCCATGGGAATGTCGTGCGGTTGCGGGTAGATGGTCGCGATGCTCTGCATGGAATAGCCGACACCGATCACCAGCGGTTTACGCGGCAGGGCCGCCAGTGTGCGGTCGAAGAAGCCGCCGCCATAACCGAGCCGGAAGTTTTTGGCGTCGAAACCGACCAGCGGGGCGATGACGATGTCGGGCAGCACCTCGGCGCCGTCCGCCGGGACCGGGATGTTCCAGACACCTTTTTCCAGCCTGTCGCCCGGCCGGTAGCTGCGGAACACCAGCGGCCGCGCCTTCTCGATCACCACCGGCAGCGCGACGCCGCCGCCGCGCTCGACCACGCCAGCGGCCCAGCCCCGCAGGTCCGGCTCGCCGCGAAACGGCCAGTAGAGGCTGATCGTCCTCCCGCGCAGGCCGCCGATCGCGGTGTCGAGTCCGGCCGCGATTGCTGCCGACATATTTCCGCGCGCCTCGGCCGAGATCGCCAGGCGGTCCTCGATCAGGCGCTCGCGTTCGGCCTTGCGCCAGCGCCGGACGTCAGCCCACTGCGCCGGATCCGCGGGCGTCTCCCGGTCGGCATGTCCTTCCAGTTCATGCATGAAGCAGGGCGGGGAGGAATACTGCGCTCCGCGTCGGTCGTCGGCACCATGGGCCATGCGTGTCCTCCATGCTCTCCTGCCAGGTAAAGCTAGTCCTCGCGCGGGAATGCGGCAGGCGCATTTGCGACATGGCACCCGGCATTCATGGGCATTCGGCAGGCATTGTCTTGCTGCAATGCACAAATTTCCCTACATCTACCAGGGCGGCCTGCGAAAGGTGAACGAATGGCGAAGGCCAGACACCATGTCGTCGTCGTCGGTGCCGGCTTTGCCGGACTGGAGCTCGTCAAGGAGCTCAAAGGCGCCGATGTCGAGGTCACGCTGATCGACCGGCGAAACCACCATCTCTTCCAGCCGCTGCTCTACCAGGTCGCAACGACCTCTCTGGCGACCTCCGAAATCGCCTGGCCGATCCGCCATCTCTTG
The DNA here is from genome assembly GCF_003012745.1 of Kumtagia ephedrae. Lineage (GTDB taxonomy): Bacteria > Pseudomonadota > Alphaproteobacteria > Rhizobiales > Rhizobiaceae > Kumtagia > Kumtagia ephedrae. The sequence goes on along the minus strand of NZ_PXYK01000007.1, from coordinate 133,835 downwards.
CGCCGGCGCAAGGACGTGCGAACGCTGCTCGCCTCGGCGGCCGGCGTCGACAGGGCCGGCAAGCGCGTCCTGCTGGACGACGGCGGCGGCATTCCCTACGACACGCTCGTCGTCGCCACGGGGGCGCGCCATGCCTATTTCGGCCATGACGAGTGGGAGCCCTACGCACCCGGACTGAAGACGCTCGAGGACGCGACGACGATCAGGCGCCGCCTGCTGCTCGCCTTCGAGAAGGCCGAGACCGAGCCCGATCCGGAACGCCGCAGGGCATTGCTCACTTTCGTCATCATCGGCGGAGGCCCGACCGGCGTCGAGCTCGCCGGCACGATCGCAGAACTGGCGCGCGACACGCTGGCCGGCGAGTTCCGCTCGATCGATCCGCGCGAGGCGCGTGTCGTGCTGGTCGAAGCCGGAGAGCGCATCCTTCCCGCCTTCAAGCCCGAACTTTCGGCCTATGCGAAGGGGGCGCTGGAAAAGCTGGGCGCGACGGTGGAACTCGGCCGCCCGGTCACCGGCTGCGGCGCGGAAGGGGTGACGTTCGGCGGCGTGGTCCTGCCGGCGGCCACCATCATCTGGGCGGCCGGCGTGGCGGCTTCGCCGGCGGCGGAATGGCTCGGCGCCGAGGCCGATCGGGCGGGACGGGTCAAGGTCGCGCCGGACCTGACGCTGCCGGGCAATCCGGACATCTTCGTCGTCGGCGACACGGCGCATGTCGAGAATGCGGACGGCTCGCTCGTGCCGGGCGTCGCGCCCGCGGCAAAGCAGCAGGGACGGCATGTCGCCGCGGCGATCAAGGCGAGGCTTGCGGGAGAGGGCGAGGCCCGGCCTTTCCGATACCGCCACGGCGGCGACCTCGCCACCATCGGCAAGCGGGCCGCCGTCACCGATCTCGGCTGGATCAGGCTGACCGGCCGGCCTGCCTGGTGGCTCTGGGGGTTCGCCCACATCTATTTCCTCATCGGCCTGCGCTACAGGCTGGCGGTGGCGCTGAGCTGGCTGTGGATCTATGCCACCGGCCAGCGCAGCGCGCGGCTCATCACGCAAGGCGACGCGGACGGAGGAAACGACGGTCGCGCATAGCTCCCGGCCGGCAGTTTGATCGTGCCGGTGATCCCGGCTGCTGGACTTGCGCGGGATTCGGCGCGACAGTTGCCGCGGCACATCCTGGGGAGGAGAGCATGTCCCGTCTCGTTCGGCCTGTTTCGCGTCGTTCCTTTCTGGCCGGCAGCACCGCTGCCGCCTTCGTCATGATGCATCCATTCTCGGCGCGCGCCCAGGCCAATCAGGCGCATCTGAGGATCATGGAGACGACCGACATCCATGTGAACGTGCTGCCCTACGACTACTATGCCGACAAGGCGAACGACACGATGGGCCTGTCGCGCACGGCGTCGCTGATCGAGGCGGTGCGCAAGGAAGCGACCAACGCCATGCTGGTCGACAATGGCGACTTCCTGCAGGGCAATCCGATGGGCGACTACATCGCCTATGAGAAGGGCATGAAGGACGGCGACGTCCACCCGGTGATGAAGGGCATGAACCTGCTCGGCTACGAGGCCTCGACGCTCGGCAACCACGAGTTCAACTATGGCCTGTCTTTCATGGACAAGGTGCTGGCCGGTGCGAATTTCCCCTTCGTCTGCGCCAACCTGGTGCGCGGCACCGAACTCGCCGCCAACCCGCGCGACGACAAGCTCTATCTCAAGCCGTATCTGATCCTCGACAAGACCATCAAGGACGGCGCCGGCGCCGAACACCCGATCAAGATCGGCGTCATCGGCTTCGTGCCGCCGCAGATCATGTTGTGGGACGCCAAAAATCTTTCCGGCAACGTCGCCACCCGCGACATCGTGCAGGCGGCGAAGGCCTGGGTGCCGCAGATGAAGGAGGAGGGAGCCGACATCGTGATCGCGCTGTCGCACTCCGGCATCGACGTCAAGCAGGGCGACATGATGGAGAACGCTTCCTTCTTCCTTGCCGGCGTAGACGGTATCGATGCGGTGTTCACCGGGCATCAGCACCTCGTCTTCCCCGGCAAGAAGGATTTTCAGGACCTGGAGGGAGTCGACGCCAAGGCCGGCACGCTGCAGGGCAAGCCGGCGGTCATGGGCGGCTTCTGGGGCTCACATATGGGCCTGATCGACCTCTTGCTCGAACGCGACGGCTCGAAATGGAAGGTCGTCTCCGCGACCTCGGAGGCCCGGCCGATCTTTGAACGGGTCGACAACAGGAACAAGGCGACGGTCGAGGACGACAAGCGCCTGGTCGAGGCGCTGAAGACCGACCACGAGGCGACGCTCGCCTATGTCCGCCGTCCCGTCGGCAAGACGGCTGCTCCGCTCTATTCCTATTTCGCGCTGGTCGCCGACGATCCGTCCGTGCAGATCGTCAGCCAGGCGCAGACCTGGTACATCAAGGATCTTCTGAAAGACACTGAATGGAAAGACCTTCCGGTGCTGTCGGCGGCCGCTCCGTTCAAGTCGGGCGGCCGTGGCGGACCCGACTACTACACCGATGTGCCGGCCGGCGACGTGGCGATCAAGAACGTCGCCGATCTCTATCTCTACCCGAACACCGTCCGCGCCGTGGCGGTCACCGGGGCGCAGGTCAAGGAATGGCTGGAGATGTCGGCCGGCATCTTCAACCGGATCGAGCCTGGCAAGGCCGACCAGAAGCTCATCAACACCGACTTCCCCGCCTACAATTTCGACGTCATCGACGGCGTGACCTATCGCATCGACCTGTCGCAGCCACCGAAATACGATCCGAAGGGCGCCGTGCTCGATGCCTCCGCGAATCGCATAAAGGACTTGATGTTCGACGGAAAACCGGTTGATCCCGTGCAGAAATTCGTGGTCGCCACCAACAACTACCGTGCCGGCGGCGGGGGCAATTTCCCCGAGATCAACGACAGCAAGGTGATCTTCGAGGCGCCCGACACCAACCGCGACGTGATCGTGCGCTACATCATGGAGCAGAAGACGATCAACCCGACCGCCGATGCCAACTGGTCGTTCGTACCGGTCGAAGGCGCCACCGTGATCTTCGAGACCGGGCCGAAGGCGAAGGATTTCATCGCCGACGTCAAGGCGGTGAAGATCGAGCCGGCGGGCGAGGGCGAGAACGGCTTCGCGAAGTACCGCATCACGCTGTAAGCGGCTACACCGTCAGCGGATTTCCGGCGAAGGAATCCGGTTGCTGCCCAGACCGTTGCCGGAACCGTCCAGCAAATTCCCGCTGCCGCCTGATTGGCCGAGCCCCTGTTCCTGAGGCGTGCTCGGCACCACCAGCGGCGCCATGCCTTGCGGTTGCGGAACCGAGGGGATGGCCGAGGTCGTGCCCTCGTCAAGTGTTCCTGACGAGTCCAGCGTCGAATCGAAACTCGGGGTGGCGATGCATGCGCCCGACCCGGCAATGCCTGCCAGATCCTCGACGCAAGGTTCATCCGATTGCGCCAAACCTGCTGCGGCGCTGCCGAGCAGAACCGCCGCTGCTAGAAACGAAATGCGCTTCATGACTGCATCCTTTCGTCATGCACCGCGTGGCGAGAATCCGCGCGGTTCGCATCCGCAACGCCGCCCGCCCGCATTTGTTTCATGCCTTTCCGAGATCACGTTCGAGACGGGCGGACCGCCGACAGAAGCCTGTTCGCCGCCGATGACGGATGATTTACTCCTGCGCCTTATGCTGCGGATGATGGATTTGAGGCGGGAACGGACATGCGCTACGTCATCGGCATCTGCATTCTGACCGGCCTCATCATATGGGACGGCGCCCGCTACGACGGCCGCTATCTGGCGCAGGTCATGAAGACGGTCGACGCGATGGTGAAGAGCGTCACCGGCTGACGGCCTGCCCGGGCGCGGGGAGGGCGAAGTCGTCGCATTGACGATCGGCGCCCGGCGCCGCAAAAGCACCGCACGATCGTCGTGCGGAGGCGGTGTTGATCCGGCATATCGTATTCTTCAGCGCAAAGCGCCCCGGCCAGGTGGACGCTGTCGAGGCGGGGCTGTGGAAGCTCGCCGAAATCCCGCATTCCAGCCATTTCGAGGTTGCGCGCAACAGCAAGGTCGATCCGCTGTGCGACGCCATCGACGTCGTCGTCTATGCGGAGTTCGCCGACGAGGCGGCGCTGGCCGCCTACAAGGCGCATCCGCTCTATGCCGAGACGACGCGCAAGGTCAGGCCGATGCGCGAGTTGCGGTTTTCGGCTGATTTCGCGGCTTTCGCCCATGCCAAAGCGGCGCCCGAAATCCAGTAGGGCGGCACTTCAGTTCTCCACGCCGCAAGGTTTCTCGCCCTTCAGATCGCGGCTCATGCAGCCATACTTGTCGAAGAGTTGCCCGGTCTCGCGTGCGGCCTTGGCCGCGCCGCAGGCCGACAGCAGGACGGCCAGCAAGACAATCACAACAGTTTTCAATCGGCCGCTCCGTTTCGCAAGGTGTGGCCGACAGGTAGGGCAGGGTGGCCACGGCGCAAGGCTGCTGTGTCAGGTGACCGTCGGGCGGCGGAGGTCGGAAAAATCACCAGCAGGCGCCTTTCAGCGCATCGAGCGGAAACTTGAGGTAGCGGCGGCCATTGTCCTCCGGCTCGGGCAGGCGGCCGCCGCAGATGTTGACCTGCAGGGCGTGCAGGATCAGCTTCGGCATCGGCAAGGTGCGGTCGCGCGCCTCGCGCATGGCGACGAAGGCGGCTTCATCGGAGCCGGCGACGTGGATGTTGGAGCGCTTCTGCTCGGCCACCGTGCTTTCCCAAGAGGGCTCGCGTCCGCCGGGCTGGTAATCGTGGCCGGTGAACAGCCGGGTGTCATCCGGCAAGGCGAGGATGTCCTGGATCGACGCCCACAGGCTGCACGCGCTGCCTCCAGGGAAATCGGTTCGGGCGGTGCCGCCGTCGGGCATGAACAGCGTGTCGTGGATGAAGGCGGCGTCGCCGACGACATAGGTGACCGAAGCCATCGTGTGGCCTGGTGAAAACATCACCCGGGCCTCCAGCGAGCCGATGCCGAAGCGGTCGTCCCCGGCGAAGAGCCGGTCCCATTGCGAGCCGTCGGTGGCGAGCGACGGCCAGTTGTAGATATCCTTCCACAGCCGCTGGACGTCGACGACATGGGCGCCGATCGCGGTGGGAGCGCCGGTCCTGCCCTTCAGGTAGTGCGCGGCGGAAAAGTGGTCGGCATGCGGATGGGTGTCGAGGATCCAGTCCACAGTGAACCCTTGTGCCGTCACATGGGCGAGCAGGGCGTCGGCGCTGGCGGTGCAGGTCGCGCCCGACTTCTCGTCGAAATCGAGCACGGGGTCGACGATGGCGCAGCGCTTCGTCGCGGGATCGGTGACGATGTACTGGATGCTCGATGTTCGCGGGTCGAAGAAGCCTTGTACGGCCGGCCGGCCGGTGACCGCGCACCCATCGGTGGTTTCGTTCTGCTGCATTGCATCTCCCGCCAGCCGGAAACCCGTCGATTCTGGTAGAGTGTACAACGCCATCGCGACGGCGGCACCTGTTGCCGGGGCGGTCGGCGCCTGCTTCTGTCCACGCCGTTCGTGGATGCCGCACTTAACGCAGCGGGGTCATCAGTGCGTTGCCCGCCGGAGACGGTGTTCGGCGCGGCTGCATTTCGTTTGAAATTCCGTTCCCTGCCGGGCTAAAGCTGCGGCACAACGACACCGGACATCGCAAGGCGGCGCAATTGGAAGGCCACGAGGAAACGACCCCGGGCGACGCCGGCCACGAGGCGGCGCATGCCGACATCTATGGCGAGGACGGCGTCATCCGGCCGGCTTTCGTCGCGCATATCGGCGCGGCGATCGCCGACCGCGATACGCTGACGCTGCGCAAGGATGTCGGCGACCTGCACCAGTCGGAGGTCGGCGACCTGCTGGAAGCGCTGCTGCCGGAGCAGCGGCGCACGCTGGTCGACCTGCTCGGCGCCGACTTCGATTTTTCGGCGCTGACCGAGGTCGACGAGGCGATCCGCCTGGAGATCGTCGAGAACCTGCCCAACGCGCAGATCGCCAAGGCCGTCCAGGAGCTCGACTCCGACGATGCGGTCTACATTCTCGAGGATCTCGACCAGGCCGACCAGGACGAGATCCTCGCCCAGCTTCCGTTCACCGAGCGCATCCGGCTGCGCCGCTCGCTCGACTATCCGGAAGAGTCGGCCGGCCGACGCATGCAGACCGAGTTCGTCGCGGTGCCGCCGTTCTGGACGGTCGGCCAGACCATCGACTACATGCGCGAGGACAACAACCTGCCCGACCGCTTCAGCCAGGTCTTCGTCATCGATCCGTCCTTCAAGCTGCTCGGCGCCATCGATCTCGACCAGATCCTGCGCGCCAAGCGCTCGGTCAAGATCGAAGACATCATGCACGAGACGCGCCACGCGATCCCGGCCACGATGGACCAGGAGGAGGCGGCGCGGGAGTTCGAGCAGTACAACCTGCTGTCGGCCGCCGTCGTCGACGAGAACGAGCGGCTGGTCGGCGTGCTCACCATCGATGACGTCGTCGACGTCATCCAGCAGGAGGCCGAGGAGGATCTCCTGCGCATGGGCGGCGTCGGCGACGAGGAGCTCTCCGACACTGTCATTGCGACCTCGCGCTCGCGCGTGCCCTGGCTGCTGGTCAATCTGGCGACCGCCTTCCTGTCGGCCTCCGTCATCAGCCTGTTCGGCGCCACAATTGAGGAAATGGTGGCGCTTGCCGCGCTGATGCCGATCGTCGCCTCGCTCGGCGGCAATGCCGGCACCCAGACGATGACGGTGACGGTGCGGGCGCTCGCCACCAAGGATCTCGACATCTACAATGCAGGCCGCGTCATCCGCCGCGAGGTGCTGGTCGGCCTCACCAATGGCGCCATTATCGCCATCATCATCGGCGTCGTCGCCGCCCTGTGGTTCCAGAACCACGACCTCGGCATCGTGATCGCCGCCGCCATGGTCATCAACATGCTGGCGGCAGCACTTGGCGGCATCCTTATCCCGCTGCTGCTCGACAAGCTCGGCGCCGACCCGGCGATCTCCTCGTCGATCTTCACTACGATGATCACCGACGTCATCGGGTTTCTGGCCTTTCTCGGGCTGGCCACGTGGTGGATGCATCTCGGGTGAGGCCTGAATTGACTTTTACGTAAACGCCGTGCGATCCTGCCGAACTGGAATCGGCCGGCAGGACTGGGCATGCGCGAATACTATTCGATCACCGAACTCACCAGGGAGTTCGACATATCGACGCGCACCCTGCGCTTCTACGAGGACGAGGGATTGATCCAGCCGGTCCGGCGCGGCCGCACCCGGCTGTTCCGGCCCTCCGACCGCCATCTGGTGCGACAGATCCTGCGCGGAAAAAGGCTCGGCTTCTCCATCAACGAGATCCGCGAGATCATCCAGATGTACCGGGAGCCGCCCGGCGAGGTCGGACAGCTGAAGCTGCTCATCACGCGCATCAACGAGAAGAAGGAAGACCTTCGCCAGAAGCGCCGGGATCTGGAAGAGACGCTGGCGGAACTGGACCAGGCGGAGGAATCCTGCGTCGAGCGGCTGGTCGAGCTCGGCGTCAACACCTGACTTGCCGCGGCCCTGCCGACACTGCGGTGTCAGCAGGTGCCCATGTCGCAAGTGACGGACCGCTTCGCCGGGTGTATGAATCGCCTTGAACGACGCTCCAGCAGCTGCGGAGGCGGATCATGAGCGAAACAAGCGCTCTCTTTGCGATGTTGCGGAATTCCGCGGACCCTGCGGTGGCGGGCGCCATCGAAACGCTTGTCGCCGACGGCACCGACCGCGCGCTGTGCAGAATCAACCCGCTGGCCTTCGCGGACCGCAACGGCCTCGACCCGGAGCGGACCGTCGCCGGCTTCCTGCATGGCGCGTCGCTCGGCGTGTTCGACATAGCGTGGAACGTGCTCTGCCCCGGCTGCGGCGGCGTGCTGGAGAGCGGTGCCACCCTGAAGACCGTCACCAAGGAAGAATATGTCTGCACCCTCTGCGCCGAAGGGTATTCACCGACGCTCGACGAGATGGTCGAGGTGACGTTCACCGTGAGCCCGAGGGTGCGCCGCATCGCCGCCCACAATCCCGAAACGCTGCCGATGCTCGAATATCTCAGGCAGCTTTACTGGGGCTCCGGCGTCGACCTGCCGGAGGATGGTTACGCCGAAGCGATCGACGAGATGGTCATCGAAGCCGTCGAGGTTCCGGCGGGCGAGAAGATGGTGCTGGCGCTGCAATTGCCAGCCGAGTTCATCATCGTCTTCGAACCGGTGACGCACAGCGTGCAGTTCATCGACGTGAAGGGCGAGCCGACGCGCGAGCGGCAGAATCTAGCGCTGATCTACGACCGCGAGCATTCGCAGAACCAGACCTTGCAGATGCAGCCCGGACCGCTTCGCATTGCGATCGACAACCGCACCGACATACGCGTCCTGCCGGCGGTCTTCATCGCCGGCCATGCCTTGCACGACATGCTCGGGCGGCGGCGGCCGTTCCTGACCGCCAAGCAGTTGCTGACCAACCAGACGTTTCGCGATCTCTACCGCACCGATACGGTGGCGGTCGACCAGCGGCTGAAGATCACCAGCCTGACATTCCTGTTCACCGACCTGCGCGGCTCGACCGAGCTTTACGAGCGTGTCGGCGACCTGAACGCCTTCGACATGGTGCAGGCGCATTTCCGCGTGCTGCAGGAGATCGTCGCCTCGGAAGCCGGCGCGGTGGTCAAGACGATCGGCGACGCGGTGATGGCGACCTTTCCGACGCCGGACCGGGCCGTCGCGGCGGCGATCAGGATGCGGGACGCGATGCGCTCGCTGAACGAGAACAGCGGCCGCGAGGATCTGCTCTTGAAGATCGGCGTCCATGAGGGCCCCTGCATCGCCGTCACCATGAACGACCGGCAGGACTATTTCGGCCAGACCGTCAACATCGCGTCCAGGGTGCAGGGGCTCGCCACCTCGCAGGCGATCTTCGTCACAAGCGCGGTGGTCGAGGACGAGCATTCGGCCGGCGTGCTCGCCGCCAACAGGCTGACGCCGGTCTCACAGGATCTGGCGCTGCGCGGCATCGAGCGCGAGGTGAGGATTTTCGCGATTCCCTGACGGCGGCGCAGCTCGCCGCCTCTACAGCCAGCGGCGGACGCGGGCGCGATAGTCGCGGTACTTCTTGCCGAAGCGCGCCTCCAGATGTCTTTCCTCCGGTTCGATCGTCAGCTTCTGCGTGGTCACCGCTGCGAGCACAGCGAAGAGCAGGAACCATAGACTGCCGACGATCAGCCCGATGCCGATGGTGAGCGCGGTGTTGCCGAGATAGATCGGGTTGCGGGTGAAGGCGAACGGTCCGGTGGTCACCAGATGTTCCGACACGCGTGTCGGCATGACCGTCGTCCTGGCGCGCGAGAAGGCGCGGAAGGCCGCGACCTCGACGGCGACCGCGGCGGCGACCACCAGCCAGCCGGCGGCGAACAGCAGGTCGGACAGCGGTCCGGTGATCCACGGCAGGGGATAGACGATGCCGAGCACGATGCTGACGGCGATCGCCGCGAGATAGATCACCGGCGGCCAGGGAAAGCGGTTGGGTGGCGTCACGGCGCGGTATCCTCCAGCTCGTTGTCCTCGGCGCGCGCCGTGCACAGTCCGGCCATGCCCGAGACGCGTTCGCGCAGATCCTCATCCTGTCGTCCGGCGAAGATGCTGGGCAGGTCGCCCGTAGTCTCCAGTTCGCCGAGCATGCACGCACAATAGCGCGTGCAGAACGCCGCGTCGCGTTCTTGCGCGCATGTCGCCTCGCAGGAGGCGCGGAAGCGTACCTCCGGAGGCTGTATCGCAGGCGGAAGCATCTGGGAGAACAGCCAGACGGCGCCGATCAGCACCGGCTGGTGGATCAGGTAGAAGGCGAGGCTGTGGCGGCCGATGAACTGCAGCGGGGTCGACCAGCGGCCGAACCGGATTGTTGCGAGCCGGTCGAACAGGCCGGCGGCGGCCGCCATTCCCGCCAGGGCGATACCGGCGAGCACCGCGCCGAACCAGGGGAACAGCGGGACGTAGTCGTTGGAGCGCGGCCTGCTCTCGAACAGCCCCAGCCACAGCAAGGCCGGATGGTCGAAGATTGTAGAGCGGAACAAGAGCGGCAGGGCGATGACGAAGGCGGCTGCCGCAAGCGTCAGGAGCGGCGGCAGACGCAGGAAGGCGAGGCCGAGCAGGCTGGCCAGGGCGATCTGGTGAAGGATGCCGAAGAAGATGAAGGCGTCCGGCACGGCGACATAGGTGACGGCGGAGATCGCCGCCGCGGCGGCGATGATCATCGCCAGCCTGCGCAGGAAACCCGGCCAGCGTATCCCGCGGCCATGCGCCACCACCAGGCTGACGCCGACCAGGAACAGGAAGCTGGAGGCGATGCAGCGGGCGAACAGCTTCCAGCCGCCGACGGCCGTCATGCCCGGCGGCGCATAGCCGAAGAATTCGAGATCCCAGGCGAAATGGTAGATCGCCATGGCGAGGAGGGCGAGGCCGCGGGCGAGGTCGAGCGCCTCGATTCGCCGCTTCGCGGCTGGCTCTCGCTGGGTTTTCGGGTCAGGATGCATTTGGGGGCGGGTTCCGGTGCCGGCTGCGGCGCCACGGCTATCACGTCCGGCAGCGCCAACGAAAGCACCTGGAGGCTATCATGCATGTCGTCAACGCCAATGGCGCCGCCATTCCCGCGCTCGGGCTCGGCACCTGGACCCTGCGCGGCGATGCCTGCGCGGATCTCGTGGCGTCGGCGCTGGCGCTCGGCTACCGGCACGTCGACACCGCCGCGCGATATGACAACGAGGCCGACGTCGGGCGCGGGCTTGCTGCGAGCGATATTGGCCGCGACGCGGTCTTCGTCACGACCAAGGTCTGGTACACCGACATTGCCGCCGGCAAGCTGGAGCGCGCGGCCGAAGCGAGCCTGCGGCGGCTCGGCCTCCACCATGTCGACCTCCTGCTTATCCATTGGCCGAACCCCACCATCCCGCTGAAGGAGACGATCGGCGCCCTCAACGCGGCGCGCCGTGGCGGCCTGACCCGGCACGTCGGAGTCTCGAACTTTCCGCCGAGACTTCTCGCCGAGGCGGTGGCGCTGTCGGAAGCGCCGCTGGTCTGCGACCAGGTCGAGTACCATCCCTATCTCGACCAGTCGAAGCTCGTCGCCGCATGCCGCGCGGCTGACATGGCGCTGGTCTCCTACTGTCCGCTGTTCCGTGACGGCGGCCTGTTTTCGGAGCCGGCGGTGCGCGCCGCCGCCGAGCACCACGGCAAGACGCCGGGTCAGGTGATCCTGCGCTGGCACGTGCAGCAGGCCGGCGTGGTGGCCATCCCGCGCACGACCAGGAAGGAGCGGCTGGCCGAGAACATCGCCGTCTTCGATTTCGCCTTGAGCGAGCCGGAGATGGAGGCGATCACTACGCTCACGCAGGCCGGCCGGCGGCTCTGCGACCACGATGAATTTCCGATCGACTGGGCCGCGGGCTGATCCGGTTTTCCCGGTCGGAGGCGGAGCGTCAGGGCGAGGCGGCGGCGCGCCGGTGTGCCGCGCGCACCCATTCGTGGAAGCGGTGGAGATCGTATTCCTCCGGCATCAGCACGCCGGCCCGGTGCGGCCGGGCGTGCAGCCCGCGCTGGTTGATCTCGCAGACGGCCGCGTCCTCCTCGAGTACGGTGGTGCCGAAGGCGACGATGTTGTCGAGGTCGGCACCGGGCTCTTCGAGCGCTTCCGGCAGGAACAGCCATTCGGCGGTGAGTTCGGTCAACTCCGGGCCGAGCGGCACCAGCCGCACCGTGCGCACATAGTCGACATGGCCGACGACGAACATGGACGGCAGGTTCATGGCATAGCTCTGGCCGGCGGTGCGCTCGCGCTCCGACAGCCCGTTGAACGTGTGGCGCAGCGCCCGCCCGTCATGCGACCAGGTCTGCGCGCCCGCGCGCAGGCCGCCGGCATATTGCGGCTCGTCATTGTCGGCATGCAGCGCCCATTGCGGATCGTCATGGCGCGCCATCAGCCCGCGGCCGTAGATCGGCACCAGCGCCGACAGGTGCTTGTGCACGCCGGGGCAGTGCAGGCATTCGTTGAAGTTCTCCCAGAATATCTTCCAGTTGCAGGCCATCACCTTGGTGAAGACATGGCCGGTCACCAGACCTTCCAGCGGCCAGTTGGTGAGGTCGGCCGAATCGCGGTCGAGGGCGTGGGCGGCCGTGCCGGCGGGCTCGGGCGAGAGATTGACGAAGACGAAGCCGCGCCACAGCGACAGCGCCACCGGGTAGAGCGGATAGTCGGCCTTGTCGAAGCCTTCGGGTAGCGACTTCGACGGCACGCGCACCAGATCGCCGCGCAGCGAATAGGACCAAGCGTGGTAGGGACAGGTGAGCAGCCGCGCCTTGAGCCGACCTTCGCTTCCGCGGCAGAGCTGCGAGCCGCGGTGGCGGCAGGTGTTGTGGAAGGCCCGCAACTCGCCGTGCTCGTCGCGCAGCACCAGCACCTGCTGCGAGCCGATGGTGAAGACCCGGTAGGCAAGCGGCTGCGACAGGTCAGCTTCGCGGCAGACCATTATCCAGTCGCGGTACCAGATCGCTTCGAGGTCGCGCTGGTATTCCGCGGGGTCCCAGTAGGCGGAGGACGGCAGGGTCGGCTCGGCCGACGGCAGGCCGTTGTAAGGATCGCTCTTCACCGATTCAGGGGTCATCGCGCACTCCATTTGCATGAGCGGACACTTCGCATCGGGCTTTGTCAACCGTGCCGGGGCGACTTGCTTTTCCAGGCAGCGCCGGGCGATTGTGCCGCGAAGGGCGCCAGGGTGTCCTATCGCGGAGTACGGTCGCATGAAGCCCCGCTTGATGGCGTTGACCGAGGAAATGGTGGCGCGCTGCCACCGAGATATCGCCGATTCCGGTCAGGAGCCGGGCCTCGGCTATCTCGACGAGGACGACTATGCGCAACTCCTCGGTGCCACGATGGAGGAGCGGCCGGCCGGACCGCTGTGGCTGTTCGCCTATGGCTCGCTGATCTGGAAGCCGGAGATCGAGCATGTGGAGGAGTGCGTCGCCACCGCGCGCGGTTATCACCGCGCCTTCTGCATTCACCAGACCCGCTGGCGCGGCACGCTGGAGCAGCCGGGATTGATGATGGGTCTCATGCCCGGCGGCCAATGCGGAGGCGTCGCCTTCAGGCTGCCGGATGGCGATCCGGCGGAGATGGTCTCCAGGCTGATCCGCCGCGAGATGACCGCAAAGCCTTCCACCTACCTGCCGACCTGGCTGAAGCTCGATACCGCCGGCGGGCCGCTTGCCGCGCTCGGCTTCGCCGTCAACCCGAAGGGCCGGACGTTTGCCGGCAAGCGAAGCGACGCGGAAGTGGCGCGCATCCTGGCCCGAGCCTGCGGCCATCTCGGCTCCGGCGCCGACTATCTGTTCCACACCGTGCGCAACCTCGAAACGCGCGGCATCCATGACCGCCGCCTGTGGCGGCTGCAGGAGTTGGTGGCAGCCGAACTCGCGGCCGACCGATAGCGATTCCTCGACCAGGCCGGCTGTGCGATGTCGGATTCGGATTTGCAGTGGCGCTGGTTTGCGCCTATTGTCGCGGCCGTCGTCGGTTCCGCGAGGAACCAAAAGGGAATGCGGTGCGGGCGTCTCGCCCAAGGCCGCGGCTGCCCCCGCAACTGTAAGCGGCGAGCCTACCCCGAATGCCACTGAGGCTTTTGTCTCGGGAAGGCGGGGCAAGGCGAGAACCCGCGAGCCAGGAGACCTGCCGGCGACATTCGTGCATCAAGGGCCCTCGGGTGGAGGGCGGAAGGGACTTGCAATGAATACGGTTTCGACTTCGCTGGGCGTTCCGGTCTCGGCTTCCTCGCGCGCCATTCAACTCGCGCTTGCCGGCTTTCTCGGCATCTTCATCGTCGGCTTCGTTGGCTTCTCGCATATGGAGGCGGCGCACAACGCGGCGCATGACTACCGTCACTCGATGGCCTTTCCCTGCCACTGACGGGAGCGTGACATGACCTTTCTTCGCAACGTCGTGCTGGTCGCGGCGGCGGCAGGGCTTTTGGCAAGCCTCGTCATGACCGCGCTCCAGGCCTATTCCACCGTGCCGCTGATCCTGAAGGCGGAAACCTTCGAGAGCGCCGGCGAGGCCACAGGCCACGACCACGGCGCGCCCGCTGCGGCTGAAGCTACCGGCACCGAAGCCGTGCCGGCCGCCGCCGAGGCGCATTCCCATGGCGAGGAGGCGTGGACTCCGGCCGACGGTTTCGAGCGCTTCTTCTTCAACTTCCTTGCAAACGTGCTGAGCGGCATCGGTTTCGCGCTGATCCTGGTGGCCGCGTCGGAGTTCGCCGGCGGCATTTCGGGCTGGCGCTCGGGAATTCTCTGGGGCTTTGCCGGCTTCGCCGTGTTCACATTGGCGCCCGGCCTTGGCCTGCCGCCGGAGCTGCCGGCCATGCCGGCGGCCGATCTCGCCGCGCGCCAGGTCTGGTGGATCGGCACGGTGTTGGCGACGGCGGCGGGCCTCGCCCTGATCGCCTTTCGCGGCACGGTCGCGCTGTCGATCCTCGGCGTGGCGCTGATCGTCGTCCCGCACATCATCGGCGCGCCGCAGCCGGAAAGCCACGATTCGCCCATTCCCGCCGACCTGCACCACCAGTTCGTGGTCGCCACCACGGTGACCAACCTGATCTTCTGGGCGCTGCTCGGCGGCCTGGTCGGCGCCGTGCGCTCGCGCTTTTTCGGCTCGGCCAGTGAGGCGCGCGGCCAGCTTGCCTGAACGCGGCCGGCTGACCTTCGTCCTCGGCGGGGCGCGCTCCGGCAAGAGCAGCCACGCCGAGGCGCGGGTCACGGCGCTTCCGGCGCCGTGGACCTATATCGCCACGGCGCAGGCCTTCGACGACGAGATGGCGGAGCGCATCGCGCTGCACCGCGCCCGCCGCGAGGCCGGGTGGGAAACGGTCGACGCGCCGCTCGATCTGGCCGGAGCCCTCGAGGCGGTTACGGATGGGCGGCCCGTGCTGGTCGACTGCCTGACGCTGTGGCTGTCGAACCATATGCTCGCCGATCATGACGTCGAGGGCGAAAGCCGCCGCCTGGCGGACCTGCTGGCGCGGCCGCGCGGCCCCTGGTTCGTCGTCTCCAACGAGGTCGGCCTCGGCATCGTGCCGGACAACGCGCTCGCCCGGCGCTTTCGCGATGCGGCCGGGCGGCTCAATCAGAAGGTGGCAGCCGTGGCCGACGATGTGCTGTTCATGGCGGCCGGGCTGCCGATGCGGGTGAAGTGAGATGAAGGCGATCGACGACGCGCAGGCCGAGCGCCACAAGGCCAAGATGACCAAGCGCAAGGCCGTTCAGGACGCGGAGGTCGCGACCAAGACGGTCGAGAAGGGGCTGCTCATCATCAACACCGGGCCGGGCAAGGGCAAGACCACGGCCGCCTTCGGTCTGGCGTTGCGCATGCTGGGCTACGGCCGCCGCGTCGGCATCGTGCAATTCGTCAAGGGCGCCTGGCACACCGGCGAGCGGGCCGCTTTCGCGGCCTTCGGCGACAAGGTGGTGTGGCATTCGATGGGCGAAGGCTTCACCTGGGAAACGCAGGATCTTCGGCGCGATGTGGCGGCGGCCGAAGCCGCCTGGGCGAAGGCACGGGAACTCATGGCCGATCCGACGATCGGCCTCGTCGTGCTCGACGAACTCAACATCGCGCTGCGCTACGATTATCTCGATCTCGACGCGGTCGTCGCGGCGCTCAAGGCGCGGCGCGGCGGGCTGCATGTGGTGGTGACCGGCCGCAACGCCAAGCCGGCGCTGGTCGAGGCCGCGGACCTGGTCACCGAGATGGGCGCGACCAAGCACCACTTCGCAGCCGGCGTGAAGGCGCAGCAGGGAATCGAGTTTTAGACGGCTGGCGGGAACGCGCTCAGTCCGCGCCCTCCACGGCCGGCGGAACATTCTCGTCGGCGATCACCTCGACCTCCTCGTTGCGGCCGGCCTCGACCGTGAAGTCGCGCTGGTAGATGTGGTCGCGGTTCTTGGCGACGATGGTGTAGTCGCCTTCGGCCAGCACCATGGAGGCGTAGGCGCCGACGCTCTCGCGCACCGGATCGCCCGAATTGGTGAGAACCGACCAGGACGTGTCGGCGATGGCCTCGCCGCCGGCCTCGCGCACCAGCTTCATCGTCAGCTCGGCCGCCCTGTGCTCCACGGTAGCCTCGGTCAGCTTGCCCGCCTCGACCTTGATGTCGGAGCGCACGACGGCGTTGACGTTCCCGTAGGTCGACACGACGTGATAGGTGCCGGCGTTGAGCCGGATCACCGTGTCCGGGCTGATGTCGGGCAGGATCAGCGCGCGCTCGGCCCCCGGCTTGTCGTCGCCCTGGTAGACCGAGAAGCTCAATTTGTTGCCGGGAATGCGCAGGCCGCCGGAATTCTCCGCATTGAGCTTCAGCCCGCCGGCATCCAGCACGAAGGCCTCGCGCTTGGCATCGCTGCCGACCGACACGCGCTTGGTCGCGCCGGCGCGCCCGTAGGAGGCGTGCACGAGATATTGCCCCGGCATCAGGTCGAAGGACTGCGTGCCGCCCTTGGCCGAGGCGACGAGCTTCAGCTTACCGTCCGGGCCTGCCTCGGTATCGAACACCCGCCAGACCAGGCCGCGCGTGATCTCGGCGCCATCGCCCACCAGTTGCGCCGCCAGCGTGATGCGGCCGAGCCCGGCGGTCGCCAAGGGCGAGGTGGCTTGGGCCGGGGCGTAGGTGGACAGACCGGGCATGTCGATGTGCAGGCGATCGCCGCGGTCCTGCGCGGATGCGGCAGCCGGGAGTGCGACAAGGCCGACGGCCACCAGCAGGAATTTTCGCGCGATCATGTCTTGCCTTGAAGCGCAAGGCGGTGGCAATTTCAAGACCGCGCGCGCTAGGGCGCGGCCCAAGCCGCCGCCCAGCGTGCTTCAGCGAAAACTCGAGGAACCACAATAAAATGGCGTCGCCCATCATCGACTTCATGCTTGCCCGCGGCTCCGCGCCGATCCAGGATCTCAAGGGGCCCGGTCCGACGGACGACGAGATCGCCCTGATGCTGAAGATCGCAAGCCGCGTGCCGGATCACGGGCGGCTGGAGCCCTGGCGCTTCATCCTCTATCGCGGCAAGGCACGCGAGGAGATCGGCGAGAAGCTGGCGGACCTGGTCGACGCGGTCGAGGGGCCGCAGCCGGAAGGCCGCAAGCAGAAGGAGCGCGAGCGGTTTTCCCGCGCGCCGCTGGTGATCGGTGTGATTTCGAGCCCGAAACCGAACCTGAAGATCCCGAGATGGGAGATGTTCCTGTCAGGCGGAGCCGCCGCCATGAGCCTTTTGATTGCTGCGAACGGGCTCGGCTATGGGGCGAACTGGATCACCAACTGGTACTCTGACGTGGAGGAGGGGCGCCGGCTGCTCGGTCTGGCGCCGCACGAGCGCGTCGTCGGCTTCGTCCACATCGGCAATTATGAAGGCCAGCCGCCGGAGCGGCCGCGCCCGGATGTCCCGGCGCTCTATTCCGACTACTCCGGGCCGTGGAAGGAATAGACGATGTTCTTCGAGCCGGCGAAAGGCCACGGATTGCGGCATGATCCGTTCAAGGCGATCGTGGCGCCGCGGCCGATCGGCTGGATATCGACGATGAGCAGGGCAGGGCAGGTCAATCTCGCGCCTTATTCGTTCTTCAATGCGCTTTCGTCGAAGCCGCCCCTCGTCTGGTTCTCCTCCGACAACGGCAAGGACAGCGTGACCTTCGCCGAGGAGACCGGCGAATTCGTCGTCAACCTGGTCGGCCGCGAGCTTGCCGAGCGGATGGTCAGGACCTCCGTGGAGGCGCCACGCGGCGTCAACGAATTCGACTATGCGGGGCTGGCGGCCGCACCCTCGCGGCTGGTGGCGCCGCCGCGCGTCGCCGAGGCTCCGGCAGCACTTGAATGCAAGGTGACCGAAATCATCCACCCGAAGGCGCTCGACGGGTCGTCGCCCGCCACGATCGCGATCGGCGAGGTCGTCGGCGTCCATATCGACGAGGCCTATCTCAAGGACGGGCTGTTCGACACGGCCAAGGCCGGCAACGTCGCCCGTCTCGGCTATTTCGACTATGCCCGCGTCGATGCAACCTTTGCCATGCGCCCGCCGAAATGGGATCGGGATTGAGACTGGCCAGGCTGCATCGCGGTTACGGACGCAGCCTGGCCAGCAGGCGCTCTGCCCGCTTGAGATGCGGGCGGTCGTACATCTTGCCGCCGATGCCGACCACGCCCGGATTGCCGGCGGCGGCAAAGGCTTCGATCACGGCACGCGCCTCCGCTACCACCTCGGGTGAGGGGGTGAACGCCTCGTTGATGATCGCCACCTGGTCGGGATGGATCGCCATCTTGCCGGCAAAACCGTCGCGCTCGGCATCGAGGCATTCGGCCTTCAGGCCGGCCGTGTCGCGAAAGTTGACGAAGACGGTGTCGATCGCCGCGGTCTCGGCCGCCGAGGCTGCAAGGAGCGTGACCGAGCGGGCGAGGCGAAAGACGTCGGTATAGCGGCCACGCTCGTCGCGGGTCGCGTGCGCGCCGATGGCGGCCGAAAGGTCCTCCGCGCCCCAGGTGACGCCGGCAAGACGCTGGTGGCCTTGGCCGTAGCTCGCCGCGCCGAACACGCCGGCGGCGGTCTCGGTGATGATTGGCAGAATGCGGGTGGCGCCGTCGGCAAGGCCGTTCTCTGCCTCCTGGACGCGGAGCCTCGCGGCCAACCGCTCGACATCAGGCAGGCCGGATGCCTTGGGCAGCATGATGCCGTCCGGCCGCGCCGGCACCAGCGCCGCCAAATCGTCATCCGTGAGGCCGGAAGAGAAATCGTTGACCCGGATGTAGATCGCGGCCCTCGCGGTCCGCCGGGCGCGGATGAAATCGGCCGCGATCGTGCGGGCGGCCGCCTTGTTGCCCGCTGCGACCGAATCCTCAAGATCGACGATGATGACGTCGGCAGCGGACGCGAATCCCTTCTCGAGCTTGCGCTCCGAATCGCCGGGGACGAACAGCAGCGAGCGCATCAGGCGGGCCTCTTCAGCATCATCGCCTGGCGCAGGCAGCGCGCCACAAGCACGCCGTCCTGGTTGAAGGCGCGGTGCTCCATCTCGACGATGCCGCGATCCGGCTTCGACTTCGATTCGCGCGCCGAGACGATCTCCGTCTCCACCCGGATCGTGTCGCCATGGAAGACCGGATGCGGAAACACCGTCTCGCGCATGCCGAGATTGCCGACCAGCGTGCCGAGCGTCGTGTCGTGCACGGAGATGCCGATCATCAGGCCGAGCGTGAACAGCGAGTTTACCAGCGGCCGGCCCCATTCGCTCTTGGCAGCGAAGTCGAAGTCGATATGCAGCGGCTGCGGGTTGAGCGTCATGGTGGAGAACATCATGTTGTCGTTCTCCGTCACCGTCTTGGTGAGCTGGTGCCGGACGACCAGCCCCGGCCGGCACTCCTCCAGGTACAAGCCCGCCACGCGATCTCCTCCTGTTTCCCGACCTTGCTAGCCCCCGCCGCCCCGGCTGGCAAGCCGGTTAAGGAACATGGTGAACGCTTCGTAAACCTTTTGTTCCTAGGGTCGCCGACGGGACCGGGCATCGTTCCGGGGGGTAGTGGGCAGTCCGCATGGTGGTGTCGCAATTCCTGAGGTGGGTCAACACGGCGCGCGTCGCCGAGCGGGCCGCGGCGGCGAGTGCGTTGGCGCGCGCCTTCATCGAGAACCGCTTCGCCTTCGAGGAACGCTGCGCGGCGGAAGCGGCGCTCACCTTCCTGCTCGACGACCCCTCGTGGAAAGTGCGGCTGGCGCTTGCTGAAGCCCTGTCGATGAGCCGGCACGCCCCCTTGCAGGTGATCAGCGCGCTGGCCTCCGACCAGCCGGAGGTGGCCAGCCTGATCATCGGGCGCTCGCCGCTGATCACCGATGCCGATCTGATCGACCGGGTCGCCACGGGAAGCGTGGCCACGCAGGAACTGATCGCCCGCAGGTCGGCCATCTCGATGTCGGTTTCGGCCGCGCTGGCCGAGGTGGGCGAAGCCGAAGCCTGCTCGGCCCTTCTCGCCAATCCCGGCGCCGACATCGCCTCGATCAGCTTCCGCCGCATCGCCGAAAGGCACGGCCATGTCGGGCGACTGCGCGAAGCCATGGTCGCCGATCCGCGGCTGCCCTCGGACTGCCGTCACATGCTGCTGGTCAAGCTCGGCGACGCGCTGAGCCGGGCGCCGCTGGTCCGCGCGCTGATCGGCCATGCACGCGCCGAGAAGGTGGCGCGCGACGCCTGTGTCAGGGCATCGCTCATGCTCATCGAAGGCACGCATGCCGACGAACACGGCGCGCTGATCGAGCACCTGCGTCTGCGCGGCGACCTCACCGCCGCCTTCCTCATCCGCGTGGTCGCGCACGGCAAGATGGATTTTTTCGGATCCGCCCTGATTGCCCTGAGCGGAGAGGCCGGGCACCGCGTGAAGTCGCTGCTCGCCGCCGGCGGCGACGGTGCCGTCTCGGCGCTGCTGCACCGGGCGGGGCTGGCCGCCGTCACCCATACCGTGATCGTCCGCGCACTGAAGGTCTGGCGCGAGGTCGCGAGGGGCAAGCGCGTCGCCGGCCCGCAGGAGGTGTCATGGCTGATGTTGAGGGAACTCGGCCCGAATCCGGCGGGAGAACTCGCAAGCCTGCTGAAGTCGATCCATGTCGACGTACTGCGCGAGAACGCCCGCGCCCATGCGATGGCGATCGCGGCCGCGTAGCTTTCCGCGCACCGGCGAGGCCAGCCTGGTTATTCGATTTCGCCGGCCGGCGCCGAATCGCCATTCGGCCGCAATCGTCGTCAGCCCTGCCGACCAGATGTCGTTGTGGGCGCCGACGGGTACGCCGCGGCAGGCATCGGCCTCGCGGGCCGCGCGCATCGTCGCCAGCCTGACCCTCATCGCACCTCGTAGCCGACCTCGTCGCAGCCGTGGCAGAGCATCTTCCAGAAGCTGCGGGCGAAGGAGCGGAAGACGTAGAGATCGAAACGGTCGGGGCCGGTGCGCTGGATCTGCGCGAAAATGTCGTGATGATTGGTCGAGATGCCCGAGCCGACGGGCAGCGCCGGCAGCGAGAAGTCGACGGCGAAGAATTTCTGCAGCACCCACTCCGCCTTCACCCCGGCGATACGGATCGCCGTACGACCATGCGAAAGATCGGTGACGGTTCCGTCACTTATTGGGATCGCCTGAACCAGCGTGTCAGCCAGCCCCTCGTCGTCGGCCACGATCAGGAAGCGGCCGGGCGCGAAGCCGAAAGCCGCCTTGGCCTCCGTGGCGACACCGCCGCCGGCGCCGTCGGGCAGCGACAGGCCGGTTGCCGTCTTGATCGCTGCGATGACGGCCCGTTCCGAGCCGGGCCAGGCCGCGGCCTGCACGATGGAGCCGGGCTGCGTCTCCGACAGCACCACGCCGACGCCGTCGGCGAAGTTGCCATGCGAGCCCGGGCGCCACACCGGCTGCAGAGGCGACAGCATCTCAACCATGCAGGCGGGTCCCTTCCGGATCGAAGAAGTGATGGCTGACGATCTCGACCTCGCCGAAGCGTTTTCGCAGCGGATCGGAGATGTAGGCGCGGGTGCCATGGCGCGCCTTGCCGCCGCGGATCAGCGCCAGCGCGATGTGCTTGCCCAGTGCCGGCGAGTAGCAGGCGGCGGTAAGGTGGCCGAGCGAATAGCGCGGACGCTCCTCGTCGGGGTAGTCGACGACATGCGCGCCGCCGTTGAGCGGCCGGTTGTCGCGGGCGATCAGGCCGACAAGGCTCAGGCGTTCGTCCGAGACAAGACCCTCGCGCCCCAGCATGGCGGAGCCGATGAACGGCTTCTTCTTCGACAGCATCCAGTCGAGATGCAGGTCGTGCGCGGTGGTGCGGCCGTCGATCTCGGCGCCGGTGACATGGCCCTTCTCGATGCGCAGTGTGCCCAGCGCCTCCAGCCCGTAGGGGACGAGGCCGTATGGCTTGCCGGCCTCGATCAGCGCTTCCCAGACATGCGTGCCGTGGCCGGCGCCGCAATAGACTTCGAAGGCCATTTCGCCGGAGAAGGAGAGGCGGCAGATCGTCACCGGCGCGCCGGCGATGTCGCCTTTGACGATGCCCATGAAGGGCATGGCGGCATTGTCGACCGCCGTGCCGGTGACGCAGGCGGCGAGAATTTCCCGCGCCTTCGGCCCGCCGATCGCAGCACCCGCCCACTGGTCGGTGACGGAGGTGACGTGCACCCTGAGGTCCGGCCACACCACATCGAGGAAATACTCGAGATGCTGCATGACCTTGCCGGCATTGGCCGTGGTCGTGGTCATCAGGAAATCGTGCTCGCCGAGCCGCCAGGTCGTGCCGTCGTCCATGACGAAACCGTCCTCGCGCAGCATCAGGCCGTAGCGCGCCTTGTTCACCGGCAGGGTGGAGAACATGTTGGTATAGACCCGGTCGAGGAATTCGGCCGCGTCCGGCCCCTGCACGGCGATCTTGCCGAGCGTCGACACGTCGACGATGCCGGCGGCCTCGCGCACGATGCGCGCCTCGCGCACATAGGCCTGATCGACGGTCTCGCCCGACAGGCCGTAGATCTGCGGACGCAGCCACAGGCCGGCGGCATAGAGCGTGGCGCCGTTGTCGGCATGCCAGTCGTGCATCGGCGTCAGCCGCTCCGGCTTGATGTCGCCGAAACGCTCGGCCGCCAGCGCGCCGATCGACACGGGCGCGAAGGGCGGGCGGAAGCGCGTGGTGCCGACCTCGGGGATCGGCTTGCCGAGCGTCTCGGCCATGATGGCGAGCCCGGGCACGTTGGAGGTCTTGCCCTGGTCGGTCGCCATGCCGAGCGTGGTGTAGCGCTTCAGGTGCTCGACCGAGACGAACCCTTCGCGATGGGCCAGCCGGACGTCCTCGGCCGTCACGTCGTGCTGGAAGTCGACGAAGGCTTTTCCCTTGGCCGGGACCTCGAAGACCGGCGCCGGCTCGGAGAAGGGGGCTGCGTTGCCGACCGCAGGTGCGACGGCCGGACGGCCCTTGCCGGCGGCGGCGGTCAGCCCGGCGGAAATGCCTTCCGCCAGCGCCTGCGCCGTGGAGAAGCGGCCGTTGAAGGCGCCGGCGCCGAGCCAGGCCTGTGTCGGCGCCGGCGGCAGGAAGGCCTGCAGGCCGTCGTCCCAGCGCGGCGCGGTGCCGGCCTGGCTGGCGAGGTGGATGGCGGGCGACCAGCCGCCGGAGACCAGCAGGCAGTCGGCATCGAGATGGCGCGGCTCGCCGGAAAGCCGGCGCGTGGCGGCGTCGAAGCGCTGCACCTTGACGCCGGAAAGCGCCTTGCCGCCCTCGGTGCCGACGACGGCATGGCCTGTGAGATGCTCGCAGCCGGCCGCGGCGGCGATGGCGCGCGCCTCGGCGGAGATTTCCGCGCGCATGTCGACGATGGCGGCGATCGTGCCGCCTGCCTCGCGCAGTCCGGCGGCTGCCGCATAGGCGCCGTCGTTGTTGACGAACAGAACGGCCTTGTCGCCGGTGACGACGCCGAATTCCCGCGCATAGCGTTCGGCGGCGGAGGCGAGCATCACCCCCGGCCGGTCGTTGCCGGGAAACACTAGCGGGCGTTCGAAGGCGCCGGTGGCGAGCACGACCTTTTGGGAGCGAATGGTCCAGTGGCGATGGCGCGGCTCGCCCTTGGCCGGCGCCGGCTTGTGGTCTGCGACGCGCTCCAGCGCCGCGATGGTGTTGTCGTCGTAGTAGCCCCAAACGGTAGTGCGCGGCAGCAGCCGGACGTTGTCGCGCCCGGCAAGGTCGCGGACGGCTTCCGCAGACCATTCGGACGCCGGCGTGCCGTCGATGGTCTCGGCCGACCAGTTGGCCGAGCCGCCGAGGCGCGGCTCGAGCTCGGCCAGGATGACGCGCGCACCGCTGTCGGCCGCGGTGCTGGCGGCCATCAGCCCGGCCGGACCCGAGCCGACGACCAGCACGTCGCAGAAGGCGTTCATGCGCTCATAACGCGCCGTATCAGGTGCCAGCCCGGCGCGGCCGAGGCCGGCGGCGCGGCGGATGAAGCGCTCGCATATCATCCAGAAGCGCGTGCCCTTCAGCGGGCCGAGCACCGGTCCCATGAAGGTCTTGTAGTAGAAGCCGGCCGAGATCAGCGGGCCGGCGAGCCCGTTGACGGCACCGACGTCGAAATCCAGTGAGGGAAAGCGGTTCTGGCTGACGGCGGTAAAGCCGTCGTGGATTTCGGTGGTGGTGGCCGGGATGTTGGGCTCGCGCACCTCGCCGCGCAGCACCGTGACCAGCGCGTTTGGCTCCTCGACGCCGGCCGACAAGAGGCCGCGCGGGCGGTGGTACTTGAAGGAGCGGCCGAAAAGCGACACGCCGCCGGCTAGCAGCGCCGAGGCGAGCGTGTCGCCGGCATGTCCGGTCATCGGCCTGCCGTCGAAGGTGAAGCGGATCGTGCGGGTGCGGTCTATGCGCCCGCCATTGCCGCGGCGCGGGCTCATGGGCGAGGCCCCTGTCTGCGGGACGAGGCATGCGCGGTTGAGGGCCGGGCGAAGGCGACGTCGAGGATGCGGTGGCTGAGCGTGTTGCGGGTCACCTTGAGGTG
This sequence comes from Kumtagia ephedrae, assembly GCF_003012745.1. Lineage (GTDB taxonomy): Bacteria > Pseudomonadota > Alphaproteobacteria > Rhizobiales > Rhizobiaceae > Kumtagia > Kumtagia ephedrae. The sequence continues at coordinate 109,210 of NZ_PXYK01000007.1, read as the reverse complement.
CGAGCGGCAGCCGCCGGAGTGCTGCCAATACTCATGATGGTCGCCGGCCGGGTTGGTCCGGTCGTAGACATAGGCGTTCCATGCCGCCTGGTCGGTCGAGGCGGGATCCGGACGCACGCGGCCGGCGTCGCCTTGGTAGGTGAACTCGGACACGTCGCGCGGGCCGCAATAGGGGCAGGGGATCAGCATGGGGAAGTGGTCCAGGCGTAGTGTGTGAACGGTTGGCGCGAGGCACCCCCCTCTGTCCTGCCGGACATCTCCCCCACAAGGGGGGAGATCGGCAGCTTCGACATTGCCGCCCATCCTGCGACGTTGGCGATTGGCGAGAGGGGAGATGACAGCCAATCTCCCCCCTTGTGGGGGAGATGTCCGGCAGGACAGAGGGGGGTGTGAAGGAATGCGAACATCAAAGTGGGTTTCAATGCAGCCTTGGCGTCGCGCCCTGGCCCTTGTCGTCGATGACGAGGCCGCGGTGGAACCGGTCGAGGGTGAAGGAGGCGTTGAGCTCGTGCGGGGCGTTCTTGGCGATGGTCCAGGCGAAACACCAGCCGGAGATCGGCGTCGCCTTGAAGCCGCCATAGCACCAGCCGCAGTTGAGATACATGCCGGGCAGCGGGCCGGTGGTGATGATCGGCGAGCCGTCCATCGACATGTCGCACACGCCGCCCCAGGAGCGCAGCACGCGCACCGGCGCCAGCGACGGGAACAGCGCCAGCATCTCGCTCATCACCTCCTCGACGATCGGCAGACCGCCGCGCTGGGCGTAGGAGTTGTAGCCGTCGAGGTCGCCGCCATAGACGAGCCCGCCCTTGTCGGACTGGCCCATGTAGAAATGGCCCATGCCGAAGGTGACCACGGTATCGAGGAAGGGTTTCAGCGATTCCGAGACGAAGGCCTGCAGCACGTGGCTCTCGATCGGCAGGCGCTCGATGCCGGCCATGCGGAGCACGTGGCCGGTGGAGCCGGCGACCGCCACCGCCACCTTCTTCGCCCTGATCTCGCCGCGCGTCGTGGCGACGCCGACCACGCGGTCGCCTTCCCTGAGGAAGCCGGTGACCGCGCAGTTCTCAAGAATGTCGACGCCGCGGCGGTCGGCGCCGCGCGCATAGCCCCAGGCGACGGCGTCGTGGCGGGCCGTGCCGGCGCGCCGCTGCATCAGCCCGCCGACGATCGGGAAGCGGGCGGAGCGCGACATGTCGATGCCGGGCACGAGGCGGGCGATCTGCTCCGGCGTCATGAGCTCTGCGTCGGCATCGAGATGGCGCATGGCGTTGCCGCGGCGGGCATAATCGTCGAGCTGTGCCGGCGTGTGAGCCAGGTTGAGCACGCCGCGCTGCGAGAACATGACGTTGTAGTTGAGGTCGTGGGAAAGATTCTCCCACAGCTTCATCGACTGCTCGTAGAAGCGGATGTTTTCCGGCAGCAGGTAGTTGGAGCGCACGGCCGTGGTGTTGCGTCCGACATTGCCGGAGCCGAGATAGCCCTTCTCCAGCACGGCGACGTTGGTGATGCCGTGCTCCTTGGCGAGATAGTAGGCGGTCGACAGCCCGTGGCCGCCACCACCGATGACGATGACGTCATAGGACGGCTTCGGGTCCGGCTTGCGCCAGGCCGGCTTCCAGTGGCGGTTGCCCGAAAGCGCGTTCTTCAGGATCGAGAGAGCAGAATATTCCGCCATCGCAGGGCATCGTCCAGGTCAGGGAGTCGCGGCAGACTATAGGCGCAGCCGGTGCGCCAAGGCCAGTTTTACGCCACCGCTTTTCACAAGTCCGACTTGGCGGGAGGATATCGACAACCTGCCGTTCCTTCGACGGCGCGGGTAACGGGGGCTGGCGCGGGCGGAAGTCAGGCTGGCGACGCTTCCCGCGGTACGGCGGTCAGCCTGTCCCAGGCGGCCATCGCGCCTTCGGCGACGGCGAGCAGCGTCCCGACGGCGGCGCCATCGCGGGCCTGGATCGACATGCCCTGCTGGACGGTGGCGTAGAAGCTGGCGATCGCCTGGCAGTCGAGGCCGGCAGGCAGCTCGCCCTCGGCGACGCCGCGCTCCAGCCTTTCGCGCAATCCCGCGAGATTTCCGGCGCGATGCCGGCGCAGCACGGCGCAGGCTTCGGGGCTGGCGTCGCTGCCGTTGAGCGCGCCCAGCACGATCAGGCAGCCGGCCGGCTTGTCCGAGCGGGTGAAGGAATGGGCCGTCCGCCTCAGATAGGCCTCGAAGGCGGCGCGCGCGGTCGGCTCGGTCGTCAGCGCTTCCCATATCTCCGGGCCTTCGCTGCGCTCGTAGAGCTCCACCGCCTCGCTGAACAGCTCTTCCTTGGAGCCGAAGGCGGCATAGAGGCTGGGCGGATTGATGCCCATCGCAGCCGTCAGGTCCGCCAGCGACGTGCCGCCATAACCCTTTGCCCAGAACAGCTCCATCGCGCACCGCAGCGCTTCCTGACGATTGAACTGCCGTGGCCTGCCGCGTCCGGACATGCCTTCATCCTTTTTGTATCAGTCGATAAATAAACTGCTTGACGTGTCTGGGCAAGCGGCGCATGAAATATGTAGTAATCACTAAATTAAAAGGAGTCGAGACATGAGCAAGCTGGTTGGCAAGGTTGCGCTGGTCACGGGAGGAAGTCGCGGAATTGGTGCCGCGATCGCCGGACGCCTGGCCTTGGAAGGCGCCGATGTCGCCTTCACCTACGCCCGCTCGGGCGACAGGGCAGAAGCGATGGTCCGGGCGGTCGAAGAGCGGGGGCGCCGCGCCCTGGCGATTCATGCCGACAGCGCCGATCCCGGCGCGGTCGAAACCGCCGTCAGTCTGACCGTCGAGCGGCTCGGCAGGCTCGACGTCCTGGTCAACAACGCCGGCGTCTACGAGGTCGGCGCGATCGACCGACTTACCCGGGAGGATTTCGAGAAGACCGTCGCCATCAATCTTCGCGCCCCCTTCCTGGCCTCCAGCGCGGCGGCGCGTCACATGGGCGATGGCGCCAGGATCATCTCGATCGGCAGCACCTTCGCCACGCGCGCGCCGGAAGAAGGACTCAGCCTCTATTCGCTGAGCAAGGCCGCCCTCATCGGAATGACCAAGGGCATGGCGCGCGACCTGGGCGCGCGGGGCATCACCGTCAATGTCGTCCACCCCGGCCCGACCGACACGGACATGAACCCGGCTTCAGGCCCGGGGGCGGCGGCGCAACTGCGATCGATCCCGCTCCGGCGCTTCAGCGATCCGGACGACGTCGCAGGACTCGTCGCCTGGCTGGCCGGGCCGGAAGGACGCAACGTCACCGGCGCCGAATTCACGATCGACGGCGGGGCGAACGTCTGAACGATGCGGTCGGCCGGCGTCGTGGCGCAACCTTCCAGCGGCTCCCGGAAAGGCCGGTGCGGGTTTAGGCAGTCGACTGCGCGGCCGCGATCGTTGCCGCCACCGCTTCGGCATCCGTCACCGTGTTGCGGTACTCGCGGTCGAGGTCGGTGCCGCCCATGCCGACATTCGGATTGCGGTAGGCCATGCCGCTCGGCACGTTCTTCAGCGTGGCGAAATGCATCTCTTCGACGCCGGTGGCAGCCAGAACACTGGCGATGTTGACGGCGTCGAGCCCGCCGCAGGCCATGACAATGATGCGGCCGGACGCCTGCCTCACCAGGCGGGCGAGCAGGTCGGCACCCTCGACCGCCGTGTCGCGCTGGCCGCTGGTGAGCACGCGGCCGACGCCGCAGCGCGCCAGCGCCTCCAGCGCTTCCGCCGGATCGCGCGTCATGTCGAAGGCGCGGTGGCAGGTGACGGCGAGCGGCCCGGCCGCCTCGGCCAGCGCCGCCATCCGCGGCTCGTCGATCGTGCCGTCGGCCCTCAGGCAGCCGACGACGATGCCCGCGACGCCGAAATCACGCAGCGCCGCCACGTCATCGAGCATCGAGCCGAACTCGCGCTCGCTGTAGAGGAAATCGCCGCCGCGCGGCCGCACGATCACATGGAACGGGATTTTGGCGACGGCGAGCGCCTGCCGTACGGTACCGATGCTCGGCGTTATGCCGCCCTCGATCAGCGCCGCGCACAGCTCGACGCGGTCGGCGCCGCCTTCCTGGGCGGCCACCAGCCCGTCAATGCCTTCGACGCAGACTTCGATGAGGGGCATTGGCGTCTCCGTTTCCTCCCCTTCGAGGGGAGGGTGGCGGCGAAGCCGCCAGGTGGGGTACGTGCAGCAGTGCTCGGCACCTCGTCTTACGCCGTCAGAACGGGCGCGGGCGCACGGCCGCTTGTACCCCTTCTGGCCGCTTCGCGGCCATCTCCTCCCTCAAAGGGGAGAAAGCTCGCGCTCAGCCGAACTTCGGGTCGAGGCTGCCGTTCTTGTAGCGCTTGGCCATTTCGGAAACCGGCAGTGGCTTGATCTTGTCGGCGTGACCGGCGGTGCCGAACTCCTCGAAGCGCTGCTTGCACAGTTTTGTCATCGCCGCCATTGCAGGCTTCAGATATTTGCGCGGGTCGAACTCGCTCGGGTCCTCGGAGAGAATCTTGCGGATCTGGCCGGTCAGCGCCATGCGGTTGTCGGTGTCGATGTTGATCTTGCGCACGCCGTTCTTGATGCCGCGCTGGATCTCCTCCACCGGCACGCCCCAGGTCGGCTTCATCTTGCCGCCGTATTTGTTGATGATCTCCTGCAGGTCCTCCGGCACGGAGGAGGAGCCGTGCATGACCAGATGCGTGTTCGGCAGCTTGCGGTGGATCTCCTCGATGACGTGCATGGCGAGAACCTTGCCGTCCGGCTTGCGCGAGAACTTGTAGGCGCCGTGGCTGGTGCCCATGGCGATGGCCAGCGCGTCGACCCTGGTCTCGGCGACGAATTTCACCGCCTCGTCGGGATCGGTGAGCAGCTGGTCGTGGGACAGCTTGCCCTCGGCGCCGTGGCCGTCCTCCTTGTCGCCCATGCCGGTCTCCAGCGAGCCGAGCACGCCCAGTTCGCCCTCGACCGAGATGCCGCCGAGATGCGCCATGTCGGTGACCGTCTTGGTCACACCGACATTGTAGTCCCAGTCGCCGGGCGTCTTGCCGTCGGCCTTGAGCGAGCCGTCCATCATCACAGAGGTGAAGCCCGACTGGATCGCCGTCATGCAGGTGCCGGGCTCGTTGCCGTGGTCGAGATGCACGCACACCGGGATCTGCGGATAGATCTCGGTGACGGCGTCCATCATGTGGCGCAACATGATGTCGTTGGCGTAGGCGCGGGCGCCGCGCGAGGCCTGCAGGATCACCGGAGCGTTGGCGGCGTCCGCCGCTTCCATGATCGCCAGCGCCTGCTCCATATTGTTGATGTTGAAGGCGGGGACGCCGTAGCCATGCTCGGCGGCGTGATCAAGCAACTGCCGAAGGGTGATGCGGGCCATGCAAACTGTCTCCTCACGATCTGCAAAAAATAATCTGGATGCCGACCGAATAGTGGAAAAACGACCGGGAAAACAGCGAATTTCCAACTTTTCGCGACATTTGCAGCGCCGATTCGGAGCGCAACGCGGCATCCGGGCGGCTCAATCGATTAAAAGGATACTGTTACCTGCCTAGCAAGCCGGAGGCCCGGGCAGGACCATCCCGGCGGCGGCATTTCGAGCCCCGCCGTTCAGGCTCCGTAGACCGCGCGCATCCGCACCGCTTCTTCCGACATGTCGCCCGGCTGCGAGCCCTTCTGTACCCTGGCCTTGATCTTCTTGACATGCGCGGCATAGCCCTTGTTGGCGGGCTCAATCTTCGCCGCCTTCGCCGCGAAGGTCTGCGCCTTCGCATAGAGCCCGAACTGCATGTAGATCAGGCTGAGGTCGTAGCTGGGCTTGGCGAAGCGCGGGAACGCCTGCATTGACTTGCGGTGAATGGCGATCGCCTGATCGTAGTCGCCGAGCTTCTTGAAACACGTCGCCAGGTTGAAGCGGTAGTTGGGCTGGTCGGGCAGGATCGCGTCGGCGAGCGCGAAGGCGCGCAACGCCTCCGCATGGTCCCCTTCCTGCATGAGCGCCAATCCCAGCAGATAGTGGGCATGGTCCGACCACAGGTTCTGCTTGGTGACTTCCCGGCCGATGCGGATAGCGGCGTTCCATTCCTTCCGGTCGTGGGCGACATGCAGCGCATAGAAGTAGGTGGCAAAACCCTCGTGCCGCAGTGCGTTGCCGTCCTGTTGCAGCGGCGGCAGCGGTTCACCGGCGAGAAAGGCCTGCAGCAGCGGCACCAGAAGGCGTCTGCCATGCAGATAGGCCGGAATGTCATGGCCGACCCGGCGGAGGGTTCGTCCCTGAAAATTCGGCAGCGCCGTCGCCAGGCTCATGCAGTAGAGCTCGACAGGATCGCGCTCCCCCGCAATCACCGTGACCGGCTGTTCGGCGGCGCGGACGAAGCCGTGCAGGTTCTGGTGCCGGATGGGGGCATCCGGCGCCATCAGCCTTTCGCTGCGGCTTGCCGGCAGCTTCAGCGTGGTTTCCGGAGAAAAGGCGAGGACGCGCGCGCCGAGTTGCGTTCCGTAGAGGATGGCGCCGTGTGCGCCCATGCCTTGCCCGACGACCACGATTTCCTCGGCCCCGAGATAGCGGGCCCAGAGCGAAAGCGTATGCAGCGTTTGATCGACATCGTCGCCCAGGCCCGGGACGCCGCCCTGGTACCATTCGTTGCGGCCGCCATTGTTCAGGAATAGCCGGTTGGCGGGGAGTTCGTCCGCGGCGTCGACGAAATTGAAGGAACCCGGCTTGGCGCCGGAAGCGCTCATGAAGATCGCGAGCTGCTTCGAGCCCGCATGCGGGACGACCTTGAAGGCATCTCCCTCGAAGGCGGAGGGGGGCGCCACGATGGCGGTTTTCAGGGCCAGCTCCGATTGACGACTCACGCGGGCACCTCCTTCAGCAGAAAAAACGGGCCACTCCTACAGGACTTCGCCCCGGCTGCAAACCGCAAGGCGGCGAAAGAGCGATTTCCCCGCTGCGGTGGAGGTCGGCGCCGACGGTCGGAAAACAACCACTGGTCAGTTGAACACGATGCGGCCGAGCACGTGCAGGCGCTCGCCCTCCGGCCGCACGATCACCGCCTCGCCCTCGCGCGCCGAAACGCCGGTCAACTCGCGGATGTTCTCGGCATGGGTGATCATGAGAAAATTGTCCGAGCCGGAGAAATTCGTGATCTCGGTCAGGATCGCCTTGATCTGCTCGGCCTTGACCGCTTCGTCGGCAGCGAGCGGGTCGAGGGCTTCGAAAGGCTCCGGATCTTCGCGGAAGGCGACACGCGCCGTCTCGAGGCAGCGGCAGTAGCGGCTGGACAGCATCCGCTCGACCGGCGCGGCGCGGGCGGCGAACAGCGCCCCGATCTTGCGCGCCTGCTGCTTGCCGCGTTCGGAAAGATTGCGCTGCGTGCTGCATTTCTCGATGTCGAAATTGGCCGGCTCCGCGGCTCCGCCGCTCACCATGGCGTTGCGCAGCAGAACGACATGGCCGCCGTCGCGCAGCAGCGCCCAGCCGGCTTCCGTCGCCGGCGCGGCGACTGCCGTGGCGATGAGCGCGATCAATGCGAAAACGAAACGAAGCATCCGGCCTCCCTGTGCGGTCGCCCGGATATAGGGATGGTATCGACGGCGAAAAGACAAGCCGGCGCGCGGGGCGAAAGCTCAACAGAAGGTGTTCGACGATTGACAGGCCGGTATCAGGCGGGTCCAGGGGCGTTGCCGGCATGCACGTGTGGACGCGCACGGACGTTGCGCCGCCTCCGGCGCTCGCCTATCACGCGCTGATGTCTCCTCTTCTCGAAACCGTGCTGTTCATCTTCGGGCTGGTGGCGCTCGGCTATATCGCCGGCGCCACAGGCTATCTGAAGGTGCAGACGGGCGAGGCGCTTTCCGAATTCGCCGTCGGCGTGGCGCTGCCGCTGCTTTTGTTCCGCACCATGATCGGGGCCGATTTCCACGGTTCAGCGCCGTGGGGGCTGTGGGGCGTATACTTCGCGGCGGTCATCGTCGCCTGGACGGCCGGGCACCTCGTCACCACCCGCGTCTTCGGCCGCGATTCCAGGGCCGGTGTGGTCGGCGGCGTGTCGTCGGCTTTCTCCAACCTGGTGCTGCTCGGCATCCCCTTCATGCTCGGCGTGTTCGGACAGCGCGGTTTCGAGGAGCTGTCGCTGCTGATCTCGATCCACCTGCCGACCATGCTGATGGCCTCCATCATCCTGTTCGAGCTGTTCTCGCGGGACGGCGGCGAGCCGATGCACCCGCTGCGCATCGTCCGGGATTTCCTGCGCAAGGTTTTCACCAACCCGCTGATCGTCGGCATCGTCTGCGGCCTGGCGTGGCGGTTCACCGGGCTGGAGCTGCCGGCGCTCGCCATGCGCTTCGTCGATGCGCTGGCCGAGATCGCCGCGCCGCTGGCGCTGTTCGCCATGGGGCTAGGACTGAAACGCTTCGGCGTGTCGGGCAATGTGCGCCCGGCGCTGGCGCTGTCGGCGCTGAAGCTCGGGCTGATGCCGGCGGCGGCGCTGGCGCTCGCCTGGCTGTTCGGCCTGCCGCCGCTCACCGCGAAAGTGGCAGTCGCGGCGGCGGCGCTGCCGTCTGGAGTGAATTCCTATCTCATCGCGACCCAGTTCGGCACCGGCCAGGCGCTCGCCTCCAACCAGATGACGATCGCTACGGCGCTTGCGGCGGTCACCACCGCGCTGTGGCTGACGGCGGCGCAGGCGGTGTTCGGTTAGGCCAGGTCGGCTGAACTGGACCAATCGCGATCTGCGCGTGCGGCGATTGATCCGGGCGTTGCCTATGCGGTAAGACCACTGCCGGAGCGGCCGCCGGTCGGCGTGGCCGCATGCGCCCGATCGCGGCGCCCTCATCACGTCACGCAAAGGGTCCCGCCCGGACGGGACCGCAGGGAGACCATCATGCTCCAGAAGACCAGCCATTTCATGCGCCAGGCCAACTTCATCGGCGGCGAGTGGGTGCAGGCCGATTCCGGCAAGACGGTCGACGTCACCAATCCGGCGACCGGCCTGGTCATCGGCACCGTGCCGAACTCCGGCAAGGCCGAGACGCGCCGCGCCATCGAGGCGGCCGAGGCCGCGTTCCTGTCGTGGAAGAAGACGAGCGTGCTGGAGCGCCACAAGCTGCTGCGCAAGCTGCACGACGCCATCATGGACAACCAGCAGCCGCTGGCCGAGCTGCTGACCATGGAGCAGGGCAAGTCGCTGACCGAGGCCAAGGGCGAGATCGCCATCTCCGCCGCCTATGTGCTGTGGTTCGCCGAGGAAGGCCGCCGCGCCTATGGCGACGTCGTGCCGTCGCCCTGGGCGGACCGGCGCATCCTCGTCACCAAGGAGCCGACCGGCGTCGTCGCTGCCATCACGCCGTGGAACTTCCCGTCCTCCATGCTGTCGCGAAAACTGGCGCCGGCGCTCGCCGCCGGCTGCACCACGGTGGTGAAGCCGGCTTCGCAGACGCCCTATTCGGGCCTCGCCTGGGGGGCGCTGTGCGAGGAGGCCGGTTTTCCGAAGGGCACGGTCAACATCGTTACCGGCTCGGCATCCGAAATCGGCGACGAGATCTGCGCCAACCCGCTGGTCAAGAAGATCACCTTCACCGGCTCGACCGGCGTCGGCAAGATGCTGATGGCCAAGGCCGCCGCGACCGTGAAGAAGGTGTCGATGGAACTCGGCGGCAATGCGCCGTTCCTGGTGTTCGACGACGCCGACATCGACCGCGCCGTGGAAGGCGCGATGCTTGCGAAGTACCGCAATTCCGGCCAGACCTGCGTATGCACCAACCGCTTCTTCGTGCAGGCGGGCGTCTACGACGCGTTCGTCGAGAAGTTTTCCGAGGCGAGCCGCAAGCTCAAGGTCGGCGTCGGCCTCGAGGATGGCACCCAGCAGGGTCCGCTGATCGACGAGAAGGCGGTCGAGAAGGTCGAGGAATTCGTCGCCGACGCGAAGGCCAAGGGCGGCAAGGTGGTGACCGGCGGCAAGCGCCACGCGCTCGGAGGCTCCTTCTTCGAGCCGACCGTGATCTCCGAGGCTACCCCCGACATGATGTTCATGAAGGAGGAGATCTTCGGCCCGCTGGCGCCCGTCTTCCGCTTCGAGACGGAGGAGGAGGCGGTAAAGCTCGCCAACGACACCGAGTTCGGCCTCGCCTGCTACTTCTATACCGGCGATCTCGGTCGCGCCTTCCGGGTGATGGAAGGGCTGAAATACGGCATGGTCGGCGTCAATGAAGGCCTGATCACCACGGTCGAGGCGCCGTTCGGCGGCGTGAAGGAGTCAGGCATCGGCCGCGAGGGCGGCCACCAGGGCATCGAGGACTATCTCGACACAAAATATGTCTGCATCGGCGGCCTCGGCCTCTGAGCCGGCGGCGCTGGAGATGGGGGCGGACACGATCTTCGGTCATGCGCCGGACGGCGAGCCGGTCCGGCGGGTGACGATCTCGGCCGGCGGCCTCACGGCAAACATCCTGTCGTGGGGCGCTGTGATCCAGGATCTCAGGCTGGAGGGCCACGAGGCCCCGCTGACGCTCGGCTTCGAGCGCTTCGACGACTATCTCGAACATCCCAATTATTTCGGCGCGGTGGTGGGCCGCCACGCCAACCGCATCCGCGACGGGCGCTTCACCGTTGCAGGGGACGAATACCGCATCGAGCCGGAGCGTCCGCAAGCGCACGGCCTGCACGGCGGCTCGGGCGGCTACGGCCGCCGCAACTGGGCCGTGGCCGGTTTCGGCGCCGATTTCGTCAGTCTTTCGCTTACCGATCCGGACGGCATAATGGGCTTTCCCGGCTCCCTCGACGTGCAGTGCGTCTACAGGCTGCGGGAACCCGGCATTTTCTCCGTCGAGCTGACGGCCACCACCGACCAGCCGACGCTCTGCAACCTCGCCCAGCATGCCTATTTCAATCTCGACGACGGCGGCGCGACCGACACGCTGTCGCACGAGCTGACGATCGCGGCGGATGCCTACCTGCCGGTCGATGCGGAGCTGATCCCGACCGGCGAGGTGCTGCCGGTGGCGGGCACCGTGTATGATTTCCGCCGGCCGCGTAAGATCAGGCCCGCCGAGGTGGAAGCATCCGTCCGCTACGACAATAATTTTTGCCTGGCCGCCGCCCGCGGCGCCCTGCGGCGCGCGGCCTGGGCGCGCGGCGCCCGGTCGGGCGTCGAGATGGAGGTCTGGACCACCGAGCCGGGCATCCAGTTCTATGGCGGCCAATACGTTGGCAATCAGCCGGCCGGGCTTGGCGGGCGGGACTACGGGCCGTTCTCCGGCTTCTGCCTGGAGGCGCAGACCTGGCCCGATTCGCCTAATCGGCCGTATTTCCCGCAGGCGCTGCTGCGGCCCGACGAAATCTACCGGCAGATCACGGAGTTCCGGTTCCGGCGGGGGTGAGCGGTCGCCGGCGTCTCTACGCCCGGAACGCCATCTTCAACACGTCGACCGGCGCCAGCGCGCCGCGCACCTGGATGACGGCGGCGGCGACCCGGTGGGCGCGGACGGCGGCCTCGGCAGGCGTATCGCCGGCAAGCCGTGCGGCAAGGTAGGCGCCATTAAAACTGTCGCCGGCGCCGGTAGTGTCGACCGGCGTCGCGACATTGACGGCAGGCGAGCCTTGGCGGCCGCCATAATGGGCGATCAGCGCCGTCTCCTCGCCGTTCTTCACCACGATTTCGCCGACGCCGGACCGCTCGATACGCATGGCGGTGTCCTCGGGCGTCTGGTCGCCGTAAAGCGCCTGCTCGTCGGGGAAGGTGGGCAAGGCGATGTCGACGGTCGCCAGCGCCTGGTCGATGGCGGCCCGCGCGGCCGCCGCGTCCGGCCACAGGCGGGGTCGGTAGTTGGGGTCGAAGGCGATGTGGGTGCCATGCCGGCGCGCCTCCGCCACGGCCTCCAGCAGAACTGCACGGTCTGAGGGCTCCAGAATTGCCAGGGTAATTCCGGAAAAATACACAAGCTCCCGGTTTTCGAGGCTTTTTGCCAATGTCGCCGGATCGCGCGCCAGCTGCCGGGCGGCGGCGTCGGCGCGCCAGTAGGTGAAGGAGCGCTCTGCCCCGGTGAGCGTGATGGCATAAAGGCCGGGCCGCGCGCCGGCGATCACCGGGCTTTCGGCGATGCCGATGCCGTTTTCCCGGAAGAAGGCGATTTGCCGCTCGGAGAAGGGATCGTCGCCGTAGGCCGAGACATAGTCGGCGTCGCGCTCGGTGCCGGCCAGCGCCCGCAGCGTCCACAAGGTGTTGAAGGTGTCGCCGGCATAGCCGAGCCGCCACGTCTCGCCGCTCTGGCCGGACAGTTCCAGCATGCATTCGCCGATCGTCGCGATGCCGCGCATGTTTGCCTCCTCCCGTCGTCGAGCTTGGCCGCCTTTTGCCATTGCCGCCAGCCGTTCACAAGCGGCGATGGGCGGCTTTCCGATCGCCGGTCGCGAGCGTAGATTGCCGCGATTGGTGGTGGAGAAGATCGTGCGCAGGCCGATTGCAAAAATCCTTGCCGTTCTCGGCTTCGTGGCACTGGCAGCCGCGGCGATGGGCATCGTCTATCTCACGGCGCCGACCGCGGCGACGCCGGACCTGGCGCGCTCCAAGGCGACGGAAAAACGCCTGTTCGTCGCCACGATCGCGCCGGAAGGCGGCGAGCCGACGGTCGGCCCGCTGGCGAGTTGGACGCTGGAACTCAGATATCCCGATGGCCGTCCGGTTGAAAATGCCCGGGTCGCTGTCGATGGCGGCATGCCCGAACACGATCACGGCCTGCCGACCCGGCCGACCGTATCGGCAGCAGAAGGGGACGGCCGCTATCGGATCGATGGCCTAAAATTCTCCATGCCGGGCCGGTGGGTGCTGCGGTTCGACATCGCGGCCGACGACGGCACCGACCGGGTGACCTTCAACATCCTGCTTTAGGTGCGCCATGCGCCGGGCACTGGCATTGCTGTTCGCGGTCGGGTTCTCCGCCTTAGCGGCCGGCTGCGGCGATGGCTTTTCCGATGCCGAGAAGGCGGCGATCGCCTCGTTGTCGCTGTCGGCGCAACAACCGCTGCCGCCCGATCCGACCAACCGCTTCGCCGACCAGGCGGCGCCCGCTGCCTTCGGCGCGACGCTGTTCTTCGAGCAGAGGCTGTCGCGCGACGGCAGCGTCGCCTGCTCGACCTGCCACATGATCGACCGGCAGTTCCAGGACGACCGGCCGTTCGGGATCGCCGTCGGCGAGACCAAGCGGCGCACCATGCCGCTCGCCGGGGTCGCCTACAGCCCGTGGTTCTTCTGGGACGGCCGCCGTGACAGCCTGTGGGCGCAGGCGCTGGTGCCGTTGGAGGATATGAACGAGCATGCCGGGACGCGCACCGCCTATGCGCATCTGATCGCGCGTGAATTCAAGGACCGCTACGAGCGCATTTTCGGACCGCTGCCGGACCTTGCCGATCTTCCTGCTTCGGCCGGGCCGTTCGGAACCGAGACCGAGCGCGCGGCCTGGGCCGCGGTGCCGGAAGCGAAGCGCGCCGGCATCGATACGATCTTCGCCAATATCGGCAAGGCGCTCGCCGCCTTCGAGCGCACGATTGTGCATCAGCCGACACGCTTCGACCGATTCGCCGACGCGCTCGCCGCAGGGTACGAGCCGGAAGGGGATGCGGTGTTCAGCGACGAGGAGGTGCTCGGCCTGAAACTCTTCATTGGCAAGGCGAACTGCTCGACCTGCCACAACGGCCCGCGCTTCACGGACGATTTTTTCCACAACACCGGCGTGCCGCCGGCTGTGGGCAAGCCGCCCGATCTCGGCCGTGAGACGGCGACAGCCGAAGTGCTGGCCGATCCGTTCAACTGCCTCGGCCGTTTTCGCGACGGCGACGAGGCGGCTTGCGGCGAGCTGCGCCACATGGTGCGCGACGGGCCAGAACTGAGGCGCGCCTACAAGACGCCGTCGCTGCGCGGCGCGGCCGGGCGGGCGCCCTACATGCATGCAGGGCAGATCAAGACGCTTGAGGAGGTGGTGGACCACTATGCCCGCGCCCCGCAGCCGGCGGAAGGGCATTCGGAGGCAAAGCAGCTGCAATTGTCTGAGAGGGAAAGGGCGGCGCTGGTGGCGTTTTTGGGGACGCTGTCGCCAGGGGGTGCGGATTGAATGCAGCGCAAGGTACTGCATTCAGGGTGGAGATAAAGGGGGACGACGAGGGCGGAAGGAACATTACGGGTTTCACTTGAAATGGCCGGTCATTGGCCGTACATTTTGGAGGAGAGCTGACGATGAAGAACATGGCCACCAAATCACCCCGGACCCGCGCTAAGGCAGAGCGGTTGGAGGCCCGTGTCACGGCCGAGCAGAAGGGTTTGATTGAGCGGGCGGCCTCGCTGCAGGGGCGGACAGTGACCGACTTCGTCCTGGCGAGCGTTCAGGACGCAGCCCGCCGCGCAATCGAGGAGCATCGGCAACTGGAACTGTCGGTTCGCGACAGCGAGGCCTTCGTTGAAGCCATGTTGAACCCCGCTCCCGCGAATGACCGGCTGCGTGAGACGATGCGCCGCTACCGCGAAACAACCGGCGGGTAGGTAGTGAAGCTGACGGCTGGCCTCCGCGTCGAAGCTCTTGGCCCCCATCACGACCGCGGCGCGTTCACAAGTGGCGTCGAGCAGCTGGATCGATATTTTCGAACTCAGGCTGGGCAGGATGCCCGCAAGAACATGGCCGCGACTTTCGTGCTCATCCTGGATGATGGTTCGATCGGCGGCTACTACACTCTATCCTCGACCGCAATTGTGCTGAGCGAGCTTCCCGCACAGACGGTGAGTCGTTTGGCCCGCTATCCGCTCGTGCCTGCGACTCTGCTCGGCCGACTTGCCGTCGACCGGCATCAACAAGGCCGCGGCTTTGGCCGTTTCCTGCTCGCGGACGCATTGATGCGGGTAGTCCGCAGCGAAATCGCCTCTTTTGCGGTCATAGTGGATGCCAAGAATGACGCGGCTCGATCGTTCTATGCGCGGGAAGGCTTCCTTCCGTTTCCTGATCGCCCACTGAAGTTGTTTCGACCGATTGCCGATATCCGCAAGGTGCTGGACTAAATCGGATCATATGTGACGGCGGCGGCGCCATTCGCGTCTCGAACCCATCTTCGTGGGCACGTCAGGTGCTTAGTGATCTGCCATCCTACCGGTCCTTCACCGTCTCCATCGCCACGAAGGTCGACGTCTGCGCGACATGCGGCAGCGCCGAGATGCGTTCGCCGAGCACGCGGCGGTAGGCGGCGATGTCGCGGGTGCGCACTTTCAAGAGGTAGTCAAAGCTCGCCGCCATCATGTGGCACTGTTCGATCTCGGGTACGGCCTGCACTGCGCGGTTGAACTCATTAAGCGCCAGCGAGCGCGTGTCCGACAGTTTTACCTGCACGAAGGCGACATGGCCTTCGCCCATGCGCTCGCGGTCGATGACGGCCATGTAGCCGCGGATGAAGCCGTCCTTCTCCAGCCGACGCACCCGCGCCTGCACCGGCGTCTTCGACAGGCCGACCTTGGCCGCCAGTTCGCTCGCCGACAGCCGACCTTCGCGCGAAAGCGCGGCAAGGATGTTGCGGTCGATGCGGTCCAGTTGGTCTTCCCGCATAGAGATTATGATCTGATTCGGTTCTTGATCAGCCATTCTATAGTTCGATCGGATTGCTGGCACCACAAGTTTGGTTCCCGCCGAAAAGCGGTGCATGATAATCGAGCGTCATCCTTTCCACTCCGCCCCGCGCCAACAGGATCGTCATGACCGCGCTCGACGTGCTCCGCAGCCATATCCGCGAAAACTACCTTCCCGACGAGGACGAGGCGCTGGCTCGGCTGGTGGAACTCGCCGGTCTGACGCCCGAGCAGCGCAAGGCGATTTCCACGCGCGCCGCCGAGTTGGTGTGCGCCGTGCGCGCCTCCTCCGATCCCCGGCTGATGGAGGTTTTTCTGTCGGCCTACGGTCTCTCCACCAAGGAGGGTGTGGCGCTGATGTGCCTGGCGGAGGCGCTGCTGCGGGTGCCCGACACGCAGACCATGGACGACCTCATCCAGGACAAGATCGCACCGCACGACTGGTCGGCGCATTCGGGGAAATCGAGCTCGATCTTCGTCAACGCCTCGACCTGGGCGCTGATGCTGACCGGCCGGGTGCTCGACGAAAGCGAGGACGACGGCATCGCCGGCACGCTGCGCTCGATGGTGCGCAGGCTGGGCGAGCCCGTCATCCGCCGCGCCGTGTCGGCCGCCATGCGCGAGATGGGCGAGCAGTTCGTGCTCGGCCGCACCATCGACGAAGCGGTGCGGCGCGGCGGCGACACGATGGAGAAGGGTTATCTCTATTCCTACGACATGCTGGGCGAGGCCGCGCGGACGGAAGCCGACGCGCTGCGCTACCTTAAGGCCTATGCCGATGCGATCTCGTCGCTCAACAGCGGCACCAATGCCCCGGAGATCCGCTACAATCCCGGCATCTCGGTAAAACTCTCGGCCATCCATCCGCGCTACGAGCAGGCGCAGCGCGAGACCATGCTGCCCGTCATGAGCGAACGGCTGCTGTCGCTGGCGCTGGCCGCGGCCCATGCGAGGATGGGGCTCAACATCGACGCCGAGGAAGCCGATCGGCTCGACCTCTCGCTCGACGTGATCGAGCGGGTGCTCGCCGATCCGCGGCTGGCGGAGTGGGACGGGTTCGGCGTCGTGGTGCAGGCCTACGGGCCGCGCGCGGCTTTCGTCATCGACTGGCTGTACGCGCTTGCGCAAAGGCTCGACCGCACCATCATGGTGCGGCTGGTCAAGGGGGCCTACTGGGACACCGAGATCAAGCGGGCGCAGGTTCTGGGGCTCTCCGGCTATCCGGTGTTCACGCGGAAGGTGAACACCGACGTTTCCTACATCGCCTGCGCCAAAAAGCTGCTGGGCATGACCGACCGCATCTACCCGCAGTTCGCCACGCACAACGCGCACACCGTCGCGGCCATCCTGCGCATGGCGCCGGACCGTGAAAGATTCGAGTTCCAGCGGCTGCACGGCATGGGCGAGGCGCTGCACGAGACCGTGCGCAAGGCGGAAGGCACGCGCTGCCGCATCTATGCGCCGGTCGGCGCGCATTCCGACCTGCTCGCCTATCTGGTGCGCCGGCTCTTGGAAAACGGCGCCAACTCCTCCTTCGTGCACCAGGTGACCGACGAGGATGTGCCGCCGGAGGAGATCGCGCGCGATCCGTTCGCCGTGGTGGAGAGCCAAGGCCCGGCCGCCAATCCGGCGATCGCAAAACCGGCTGACATCTTCGGTGGCGGGCGGCGCAATTCGCGGGGTTTCGACATATCCGATCCGGACACTCTGGCCCGTATCGAGGACGCCAGAAGCGCCTTCGCCGGAGCCGAGCGCTGGTCGGCCGGTCCGGCGCCGCGCGCCGCCGGCTACGGCACCAAGCGGCCGGTGCTGAACCCGGCAAGGCCGGCCGAGACGGTCGGCACGGTTGTCGAGGCCGGCGCGAAACAGGTCGCGGCGGCGGTGCGTATCGCCGTGGAGGCACAGCCCGCCTGGGCGAAGCGGCCGGTCCGCGAACGCGCGGAGATGCTTCGCCGCGCCGCCGATCTCTACGAGGAGAACGCCGCCGAGTTCTTCGCGCTGTGCACGCGCGAGGCCGGCAAGACGCTGGCCGACGGCGTGGCCGAGCTTCGCGAGGCGGTCGATTTTCTGCGCTACTACGCCGGCGAGGCGGCGAAGGTAGAGCCCGGCACCGAGGCGAGGGGAGTGATCGCCTGCATCTCGCCCTGGAATTTTCCGCTGGCGATCTTTTCCGGGCAGATTGCCGCGGCCCTGGCGACCGGCAATGCGGTGGTCGCAAAACCGGCCGAGCAGACGCCGCTGATCGCGGCGCGCGCGGTCGAACTGCTGCACCGGGCCGGCGTACCGGCCGACGTGCTGCATCTCCTGCCCGGCGACGGGCCGTCCGTCGGTGCGCCGCTGACCGCCGATCCGCGCATCGCCGGCGTCTGCTTCACCGGCTCCACCGAGGTGGCGAAGCTGATCGAGAAACAGCTCGCCGAGACGGCGGCGCCCGACGCCATGCTGATCGCCGAGACCGGCGGGCTCAATGCCATGATCGTCGATTCCACCGCGCTGCCGGAGCAGGCGGTGCGCGACATCCTCGCCTCCGCCTTCCAGAGCGCCGGCCAGCGCTGCTCGGCGCTGCGCATCCTCTACGTGCAGAAGGACGTCGAGAAGAAGGTTTTGGAGATGCTGGAGGGCGCGCTCAAGGCGCTCACCGTCGGCGACCCCTGGAAAATCGCCACCGATGTCGGGCCCGTCATCGACGACGAGGCGCGCGAGGCGATCCTCGGCTATTGTGCTGACATGGAGCGGCAGGGCCGGCTGGTCGCAAAACTCGACGCGCCGGCGGAAGGGCGTTTCGTCGCGCCGCACATCTTCCGTGTGTCCGGCATCGAGGAGATGCGCAAGGAGATCTTTGGGCCGGTGCTGCATGTCGCCAGTTTTGGGGCCGACGACATCGACGACGTCATCTTAACCATCAACCGCAAGGGTTACGGCCTGACCTTCGGCCTGCACACGCGCATCGAGGTGCGCGTCCAGCACATCGTCGATGGCGTGCATGCCGGCAATATCTACGTCAACCGCAACCAGATCGGCGCGGTGGTCGGCTTGCAGCCTTTCGGCGGCGAGGGGCTTTCGGGTACAGGGCCGAAGGCCGGCGGGCCGCATTATCTCCGTCGTTTCCGCAAATCGGCGGGAGCAGGCACCGAACTCGGCGACGGCCGCAAGGTGACGGCGACCGAACTGGCCGACGCGCTCTCCGATCCGGCCGACTGGTCGATGCGCACCGACCGGGTGCCGGTGCTGCGCAAGCTGCTGCGCGGCAGGGGTGCGGAGGCGATCGCCGCGGCCGCCGCGACGGATTTCGGCCCGGTCGACCTGCCGGGACCGACCGGCGAGGCCAACACGCTGACGCTGCATCCGCGCGGAAAGGTGCTCTGCCTCGGCCCGGACGGCGACACGCTGCTCGCCCAGACGATCCAGGCGCTCGCCGCCGGCAATGCGGTGCTGGCCGTGGCGCCGGGCGCGCCGGCGGCGTTGCAGCCGCTGACCGGAAAGGGCCTGCCGCTGGCGGTGGTCGACGGACGGCCGGATCCGGTCGAGGCCCGTTCGCTCGGTGTGGACGCAGTGGCGTTTTCAGGCACGCCGGAGGCGATGCGGGTCGTGCGTCGCGTGCTGGCCGACCATCCCGGTCCGATCGTGCCTTTGATCAGCGAGGTGCTGAACCCGGCCGCCTATGCGCATGAACGCTCGGTCTGCGTCGATACGACGGCGGCGGGCGGCAACGCCAGCCTGCTGGCCGGCGCGGGGTGAGGGCGCTTCGGATGTCGGCTCATCCGTGATAGAGATTGTCGAACGGCTGCATGTATGTTCGGAGCCGGAAGGTCCCGAGGAGCGTTGGATGGAGTCTTTTGACCGCATCACCCTGGAGCCCGGAAAGATGGGCGGTCGCCCCTGCATTCGTGGCATGCGGGTAACGGTTGGGATGATTGTCGCGCAGATCGGCGCCGGTCACAGCGTTGACGACGTCCTTGCCGATTTTCCCTATCTTGAGCGCGAAGACGTCATGCAGGCGCTCCGCTATGCGGCCTGGCGCGCCGACGAGAGGGAAGTCGTGCTGGCCGGTGAATGAGAATTCTCATTGACATGAACCTGTCCCCGGCATGGATCGGCAGGCTTGTTGTCGCCGGCTTCGAGGCGGCACATTGGTCGACCATCGGCGCGGCCAATGCTTCCGACAAAGAGATCATGAAACATGCGAAGGTTGAGGGCTACATCGTGCTGACGCACGATCTCGACTTCAGCTCGATCCTTGCCGCGACCAATGGCGGGAAGCCGAGCGTCATTCAGGTTCGTTCCGACGATGTCAGCCCCGATGCAATCGGCGAGCCGGTGATCAGGGCTCTACATCAGATGGCGACGGAACTGGAGGCCGGCGCGCTGTTGTCGATTGACCCGGTGCGGGTGCGTATACGACTGCTGCCGCTGCGGCGATAACGCCGCAGCGTCGGAAAAGCTGCGTTGCCTTCCGGACTTCTCCTCCCAAGCAGCGAGGAGGCGCGCCTGAGCGTCAGGCCCCCTCGACCACCGAAAAACCCTCGAACTGCGGATGGCCGAGATAGAGCGGCTTGTTGTCGCCGGCGTTGCGGTGGGCGGCGCGGAAATTCTCCGACTTGGTCCAGGCGACGAAATCGTCCTGGCTCGCCCACACCGTGTGCGAGGCGAACAGCGTATAACCTTCCTCCTCGTTCACCGGGCCGCGCAGCAGGTGGAACTGCTTGAACCCCTTCATTTCGGAGAGCTTGGAATCGCGGCCCTTCCAGACGTTCTCGAAGGCTTCCTCCGAGCCCTTCTGCACCTTGAAGCGGTTCATTGCGATGAACATGGCATTTCCTTTCCGTGATTCCTCATCGGGCCGATTTCGAGCGGCCGTGTCTCCTGGCTTCCGCTGACCGCGGCGCAAAACGCACGACGCCCTCAGGCAACTGCGCGCCCGCACTCCGGTTCGGATGCGACCCGGCCTGGATATGCGGGTCGGCGCGATGAAGCGCAAGCTCCTTGATCGCCGGATCGGCCGCGGATTTCGCGCGGGCCTCGAGCAGGTAGACGAGGTGCGGGTGCAGGCCGTCGCCGCGTCCGGCGATCAGCTTGTGGAGGGGTAGAAGGTTCAAGATCGTTGCTCCTGCCGGGCCGCGCCGGGCTGAAAAGAGGGGAGGGCAGGCCGAAGCCCGCCCTCCGGGCAGGGTTGGGAGGCCGCGAGACGCGGAACCGTCGCACGGCCGGTTGAAGCGCGGCTCACAGGCCGAAGGCAATCTGCGATTTGCCGCTCGGCTGCAGCTGCCGCATGCAGGCGGCCGGGTCGACGCCGCCGCCTGCGCAGTCGACGGCGCGGTTGACCAGCACGCGGGTGATCTTGGCGCAGTCGAGCGGCAGGTCGAAGCGCGTCACCTTGGTCTTGCCGGACGGCAGGTCCTTGAAGTCGAGCACGGTCAGCGTGTCGACCACGCCGACATCGTTGAACAGCGCGATCTCGAAGGCGGCCTTCGACAGGTCCGCGCCGAGCCCGTTGGCGACGACGAAGGTCAGCCGGCAGCCTTTTTGCGACGGCTGCGCGGCATTGAGCTCGAGCGACAGGGTTTTGGCCGCGGCCTCCGCCGGCTTCGGCGCGGCCTCCTGGGCATTGGCCGCGCCCGCCCCAGCAGCGAGCGCTACGGCCGGGAGAAGGCGCGCCAGGCGCAAAAGATCGGGTTTTCGCAAGTCAGCCTCCAAAGCGCATGGTCGCCGCCAGCTTCAGCGACACGCCCGGCTCGTAAAGCGTGGCCGTGGTCGTGCCGTTGAGCGGGTTCACATATTTGACGTCGAAGATGTTGTCGGCGCGGAAATCGAGCCGGAAGTCTTCGCTCGCCTGGTAGCTGGCGAAGGCGTTGACCAGCGTAAAGTCGTCGGCGACCGGGTTTCCCTTCGGTGCGGCGTTGTACTGCACCTCGCCGCCCACCGTCAGCTTGTCCTCGAGGAAGCGGAAGCCGAGCTGCGCCGTCACCTGCGACGACGGGATGGTGGCGAGATCCTCGCGCACGCCGGCATAGGAGACGGTGTGCCCGTCGATGATCGAGGCGCTCAAGCCGGCAAACCCCCAGCCGGCGTCGTAGACGGCCTCGAACTCGAAACCCTTGATCTTGGCGTTGGCGTAGTTCTGGTACTGGAAGCATGTCGGAACGTAGTAGCCACCCGGAACCCAGACCGGGGGAAGACCGGGAATGAACGGACAGCCCGGGTCACCCGCGCTAAGTTCCGTGCCTCCGATATAGTCGTCGATGTCATTGTTGAAGTAGGCCGCCTTGATGCGCAGGCTGTCGCCGGCCTGGATCACGCTGTCCTGCGCGTAGTTGATGCCGGCTTCCCAGGTCTTGCCGGTCTCCGGCTTCAGGTCCGGATTGGGCAGGAAGGGGAACACCACGCCGTTCGGATGAAGGCCGCTGATCAGCGTCTCGGAGAGCGACGGCGAGCGATAGCCCTCGGCATAGGTGCCGTAGACCTGCAGTCCCTCCAGGCCGATGTTCTGGAACGGCGAAACGCCGACGGTGATGCGCGGCGATAGCCGGTCGCCTGAGACTTCGCCTTCGTCGCTGTCCAGCTTGTAGCTGTCGTAGCGGAGCCCGCCGATGACCTCCAGCCACTCCCAGGTGAACTTCTCCTGGATATAGGCGCCGGACACGCGCCGCTTGCCGGACGGGGTGTAGATGTCGCTGCCGCCCTCCGGGCTGGAGGTGACGACATCGTCGGTGACCCAGTCGCCGCCATAAGTCAGCTCGTGCGACACCGCGCCAGTGTCGAAGCGCGAGGTGTTCCAGACGTCGATGCTGTAGGTGTCGAGATCGTAGCCGGTTTTCGAGCCGGCCGGGACGACGATCGGCAGGCCGGTCACCGAGCTGTATCGTGTCACGTCGCGGTTGTAGGTCTGGTCGAGCGAGGCGATGTTGGCCGAGGCGTTGATGTGCAGGTCGAGCCAGCTCTTGTCGTCGTCGGTAATGTTGTAGCGGCCGGTGAAGGTGTTCTGGCGGGTGTCGACGTCGTAATTCTCGCCTCCCTCCGACCAGCTGTCGTTGGCGCCGATCCAGCCGAGCTTCAACTCGCTGTTGTCGGTCGGCTTCAGCGTGCTCTTCAGCATGCCGCTCAGCACATCGAAGCCGGTGCCGTCGACCGTGTCGCCGTCGCCGTCCTTGTAGTCGCCGAAGTCGCGCCAGACGATGTTGCCGAGGATGTCGGCCGAATCGCTGATGCGGTAGGCGGCGGTGCCGCTGGTGGTCCAGCCCTCGCCGTTGCTGTCGAAGCGACCGGTGGTCGAGGCGCCCCACGTCTCGCCGGGCCGCAGGAAGTCTTCGGCGTCCTTGGTCTCGTAAAAGACCACACCGCCGATCGCGCCTGAGCCATATGTGTTGGAGACGGGGCCGCGAATCACGTCCACCTGCTTGATCAGTTCGGGGTCGATGAAGAAGACCGACTGTGTGCCGTGGCCGGTGCGCTGAAAATTCTGGCGCGCGCCGTCGACGATGACGGCAACGCGGCCGAAATCCTGCAGGCCGCGAATGTTGATGCTGGTCGCCGCGCGCTTGGCGTCGGTCTGCGCCGCCACGCCGGGGATGCCGAACAGGGCGTCGCCGGGCGTCACCGCCATGCGCCGCTCGAGCTGCTCCTGGTCGACATGGCTGACCGAGCCAAGCGTGTCGATCGCCGATTCGCCGGTGCGGCTGACCACCGTGATCTGGTCCAGCACGGTCGCACCCTGGTCCGTGCGCTGCTCGTTTCCTTCCCGCGCCGCCTGCTCAGCGGGCAGTTGTTCCGTCGCGGCCTGATCCTGCGCGTAGGCCGGCGCGCCGATCGGCGCCAGCGCGGCGACGCTCGCCAAAAATCCGATTCTTCCTGAAAGCGCCGATCCGCAGGCCTTGCCCGACCTCGATCCCCTGGTCTCTTCAGACCGCCCGTGCCCCATGTCCCTGCTCCATGCCAAATGGGAATGCGGGCTGGCTCGTGGCTGGCTGGCATCATTTTCTGATCCGATATAATCTTGACTCGAATTATCCGGTATTGCACTCCCTATAAAACCTGATATTTTAAGTCAAGATAACAGGGCGGCCTTCGGGCTACCGGGCCGGGGCGGTACCGCGGCGAGACCGAGAGGGTCGATTGAGATGAACACGCACAATCCGAATGGCTTCTTCCATCGCGCGCGTCCTTACGCCGGCGAGGCGCTGCATCGGCCCGAGTTCAAACGCCCCGCTGCCGTGCGCACCCTGACCAGCCAGTCGCTGTTCCAGGGCGAGCACGAGATCGGCATCGACCACGCCGGATCGCTCTACCGGCTGAAGATCACCCGCCAGGGCAAGCTGATCCTCAACAAGTGATGCAGCCCGTGAGTGCAGAGCAAGTGAAGCCCGCGCCGGAGCAGATCCGGCGCGAGCGCGCCGACAATCCCAAGATGCGCGAGCGCGATCTCGCGGCCAAGCTCGGCATTTCCGAGGCCGAGCTGGTCGCGGCGCATTGCGGCGAAAGCGCGCTGCGCATCGAGCCGCGCGTCAACGACCTGCTTGCCGGGCTCGAAGCCGTCGGCGAGGTGATGGCGCTGACCCGCAACGACAGCGCCGTGCATGAGAAGATCGGCGTCTACGACAAGGTGGTGACCGGCGAGCACAGCGCCATGGTGCTGGGTGCCGACATCGACCTGCGCATCTTCCCGAAAGTGTGGGCGCACGGCTTCGCCGTGGAGAAGCGCGACGGCGAGGATATCCGCCGCAGCCTGCAGTTCTTCGATGCGACCGGCGAAGCGGTGCACAAGGTGCATCTGCGGGCCGGCTCGAACCTCTATGCCTATCAGAAGCTGGTGGCTTCGCTCGAGGCGGCGGACCAGTCGCCGGTCGTCGCGGTGCGGGCCGACCTGCGGGCGGTCGAGACCGACGACGAATCGGTGTCGCCGGAGATGCTGCGCGAGCGCTGGACAAAACTCACCGACACGCACCAGTTCTTCGGCATGCTGCGCACGCTGAAGATCAGCCGCCGGCGCGCCATGCATTTGGCCGGGCCGGAGTTCGCATGGCAGCTCGATTCCACGGCGGTGTCGGGGTTGATGAACGGGGCGGCCGAGAGCGGCCAGCCGATCATGTGCTTCGTCGGCAGCCGCGGCTGCATCCAGATCCATTCCGGGCCGATCCGCTCGGTGGCGCCGATGGGCCCGTGGATCAACGTCTTCGACGAGACGTTCCACCTGCATCTGCGTCTCGACCATATCCACGAGACCTGGGCGGTGCGCAAGCCGACCAAGGACGGTCACGTGACCTCGGTCGAGGCCTATGACGCCGCCGGCCAACTGGTGATACAGTTCTTCGGCAAGCGCCATGAAGGCGAGGGCGAGCGCGGGGACTGGCGGTCCCTCGCCGAGCGCCTGCCGCGCATCCCCTGTTCGACCGCCGCGTGAAAGTTCGGAAATGAAAATAGCTGGTTTCGGCGGTTCGTCGCTGCGCGCGGTTTTTGCAACCGCGCTTTTTCTGTTTTCGGCCACCGGGCCGTCGCATGCCGTCGAAGGCGTCGAGGTCTTCCCGGACCCGTCGCGGATCGTTGCCGTCGGCGGCTCGATCACCGAAATCGTTTATGCGCTGGGCGAGGAAAAACGGCTCGTCGCCCGCGATTCGACCAGCGTCTATCCGCGCGAAGCCTTCAGCCTGCCGGATGTCGGCTACATGCGCGCGCTGTCGCCGGAAGGCGTGCTGTCGGTGAAGCCGACGGGCATCCTGGCACTCAAGGGCAGCGGCCCGCGGGAAGCCGTCGACGTGCTCAAGAAAACCAGCATCCCCTATATCGAGGTACCCGACGACTTCGAACATGAAGGCATCCTCGACAAGATCAGGATCGTCGGCAAGGCGATCGGCGCCGACGAGAAGGCGGAAAAGCTCGCCGAAAAGGTCGATGCCGACATGAAGGCGGCCGAAGCGCTGACCGCCGGCATCGGCGAGCGCAAGCGGGTGCTGTTCGTGCTCGGACTGCAGGACGGCAAGATCCTCGGCTCGGGCAGCGACACGGCTGCCGACGGCATCATCGAGCTTGCCGGCGGCGTCAACGCCATCCAGGGTTTCGCCGGCTACCGGCCGCTGGCAGACGAGGCGATCATCACCGCCAAGCCCGACCTCATCCTGATGATGGACCGCGGCGAGGGCGACCACGAGGCCGTCGAGGCGCAACTCCTGGCGCTGCCGGCCATCCTCTCGACGCCGGCCGGAGAGCAGAAGCGCCTGGTCCGTATGGGCGGCGCCTTCCTGCTCGGCTTTGGCCCCCGCACCGCCGACGCCGTCCGTGCCCTTGCCGGCGAGCTTTACGGCGACACGATCAAGCAGTAGGCCTGCCGATGTCCATTCAATCGGTGGTGGCGCCGGCAACGATGCATTCCGGACAGATCGCGGGCGACAGGTCGGGCCGGGCCAGGCTCGTCATCGGCGCCCTGTGCGTGGTGCTTGCGCTGACGGCTGCCTTCGGCGTCTCGTCCGGCGCCTCGGATGCATCCGCGTTCGCGGTGCTGAAGGGCTGGCTGCTGCCGGCCGGGGCAGGGGAGGCGGTGCTCTCCGAGCGCGACCGCATCATCATCTACGACATCCGCATGCCGCGTGTGGTCATGGGCATGCTGGTCGGCGCGGCGCTCGCCGTCTCCGGCGCTGTCATGCAGGGCCTGTTCCGCAATCCGCTCGCCGATCCGGCGATCGTCGGCGTCTCGGCCGGCGCCGGCCTTGGCGCCGTCTCGGTCATCGTGCTCGGCGGCACCCTGCTGGCGCCGCTCACCGCCGTCCTCGGCATCTATGCGCTGCCGCTCGCCGCCTTTGCCGGCGGGCTGGCGGTGACGCTCACCCTCTACCGCGTCGCCACCCGGCGCGGTCAGACCTCGATCGCCACCATGCTGCTTGCCGGCATCGCCATCGGCGCCATGGCGGTGGCACTGACCGGCCTGCTGATCTTCGTCGCCGACGACCGGCAGCTGCGCGACTTCACCTTCTGGTCGCTCGGCTCGCTGGCCGGCGCAACCTGGAGCAAGGTGTTTGCCGTCGGCCCGATCGTGGTCGCCGTGCTCGCGGTATCGCCATTCCTGGCGCGTGGGCTGAACGCCATGGCGCTGGGCGAGGCGACCGCCGCGCATCTCGGCGTGCCGGTGCAGCGGCTGAAGCATGTGGCGATCCTGCTGGTCTCGGCCGGCACGGGCGCGGCGGTGGCCGTCAGCGGCGGCATCGCCTTCGTCGGCATCGTCGTGCCGCATCTGCTGAGATTGCTGATCGGGCCGGACAACCGCTACCTCTTGCCCTGCGCGGCCCTGCTCGGCGCCAGCCTGCTTTTGATCGCCGACGCCGTCAGCCGCACCATCGTAGCGCCGGCCGAACTGCCGATCGGCATCCTAACCGCCGCCGCCGGCGGCCCGTTCTTCCTGTGGATACTGCTGCGGCGGCGCGGCATCCTCGACCTGTAGGGTGCCGGCGATGATTGAAGCGAGCACTGTCGGCGTCTCGATCGGCGATCGACGGATTGTCGAGGACGTTGTGTTCACGGCCTCGGCGGGCGAGATCACGGCGATCGTCGGGCCGAACGGGTCGGGCAAGACGACCTTCTTGCGGGCGCTCACCGGCGACCTGCCTTATCGCGGCCGCATCACGCTCAACGGCCGCGAGGTCGCGGCGATGCGGCCGCCCGAGGCGGCCGGCATGCGTGCCGTGCTGCCGCAGGCGACGCAGCTTTCCTTTCCGTTCACGGTGCGCGAGGTGGTGAAGCTCGGGCTGATGGGCGGGCGCTCCGGCGCGCTCGCCGGCGAGGCGGAGCGGCTGCCGGAACGCGCCCTGGCGAAGGTCGATCTCGACGGTTTTGGCGGGCGCTTCTACCAGGAGCTTTCCGGCGGCGAGCAGCAGCGCGTCCAGCTGGCGCGCGTGCTCTGTCAGGTGTGGGCACCGGTGCTGGAAGGGCGGCCGCGTTATCTCTTCCTCGACGAGCCGGTATCCAGCCTCGACATCAAGCACCAGCTCGTCATCATGGACATTGCCCGCGATTATGCGCGCCGCGGCGGCGGCGTGGTGGCGATCCTGCACGACCTCAACCTGACGGCCATGTATGCCGACAGGGTCGCCGTCATGAGCCATGGCCGCATAGCCGCCGCCGGCACGCCGCGCGACGTGCTTGAGGACAGGCTGATCGCAAAGGTGTTCGACTGCGAGCTCAAGGTGGGGGTGCTGCCGGCGGGCGGCGTGCCCTTCGTGCTGCCGCAGTCGGTGGCGGCGCGTCTGTAGGAAATGTCTCCCGAAAGCGGGTAGCGATTTCGGAAGAATATGCGCAACATCAAGGCCTTACAGCACGTTGCGTGAGTCCTTCCTCACGCGACGTGCTGTAAGCGGAATGCCTGTCAGGCCGCCGGCGCGCGCGCGGAGGCGAGGGCCTCTATGCCGAGCAAGGTGCGGACGTCCTTGCGGGACGCCACCAGATCCTCGATCGTGTAGCGCTCCAGCACGGCGAAGAAGGCGTTGAGCGCCTCGCGCAGCGCCGCGTTCAGCGAGCAGCTGTCGACCAGGGGGCATTCGGCCGCGTCGTTCTCGAAACACTCCGCCATGGCGAAGCTCTCTTCGGTGACGCGCACGACGTCGAACAGGTTGATCTTGTCGGCCGGCCGGCCGAGGCGGACGCCGCCGTTGCGGCCGCGTACGGTCTGCACGAGGCCGTTCTCGACCAGCGGCTGCAGGATCTTGAACAGGAACAGCTCGGATACCGAATACGCCTCGGCGATCTCGGGAATCCGGCTCAGCCGTCCGTCATTGGCCGCGCAATACATCAAAATGCGCATGGCGTAGTTGGTCTGTCGGGTCAGCCGCATGGTGGTTCCTCCGCGGACAGAGTCTTTTGGTAAGCCGGAATATGGACCATAGTTTGGAATAATTCCAGACACGAGAATCTATTTCCTGAATTTTCCTGTCATGTTTTGCGAACATGTCGCAGGCAGGCGCCTTGCAATCGATGCTGCGGCGCACAATATCCGCGCGGGAGTCGTCAACTCACGGGGAGGAACCCATGAGGGCTACGACATGACACCAGTCAGCAAGCGCCCGATTCCGGGCGTGATCCGGCAGCTTCGACCGTCCGACCTGCCGCGATTCCGCGATCATCTGCTGCGGCTCGATTCGTCGAGCCGGCACGACCGCTTCAACGGCGGCATCGGCGATGCCTTCGTCGCCGCCTATGCCGAGCGCAGCTTTGCGCGCGGCACGACGGTGATCGGTTATCTGGAAGGCGACGAGATCCGCGGCGCCGCAGAGATCCACGAATGCGCCGGCCACGACGAGCCGACGGCCGAGATCGCCTTCAGCGTCGAGCCGCAGCTGCAGGGCCGCGGCATCGGCGCGCTGCTGTTCGAACGGCTGCTGGCGCACGCCCGCGCCATGGGCTACCGGCATCTGCGGGTGACCACGCATCCGGGCAACGACCGGATGCGCCGGCTGGCGCGCAAGTTCCAGGCGCGGCTGAGTTTCCAGGCCGGCGAGGCGGTCGGCGTCATCGCGCTCGATCCGCTGCCGCCGGTTCCGGAGACGCGCGGCCAGCCGTGGTGGCCGCTGCGCATGCTCGGCTTCGGCCGTGGCGCACCGGTCGCTTCGACGCGTGCGATCGGCAGGTAGCGGCACTGCTGTTCGCGGCGACCGATCCTGTGATTTGACGCGCCGTGCCCGGCGCCTATCCTCCTTGTGCAAGCAAGGAGGAAGTCATGGTCAACAAACCCGACAGCGAATCCTTCCTGGACCTGTTCAACAGCTTCGGCCGCGACATGAAGGTGCCGAAGATGGACATCGAGGCGGTCCTCGAGCACCACCGCAAGAACCTGGAGGCGTTGCAGAAGTCGGCTTCGGCATCGGCCACGGGCGCTTCCACCATCCTCGCCAGGCAGCGCGAGGCGCTGCACAGGCAGTTGGAGGAGATCGCCGACCTCGCCCGCAGCTACAACACCATGCCCGGTGCCGGCGAGGCCATGTCGAAGCATGCCGAGTTCGCCCGCCGCTCCTTCGAGGCCGCAGTGAGGAATGCCAGCGAGGTGGCGCAGATCGCGCAGAAATCGGGCGCCGAATCGCTGGAGATTTTGCGCGCCCGCATCCGCGCTTCGATGGAGGAGATCCGCGAAGGCTACGACAGGCGCAAGTAGCGGCGCCGGCTGCCGCGCCGGCAATCGCCCGGTGGCGCCGGCCTCCCGTCTTGCGCTTCCGGCACCGCCGGCTAAGTAGTTTCATATCGTATCGAGCAAGGGGGACGCGATGCCGCGGGAGGTAGCGCCGACATTCGACGAACTGCGCGGATTGATTGGGCAGGAACTCGCCGTGTCGGACTGGGTGACGGTCGACCAGGCGCGGATCGACCAGTTCGCCGAATGCACCGGCGACCGGCAGTGGATCCATGTCGATGTCGAGCTGGCGCGGCGCAGGAGCCCGCTGCGCACCACGATCGCCCATGGCTACCTGTCGCTTTCGCTGATCGGCTCCTTCATCCAGGAGATGCGCATCCTGCCGGAGAACACGCAGGGCGCCTTCAACTACGGCATCGACCACGTCCGCTTCACCGCACCGGTGCGCTCCGGCGCCCGCGTGCGGCTGCGCACGACGCTCCTGTCGATGGAAGATAGAGGTCCCGGCCAATATCTGATGAAGGCGTCCAACACGATGGAGATCGAAGGGGAGGACAGGCCGGCGCTGGTGGCCCACACGCTGGTGATGCTCTACGAGCGGCGCAGGCGCGGGGCATAGCCTCGCGCGGTGGTCATGCACCCGGCGCTTGCTCGCGCCGGCGAACCATCTCGGCGATCCAGGCCGGCGCGTAGGGTGGCGTGCAGCCGGGTGACGCGGGGTAGTCGATGTGCACGGCCAGCCGCTCGCCGATCGCTATCGCCCGCCTGCGAAATTCCGGATGATGGATGCCGATCTCTGCGAGGCAATGGTTCATCGTCCACTGCTTGCGGTCCGGAGCCTGCTTCAGCTCCCTCTCGATCTGGTCGAGCAATGCATCGAGGTCGAGACCGTCTGCGTTCTTGACGACCCGGTCCGTCGTCAGGCTCCAGCCGGCGCGGCCGACGAGATCGTCCTCGTCCTTCCAGACCGGGCGGAGCTCTTCTGCGTGGCGGCCCGGCTTCACCACGTTGACGATGAACCAGTCGAGGAGTTTTGGAGAGCGGATGTCACGGACCATCGCATCGAGCTCGGCCGCGGAAAAAGCCTTCGGCCTGCATATGAGCGTCGCGAGAAGGCGCGCTGCGGTGCCGCCCGTTGCCCAGAGCTGAAGCGCGAGCTCATGCTGCGTCTTCAGTCGCTTGGCGAGCGTGCGAAGGTGGGTGAGGTTCACGCCGTGATCGTCGCCGCGGCGTTCGTTGGCCTCGCGCATCTTCGGGTCTTCGAGCGTTGCGAGCTCGCGCAGGATTTCCTCGATCGGCATGCTCGTCGACATGGTGCCTCCTCCATCCGGCGCTCCTTCACCGGTGCTGTTCCAAGGTTCGCTCTCCGCCAGCCCATCATAGCGCATGACCGATCCACTTCCATGCTTGAAGTCGTGCCAGAACTTCTGACAGGGTGTGTCCGGCCGGCGGTGTCGGGAGCTGCCGGCCGAGGAGGAGGCCCGGTCCGCGAGGAGGGCCGGGAGGGAGTTGCGCCATGAGCCAGAGCAGCGAAGCGACCCGCTTCCTGATCATCGACGATCACCCGCTGTTCCGCGAGGCGCTGCACAGCGCCGTGCGCATGGCTTACCCCGACGTGGACACGGTGGAGGCCAAGTCGATCGCCGAGGCGCTGGACAAGCTGTCCGGTCCGTTGCCTTTCGACCTCGCGCTGCTCGATCTCAGCATGCCGGACGTGCATGGTTTCGAGGGACTGTTGCAGATGCGCACCCGCCACCCGCGCCTGCCGATCGTCGTGGTGTCGGCGCATGAGGAACCCAGGATCATCTCGGAGGCATTGTCCTACGGTGCGGCCGGCTTCATCCCGAAATCGGCGCGCAAGGACGATCTGGCGGCCGCCATCCGCTCGGTCATGGAGGGCGCCGTTTATGTCCCGGAGAACTACAGCGCTCGACAGGCCGAACCGGACACCGCCGACCGCGCCGACATGGTGCGCCGGCTGGCGACGCTGACCCCGCAGCAACTGCGCGTCCTGCAGATGCTGCGACAGGGGCTGCTCAACAAGCAGATCGCCTATGAGCTGCAGGTCGGCGAGACTACGGTGAAGGCGCACGTCTCGGAGATCCTGCGCAAGCTCAACGTCTACAGCCGCACCCAGGCGGTGATCGAGGTGTCGAAGCTGGACAACGCGGATCTGTTTAGGGAGCAGGGATTCTGAGCGGACAGAAGAGAGCGAATAGCGAATAGGGAGTAGCGAATAGGGAGTACCCCGGTATCTGCTTCTATCGCTATTCGCTATTCGCTATTCGCTATTCGCTATTCGCTATTCGCTCATCTCACGCCAGCAAATGCGCCAGCAGCGCCCTGAGCTCCGCCGGCTTGACGGGCTTGCGCATCAGTTCGATCGCCGCGGCGCGCGTTGTCTTTGCCAGCATGGGGGAGGGGTCGCCGGTTACGATGAGTGCTGGCACCGGACGGCCGAGATAGGCACGCACGGCGGCGACGGTCTCGGTGCCGAGATCGCCATCCGCCAGATGCTGGTCGGCGATGATCACGTCCGGCAGCCAGTCGGTGTCGCCGAGCGCGCGGATCGCCTCGCCCGAGGATGCGGCGGCCCGCACCGCGCATTGCCAATGCGCCAGCAGCGCGACCATCGCGGCGGAAACGGCGTCGTCGTCCTCGATCAGCAGCACCTTCGTGCCGAACAGGCCGTAGCCGCGCGGCCGCGCCGGCGAGGTGGCCGAGTGCAGGCCAAGACGCCGCGGCGAGACGGCCGGCACGTCGAGCCGGAAGACGGTGCCGCGTCCGACCACCGAGGAGACGGCGATGCGATGCCCGAGCGTGTCGGCCATGCGGCGCACGATCGACAGCCCGAGCCCGAGCCCGGCGCCGGCGGCGTCGCTTTCGACCGCGCCGGCGCCGCGGTGGAACTCCTCGAACACCGCCTCCTGCTGGTCTTCGGCGATGCCGCAGCCGGTGTCGACGACTTCGATGCGGATCGTCGCGCCGCGGCGGCGCGCCCCGACCAGCACGCCGCCTGAGCGTGTGTAGCGCATGGCGTTGGAGACGATGTTCTGCAGGATGCGCCTGAGCATGGTGCGGTCGGAGCGGACGACCGCATTGCCGGCGCGGAAGCGGAAGCTCAGCCCCTTCTGTTCGGCGAGCGGCTGGAAATCCGACTTGAGCGAGGCAAACAGCGGCTCCAGCGCGACCTCGGTGACGTCGGGCCGCACCACGCCGGCGTCCAGCCGCGAGATGTCGAGAAGTGTCTGCAGCAGGTTGCCGATGGTGGCGAGCGAGCGCTCGACCTGGCCGACCAGCCGGCGCCCTTCCTCGCTGGTCTGCACTTCGGCCAGCGCCGAGACGGAGAGATGCGCGGCGTTGAGCGGCTGCAGCACGTCGTGACTGGCGGCGGCAAGAAAGCGCGTCTTCGACAGGTTGGCCTGCTCGGCCGCCTCCTTGGCGGAATAGAGGTCGATGTTCGACTGCTCCAGCCGCCTGAGCGTCGAGCGCAGCTCCTCGGTGCGGCTGCGAACCCGGTTCTCCAGGTTGATCGCCGTCTGGAACAGCGTGAAGGCGTTGCCCTGCTGGTCCATCGAGCGTTCGACGCGCGAGATCAGCGC
Source organism: Kumtagia ephedrae (assembly GCF_003012745.1). GTDB lineage: Bacteria > Pseudomonadota > Alphaproteobacteria > Rhizobiales > Rhizobiaceae > Kumtagia > Kumtagia ephedrae. Next base: position 75,918 of record NZ_PXYK01000007.1, on the reverse strand, counting down.
GGCGTTGATCTTCCTCAGCCGCTCGACGTCGGTGATGTCGCGGACCGGCATCGTCACTCCGCCGCTTGCTGCCGGCCGAAGGCGATGCCGGTCAGCGTCTGGTTGAGATGCATGGTGCGGTACTGCTCGCCGTAGGTACCGAAGCCGACGACGTTGTTGGTCCGGTAGAGGTCGGAGATGTCGCGCAGCACCTGGCGGTTGCGTGCGTCGAGCCGGCGCAGCACACAATCGAAGCCGAGTATCACGTCGATGCCGCCGACCTTCTCGGCGACTTCCTGAAGGGCGGCGCGCGTTGATTCGACCATGCCGGTCGGCTGCGCGATCGACAGCACCACGCCGTCGTCGATGGCGCAGAAGAAGGACAGCGAGCCGTCGGGATTGAGCTTCTGGATGGAGCGGCAGTAGTACTCGCCGCCGACCCGCACCACCACCGGATGCGAGGCGAAGCTGAAGGGGGTGAGCGCGTCGGGCAGGATACCGACGGCCAGCGCGAACTCCTCCGCCGCCACCGCGGCGTTGAACTCGTGGACGATCCGGCGGTCGGGGTCGGAGGCGGTGACCACCAGCTTCTCGTCGGTTGGAACGAAGTTTTCGGTCTTGAACACCTGGAACGGCACGTCGGTCCGGACCAGGATCACCACCGCGCAATCCGTGTCGACGGCGCCGTCGCTCAGCAGCGTCGTCGTCTCGAAATGCAGGTCGTCGCCGGCCGATCCGCCGATCAGCGGGATGTCGTCGAGGCCCCAGTGGATCGCCGAGGTCACCGATTCCTCGGCGAAGGACAGCCCGTCGATCAGGCAGAGCGCGAAGGCGCCCGCCGAGGAGGAATCGCCGGCATGGGCGGCGAGCGTGCGCCTGAGCGTGCCGACGTCGGCGGCGATCCTGTCCATGCCGCAGCCCGACAGGTTGCGGATCATGGCGCTGACGATGGTGAAGCGGCGCGCCGGGAAGAGAATGGCCAGCATCTGCCCTTCCTCCAGCCCGAACGGCGTGATCTCGCCGGCGGTCGAGCAGCCGGCATGCCGCAGTCCCGGCGCGTGCCGGGCGATCGCCGCGGAAAGATCGCGGGCCGCGACGAGCTCCTGCGAGAAGAAGAACAGGGCGAAGCCGGCGTCGATCGCCGCGGCCTCCCGGGCCACGCTTGCCGCGAAGACATCGGCATCGCGCCGCTCGGTGCTGAGCACCGTCAGGCCGCAGCCATAGGTCATCTTCGATGTGACTGGCGCCAATTCCTCCGGCCTTCCGCCGCCGACCGCAACTGCCGTGCCCACGCACGATGACGTGATGCATTCTTGTCCGCGCGACGCTCTTTTGCAATGCTGGGCGGCGAAGCGGCTGGCCTTTAGTACAATATACGCTTTCGGGGGCCGGCTGCATTCTCGCCATATCGGCTGCCGGCTGCGCGCCGGGGAGCCACCGCGATCGACGAACAGGGGGTGCCCGGAGTGCCCTGAAAAATACCTACCGAGGGAGGCAGGCAGAATGTCGGACGTTTCTCTAACCGTGAACGGGCGCCAGGTGAACGCAGCGGTCGAGGACCGCACGCTCCTGGTGCATTTTCTCCGCGAGCATCTCGGGCTCACCGGAACGCATGTGGGCTGCGACACCTCGCAATGCGGCGCCTGCGTCGTGCATGTCGACGGCAAGGCGGTGAAGTCCTGCACCATGCTCGCCGCCCAGGCCTCCGGCTCCACCGTGGTCACCATCGAAGGGCTCTCCGACGGCACCGGCCTGCACCCGGTGCAGGCCGCCTTCAAGGAGAATCACGGATTGCAGTGCGGCTTCTGCACGCCGGGCATGATCATGGCGGCGACCGACATGATCAACCGTCACCCGGAAGGCCTCGACGAGGCGACCGTGCGGGCCGAGCTGGAAGGCAATATCTGCCGCTGCACCGGCTACCACAACATCGTCAAGTCGATCCTGGCGGCCTCGCAGGCGATGGCCAAGGGCAAGGGCAGGGCGAAGGCGGCATAGGGAACAGAGCGAATAGGGAGTAGCGAATAGGGTTTTTTCCCTCTATCGCATCTGCTTTTCCGCTACTCGCTACTCGCTATTCCCTATTCGCTCGCGAAATTCGGGAGGAAACCATCCAATGGGCATCGAGGGAATCGGCGCACGCGTTGCGCGCAAGGAGGACAGGCGCTTCATCACCGGCGCCGGCCGCTATGTAGACGACATGGTCGTGCCCGGCATGAAGCACGCGGCATTTGTGCGCAGCCCGCACGCCCATGCCGACATCAAGAAGATCGACGTGTCCAGGGCCAAGGCGATGCCGGGCGTCATCGGCGTGTTGACCGGCAAGGAGCTCAAGGCGGACGGCATCGGCAATTTGATCTGCGGCTGGATGATCCATTCCAAGGACGGCACGCCGATGAAGATGGGCGCATGGTCGCCGCTGGCAGTCGGCTCGGTGCGCTATGTCGGCGACGCGGTGGCGATCGTGGTGGCCGAGACCAAGGGCCAGGCGCGCGACGCGGCCGAGGCCGTCGATGTCACCTACAAGGAGAAAAAGGCGGTAACCGAGGCGGTCGACGCGCTGAAGAAGGGCGCGCCGCAGATCCATCCCGAGGCCGAGGGCAATCTGATCTTCGACTGGGAGATCGGCGATGCCAAGGCGGCGGACGCGGCCATCGCCTCGGCCGCGCATGTGACACGGGTGAAGATCCACAACAACCGGCTGGTGCCCAACGCCATGGAGCCGCGCGCAGCGCTCGGCCACTATGACCGCGGCGAGGACCATTACACCTGCTGGACCACCTCGCAGAACCCGCATGTGGCGCGCCTCGTCATGAGCGCCTTCTACAATGTCGCGCCGGAGAACAAGCTGCGCGTCATCGCGCCGGACGTCGGCGGCGGCTTCGGCTCCAAGATCTACATCTATCCGGAAGAGATCGTCTGCCTGTGGGCGTCGAAGAAGACCGGCGTGCCGGTGAAATGGGTGGCCGACCGCACCGAGAGCTTTTTGACCGACGCGCATGGCCGCGACCATGTGTCGGAAGTCGAGATGGCCTTCGACAAGGACAACCGCATTACCGGGCTCAAGGTCGACACGATCGCCAATCTCGGCGCCTACATGTCGCTGTTCTCGTCCTGCGTGCCGACCTATCTCTACGCCACGCTGCTGTCGGGCCAGTACGACATCCCGGCCATCCACGCCAATGTGCGCACGGTCTACACCAACACCGCGCCAGTCGACGCCTATCGTGGGGCAGGGCGGCCGGAGGCGACCTACCTGCTTGAGCGCACCATGGAGATCGCCGCGCGCGAGCTCGGCGTGTCGCCGGCCGAGCTGCGCCGCAAGAACTTCATCACCCAGTTCCCGCACCAGACGCCGGTGATCATGAACTACGACGCCGGCGACTATGCCGCCTCGCTGGACGCCGCGATGCAGGCGGCCGACTATGCCGGCTTCGAGAAGCGCCGGGCGGCGGCGAAGAAGCGCGGCAGGCTGCGCGGCATCGGCATGGCCAGTTACATCGAGGCTTGCGGCATCGCGCCGTCGGCGGCGGTCGGTTCGCTGGGGGCTGGCGTCGGACTCTGGGAATCAGCGGAAGTGCGCGTCAACGCCGTCGGCACCATCGAGGTGCTGACCGGTTCGCACAGCCACGGCCAGGGCCACGAGACCACCTTCGCGCAACTGGTCGCGGACCGGTTCGGCCTGCCGCTCGACAGCATCAACATCGTGCATGGCGACACCGACAAGGTGCAGATGGGCATGGGTACCTACGGCTCGCGCTCCGGCGCGGTCGGCATGTCGGCGATCGTCAAGGCGCTCGACAAGGTCGAGGCCAAGGCCAAGAAGATCGCCGCGCATCTGATGGAGGCCGACGAGGGCGACATCGTCATCGAGAACGGCGCGCTCAAGGTCGCCGGCACCGACAAGACGGTGCCGTGGTTCCAGCTGGCGCTCGCCGCCTACACCGCCCACAATTTGCCGGCCGGCATGGAGCCGGGCCTGAAGGAAGGCGCCTTCTACGATCCGTCCAACTTCACCTTCCCGGCGGGCTGCTACATCTGCGAGGTCGAGATCGATCCCGAAACGGGCCGCACCGACATCGTCCAGTTCGTCGCGGCCGACGATTTCGGCAACATCATCAATCCGATGATCGTCGAAGGCCAGGTGCATGGCGGCATCGCCCAGGGCGTCGGCCAGGCGCTGCTGGAAGGCGCCTACTACGATGGCAGCGGGCAATTGCTGACGGCGAGCTACATGGACTACACCATGCCGCGCGCCGACGACCTGCCGTCCTTCAAGGTGTCGACCTCGAACACGCCGTGCCCGAGCAATCCGCTCGGCATCAAGGGCTGCGGCGAGGCCGGCGCCATCGGTTCGCCGCCGGCGGTCATCAACGCCATCACCGACGCGCTCGGCACCGAGAACCTGACCATGCCGGCGACGCCGCAGAAGGTGTGGGCGGCGGCGCGCGCGGCGACGAGGCATTGAGAGAAGAAGCGAATAGCGAATAGGGAGTAGCGAATAGGGAAAGAAGGCGCTGGCGTTATAGGTTCAACTCCCTATTCGCTACTCCCTATTCCCTATTCGCTCTCTCCCGAAGGGAGAAACACGATGTATTCCGTCACCTACCACCGCGCCGCCTCGCTTTCCGACGCGGCCAAGCTCGCCAAGAAGGACGAGGCAAAGTTCCTGTCGGGCGGCATGACGCTGATCCCGGCCATGAAGACGCGGCTCGCCGCGCCACCCGACGTGATCGACCTGACGCACATCGCTGAGCTCAAGGGGATCACCGTGTCGGGCAAGAGCGTCACCATCGGCGCGGCGACGACCCATGCCGAGGTCGCCAACAATGCAAAACTCAAGGCGGCATGCCCGGCGATTTGCCACCTTGCATCGCATATCGGTGACCCGCATGTGCGCCATCGCGGCACCATCGGCGGCTCGATCGCCAACAACGACCCCGCCGCCGACTACCCGGCGGCGCTGCTGGCGCTCGACGCCACGATCGTCACCACCAAGCGCGAGCTTGCCGCCGAAAAATTCTTCAAGGGCCTGTTCGAGACGGCGCTGAAGGACGGCGAGATCGTCAAGGCGGTCCGCTTCACGGTTCCGGCCAAGGCCGGCTACGCGAAATTCCCGAATCCTGCCTCGCGCTACGCCATGACCGGGGTGTTCGTCGCCAGCGGCAAGGAGGGCGTGCGTGCCGCCGTGACCGGGGCCGGCGACGACGGGGTGTTCCGCTCCAGGCCAATCGAGGCGGCGCTGGCCAGGAACTTCGAGGCTGCCGCGCTTGAAGGCGTGTCGGTGCCGAGCGACGGCCTGATGAGCGACCTGCACGCCTCGGCGGAGTACCGAGCCAATCTCGTTGTGGTCATGGCCAAGCGCGCGGTGATGGCGGCGACCGGGTAGGGAAGAGCATTTCGCTGGCAGGCGCGGCCGGCTTAATCTCCTCTTCGCGGGGAGGGCAGGGATTGTGCCACCAGCGCCTCTGGTCTTGTATTCGTTTGCCTGCCTTTCGGGAGGCGACGAGCCTGTGGAGAACCATCGCGGCCGTTGACCCCGCCGGCGCGGACGCTAAACCTTCGTTCCATGGCTCTCAACCTCATAAAGCTCTGCGTCGGCTGCGACAGCGTCGAGGACCTGGAGGAATGGATCGCCTTCCGGCTCGATGAAAGGCGCCGCGCCGGCGAGCCTGTGGAACAGTGGCACACGACCCGGATGGTGCCGAGCCGCACGGCGGAACTCGTCGACGGCGGCTCGCTCTACTGGGTGATCAAGGCGCAGGTGCAATGCCGCCAGCGCCTGCTCGACATCCGCCCGTTCGTGGATGCCGACGGCATCGGCCGTTGTCATCTGGTCCTCGATCCGAAGGTGGAGCGCACGCAATGGCAGCCGCGCCGCGCCTTCCAGGGCTGGCGCTACCTGAAGCAGGCGGACGCGCCGGCCGATCTCGGCAGGGGCGGGTCCGGCCTGATGGAGATGCCGCCGAAGCTGCGGCAGGAACTGGCCGAGCTCGGGCTTCTCTAGCGGCCACCGCGAACGCGACGAACTCGCTTCTGATCGCTACGCCTTCAGCGCCTGCTCCAGGTCGGCGATAAGGTCGTCGCCGTCCTCGATGCCGGCCGACAGCCGCACCAGCGAATCGGAGATGCCGATGGCCGCGCGCTGCTCGGGCGGGATCGAGCCGTGCGTCATCAGGGCAGGGTGCTCGATCAGGCTTTCCACACCGCCGAGGCTTTCGGCCAGCGTGAACAGATGCGTGTGCTCGAGGAAGCGCTTGGTGCCGGCGAGGTCGCGGTCGAGCTCGACCGAGATCATGCCGCCGAAGGCGTGCATCTGTCGCCTGGCGATTTCATGCTGCGGGTGGCTGGCGAGGCCGGGATAGAGGACGCGGCGCACGTCGCCGCGGCCTTCCAGCCAGCGCGCGATCTTTTCGCCGTTGGCGGAGTGCCGCTCCATACGTAGCGCCAGCGTCTTGAGGCCGCGCAGTGCCAGGAAGCTGTCGAACGGCCCGGAAATGGCGCCGACCGCGTTCTGCAAAAATTTCAGCCGATCGGCGAGGTCGCGGTTGTCACCCACCACCGCCACGCCGCCGACCATGTCCGAATGGCCGTTGAGGTATTTCGTCGTCGAATGCACGACGATGTCGATGCCGAGCTCCAGCGGCCGTTGCAGGTAGGGGCTGCAGAAGGTGTTGTCGGCGACCGACAGCAGCCCCTTGCGGCGGGCGAGCGTCGCCACGGCTTCGAGGTCGACGACCCTGAGCAACGGGTTGGTCGGGGTCTCCACCCACAGCAGCTTCGTCTCCGGCCGGATCGCCGCCTCGACTGCGGCGAGGTTGGTGAAGTCGACGAAGCTCGTCTGCAATCCGGCCGAGCGCTTTCTCACCCGCTCCAACAGCCGGAAGGTGCCGCCATAGATGTCGTCGGTGGCGACGATGTGGGCGCCCGAATCGAACAGCTCCAGCACCGTGCCGATCGCCGCAAGGCCCGATGCGAAGGCGAAGGCGGCGGTGCCGCTTTCGAGATCGGCCACGGCGCGCTCGAAGGCGAAGCGTGTCGGGTTCTGGCTGCGGGCGTATTCGAAACCCTTGTGCACGCCCGGGCTCTGCTGGCCGTAGGTGGAGGTGGCGTAGATCGGCACCATCACCGCGCCGGTGGTCGGATCGTGGCTCTGGCCGCCATGGATGGTGCGGGTCGAGAAGGCCAGCCGGTTCCTGCGCTCAAGGGTCATCGATTGCGCCTCAGATGGTTGATGAGATCGACCCGCGTGATGAGGCCGAAGAATTCGTCGCCGTCGAAGACGATCGCCACCTCGTTGCGCTCGAACACCGGCAGCAGCGCGTCGAGCGTCTGGCTTGCCTGCAGCGTGTGCAGGTCGGCGGTCATCGCCGAACTGACGGGCGCGCTGAAGCGGTCCCAGCGGCCTTCGTAGGGGCCTTCCAGCACGGCAAGAATGTCGCTCTCGTCGACGATGCCGACCAGCTTTCCGTCGTCGAGCACCGGCAGCTGCGAGACGTCGCCGCGGCGCATGCGGCCATAGGCGGTGAGCAGCGTGTCCTGCGGCCCGACGAAGACTGTACCGCCCTCGCGATGCGAGCGGGCGACGATGTCGCGCAGGTCGCCATGCTGCTCGCGCTCTGCAAGGCCCTGTTCGGCCAGCCAGAAATCGTCGAACACCTTCGACAGATATTTGTTGCCGCTGTCGCACACGAAGGTGACGACGCGCTTCGGCGCGGTCTGCTCGCGGCAGTAGCGCAGGGCGGCGGCGAGCAGCGTGCCGGACGAGGAGCCGGCGAGGATGCCCTCCCTGGACAACAGGTCGCGCACCGCCAGCATGCTGTGCTTGTCGGTGATCGAATAGGCCTTCCTGACGAGGGAAAGGTCGCAGTTGGGCGGAATAAAGTCCTCGCCGATGCCTTCCACCGTCCAGCTACCGGCTTGGCCGAGCTCGCCGGTCTTGACGTAGGGCGCGAGCACCGATCCCACCGGGTCGGCCAGCACCATCTCGGTCTTGGGCGAAACTTTCGCGAAGAAGCGTCCGAGCCCCGTCAGCGTGCCGCCGGAGCCGACGCCGACCACCACGGCATCGACCTTCTCGCCGAGCTGGCTCCAGATCTCAGGCCCGGTGGTCGTCTCATGCGCCAGCGGATTGGCCGGATTGGCGAACTGGTTGACGTAGAAGGCGCCGGGCGTGTCGGCGGCGATCTTTTCCGCCATGTCCTGATAATATTCGGGATGGCCCTTGCCGACGTCGGAGCGGGTCAGCCGCACTTCGGCACCTAGCGCCCTAAGATGCTGGATCTTCTCGCGCGACATCTTGTCGGGAACGACCAGCACGATGCGATAACCCTTGGGGATGCCGACCTGGGCGAGACCGAGCCCGGTGTTGCCGGCGGTGGCCTCGACGATGGTGCCGCCCGGCGCCAGCCTTCCATAGCGCTCGGCGTCGGCGATCATCGATAGCGCGATGCGGTCCTTGATCGAGCCGCCGGGGTTCTGGCTCTCCAGCTTGACGAACAACCGGCACTTGCCGGTATCGAAACGTGTGAGTTCGACGACGGGCGTCTCGCCGATCAGGTCGAGGACGGAGCTGTAAGGCGGCCTGAGCCGCCCCTTGTTACCGTCTGATGCCGATACCGCATGGACGCTCATTCCTGCCTCCCTGTTGCCGGCCGAACGCCCGGCACTGCGCCGGGGCGATTCACCTGTCGGAGCTTATCAGCAAACGCGCATGACCGGCATCGCGTTGCCGGCCGCCCTCATCTCACAAGCGGCTTGTTCCGAAGAAGGCAGCATTCACTATTATTCGAGCGAATTCGGGATTTATGTTTCAGTGCCCGCGGGAAAACGACCCATTTTCAGGAAGATTCTACCGGCTTCCAATGGATTTTCGAGGCGAGCAGCAAGCCCGCCGCGGCTCGGGCGATGCCATCCACAGCGGTACCAGACGTTAAGTCATTGCTTCGATTCATTAATCTATAATTCTAGTAGACATTGTTGACATCCTGAAATCAGGAGTCATAATCCGTGACAGACGTGCCGTTCTGCCAACCGTCCGCAATCGCATGGGGAGGAGTTGACGATGACACAGAAAGTCCGGTCGCTGATCGACCGCCTGCGGGCCTTTCTTTCGCCGGCCCGCCAGACCCAAGCAGACGGCCGCACCGCGCCTGACGACAAGGATCGTCTGACGCGTGATGAGTCGTTCTATTGGGGCTGGTGCATGAACGGCCATTGGTGAGCCGCTCAAAAGCCCCACCCGCAACCCTTTCGACAGTCGAGCCTTGAGCGGCCTGTTCGGCCGCGATTGCGCCAGAAAGCGAAATCGGCCAGAGGAGCCATGCCATGACCCGAGTTCTTCCCCCGCTGTACGAAGGCCATGCGCCGATCTTTCTTCACCTCGCCTTCCAGGAGGCTCTGGATGCCTATGAGGACTGGAATTTCGATGTCGGCGAGCCGGCCGTCGATCTCGACGGCAAGGCGGTGCCGATCAGCTCCGTCTTCGGCCGCATGCGCACCTGTACCGATATCCTGCCGGTCCGCACACTGGATTCGGTCAAGATCGTTCTCGGCGAGCGCGCAGCCGAGCTTGACGACGACGCGGCCACCTATGCGCAGGCCGCCTTCCTGATGCGGGCTGTTTGCGTGGAACGGCTGCGCGGAGACGGAAATTGAAATGCGGTTCCAATTTCTTCGGCTGAAGAGGGATGATGTTCCTCTTTCTCTGCAAAATTCGGAATCGACAAAATCTACTTATTTTATAGACTAAGGGAAAGAGGAGGTTGCCGTGGCTCACACTCAAAACCTGTCCGAAACCCGCTCCGCGTCGCGCTCCCAGAATGCCTCGGCCGGCTCCTCGTTGGCTTCGGTAGCGGCGCACGCCGTGTTCCTCGCAGCGGTGGCCTTCGCCGCGGCCCTGGTGCTCGGCTTCGTTGCCTGAAGCGGCCGTCCGGCCGCTTCCAACCGGATACCCGGAACAATCCGCTCGCGTTTCTGACTGACCGTTCGCGCCGGCTGGCGCGCGGAAGGCGAAGGAGTGTCCCATGCAACTCGCATTTTCCCATGTCGCCGGTCCGTCTCGCGCCGCCAGCGGAGGTGTCGCGACGTCCTTCTTCTTCGATGCCCATGACGCCGAGCGGCGGATCGCCGCGATCGAGCGTGCCGGATTCTCGCGGCTGGTCGTCGACGACGCCGGCGGGCTGCTGACCAACATGGACATCGCCGCCGAAGCGGTCCGGGCCTCCGGCGGGATCGACATCGCCCTGACACACTGGGCCGGCGATATAGAGCCGGCCGTTGCGGCGCGCCAGCTGGCGGCGTTGGATGCCATCAGCGGCGGCAGGCTGGCGCTGCGGATGACGGCTGGTGGCGATATCGATGCCACCACGCATGTCGAGGCACTGGCCCGGACCGACGAATATCTGGTGCTGCTGAAGCGCCTGTGGGCGAATACGTCGCCCTTCGATCACGAAGGTCCAGCCTACAGCTTGCGCGCCGGCTTCGTGCCGCGCAAGGGGCCGCGCGGCGCCGACATACCGGTGCGCATGAACGGCCTGTCGGGCACCGCCTTCCGCGTCGCCGGTCGCCATGCCGACGTCTTCGAGCTGCCCTACGGGGCGCCCGATCAGCTGCGCCATGTGATCGGACGCGTGCTGGCCGCCGCGGCCGAGCGGGGGCGGTCGGGCAAGGTCGGCTTCGCCCTGCCGCTCAGCCTGCGGCATTGGCAGCACGGCGGGACAGCCGACGATGCAATGGACGCCGCCATCCGGGCCGGCTCGCCCGAGCGGCTTGCGCAAGCGCTTCTGCCTTACGCATCGCTCGGCGTCTCGGAGCTGATGATCCATGATCTGAACACGGTGGAGACGATCGCCGCCTTCGGCGACCGGATCGCGCCCGCCATCCGGGATGCCGCCGAGCGGCGGCTTTCGCCCGAGGTGGCATGGCCAGGCCGTCCCTTCCGCCCCGTCCTGTCGGCCGGGCTGTCGGCGCCGGACCTGTTGCGGCATCACTGAACGGATACGCTTCACCGATGGAGAGCCGGCGCCAGACGCCGGCCCTTGTCATAACGCGGCGATCGGCGTCGTCTGCCGCCGTCAGGTCCCGGCGTGCCCGAGCAATGTCCTCGCAAGCCCGGCGCATTGCGTGCGGATGTCAGGGATCGCCTCGATCTCGAAGAAGGTACCGCGGGTCAGCGGGCCGACGGCGAACAGCTTGTCCGACGCCGAGCCGTTGTCGGCGATGACGGCGCAGCCATCGGTCACGTCGAGGCCGAGTTTTAGCGCGTCGGGGCGTGCCAGGCCGCGGTCGATCAGCGCACGCACCACCGCGATCGAGCCGGCGGACAGATCCTTGACGATCCCGGTGCAGTCGTAGACGCGGTCGGCTTCGATGGTCTCGGGCGCCCGCGAATGGCGATGCTGCAGCGCCACCGCGATACGGCCATCGTGTTTCGTCATGCTCTCGATGCGCGCCGCCACGAGGCGGATGCGCCCGCCCCTCACCGCCGCGTCGATGCGCATATGGATTGCCGGCGCCATGCGGTGGCGATGGATGTCCCACCAGGCCTTCGTGTGCTCGATGAAGCGGCGCTTCGCCGAAGCCGGCCAACTCTGCCAGACGCTCTGGTTGAACGGGCGTAGGCCGTCGAGAACGTCGCGCCAGTCGCCGCCGGCCCTTTGGGTCGCGCGGATGAGGTCGCGCAGCCAGCCGACGAAATAGGACAGCTCGGTGCCGAGAGGCACGTCGGCGATGTCGAGGCGGATCGGCTTGCCCTTGCGGTGCGGCGAGGGCAGCAGCCCGCGGCGCGAGACCGCGACGACCTCGCCGCGATGGCCGCGATGCTGCAGCGTCAGCCATGCGTCGACCATGCTGAGACCGGTGCCGAGGATGAGCACACGCGCCTGCGGGGCGAGCGGCGTATCCGCCGGCGAATCGATGCGGACAGAGAGCGGATGCTCGGGGGACGGTTCCTCGTCGTGGCCGACGGCCAGCACCGCGGCGTGGCAGGCGATGCTGGTGCCGTTCGCCAGCTGCACGTCGACACCGGAGGCCGTCGGCATGAGCCCTGCGCAGGTTTCCCGCACCACCCGCAGCCGGTCGCCCTCGCGTTGGACAATGTCGGCCAGCAGTTCCTCCAGATACCGCCCATAGATGGCGCGCGGCAGGTAGACGGCGGGATTGCCGTCGGTGACGATGCCGTTTTCGCGCACCCAGCGCCAAAAATGCTCGGGGTCGTCGGCATAGGCGCTCATGCCGAGGGCGCTGACGTTGAGGACATGGTCGGGTAACGTGGTCGAATAGGCCCGCCCGCGTCCGAAGGTCGGCGCCTTCTCGATCAGGGTGACGCGCAGGTCGGGCTGCGGCGACCTGAGCAGATGCGCGGCGAGCAGCACGCCGCTGGCTCCGCCGCCGACGATGGCGATCGAGGAGCGCTGCCGACCGCTCACGCGCGCGCCCCGTAAGGGGGAGGGCAGTCGCGTGTCGCAAGCGGCGAGGAGTTCGGGGGCCTCGCACCCCCACCCCTAACCCCTCCCCACAAGGGGGAGGGGAACTTTGCGGCCGCTATGCCGGGCGAAATCGCCGCCGATTGGCGTCTGGCAGAGGCGCGGCACGATTCCCCTCCCCCTTGCGGGGAGGGATTAGGGGTGGGGGTGGACTGAAGTGCGATCGCCCGGCCGGCGAGCGGCGGCCTCAGGCCTGATACTTCAGCAACGCCGCGACGTCGTCGTTGGCAGCGTCGCGCATCTGCTCGAGGCTGCGGTTGTCCAGCACCGAGGCGATCGCGTGGCGCACCTCCAGCATCATGTGCCGGACCTGGCAGGTCGCCTCGTCGCAATCCTCGCAGCGCTGGTACTGCGTGTGACTGGCGCAGGGGATGGGCGCCAGCGGACCGTCGAGCACGCGGATGACGTGGCCAATCCGGATCTCGGCGGCCGGCCGGGACAGCCGGTAGCCGCCGTCCTTGCCCTTGCGGCTCTGCACGAAGCCGGCGTTGCGCAGCTCGCTGAGGATGGCGTCGAGGAACTTCTTCGGGATGTTGTTCGTCTTGGCGATGTCGTTGACGAATGCCAGCCGGCCCTCGGGTATCTGCGACAGGTGGATGAGAGCCTTCAGCCCGTACTTGCCTTTCTTGGTGAGCATTTTTCTGCGGTTTCTTTGTGTTGCCTGAGAAAGCCCGATGCGTATGCGGGAAGGGCTCGCATCCGCCCCGAGTAATTTTGAGTGAGTCTATAAACAAGTGAAAATGCGTTGATTTTTCGTCATTTCTACGACGAATCCGGAAATATCCATGTCGACTCTCGACGTTTTCGAGCAAAAACGGCTTCATTGGCGTCGTTCGGCCTCGTGGCGGGACGGTCCAAGGGTGCAGGCAAAGTCTATAGAAAAAATAGGATTAGGGAAGCACGCCAGCAGGCTCCTTGGCCTTCAAGCCGCGAAAACCCGCATGCGCACCACCCGCAGAACGCCGCGGTCGCCCGCCGCGACGACGGTTTCCGGCGGCACGTCGAGCTCAGCCGTTTCACCACTTCCGGTACGGACAGACAGGCGGCGGCCGTCCGGCCTGTCGATGACGCGCGAAACCGTGGCTGCGACGCCGTCGCCCTCGCTGGTCCATTCGAGGTCGCCGGGACGCAGATAGATGTCGGCCGGGCCGTCGGGACAGCCGGCGGCGTCGAGCGTCAGGCCGTCGAGCGAGGCGATGCCATCCTTGACGGTGGCGCGCAGGCGGTTGGTGTCGCCGAGGAACTTCATCACGAAGGCGGTGGCCGGCGCGCGGCAGACCTCTTCGGGCGTGCCCTGCTGGACGATCTTTCCTTCGTTCAGGATGACGACGCGGTCGGCGAGGTCGAGCGCTTCCTCCTGGTCATGGGTGACGAACAGCGTGGTGATGCCGAGCTCGTCATGGATCTCGCGTAGCCAGCGGCGCAGATCCCGGCGCACATTGGCGTCGAGCGCGCCGAACGGCTCGTCCAGCAGCAGCACTTTGGGATCGACGGCGAGCGCCCGCGCCAGCGCCACGCGCTGGCGCTGGCCACCGGAAATCTGGGTGGGGAAACGGTCGCCCAAGCCTTCCAGCTTCACCAGCCTGAGCAAATCGGCGACGCGCCCGGCGACCTCGGCCTTCGTGCGCCGCACCTTCGAGACCTTCATGCCGAAGCCGATGTTTTCGGCCACCGTCATGTGCGGGAACAGCGCATAGTGCTGGAAGACGAAGCCGACGCCGCGGTCGCGCACCGGAATGTCGGTGGCGTCCTGCTCGCCGAACAGGATGCGGCCGCCGTCGGCATATTCGAGCCCGGCGACCATGCGCAGGATCGTGGTCTTGCCCGAACCGGACGGCCCAAGCAGCGCCACCAGCTCGCCGCTCTCGATGTCGAGCGACACGCCATGGACGGCGCGGAAGGTGTCGAAGGTCTTCACGACCTCGTCGAGGCGGATCTTCATTTCGCATTCCCCGGAGCGGCGGTCGGCGCGGCGAGCGCCGGGCGGCTGGCGCGACCGGCGCCCTGGCGCTCCAGCAGCACTTTGGCGGCTATGGTGACGATGGCGAGCACGGTGAGGATGGCGGCGGCGGCGAACGCGCCGACCGTCTGGTAGTCGTGGTAGAGCAGTTCGACATGCAGCGGCAGCGTGTTGGTCTGGCCGCGGATATTGCCGGAGACGACCGAGACCGCGCCGAACTCGCCCATGACGCGAGCGTTGCACAGCACCACGCCGTAAAGCAGCGCCCAGCGGATGTTGGGCAGCGTGACCGAGAAGAAGGTGCGCCAGCCCGACGCGCCGAGCGAGGTGGCGGCCTCTTCCAGGTCGCGGCCCTGCGCCTGCATCAGCGGCACCAGTTCGCGCACCACGAAGGGGGCGGTGACGAACATGGAGGCGAGCACGATGCCGGGCAGCGCGAACAGGATCTTGATGCCGGCGGAGTCCAGCATCGGGCCGAATACGCCCTGCAGGCCGTAGACGAACAGATAGGCGACACCGGCAACGATGGGCGAGACCGAGAATGGGATTTCGATCACCACCAGCAGGAAGCGGCGGCCCCAGAAGTCGAATTTGGTGATCGCCCAAGCGGCGGCGATGCCGAAGACGGTGTTGACCGGCACGGCTATCAGCGCCGTCACGACGGTAAGCATGATGGCGTGGCGGGTGTCGGGATGGCCGATCGTGCGGGCGAAGCCGGCTGGGCCGAGCGAAAAGGCCTGGGTGAAGATGACGACGAGCGGCGCCAGGACGAGCAGGGCGCCGAGGACGAGCACGAAGGCGATGAGCGTGCGCCGGATCGCCGGGTTGTCGCCGACGCGGGGCGGGCGCTTTCCTCGCTGCATGTCAGCTCCTCGCCGTGTGGCGCAGGGCGCGCGCCTGCAGGAGGTTGGTGAAGGCCAGCATGACGAAGGCGGTGATCAGCAGCACCGAGGCGATCGCCGCCGCCGCCTGGTAGTCGTATTCCTCCAGCCGGATGAAGGTGAGCAGCGCGGTGATCTCCGTCGACATCGGCTGGTTACCGGCGATGAAGATGACGGCGCCGAATTCGCCGAGGCTGCGGGCGAAGGAGAGCGACAGGCCGGCGAGCAAAGCGGGCATCAGCAGCGGCAGGATCACGCGCAGGAAAATCGAGCGGTCGGAGCCGCCGAGCGTCTGCGCGGCCTCCTCCAGCGTCGGGTCGAGGTCTTCGAGCACCGGCTGCACCGTGCGCACGATGAAGGGCAGGCTGGTGAAGGACATGGCGATCATGATGCCGAGCGGCGTGTAGGCGACCTTGACGCCGGTCTCGGCGAGCACCGAGCCGAACCAGCCGTTCGGGGCGAACAGCGCGGTCAACGCGATGCCGGCAACGGCGGTCGGCAGCGCGAAGGGCAGGTCGACGATGGCATCGACCAGCCGCTTGCCCGGAAACTGGTAGCGCACGAGCACCCAGGCCAGCGCCAGGCCGAAGACGAGGTTGAAGGCGGTGGCGGCGAGCGCCGACAAGACGGTGACTCGATAGCTGGCGACCGCGCGTGCCGACGACACGACCCGCCAGTAGTCCTCGGGGCCAAGGCTGGCGGCGTGAAATACCAGAGCGCCAAGCGGCAGCACCACGATCAGCCCGACATAGAAGAGCGTGATGCCGAGCGACAGCGGCAGGCCGGGGAGGACGCGGCGGCGGGTCATGTCTGGATGCTCGCGAGCGGAGCCTGCCGCGCGGGCATAGATATAGAATGAGCCAGTGCCCTACGTTGCCCCCCTCTGTCCTGCCGGACATCTCCCCCACAAGGGGGGAGATTGGCCTTCAATGCGGCCTCCGCCAATCTCCAGCGTTGCAGAACGGGCGCTGCGAAGGCGGCCGGCCAATCTCCCCCCTTGTGGGGGAGATGTCCGGCAGGACAGAGGGGGGCAAAGTAGAGCGGTGGCATCACAGAAGCTGAAGCGTGAAAACGGAAAAACCGGCGGGCCCAGAAGGCCCGCCGGCCATCAAGCCGAAACGACACGTCAGGTCAACGCTCGCCGTAGATCTGGTCGAGCAGGCCGCCGGAAGCGAAATGCTCCTCCTGGACCTTCGACCAGCCGCCGAACACGTCCTCGACGGTCACCAGTCGGACTTCCGGGAATGTCGCCTTGAACTCCGCCGCCACCGTCTCGTCACGCACGCGGTTGCCGTTCTCGGCGGCGATCTTCTGGCCCTCGGGCGTATAAAGGAAGTCGAGATAGGCCTTCGCCAGGTCGCGCGAGCCGCGCTTGTCGACCACCTTGTCGACGATGGCGACCGGGAACTCGGCGAGCAGACTGACCGAGGGCGTGACCGTCTCGAACTTGTCCTCGCCGAACTCCTTGCGGATGCCGGTGGTCTCGGATTCGAAGGTGATCAGCACGTCGCCGATCTCGCGCTCGACGAAGGTGGTGGTGGCGGCGCGGCCGCCGGTGTCGAACACCGGCACGTTGTCGAAGAGTTTCGTGACAAATTCCTTCACCTTGGCCTCATCGCCGTTGAAGGCCTCGCGGGCGTAGGCGGTGGCGGCGAGATAGGTGTAGCGGGCGTTGCCGGAGGTCTTCGGGTTGGGGAAGATCACCTGTACGTCGTCGCGCACGAGGTCGCTCCAGTCCTTGACGTTCTTCGGGTTGCCGGCGCGCACCAGGAAGGACGGCAGCGAATAGAAGGGCGAGGCGTTGCTGGCGAAATCGCCCTGCCAATCGTCGGAGACAAAACCGTTCTTGACCAGGAAGTCGATGTCGGTGACCTGGTTGAAGGTGACGACGTCGGCCTCCAGACCCTCGACGATGGCGCGCGCCTGCTTGGAGGTGCCGGCGTGCGACTGGTCGACGGTGACGTCCTTGCCGGTGTCGGCCTTGTATTTCGGCACGAAGGCGGCATTGACGTCCTCGAACAGCTCGCGTGCCACGTCGTAGGAGGCGTTGAGGATCTTGTCCGCCGATTGCGCGCTGGCCGGGCCGGCGAGCAAGGCTAGGGCGGCGCCGAGGAGCAATAGGCGTTTCATGGATGTCTCCGGAAGAAGGTGTTGCCTGAGGATGCCAAAAATAATGCCAATCGCGCGCTTGGCAGAGAGACGGACCTGCAGTTTGTCGGCAGCCTTTGGAAAATTGTTCCTGAAATTGTCGGAAATAGGGTCGGGAATTGCGAACCGTATCCGCGGCGGAAACTGCACGCTCGCGGTCGACCAAGTCTGCCAGTGGTGACGACTGATGGCTTGGGAGGCGGGCCTCCGGTACTCCACGAAATGAATGAGAAAGAAATTTCTTTTTAGCAAGGAATTGCTACAAAGGTGCCATTGCTCTATCGACGGAATGGTCGGAGCAGGAGCGCATAGAGTGAACGACACGCATATTCCTCTGGACGAAATCGCACCGCTGGCGACGGCACTGCGCTTTCTGGCCGCCGACGCGGTCGAGCGGGCCGGCACCGGCCATCCCGGCATGCCGCTCGGCATGGCCGATCTGGCGACGGTGCTGTTCACCCGGCACCTAAAATTCGACGCGTCAGAGCCGAAATGGCCGGACCGCGACCGCTTCGTGCTGTCGAACGGCCATGGTTCGATGCTGCTCTACGGGCTGCTGCATCTCACCGGCTATGCCGACGTGCCGCTGGAGGAGCTGCGCAATTTCCGCAAGGCTGGCGCGCTGGCCGCCGGCCATCCCGAATACGGCCATTTTGCCGGGATCGAGACGACCACCGGGCCGCTGGGGCAGGGCGTGGCTACCGCGGTCGGCATGGCGCTGGCCGAGCGCATGCTGGCGGCAGAGTTTTGCGCAGACCTCGTCGACCACCGCACCTGGGTGTTCTGCGGCGACGGCTGCCTGATGGAGGGCGTCAGCCAGGAGGCGATCTCGCTCGCCGGTCATCTCGGCCTGTCTAAACTGACGCTGGTTTTCGACGACAACAGCACGACGATCGACGGGCCGACCTCGGTCAGCACGTCCGACGACCAGCGCAAACGTTTCGAGGCGTCGGGCTGGGCGACGATCGGCGTCGACGGTCACGATGCCGAGGCCATCGACCGCGCGTTCACCTATGCCAGGGCGTCGGACAGGCCGACGCTGATCGCGGCGCGCACCAGGATCGGTTTCGGCGCGCCGACCAAGCAGGGGCTTTCCGCCGCGCACGGCTCGCCCCTCGGCGCCGGCGAGGTCGAGGCGATGCGCAAGGCGCTGAACTGGCACCATTCGCCGTTCGAGATTCCCGAGGCCATCGCGGTCGCCTGGAAGGCAGCCGGGCGGCGCGGCGGGGTCGAGCGCGCCGCATGGCAGCGACGGCTCGAAGCGACGGAGCCGGCGCGCCGCGCCGCCTTCTCGCGGCGGATCGAGGGCAGGCTGGATGCCGCGGTGGAGCCGGCCGTGCAGGCGGCGATCGCCGCGCAGGTGGCGAAGCCGGCCGCCGTGCCGGTGCGCCAGGGCAGCCAGCTTGCCACCGGCGTGCTCGCTTCCGTCATGCCGGAACTCGTCGGCGGCTCCGCCGACCTCACCTCCAGCGTGCTGTCGCGGCCGGACGGCATGCCGCCGCTGACGCCGGGCGACCTCGCCGGCCGGCATATCAGCTTCGGCGTGCGCGAGCACGGCATGGCGGCGGCGCTGAACGGCATCGCCCTGCATGGCGGCTTCGTGCCCTACGCCGGTACCTATCTCACCTTCAGCGACTATGCCCGCCCGGCGATCCGGCTGGCGGCGCTGATGGGCATCCGCACCATCTTCCTGATGAGCCACGATTCGATCGGAGTGGGCGAGGACGGCCCGACCCATCAGCCGATCGAGCATCTGGCGTCGCTGCGCGCCATTCCCGGATTGAAGGTCTACCGGCCGGCGGACAGCGTCGAGGCACTGGAATGCTGGTACGACGCCGTCGCCGGCCAGGGCCCGAGCGTCATGGTGGTGGCCCGCCAGAAGGTGCCGCAGGTCAGACTCTCCTTGGCCGAAGGCATGCCGGCGCGGCGCGGCGCCTATCTGCTGGCCGGCGGCGCCGAGCGCGACCTCACGCTGCTCGCCTCCGGCTCGGAGGTCAGCCTGGCGCTGGAGACGCGCGAGCTGCTGGCCAAGCACGGCCTCGACGCGGCGGTGGTGTCGATGCCCTGCTGGGAGGTGTTCGCCCGCCAGGATAGCGCCTACCAGGCCGCGGTGCTGGGAGATGCCCCGCGCTTCGCCATCGAGGCGGCGTCGCCGTTCGGCTGGGAACGCTACACCGGGCGCTCGGATCACATCTTCGGCATTTCTACCTTCGGCTTCTCGGCGCCGGGCTCGGTCGTCTATGGGCATTTCGGCTTGACGCCCTCGGCGATTTCCGAACAGATCCTGCGTCTCACCAGCACCAAGCTCAAGAAGGCGGTGTGATCATGGACACGGCCAATCTCGCGTCTGCCCAGGCGAGGAACGAAGGCATGCCGCTGCGCCTCGACCTCGTCGAGGGCCAGCGCGCCAATCTGAGCGCCATCGAGCGCCGTGCCGCCACGTTGGCGCCGCGCCGCAGCGTCAAGAAGGAATGGCAGGCGGCGTGGCTGGTGCGCGCCATCGGTCTGATCGACCTGACCACGCTGTCGGGCGACGATACGCCGGAACGGGTGCGCCGCCTCTGCGCCAAGGCGCGCAACGCGCTGCGGCAGGACCTGGTCGAGGCCCTCGGGCTTTCCGGACCGGTGACGACGGGTGCGGTCTGCGTCTACCCGACCATGGTGTCGACGGCGGTGAAGGCGCTGGACGGCTCGGGTATTCCGGTGGCCTCGGTGGCGACCGGCTTTCCCGCCGGGCTGATGCCGCTGAAGCTGCGGCTGGAAGAAATCCGCTACTGCGTCGCGGAGGGCGCCGGCGAGATCGACATCGTCATCAACCGGGCGCTGGTGTTCGACCAGGACTGGCAGGGGCTTTACGACGAGGTGCGGCAGATGCGCGAGGCCTGCGGCCCGGCGCATCTCAAGACAATCCTGGCGACAGGCGACCTGAAGACGCTGCGCAACGTGGCGCGCGCCTCCATGGTCTGCATGATGGCCGGCGCCGACTTCATCAAAACCTCGACCGGCAAGGAAGGCGTCAACGCCGTGCTGCCGGTCGGCCTGGTGATGACCCGCGCCATCCGCGCCTATGAGGAGGAGACCGGCGTCAAGGTCGGCTTCAAGCCGGCCGGCGGCATCTCCGCCGCCAAGGATGCGCTCATCTGGATGACGCTGATGAAGGAGGAACTGGGCAATGCCTGGCTGAAGCCGGACCTGTTCCGCTTCGGCGCCAGCTCGCTGCTCGGCGACATCGAGCGTCAGATCGAGCATTTCGTCACTGGCCGCTATTCCGCGGCGATGCGCCACGCCGTGGCGTGAGGAGACCGGCCATGCCCTCCGTCAGCGAGATCCTTGAGACCATGGACTACGGCGTCGCGCCCGAACAGAACACCGAGGTCAAGGCGTGGCTCGCCGCGCATGCCGACGGCTTCGGCCATTTCATCGGCGGCGCCTTCACCGCGCCGGCCGCCGGCGCCAGCTTCGAGGTGCTGAACCCGGCGACCGGCGCCGTGCTCGCGGCCTGCGCCGAAGGCTCGACGGCCGATGTCGATGCGGCGGTCGCCGCGGCACGCAAGGCGCTCCCGGGCTGGTCGGGCCTGCCGGGCCATGTGCGCGCCCGCCACCTCTACGCCATCGCCAGGCTGATCCAGAAGCGCGAGCGCTTCTTCTCCGTGCTGGAGACCATGGACAACGGCAAGCCGATCCGCGAGAGCCGCGACATCGACGTGCCGCTGGTCGTCCGCCATTTCTACCACCATGCCGGCTGGGCGGAACTGATCGAGGCCGAGTTTCCCGGCATGGCTCCCGTCGGCGTCTGCGGCCAGATCATCCCGTGGAACTTCCCGCTGCTGATGCTGGCCTGGAAGGTGGCGCCGGCGCTCGCCGCCGGCAATACCGTGGTGCTGAAGCCGGCCGAGTTCACGCCGCTGACGGCGCTCGCCTTCGCGGAAATCTGCCGGGAGGCGGGCCTGCCCGCCGGCGTCGTCAACATCGTCACCGGCGCCGGCGAGACGGGTGCGGCGCTGGCCGGCCATCGCGGTGTCGACAAGGTTGCCTTCACCGGCTCGACCGAGGTCGGCCGCATCATCCGCGAGGCGACTGCCGGCACGGGTAAGAAGCTGTCGCTGGAGCTCGGCGGCAAGTCGCCCTTCATCGTCTTCGACGACGCCGACCTCGACAGCGCGGTGGAGGGCATCGTCGATGCGATCTGGTTCAACCAGGGGCAGGTGTGCTGCGCCGGCTCGCGGCTGATCGTCCAGGAAGGGATTGCCGCCCGCTTCCTCGCGAAGCTCAAGGCGCGTGCCGAAAAACTGCGGGTCGGCGACCCGCTCGACAAATCGACCGACATCGGTGCCATCGTCGCCGAGGTGCAGCTGGAGCGCATCCGCGCGCTGGTCGAGGAAGGCCGGCGCGAGGGCAGCGAATGCTGGCAGGCGTCGGCGCCGCTGCCGGGGCAAGGCTTCTTCTTCCCGCCGACCATCTTCACGGCGCTGGCGCCGGCCTCGCGTCTCGCCCAGGAGGAGATTTTCGGGCCGGTGCTGGTCTCCATGACCTTCCGCACGCCGGAAGAGGCGGTGATGCTCGCCAACAATTCGCGCTACGGGCTCGCCGCCTCGGCCTGGTCTGAGAACATCAACGTGGCGCTCGACGCCGCCGCGAAGCTAAAATGCGGCGTGGTGTGGGTAAACTCCACCAATCTGTTCGACGCCGCAGCCGGCTTCGGCGGCTATCGCGAGAGCGGTTTCGGCCGCGAAGGCGGGCGCGAGGGGCTTTACGAATATCTGGCTGCCACGCCGGCCAAACGTGTGCGCAAGGCTGCGGCCGCGGCTGCCCTGCCGGACTTCTCCGCAGCGCCGGCCGCCGGCCAGGCGGCGGAGAACGACGTCGTGCGGCTCGATCGCACCGCAAAGCTCTATATCGGCGGCAAGCAGGCGCGGCCGGATTCCGGCTACAGCTATGCTGTGCGCGCCGCCGACGGGCGGCTGGTCTCGCAGGCCGGGCTCGGCAACCGCAAGGACATCCGCAACGCCGTGGAAGCGGCGAACAAGGCGACGGGATGGAGCGGCAATTCCGGCCACAACCGCGCGCAGGTGCTGTTCTATCTCGCCGAGAACCTGGAGGCGCGCAGCGCCGAGTTTTCAGCCCGCATCGACAGCCTGACCGGCGTGGGCGCGGAAGCCGCGGCCGAGGAGGTGCGGCTCTCGATCCAGCGCCTCACCTATTACGCCGCGCAGGCCGACAAATATGACGGCCAGGTGCATTCCACCCGCGCCCGCCATGTCACTCTCGCCATGAACGAGCCGTGGGGCACGATCGGCATCCTGTGCCCCGACGAGGCACCGCTGCTTGGCCTGGTGTCGCTGGTGGCGCCGGCGATCGCCATGGGCAACCGCTGCGTGGTGGTGCCGTCGCAGGCCTACCCGCTGGTCGCCACCGACCTCTACCAGGTGCTCGACACCAGCGACGTGCCGGGCGGCGTGGTCAACATCGTCACCGGCGAGCGCGATCTGCTGGCGAAGACGCTGGCCGAGCACGACGAGGTGGCGGCGCTCTGGTATGTCGGCACGCCGGAAGGCGCCGCACTCGTGGAGAAGGGCTCGAGCGGCAATCTCAAGGCGACCTGGGCGGTCGACCAGACTGCCATCGACTGGCGCGACGGCAGCCAGGGTTTCGGCAGGGCGTTCCTGCGCCGCGCGACACAGGTCAAGAACATCTGGATTCCCTACGGGGACTGAACGGCAGAAACGAGCCTGAACTCCCTGACCCGAAACCGGCCGCGAATCGCCGAACGAGAGTTCTGATCAGGAACAGAGATATCTCGAAGCGTCGTGCGCGGGAGGCATGCGGTTCGTCAGGAGGAATTTCAGTGATTTATTCGAAGAGTTTCGACCTGATCGGCAGAAAGGAAGCGGTCAGCGGAGCCGGCACTGGCCCTGATGTCGGCAGCGCTGGCGTCGAAGTCGCCGTCCTTGCCGGCGATATGATCTACCGGTGAGCCGATGTATCTCGGGATCGATCTCGGAACCTCCGCCGTCAAGGTCGTGCTGGTCGACGACGCGCAGACGATCACAGGCTCGGCCGAGGAAGCGCTGGCGCCGGCTCGGCCAAAGCCGTCCTGGTCGGAGGACGATCCGGATTCCTGGATCGCCGCGGTGGAGCGCGCGCTCGACCGCCTGCGCGCCGAGCATCCGGCCGCCGTTGCGGCGACGCGCGCCATCGGCCTGTCCGGCCAGATGCATGGAGCGCTGCTGCTCGACGCGGGTGACCGTCCGCTGCGTCCGGCGATCCTGTGGAACGACGGCCGCGCGGCGGCTGAGGCGGCCGAGCTCGCCGAGCATTCGGCCGCTCTCAACCGCCGGCTCGGCGTCGCCGCCATGGCCGGCTTCACCGCGCCGAAGATCGTCTGGCTCGCCCGCCACGAGCCGCAGGTGCTGGCGAAGACCCGCCGGCTGCTGCTGCCCAAGGATTTCGTCCGCCTGCATCTGTCGGGCGACTTCGTTACCGACGTCTCGGACGCCGCCGGCACCTGGCTGCTCGATCAGCAGGCGCGGCGCTGGGACGACGAGGCGGTGGCGCTGTGCGGCGTCGATCCGGCCTGGCTGCCGCCGATTCTCGAATCGCCGGCACCGGCCGGCCGGCTGCGCTCCGCGCTCGCCCGCCGCTGGGGCATGCGCGACGACATCGTGATCGCCGCCGGCGCCGGTGACGTTGCGGCGGGCGGCCTCAGCATCGGCGCGATTCGACCCGGCGATGCCTTCATCTCGCTCGGCACCTCGGCGCAGTTCTTCACCGTCGCTTCGGCGCACCAGCCCGACCCGGAGCGGGCGGTCCACGCTTTCTGCCACGCCCTGCCGGCCACCTGGTTCCGCATGGCGGCGCTGCTCAACGGCGCCAGCGTGCTCGCCGCCGCGGCGCAATGGACCGGCGGGGCGGACATCGGCGGGTTGCTGGAGGAGACGGAGAAGACATTCACCGGCCCGTCGCCGCTGCTGGCGCTGCCCTACCTGTCGGGCGAGCGCACGCCGCACAACCGGCCCGACCTGCGCGGTGCGATCATCGGACTGGACGCAACGACGCAGCCGACCGACATCGTGCAGGCAATGCTGGAGGCGGTCGCCTTCAGCCTGGCCGACGCGCTCAATGTGTTGCGGGGCGCCGGCTCCACCGTTGAAACCGCTGGTTTGATCGGAGGAGGGGCACGCTCCACCTTCTGGGCGAAGCTAATCGCGTCGGCCACCGGCGTCGAGCTGGTGAAATACGAGGCCTCCGACCGCGGCCCGGCCTATGGCGCCGCACGCCTGGCGCGGCTGTCCGTCAGCGGCGAGGACGCATCATCCGTTGCCGTGGTGCCGCCGATCGAGCGCATCGTAAAGCCCGAGGCGGCGCTGGCCGATGCCTATCAAGGCCGGCTCGAGGCGTTTCGCTCGCTCTACCGGGCGCTTGCGCCGGAGTTTTCGCGTCAGTCCTGACCGCCGCACAAGGCAGACGCCGTCTCCGCGTCGGTGCCAAGCGCGTTGACGATCCTGCCGCGCATGGCGGCGCGGATCGCCGGCACCTTTTCGGTGCCGAGCGCCACGGCGATGCGGAAGGCGACGTTGGAGAGGGCGTCGAGCGACAGCGAAAGCGTGCGCGCCTCTACGTCCGAGTGCAGCACCTGACCGTCGGCGTTGTAGAAGCGGCCGCAGATCGAGCCGACGGCACCGCCGGCGATCATCTGCTGCAGCCGCTCCTCGGTGAACAGGCCGTGCCGGAAGGTGGACGTGCCGGGCACCATGGCGCCGATGCCGACGACGGCGATCGACAGGCGGTCGATCAGCTCGAACACGTCGCGTACGCCGGAGGTGGAGCGTAGCGCCTCGGCCGCCTCGGCGGTATCGACCACCGCCGGCACCGGCAGAACCCAGGCGCGCGCGCCGATGCGCCGCGCCAGCGTCCGGCAGACCTCGCCGGTCTGGCTCGCCTCCTCCGCGCGGCCGATGCCGCCGATCAGCGTCACCACCGACAGGTTTTCGGCGCGGATGAGCCGGCCGGCCGCGGCGACGCCGGCTACCGTCTCGCCATTCGAAACGCCGATGACCGTGTCGTTGATCACCAGATCCTCAATGCCGCGGAAGACGGCATTGCCGAGCAGTTGCACGATGGCGCCGTCGTTGGGGCGCCGATCGACGACGATCGCCGTGGCGAGGCCGAAGCGCTGCATCAGCCGCGCCTCCAGCTCCTTGTTGCGGAAGGCGCGGGTGGCGACGCGGATCTCGACGATGCCGAGCTCCATGGCGAGCTTGAGATAGCGGCTGACCGTCGCCTCGGACATGCCGAGGCTGCGCGCGATCTCGTTCTGCGCCATGCCGTTCTCGTAGCGCATCTGCGCCACGCTGATCAGTGCCTGCTCGTGCGGCTTGGGTCTCGACATGGGCGCCCCGGTGGCTTCAACAGGGGCGGCACGGTTACGAGCGCCCGCCGCGAATAGACATCGGCGCGCCATGACAAGCAATGAATTTCGTTAAGCCGGATTAAGGAACTTTGTTGCTTAATGCCCATGCCGGCGCTGGGGAACCGCCAGCGCCGGCATGGGCAGAGATCATCCGTGCTCGATATAGACGGTCTGCGTCTCCATGTATTCGTAGAAGCCGTGCTTGCCGTCGGCGCCGCCGATGCCGGACTTCTTGCGGCCGGCGTGAAAGCCCTGATAGGCCTCGCCGTTCTCGCGGTTGACGTAGGTCTCGCCGAACTGCAGGGCGCGCGTCACCCGCATCGCCTTGCCGAGGTCGCGCGTGTATAGCGAGGAGGTGAGGCCGTACTCTGTGTCGTTGGCGTGGTGCACCGCCTCCTCGGCGCTGTCGACCACCGCGATCGGCGCGACGGGCCCGAAAATCTCCTTGCGCATGATTTCCATGTCGGGGCGGCAATCGGTCAGCACGGTCGGCTCGTAATGGTGGCCGCGGTTGCGCTCGGCGACCTTGCCGCCCAGCGCCACCCTGGCGCCGTCCACCCTGGCGCGCTCGACCATGCCGGCGACCTTGTCGAGCTGGGTGGCGTTGACCAGCGGTCCCATGTCGAGGCCGCTCTCGGCAAGGGGATCGCCGTAGCGGACCTTGCCCATCGAGGCGACGAACTTTTCGGTGAAGGCGTCCGCGACGTTGCGTTCGACGAAGATGCGCTCGGCGCAATTGCAGACCTGGCCAGTGTTGTTGATGCGCGACTGGGTGATCGCCCGGACCGCGAGGTCGAGGTCGGCGTCGGCGAGCACGATCGCCGGCGCCTTGCCGCCGAGTTCGAGATTGACACGGGTGAGGTTCTTCGCCGCCGCCTGCATGATCGCCGTGCCGGTCGGCACCGAGCCGGTGAAGGAGACGAGGTCGATGCCGGGATGGCCGCTGAGCGAGACGCCGGTGGTGCGGCCGCGGCCGCTGACGAGGTTGAACACGCCGGCCGGCAGGCCCACCTGCCTTGCAAGCTCGGCGAAGATGAAGGCGTTGAGTGGGGTCTCCTCGCTCGGCTTGATGACGATGGTGTTGCCGGCGACCAGCGCTGGAGCCAGCTTCCTGCCGATCAGGTAGAACGGAAAGTTCCACGGCAGAATGCCGGCGACCACGCCGATCGGTACGCGATGCAGGAAGATGCTCTCGCCCTTGCGGTCGCTGGCGATGATCTCGCCCTCGATGCGGCGCGCCCATTCGGCCATGTAGTCCATGAGCCCGGCCATGCCGAGGACCTCGCCGCGTGCGAGATCGAGGATCTTGCCCTGCTCGCGCGAGATGGTCTCGGCGAGCGTATCGACATTGGCGCGGATCTTCTCGGCGATCGCCTTGACGTAGCCTGCGCGCTCGATCGCCGGCAGGGCTGCCCAGGCCGGCTGCGCCTTGCGCGCCGCGGCGATCGCCTCCCCGACCGTGGCGCTTGACGCCTCCGGCACCTCGGCGATGCGCTCGCCGGTCGCAGGGTTGAACACCTCGATGCGCTCGTTTCTGTCGTCGACGAAGCGTCCGTCGATGAAATGCTGGTAGGTGGCCATGTTCGTCCTCCTTTTTCGGGGTTCGGTCAGGCGGCGCCGATGCGGGCCACGATCTTGCCGGTGACTTCGCGGCGGCGCAGCCGCCACAGCGCGTCGGGAATGTCGGCGAGGCCGATCACCTCCTCCACCATCGGGTCGAGCTTTCCGGCGGCGAGCCGCACCATCAAATCGTCGCCGATGACCTTGAAGTCGCGCTGCGTCGGCAGGTGGCCGGCGAAATAGGCACCGCCCAGCGCCACCTCGTGGATTGAGGCGGCATAGGTATAGGACGGCACGTTGGTCATGACCGGCAGCGGGTCGATCGAGACGAGATGGCCGTTGTAGCGGATGAAGGCGAGCGACTTCAGCGCATCGCCGGGATTGGCCACCTCCAGCATCACGTCGACGCCGTAGCCGCCCTCCGTCTCGGCGCGTACCTTGGACGGAAGATCGGCGTCGCGGTAGTCGAAGACGATGTCGGCGCCGAGTTTTCGCACCGCCGCGTGGTGTTCCGGCCTGGCGAGCGCGATAACCTTGGCGCCGGCCTGCCGGGCGAGCTGAACGGCGAAGCCACCTACGCCGCCATTGGCGCCCTGGACGAGGATGGTCTGGCCGGCCTCCAGCCGCGCCTTGCGGAACAGCGCCTGGTAGGCGGTGTAGCCGGCGCAAGGGATCGCCGCGGCGTCGGTGAAGGAAACGCTTTCCGGCAAGCGGCTGGTCACATGCACAGGCGCGATGCAGAACTCGGCGAAGACGCCGGGCCTCCACAGATTGTGGTGCAGCACGGCGCGGTCGCCGACGCTCCAGCCCTCGACACCGGGCCCGACCGCATCGACCACGCCGGCGGCATCCAGCCCGAGCACATGCGGGAAGGTCCATTCCGGCTTGTTGTCGACGGCGACCTTCCAGTCGACCGGATTGATCGACGCCGCCTCGACGCGCAGCCGGAGCTCGCCGGGGCCGGGCGAGGGGACGGGTATGTCGGCAAGCCTGACGGATTCCAGTCCGCCGCCGGCCTCGGGAACGACGATTGCTTTCATGACGTCCTCACGTGATCAGATAGCCGCCGTCGATGACGAGCACGGCGCCGGTGACGAAGCTGGCGAGCGGCGACGACAGGAAGAGTGTCCCGCCGGCGAGTTCGGACGGCTCGCCCCAGCGCTTCATCGCCGTCCGGCCGGTGATCTGAGCGTCGCGGACGGGGTCTTCCCTGAGCGCCCTAGTCAGCGGCGTGGCGATCCAGCCCGGCGCGATGGCATTCACCCGGATGCCGTCCCCGGCATAGGCAATGGCGAGCGATTTCGTGAGCTGCGCGATGCCGCCCTTGGAGGCCGAATAGCCGGGAACCAGCCCGCCGCCGAAGAAGGAGAGCATCGAGGCGGTGTTGACGATGGTGCCTCCGCTCTCCGCCAACCGGGGCCGTGCCGCCGCGCAGATGCGCATGGAGCCGTTGAGGTTGATGTCGACGACATCGGCGAAGACGTCAGGTTCCAGCTCTTCGCCGCGGCGGATCACGCCGGCGCAGTTGACGACATGGTCGAGCCGCGGCAGGGATGCGACGAGGTCCACGACGGCCTTGCCGTCGCGCACGTCGAGCGTTGCGAATGTCGCGCGCGCCAGGCCGGGCACGCTGTTCGCCGCCGCGATTTCGCCGTCACTGACCCCGGTGGCCAAGACGTCGGCGCCGAGCGCCAGAAAAGCCTCGCCGATCGCCGCGCCGATGCCCGAGGTGCCGCCGGTCACCAGCACCTGGCGGCCGTCGAACAGCCCCGGCTTCAGATAGTCGGCGGCGCTGGTAAAAATGTCAGCGGATGAACTGGTCGACATAGTCCGTGCCCAATCCGACCTTGGTGTAGTGGTCCCGGCACAGGTCGATCTTGGTGAACACGTCCTCGAAGCCGAGCGGTTCGCCATAGGCGTCGACGTAGTACATGATGCCGTTGACCTGGAAATAGGTGATCATCTCCTCGACATCGTCGGGGACGACCAGCGTGTGCGTCTCGCCCGGCGGCTCGAACACATAGCCGCCTTCCTCCGCCACCCAGTCGTGCTCGAGATAGTGCCAGCGGCCCTTGAGCACGAAGCCGTGCACGGCCTGCGGGTGGCGGTGGCGGCTGAGCACGCCCGACTTGCGCACCTTGAGCAGGTTCATCCAGTAGCCTTGCGAACGGTTGAGGCAGAGCGGCCGGAACCAGACGTTCTCGCCTTGCGGCACCCAGATGCGCTCATCTGTGGGAATCGCGTTCGGGATGACGATGTCCGGCAGCGTCTCCTTCGGCATCGGATGCTGGTAGGGCATGCGCGGATTGGGATCGATCTTCATCGGAGGCATGGATGGCTCCTAGGCTGTCTGCAATAGTGGTGCTGCCACCGGGTTTGCGGCGGACTGCCGGGCACGGCCGGTGATGAACTCTACAGCCTTGTCGGCGATGACCAGAACGGCGGCGTTGGTGTTGCCGCTGACGATCGACGGCATCGCCGAGGCATCGACGACGCGCAGTCGTTCGACGCCGCGCACTTTCAGGTCGGTGGAAAGCACCGCGTCGGCATCGTCGTCGTGGCCCATGCGGCAGGTGCCGACCGGGTGGTAGACGGTTTTCACGAAACGTCTGGCGTGGGCGGCGAGGTCTTCGTCGCTGACCTTGTCCGGTCCCGGGAAAACCTCGCTGGCGATCATCGAGCGCAGCGGCTCTTGGGCAAGAATCTCGCGGGCGTGGCGTACACCGCCGATCGACAGGCGCAGATCCTCGGGATCGGCGAAATAGTTGGGATCGATCAGCGGCTGCTCGCCGGGATCGGCTGAGGCGAGGCGGATCGAGCCGCGCGAGCCCGGCCGCGCCACGCAGGAGTTCAGCGTGATGCCAAAACTCGCCTTCTGGTCGGTGTGGTCCTTGTCGAGATAGACGCTGGGCACGCAGAACTGCTGGATTTTCGGCGTGCCGGAAAGGTCGTCCGGGTCGAAGAAGGCGCCAGCCTCGACCCCGTTGGAGGTCACCGGGCCGGTGCCGTTGAGCAGGTATTCGAGGCCGTTGCGGATCTGCCGCCAGCCGCGGTCATGGCCGAAATAGCCGTAGGGGCCGTTACACAGCGCCACCACCGGCGTCTCGGTATGGTCCTGAAGGTTTGAGCCGACGCCGGGCAAGTCGACCAGCGTTTTGATGCCGTGCTCGGCGAGGTGATCGGCGGGGCCGATGCCCGACAGCATCAGCGCCTTCGGCGTGGCGATGGCGCCCGCCGCCAGGATGACCTCGGCGTCGCAGCGCGCCTCTCTGACCGTCCCGTTCTCAAGGTAGCGCACGCCGGCTGCGTGGCCGTTCTCGACGATCACCGAATGGACGAGGCAACCGGTCTTCACCTCGGCGCGGCCGGTCTTCATCGCCGGCCGCAGGAAGGCGTCCACGGCCGAACAGCGTTTTCCGTCGCGGACGTTGACCTGATAGGCACCGACGCCGCGCTGGCTGACGCCGTTGAAGTCGCCATTGTGCGGCAGGCCAGCCGCCTGCGCGGCGAGCACGAAGGCGCGCGACAGTTCGGAGATGTGCCTGAGGTCCGACACCTTCCACGGGCCGCCTACACCGTGAAAACGGTCGTTGAGACGGTCGTTGTCCTCCATGCCGGTGAAATAGGGCAGCAGGGACTCGTAGCCCCACTGGGCGTCGCCGGTCGTCTCGGCCCAGCGCTCGTAGTCGGCCGGCTGGCCGCGCATATAGACCATGGCGTTGACCGACGAGCCGCCGCCGAGCACGCGGCCCTGCGGCACGATCGGCGTGCGCCCGCCGAGCCGCTGCTGCGGCACGGATTTGTAGAACCACATGTATTTCTCGACGCCGAGCAGCTTGACGAAGCCGGCGGGCATGCGGATCAGCGGGTTTTTGTCGCTCGGGCCCGCCTCAATCACCAGCACACGGGCGCCATGCTCGCCGGCGAGCTTGCCGGCGACGAGACATCCCGCCGTGCCGCCACCGACGACGATGTAGTCGCGACTCATGCGGCGAGGTCCTCGAACTTCCGCGCCTCGCTGCGCGGAAAGAGCAGCAGGTGCTCGGGGTCGATGGAGACCGTCACCGTCTCGCAGCGCCTCGGCGTGACCGTGGGATGTGCGACCAGCGTGAAGCGCGTGCCGCCGACATCGACGAAGATCAGATTCTGGTCCTGCAATTCTTCGGTCACGAACACCTTGCCCTGCAGCGTCAGCGGGCTGGTGTCGCCGAGCGACAGGAAATGCGGCCGGATCGCCGCCAGGCCTTCGCCGCCGATGCGCTCGGCCGCTTTGGAAAGCCGTTCCGGCAGGGCGAGGCGCTGTCCCTCGAAGCTGACGGTCCAGCCGCCGGTGCCGTTCTCGACATAGCAGTCGACAAAATTGATAGGCGGCTCGCCGACGAAGCCGGCGACGAAGGCATTGCGCGGCCTGGCATAGACCTCGTCCGGTGTCGCCATCTGCTGGATCTCGCCGTCGCTCATCACCATCACCCGGTCGGCCAGCGCCAGCGCCTCCTCCTGGTCGTGGGTGACGTAGATCATCGTATAGTTGAATTCCTGGTGCAGGCTCTTGATGAAGCGGCGCATGCGGTAGCGCTGGCGCGTGTCGAGATGCGAGATCGGCTCGTCGAGCAGGAACACAGCCGGCTTCCGCACCAGCGCGCGGGCGAGGCCGACGCGCTGCGCCTGGCCCGACGACAGGCCCTGCGGCTTCTGCGAAAGCAGCGCCGTCAGCTCCATCTTCCCGGCGATGTCGCGCACCCGCCGGTCGATCTCGGCGTTGTCCATGCCGGCGGCGCGCAGCGGGAAGGCGATGTTCTCGTAGATCGAAATGGTCGGATAGAGCGCGTAGGATTCGAACGACATCGCCACGTTGCGGTCGCGGGCGCGTACATCGTTGATCCTCTTGCCGTCGAAATAGATGGCGCCCTCGCTGATCGGCTCCAGGCCGGCGATCATGCGCATGGTCGAGGATTTGCCGCAGCCCGACGGCCCGAGGATGGCGACGAACTCGCCGTCGGCGATCTCGAAGTCGATGCCGTGGACCGCCTTCACGGCACCGTAGCGCTTGACGAGCTTTTCGGCCCGGATCGAAGCCATGGTTCTTCTCCTCAGGCGGACGGCGCGGCGTGGGCAATCGCGCGCGCGTTCTGGAACAGATGGACGGCGTCGCGCGGGAAGGCGATCGCCACCGTCTCGCCGACCGAGAGCCGCTTGCCGGTCGGAAAGGACACGGAGACCTGGTCCGAACCGATGCCGACCAGCGCGATCTTCACGTAGCCGAGGTTCTCGATGACATCGACGCGGCCGCGCAGCGTGCCGGGGTCGCCCGCCTCGGCCAGCCGCACCTCGTTGGAGCGGAAGCCGACCTGGATGGTCGAGCCCGGCTCGTCGCGCAGGCCGGCGACCGCATCGGTGGCGAGGGCGGCGACCGGCATGCCGTCCGGCGTCACGAAGGCGACGCGGTCGCCGCCGCGCCGTGGCTCGACCGAGATGAAGCTCATCGGCGGGTCGCCGACGAAGGAAGCGACGAAGGCGTTGGCCGGGCGATGGTAGAGGTCGGCCGGCGTGCCGATCTGCTCGATGCGGCCGGAATTCAGCACGGCGACGCGGTCGCCGAGCGCCAGCGCCTCGCGCGACGAGGTGGTGGTGAACACGACCGTCGCCGACAGGTCCTCGGCCAGCGCCTTCAGTTCGGCGCGGATCTTGTGGCGCAGCTTTGCGTCGAGATGGCCGACCGGCTCGTCCAAGAGATAGATGTCGGCCGGCCGGATGATGGCGCGGCCGAGCGCCACGCGCTGCCGCTGGCCGCCCGACAGGAAGCCCGGCCGCCGGTCGAGCAGGTGGCCGATGCCGAGGATGCCGGAGATGCGCTTGACGCGCTGGTCGATGTCGGCGCGGTTCATGCCGCGCGCATGCAGCGGAAACGCCAGATTCTCGCCGACGCTGATATGCGAATAGAGCGCGTAGTTCTCGAAGGCCATCGCCGCGTCGCGTTTTTCCGGCGGCACGTGCATGATGGACTCGCCGTCGCGCAGCACGTCGCCGCTGGTCGGCCTGGCGATGCCGGCGAGGATGTTGAGGATCGTGCTTTTTCCCGCGCCGGCCGGGCCGTAGATCACCAGGAACTCGCGATCTCGCACGGTGAGGTCGATCTTTCGCAGCGCCACCTTGGACAGGCCGTAGCGCTTGTGGACGCTCTTCAGTTCATACATCAGATATGCTCCTCGACGAGGGCCCGGACCTCGGCCTCGGCACGCGCCCGCTCGGCCACGGCGCGGCGGCGCGCCCTGAGGAAGAAGGCGACGGCTATGGCGACGGCCACGACGTTCATGACGACCACGGAGGTCGACTGGCTGGAGAAAAGGCCTTCGATCAGGCCGAGCCAGACGAAGACGATGCCGACATAGAGCAGGAGGGCGCGGAAACCGGCGTCCCAGGCTTGGCTGAAGCTCATGACGTCACCCCCTCACCGCGCCGAAGGTCAGGCCGCGCACCATGTAGCGCTGCATGGCGAGCACGAAGACCATCATCGGCAGGACGCTGATCGTGGCGGCAGCCGCGACCGGGCCCCACAAAATGCCCTGCAGCGTGAAGAAGGATTCGACGCCGACCGTCACCGTGCTCGCCGCCTTGCGGGTGAGGATGTAAGCGAACAGGAACTCGTTCCAGCAGAAGATCAGCGTGAACACACCGGTCACCGCTATGCCGGGAGCGGCCAGCGGGAACACCACCTTGCGCAGCACCTTCAGCCGCGACAGTCCGTCGAGCCGGGCGGAGTGCTCGAGCTCGCGCGGGATGTCCTGAAAGAAGGAGACCAGCAACCAGATGGCGAAGGGCAGGTTGAACATCGTGTAGGAGATGATCAGCGCGCCCGGCTGGTCGAGGCCAATGCCGAGGAAGCGCCCGGCGTCGGTCTTGCCGATATCCCGGAAGATCAGGAAGTAGGGCAGGATGACGGCGATCGCCGGAAACATTTTTGTCGACAGGATGAAGAACAGGATGTGCCCGTCGCCGACATTGTAGCGGGCGAAGCTGTAGGCGGCGAGCGAGCCGGCGACGACAACCAGAATCGTCGAGGCTACAGAGATGAACAGCGTATTCTTGATGTAGAACAGGAAGTTCTTGTCGTAGATGGCGTGATAGTAGTTCTCGAGCGTCGGCGTGAACAGGAAGCGCGGCGGCGACACCATGATGTCGGCGGCCGGCTTGAACGAGGTCACGATCATCCAGAAGATCGGGAAGACGATGAAGCCGAGCACCAGCACGATGAGGCCGTAGCGCAGGGCTTCCTTGGCGAAGCTGGAATCGCGTTGCAGCATGGTCTGTCCTCAGCCTTCGGACGCACGGTTCGAGAATTGCTTGAGCAGCGGGGTCAGCGCGAACAGGCTGGCGACGAGCATGGCGTAGAGGAAGAAGATCGCCATGGTCGAGGCATAGTCCATCCGGAACAGTTTCAGCCCGGTGCGGTAGAGATAGAAGGTCATGGATTCGGTGACCGTGCCCGGTCCGCCGCGCGTCAGCACCGCGACCGCGTCGTAGAGGCGGACGCTGTCGATGGTGCGCAGCACCAGCACCAGGAACAGCACCGGCTTCAGCATCGGGAAGGTCAGCGTGCGCAGCACCCGGAAGGTGCTGGCGCCGTCGAGCTCGGCCGCCTCGAACGGCTCCTTCGGCAGCGCCTGCAGCCCGGCCAGCGCGATCAGCGCGACGAAGGGCGTCCACTGCCAGACGTCGAACAGCACCACCGACCACAGCGCGATCGTGTAGTCGCCGAGCCAGTTGGGCTGCGGCAGGTGCAACAGGCCGAGGAAGTAGTTTATGAGGCCGAACTGGGTGTCGTAGAGATAGCGCCAGAACAGGCCAGTGACCGCCGCGGAAGTGGCGAGCGGCAGCACCATCAGGCTGCGGATGATGCCCTTGCCCTTGGTGGCGCTGTGGATGAGGAAGGCGATGGCGATGCCGAGCACCATCTCCAGGATTACGGCGGCCAGCGTGAACTTCACCGTCACTCCGACCGATGCCCAGAAGGCGCGGTCGGCAAGCACCCGACGGTAATTGTCGAGCCCGACGAAATCGCCGATGCCGCCGCGCGTCAGGTCGGCAAAGCGGAACGAGACGTTGAGCGCATAGACCAGCGGCAGCAGCGCGAAGACCAGGATCACCGCCATGGCCGGGGCGATCAGCAGGATCGAGAACCACCGGTCGGAGATGACGGCGCCGGACGCGCGCCTCTGCTGCGGCAGGGAAACGGATAGTGACTGCGACATGACGTTCGTCCCGTGACGGAAGCTGCCGCGCGGCCAGGGTGTACGCCTGGCCGCGCGATCGGGGAGGTGCGGGCTTACTTGCCGATCGGGCAGGGACCGCCGCAGATTTGGTCGACGCTCTCGGCGAGCTGCTCGGCCGCCTGGCGCGCGTCGATCTGGCCGGCCGCCGCCGCCTGCAGCGGGATCTGCATGGTGTTGTAGATCTTGGCGCCGAAGGGCGTGTCGAAGAGGTTCGAGCGGAAACCCTTCATGGAATCGAAGATGGTGAGCAGCGTGGAGAAGTGGCCCGTCTTGGTCCGGTTGGCCGGATCGGCGAACTGCGGGTCGGACAGCACGCTCATCAGCGTCGAGGTGCCGCCAGCCTTGGCGAACTCCGCCTGCGCGTCATGGCCGCCGATATAGGCGACGAAGTCCATCGCCTCCTTCGGATGCGCCGAGCTTGCCGACACGGCGAGCAGGAAGCCGCCGATATAGGCCTTCTTCTCCGGCGCCTCGGCCACGCCCATCCTGGCGCCGGGCACGCTGGTCTCGGTCTGCACGGCGTTCGGCCACTGGTCGAGGAAGAAGCTGTAGGTCTGGGCGATCTGGCCGTCCTTCATCTGGTTCATGACGCCGTCATAGGTAACGGTCAGCGCCGCCGGCGGCGCGAATTTCAGCAGCGCCAGATAGTCGTTCATCGCCTTCTCGACCGCGTCGACCGGCACCTTGCCTTCGTCCGTCAGCCAGTCGGAGCCCTGCGACCACAGCACGCCCGACATCTCGTCCTGGATTTCCGGGAACGGGCCCGCCATCATGCCGATGCCGTAGAAATCCTTGGTCAGCTCCTCGCCCTTCAGCTTGTCGCCCTTCTTGCGGGTGAAGAACTCGGCGATGTCGCGATGCTGTGCCCAGGTCGTGGGAGCGGCGAGATCGTAGCCGTACTTTGCCTTGAAGGCTTCCTTCTCGCCGGCATCCTCGAACAGGTCGGCGCGGTAGATGTAGCCGGCCGTGTAGGTGTAGTAGGGCAGGCCCCAGGTGTCGTTCTTGTACTGCGTCGTCAGCGCGGCCAGCGTCGGCGCGACGTCGTCGAGCTGCGCCTTCTTGTCGGCGAAATAGTCGGTCATCGGCAGAATGAAGCCGTTTTCGGCGAATTCGGCCTTTTCGGAGGTCTCCAGCGTCACGACGTCGTAAGCGCCGGTCTCGCCGACCATCTCGATGACCTGCTTGTTGTAGAGCTGCGAGTTGTCGATGTTGACGACATTGACCTTGACGCAGTGCTTGGCCTCGAAGCCGGAGACCAGCTTGGCCATGGCGTCGGTGTAGAAGCCGGCTATCGTCGACCAGGTGATCGGCACGCGGTCGGCGTCGTTGCATTCCTGGGCCAATGCGGCCGGTGCCGTCGA
Source organism: Kumtagia ephedrae (assembly GCF_003012745.1). Lineage (GTDB taxonomy): Bacteria > Pseudomonadota > Alphaproteobacteria > Rhizobiales > Rhizobiaceae > Kumtagia > Kumtagia ephedrae. Next base: position 38,864 of record NZ_PXYK01000007.1, on the reverse strand, counting down.
CGCCATGAAGGCGGCGGCGAGCAGGCTCTTCCTCAATAAGTTGGTCATTCTGGTTTCCTCCCTGGTGAAACGGCCGCGGCCTCCACGCCGCGTCCGGAAACGAAATACGATCTATCTATCTCCGCGGCGCTTCCGGCTCCCCCGCCGAGTACGCGGAAAGGCCGAGGAACTCGGCCGTGGTCAGGTCGATCGGGATGCCGTCGCGCAGGCGCTCGGCCTCCACCCGCCATTCGCGGTCGCCGGGCGCCAATATCTCGGCGCCGTCTCGGCCCGGCACGGCGCGAAGCGCCGCGAGATATGCAGCCATGCCGGCGGCAAAGACCTCCCGCCCTCCGAAGCGCGCAGGGTCGATGGCGAGAAAGAAGTGGCCCATGTTGCGCGGGCTCGACATGTCGCCGCCGATCATCGGGATCATGTCGTGGTCGAGCGCGGTGCCCTGCAGCACCGCCGACAGAACGGTTGCGACGCCGGCGAGCGCGGCGCCCTTGAAGCCGAAATCGGATCCACCCAGCGGCAGCAGCATCTCCGCCGCTGCCGCATCGCGCGTGACGGTGCCGCCGGCCGCCGCGGCGACGCCTTCGGGCAGCGTCGTGCCGAGGGTGCGGTAGAGCAGCACACGGTTCATCGGGATGGACGAGGTCGCCATGTCCAGCAGCCAGGGCTTTTCGTCGCCGCTGGGTGCGGCGAAGGCCAGCGGATTGGTGCCGTGGAAGGATTTTGCGCCGTCGAAGGGCGCCACCACCGAATCGGCATTGGTGGTGGCAAAGCCGATCATGCCGGCCTCGGCCGCGGCGAGCGCATAGGCGCCGGCGGCGCCGTAGTGGGAGGAGCGGATCGCGCCCACGGCGCCGACGCCGGTTTCGCGGGCGATCGCGATCGCTTCGGTCATCGCGGCATAGGCGACGTGATGGCCGAGCCCGTCGTCGCCGTCGACGACCGCCGTGCTGGTGCCGGTATGCTTGACGCGGATCTGCGGCTGCCCGTTGACGCGGCCGCTGCGCAGCACGCGGTCGTAATGCATGACCAGGCGGGCGCCGTGACTGTCCACGCCGAGCCGGGAGGCATGCATCAAGGCGCGCACCGCCGCCTCGACGGAAGTGGGGCAGGCGCCCGACGCGGCAAGCGCCGAGGCAAGGCTGTCGCGCAATCGATCGGCTGGAATGAGAAGGCGGTTTGACACGGGAGGGAAGCCGCAGGGTTGATTTAGGTTGACTAAGATGTGGAGTATCATATCTGATATCTTAGTCAACACATTTGCACAGCCTGCGAAATCGTGCAGATGTCGGACGGACTGGAGGGACAGATGCGCGTGCTGGAACGGGGACCGTCGCTGACCGATCAGGCAGCCCAGGAGATCCGGGCGCGGATCGTGCGCGGCGTCTTCCAGCTCGGCGAGCCGCTGTCCGAGATCACGCTTGCCAATGAACTGGGGGTGAGCAAGACGCCGGTGCGCGAGGCGCTCATGGAGCTGAAGCGTCAGGGGCTGGTCGAGGTGCATCCGCAGCGGGGCACCTTCGTGTTCGAAATGGATGCCACTCAGGTGCGCAAGCTCTCCGAGCTTCGGGCGATTCTGGAAACCGCTGCGCTGAAACTGGCGGTCGCCAACGATGCGCCCGGCCTGCGCACCCGCTGGCAGCGCATCGTCGAGGAGATGCGTGCCGCGCTGGCGGAGGCCGATGCCGAGCGCTACCGTACGCTCGACGGCGAGTTTCATCGGGTGATGTTCGAGCTCGCCGACAATCCCTATCTGCTGGAGGCCTTCGACCTGATCGCCTTCCGCGTCCAGGCGCTGCGCAACCGCCTGTCGCTCGATCCGACGCTCAACAGCACCTCGTTCGACGAGCACGTCCGCCTGGCGGCAATGGTACCGGACAGTGGTTCCATTGATGAAATCGTCGACCTGCTCGGCCGTCACATCGAGTGGACACGCGAGCACTATCTTGTCGAACTGGCTTCCGCTGCGGAGACGGTGTCGCCGGCGCGGCAGAAGCAGCGCCGGCGCGCCGACGAGGCCTGAGCCGGGGCTCGGCAAGGTCCTGCACTGGCGCCGAACGTAGCGGCATGCGCTGCCAAAAAGTATTTTTGCTACCATATTCGTCAAAATCCCGGCCCATCCTCCTGCCGAGTGCCGGCGCAATGCATGGACTGCGCTGGTTTTCTCATGGTTTTGCCATTGACAGCCGAAAGTCAAGGTAGTTTTATTACAAAATCGACGGTCGAATGCCGTCTGGATTGCGCGGCGGCAAACGTGGCGCGGGGAGGAGAAACGTGTACGCTGATTTGTTCAGGCTGGACGGCCGCGCGGCGCTTGTCACAGGCGGCAGCCGCGGCATCGGACTGGAATGCGCCCGGGCCCTCGGCGAGGCCGGGGCGAGGGTGGCGATCTCGGCCCGCTCGGCTGAAGAGGGCGAGGCCGCGGTGGCGGAACTGGCCGCCGATGGCATCGATGCCCGCTTCTTCCGGGCGGATCTGTCTTCGCCCGAGGCCGCGAAGACGCTGATCGAAGCTGCGGCCGCGCATCTCGGCCGGCTCGACATCCTCGTCAACAATGCCGGCATCGCCCGTCACGGCGAGAGCCTCGGCTTCGATCCCGCCGTCTGGCGCGAGGTCATCGACACCAATCTGTCCGGCCTGTTCTGGTGCTGCCAGGCGGCGATCGCCGGCATGCTGGCCGCCGATCATGGCGGCTCGATCGTCAATGTCGGCTCGATCTCCGGCTTCATCAGCAACGTGCCGCAGCACCAGACCGCCTACAATGCCAGCAAGGCCGGCGTGCACATGGTGACCAAGTCGCTTGCCGGCGAGTTCGCCGAGCGCGGCATCCGCGTCAACGCGGTCGCGCCGGGCTACATCGAGACGAAGATGACGCGCGGCGGCCTCGACAATCCGGAATGGGCAAAGGTCTGGCTCGGGATGACGCCGATGAAGCGGGTCGGCCGGCCAGGCGAGATCGCGGCCGCCGTGCTTTTCCTCGCCTCCGACGCCGCCAGCTACATGACCGGCTCCATCCTCACCATCGACGGCGGCTACACGCTGCGCTGACGGACTTCATCGACGTTCGGAAATTTCAGGGAGATCATCATGGCACGGGCTTTCGGCGGGCCAGGCAAATACATTCAGCGTGCGGGCGAGATCGACCGTCTGGCCGCCTATCTCGAGCCGCTCGGCACGAGCGCGCTGTTCCTGATCGACGGCGCGCTGTTCGACAGCCTGAGCAAGCGCATCGCCGACAGCCTCGGCTCCGGGATGGAAGCGCATTTCGAGCGTTTTGGAGGCGAGTGCAGCACGCCCGAGATCGACCGGATAAGCGCCATCGCACGCGACCGGAAGAGCCAGGTCCTGGTCGGCGTCGGCGGCGGCAAGACCATCGACACGGCGAAGATCGCGGCGGTGGCCAACGGCGCCCGCATCGTCATCGTGCCGACCATCGCTTCCACCGATGCGCCCTGCAGCGCGATCGCCGTGCGCTACAGCGAACACGGCATCTACGAGGAGGCGCACAAGCTGCCGCGCAACCCGGATGTCGTGGTCGTCGATTCGGCGCTAGTCGCGGCCGCACCGGCGCGCTTTCTCGTTGCCGGCATCGGCGATGCACTCTCCACCTTCTTCGAGGCACGTTCCAACATCGAATCGCGCACCGACAACTACGTCGCCGGCGGCTTCCCGGCGCCGCAGGCCGGCATGGCGATCGCCCGGCACTGCCATGAGGTGCTGATGCGCGATGCCGTCAGGGCCAAGATCGCCGTCGAGGCCGGACTGCTCACCACTGCCGTCGAGAACATCATCGAGGCCAACACGCTGCTCAGCGGCCTCGGCTTCGAGAATTGCGGCTGCTCGGCAGCCCACGGCATCCATGACGGCCTCACCATCCTCGACGAGGTGCACGGCTTCTTCCACGGCGAGAAGGTGGCCTTCGGTACGCTCTGCCTGCTCATGCTGGAGAATCGCGACCGCGACGAGATCGCCGCCATGATCCGATTCTGCCGCTCTGTCGGCCTGCCCACCACGCTCGCCGACCTGAAGATCACCGAGGACGTACGCGCCAAGATCGAGCGCGTCGCCGAGGCGGCGCTACGCCCGGGCAACATCATCTACGCCACGCCGGTCGAGCTCAGCGTCCCGATCGTGCGCGACGCGATCCTGGCGCTCGACGCGTTTTCGCGCTCGCTCGACTGAAGGGCCCCACCGCCAGGGATCGCATCGCATGACCAGAAAACCGCTCGTCATGATCACCGGCGCCAGCGCCGGCATCGGCCAGGAGACGGCGCGCGTGTTCTCCGCCGCGGGCTATCCGCTGCTGCTGATCGCGCGCCGTGCGGCCCTGATCGAAGCGATGGGCCTGCCCGACTCGCTCGCCGTCGAGGCCGACGTGCGCGACCACGCCGCGCTCGCCGCGGCGATCGAGCAGGGCGAGAAACAATTCGGGCCGGTCGACTGCCTCATCAACAATGCCGGCATCTCGCGGCTCGCTCGCCTCGACGAGCAGGATCCGGAGCAGTGGCGCGACCTGATCGACATCAACTGCATCGGCGTGCTCAACGGCATGCACGCCGTCGCTCTGGGCATGAAGGCGCGGCGACGCGGCACCATCATCAATCTCTCCTCGATCGCCGGCCGAAAGGTCTATCCGCATCACGACGTCTATGGCGGCACCAAGCATTTCGTCCACGCCGTCACGGAAGGCATGCGGCAGACCATGTCGGGCTATGACGTGCGCGTCATGGTGATCTCGCCGGGCGTGACCAAGTCGGAGATCGACAAGACGATCACGCACAGGAACGCCTACGAGTTCTGGAACAAGGGCCGCGAGGCGATGGACGGCGGCATCGACGCCAACCATGTCGCCCGCACCATGCTGTTCGCCTACGAGCTGCCGCAAAACGTCATCCTGCAGGAGATGACGATCACCCACACACGCCAGGAATTTTGAGCAGGATCGATGTTATGAGCGAGGCCAATCCCGATCTCCTGGATTTTTCCGGCAGAACCGTGCTGGTGACCGGCGCCGCCACCGGCATCGGCCGGGCGATCGCGGAAGCCTTTTCGGCACGCGGCGCACGCGTGGCGCTTACGGACCGCGATCCGAAGGTGATCGAAGTCGCGTCGGTACTGGGCGCAAAGCATCTCGGCCATGTCGTCGACGTGACCGACGAGGCCGGCGTCGAGGCGGCGGTCGCCGCGGTGGACAAGGCCTTCGGCCGGATCGACATTCTGGTCAACAATGCCGGCATCGGTCCGCTCGCTCCGGCGGAGAGCTATCCGACGGCCGAGTGGGACCGCACGCTCGGCATCAACCTCAAGGGCGCCTTCCTGGTGGCGCGCGCGGTCGCGCCGGGCATGCTCGAGCGCGGCTTCGGCCGCGTCGTCAACATGGCCTCGCAGGCTTCGGTCATCGGCATCGAAGGCCATGTCGCCTACTGTGCCAGCAAGGCCGGCATCATCGGCATGACCAACTGCATGGCGCTGGAATGGGGACCGCGCGGCGTCACCGTCAACGCGGTGTCGCCGACCGTGGTGGAAACCGAGCTCGGCCTCAGCGGCTGGGCCGGCGAGAAGGGGGATCGGGCGCGCGCCGCGATCCCGACGCGGCGCTTCGCCAGGCCGTGGGAAATCGCCGCCGCGGTCCTCTATTTGGCCAGCGACGCAGCCGCTATGGTCAACGGATCGAACCTCGTCATCGACGTCGGCTACACCATTGCATGACTGTCGCTTTTGGTAGCTAGGCTACATATTTGAGGCTGCTGAATTGTCGACAGGCCGCGCTTGTCGAGCGCAAGACAGAAGTATGCCACGAAATCTGCGTGTGTCGTCTGGAGCGAATTGCCGGATTGGAGTAACGCTACAGAATCTGTGCGATCCATGAATATATGGGGTGAAGTTTGACGACCTATTTCGAACCTGTCGGCTGCGCGATCGACCTCGCCACCGGCGCCATGTCCAACCCGACGGGACAATACAAGAAGCATTTTCGCGATCTCGATGGGCTTTATGGAGACGCCGCCGCCTTCGAGGCGATGCGTGCAGAATGGAACGACCGCGTCGTCTACGACGTGTCGGAGTTCCGTCCCCGCGAAACCGCCGGCGACCTGATCTTCGGCGTCACCCGCATGTCGCCCGGAAAAGTCGGCGACGAGTTCTTCGTGACGCGTGGCCACATCCATCGCAACGCCGATCGGCCGGAGATCTACTACGGCCAGAAGGGCAGGGGGCTGATGCTGCTGGAATCGCCCGCCGGCGAGGTCCGTGTCGTGCCGGTCGAACCCATGACCGTGTGTTACGTGCCGCCCTTCTGGATCCACCGCTCCGTCAACGTCGGCAGCGAGGACCTGGTGATGCTGTTCTGCTATCCCGCCGATTCCGGCCAGGACTACGAGATAATCGCCTGTTCCGGCGGCATGCGCGCCCGCATCGTCGACGACGGGGCGGGCGGCTGGAAAGAGGTCGAGAACCCGGACTGGCGACCGCGCGACGCCGCCACCATCGCCGCCCTGCATCAGGCGAAGCCAGTCGAGGTGTCGATATGAGCGAGGCTTTCGAGAAGGCGGCGGCGCTCGGCGTCGTCCCGGTAATCGCGATCGAGCGCGCCGCCGACGCGGTAGCATTGGCCGACGCCCTGCTCGAGGGCGGGTTGCCGGTCGCCGAGATCACCTTCCGCACGGAAGCTGCGGCGGAGGTCATCGCCACGCTCGCCGACAAGCGTCCGGAGCTGCTGGTCGGCGCCGGCACGGTGTTGACGCCCGAAGCGCTCGACGCGGCGATCTCCGCCGGCGCGCGCTTCGGCCTGGCGCCCGGCTTCGATGCCGAGATCGTCGAGGCGGCGCAGGGGAAGGCTTTTGCCTTCGCGCCGGGCGTGATGACGCCGTCCGACCTGTCGGCGGCGGCACGCCGCAATGTGAAGCTGGCAAAGTTCTTCCCGGCGACCGCCGCCGGCGGCCCGGCGATGCTCGAGGCCATCAGCGCACCCTTCGCCCATCTCGGCATGCGCTTCATCCCGACCGGCGGGATCGGCGAGGACAGCATGGGCGAGTGGCTCAAGCTGAAGAGCGTCGCGGCCATTGGCGGGACGTGGATCGCCAGGAAGGACGATATTAGCGGCGGCCGCTGGAAGGATATCGCCGACAAGGCGCGCCGCTCCGTCGCCTGTGCCAGGGAAATCCGGGAGGGCGGCCGATGACCCGCTACCAGCCGGCGACCGTGCCGACCTTCTATTTCATCGGCGTGACGACGGGAAAAAGCTCGATCATGCGGGTGTTCCCGGCCTGGGCAAGACATCTCGGGCTGGGTGAGTCGGTCATCAAGGGCATGGACTTTCCGCTGCACGCCGACCCGGCCGCCTATCGCGAGGCCGTCGCCTTCATCAAGGACGATCCGCTGTCGCTCGGCGCGCTGGTCACCACCCACAAGATCGACCTGTTCAAGGCGGCGCGCGATCTGTTCGACGTGGTCGACCCGCATGCGACGCTGATGGGAGAGACGAGTTGCCTGTCGAAGCGCGAAGGCAAGCTGGTCTGCCACGCCAAGGATCCGATCTCCTCCGGACTCGCCATCGACGGTTTTCTGCGCCCCGGCTACTTCGCCGAGACCGGCGCCGAGGTCATGTCGATGGGCGCCGGCGGCTCGACCATCGCGCTCACCTGGCACCTCATGCGCAAGGAGCGCGGCGCCGACGTGCCGTCGCGTATCGTCGTGACCAACCGCTCGCAACCGCGGCTCGACGAGATCGCCCATATCCATGCCGAGCTCGGCTCGTCCGTGCTGGTCGAATACGTGCTCGCCAACCGGCCGGAACTCAACGACCGTGCCATGGCCGGCCTGAAGCCGGGCTCGCTGGTGATCAACGCCACCGGACTCGGCAAGGACGCATCGGGCTCGCCGATCACCGATGCCGGCGTCTTTCCGGAGCGCGGCATCGCCTGGGACCTGAACTATCGCGGCGATCTCGTCTTCCTCGACCAGGCGCGGCGCCAGCAGGCGGCGCGCGGGCTGCAGATGGAGGATGGCTGGACCTATTTCATCCATGGCTGGACGCAGGTCATCGCCGAGGTCTTCGACATTACCATCCCGACCTCCGGCCCTGCCTTCGACGAGATCTCGCGGATCGCCGTCGGGGCCGCCAAGGGGTGATATGGTGGAACGCGTCCTCGTCACGCCGCGCTCGCTGAGCGAGAATCCGCCGCCGGAACTCGGACTGCTGACCGAGGCCGGTTTCGAACTGGTCTTTCCGGCGCCCGGCCGCCTGCCGGGCGAGGCGGAGTTGCTGGACCTGGTTCCCGGCTGCGTCGGCTGGCTGGCGGGCGTCGAGCCGGTGTCGCCGCGGGTGGTCGCGGCCGCCGACCGGCTGCGCGCCATCAGCCGCAACGGTACCGGCGTCGACAACCTGCCGCTCCAAGAGCTCGAGCGGCGCGGCATCCGCGTGCTGCGCGCCGAGGGCACCAATTCGGTGGGCGTCGCGGAACTGACCATCGGGCTCATGCTGGCCGTGCTCCGCCAGATTCCCGCGACCGATGCGGGCATCAAGGCCGGGCAATGGCCGCGGCTGCGTGGTGCCGAGGTTGCCGGACGCACCGTCGGGCTGGTCGGCTGCGGCGCCATCGGCCGCCATGTCGCGCGCGTCGTCTCGATTATGGGCGCTGACGTCATCGCCTACGATCCGTTCCGGCCGCCATTCGACATTACCGGCCCGTTCGCCTGGGCCGCGGACGCCGGCGACGTCTTTGCCTGTGCGAATATCGTGACGCTGCATTGCCCCGCCACCCCGGACGGGCGGCCGCTGGTCGATGCGGAACGGCTTGGCCGGATGCGGCGGGGATCGGTGCTGATCAACACCGCGCGGGCCGCGCTGATCGACGAGGACGCCGTCCGCACGGCACTCGACAGCGGTCGGCTCGGCGGCTACGCGACCGACGTCTTCGACCCGGAGCCGCCACTGCCGGGAGGCCTCGCCGCGCATCCGCGCGTCGTGGCGACCAGCCATATCGGCGGGCTGACCAGCGAGAGCGTCGCCAAGGCGACGCGGATCGCCGTCACCAACCTGCTTCAGGCGCTGTGCGCCGAGCCGGTCGCATGACGACGCTTGTCGCGGAACCCTTCGACGGCTCTCTGGCGCAGCGGCTCGCCGGGCAGGAGGCTGCTGACGCCTGCTTCTATTGGCTCGGCCAGGCTGGTTTTCTCCTGGCTTTCGCCGGCCGGCGCATCCTGATCGATCCCTATCTTTCCGACAGTCTTGCCGAAAAATACCGCGGCAAGGCGTTTTCGCACGAGCGCATGATGCCTGCACCCATCTCGACGGCCGAGCTTGGCAAGGTCGATGTCGTGCTGGTGACGCATCACCATACCGACCACATGGACCCGGCGACGCTTGCACCGATCGCCGCCACCAACCCGGATTGCCGTTTCGTCGTTCCGCGCGCCTCGCTCGACGAGGCGCAGCGCCGCATCGGCGTCGGCCACGAGCGGCTGATCGCGCTTGACGCCGGCGAGAATTTCGCCCCCTTCGACGGGGTCCATGTCACCGTCATCCGCGCGGCGCATGAGGCGCTGGAGCGCAGCGCCGAAGGCTGGCACCGCTTCCTGGGTTATGTCGTTCAGGTCGGCGCGGCAAAGCTCTACCATTCCGGCGATACGATCCCTTTCGACGGTCTCGTCGAGGAGGTGGAGGCGCATGCGCCGGATATCGCCCTGCTGCCGGTCAACGGGCGTCGCGCCGAACTGACCGCGGCGGGCATCGCCGGCAACCTGACGCTTTCCGAGGCGATCGACCTCGCCGGCGCCATCGGCGCCGGGCACATGATCGGCCACCACTACGGCATGTTCGCCTTCAATACGGCGCCGGCCGAGGCGATCGACCAGGCTGCGGCGGCCCATACTTGCCGGCCGCAAATCCATAGGGCACGAACAGGAGTGGAATACCGAATTTTTTAGCCGAATCTCCTGAACCCCGAGGGCGACGATGCCTCCAAAACCAAGAATTTCCAGCCCGATCAACGGCAGCGACAACATCCTCGAGGTGGCGCGCACCAAGCGCGACGAACTGCGCAAGTCGGATCGCAAGGTCTGCGACGTCGTGCTTGCCGATCCCAAGCGCATCCTCAACGCCACCGTCGCCGAGACCGCGGAATGGGCCGACGTCAGCCAGCCGACCGTGATCCGCTTCTGCACGTCGATCGGCTGCCAGGGCTATCAGGATTTCAAGCTGCGGCTGGCCCAGAGCCTTGCGCTCGGCACGCCCGCCACCCACTCCGTCATCCTCGACACCGACAGCCCGACCGCCGTCGCCGAGAAGATCTTCGACTACGCTATCACCAGCCTCGACTGGGTGCGCAACCACATCGATCCCCATTCGATCGCGCAGGCGGTCGAAATCCTCGACAAGGCCAACCGCATCGAGTTCTTCGGCTTCGGCGCCTCCGGCATCGTGGCGCGCGACGCGCAGCAGAAATTCCCGCTGTTCGGCGTCCCCTGCGGGGCCGAGATCGATTCGCACCAGCAGGTGATGGTCGTGTCGATGCTGAAGCCGGGCGACGTGGTGGTCGCCATCTCCAACACCGGCGCCACCCGCTCCATCATCGAGGCGGCGCGGCTGGCACGCGAGCGCGGCTGCCAGGTGATCGGCCTCGTCGGCATGAACGGCCCGCTCACCGACCACTGCGACGTGGTCATCCTGGTCGAGACGCTGGAGAACACCAACATCTACACGCCGACCATCTCGCGCATCGCGGCGCTGACCGTCATCGACATCCTGTCGACGGCGATCGCGCTGAGGCGCGGCGACGAGCACATCGAGCGCTTCACCCGCATGAAGCGCCACCTCAGCTATCTCAGGACGACGGAACGGATATGAGCGATGATCGTGTACTCTAGGTACAAACCCTGGAGGGGAGGTGCCGGCTCGTTGGTAGCGCGAAGCCTGGATCAGTCAGTATCGCGCCGGAAACGTTGACATATCTGTAGCGTTGCTACAAAAATCACGCATTGGCCTGCCGGCCAGTAACGCCAGGGAGTGAGGCGTGTCCACATCCATCCGACCGGGCCTGCCGGCTCATCTCGAAGCCCGCAATCTCGCCGCGCTGATCGACATCAGCGCCGTCCAGGCGTTTCACCGGGAAGAGGACGTGCGCGAGCTGGCGCGCATCGCCGCCGAGCACGGCTTCATCGCCGCGCATGTCCTGCCGCATTTCGTGCCGCTGCTGCGCTCGCTGCTGCCGCGCGGCGGCGCCACCATGATCGGCGGTCCCGTCGGCTTCCCCTCCGGCGGCCACACCACCCGCACCAAGGCAGCCGAGGCCGTCGGCCTCGTCGTCGATGGGGCGGAAGAGGTCGACATGATGATCAATGTCGGCCGGCTGAAGTCGGGTGACCTCGCCTATGTCGAGGCCGACATCCGCGCCGTGGTCGAGGCGATCGCTCCGGTGCCGCTGAAGGTCATCCTGGAACTCGCGCATCTGACCGACGAGGAAATCCGTGCCGGAGCCAAGATCGTCGCCGGCAGCGGCGCGGCCTTCGTCAAGACCGGTACCGGCTGGACGCCCAGTGCCACCACGCCCGAAAATATCCGCCTCATCGTCGACACGGTCGGCGATGCCGTGGAGGTGAAGGCGTCCGGCGGCATCCGCAGCCTCGAGACAATCGCCGACATGGTCCGTCTCGGCGTCACCCGCTTCGGCATCAACACAAAAGTCGCGGTCGATCTGGTCCGCCAGTGCGCCGCCTTGCCGGGCGGCCGCCTGGAGATCGCCGGCGTCGCTGCCTGAGCACGTTTCGGGCGGGAGGAAAGAGCATGTCGAAGACCGTTGCGGCATTCGATCTGGGAACGGGCGGGGTCAAGGCCGCCATCTTCCGCCCGGATGGAAGCTGCGTGGCCGAACGGATCGTTTCCTACCAGACCTTCTACCCCTCGCGGTCGCGCCATGAGCAGCGCCCGCTCGACTGGTGGAATGCTGTCGTCGAAAGCCTGAAAGCGCTGCTCGCGGAGCCGGGTGTCGAGGCAGCTTCGATCGGCGCCATCGCGCTGTCCGGCCACAGCCTCGGCTGCGTGCCGCTTTCGGAAAGCGGCGAGCTTCTGCAGGACTTTGTGCCGATCTGGTCGGACGGCCGGGCGGAAGCGGAGGCCGAAACATTCTTTGAATCGGTCGACCGCTCCGCCTGGTATCACACGACCGGCAACGGCTTTCCGGCACCGCTCTATACGCTTTTCAAGATCCTCTGGCTGCGCCGCAACGCGCCCGACGCCTTTGCCCGCACGCGCTGGATCGTCGGCACCAAGGATTTCATCAACTATCGGCTCACCGGTCGCATCGCCACCGACCAGTCCTATGCCTCGGGCACCGGCGTCTATGATCTGAGGGCAGGGTGCTATTCCACCAAATTGCTTGCGGCCGCCGGGCTCGACGGAAATCTGCTGCCGGAGATCGTCGCCTCGACCGATGTGGTCGGCGAGGTGCTGCCGGACATCGCCGATGAGTTCGGCCTGCCGCCTGGCGTGAAGGTGGTTGCGGGCGGCGTCGACAACAGCTGCATGGCACTCGGCGCCTCCACCTTCGGCGAGGGCGACGCCTTCAGCTCTATGGGTTCGTCGAGCTGGCTCACCGTGTCGTCAGCCGAGCCGCTGCTCGACGACGTGGTGAGACCCTATGCCTTCGCCCATGTGGTGCCGGGCATGTTCATCTCGGCCACGTCGATCTTCTCCTCGGGCACCAGCGTCAACTGGGTGCGTGAGAATCTCATGGCCGATATCGAGGCCCGCGCAATCGTGGAAGGCCGCGACGTGCACGAGGCGTTGACCGAACTGGCGCTTGCCGCGCCGTGCGGCGCTCGGGGGCTGCTGTTCGTCCCGACGTTGGGCGGTGGTACCAGTTTCGAGGGCGGGCCCGCGGTGCGAGGCGGATTCGTCGGCCTCGACCTGCAGCACGGCCGCGCCGACATCATGCGCGCGACCCTGGAAGGCATCGCGCTCGGCCTGCGCGTGGCGTTGGACGAATTGCGGCGCATGACGCCGATCCGCGACGAGATGATCATGGTCGGCGGCGGAGCGCGCAGCGCCGTGTGGCGTCATATTTTTGCGGATGTCTTCGGCTGCACGATCCTGAAAACCGGCGTAGATCAGCAAGCGGCAGCACTCGGCGCGGCCGGGCTGGCTCTGGTCGGCATGGGCGCCTGGCCGGACTTCGAGCCGATCCGCGGCCTGCATGTCGCCGAGGACCGCACCCGGCCGGACGTCGAGGCGGCGCCCGTCTATGAGGCGGCTCTGGCCGCCTACCGGGTTGCCGCGCGTCAGCAGGCCGAATTGTCGGGACCACTGTCGGCGCTGCGCACGGTGTCGCAGTAGGGGACGGAAAGGAGGAGGCATGACCACCGATCTGCTGCTTGCCGTCGACGTCGGGACCGGCAGCGTGCGCGCCGCGCTGGTCGACATGCAGGGAAAAATCCTCGAAATCGCCGCGCGCGAGCACGACCAGATCGTGCCGGCCTTCGGCTGGGCCGAGCAGCGTCCCGCCGACTGGTGGGAAGGCGCGCGCTTCAGCATCGCAGCCGTGCTCGACCGGGTCGACAATGCGCGCGAGCGCATCGCCGCGGTCTGCGTCTGCGGGCAGATGCACGGCGTCGTGCTGCTCGACGCCAATGGCGCGCTGACGCGCGAGGCAGCGCCGCTGTGGAACGACAAGCGCTCGATCGACCTGGTGCGGCGCTTCGAGGAAGAAAACGAGCCCGACAGCTATCTCGCCGAAAGCGGCAACACGCCGACGCCGGCCTGGCCGGGCTTCAAGCTGCAGTGGCTGCGCGACAACGAGGCGGAGGCCTATCGGCGGAGCGCCGTCATGCTGATGCCGAAGGACTACGTCAACTACCGGCTGACCGGCGAAATCGCCATGGATACCGGCGACGCTTCCTGCTCCTTCCTGATGAACCCTGAGAGGCGCGACTGGTCGCAGCCCATCATCGACCGCATGGGGCTCGACCGCGCAAAGCTGCCGCCCATCCGCGATCCCCTCGAGATCATCGGCGCGGTAACCGGGACTGCGGCCGGCGAGACCGGATTGCGCGCCGGCACGCCGGTGCTGGTCGGCGGCGCCGACTATCCCGTGGCGATCCTCGGCTCCGGCGTCTGCCGGCCTGGCGTCGGCTCCGACAGCACCGGCACCGGCGCGATCGTCACCGCGATCGCGGAAAAGCCGCTGCTCGATCCGGAAATCTCCAACGTCGCGACGATCGAAGGCAACTGGGCGCCGTTCGTGCTGCTGGAGACCGGCGGCGACGGCATGCGCTGGGCGCGCCGCGCCTTCCACGACCGAAAACTCTCCTATGACGAGATCGTGGCGCGCGCGGCAACCGCGCCGGCCGGCTCGGACGCGCTGTTCTTCCTGCCTTTCCTCACCGGCGAGCGGTTGGGAAAACACCGCAACGCCCGTGCCCAGTTCTTCGGCCTTGGCGCCGCTCACGGCATGGAGCACCTGCACCGGTCCATCCTTGAAGGCATCGCCTTCGCCGTGGCACGCCACATCCGCATCATGGAAACAGCGTCGGGCAAGCCGCTGGAGCGTGTCGTGGCCGCAGGCGGCGGCGCGCGGACAAAACTCTGGCTGCAGATCAAGGCGAGCATCTACGGCATTCCGATTCTCGTTCCGAAGGAGCCGGAATGCGGCATCGTCGGCTGCGCTGCCATGGCGGCCACCGCCATCGGCCGCTTCGGCCGGGTGGAGCAGGCGGCCGAAAACTTCGTCGGCTATGCCGAGGAGATTCTCCCCGATCCGCGCTGGGTCGAGACCTATCGGCTGATGCAGCCGGTCTTCGACAAGCTCTACCACCACAGCCAGGCGCTTTACGACGACATCGATGCGCTCACCGCCGCGACGCGCACCGCCGTGGAATAGGCCGCCCGCCGCGCTGACCCACATTCAAAGACACGCACGTCTTCAGGAGGAAATCATGCAGGACATCATCGGCAGCTTCCGCCCCGGCCTGTTCGCGGGCAAGGCCATCCTCGTCACCGGCGGGTCGAGCGGCATCGGCCTGGCGATCGCGCAGGGTTTTGCCCGCCTAGGCGGTTCGGTGATCGCGCTGGGCAGTTCCGAGCAGAAGCTGTCGGCCGAGCGCGCCAGGGCCGAGAACAAGGGCATCCGCTTCGAGCGCGTCGACGTGCGCGATCCCGCCGCCATCAAGCGCTTCGTCGCCGGTCTCGACAAGTTGGACGTGCTGGTGAACGGCGCCGGCATCGCGCGGCCGGAGGCCGAGTTCGAGGACGACACCTATATCGAGGTCATCGACGTCAACCTGAACAGTCAGATGCGCTTCGCCATGGCGGCGCTGCCGCTGCTGAAGGCTTCGCGCGGCTCGATCATCAACATCGCCTCGATGCTGAGCTATGTCAGCGATCCGCTGGTCCCGGCCTACGGCGCCAGCAAGACCGGCGTGCTCGGCCTCACCCGCCATCTCGCCCATGCCTTCGGCCCGGACGGCATCCGCGTCAACGCCATCTCGCCCGGCTACCACAAGACCGACATGACCAAGGGCCTGTGGACCGATCCCGTACCGGCCGAGAAGATCGCGGCGCGCTCGGCACTTAAGCGCTGGGGCACGGTCGACGACCTGGTCGGCACCGCGTTGTTCCTGTCCTCGCCGGCCGCGGCCTTCATCACCGGCACCGACCTGCCGGTGGACGGCGGCTTCGTCGTCGGCGGTTTCTAGCCGGGGAAGCGGGATGCCGGCTTCACCCGGCACCCCTGCGGCCGTCGCACGCCGGTCAGGATCATGGCGACGTCGCGTGACACCGTCACGTTCCGGATCGTGTAGCTAAACTACAGAAGCTTGCGGCAGCCCGGTAATCAAAGGCCGGACCGGAAATTGTCGACGCATTCTCGATGACCAGCGGACCGGGCCCGTCGGGCGCCAATCCGATTATGTGAAATTCATTCCATGATAAGCATTTGTCCAGAATTACTAGGTAGCCGTCCAAAACCAAAAAGAAATTTCTTTCGTTTTCTTGGAGCCGTCTCCGAGGGATGCCGCCTGCGCCTGGCGCGGCCTGCCTGGCACGGTCATGGATAATCGGGTCACCGCAAAGAATGTAGTTGAATTACAAAAATGCCCTGTTAGCATCCAAAAGAAGGCGCCCATGGAGGAGCGCCGGTTGATGCGTGCCCGGCTGCCGCCGGTCTCGCTTTGGGAGGCAATCCATGAGGAAACATCTTTCGAAACTGACATCGCTGGCTGCCTCGACCGCGCTGGCGCTCGGTCTTTCGGCGGCGGTCCTGCCGGCTTCGGCGCAGGACGCCCCGGTCGACGTCACCATCGGCTGGGTGCCGCCGGACATCACCGGCGTCTTCAAGACGGCCACCAACTTCTTCGAGCTGGCCGCCAAGGACGCCAACCAGCACGGCTTCAACGTGCAGGTGCTCACCCGCTCGCCCACCAGCCCGACGGCCTTCGCCGAGCAGGTCAGCATCATCGAGGACATGATCCAGCGCGGCGTCGACGTCATCGCCGTCTCGCCGGCCGAGGTGGCGACCGTCAAGCCGGCGCTCATCCGCGCCCGCGAAGCCGGCATCCCGGTCATCGTCGTCAACCTGCTCGAGCCGATCGAAGGCGTCGACGTCTCTTCTTATATAGGCTTCGACAACACCCAGGGCGCCGAGGTCAGTGCCTATTCGGTGGTCGACTATTTCGGCGGGCCGGGCGTGCTGGGTGCTGGCGACAAGGTCGAGGTCACGCCGGAGACCTATCTGGACCTAGCCTTCTGGAAGGATCTCGCGTCAAAAATGTCCGACGAGGACAAGGCCAAGATCAAGGCGCGCGGCGCCATCATCGAAGGCGTCGCCGGCGGTTTCTTCTCGACTGCCCGCCTCAACGGTTTCCGCGAGGTGCTGAAGCAGTTCCCGGGCATCGAGATCGTCGGCAACACCTGCGCCGGCGACTGGAACCGCGAGAAGGGCACGCGCTGCGCCGAGGACATCCTGCAGGCCAATCCGGGCAATCTCGACTTCATCTGGGCGGCGTCCAACGAGATGGGTCTCGGCGCCATGCTGGTGGCCGGCTCGCAGGGACGGCTGGAAACGGTCGAGGACGGCGCCACCGTCGGCGATGCCAAGGTTGCGATCTTCACCAACGATGTGACGCCGGAATCGGTGGACCGCATCGCTGAAGGCAAGATGATCGCCGAGACGACGCATGGCTTCGCCGATTGGGGCTGGTTCGGCACCAAGTTCGCGGTCGAACTCGCCTGCGGCATCGAGGTCGACAAGACTTTCGATATCCGCCCGCGCACCGTCTACCAGGTGAATGCCCGCAACTTCTATCCCGATCCCAAGCTCGAGGCGATCGACTGGGCGGCGATCAGGACGAACTGCAAGAAGGGCGGCTGAGCCCACTCCCAGGACGGGCGGGGTGGAACCATCCGCTCCGCCTGACCGCACGCAGACCGGCAGGCATTCGCATCGGCGCCCCTCCGGCGGCGGCCGATGCGTTCCTGTTGCCGCAGGATCGGGACGAGGACGTGAGCGACCATAAGATACTCTTGAAGCTCGACAGGATCGAGAAGCGCTTTCCGGGCGTGCTTGCGCTGAAATCGATCTCGCTCGACGTCCGCGCCGGCGAGGTGCAGGTGCTGCTCGGCGAGAACGGCGCCGGCAAGTCGACGCTGATGAAGATTCTTGCCGGCGAGTACCAGGCGACCGGCGGCACGATCACCATCGGCGACCGCACCGTGTCGACGCTTACCCCGGAACTCGCAGCCGAACTCGGCATCGGCCTCGTCCATCAGGAGCTCAGCCTGGTGCCGGCGCTGAGCGTCACCGAGAATATCTTTCTCGGCCGCATGCCGCGCGGTCCGCTCGGCAAGATCGACTGGGGCAAGGCGCATGCCGAGGCGCGGCGCGCATTGGCGGCGCTCGGCGTCACCATCGATCCGGCGACCGAGGTGCGCCGTCTGGAAGTGGCCGAGCAGCAGCTGGTCGAGATCACCCGCGTGCTGGAGCGCGGGCCGCGCATCCTCCTGCTCGACGAGCCGACATCGGCGCTGTCCGACGGCGAGCGCAGCCGTCTGTTCGACGTCATCCGCCGGCTCAAACAGCGCGGCCACGGCATGATCTACATCTCCCACCACCTCTCCGAGATCCCGATGATCGCCGACCGCGTCACCGTGCTGCGTGACGGTATCGTCATTGACACGCTGCCGGCCGACAAGGCCGACGAGGAGACGGTGATCGGCATGATGGTCGGCCACAGCCTCGCCGACCAGTTCCCCAAGGTGAAGGTGGAGCGCGGCAAGCCGACGCTCTCGGTCGACCGGCTTGCTTCCGGCAAGACGCTGAAGGACATTTCCTTCACCCTGCATCGCGGCGAGATTCTGGGCGTCTACGGCCTGATGGGGGCAGGGCAGGCGGAGATCGCCGCAGCACTCTTCGGCCTGCAGGATCTGAAGTCCGGCACGATAGAGGTCGACGGCCGGCCGGTGCATTTCCGCTATTCCTCCGACGCGATCGCCGCCGGTCTCGGCCTGATCTCGCGCGACCGCCGCCAGAGTCTCGTGCCGATGCAGCCGGTCGGGCCCAATCTCAGCCTGTCCTGGCTTTCCGGGCGCAGCCTGCTGTCGCGGCTGGATCTCAAGCGCGAGCGCACGGAGAGCGAGCGCTATGTCAGGGAGCTGCGCGTGCGGCCGGCCTCGCTGGCGCACCGGCTGATGTTCTTCAGCGGCGGCAACCAGCAGAAGGTGATCCTTGCGCGCTGGATGTCGAGCGGCGCCAAAATCCTCATCTTCGACGAGCCGACGCGCGGCATCGATGTCGGCGCCAAGGCCGAGGTGTTCGCGCTGATGAGCCGGCTTGTGGCGGACGGTGCTTCCATCCTGATGATATCGTCGGAGCTCAACGAGCTGATCGGCATGGCCGACCGCGTGCTGGTGATGCGGCACGGGCGGCTATCGGCGGAACTGCCGCGGGAACAATTGTCGCAGGAGAACCTGCTGCGGCACGCAAGTTAGAAAAAGGTGTCGGATATGACTGAACAGACCGGAGTGGCGAAGGTCGGCGCGGCGGCGTCTGCGGAAACAGCCGTATCGCGCAGGGCGAACATCAGGCAGGTGCTCTTCCAGGCCGGCCCGCTGATCGCGCTGGTGCTCTTGATGGCGTTCCTGTCGCTCGCCACCTCCAATTTCCTGACGGTCGACAACCTGTCGAACGTAGCGCGCCAGACCGCCTTCGTAGCCATCCTCGCGGTCGGACAGACCTTCGTCATCCTGACCGGCGGCATCGATCTCTCCGTCGCCGCGGTGGCGGCGCTGTCGGCGTCGATCGCCGCGGTGCTGCTGACCGCGCCGCTAGTGCTGTTCGGTGTCGACATCGGCTTCCTGCCGCCGGTCCTTGCGATCGTTGTCGGGCTCGGCATCGGCTTTGTCGCCGGCGCCTTCAACGGCTGGGTCATCGCCACCTTCAAGATCCCGGACTTCATAGCCACGCTCGGTACCATGACCATCTTTCGCGGCATGGCGCTGCTGGTCACCGACGGCCTGCCGGTGCCCTCCTTCGATTCTGGTCGCCAGCTTCCCGAGACGCTGATCTGGGTCGGCGGCGGCAAGCTGTTCGGCCTGCCAGTCAGCGCGCTGCTGGCGCTGCTCTGCGGCGCGGTGGCCTGGTACATCCTGCGCTACACGGCGCTCGGCCGCAGCATTTATGCCGTCGGCGGCAACCGCGAGGCGGCGCGCGCCTCCGGTATCAGCATCGCCCGCACCAAGATCCTTACCTATGCGATCTCCGGCCTGCTTGCGGCGATCGGCGGCATCATCCTGGTCGGACGGCTGAACTCGGCCAACGCGCTGATGGCCGAAGGCGAGGAATTGCGCTCCATCGCCTCCGTCGTCATCGGCGGCACCAACCTGTTCGGCGGCGAGGGCGGCGTCATCGGGTCGATCGTCGGCGCGGCCATCATCGGCGTGCTCGGCAACGGCCTCAACCTGCTCGACGTCAGCCCGTTCTGGCAGCGCATCGCCCAGGGCGTGGTCATCGTGGTGGTGGTGATCTTCGACCAGTGGCGCCGCCGCAGCCTGACGCGGAGCTGAACTGGCGGGTTCCGCCGCTGGACGGGAGTTGCGGACGGCCCTGCCATACGGAGCGTATTCGAGGTCGCCGTCGCTCGGCAGCCGACTCGCAGCGCCGGGGGGTATGCCGGTCACGGATGAGTGGCGGCGCAGCAATCCTGAACAGGACCAGCAACACTGCTCAGCCAGCATTTCGTGCCTTCAAGCGAGTGCTGGGTTGCATTTGCATTGGACCGCCTTCGTAAAAGTTGTGCCGGATAGTCTTCCATCTGATCCAAATGAATTCTTGATCGGGCGTTCGGCAGCGCGGAAGCACGCCGACAATGATTCTGATGGTTCCGCGCCGCTTTCGTGTTCCGCCGACCGAATCGCCCCGAAAAGGGCAACGGAACAGGCTCCAGCATCGCCGGCGCCCTCCGCGACGCCCGCAAGATTAATGAAAGGTTTCCGTGGGGGTGCAAATCGTGTCCTTTGTGCCACAGCGCCGGGAGATCGCGCCGCAGCGGGGGCGCTTCCGGCAAGATCACGATTGAACGGGGGAAGGTGATGGGTAATCTTGCATCGGAAGGGGCGAGCGATCGTGTCTTATTTGACTAGGGGACGGGGCGGAAACGCTTCTTTCGGCGAAGAAGACCCAGACCTACGATTAAACTTTTTGACTGGAGGTCAGAAAATGAACATCAAGAGCCTGCTTCTCGGCTCGGCTGCGGCCCTCGTCGCAGTCTCCGGCGCCAAGGCGGCCGATGCCGTCGTCGTCGCCGAGCCGGAGCCGATGGAATATGTGCGCGTCTGCGACGTGTACGGCACCGGCTTCTTCTACATGCCCGGCACCGAGACCTGCCTGAAGGTCAGCGGCTATGTCCGCGTCGACATTCGCGGCGGCGACTTCTTCGCGAAGGCCAGCAACGATTCCTTCGTCGACGAAGACAACGATATCCACATCAAGGATACCTACAACAACCGCGCCCGCTTCCAGCTGCGCGTCGATGCTCGCTCGGAGACCGAACTCGGCACGCTGCGTTCCTACGCCGCCATCAACTTCAACTACCAGGCCAATGACGGCGCCACCTTCGTGGAGAATGCCGACGGCCGGTTCGTCCGGGACGGCATCTATGACAACGATGATGGCCTCGGCATCGAGCACGCCTACATCGAGCTGGGCGGCTTCCGCATCGGTAAGACGGACTCCTACTTCTCGACCTTCACCGACTATTCGTCGGGCGTGCTGAACGACGGTATCGTTCCCTACGGCCCGTTCGCGACGCTGCAGATTGCCTACACCTACACCGGCGCGAACGGTTTCTCGGCCGGTATCGCCCTGGAGCAGGGCGACGAAGACGAGGGCTTCGACGGCGCTGGCATCACCGAGGACTACGCTCCTTATGTGGTCGGCGGCGTGTCGCTGACCCAGGGCTGGGGCAAGATCGGCGTCGTCGCCGGTTGGGATACCTGGCAGGAACAGGTCGCGGTCAAGGGTCGCCTTGACGTCAACATCACCGAGACCGCTTCGGTCTTCGTGATGGGCGCCTGGGACTCCGGCGGCGACAGGGAAGAAAGCCCGACCGACAACGGCAGCAACTGGTACGCTCCGTGGCAGGGCGACTGGGCTATCTGGGGCGGCACGGCGATCAAGTTCAACGAGAAGGCAACCTTCAACGCCGAAGTCGGCTACGACGACTGGGAGAACTTCTCGGTTGCCGCGAACATCGCTTACGAGCTGGTTCCTGGCTTCACCATCACCCCGGAAGTCGTTTATGCCGATAATTTCGACCTGGACGACTCCGACGCTTGGGGCGTGAACGTTCGCTTCCAGCGCAACTTCTGATCCGCCGGCAACGGTTGGATATCGAAACCCGGCGGGCAACCGCCGGGTTTTTTGTTGGGCCGGACAGCGGGCTTTTCCGCATCGGGGTTCGGAAGCCGGCCACGGGTGACGGCACCATCGGGCTCCAGGCGGTATTGCTGTCGGGGTAGCGCTTTCCTTGTAGGCGCCCTTCTTCAGGCAACGATGTCGTGGGTGGCTTGTCCGGACGCGAAAGTGGTGCGGGAAAGGATTTTGCCCGTCGCTTCACCCGCTTGGCTTGCGACAGCACGCGATAACCGGCGACAACGCGATTGGCCCGCGCCAATTTGAGAGCGAACGGCACACCACCCGGGCGTACCGGGTTACGCTCCCAGCATCAGCACCGTACAGGAATCGCCTTGGTCCGCCGCCGGGGCGAACGGCGCCCGCACGATCAGCCCGCCCGAGTCGGCGAGGATGCGCAACATCGACGAATCCTGCACCGAGAACGGTGTCGCCGTGAGCACGCCGTCCTTCATCGCGATCCGTGCGCGCACATAGTCCTGTCGCAAGTCGTTGGCGGCCATCGGCGCGCCAAGCACGGCAGGCCGCAGGTTCGGCTCATGCTGCCGGCCGCCGAGAGCCGCAACCAGCGGTTTCAGGAAGAGCTGCGAGCAGACCAGGCTCGCCACCGGATTGCCGGGCATGCCGAGGAAACGCATGTCGTCGCGCCGGCCGAACATCAGCGGCTTTCCCGGTCGCATGGCAATCTTCCAGAAGTCGAGCGTCACGCCCTGGCTGCCGAGCACCTCGTGCACCAGGTCGTGGTCACCGACGGAGGCGCCGCCCAGCGTGACGACCACGTCGGTGCCGGCCTTCGTCGCATCCGCCAGCCGCTCGGCGATGGCGGCGCGATCGTCGCCGACGATGCCAAGGTCGAGCACGCGCGCGCCGGCGGCCGAAGCGATCGCGGCGACGCCATAGGCGTTGGAGGCGATGATCTGGTCCGGCCCCGGCTCGCTGCCCGGGAGTAGCAATTCGTCTCCGGTGGCGATGATCGCGACCAGCGGACGGGTGACGATGTCGAGCGTCGCGTGATTGGCGGCGGCGGCAAGCGACAGCGCCGCCGGGTCGAGCACGCGGCCGGCCTCGAGCAGCACGTCGCCGGCCGAGAAATCGAGGCCGCGCCGCCTGATGTGGCGGCCGGTCGCGACCGTTTCGAGAACCTTGATGCCGCCGTCGTCGAGCCGGCGGGCATTCTCCTGGATGACGACGGTGTCGGCACCTGCCGGCAGCGGCGCTCCAGTCAGAATGCGCACGGCCTGTCCGGCGCCGACTTCTCCGGAAAAGCCGCGCCCGGCGGCGGCGGTGCCGATCACCGCCAGCCGCACCGGAACCGAGGCGACGTCGGCGGCGCGCACCGCATAGCCGTCCATGGCGGAAGCGTCGAAGGGCGGCTGCGTGCGCAATGCCTCGAGCGGCGCCGCCAGCACCCGTCCGGCCGCGTCGGAGAGCGCGACCCGTTCCGCCGGCCGCGCCACGGCGCCGTCGAGCAGAAGCCGCAAAGCCTCGTCGACCGGCAGCAGCGCCATCAGCCTGCCGCCCTGTAGTCGCCGGAGGCGCCGCCGGTCTTCTCGACCAACCGGATGCCGGTGATAACCATCTCCCGATCCACCGCCTTGGCCATGTCGTATATCGTCAGGCACGCGACCGACGCCGCCGTCAGCGCTTCCATCTCGACACCGGTCTTGCCGGTGACGCGGGCGAGCGCGGAGACGCGCAGTCCGGGCAGAGCCGGATCCTCGACGATATCGACGACGACCTTGGTCAGCAGCAGCGGATGGCAGAGCGGGATCAACTCGTGCGTGCGCTTTGCCGCCATGATGCCGGCGATGCGCGCCGTGCCGATCACATCGCCCTTCTTGGCGTTGCCGGCCATGATCATAGTCAGCGTTTCCGGCCGCATGGTCACGCTGCCTTCGGCGCGCGCCGTGCGCACGGTCTCGTCCTTGCCGCCGACATCGACCATGTCGGCCTGTCCGTCGCGGCCGAGATGGGTGAGGTTGGTCTTGTGCCCGGCCATCTCAGCCGAGTCCCACCGCCGCGGCCGCCTCGCCGTAGAGCAGCGCGCGGGTCGCCTGCGCCACGTCCGGGCGCCGCATCAGGCTTTCGCCGACGAGAAACGTCTCGACGCCGGCGCGCGCCAGCCTGCGGCAGTCGTCATGCGAGAAGATGCCGCTCTCGCCGACCAGCAGCCTGTCGCTGGGCACCAGATTGGCAAGCCGCTCGGAGACGGCGAGGTCGACGGCAAAACTGCGCAGGTCCCGGTTGTTGATGCCGATCAGCGGCGAGGCCATCCTGAGCGCCCGCTCGATCTCCGCCTCGTCATGGATCTCGATCAGCACATCCATGCCGAGTTCCAGCGCCGCGTCCTCGATCGCCTTGGCGGTGTCGTCGTCGACCGCCGCCAGCACGATCAGCACGGCGTCGGCGCCCCATGCGCGCGCCTCGTAGACCTGATAGGGGTCGTACATGAAGTCCTTGCGCAAGGCGGGCAGGGCGGTCGCCGCCCGCGCCCGGGTAAGATACTCCGGCGCGCCCTGGAAGGACGGGCCGTCGGTCAGCACCGACAGGCACGCGGCCCCCCCTGCCTCATAGGCGCGGGCCAGCGCGGGCGGGTCGAAATCGGGCCGGATCAGGCCGCGCGACGGGCTCGCCTTCTTGATCTCGGCAATCAGCGCATAGCTGCCGCCACGGCGTTTTGCCCTCAGCGCGGCGGCGAAGCCGCGCACCGGGTCGGCATCGCGCGCGGCGGCTGTCACCTCGGCGATCGGCCGGAGGCGCTTCGCCTCGGCGATCTCGACACGCTTGTACTCTTCGATCCTGCGCAGAATGTCGGCCACGGCACTTATCCGTTTGAAACCACGACCAGCCGGTCGAGTACGCTTGCCGCACGCCCCTGATCTATCGAGGCGATGGCGAGCTTGACGCCTTCGCCGAGATCGACCGCCTTGCCGGCGACCACAAGGCCGGCGCCGGCATTCATCAGCACCGTGTCGCGATAGGCGCCGGGCCTGCCCTCCAGCGTCGCCCGCAGGGCGGCCGCATTGAAGGCGGCGTCGCCGCCGCGCAGATCCTCGCGACTGTGGCGCGCAAGGCCAAATTGTTCGGGTTGAAGGGTGAAGCTGCGCACCTTGCCATTGGCAAGCTCCGCCACGCTGGTCTCCCCCGTCGTGGTGATCTCGTCGAGCCCGTCGCCATGCGCGACCCAGGCACGCTCGGCGCCGAGCGTCCTCAGCGTCTCGGCCACCGGGCCGATCCAGTCCGGCGAGAACACGCCGATCATCTGGCGGCGCACGCCGGCTGGGTTGGACAGCGGGCCGAGCAGGTTGAAGATGGTGCGCGTGCCGAGCTCGGCCCTGACCGGGCCGACATGGCGCATCGCCGGATGGTGCGACGGCGCGAACATGAAGCCGACGCCCGCCTCGTTGATGCAGGCCGAGATCGCCTCCGGCGGCAGGTCGATCTTGATGCCAAGCGCGATCAGCACGTCCGCGGCGCCTGTCTGCGAGGAGAGGCCGCGATTGCCGTGCTTGGCGACCGGCACGCCGGCTCCGGCGATGACGAAGGCGGAGGCGGTGGAAATGTTGACGCTGTGCGAATTGTCGCCGCCGGTGCCGACGATGTCGATCGCGTCTTCCGGCGCCTCGACCGTCAGCATCTTCTCGCGCATCGTGGCGACGGCGCCGGAGATTTCCGGCACCTGCTCGCCGCGCACCCTGAGCGCCATCAGGAAGGCGCCGATCTGCCCCGGCGTCGCCTCGCCCGACATGATGATGTCGAAGGCGTCCTTCGCTTCCTCGAAGGAAAGCACCGCGCCGGACGCTACCTTGGCGATGTGGGGCTTCAGCGTGCTCATCGTCAGAACGCCAGGGCCCGTGCCATCGCAGCCTGGTCGACGCGCACCGGATACTCGCCCTCCAGCCGCGCAACTAGCTGGTCGAGCATGTCGTTGACGAGACCCGTGGAATGGT
Source organism: Kumtagia ephedrae (assembly GCF_003012745.1). GTDB lineage: Bacteria > Pseudomonadota > Alphaproteobacteria > Rhizobiales > Rhizobiaceae > Kumtagia > Kumtagia ephedrae. Next base: position 13,024 of record NZ_PXYK01000007.1, on the reverse strand, counting down.
TCCGGCGCTCCGCCTCGAGAACGGCATCGGGACTGGAGGCGGCCGGCTCGAACACTTCCGTCACCTGGAAGAGGATACGGGCATCGCCGGTCGGCGCGGCGAAGGCGCCGGATCCGCCCTGCGCCACGTCGAATGCCGCTTCGACGCCGGCGCTGCCGAAGTCGGCGTCGTCGGCTCCGCGCTTCAACCCGCGCTTGGTCTGCTTCTCCAGCGCGAGCTCGCCGGCGATGGTGTCGAACGGGGTTCCGTCCTTGAGCCGCTTCTCCAGTTCCGCCACCTTGTCGGAAAGCCGCTTGTCGGTCTCTGCGGCCGTCCAGTCGGCAATGACCTTGTCCTTCACTTCGTCCAGCGCGCGGTCGCGTGCCGGGGTGATCCCCTGCACCTCGTAGAACACATAACCGTCCGAGCCGATGTTGATCGCCTGGTTCTCGACGCCGACTTCGGTGTCGAAGGCGCCGCGCAGCAGCTCGCTCGACGCCGGCAGATCTGCCAGGACCATGCCGTCCGGACGCCGGCCCGTCTGGTCCACGGCGTCGATGGTGACGACGGCGAGCTTCAGCTTGGACGCGGCTTCCGCCAGCGTCTCGCCGCCGGCGCGTGCATCCTCGTAGGAATCGTGCACGTCGAGCAGCACGCGGTGCGCCTCGCCGAGCGCGAGATCCTTGCGGATCTCCGGCGCGACGTCTTCATAGGACCTGACCGTCTCCGGGTTGATCGCCGTGACGCGCACGAGCACGGCGCCGAAGCTGCCGTCGACGACGGGGCTGACCTCGTTGGCACCGAGAGTAAAGGCGGCCTCCGCCACCGCGCGGTCAGGCACCCGATCCTTGGCGAGCGTGCCGAGGTGAACGTCAGCGAGCGTCTTGCCCTGAGCCTCGACGACTTTGTCGAACGGCGTGCCGCCCTGCAGGGCGGCGGCGGCCTCGTCGGCCGCGGCCCGCGACGGGAAGACCAACTGCTCGATCGTGCGCGTCTCGGCCGTGGTGTAGCGGGTCTTGTTCTTCTCGTAGTCGGCGCGCACCTGCTCGTCCGAGATTGCGCTTTCGTCGGCTATGTCCTCCGGTTCCAGCTTGACATAGGCGATCTTGCGGTATTCCGGCGCGGCATACTGCTGCTTGCGCTCGTCGAACCAGGCCGACAGCGCCGCGTCGTCGGGGGCCGGGACCGGTCCGACCGTCGACCTCGGCAACGACAGGTAGTCGACGGTGCGGTCCTCGCCGCTGTAGAGCGCGAGGGCGCGCAGGAAGGCGTCGGGCGCTTTCATGCCTTCGGCGACAGCGTCGATGATCTGCTCGCGCACGGCTTCCTGGGCGCGGTTGGTGAGATAGTCCTCCGGACGCATGCCGACCTCGCGCAGCACGTAGTCGAACTGCTGGCGGCTGAACCTGCCGTCCGGGCCCTGGAAGGCGGGATCCTCGGCGGTGAGGGCGGCGATCCGATCCTTGGACAGGCCGAGCCCGAGCTTGCGCGCCTGCTCGCTGAGCAGCGCCCCGGAAACGAGCTGCGACAGCACCAGATTGTCGACGCCGAGCGCCGTCGCCTGCTCGCGCGTCAGCCGCTGGCCGAAGCGCTGCGACAGCAGGCCGAGCTGCCGGTCATAGGCGAGGCGGTACTCGTTCGGGGAAACCGACGTGGCGCCGGCCGTCACCACCGAGTTGCCGCCGATGCCGTTGCCGATCTGGCCCGAGATGCCCCACACCGCGAAGCTCAACACCAGAAGGAGAAGCAGCAGCTTGGCGATCCAGGTACCGGCCGCGGTTCGCAGTGTTTCGAGCATGAAGAGGTCCGTTGCAATCCGTGAATGAAGGGCAATAACGCCCCCGGCGGCAAGTGTCGATTGCTTTGTGGCTTGTTTTTGGTAGGGAAGGCCGGGTTCGAGAGGAGACGGGGATGACGCCAGGAATTCGACCGCTTGTCGCAGGCAACTGGAAGATGAACGGAACGGCGGCCTCGCTCGCCGAGTTGCGCTCGATCGGCCACGGTTTTCTGGGCAGCCTGGAGGCGGAAGCCGAGGCGCTGGTCTGCGTGCCCGCCACCCTGCTGACGCGCGCCGTCGCCGCGCTCGATGGCATGCCGGTAAGGGCGGGAGGGCAGGATTGCCACCCGCTGGAAAGCGGTGCCCATACCGGGGACATTTCCGCCGAGATGCTCAAGGACGCCGGTGCCGGCCATGTCATCGTCGGCCACTCGGAACGCCGCGCCGACCATGGCGAGAGCGACGCGGCCGTCCATGCCAAGGCGGAAGCCGCGTGGCGCGCCGGGCTCATCGCCGTCATCTGCATCGGCGAGACGAGGGCCGAGCGCGAATCAGGGACGACGATGGCGGTGCTGTCGCGCCAGATCGCCGGTTCGGTGCCCGCCGCCGCGACACATGCCAACACGATCATAGCCTACGAGCCTGTCTGGGCGATTGGCACGGGCCTGACGCCGACCCCGGAGGACGTGGCTGAGGCGCATGCCCATATCCGCGCCGAGCTGGCCGCCCGGATCGGCGAGGAGGCCAGGCGCACGCGCATCCTCTATGGCGGGTCGGTCAAGCCATCGAACGCCAAGGAGCTGCTGTCGGTCGCCAATGTCGACGGCGCGCTGGTCGGCGGCGCCAGCCTTAAGGCCAAGGATTTTCTCGGTATCGCCGAGGCGTATCTGACGTTCTAGGTTGCGACGCAAGCCGTCGAAGGTCATCCCCGATTGGCGCCTGTCCGTGCCGGCAGGAGCGTCTGCGTCCGGAAGTGACGGGCACAGTGCACGACGCCGCTTGAAAACGGACCGCCGTCATCCGGCGCTGTCGAGCGACACTGTCGTGTACCGGAAGTGACGGTTTCCGACGCGGTAACCCGCTGACTTTGCGGACGTTCTGCTCGCCGCGGCGATATTTCGTGCCTTTCCGCGGCAATGATCATGCGCCAGACCGGGCGACTCAGCTATCCTGCCGGGCAATCGGCCTGCAGGAACCGGAGCCGGTGATCCCGCAGCCGAAGCGTCAGCCCCACAGACGGAACCATTCGATTCAAAGAGACGATCTCCAAATCCCTTCGCCGGAACGGCCCGTTAACCATTGGTTAACCATGGTGCCTTTAGGGAACGTAACAACGGAAAATTAACCGAGATGACCAGACCCCTAACAGACACGCGTCCGATCCGCCTCAAGGGCCGATCCTTCCTGGCGCTCATGCTCGCGCCGGAGCTGCCGCTGGACGGCTGGCTGGCCCGGCTCGACGATCTGGCGGCGCGGTCCGCGGGATTTTTTCTGGGGCGGCCGGTCGTCCTCGACATCGACGGCCTCGACGTCAGCCGCCAGCAACTGGCAGAGCTGATCCGCTCGCTCGGCGAGCGCAACGTCTGGATCATGGGCGTGGAAGGAGCTCGCCCCTCGCAGCTCGGCCCGGGCATGCCGCCGGCCATGAAGGGCGGCAGGCCGGCTCCCGACTTCGAGGCGCCGGAAGCCGCGGCCGAACCGCGCGCGGCGGACCGGGCCGGGCCCGCGGAGCCTGCGTCGTCCGCCGAAATCCAGGCGATTCGGCCGATGCAGTCGATCATCATCCGCGAGCCGGTGCGCTCCGGGCAGTCGGTCATCTTTCCCGAGGGCGACGTCACCATCGTCGGCTCGGTCGCCTCGGGCGCCGAGATCGTCGCCGGCGGCTCGATCCATGTCTACGGGACATTGCGGGGCCGGGCTTTGGCCGGTTCGGTCGGCAACGCGTCGGCGCGCATCTTCTGCCGGAAGCTGGAAGCCGAGCTGCTGGCCATCGACGGCCTCTACAAGACCGCCGAGGACATGGACCGCAAGCTGCGCGGCCAGGCTGTCCAGTTCTGGCTGGAAGGCGATGCGATCATGGCGGAACCCCTAAACTGAACCGGCAAAAGACCGGGCGACAGGAGAGCGAGATGGCGAAAGTAATCGTGGTTACATCGGGCAAGGGCGGCGTCGGCAAGACGACATCGACCGCCGCCCTCGGCGCGGCGCTGGCGCAGCGCAACGAGAAGACCGTCGTCGTCGATTTCGACGTCGGCCTGCGCAATCTCGACCTCGTCATGGGGGCGGAGCGCCGGGTCGTCTACGACCTGGTCAACGTCATCCAGGGCGACGCGAAACTGCCGCAGGCGCTGATCCGCGACAAGAGGCTGGAGACGCTGCACCTGCTGCCGGCCTCGCAGACGCGCGACAAGGACAATCTGACCGCCGAGGGCGTCGAGCGGGTGATCGGCGAGTTGAAGCAGTCCTTCGACTGGATCATCTGCGACAGCCCCGCCGGCATCGAGCGCGGCGCCACGCTGGCCATGCGCCATGCCGACGTCGCCGTGGTGGTCACCAATCCGGAAGTCTCGTCGGTGCGCGATTCCGACCGCATCATCGGGCTGCTCGATTCCAAGACCGCTCGGGCCGAGCGCGGCGACCGGGTGGAAAAACATCTGCTGCTCACCCGCTACGACGCCGCCCGCGCCGAGCGCGGCGACATGCTGAAGGTCGAGGACGTGCTGGAGATCCTGTCGATCCCGCTGCTCGGCATCATCCCCGAAAGCATGGACGTGCTGCGCGCCTCCAACGTCGGCACGCCGGTGACGCTGGCCGACAGCCGCAGCGCGCCGGCGCTCGCATATCTCGACGCGGCGCGCCGTCTCGCCGGCGAGACGCTGCCGGTCACCATCCCCGGCGAGAAGCGCGGCCTGTTCAGCAAGATCTTTGGACGGAGGGCGGCATGAGCCTATTCAACTTCTTCGCCAAGAAGACCTCGGCGCCAACCGCCCGCGAGCGGCTGCAGGTGCTGCTCGCCCATGAGCGCGCGACCGTCGGCCATTCCGACCTGGTGGCGCAACTGCGCGAGGAGATTCTGGCCGTTATCGCCAAGCATGTGCAGATCGACCGCGACAAGGTGGTCGTCAAGATGGACCGCGGCGACAAGGTGTCGACGCTCGAGGTCGACATCGAGATCCCGCTGAACGCGGGCGTGCGGGCCGCCTGACGGCGCCCGATCCCGGGCGCAAAGGAAACCTACAAGACCGAGAAGGAGACGAGACATGACCCGTGGCGCACTTCTGACGCGGCTCCAGGAGCTCCAGCGGATGCCGAAATTCCAGAACCGCGACATCTGCACCATCAGCGCGGTGCTTTCCAAGGAAGCGCTGGCGAAGCATGTCGAGGTGTGCGAGGCGGCCGCCGGAGTTTCCCACGCGGCGCCGCGCGAGACGGCCGCCTGAGGCGAGGCCGGTTGCCGGCGCGCGGTCCTGACGACAGACCGCAGTCGCCGGTCGCCCCTCTCTCCGGCCCTTCGGGCCACCGCTCCCCGTCGATCGCTACCGCATTCACACATCCCGGCCATCGGTTTTGAGCCGGGTTTCGTGCCGCCTCGGCTTTGTAGCTTCGAGTCGGCGACGACGAAGTCAAAGCCGGCGAAGACGTTTCTGCCCACCACAACTCTGCTGCCGACATGTGCATATGCCCTGGCGTCGGAGGCGAGGTAGCGATCGAAGCGAGCCGGAGTGGGGGGCGAGCAACTGCTTGCCAACAGGGACAGGCAAGCCGCCGCCCGTCGCTCATTTCGGCAGGGCGAGCCGCGCGCCGTCGCGCAGCGGGATGCCGGTGCGCTTCTCCCACAGGGTCATGGCGAAGACGATCATCATCGCCGCCTCCTTCGCCGTCTGCTCGGTCATGCCGCCAAAGCAGGTGCCGTCGCCCTCGGCGTCGAGCTTCACGCAGCAGCGGCCGGAGCGCTGGCAGGCTTTTCGGCGGCAGCGCTGCGGCGCGCCGCTGTTGCTCGCCGAAAGCCGCAGCGCGTCGGCGAACATCTCGCGCATGTCGGGGGTCATGTACTGCCAGCGGCCATCGCCGCCAAAATCGTCGTCATCCATGCCGATCATGAAAACCTCCTATCGGGGCGCGCGTTTCATCCTCGCCACGCCCTGCGGTTGCAGTCTGGCCATTGAAAGTGGGAAGCGGGGCGCGAGGCCGAGCCTCTTATTTTTTTATCTGGCGCGACGGACGCGCCCAGCCGGCGTTCTTGCCCGTCCGCTAGCGCCGCGGGTGTCGCGCCTGGGGCCCGGATCTCCAGCTCTCGCCAGCCGCGCACCGTCACGCGGCCGACCCGGCGCCGTCCCCTCCACGATCATCCGGTTCATGACCCGTGTTCCCGCGAGGGCGATGGCGAGCAGTATGGCGGAGTGTTGAGGGGCGGGGATAAAAGGTCGGCGATTTTTGGTGGGCGGGATTGAAATTGCTGGGGTTTTTAGCGGGAAGGGGTGGTGGGCTATCCCCTTTCTGGAGTGCTCTCCTGGCGATGGAGTGCAAGCCACGCAGTGATTTTACGCCATTGGCGACAGCGGAAAATCTGGCGAGCATTCGCGCCGCCAAGAGGTTGTGGCGCAGTTATGACGGACAATGGTTCAGTCACCGGCAGACCCTTGGCCGCAACACGGCTGAGGCTGATCCGAGGCGCCGCAACATGAACGCCCTTCCGATTCCAGCCACCGGTCGCGTGGTTTGCAGCTGGCCGGGCGCGGCGACAGCTCGATGACGATCTCGCCTTCATTCAGTGCAGGGCTTGCCGCACGATGAAGCTGCATAGGCGCGACGCCGTCGCTCACCTCGAAGGTCAGTTTCGCGCCCCTGTCGAGGGCCACGTGGTCTGCGACTTTGCCGATGATCGCCGCGAACTTCTTGGCCGTCATCTGCTCGGGCGCGTCGTCAGCGTCCCAAAGTTGCACGAAGATCTCCGTCCAGGCCTCCGGATTGGCGCCGCAATCAAGGGCAGCGAAGCTGCCGGCCTTGACCTCGGTCACATGATAACCCTTCCGGATCGGACGCCCGCCGTAGCGAAAGGTGAGGCGGTCGGCAGGACGGCGGGACAGCGCATCGAGCAGAGTGCCTATGGTCACCTCATCAGAATCTGAAAGGATCAGTGCTTTGTCGTTGCCAAGCGCGTTCATCTCGTTTAATCCTCATTTCAACACTTCAAGGATTATCGAAATATGGATGAGCGTCAAGCCTTGGCTGCCTTCGGTGCCTTGTCCCAGGAAACCAGACTCCGCGTCCTGCGCATGCTGGTTGTCGCCGGCACCGATGGCCTGGCCGCCGGGGTGATCGCGGAGAAGGCGGACGTGTCGGCTTCCAACGTGTCCTTCCATCTGAAGGAATTGGAGCGGGCGGGACTTGCCAGCGCCCGCCGCGATGCCCGATCGATTATCTACAGCGCCGAATATGACGCTCTGAGCGGCCTGATCCGCTTTCTGATGGAGGACTGCTGTTCCGGCCGTCCCGAGATCTGTTCTCCCGTCGTCGACGCCGCCTCCTGCTGCGTACCAACCAGGGACATCGTGCAATGACCGACCGCGTCTACAACGTCTTGTTTCTCTGCACCGGGAATTCTGCGCGCTCCATCCTGGCGGAGAGCATTCTGAAGAAGGAAGGTGCAGGGCGCTTCAACGCCTATTCCGCCGGAAGCCAGCCGAAAGGTTCAGTGAACCCTTTCGCCCTGAAGGTGCTCGCCGCGCTCGATTATCCTACCGAAGGTTTCCGATCCAAGGCATGGGACGAATTCGCGGTGGCTGGCGCACCCGAAATGGACTTCGTCTTCACCGTCTGCGACGACGCGGCCGGCGAAGCCTGTCCGGTCTGGCCCGGTCAGCCGATGACGGCGCATTGGGGAATCGAGGATCCCTCCAATGTCGAGGGTACCGACATCGAGAAGGAACGCGCCTTCAGCACGGCTGCAAGGTTCATGAAGAACCGGATCATGGCGTTTCTCAACCTGCCGCACGCTTCGATCGATCGCATGGCAATGGAGCACCACCTGAAGGTTATCGGCCGTCAGGACGGGGCGACCGCGAAGCCGACGGACGCAAGCTGAGCCATGTCGACTTTCGAACGATACCTGACCCTTTGGGTCGCGCTTTGCATTGTTGCAGGCGTGACGCTCGGACATCTGTTTCCAGGCTTCTTCCAGTCGATCGGCGCGGCTGAGATTGCCAAGGTCAATATCCCTGTAGCGGCTCTGATCTGGCTGATGGTCATTCCGATGCTGCTCAAGATCGACTTCGCGGCCTTGCGGGACGTCGGCCAGTATTGGCGGGGTATCGGGGTTACGCTCTTTATCAACTGGGCGGTCAAGCCGTTTTCCATGGCTCTGCTCGGCTGGCTTTTCATCGGCTGGCTGTTCCGGCCCTATCTGCCGGCGAACCAGATCGACTCCTATGTTGCGGGATTGATCATCCTGGCCGCCGCCCCTTGCACGGCGATGGTGTTCGTCTGGTCGAATCTGACCAAGGGCGAGCCTCATTTCACCCTGTCTCAGGTGGCCCTCAACGACGCCATCATGGTTCTTGCTTTCGCGCCGATCGTCGGGCTGCTCCTCGGGCTGTCGGCGATCACCGTCCCGTGGGACACTCTCGTCCTCTCGGTCGTCCTCTATATCGCGGTCCCCGTGGCGATCGCCCAATTCCTGCGCCGGCACCTGTTGGCGAAAGGCGGGGAGGCGGCGCTCCAGGCGCTTTTGCGGACGCTGCAGCCGATGTCGCTTGCGGCTCTCCTGGCGACGCTCATCCTGCTGTTCGGCTTTCAGGGCGAGCAGATCATCTCTCATCCTACGATCATAGCGCTGCTGGCGGTACCGATCCTGATCCAGGTCTATTTCAACGCGGGCCTCGCATACCTCCTCAATCGCGCTTCCGGCGAGAAGCACTGCGTGGCCGGTCCCTCGGCATTGATCGGAGCGTCGAACTTCTTTGAACTCGCCGTCGCCGCCGCCATCAGCCTCTTCGGCTTCAGTTCTGGTGCAGCACTTGCTACCGTCGTCGGAGTGCTGGTTGAAGTTCCAGTGATGCTGTCGGTGGTTTGGATCGTCAACAGAAGCAAAGGCTGGTACGAGCGCGGGCAAGCGGTCCGCGCCGAAGGCTGGACAGGCGCCTGAGCGTGAATGTCTGATGAGCACAAAGCGGGCTCCGACCGCGGCAATCGTTGCGCTCGGCATCACACAGATCATCGCATACGGCACGCTCTACTATAGCTTCAGCATCCTGGCGCCGGACATGGCCAGGGATCTTGGCTGGTCAAAGGAGTGGGTCTTCGCAGCACTTTCCGCCGCCTTGTTGGTCGGCGGCCTGATCGCGCCGTGGTTCGGGCGCATGATCGACAGGCATGGCGCGGGCCGCATGATGACCGCCGGATCGATACTGGCGGCCGCCGCGCTCGTTGCCTGCGCTGCCGCACCCAACGCAGCCTTCTTCGTTGCCGCACTGATCGGCGTGGAGGTAGCATCCAACCTCGTTCAGTACGGCGCCGCCTTTGCGCTCCTGGTGCAACTCGGACCGCAGACGGCGCCTCGTTCCATCACCTATCTCACGCTGATCGGCGGGTTCGCCTCGACCGCGTTCTGGCCGATCACCACGGCGTTGCATCATCACCTTAGCTGGCAGGAGATCTACCTGGTCTTTGCCGGCCTCAATCTGATCGTATGCGTTCCGCTGCATGGCTGGCTGTCACGCGGCCTGACGCTGAGCCGTGCGCGCGCCGACGGAGCGCCGGTAACGGCGGCCGGCAGGCTGCCCCCGGAGCACCGGCGCAGGGGCTTTGTCTTGATGGTTGTCGGCTTCGCGTTGCAGTCGCTGGTCGCCGCCGCCATCCTGGTCCACATGGTACCGCTGCTGGCGGGCCTCGGGCTGGGTGCATCGGCGGCAATCGTCGGATCGCTGTTCGGTCCGTCGCAGGTGGCGAGCCGTGTCATCAACATGGTATTCGGCCGCAACCTGTCGCCGGTCGTTCTGGCGGTGATCGCCGCCATCTTGATGCCGGTGGGGGTCATTGTGCTGGCTCTGACGGCGCCGTCGCTGCTTGGCGCGACAATTTTCGCGATCCTGTTCGGTCTCGGCAACGGCCTGTTCAGCATCGTTGTCGGGACCTTGCCGTTGCACCTGTTCGGAAGTGATGGGTACGGCAGGCTGCAGGGCAAAGTCTCTTCGGCCCGGCTGGTGGTTTCGGCGGTCGCGCCCTTCGCATTGGCCCTTGGAATGGCCGAGGCCGGGGTAACCCCGTCGCTGGCAGCAACGGCCGTACTCGGCCTGCTTGCCGTGGTGGCCTTTGTCACTGTCGGGCAGCTGAAGGCGGTTTCCTAGCCCGAAACTGGGCGGAAGCGACCGTCTCGGGCAAAACGCCGCGGGGCGACATGCCGGCGAACACTAGGCCGCAGCGCTTTTTGAAGGAGGGTCGGGGTGAGGGGGCCCGCATCCGCCTGCCCGCACCTTCTCCCCATAATCCTTAGACAAGCTTGGGACGGGGAGAAGGGCGCGCGCCTGCCGCGACGTCGCCGCCCGTCGTTCATTTCGGCCAGGCGAAGCGACCGCCCTCCCGCAGCGGGATGCCGGTGTGCTTCTCCCACAGGTTCATGGCGAAGACGATCATCATCGCCGCCTCCCTGGCCGTCTGCTCGGTCATGCCGCCGGGGCAGACGCCGTCGCCATTCGGGTCGAGTTTCAGGCGGCAGCGCCCGCTCGACTTGCAGGCTTTGCGGCGGCAGCGCCGCGGCGCGCCGGCGACGGTGGCGGAAAGCCGCAGCGCGTCGGCGAACATTTCGCGCATGTCGGGGGTCATGTAGTGCCAGCGGTCGTCGCCGCCGAAATCGTCGTCATCCATGCCGACCATGAAAATCTCCTTTCAGGGGCGCGCGCTTCATCCTCGCCACGCCCTGCGGTTGCAGTCTGGCCATTGAAGGTGGGAAGCGGGGCGCGAGGCCGAGCCTCTTTATTCTTTTACGTGGCGCGACGGACGCGCCCCGCCGGCGTTCTTGCCCGTCCGCTAGCCCGCATTCGCGCGACCTTCGCGGCTGGGGCCCGGGTCTCCAGCTCTCGCCAGCCGCGCACCGTCACGCGGCCGACCCGGCGCCGTCCCCTCCACGATCATCCGGTTCATGACCCGTGTTCCCGTGAGGGTGATGGCAAGCAGTATGGCGGAGGTTTTTGGGGCGGGGATAAAAGGCCGGCGATTTTAGGTAGGTGGGATTGAAATTGCTGGGGTTTTTGGCGGGGAGGGGTGGTGGGCTATCCCCTTTTTTGCGGCGGGCTGCTGGGGTTACTGGCTGCGCCAGAAGCTGTTCTCATTGAGTCGCACCGAGTCTGCCTGGTTCCCCGGCCGGCTCAATTCGCAATAAGCGTACACGGATTACCTAGAGTCCCACCGGCGTTTAAGTTCAATCAAACGTTCATCGTGACGAAGCGTCGCGTCGGCCTCGTCAAGTCGCGCAAGGGTTTTATCGATTCCGTAGGGCCAAGCGCTAACATTATCTGGAAGCACGGCATGGAGAAGTGCCAGCGTTTCGCGAGGATGGTTGTCTACGATGCCGCCGCCCGATCGTCTCAATTCTGGGAGAGACAGCCGGTCGGAATCAACCCGCGTCAACAGGGGGAGTATGATGGCGGAAAGCTCAGCGAAATGTTCAGCATCCGAAAAGGCGATGTCGCACAGGCGCGCCGACACGATTCCAGATTTCGCCGCAAGGTGACGCGGCCAGACATTTTGCAGTAGATCAATGAGCTGCGTCGCCCATTTCTCCCTGTTCTCCGACGCCCAACGCTTGACTTGCCAGAGAATTTGGGTGCGGATGTCGTCATTCGAGTCGATTAGGAGAGAGCGAAGTTCGTCGTCCGTGACCCACTTTGTTCCGGCGTCGTCAGTGAGCGTCCACGCCGACAAGATCAGACCGCTCACGGCGGCGGTGTGGCCTCTCTTTTCCAAACGCTGCGAAGAGGCCATCCGTAGGAGATGCGGCTTGAGGCGAGCGAAGAACTCTTGACCTTGAACATTCCCCCCCAAAGGAAACCTGCCCAAAGCGCCTGCCGATCGTCGTCGGATTCGCCTTCTAAAATTGAAAGCAAGTTTTCCTGGGTCCAAAGAGGATCCACTGCATGAAACCAACTTAGCTGGTGCGAGAAGATCACGATTGCGTGGCGGCGAAGGTCGCCGGGAAGTGCAAGAAGCGACTCAACCATTACGGACCACACTTTCGGCAAGCGTTGACCTGCCAAAAGGTCATTCTTGACAGGATCATCAAACAGAGCTTCTGCGATATCTCCTGTCGGTGAGTTTATCGCTTCCATCGTCCAGTCCGGCTCTTTCTTCCCTCGAACAATGGACGTTGCACTCTCATCGGATTGCAACGCCAACGCCGCTGTTGCCGCCGAGATCAGCCATCGAAACAGCTCGGGGTAGCGAGTTGCAAGGACCTTTGCCGACTTTTGAATCCAGTCGCAGATTGGTCGTAGAATCCCGCTAAGCGCTTCTGGAGTGTAACGGGTAATTCGCTCAGCCAAGTACGCTGTGAACCTATCGGGATCATCCTTCCGCCGATCGGGGTTGAGGAATGCGCGCCATGCCCATTCCGGAAATCGTCCATACTTGGCCTCCAATCGCAGCGCAGCGAACGCTCGAACGGGTTGAGCAGCGGACAATCCCGCGAACGGCGCGTACTCGACAAAGTGCTCACCTCTCTGCCCCGAAAGCTCCAGCGCCGTCGTGAGGATGGCGTCAACTGGTATGCCTTCCAAACCCGAATGCTCTGTTTCCGTGCGTACCAGTCCAGACCTTCCTTCAAGTGACTCGGCAGCGCGTTGCGCGAACTCGGGCTTCCACTTTGGAGCTTCGACACGAAGCTGAGCTATGACGCTATCAAAGTCGAATTTGAACTCGCATCCTTGGTTGCGAAGCCACGTCAGCCGGTTTGCAATCGACCAAGCCCGCCTCTCGAAAAACTGCTCATCCTTCTCTTCATACCAGCGGGGCGGTCCTTCCAACAGGCGTGCCTCCACTACCGCCCGAGAAGGGATGCCGAGCGCCTTCCACCTCGTAGATAGGGCTATCAGCAAGTCGCGGGCGTGATGACTATCCCAAAATGCATCTGCGCTGATTGTGTCCAGCGTTGTGAACCGGCGTGCAAAGTTGACCCCCTAGGCGGGGTTATCGGCGTCCAAAATTGACCCCCCTCATTGGTTCGTTCTGCGACCATCCGTTCGGTTTTTCGAGCGGATGGAGAGGGGATGAAGTCGG
>NZ_PXYK01000006.1 GCF_003012745.1 Kumtagia ephedrae | reverse complement strand
GCATCCGGCTGCATTTCCTGCCCGCCTACGCGCCCAACCTCAACGCCATCGAGCGGCTGTGGAAACTCATGCACGAGCACGTCACCCACAACCGCTATCATGACAGCTTCCGCGCCTTCGCCGAGGCCATCATGCGCTTCTTCAAGTCCACATTGCCGAAGAACTGGAAATCCTTCCGCGACACCGTCAACGACAATTTCCACATCGTCAGACCCGAGGCTTTTCGGGTCGTCGGGTAGGCGGGGTATTACTAAAGAGGCTCGGCCCAGCGCCCCGCTTCCCGACTTCTCCCTCCGCGGCAGGGAATGCCCTTCGACAACGGCCAGGGCCGCAAGGCAGCGTGGCGAGGATGGAGGCTGGCTGTTGAAGACGGTCTTGTCTCAATCTTCGTGAGGACCGTCGCACAGCCTCCAAACTATCATGCATCATGCATCATGCCTTGACATCTGCGCATCGCGCCTGTTATTGCCGACCTCGATTTCGACGCCATGCGCGCGGTCGATCATGCATCCTCCCATCCCCACAGGAGAAAACTGATGCCATCACCGAGCAGCGGCGGTGCCGGATCGAGATCCAACAGCTTCGCGCCTGCGCCGGAGACGGTCGCCATGCTGAAGGAGCGGGCGCGCTTCATCCGCCTGGAGACCGTACGCCTCATAGACATCGCCAAGACCGGGCACTACACCTCGGTGTTCTCGGCGGCCGAGATTTTCGCCGCCCTCTATTACGACGTCATGCGGCTCAGGCGCGGCGAGCCCGGCTGGCCGTCGCGCGACCGCTTCACCATCGGCAAGGGCCACGCCGCCGTTGGCCTGTTCCCCATCTACGCCGATCTCGGATTCTTCCCGGCGGAATGGCTCGACAACTACACCCGCCTCGGCAGCCCGCTCGGCGACCATCCCGACATGCGCAAGGTGCCGGGCGTCGACTTCTCCTCCGGCTCGATCGGTCATGCGCTTTCCAACGGCCTCGGCATGGTGCTCGCCCAGCGCTGGACCGGCGAGGACTACAAGGTCTTCTGCATGATGGGTGACGGCGAGATGCAGGAGGGCCAGGTCTGGGAGGCCGCCATCGGCGCGGCCCAGCACAAGGCGAGGAACCTGATCGCCATCGTTGACCGCAACGGCTACCAGCTCGACGGCAAGGTCGACGACGTCATGAACATCGAGCCGCTCGACGACAAGTGGCGCGCCTTCGGCTGGGAGGTGCATGTGGTCGACGGCCACGACGTCGCCGAGACGACCGAGCTGCTGCGCCGGGTCCGCGCCGACGACGAGCGCGCGAAACCCTGCTGCATCATTGCGAAAACCGTCAAGGGCAAGGGCGTCTCCTATATGGAGACCGAGCCCGGCTGGCACCTCGGCTATCTCGACCCGTCCGACGCCGAAGCGGCGATCGCCGAAATCAAGTCCCGGGAGATTTGAGCATGACCGGTCCGCTTTCCCCCAATTCCTGGCAGTACCGCGGTCTCAACGCCGCCAATCCCGGCCTCGACCACCTGTCCAACGGTCTCATCGAGCTGGTCAAGGCCGGCCACAACGTGGTCGCCGGCTCGGCCGACCTGCAATATTCCAACGGCTTGAACCGCTTCGCCGCCGCCTATCCCGACCGCTACGTCTCCTTCGGCATCTCCGAGCAGAACATGGTGAGTGCGGCCGCCGGCATGGCGAGCTGCGGCGTCGTGCCTTTCGTCGCCACCTTCGCCTCCTTCATGGCCCTGCTCGCCTGCGAGCAGATCCGCATGGACGTCGCCTATTCGGCGCAGCCGGTGCGCCTCATCGGCCATCACACCGGCATCTCGCTCGGCTTCTACGGCACCTCCCACCACGCCACCGAGGACATCGCGACGATGCGCTCCATCGCCGATCTCGCCGTGGTCTCGCCGGCTGACGGCGCGCAGCTCGAGGCGGTGATCCGCGCCTCCGCCGGCTACGACCGGCCGATCTATGTCCGCATCGGCCGCGGCCGCGACCCCGTCGTCTACGCGGGCGGCGCCAGCTTCGCCTTCGGCAAGGCGCACGAACACCTCAAGGGCGACGAGCTGACCATCATCGCCTGCGGCATGGCCGTCCACGGCGCCATCGAGGCGGCCAGGGCGATGAACGCCGAGGGCCGTTCCGTCGGCGTCATCGACATGGCTTCGATCAAGCCGATCGACCGCGACGCCATCCTTTCCGCCGCCGCGCGGACGAAGAAGATGATGACGGTCGAGGAGCACAACGTGCTCGGCGGCCTCGGCGCGGCGGTGGCCGAGGTGCTCACCGACGAGGGCGCCGGCGTCAAGCTCAAGCGCCACGGCATCTACGACGAGTTCAGCCTGATCGCCCCGCCGACGCATCTCTACGCCCATTACAGGCTCGACGGCGCCGGCATACGCAGCGTCGCGGAGGAATTCTTGCGGTCGTGAGCGGGCACCGCTTCGCCCCCGGCGGCAGCGGCGAAAATCTCGACCGCCTCTACGCCACCTCGATGAAGGAGGCGCCGGAGCCCGGCATCGTCGAACCGGTCCCGCTCGCCGGCTCGCTCTTCGTCCGCTACCGCGGCTGGGCACTCGATGTGCCGGTCGGCCGGCCGGGCGGGCATACTGACAGGCCGATCGCGCGTGATGTAGGGTCTGTCGAAACAAAGGATCCCATTACATGCATGGCAAGCCGCTTTCCCGCGCCAACCTCTCGACGCAGCTCTACGAGGATCTGCGCCAGGGGCTGATGGACGGGCATTTCAAGCCCGGCCAGCGGCTCACCATCGCCGCCTTCGCCGAGCAGTACGGCACCAGCATCACGCCGGTGCGCGAGGCGATCTCGCGGCTCGCCAGCGAGCGGGCGCTGGAGGTCCGCGCCGCCACCTCGATCGTCGTGCCGAAGCTGACGCCGCGCGACCTGCGCGAGATCGTCGCCATCCGCGTCGAGCTCGAGGGCATGGCCGCCTACCGCGTCGCCGAGATCGTGACGCAGCAGCAGGTCGAGGAATTCGAGGCGCTCAACGACACCTTCACCCGCGCCGCGCACGATCCCGAACTCGCCAGCCGTGCCAATCGCGACTTCCATTTCCGCATCCTCAGGCTCGCCGGCATGCCTTATGTCGAGGCCATCTGCGAGAGCATGTGGACGCTGATGGGGCCGTTCCTGCGCACCTTCCACGAGGAGATCCCGGTCCGCCAGCTCACCGGCCGCAACCACAAGCATTTCCAGTTCCTCGACGCGATCAAGGCGCGCGATCCGGCCGCCGCCAAGCATGCCATGCAGGAGGATATCCGCTGGAGCGACGTGCTGGTCACGGCACAGGAGAAGGCCGACGCCGAAAAGGGCAAGGGCGAGCAGCAGGCCGTCTGACGAAGAGGGTTCGGGAAATCAACATCGATTTTCCGTGGGAGGCCCTCGGTTTTCGGTGGAAAGCGAGAGCTTTTCTCGTCCAAAGCGATACAAATCCGGACTGCTCGACCCGCTTTTCGGCGCTGTTTCCCAGGAGCGGAACTGCTGCTGCGTCCTGCGATCTCTCTGACCGGGCGATTTGTGTGACCATGCCGAAACCCGAACCGTCGCTCACACCTCCGGAATGTTCTCCTTCAGGATGAGGTGCAGCCGCGGCGGGTGACCTTCATAGGGCAGGCCGCGCACGGCATGGGTGAGCAGATTCAGCGCCTCGCGCGCCTCGACGCGCGGGTTCTGGTCGATCACCGCGTCCAGCGTGCCGTCGAGCAGGAGCCGCTTGGTCCCTTCCGTCAGCTCGTGCCCGAGGAACACCACCGACCGCTCCAGGCCGCGCTCGCGCAGGGCGCGGGCGACGCCCTGGTTGCCGGCGCCGATGTTGTAGATGCCGGCGAGGTCGTCGTGGCGGTCGAGCAGGGCGGCGGCCTCGACATAGGCGCGCTCGCGGTCGTCCAGCATCTCGCGCAGCTCGACGATCGACAGGTTCGGGAACTCCTCGCCGAGCACGTGCCGGAACCCCATCTCGCGCTCCTGATGACCGCGATAGGAGAGGGAGCCGGCGAACATCGCCACCTTGCGCGGCGCGCTGCCGCCGAGCAGCCGCCCGAGCACATAGCCGGCGAGGCGGCCGGCCTGGCGGTTGTCGATGCCGACATAGGCGATGCGCGGCACATGCAGCACGTCGGTGGCCAGCGTGACCACCTTGACGTCGCTGGCCGACAGGGAGCGGATCGCCTCGCGCACCGTCGGATGGTCGAGCGCGATCAGCCCGACGCCGCGCGTCCTGCCCTCCAGATCGTGCAGGGTCCGCGCGAGCGTGTCGGGATTGAACCCCTCGATCGAACTGATGTGGACGTCGAGCTCCTGCCTTGCAGCGCCCTGCAGCGCCAGCTGGTCGCGCAGCATCCGGATGAAGGTGTTGGTGCCTTCGGGCAGGACGAAGTCGAGGCGGATCGTCTCGGACGGGCCGAGATCGGAGACGTCGCGATCCCCGGCGATATAGCCCAGTCTTCGCGCCGTCTCGTACACGATCTCGCGGGTGCGCTCGCGCACGCCCGGCCGGTTGTTGAGCACGCGGTCGACCGTGGCGGCCGAAACGCCGGCTTCGCGTGCGATGTCGATAAGGGTCGAGCGCATGCTAGGAGAAATCCCGTGAATTTGCGGGGCCGAACGGGGACAACTTCATCCTCCGGATGAAAGCCGCTGACTGCGATTCTGATGGGAAATGATGTATCTCATGCTGGCGCGGCAACAAGCCGGCGCGGCATGTTTCCTCAGCCTTGTCACGGATGCGCATCTCGATCCGTCGAAGAGAGGCATCAAAACCCATCATGACGGCGAACGCTTACGGCGCGGAAGATCGTAGATTTTGCATGAGTTTCCCTCCTAAGCGACAGATATGATGATTTTTGATTTGAACTGATGTTGACAGCCTCATCGCCTCGCGTCAATGTGCATCAAGCTGGTGCCGGAGGTTCCAGAGGGGAGGAAATCAATGTCGAACATCATGCGCATGTCGCGCCGCGGTCTGCTCGCGTCCGGAGGAAAAGCCGTCCTGTTTGCCGGCGCGGTCGGAATCGCACCGAAATTCATCCGTCCGAGCCGCGCCTTCGCGGCCGATGCGCTTGCCGCCGGCATGATCGGCGGCCCGACGGGCTTCGAGGGAGCCGAGCGCTACCAGTATGGCGCCGACACGCCGGAAGGACGCGCCGTCGAGGCGGCCAAGGCGATGAAGGCGGCGGGCGTCGACAGGATCGTTCTCGGCCTGTCCGACGGTTCGATCGGCCAGCTCACGCAGCCCTTCCCGGCCGGCGCGCCGTCGATCAAGGACCTGTGGGAGAAGGAGACCGGCATCGCGCTGGACATCGTCGGCGTCCCCAACGGCCAGGAATTCACCAAGACCATGCAGGACATCTCCACCAAGGGTGGGGCCTACGACATCTATGCGGTGGAGTGGAACCGCCTTGGCGACCTCGCCGAAACCGGCGGCATCCTCAAGCTCGACGACTTCGTCGCCAAGCACAGGCCGGAATGGGACAATCCCGAGAACGGCTATGTCGGCGGCGCCAAGGGCGTGTCGCTGCTCAACCAGTATCGCGGCTCCACCTATGGCGTGTCGCTCGACGGCGACTTCCAGACCTGGGTCTACCGCACCGACCTGTTCAACGACGAGGCGGAGAAGAAGGCGTTCAAGGACAAGCACGGCTACGACCTGGCGCCGCCGCGGACCTGGAAACAGCTCGACGAGATATCGCTGTTCTTCCATCGCCCGGACAAGAACATGCTGGGCTCCACCGACATCCGCAACCAGGGCTGGGGCTACACCAACTGGTACCAGCGCTACGTCTCGATGGGCTCGCCCAACCAGTTCCTGTTCGACGACACCGGCAAGGCGCTGATCAATTCCGAGGCCGGCATCGCCGCCACCAAGGAATATGTGGACTCGCTCGCCTACAAGTCCCCGGACGCGATTTCCTGGGGCTGGCCGGAGCAGTACGGCAACTTCGCCAAGGGCGGCGCGGCGATGACCTGCGCCTTCTCCAACCTGCCGAAATTCCTCGACAATGCGGCGAACAAGGATTCGGCCGTCACCGGCAAGATCGGCTCGATGCTGCCGCCTGGCCGCGAGGTCGACGGCAAGCTGGTCAGCCGCTCGGTGCTGTGGCTGAACCTGTCGGCCTCGGTATCGTCGCAGGCGAAGAACCCGGAGGCCTGCTACCTCTTCCTGCAATGGCTCGGCTCGGCCCGCATCTATGCCTGGATGACGGCCAATCCCGGCGGCTATTTCGATCCGTTCCGCCTGTCGGATTTCTCCGATCCGCTGGTGCGCCAGACCTACCACGCCTACCACATGGACGTGGTGCGCGAGACGGTGGCCCGCACCGTGCCGACCATCAACTATCCCGGCGCCACCGCCTTCCACAACGCGCTCGACGAGAACCTTGTGGCTGCACTTACCAAGACGAAGACGCCCGAGCAGGCGATGGCCGACACCGAGCGGGAGTGGACCCGCATCGCGCGCCGCACCGGCGAGGACAAGCTGCTCGAGGCGATCAAGACCAACAAGGAGGCATGGCCCACGGTGCTCGACCCGGTGAGCTGATCCTCCCAAGCAAGCCGGACGGGAGGGACGCTCGGCGCCCCTCCCGGCACCTTCAGCCAGCAATGCATCGATCGTAATGAACCGTTCCCTGTCCTTCGAGCTGTTCCGCTACGCCGCGATCCTTCTCGCGCTGGCGCTGACGCTGATCCCCATCCTGTGGATGGCGTCGATGGCGTTCAAGCCGATCGGCGAATGGTCGGCGACCGGCGCGGACCTCACCTGGTGGCCGAAGGAACCGACGCTTTCCAACTTCCGCTTCATCTTCGGCGAGTCGGATTCAAGCCTGATCGTGGCGCTCGACCGGTCGGCGGCGAAGCCGATCCTGTCCTCGCTGCTGTCGGCGACATTCGGCACGCTGATCGCCATGATCGCCGGCACAGCCGCCGCCTACGGCCTGTCGCGCTTCGGCTCCGGCCAGAACCTGCCGCTGGCGCTCACGCAGCTCCGGCTGTTCCCGCCCATGGCGGTGATGATCCCGGTCATGATCATGTGGGCCTTCCTCAATCTCACCGACACCTGGTGGGGGCTGGCGCTGGTCTACGGCATCGTCACGCTGCCCTTCGCCTTCTGGCTGATGAAGACTTTCTTCGACGACATGCCGCGCGAGATCGAGGAGGCCGGCCTGGTCGAGGGCTGCTCGCGCTGGCGCGTGTTCACCAGGATCACCCTGCCGATGATGCGCCCCCCGCTGGCGAGTGCTGCGCTCTTCGTCTTCATCCTCAACTGGTCGGACTATCTGATCGCGCTGCTTCTGACGACGCGCGAATGGGTGACGGTGCCCGTCTACATGGCCTCGCTGTCGTCCTCCATGACCGGCCAGCTCTACGGCGCCAAGGCCGCGCTCGGCCTGATCGCCGCCGTGCCGCCGGTCATCATGGGCATCGCCATCCAGCGCCACTTGGTGCGCGGCCTCACCTTCGGGGCGCTGAAGCAATGAGTGGTCTTGTGGCTCGGTTGACCCCCACCCCTAACCACTCCCCACAAGGGGGAGGGGGAACCGGAAGCGCTGGCGCCAAGTTCCCCTCCCCCTTGTGGGGAGGGGTTAGGGGTGGGGGTATCGTGCGCACAAGGTTGAACCCATGAGCGCGACCACTGTTCCAGCAAGCGGCGCGATCACGGCAGTGGAAGCCGCACACAACAAGCCCTCTCCCGATTCCGAATCCACCCGGCTCGGCTTCCGCCTGACCCTGCCGGCGCAAATCCTGGTGCTCTTCATCGCCGTCTTCCCGCTGCTGATGCAGCTCTACATCAGCCTGACCGACTGGTCGCCGCTGTCGGGCATCGGCTGGTGGAGCGCCTGGGAGCTGTGGAACGGCTTTGCCAACTATTCCGACCTCGTCTCGGACAACCGGCTGTGGGGCGCGCTGTGGCGCACCTTCGTGGTGATGATCGTCTGCGTGCCCGTCGAATTCCTGCTCGGGCTGGCGCTGGCGACGCTGTTCGCCGACGATTTTCCGGGCAAGCGGCTGTTCTATTCGATCCTGCTGATGCCGATGATGGTGGTGCCGGCGGTGGCCGGTTACATGTTCTTCATGCTGTTCCAGTCGGGTGGGCCGGTGAACGACATCTTGTCGACGCTGACCGGCACGCGCATCGCCATCGCCTGGCTCTCCGATCCGACGCTGGCGCTGGTCGCGGTGATGATCGCCGACATCTGGCAGTGGACGCCGCTGATGTTCCTGATCCTGCTCGCCGGCCTGGTCGGCGTGCCGCAGGACCAGATCAAGGCGGCGACGCTGCTCGGCGCCAATGCCTGGCAGCGCTTCCTCACCATCGTGCTGCCGAAGATGAAGACGATCATCATCATCGCGCTCGCCATCCGCGTGATCGAGAACTTCAAGATCTTCGACACGCTCTACATCATGACCGGCGGCGGTCCGGGCGTCGCCACCGAGACGATCTCCGTCTACATCTACAAGGTCACCACGCAGGACCTGATCTGGGGCTATGTCGCGGCGATCGCGCTGGCCATCCTGATCGTGCTTTCCTTCGCCACCGTCTTCGCCATGAAGCGCATGGCGGCGGCACGGGAGGCGCGGGCATGAGCGCGATCCACCTGCACAACCTGGTCAAGAAATTCGGCGACTTCACCGCGCTGAAGACCATGGATCTCACCATCGAGGACGGCGAGTTCGTGGCGCTGCTGGGGCCGTCGGGCTGCGGCAAGTCGACGACCATGAACATGATCGCCGGCATGGAGCAGCCGACCGAGGGCCGCATCCTGTTCGGCGAGCGCGACATGGCCGGCGTGCCGATGGGGCGCCGCGGCGTCGGCTTCGTGTTCCAGAACTATGCCATCTTCACCCATATGACGGTCCGCCAGAATCTTGCCTACGGGCCGCGCATGCATGGTACGCCGAAGGCGGAGGTCGACCGCCGCGTCGGCGCCATCGCCGAGCTGCTGCAGCTCACGCCGCTGCTCGACCGCCGCGCCGACCGCCTGTCGGTCAACATCCTGCAGCGCGTGGCGATCGGCCGCTCGGCCATCCTTGAGCCGGCGATCTTCCTGCTCGACGAGCCGCTGTCGAATGTCGACGCCGCCTTCCGCGCCGTGATGCGCACGGAACTGAAACACCTGCAGCGGCAGTTCCGGCAGACGATGGTCTATGTCACCCACGACCAGCTCGAGGCAATGACCATGGCCGACCGTATCGCGGTGATGGATCACGGCGTGCTGCAGCAGGTCGGCACGCCGATCGAGGTCTACAACAACCCGGCCAACGTCTTCGTGGCGAAATTCATCGGCTCGCCGGGCATGAACCTGCTGCCGGGGCGGCCGGCGGAAAGCGACCGCGGGCTGGTGATCGACCTCGGACCGCTGGGCGCCACCGCGCCGCTTCCGGACCGCCTGGCGCACGTCCTGCGCGGTAGTTCGGGCGAGGTGCTGTTCGGCTTCCGCCCGGAACAGGCGACGCTGGCCGCAGAGGGCAGGGGCATCGCCGCGCCGGTCACCGCTGTGGAGCGCATCGGCGCCCGCACCATCGTGCATCTCGGCAGCGGCGAGCAGGCGATGAAGGTCGTGCTGGACAACGACCAGCGCGCGGATCTGGACGGTTCGGCGGTGGTCAGCCCCGACATGAATGCGGTGCGTATCTTTGACCGCACGAGCGGCAGGGCGTTGGGGGGCGCCTTTCAATGAACAGCTTCGAGCGTTTCTGCAGTCCCTCATCCGCCTGCCGGCACCTTCTCCCCGTATACGGCGGGGATAAACGCCGGCGGTCGGCACCTCATACCCCCACCCCTAACCCCTCCCCACAAGGGGGAGGGGGACTTCGCGCCCGCTATGCAGCGCAAAACCGTCGACCATTGCCGCTCAGCGAAGATGCAGCCAAGTCCCCCTCCCCCTTGTGGGGAGGGGTTAGGGGTGGGGGTAACTCCATATGCAATTGCCTTTCGGTAAACGGGGAGAAGGCCGCTGGCGTCCCTGCTTTCGCAAATCGCCGGTGTTGGGGATTGGCGAAATCCGAGATGCCAGCCACTCTCTCCCCGTTTACGGGGAGAGATGCCCGGCAGGGCAGTGAGGGGCGGCGCAAACAGCCAAACGTCCGATCGACGCAGCAGATCGGAGCTCGGCATGGCTGAGATCGCCTTCCGCAACGTGACGAAACGTTATGGCGACACGATCGCTGTGGCCGATGCGTCCTTCACCGTAGAGGACAACGAGTTCTTCTGCTTCTTCGGGCCGCCGCTGTCGGGCAAGTCGACGATCCTGCGCTTGATCCTCGGCCTGGAGACGCCGGATTCCGGCGAGATCCTGATCGACGGCCGTCCCGTCAACCGCGTGCCGCCGGCGGCACGCAACATCGCCATGGTGTTCCAGAATCTCGCGCTGTTCCCGCATATGAGCGCGCGCGACAACATCCGCTTCCCGCTGGTCGAGCGCAAGGCGCCGCCGGCGCAGATCGAGCGCAAACTGGCCGAGGTCGCGGAGAAGCTGCATATCGGCCATATCCTGCACAAGCCGCCGGCGCAGCTTTCCGGCGGCGAGCGGCAGCGCGTGGCGATCGCCCGGGCGCTGGTGCGCGATCCCGTCGCCTATCTGATGGACGACCCGATCTCGGCACTCGACGCGCGGCTGCGCGAGGAGACCCGGGTGGAGCTGAAGCGCATCCAGCGCGAGCTCGGCAAGACGCTGATCTACGTGACGCACGACCAGGAGGAGGCGATGTCGGTCGCCGACCGCATGGCCATCCTGGAGGGCGGCGCCATCCGCCAGGTCGGCACGCCACTCGACATCTACGACCGTCCGGCCAGCGTCTATATCGCGCGCCTGCTCGGCTCGCCGATGATGAATATTCTGCCGACCGAGGCCAGCGCCGGCGCCATGCGCGTGGCCGACGGCGCCATCGCGATTTCCGGGCTCGCCGCAGACGCGGAGGTGATCGAAATCGGCCTGCGCCCCGAGGACATCAAGGTCGCGCCCTGGGCGGACGGCGCGTCCGGCGTGCCGGCGCGCGTCTACGAGGTCGAGCCGCTCGGCGGCTACACGGTGGTGACGGTCGATGCCGGCGCGGCGCGGGTGCGGGCGCTGCTGCGCGGCCAGCCGGACATCCGGCCGGAGGCGAGGGTGGCTCTGTCCTGCGAAGCCGCCCGCGTCCACCGCTTTTCGCGCGACGGTGCTGCGCTGCGCCCGGGTGGGCAGGGATGACAGGGAGGATTGAGATGGCGCAAGCCGCGTTCCAGCCGGACGTCGAGGTCCGGAGCAGAGACTACAGGATCGGCTGCATCGGCGCCGGCATGATCATGGCCGAGTGCCACCTCGCGGCGTACAAGCAGGCCGGCTTCCCGGTGGTGGCGATCGCGTCGCGCACGAAGGCGAATGCGCAGAAGGTCGCCGAGCGCTGGGATATCCCGACCGTC
This sequence comes from Kumtagia ephedrae, assembly GCF_003012745.1. GTDB lineage: Bacteria > Pseudomonadota > Alphaproteobacteria > Rhizobiales > Rhizobiaceae > Kumtagia > Kumtagia ephedrae. The sequence goes on along the minus strand of NZ_PXYK01000006.1, from coordinate 251,546 downwards.
CACGACACGCCGGAAAAGCTGATCGAGGACACGTCCGTCGAGATTATCGACCTCGCCTTTCCGCCCGACCAGCAGCCGGCGCTGATCCGCCACGCGCTGAAGCAGCCGCATGTGAAGGCGATCCTGGCGCAGAAGCCGCTGGCGCTGTCGCTCGGGGAGGCGGTTCTGCTGCGCGACGAGGCAAAGGCGGCGGGCAAGATCCTCTCGGTCAACCAGAACATGCGCTACGACCAGTCGATGCGGGTGCTGAAGCAGATCATCGACAGCGGCGCGCTCGGCGACATCGTGTTCGCGCAGATCGACATGCACGCCATCCCGCACTGGCAGGCTTTTTTGCAGGACTACGATCGGCTGACGCTCTCCAACATGAGCGTGCACCATCTCGACGTGCTGCGCTTCCTGTTCGGCGATCCCGACGAGATCACCACGCTGACGCGAAAGGACCCGCGCACGACATTCGACCACAAGGACGGCATCACCGTCTCGACGTTGCGTTTTCCCTCCGGCGTGCTCGCCGTGTCGCTGGAGGACGTCTGGTCCGGCCCGCGGCAGGACGGCTACAGGGACGACCAGCATATCTCCTGGCGCGTCGAGGGAACGCAGGGCGTCGCCAAGGGCACGATCGGCTGGCCGACGGGCGCGGCCTCGACGCTCTCCTACGCTTCCGCCAAGACCACCGGCGGCGAATGGGTGTCGCCGAGCTGGGAGACCATGTGGTTCCCGCATGCCTTCATCGGCGTCATGGAGCAGCTCCAGCACGCCGTCGCCACCGGCGCGGCGCCGGCGCTCTCCGTCGCCGACAACGTCAGGACCATGGCGCTCGTCGAGGCCGGCTACCGGTCGATCGCCGAGGGCCGCACGGTCAAGCTTTCCGAAATCTCGATCAACTGAACCAATCCGGGAGGAGTTTCACGCCATGATGCAAGCCGGTATTTTCACGGGATATTTCCCCTACGGTCTCGAGGAGACCGCCAAAAAGATCCGCTCCCTCGATTTCAACACCGTGCAGCTCGACCTGCACTTCAAGGACGTCGACCTGTCGGCGGGCCAGATCACCAGGGACAAGGCGAAGCGGGTGCGCGACGTCTTCCGCGACCATCACCTGCCGATCTGCTGCATCTCCGGCTACACCAACATCATCCACCCGGACAAAGGCGAGCGCGAGCGGCGCGTCGGCTATCTCAAGGAGATCATCCGCAACGCCCGCCATTTCGGCAGCCCTTACGTGATCTCCGAGACCGGCACCTACAACACCGAGTCCGACTGGGTGCACCACCCGAAGAACAAGACCGAGGAGGGCTTCGAGGAGTGCCGCAAGGTCATCGCCGACCTTGCCCAGACCGCCTACGACCACGGCGCGGTCTTCCTGCTCGAGACCTACGTCAACAACGTCGTCGGCTCGGTCGAGGAGACGGTAAAAATGTTCGCGCAGGTCGACCATCCCGGCCTCGGCCTGCTGATGGATCCGACCAACTATTTCGAGACCCACAACATCGACCGCATGGACCAGATCCTCAATCAGGTCTTCGACACGCTGACCGACAAGATCAGGATCGCCCATGCCAAGGACGTGAAGCGCTCGGGCGACGACAAGACCGAGAAGCATGCCGACATCGGCGATGACGACGCGCTGGAGAGCCACACCTTCCGCGGCGTCGGCGAGATCGAGCTGCCGGCGCCCGGCCTCGGCTCGCTGAACTACGACCTCTATCTGCAGCGGCTGGCCGAGAAGCACCCGAACATCCCGGTCATCATCGAGCATTTGTCGGAGGACGACGTGCCGCGCGCCAAGAAATTCCTCGATGGCAAATTCCGCGAAAACGGCCTGTGACGGCCGAAGGGAGGTTTTGATGTTCAAGCTCGGTCTGAAACTCTTCGCCGCCGCGCTGCTGGCCGGTGCCGCTTTCGCGACGCCCGCACAGGCGCAGGACGCCAACAAGACGTTCTACCTGCTGTCGCATGGCGGCCCGTCCGACGCCTTCTGGCTCGACTGGAACGCCGGCGCGGAAGCCGCCTGCAAGCAGCTCGCGGTCACCTGCAACATCTCCTTCTCCGGTGGCGACATGGCTGCCCAGAAGGAGGCGTTCAACTCGGCGATCGCCGCCAAGCCGGCCGGCATCGGCACCACCTCGGCGCAGCCGGGGCTGTGGACGGAGGAGGTGAAGGCGGCCAAGGCGGCCGGCATCCCGATCGTCTTCTTCAACACCGACGACACCGCCACCGGCCGCCAGGCCTATGTCGGCGCCGACCTGCGCCAGGCCGGGGTGACATGGGCGAAGTTCCTGGTCGACAACAAGCTGGTGAAGCAGGGCGATACCGTCTTCCTGCCGGTCGAGGTGCCCGGCGCCAGCTACCAGCAACTCGAGACGGAAGGCATCGCCAGCGTCTTCGATCCGCTTGGCATCAAATACGACGTGGTCGACGCCGGCACCGACCCGGCCGGGATCATCGCCAAGATGAGCGACTATATGCTCGCCAACAATCCGCCGGCGATCATCGCGCTCGGCGACTCGGTGGCGGCGGCCGTGCGAAAAGTGTTCGACAATGCCGGCATCAAGGCGGGCTCCATCCCCGTCGTCGGCTGGGGCAACTCGAAGGAGACGGCCGAGGCCGTGCGCGACGGCTACTTCAACGCCGCCGCCTGGCAGTTCCCGTCGGCGCAGGGCTTCATGCCGGTGGCGCTGCTCAACCTTGCCGCTTCCGGCGAGCCGATCGGATACGACATCCAGACGTTCAGCCTCTACGACAAGGGCAGCGTCGACCCGATCCTGAAGCTTTACAACAAGTGATGCGGTCGCCGGCTCCGGCCGGCGGCGCGCCTTCCCCTGGATAAGACGATGGCAGCTGTGACGGAACAAGCGACTATGCGGGGGGACCGGTGGCGTGGCCTTGTGGCCACGCCACAGGTCGCATCGCTGATCATCCTGGCGGTCGTGCTGGTCGGCTTCTCGCTTGCCAACCCGAACTTCCTTTCGCCGCTCAACATCTCCAACATGATGGCCTTCCTGCCGGAACTCGGCATCATGGCGCTGGCCATGACGCTGCTTCTCACGGCCGGCGAGTTCGACCTGTCGGTGGGCGCCGTCTTCGCGCTCGGACCGGTGATCGTCATGCTGCTGGCGCAGACGGCGGGCGTCGACATCGGCCTTGCCCTGCTGGTCGGGCTGGCGGTCTGCATCGCCATCGGCGCCATCAACGGCATCATCGTCACCAAGATCGGCATCTCGTCCTTCCTGGTGACGCTGTCGATGCTGCTGATCGCGCGCGGCGCGGCGCTCTACATCACCCAGGGTTTTCCGCTGAAGTCGTGGGACCAGCCGGGCATCTTCGTGACGCTGCTTGCCGGCAGCTTCGAGCTCGGCCCCTTCCGGCTCTACGTCTCGCTGTTCTGGTTCGTCGGCCTGACGCTGCTTGCCGCCTACATCCTCAACTGGTCGAAGCTCGGCAACTGGATCAGCGCCATCGGCTCCAACCGCAGCGCCGCGGTGGCGCGCGGCGTCCCCGCCGACGCGGTCAAGATCGGCCTGTTCATCGCCACCTCGGTGCTGGCCGGACTTGCCGGCATGATCAGCGCCTTCCGCATCTCGGCCGCCTCGCCAGTTGCGGGCACCGGCTACGAGCTGGAGGTGATCGCCATGGTGGTGGTCGGCGGCACGGCGCTCACCGGCGGCTACGGCACCATCCTCGGCACGGTGGTCGGCGCCGTCATGCTGCGCGTCATCCGCAACGGAATCGTGCTGATCGGCGTGCCCGGCCTCGCCTTCAACATCTTCGTCGGGGCGATCATCCTCGTGATGCTGATCATGCACGCCATGATCCAGAAACGGAGTGCCCGGCGATGACCGCGGAAGTCCTGCGCCTCGAATCCGTGCGAAAGTCCTTCGGCAGCGTCACGGCGCTGCGCGGGGCCTCGCTCAGCCTGCGCGAGGGCGAGGTGGTGGCGCTGCTCGGCGACAACGGCGCCGGCAAGTCGACGCTGATCAAGGCGGTGTCGGGCGTCCACCCGATCGACGGCGGCGCCATCTATGTGCGCGGCGAGAAGGCGTCGATCCGCTCGGCGCGCGACGCCATCGACCTCGGCATCGAGACCATCCACCAGGACACCTCGCTGGCGCCCGACCTGTCGATCGCCCGCAACCTCTTCCTTGGCCGCGAGCCGGTGAAGCTGCCCTTCCTCGGCGTGTTCGCGCCGATCGATTTCCCGGCGCTGCGGGGAGCCGCCTCGGCGCTGCTCAAGCGCGTCGGCATCTCCAAGAAGCTCGACGCCGACGCCGCGGTGAACACGCTGTCGGGCGGCGAGCGCCAGTCGATCGCCATCTCGCGCGCCATGCAGTTCGCCGCCAAGGTGATCATCCTCGACGAGCCGACCAACAATCTCGGCGTCGAGGAGACGCATGGCGTGCTGCGTTTCGTCAAGGAGGTGCGCGACGCCAGGCACACGGTGCTGTTCATCACCCACAACATCCACCACGTGTTCCAGGTCGCCGACCGCATCGTCGTCATGCGCCGCGGCGAGATCGTCGCCGAGCGCGCGGTTGCGGACACCAACCTGCTGGAGGTCGAGGCGCTGATCATGGGTGTCGACGTCTCGACGCTGGCCGAGCAGGCGAAGGTGCATTGAGATGAATGCTCTCCTGCACACCCCCCTCTGGCCTGCCGGCGTCCTCCGGACCCCCCTCAAGGGGGGAGCAGTCCCGTGTGGATTTACCCCCACCCCTAACCCCTCCCCACAAGGGGGAGGGGGATCGGCCGGCGTCTCCGCCAAGCGCCAAACGTCAACGGTTTCGCGTGGCATGGCGGCAGCAAAGTTCCCCTCCCCCTTGTGGGGAGGGGTTAGGGGTGGGGGTATCGGAGAGGACCGCAACGCATGGTGACCCTCTACGGCCAGACGCTCACCCGCAGGCAGGTCGCCGAACGCTCCGGCATGCTGTCGCAATTCGCCGGTGTCCGCCTGATGACGCTCGGCGACGGCGTCGAGCGCGGCATCCGCATGCTGGAGTTCCGCACCGGCAGCGGCCTGCGTTTCACCGCGCTGCTCGATCGCGCCCTGGACATCGCCGACTGCGACTACAAGGGCCAGGCGATCGGCTGGCACTCGCCGAGCGGGTTTAGGCATCCCGGCTTGCACGAATACGAGGGCGAGGACGGCCTTGCTTGGGCGCGCTCCTTCTCCGGCCTGCTGCTCACCTGCGGCCTCGACCATATCCTGGGCGGCCAGGAGGTTGCGGCCGACAGCTACAACTATCCCGGCAAGACGAGCGTGCGGCATTCCCTGCACGGCCGCGTCAGCACCATTCCCGCGAGGCTCACCGGCTATGGCGAAAGCTGGGACGGCGACCGCTGCGTGCTGTGGGCTGAAGGCGTCGTCCAGCAGTCGGCGGTGTTCGGCGAGGATCTGCATCTTCATCGCCGTATCGAGGCCGATGTCGGCGGCAGCGAGATTCGCATTTCCGACCGGGTGGTGAACCACGGCTTTTCGCGCACGCCGCATATGTATTTCTACCACGTCAATGTCAGCCATCCGCTGGTCGACGAGGGCGCGCGCTATGTCGCCCCGGTGAAGGAGGTGCTGTGGGCCGCGCATGCCGGTGACGCCTATCGCGCCCAGGGCGTCGGCTACCGAACGCTGCCCGCGCCGAAGCTCGGGTTTCGCGAGCAGGTCTGGCAGCACGAGCTTGGTGCGGATGCTGGCGGCCTCGTACCGGTCGCCGTCGTCAACGACCGCATCGGCCTCGGTTTCGAGGTCGTCACCCGCAAGGACCAGCTTCCCTGCATGTACCAGTGGCAGAATTTCCAGGCGGGCCAATATGCGATGGGGATCGAACCGTCGACGCATCATGTGCTGGGCAACAACGCGGCGCGCGAGCGCGGCGAGATGATCTGGCTGGAGCATGACGAGCAGCGGACCTACGAGGCGACGTTTCGGGTGCTCGACGGCGCCGCCGAGATCGCGGCGGCGGAAAAACGGATCGCGGCGATCGCGCGCCAGCCGGAGGAGGATTTTCCGGCCCCGTCGGGACGCTTTCCGGCGCTGGCGGGAGGGTCGCGGAGATGAGCGGGGGAAAGAACGGCCGGGAGGAGATCGGGAGGAACGGACGGACGAAAGGCGGCTTCCGGAGAAGACGATGACGAGCATGGAAAAGACGAAGCGCGATTACAGCCTAGTCGGCGAGAGCACGAAGCGGGCGATCGAGACCGGCCTGGCCTCGGCCGAGTGGTACCACACCGAGGTGCCGCGCAAGGTGATGAAGGAACTGATGCAGCGTTCGGACGGTCCCGCCATCCGCGACACCATCGTCTGGGCGGGCGTGCAGATCGTCTCCGCCGCCGGCGCCATCTATTTTTGGGGCACCTGGTGGTGCGTGCCGTTCTTCCTCGTCTACGGCGTCTTCTATGCCTCGGCGAGCGACTCGCGCTGGCACGAATGCGGCCACGGCACGGCCTTCCGCACCCGCTGGATGAACGACGTCGTCTACCAGATCGCCTCCTTCCAGCTCATGCGCAACCCGGTCGCCTGGCGCTGGAGCCATGCACGCCACCACACCGACACGATCATCGTCGGCCGCGACGCCGAGATCGCGGTCATGCGCCCGCCGGACCTGCTGAAGGCGGCGCTGGCCTTCACCGGCCTGCTCGACTTCCGCTATTCGCTGCCGGCGCTGTTCCGCCAGGCCCTTGTCGGGCTGAACGCCGAGGAGAAAAGCTACGTCCCCGAGATGGAGCATCACAAGGCGGTGGTCGCGGCGCGCTGGCACGTCGCCATCTATGCCGCCACCGTGGCGCTGGCGATTGCGCTCGGCTCCTGGCTGCCGCTGATGCTGATCGGCCTGCCGCGCCTCTACGGCACCTGGCACATGGTGTTGACGGGGCTGCTCCAGCACATCGGCCTCGCCGACAACGTCACCGACCACCGGCTGAACACGCGCACCGTCTACATGAACCCGGTCAGCCGCTTCATCTACTGGAACATGAACTACCACGTCGAGCATCACATGTTCCCGATGGTGCCGTATCACGCGCTGCCCAGGCTGCACGAACTCATCAAGCACGACCTGCCGGAGGCGAACCCGTCGATGTGGCACGCCTACAGGGAGGTATGGCCGGTGCTGCTGAAGCAGCTGAAATACGAGGATTTCTACCTCAAGCGCGACCTGCCGCCGACAGCCAAGCCGTATCGCGACGAGTTCCACAACATGACCGTGCCTTCCGCGGCGGAATAGGCGCTCCAAGCATCCGGCGCCGCCCGGTCGCGGCGTTCCAACGAACATCCGAGAGAAGACGAAGAAGACATGGCTGAATGGATCGAGGCGTGTGGCGCCGACGACGTGGACGAGGAAGATGTCATCCGTTTCGACCACGGTGGACGCACCTTCGCGATCTACCGCTCGCCGGATGACGAGTATTTCGCGACGGACGGGCTTTGCACGCATGAGAAGGTGCATCTGGCCGACGGGCTGGTGATGGACGACGTCATCGAATGCCCGAAGCACAATGGCCGCTTCAACTACAAGACCGGCGCGGCCAAGGGTGCACCCGTCTGCGTCAACCTCCAGACCTATCCGGTGAAGGTGGAGGCCGGAAAGGTCTTCATCCAGCTTGGCTGATGCCGAAACCACACTGAAGACGCCGCTCGCCGCCTGAGGAGAACGACCATGAGCCGCACCAGACCGACTGTCGCCGACCTGCGCGCGATGAAGGGCAAGCGCCAGCTTACCATGCTGCGCGTGATGACGCTGGAGGAGGCGGAAGCAGCCGAGCGGGCCGGCGTCGACATCGTGTCGATCCCGCCTGACCTGCTGCTCGATCCGCGCTACCGCGACGCAGCGCCCAGCCTGTTCTCGATGCCGGGCGACAATTTCTACGAGATCGGCACGGCCGACGACTTCGTGCGCTGGGCATTCCGCATGTACAAGGCGGGCGCCGACGCGGTCTATTGCAGCGCCAGCTTCGCCACGATCAAGCGCATGGCCGACGAGGCGATCCCGGTGATCGGCCATGTCGGGCTGATCCCGTCGCGCCGCACCTGGACGGGCGGCTGGAAGGCGGTCGGCAAGACCGCCGAGGGCGCGCTCGAAATTCTGTCGGCCGTGCGCCAGCTCGAGGAGGCCGGCGCTTTCGGTGCCGAGATCGAGGTGGTGCCGGTGGAGGTGGCGGCCGCGATCTCGCAACGCACCTCGCTGTTCCTGATCTCGATGGGCGCGGGCATCGGCTGCGACGCGCAATACCTGTTCGCCGAGGACGTGCTCGGCCAGAACCGCGGCCACATGCCCCGCCACTCCAAGGTCTACCGCAACTTCGCCGCCGAATACGACCGGCTGCAGGCCGAGCGTGTGGCCGCCTTCAGCGAGTTCGTGGAAGACTGCAACAGCCGTGCCTATCCCGAGGAGCGGCACATCGTGCACATGGACCCGGCCGAACTGGCGAAGTTCATGGACGCGATCGACGGGTAACGCCGCGGCTGCCACGCGCATCCAGCCTCCATCCTCGCCACGCTGCCTTGCGGCCCTGGCCTTTTCAAAGAGCGCTCCCTGCCGCGGAGGGAGAAGTCGGGAAGCGGGGCGCTGGGCCGAGCCTCTTTAGTAAAAACATGGCGCGGCCTTCGCGCCCCGCCGGCGATTTCGGGCACCGTCCCGTTCCGCTTCGCTATAGCTCCGGCTCCGGCTTCTTGCGTCGCCTCGGCTGGCCATGCCGCAGCACTCGTCCAGTGCGCCCCGCACCTAGTTGCGGAGGAGGAACCTTCGGACGGGCCTCCCCGGGCGCGGGCTACGTCTTCCCGCACCGGAGGCGCCGGCTCCTCCCCACCAAACCACCGTCGCGACCGGCGTTCCCGCGGGAGGAACTGCCGCGATTATGGGAGAGACGGAAAGGGAGGGGACAAGGACGACGGGATTCTCTGGCGTGCGCGTGGCAAGGGACTGGAAAGGCAGGAAAATATTCCCGGCGGGGCGATTTTTTGTCCCCCTTGCTGGCTGCGCTCGCACCGGTTCGGGTCGGTCGCAATCAAGCCTCGATCGACACGAGGTAGGGCGGCAGCGCATCCTGCGACAGCGGCTTCAGGCGGCGGATCAGCTCGAGGTTCGATCCGAGCGACCGCCGCAGATGCGCTTCGAGCGCGACGGCTGCCTGCTTGCGGCGGCCCGACCGCAGGCGGTCGAGTATCTCGAGATGCTCGCCGATCATGGTGGAGATTTCTTCGCGGCTGCGGTGCTCGTAGGTGGAATGGGTGGCGATGATCGGCAACTGGCTGCGCCGGATCGTCTCGCGCAGCTGCTGGTTGGGGCAGCGCAGCACGATATCGACATGGAGGTCGTTCTCCAGGCCCTCCAGAACCGACGGCGGCCGCGGTCCGTCGCGCGCCTCGGCGGCGCGCCGGCGCTTGGCGTCGAGCTCGGCGGGGTCGAGATCGGCCGCGACCTGGTCGAGCGCAATCGGCTCCAGCAGCCAGCGCATCTCGAAATGCTCGCGCAGCAGCCGTTCCGTCAGCGGCCCGGCATACCAGCGCTGGTTGGAATCGCGGGCGATCAGGCCGGTCCGGTCGAGCTTGGTCAGCACCTCGTGGGCGACGGTGCGGCTGACCTTGTGATGCTCGGCCAGCGCGCTCTCGTTGAGCAGGAAGCGGCCATAGGCAAGGCAGGCGGCGACCTCGTGCTCGACCAGGGGGTAGAGGAGCTCGTGGCGGTTGCGCGCCTTGGTCTCGCCGGCGAAATCGGGCGGCAGCGTCAGTCCGGCGGCGAACAGGTCCAGCCGCACCGGCTTGCCGTTGCGCCGGCTGGCCGTCACATAGCCGCGGCCCTCGAACGCCTCGACCAGACCTTCCTCCTGCAGGCGCCTCAGCGCCGCCGCGGCCGGCACCCGGCTGGCGCTGAAGGCGCGGGCGACGCCGGTCTCGCCGAGCACCAGGCCGGGCGGGAAGACGCCCTCGACGATATGGTCGCGCAGCACGCCGTGGATGAGCTCGTAGAGCGGCGAGGCGCCGAGTTGTGCTCGGGGTGAGGCCTTTTTTCGCACGTCGTGCCGCCCCTCACCTGCCTGCCGGCATCCTCTCCCCGCAGGCGAGGAGAGGGACACGTTCATCAATGATTTCGCCAATCGTCAGCGTCGCAGAACGAGTCTCGTCGAAGCGGCCTGCGTCCTTCTTCCCGCAAGCGGCGGGGCGATCGTATATGGCAGGCGGCGGGAAATTCGGCGGCCTCGTACCCCCACCCCCAACCCCTCCCGACAAGGGGGAGGGGGACTTTGCGGCCGCCATGCCACGCGAAACCATTGACGATCGGCGTATGGCGGAAGTGCAAGCCGGTCCCCCTCCCCCTTGTGGGGAGGGGCCAGGGGTGGGGGTGATTCCATATGCGATTGCCCAGCCGCTTGCCTGGAGAAGTACCCGGCAGGGCGAGGAGGGGTGATGCCTGCGGCTGGAAGTCATTGCCTACTCCGCCGCCGCGGGACGCTCTTCCTCGACCGCGTGGATGCGGTTCATGATCGCCCGGCTCACCGTCTCGTAGCGGCGGCCGTTGGCGACCTCGCCGACCAGGCGCTTGCCGTGCATGACCAGGATGCGGTCGGCGAGCGCCACCATTTCCGGCATATCGCTGGAGATCAGCAGCACCGACGTGCCTGCCTCGGCGATCTCGTGGATAAGCTCGTGCAGATAGGCCTTGGTCTTGATGTCGATGCCGACCGTGGGCTCGTCTATGATCAGGATCTCGACATTGGCGGCGAGCCATTTCGCCACGCTGACCTTCTGCTGGTTGCCGCCGGAGAGATTGCCGACGGTCTGCTCGATCGACGGGGTGCGGATCTCCAGCCGCTCGACATAGGGCAGCACGGCACGCGCCTCCGCCGGCGGCGCGATCAGCCCGAGCATCCCGGCGAGCCGCTTCCAGATCGTCACCGCGATGTTTTCGCGGATCGAATGGGCGAGGATCAGCCCTTCCTGCTTGCGGTCCTCGCTGATGTAGCCGATGCGGTGGTGGTCGAGTGCCTCGTGCATGTCGCGGATGCGCACCGCCTTGCCCTTGAGGCGCAGCGCGCCGCCGGTGACCGGGATGTCTCCGACGATGGCGCGGGCAAGCTCGCTGCGGCCGGCACCGACCAGGCCGTAGAGGCCGAGGATCTCGCCGCGCCTGAGCGCGAAGGAGATGTCGCGATGGCCGAAGGCGGTATTGATCCCGCTGGCCTCCAGCACCACGTCGGTCTCGACCGTGCGCTGCGGCCGCTCGACGATGCGCTCCTCGCGGCCGACCATCAAGGATATCAGGCGCTGGCGCGTCATCGCGCTCATCGGCTCGCCGATCGCGGCGTTGCGGCCGTCGCGCAGCACGGTCACCCGGTCGGCGATGGCAAAGACCTCCTCCAGCTTGTGGCTGACGAAGACGATCGCCGCGCCCTCGTCGCGCAGGCGCCTGAGCAGCGAGAACAGCGCCACCGTTTCGTGCTCGGTGATGGAGGCGGTCGGCTCGTCCATCAGCAGGCATTTCGTCTCGAGCGACAGGGCCTTGGCGATCTCGACGATCTGCATCTGCGCCACCGACAGCGTGCGCACCTCGGCGCGGGTGTCGATGCCGCGGTCGAGCAGGTCGAGATAGCGGCGCGCCTCGCGGTGGATGGCCTCGCGGTCGAGCAGGCCGCGATGGGTCGGCAGGCGTTCCAGCAGGATGTTCTCGCCGACCGAGAAACGCGGGATCAGGTTGCGCTCCTGGTGCACGGCGCTGATGCCGGCGGCGATGGCATCGCGCGGCGACTGGAAGGACACTTCGCGGCCGTCGACCAGCAGGCGGCCGCCGTCCGGCCGGTAGAGGCCGGTGATGATCTTGATGAGGGTCGACTTGCCGGCGCCGTTCTCGCCCATCAGTGCGTGGATCTCGCCGGGCCTCAGTTCCAGCGAGACATTGTCCAGCGCCTGGACCCCGGGAAAGGCCTTGCTGGCGGATTCGATGGCGAGATGCATCAGCCCATCCCCGTCCTGACCGCGCGCCAGCGGTTCAGCCAGACCGCGGCGAGGATCAGCGCGCCGAGCACGAACTGCACCCAGTAGGGATCTACCTTGGCGAGCACCATGCCGTTCTCGATGAGCGCGATCAGGACCACCGCCAGCGTAGTGCCGAGCACCGACACGTGGCCGCCGGTGAGTGCGGCGCCGCCGATGATCGGCGCGGCGAAGGAGAGCAGCAGCCAGTCGGCCCCGATGGTCGGCTGCGCCGAGCCGAGCTGGGCGACCGCCAGCACCGCGGCGGCGCCGGCGAGCGCGCCCGACAGCGCATGGGCGAGCATGGTGATGCCGTCGCGCGAGATGCCGGAAAGCTCCGCAGCCTGCGGGTTGCCGCCGACGGCGAGCAGGTGCCGCCCCGGCACGGTGCGGGCCAGGAACAGGCCGAGCAGCGCTGCCACCACGATCGGCGCGATCAGCAGGTAGGGGAAGCCGAAGAAGCGGTTCGAGCCGAAGGCGACCAGGGAAGGCGGCATGTCGTAAAAGGGGATCGACTCGGTGATGCCGAGATTGATGCCGGTGAAGGCCGACGCGGTGGCCAGCGTTATGATGAAGCCGTTGATGCCGGTGCGAACCGTGAGCACGCCGTTCAGCAGACCCGCGAGCCCTCCGATGCCGATGGCAAGCGGCACGGCGACGGCGACCGGGAAGCCGAGCTTTTCCATCATGCCGCCGGCGAGCACGGCGACGAGCCCGCCCAGCGCGCCGACCGAGATGTTGAGCTGGCCGACGGCCAGCGTCACCATCTGGGCGAAGCCGACCAGCAGCGCCACGCAGAAGCTGCGCAGCATGACGTAGATGTTGAACTCGGTGAGGAAGGCGGGTGACAGCCAGGCAAGCACTGCGGCGCCGAGGATGATCGCGGCCAGCAGGCCGGACCATTCGACCATGAGGAGGCGGCGGAAGATCGTGTTCATCGGCGTCCCATGGAGCGGCGCTCGACGAAGATGCCGCGATAGCGGTCGGCCATGACGGCGGCGAGCAGGATCAGTCCGAGGAAGAGCTGCAGCCAGAAATTGCCGATCTGCAGCACCAGCAGGCCGCTGCGGATGGTGGTCACCAGCGCCGCGCCGATGATCGTGCCGACCACCGCCACCGAGCCGCCGGCAAGCAGCGTGCCGCCGAGTACCGGACCGAGAAAGGAGGGCAGCAGCCATTCCTCGCCGCCAACCGACGGCATCGCCGCGCCGAGCCGCGCCACGATCATCAGGCCGGCGGTTGCGGCGAGCAGCCCCGACAGCGTGTGGCTGATGACGATGACGCGGTCGACCGGGACGCCCGACATGGCGGCGGCGCGCGGATTGGCGCCGGCGGCAAGGATCTGCCGGCCCAGCGCGGAGTGGCGGTAGAGCACGTAGAGCGCCGCGCCAATGGCGAGCGCGATGATCAGCAGCGGCGATACATAGCCGCCGATGCGCATGCGGCCGAAGGCGCCGATCTCGGGCGGCAGGCCGTTATAGGGCACGGCCTTGGTGAGGATCAGCATGGCGCCGAGGAACAGGCTGGCGCTGGCCAGTGTGATGATGAAGGCGTTGACGCCGGTCCTGACGATGGCGACGCCGTTCAGCCAGCCGAGCGCGGCTCCGAGCGCCAGCGCGCCGGCGAGCGCCAGCGGGATGGGCAGGCCGAGATCCTGCAGCAGGAAGCCGCTGGCCATCACCGCGCAGACGCCGATCGAACCGACCGCGAGGTTCATGCCGCCCGTCGCCAGCACCACCATCTGCGAGAAGCCGATGACGATGTCGATCGCCAGCGACCGGCCGATCGAGAACAGGTTGATCGGCGAGGTGAAGCCGGGCGCCAGCGTCGAGAAGACGAGCCACAGCAGCGCGACGATGGCGAACAGGCCGAACTGGGCGGAGGCGCCGAGCAGGCCCGGTCGTCGGGGGGCGGATGTGGGGATGGCGTCGTCGGTCATGCTGTCCTGGTCATCTCATGCCAGTGGAAACGGACGGAGGAACCCTTGCCGGCTAGCTTCGCTCGCGACCGTTCGCCGGATCGATGGCCATAGATGTTCCGATCTCCGGTTCTGAGCCGAGACCAGTCTGCACCGGTTCTGGTGTTTCGAGTCCGAGGCATGGATCCTAGGGTCTCCGCCTCCGCTACGCTCCGGCTCCGCCCTAGGATGACGAATTGGAGGGAGGCCTGCGCCAATCTCGAACGCTGGTGATTGGCCGCAAACCCCCATTGCCTTCGTCATCCTAGGGCGGAGCCGGAGCAAAGCGGAGGCGGAGACCCTAGGATCCATGCCTCGGACTCGAAAAACCAGAACCGGTGCAGAATGAAGCTCCACAGCAACCCCACGGTAAAGGTACTGTCCCCGGAACCACCGTCGCGACGCTGGTGCTTCTCCAGCCTGAGTTCCTCGCCAATGAGGGAGAGGAACCCAGCGAAGCGAACTGACGAGGGTGCTCCGAGGTCGCCAAACCTGCACGAGCGGAGCTCGCCAAATCCGGCTCGATGCACCTGCCCCTCTCGGCTCACGCCACAGCCTACGGACAGTTCATGTACTTGTCCTTGAACGAGGCCTGGATCGACGTGGTGATTTTCTTCAGATCGTCCCTGTAGCTCTCCAGATTGTCGGCGTTGATCACCATGGTGCCGGAATCGATGAAGCGCTTGGTCTGCGGCGTTTCGATCCACGGCGCGTCGTCCTTCATGGTGCAGCCGCCGCCGGCCAGCAGGTCGAGCGCGAAGGCGCCGACATAGCCCTGGCCGTATGGGTTCTGCGCCATGGTGCCGGACACGAAGCCGTCCTTGATGGCGTCGAGCACGATCTGGTCGTCGTCGATGCCGACGAATTTTATGCGCTTGTCGCCGAGCGAACGCAGCGACTTCGAGGCGACGACCGAGGGGATGTAGCCGGTGGCGATCATGCCGCCGATGTCGTCCTTCTGGGCGGCGAGCAGCGCGTTGATCTTCTGGTCCGCGGCTTCCTGTGCGTCGGTGTCGGCGACGGTCTGCAGCAGCGTCACCGCCCCGTTGGTCTCGGCCACGGCGGTCTCGACCGCCTTGACGCGCAGCGTCGTGTTGGGATCGACCAGCAGGCCGGCGAGGTGGACGATCGCGCCCTTGCCGCCCATCGCCTTGATCAGCTCCTTGGTGCCGAGATAGGCGGAGTTGTAGACGTCGGTGCCGAGACAGAAGGCGACGCCGGTCGGATCCTGGGCGCAGCCGGCAAGTGCTGCCGACGGGATGCTCGATGCCTTCAGTTCCTCGACGGTCGAATTGATGCCGACGGCGTCGCCGGGGAAGATGCCGAAGGCGGTGTAGCCCTGCGCGGCCAGGCTCTCCACCAGCTCGGTCTGCAGGCTGAGCTTCCACTCGGTCGGCACCTTGAAGTCGACGGCGGCTATGCCGAAATCCTTCTGGGCATCGGCGGCAGCCTGCTCCCACGGCTTGAAATAGGGGTGCGGGCCGCCTGGTATCAGCGCGATCTTGTTATCGGATGCATATGCCGAGCCGCCGAGCGACATCGCCAGGCCGGCGGCAATCATCGACGCGGCCAAGCCGCGACCGGAATCGCAGAACAATCTCATGGTATCCTCCCTGGTGCGAAGCTGTCACGACCCGATCGGGCCGCCGCTCCACATGGGGAAGCTAGCGGAAGCGCATATCGCATGCAATATACGTTTTGACATGCGACGACCGCGCTGTCGGGGACGCGGCGTTGCCGCCGTTTGGCCTCGTGGATAGACCGGCCGTCCCCGTCGTCTCGGTTTACTCGTCGACCTCGCCAGCTTGCCCGCGCCGCCAGTAGGCGGCCGCGAGAAAGCGTTTCTTCGGCAGGCCGCGCTCCGCTTTCAGGAAAGCGCGGATAGCGCGGGCGGCGGCGTGCTCGCAGGCCGCCCAGACGTACGTGTCGTCCTGCCAATGCGAGTCATCGAGCGACCGCAGCGCGTCGATCAGCAGCGTCGTGGAGCCGGCCGGACGCCCCTCGCGCGACAGCCAGTGCACATCGATGCCGGGCTTTGCCGCAAGGTCCTGCCGTTCGGCATCGTCTGCGATCTCGATCAGCACGGTGGCGCGTGCCCCGGCCGGAAATTCCTCCAGCATACGCGCGATGGCGGGCAGCGCCGTCTCGTCGCCGGCAAGGATATGACGCGAGGCCGGCGGCAGGCTCCCGCCGCCGCCCGGTCCGGTCATGCCGACCACGGCACCGGGAAGCGCGTCGCGGGCAAACTGTGCGCCGGGCATGCCGTCGCCCTCGTGCATGACGAAATCGATGTCGATCTCGCCGGCTTCGACGTCGATCCTGCGGATCGTGTAGACCCGGGCGACCGGCCGTTCCCCCTCGGGCCAGGCCTGCCGCCCGTCCGCCGCCATCACCGGCCATACCGGGGCCACGCCCGGCCGGGGTGCGAACAGCAGCCGCACATGCAGCCCGTCATGAGCGAAGCGAGCCAGATTTTCGCCGGCAAGCGTGAGGCGCCGCATCGCCGGCGTCACGTCGACGGCGCGGACCACCCGCATCTCGCGGAAATAGGGCAGCGGCGCGCCGGGCGTCGTGCCGCCCTGCCAGACGATGTCCGGCTCTTCGCCGGGCGCGAATTCGTTGACATGCTCGGCCACGCTCCATTGCAGGAACGACAGCGAGGTGTCGTCGCCGGCCTCGACGCGGAAGGCGAGAGCGCCATCGCGCAGGGCGACCGACGCCGTGCCGATCTCGAACGCGACCGACCAGCCGCCGGACTCGCCCGAGACGATACCGTGCTCGCCGAAATGTTCGTGCAGATGCGCCATCACCGTCTCGGGGGAGCGCACGCGGACCAGCGTTTCGGCCTTGAGCGGCAGGATTGCGTTCATCGCTCGAAAACTCCGGAGGGTTTTGCGCCCGGCGCCGCGACTTCGCCGCCGGACGGTTTTCCGTCGGCGACCAGCGCGATCGCCGGAATGGCGGCGAGCGCGACGGCAGCCGCGCCGGCATAGAAGGCCGTGTAGCCGAAATGCTCTGCCGCGTAGCCGGCGAGCACGCCGCAGGCCATGCTGACCAGCGCGTCCATCGACTGGAACAGGGTGAAGTCGACGCCGCCCTGGCGCGGATCGGACCAGCCCATGAACTGCGCATAGAGCGCGACGAAGCCCAGCGCCATGACGCCCGACGAACTGGCGACCGCCACCGCCATCAGCAGCGTCTTGGATATGCCCGGAAACAGACCGTAACCGGCGAAGAACAGCAGCGCGGCGCCCTGCAGCACGAGCGCGAGCACCAGCACGGTTCTCGCGCCCCAAGCCCTGACCAGAGCGCCGCCGGCGAGCGCCGCTGCGAAGCCGACGAACAGGCTGCCCACGCCGTTCAGCAGGCCGATCTCGGCGAGGCCGAAGCCCGCATCGATCAGGAAGGGGCCGAGCATCATCATGCTGCCCTTCTGCGCGACCACGTAAATCGCGGCGGCGAGAAGGCCCCTGCGCACTTCCCTGCGCCGCAGGGCGGAGGCGAGCGACGGAGTGTGCGGTCGGGTCTCAGCGGCAGCGTGGGAGCGGGCGTGCAGCAGGAAGGGTGCGCCGAGCAGCACCAGCAGCAGCACCATGGCCAAAACCGCAACCTGCCAGCCGCCGGCGGCTACGAGGACCAGGAACAGGCCGCCGCCGATGGCCGAGCCGAGATAGGCGCCGCCGACCTGGGCGGCGTTGCCCCAGCCGTGGAATTTCTTCGCCAGCGTTTCGACCGCATAACCGTCGCAGGCGATATCGACCGTCGACGCCGCGAAGGCCACAACCGTCAGGCAGGCCAGCACCGGAAACAGCGCCTGCGGCCCGAGCATGCCGGCGAGCGCCAGGCCGAGAATGCTGATCAGGCCGCCGACGAGCACGATCGTGCCGGAGCGGTTGCGACCGCTGCGGGGCAGGCGGAACCGCTCGACCTGCGGCGACCACAGGAACTTCAGCGCCCAGGGCAGCGCGATCAGCGACAGCAGGCCGACATCATCCAGCGCCAGCCCGCCGTCGCGCAACACCGCCGGCAGGCCGGTCCAGCTTATGCCGCCGATCACGCTCTGCGCGACATAGAGGCCGCCGATGGCGAACACCACGCCGGCAGGGGCAATTGGATGGGAGTTTACCCCCACCCCTGACCCCTCCCCACAAGGGGGAGGGGAACTTGCGTGCGCTTCCGCCGGGCGCCAATCGTCGATGGTTTTCTGCGGCATGGCGGCCGCAAAGTCCCCCTCCCCCTTGTGGGGAGGGGTCAGGGGTGGGGGTACCAGGTGGCGGAAGCCCTCGTCTTTTGTCATGTCCCGCTGCCCTGCACGGTCGGATCGGCTCGGCCAGCCGAATTCATCAGAACCGGTAACGCAGGCTGCCGAACACCGAGCGGCCCTCGTCCTTGTAGCAATAGCCGGCCGAGCAGATCGGCTTCTGCTCGTCGAACAGGTTTTTCGCGTTGACCTGCAGCATGACACCGTCCCAGGCTGGGTTTTTCGTGCCGAAATCGTAGGAGACGGCGGCGTCGACGAAGGTGCGGGCCTCGTTCTTGAAGGTGTTGGTGTCGTCGCCGTAGCTGCTGCCGACATAGCGGATGCCGGCCCCGAGGCCGAGCCCGGCCAACGTGCCGTCCTCGAAGAGATAGTGGCCCCACAGCGAGAAGATGTCGTTGGGCGTGGCCGAGAGCTCTTTGCCGTCGGTTCCTTCCGCGCCGTTCAGAATCTTCATGCGCAGATGGGTGTAGGAGGCGATGATGCTGAAGCCGTTGTCGAGCGATGCGTTGGCCTCGATCTCGAAGCCGCGCGAGTTGAGGTCGAGCTGGCGCTGCTTGTTGATGCCGGTGGAGGCGTCGAAGACCACGCCGTCCTCCTGGTCGATGTCGAACAGCGCGGCCGTGATGACGGCGTTGTAGTCCGGCACCTCGTATTTGACGCCGATCTCGCGCTGCGTGCCGATGGTCGGGCGCGCGACCCGACCCACCGTGCTGGTGACGTCGTCGTAGACGAGGCCGATATTGGGCGAAAAGGAGGTGGAATAGTTGACGTAGGGGATGATGCCCCACTCGGTCCGGTAGGAGAGGCCGAGCCGGTAGGAGAAGGCCTCATCCTTCTGCGTGCTCTCCGTTTCGTCGACCGCGGTCGACTTGGTGTCGACCCAGTCGTAGCGGCCGCTGGCGAACAGGGTGAAGTCGTTCCACTCCACCTGGTCGTGCAGATAGATGCCGATATTGTGCATGCGCTGCCCGCCGGCATAAGGAACCGGCGCGTCCGCCGTGTCCTCCGCCGAGACGTAGCCTACGCCGCTATGGGCGTCGTAGTCGGACCAGCCATAGTCGACGCCGGCCACCGCGGTATGGCTGGCCGCGCCGGTGTCGAACTCGAACTGCGCCATGTTGTCGACGACGAAGTTCTTCATGTCCTCGGTATAGTGGCCCCAGTAGCGGGCGAGGCCCGAGCCGCTCGGATAATGGCCGCTGTATTCGAGGTCGGCGTCGACGGCGTTGAAGCGCAGGTTCTGGCGCAGCGTCAGCAGGTCGTTGACGCGGTGCTCGAACTCGTAGCCGATGCGCCCCTGCGTCTGAGTGAAGTCGTTGTAGTTGGGGTCGCCCTCGTAGATGTCGGAGACCACGCCGTAGGCCGGATTGTAGAAGGCCGCCGTGCCGCCGGTCACCGAATGGGATATCTCGCCGAGGATGGTGAGTTTCGTGTCCTCGTCCGGCTTGAAGGTTATCGCCGGGGCGAAATAGGCCTTGTCGTCGGGATAGCCGGGCAGCTCGGTGTTGCTCAGCCGGCCGAGGCCGGTCAGCCGGTAGAGCAGGGCGCCGTTCTCGGTGGCGGGGCCGGAGAAGTCGAAGCCGATCTGGCCGCGGTCATAGGTGCCGCCCAAAAGCTCGATCTCGCGGAACTGCTCGTCCTTCGGCCGCTTGGTGACGACGTTGACGATGCCGCCGGGGCCGCTGATGCCGTATAGCGAGGAGGCGGGGCCTTTCAGGATCGTGACGCCCTCGATGCCATAGGGCTCCGTCTTGAACCAGGCCGAAGGGCTGTTGTATTGGCGCAGCCCGTCGCGGAACATACCGTTGTAGTGGGCCGGGAAGCCGCGCAGGAAGAACGCGTCATAGCGCGTGTCGAAGCCGAAGCTGTTGGGGTTGGCGCTTGCCGTATAGCTCAGCGATTCGTTGAGGGTGCGGGGCTTCTGGTCCTCCATCTGGTCCTGGGTGACGGTCGAGATCGCCTGCGGGATCTCGACGATCGGCGTGTCCACCTTGGTGCCGAGCCGGTCCTGCTTGGCAACATAGCCGTCCTGGACCAGCGTGTCGTCACTTTCCGATTCCACCGTGATCTGCTGGAGAACCGTGGGGGCCTCCTGCGCGATGACGGCCGCCGTCGTCAACGGCAGCGACAATGCGGCAAACAGCCCTGCGCGGCCGGTGCGGTACCCGAAAAAGCTCACTTCAAAACCCCTGGTCTCACTCATGAAACCTGGCGGCCCGCCGCACGCGGCGGACCTCCAGACGGGCGCTCCTAAATATCTGGATAAGTTCAGTCAAGTTAAAGGCGACCCCTGCCGCGAGGGCAGGTGCAATTTCCCCGCGAGGTGTTGCTCATCGGTCGATGCCGCGTGTCGGCATGACAGAGTTCGGCGGAAATAACCGGCATCCGCGGATAACGCGGCGGGTCGACCGGGCACAGAGTCACGCCGAGTTCAGGGCTTGGGCGCAGGTACGTCTCAGTCGACGGTGAACTGCTCGTGCGTGCGCAGGAAGCGCAGAAAGTCCTCGCCGCCCAGGATAAGGTCGCGTTCCATCGCCGTGCGTGCCTTGGCCGTATTCTTCTCGCGGAGCGCGACGATCAGGTTGTCGTGCTCGGCCGCGCCGACGTAGCGGTGGTCGCCCTCGTTGAAGAAGACCGTCAGCATCGGTCCCATCGATACCCAGAGGCTCTCGATGTGGGTGACCAGCATCTCCATTCCGGACAATCGATAGACGGTGAAATGGAAGTCGCGATTGTAGCGGAAGGCCCGTTCCGAATCGCCGCCATTGTCCACTTCGACGAAGGCCGCCTGGAGATCTGTGAGCCTGGCGATGTCGTCTTCGGTGGCGTTCGGCGCGGCGAGGCCCGCCGCCAGCCCCTCCAGGGCGAGCCGGATGGTGCGCACCTCCATGTAGCGGGCCATGGTCATGGCAGGCACCGTGACGAACCGGCCGGAGCGCAGCTCGAGGCCGCACTCGCTGACCAGCCGAAGGCAGGCTTCGCGTACGGGTGTCACGCTCGTGCCCAGCTGGTCGGCGAGATCGTGCATGACCAGCCGCTGGCCGGGCCGGAACTGGCCGGCGATCAGGCCTTCGCGTAGCGCCTGATAGGCGCGGGCGGAAAGATTGCCCTGTTCAAGTGGCTGAATGTTCACGACGCTGTCCTCCTCAGCCTTCGTTGCCCAGCATCATCCGTCTGAGTCTGATCCTACAAAGTATAGGCCCGCCATGCACCTCGTTATTTGGAACAAGGGGTGGGGCGTCGCGGATCGGCATGCCGGACGGCCGCGAGAGTGTCTCAATGCTTCTTCTGCAGGTTTCGCGTCCGGGCGTGGCCCACTCGATGGATCATCCTGCCACCTCGAAAACATATAAGATATAAGTTATGGATAAAACCGTAAGAACCGTCTTACAGACTCTTGAAGCTCACCGCGCACCATGGGCATGAGACTGCATCCGTGTTGGCAGATCGACCGAGCTGTACGAGCAGGGGCCCGCTGAGCGTGGCGGGCGGCGACGACGTCCATGACTATGTCGCCGCCGCCAGGCGCTATACAAAAGCTTGGTCCGGCTAAGGGCGATTTCGCCGGGGTCGAACGTGGGCCGCTTGGCCGCTGCCAGCCGCCCACGTGCGAAGAGGAGGAACGTCATGAACGACAGACATCACGATCCGGCTGACGGCATCGCTTTCGTGAACGGGACCTATATGCCGCTCGCCGAGGCCAGCGTGCCGCTCACCGACCGCGGCTTCGTCCGCTCCGACGCGACCTATGACGTCGCCCATGTGTGGAAGGGCAGCTTCTTCCGCCTCGACGACCATATCGAGCGCTTCGAGGCGTCGATGCGTGGCCTGCGCATGAGCTTGCCTTATTCGCGGGCGGAGATCGCCGCAATCCTGGTCGAATGCGTGCGCCGCAGCGGCCTGCGCGACGCCTACGTTCAGATGACCTGCACGCGCGGCGTGCCGCCGCGCGGCACGCGCGACCCGCGGCTCTGCCAGAACCGCTTCTATGCCTTCGCCCAGCCCTTCGTGTGGATCGCCAACGAGGAGCAGCGCCGCGACGGGCTGAAGATGGTGGTGAGCTCCGTTCAGCGCATCCCGCCGGAGGCCATCGACCCGCGCATCAAGAATTTTCACTGGCTCGACCTGACCATGGGCATCTTGGAGGCCTACGACCGCGACGCGATCGTGGCGCTGCTCAACGACGGCCACGGCAACGTGACCGAAGGGGCCGGCTTCAACGTCTTCGCCGTCAAGGGCAGCACGATCGCGACGCCGGATCGCGGCGTGTTCGAGGGCATGACGCGGCGCACCGTCATCGAACTCGCGGGCGAGGTGGAGCTACGTTGCGAGGTCCGCCCGGTCGCGATCGAGGAACTGCACGATGCCGACGAGATATTCATTACCAGCACGGCGGGCGGCATCATGCCGGTGACGGTGCTGGACGGCCGCATCTACGGCAACGGCAAGCCCGGCCCGGTGACCGGCCGCATCCACGACCTCTATTGGGCGAAGAAGCAGGCCGGCTGGCTGAGCACGCCGGTCGATTACGGGACGGCGTGACGGGCGCCAGGCCGCCTTGCCGGCTTCCTCGGCCGCCCCATAGCTGATGCCGCGCGGCGCCTTTCCGGTCAGCGCCGCACCCCCAGCCGCAGGGCGACCTCTTCGGCGATTGCGAGGCAGGAGGTCAAGCCGGGGCTTTCGATGCCGAACAGATTGACGAGGTTGTTCAGGCCGTGGACCTCGCCGCCCTGGATGACGAAGTCCGCCGCGGCTTCTCCAGGACCGGAGAGTTTCGGCCGGATGCCGCTATAGGCCGGCTGCAGGCTGCCGTCGGCGAGGCCCGGCCAGTAGCGGCGAACTTCTTCGTAGAAGCGCAGGCTGCGGTCGGGATCGACACGATAGTCGAGCGTATCCGTCCATTCTACGTCTGGGCCGAAGCGGGCGACGCCGTTGAGATCGAGCGTCATGTGGACGCCGAGCCCGCCCGGTTCGGGCACAGGGTAGACGAGCCGCGAAAATGGCGCTCGCCCGGCGACGGAGAAGTAATTGCCCTTGGCATAGTGGAGCTGCGGCACCACCCCGGGATCGAGACCGGCGAGCGAACGGGCAAGGGTGTGAGCGCCGAGGCCGGCCGCGTTGACCACATGGCGGGCGGCGATGGAAAACGCGCCGCCGCCTGCCGCGTCCTGCGTGTCGAGCGCGATCCGGCCGTCTTCGACACGGCCCGCGACCACCCGTGTGTTGAGGACGGGCACCGCCCCGTCCTGCTCGGCGTCGCCCAGCAGCGTCAGCATCAGCGTATGGCTGTCGATGATGCCGGTCATCGGCGACAACAGGGCGGCGGTGCAGCTCAGCGCCGGCTCCAGCGCCTGCGCCTCGGCTGCGTCGAGCAGCGTCAGCTCGCCGGCGCCGCAGGCGCGGGCGCCGGCGGCGATCCGCGCCAGCATAGGCTCCTGCTCGGCGCCGGTCGCCACGATCAGCTTGCCGCAGCGGGCGTGCGGAACGCCGCGCTCGGCGCAGTAGCGGTAGAGCCGCTCGCGGCCCTGGATGCATAGCCGGGCCTTCAGCGACCCGGCGGGGTAATAGATGCCGGCATGGATGACCTCGGAATTGCGCGAGCTCGTCCCCGTGCCGATCGCGTCTGCCGCCTCCAGGACGAGCACTTCGAGACCGCGTCCAGACAATTCGCGGGCGATCGCCAGGCCGACGACGCCGGCGCCGACGACGACGCACTCGACTTCCTCCATGCTCAGGCCGCAGCGCTGCGGGCGACCAGCCGGTCGAGGATGATCTGGCCGGCTTCGCTGATGTCGTCGACGATCGCCTGCTCGGCCGCGTCCGGGTCCCGGGCTTCGACGGCGCGGAGGACGGCGTAGTGGTGCTCGATCATCAGGCGTCCTCCCGCCTGGTACGATTCGGCGATCAGCGGTCCCATCTGCAGCCAGAGCCGGTTCAGGATGCCGCGCAGCACCGCCATGTCGGCGATCTCGGCAAGCGCGAAATGAAAGGTCTGGTTGAGATCGAGTGCCTCGAACCAGTTTTTCCCGGCGATCTCCCTCTCGTTGCTGGCGATCAGGCCGGCGAGCCGTGCGACATCGGCCGGGGTGGCCTTGAGGGCGGCCTCGCGCGCTGCCAGTCCTTCGAGCTTCAGACGTATCTGGCGGATTTCGCGATAGCGCGCCGGCGTCATGATGGGCACCCGCACCTCCCGCGCCGAGCGCTGCACGAGCCCCTCGTCCTGGATGAGGCGCAGGATGGCGTCGCGCACCGGCGTCACGCTGGTGCCCAGCGACTGGGCGAGATCGCGGATGGTCAGCCGCTGGTCCGGGGCGAACCGCCCCTTGATGAGGGCCTCAGCGAGTCGGGTGTAGACGGTGTCGCCCAGGCTCTCGCGCGCCAGGGTCTCCAGAGTGAAATCCGACTGCACCTCATCCCCCGCCATGTGACCGATACTTCTTCTTGACATCATATCTTATAAGAAAGATGATGCATCAAACAGCAAATAGCAAGAGGCGACCCGGCACGGTGTGGCGGCTCGTGGTATGAGCCTCCTGCGTCGAGGAAGCCTCCATGGATGCCCAGCCCAACTCCCCCGAAGCCCGCGACATCCGTTATCACCTCCATGCCTACACCAATGCGCGCAAGCATCAGGAAACCGGCCCGCTGGTGATCGAGAAGGGCGACGGCATCTATGTCGAGGATGCCGCCGGCAACCGCTACATCGAGGCGATGGCGGGCCTGTGGAGCGTGGCCGTCGGCTTCTCGGAGCCGCGGCTGGTCGAGGCGGCCGCCCGGCAGATGGCGAAGCTGCCCTTCTACCACAGCTTCAGCTCCAGATCGCATTCGCCGCTGATCGACCTTGCCGAGAAGCTGGTGCTGATGGCGCCGGTGCCGATGAGCAAGGCGTTCTTCACCAATTCCGGCTCAGAGGCCAACGACACGGCCATCAAGATGATCTGGTACCGGTCGAACGCGCTGGGCCAGCCGCAGCGCAAGAAGATCATCGCCCGCAAGCGCGGCTATCACGGCGTCACCATCGCCGCGGCCAGCCTGACCGGCCTTCCCAGCAACCAGACCTCCTTCGATCTGCCGATCGCCAACGTGCTGCATACGGCATCGCCACATTACTGGCGCGAGGCGCTGCCGGGCGAGAGCGAGGAGCAGTTCTCGACCCGACTGGCCGGCGAGCTGGAGCAGCTGATCCTCGCGGAAGGGCCGGAGACGGTCGCCGCCTTCTTCGGCGAGCCGGTGATGGGGGCGGGCGGCGTCGTCGTGCCGCCGGCCGGCTACTGGGAGAAGATCCAGGCGGTGCTGGCGAAGTACGACATCCTGCTCGTCGCCGACGAGGTGATCTGCGGCTTCGGCCGCACCGGTGCGATGTTCGGCTGCCAGACCTACGGCATCAAGCCCGACATCATCGTCATGTCGAAGCAGATCTCGTCCTCCTACCTGCCGATCTCGGCGCTGCTGATCAACGACAGGGTGTTCGAGCCGATCGCGGACGAGAGCAATCGCATCGGCACCTTCGGGCACGGCTTCACCGGCGGCGGCCATCCGGTCGCGGCGGCGGTGGCGCTGGAAAACCTCAACCTGATCGAGGAGCGGGATCTGGTCGGCAACGCCCGCAGGGTGGGAGCCCATATGCAGGAACGCCTGCGCCGCCTCGCCGTGCACCCGCTGGTTGGCGAGGTGCGCGGCGTCGGTCTCATCGCGGCGATCGAACTCGTTGCCGACAAGGCTGCCAAGGCGCCCTGGGGGTCGGTCGGCGCGCTGGGCGGCCTGGTCAACGGCCTCCTCCAGGACAACGGCGTGATCACGCGCAACATGGGCGACGCGCTGGCCTTCTGCCCGCCGCTCATCATCACGGAGAAGCAGGTCGATCTTCTTATGCAGGCGGTCGAGCAGGCGCTCGACGCGGCGGCGAAGCAGGTCGCGAAATGACGTGCGGTGTGGAACGAACGGGATGAGCGAAGGATGTGACGCGAGCATCCGTCGCCAGGTAAAGTCGGGAAAACGACAATAGAAGAGTGGTGCAACGGAAGGGTGATGCCCTTCGACCGGCCTGAAGCGCCCGGAGGGGGCGTCTGGCCAAAAGAGATGGGAGAATTTTCATGCGCAAGTTTGGAAGAACGCTGGCCTTCGCCCTGTCGGCCACGATGGTTTCTGTCGCTGCGGCCGAGGCTGCCGACTGGTGGCCGTTCAAGATTGCCTCCGCCAAGGACGGCGATCTCAACACCATCCAGCAGATCGAATACGCGCCTTTGGAGAAGGCCGAGAAGCCGTGGAACCTCTGCGTGCTGTTCCCGCATCTGCAGGACAGCTATTGGGTGTCGGTGAACTACGGAATCGTCGAGGAGGCCAAGCGCCTCGGCGTCAAGGTGACGGTCTTCCAGGCCGGCGGCTACACCGCGCTGCCCAAGCAGATTTCGCAATATGACGACTGTGTCGCTTCCGGCGCCGACGCCATCCTGATCTCGGCGATCTCCGAGGCCGGCGTCGCCGCCAAGATCGGCGAGGGCATGGGCAAGGGCATCGTCAACGTCGCCGTCGCCAATCCGATCCTGGAGACGCCGATCACCGCCCGCATCACCCCGGACTTCTACCAGAAAGGTTTTCAGACCGGCGAATACGTGAAGAAGTTCCTGGGGGACAAGCAGGGCCAGGCGGTCGCCTTCCCTGGTCCGCAGGGCAGCGGCTGGGCCGAGACCTACATGGGCGGTTTCCGCGACAGCACCAAGACCGGCAACGTCAAGCTGCTGGCCGAGATGTTCGGCGAGGCCAGCGTGCCGGCCCAGCTCCGGCTGGTCGAGGACGCACTGCAGACCTATCCCGACGTGAACGTCATCTGGGGCGGCGCGCCGACCGCCGAGGCTGCCATCGGCGCCGTGCAGGATGCCGGGCTGGAAAACGTCACCATCATGTCCTCCTATGAGAACCAGACCATGCTGAAGGCGGTCAAGGACGGCGCGGTGCTCGGCTTCGCCACCGAATATCCGGTGATCATGGGCCGCATCGGCGTGGACCTCGCGGTCCGCGCGCTGGAAAAGAAGGAGCACGAGAAGATTCTGCTGGTTGCTCCGGGCATCGTGACCAGCGAGAATGTCGACAAGATCGACACGACCCAGATTTTCGCGCCCGACGGCTGGCGCCCCGAATTCTCGGTGAAATAGGAGGCGGGCCAGAGCTCGCGTCCTCGCACGCCGCGATGCGTTCGCGATCCTCCCGGGCCTTGCCGCGCATCCGTCGCGGTCGGGCCTTGCCGCCGCCAATTTGGGCATTTTGACGGGATGCTGGAAGTTACAGGATTCACCAAGGCGTTTCAGGGCGTCGTCGCGCTTGACAATGTCGATTTCTCGCTCGAGCGCGGCGAGGTTCACGCACTGCTCGGCGAGAACGGTGCCGGCAAGTCGACGCTGATCAACCTGATCGCCGGCACGTTTCCCTGGACCGAAGGCTCCTGCCGCATCGGCGGCCGGCCGGTGGCCAGCCTGACGCCGCAGGCGGCGCGCGAGAATGGCATCGCCGCCGTGTTCCAGGAATTCAGCCTGGTGCCGGACCTGACGGTGCTCGACAACCTGTTTCTCGGCCGCGAGCAATCAGGCGGCTTCTTCCTCAAACGCCGGCAGATGCGCCAGGCGGCCGTCGATCTGCTCGACGACCTCGGCTTCCATGTGCCGCTCGACGAGAAGGTCGCCTTCCTCTCGCGCGCCCAGAAGCAGATGGTCGAGATCGCCAAGGCGCTGCGCACCCGGCCGGAAGTGCTCATCCTCGACGAGCCGACGGCCTCGCTCACAGACGGCGAGGCCGAAAAGCTGTTCAGCGCCATGGCGGTGCTGAAGGGGCGCGGCGTCGGCATCATCTATGTCTCGCACCGCATGGCCGAGATACGGAAGCTTTCCGACCGCGTCACCGTGCTGCGCGGCGGCAAGAAGATCGGCACCGTTGCGACCGCCGAGATATCGGACGATGACCTCATCGAGATGATGGTCGGCCGTCCGGTCGAGCAGCTCTTTCCCAAGATCGAGCAGAAGCCCGGCGAGGTCCGGCTCGAGGTCCGCAACCTCACCACCGCCGACGGCTCCGTGATCGACGCTTCCTTCGTCGCCCGGGCGGGGGAGGTGGTCGGGCTGGCCGGGCTGGTCGGTTGCGGCCGCAGCGAATTGTGTCGTGCCGTCTTCGGCCTGGAGGCGGTCGAGTCCGGCACGATCCGGCTCGGCGACAAGGTCGTGGAGCGACCGTCGCCGCCGGCCATGCTGGCCGCCAATCTCTGCTACTTCCCTGCCGACCGCGGCTCGGAGGGCCTGGCGGTGATGCGTCCGGCGCGCGAGAACGCCACCATGAGTGCGCTCAGGCTGCCGTCGCTGGCCGCCGGGCCGGTGCTGAAATTCTGGCGCGAGAACGAGGTGATCCGCGCGCCGCTGACCGAGCTCGCGCTCCGGCCGATGGCGCCCGAGCGCCGGGTCTCTGCCTTTTCCGGCGGCAACCAGCAGAAGGTGATGCTGGCGCGCGGGCTGATGAAACCCTTCGACGTCTATCTCTTCGACGAGCCGACGGTCGGCATCGACGTCGGCGCCAAGGCCGATGTCTACAACCTGATCAAGCGGCTGGTCGAAGGCGGCGCCTGCGTCGTCGTCTCGACGTCGGAGCTGCCGGAGCTCGTCAATCTCGCCTCGCGCATCTACGTCATGCATGAGGGCCGCGTCGTGGCCGAACTCGGCGAGAACGAACGCTCGGAGCAGCAGATTCTCTCCCACTATTTCGGGGGGAAGGCATGAGTACGATGAACTCGACTGCCGCCTCAACGGCCGGCACGGAGCGGACACCGCACCGCGTCGGCCTGCTCGACCGCTTCCTCATGCAGGGCGGCATCGTCATCACCTTCCTCGTGATCGCCGTCGTCGCCACGGCGCTGATCGAGCCGCGTTTCCTCAACCGGCTCAACCTCATCAACATGATGCGCAACTTCTCCTTCCTGCTCATCCCCTCGCTGGCGCAGATGCTGGTGATGACCGCCGGCGGCTTCGACCTGTCGGTGGGCGCGGTGGTGGCGATCGCCTCCGTCGTGACGGCCACCGTCATGCTGGTCGGCAGCGGCTATTTCCCCGACGCTGGCGTGCTGCTGATCCTGCTGTCGCTGGCCGCCGTCGTCGGCGTCGGCGTGCTGGTCGGCTCGGTCAATGCCTGGCTGGTCGCCTCCTTCTCGCTGTCGCCCTTCATGGTGACGCTCGCCATGATGTCGGTGCTGGTGGGCATCGCGCTCTATTTCACCCAGGGCATCCCGATCTACGGCGTCACCGATACCTTCGTCAGCGGCGTCGGCCGCGGCCAGCTTCTCGGCCTGCCGGTCGTGCTCTGGGTGGCGCTCGCCGTGCTTGCCGGTTGCATCGTGCTGCAGCGGTTCACCGCGCTCGGCCGTCACATCTATGCCGTCGGTAGCGACGAGCGCTCGGCCCGCCTTTCCGGCGTGCGCACCGGCCGCACCCTGATGGCGGCCTATGTGCTGGCGGGTGTGCTGGCCGCGCTCACCGGTTTCCTGATGACGTCGCGGCTGGGCGCCGGCCACGCGACCATCGGCACGACTTTGGCGCTGGAGACCATCGCGGCGGCGGTGATCGGCGGCGTGTCGCTGCGCGGCGGCGTCGGCCGCGCCGAGCATGTGGCGCTTGCCGCCCTGTTCCTGGCGGTGGTCGCCAACGCCATGAACCTGGTCCAGGTCGACAGCAAGTACCAGACGCTGGTGCTCGGCGCCGTGCTGATCGTGGCGCTCGCCATCGAGCGGCTGCTTCTGCGGAGGCGGCAGGCATGAGCACCCCTTCGGGCACGCAAGCGGCAGCGGTGCGGGCCTCCGCCACGTCTTTAGTTGCCGGCCTGCGCGCCGCCCGCCTGCCGATCGCCATCCTCTGCACGCTGGTGCTGTTCGGCCTGATCGAGCCGCGCGTGTTGTCGCTCGGCAATTTCCGCAACATCGCCATCCAGGCGAGCTACCTCGCCATCTTCGCCATGGCGCAGACCATGGTCATCCTGACCCGCGGCTTCGACCTGTCGCTCGGCTACACCGTGTCGCTGGTCAGCGTGGCGGCGTCGATGGCGATGGTCGCGATGGGCGGCGGCGATGCCGCGATCCTCTGGGGCCTCGGCGCCGGCATCCTCGTCGCGGCGCTGATCGGCCTTGCCAACGGGCTGCTGATCGCCGGCATCGGCATCAATCCGCTGGTCACCACGCTGGGCATGGCCAATGTGGTGATGGCCTTCGCCTCGACCGTCAGCGACGGTTTTCCCGTCACCGGCCTGCCGCCGGGCTTCACCGCCATGTTCGCCCAGGCGAGCGTCCTGTCGATCCCGGTTCCGATCCTGGTCGCCGCGCTGGTTTTCGCGCTGCTGTTCCTGACGCTCAAGGCGACGCGTTTCGGCCGCAGCCTCTACATCATCGGTGCCAATCCGAGGGCGGCCGTTGCCGCCGGCATCCGCACCATGCCGGTGCTGGTGGTCGCCTACATGCTCTGCTCCGTGCTGATCGGCCTCGGCGCCTTGCTGCTCACCGCCCGCACGGGTTCCGGTGAGCCCAATCTCGGCGGCAACCTGACGCTGGAGGCGATCGCCGCGGCGGTGGTCGGCGGCGTGCGCCTCTCCGGCGGCGAGGGCGGCGTCGGCGCGGCGGTGCTCGGCGCGCTGTTCATCACCGTGCTCTCCAACGGCATGAACCTCGTCCAGATCGACGGCTATCTCCAGCAGATCTGCCTGGGCGTCATCATCATCGTCAGCCTGATCGTCAGCCGCGACGTCAGGCGCTGAGATCCCGCAAGATATCTTCGAGGACCCGTATGGCATATCAGGTTTGCATCGACATCGGCGGGACGTTCACCGACTGCCTGGTCTCCAACAGCAAGGGCGAGATCGCGATCTTCAAGTCGCCGACTACGCCGGGCGAGTTCGAGAAGGGCTTCATCGACGTCCTGCATGTCGCGGCCGAAGGCTACGGCCTGACGCCGGCGGACTTCATGAAGCAGGTCGACCTGATCGTGCACGGCTCGACGGTGTCGACCAACGCGCTGGTCGAGCGCAAGACCGTGAAGGTAGGGCTGATCCTGACGGAAGGCCACCAGGACATCCTCGTGCTGCGCGAGGGGCCGCGCAAGGGCGCCTTCCAGTGGCGCCTCGACTATCCCGATCCCTATGTGCCGCGCCATCTCACCAGGACCGTCGGCGGCCGCATCGACGCGCGCGGCCGCGAGCTGGTTGCGCTGTCGCTCGACGATATCGGCAAGGCGGCGGCCGACTTCCGCGCCCTCGGCGTCGAGGCGGTTGCAGTCGGCCTGCTCTGGTCGGTGGTCAACCCGGCGCATGAGCTTGCCGTGCGCGACCTGCTGGAGCGCGAGCTGCCGGGCATCCCGATCACGCTCAGCCACGAGATCAACCCGATGCCGCGCGAGTACAAGCGCATCATCGCCGCCGCGATCGACGCGTCGATCAACCCGATCGTGCGCACCTATATCGAGAAGCTGAAGACGGCGCTCGACGACGAGCGCTTCGGTGGCGAGCTGCTGCTCGCCAACTGCGTCGGCGGCATGATGCCGCTCGCTGACATGATCAGGAAGCCGATCTACAGCGTCATGTCCGGCCCGACGCTGGCACCGATGGCGGCGCTGGCGCTGTCGGACGAACCCGACATCATCGTCGGCGACATGGGCGGCACCACCTTCGACGTCTCGGCGCTGCGCGACCACCAGATCATCGTCACGCCCGACAGCATGATCCACGACGATTCGCTCGGCATCCCGAAGGTAGACGTGCGCTCGGTCGGCGCCGGCGGCGGCTCCATCGCCTTCGTCGACGAGGGCGGGCTGCTGCGGGTCGGTCCGCGCAGCGCCGGCGCGCGGCCGGGCCCCGCCTGCTACGGCAAGGGCGGCACCGAGCCGACGGTGACCGACGCCAATGTCGTGCTCGGCATCGTCGATCCCGACTATTTCCTCGGCGGCAAGATGCAGCTCCGCCGCGACCTCGCCGAAGCGGCGGTGGGCAGCATCGCGGCACGCCTTGGCGTCTCGCTGCACGAGGCGGCCTACGCCATCTACACCACCAGCAACCACAACATGGTCGCCGCCATCGAGGAGATCACGGTGCGCGAGGGCATCAACCCGCGCGACAGCTTCTTCGTCTGCGGCGGCGGCGCCACCGCCATCCACATCGCCGAGATGGCCGACATCCTCAGCCTCAAGCGCTACATGATCCCGCGCTTCATGGCCGGCCTCAGCGCCTTTGGCGGCCTGATCTCGGATATCCGCAACGAGGAGAGCGCCGTCTTCCTCACGTCCAGCGCAACCTTCGATGCCGCGGGCGCCGCCGACACGCTGCGGCGCCTGCGCCGCACCGGCGACGGCTTTCTCGCCGAGGCCGGCGTGGCGGCGGAGAACCGGCAGTTCGAATTCGCCTTCCTCGGCCGCTACGAATACCAGTCCTTCGAGATCGAGGTGCCGTTCGAGGCCGAAGGCGGCATGCTGACGGACGACGACCTGCCGGGCCTGGTGGAGGCCTTCCACCGCATGCATGAGCGCATCTATTCGATCCGCGCCGACAACGACGTCGTCGAGTTCACCGCCTGGAAGCTGCGCGCCATCGGCAAGCGCTCCGGCCAGGACATCTGGCAGAGGAACACGCTAGCCGATCAGGCGGGCGATGTGGCGCCCAAGGCGAAGCGCGGCGTCTACCGGCAGGAGAGCGGCCGGGTGGACGAGCTGCCCGTCTACGAGATGGGCGATCTCGGCGCCGGCGTCCGTCTTGCCGGGCCGTGCCTGGTCGAGGCCGAGACTTTCACCGCCTACCTCAAGGACCGGCACCACGGCGAGATCGACCGCTACGGCAATCTCGTCGTCGCCGTCGCCTGATCCAATCGTCGAACGAGGAAGTGACCGTCATGGACGCCATCAACACATCTGACCTCGACATCGCCGACCGGCGCGTGGACCCCTTCCTGATGTCGGTGCTGAAGAGCCGTTTCGAGGCGATCGTGCGCGAGATGACGCTGGTGGTCATGCGCGCCAGCCGCTCGGCCGTCATCAAGAACGCGCGCGACTTCTCCTGCGCCATCCTCACCTTCGACCACAAGCTGGTCTCGGTCGAGGATGCCTTGCCCATCCACGTCATGTCGATGGACATGGCGACCAGGCCGCTCACCGAGCTCTTCGACGACATCGCCCGGGGCGACATCTTCCTCAACAACTGCCCCTATACCGGCGGTACTCATCATGCCGACCTGATCATGGCGATGCCGGTATTTCATGAGGGCGAGCCGCTGTTCTGGGTGGTGGCGCTGTCGCATCATGCCGACACCGGCGCGCCGGTGCCGTCGACCTATCTGCCCTTCGCCAAGAACATCTTCGAGGAAGGGCTGCATTTCCCCTGCGTGCGGGTGGCGCAGGACTACCGGGAGAAGCAGGACATCCTGCGCATCGGCACCATGCGCAACCGCGTGCCGGACATGTGGCTGGGCGACGTGCGCGCCCAGATCGGCGCCTGCCGCACCGGCGAGCGGCGCATCGGCGAGTTGTTCGCTCGCTATGGCCGCGACACCATCATGGGCTTCGTCGAGGACTGGTTCGACTACGGCGCGCGCTGCGCCAAGGCGGCCATCGCCAAGCTGCCGGCAGGCAGCTACACCTACGAGACCAGGCACGATCCGGTGCCGGGCGTGGCCGAGGAGGGCATCCCGGTGCGTGTCACCATCCATGTCGATCCGGAGAAGGGCGAGATCGTCGTCGACGCCCGCGACAACATCGACAACGTGGCCGGCGGCCTAAACCTCTCCGAGAACACCGCCACCGGCTCCTGCCGCATCGGCGTCTTCAACAATCTCGACGAGAGCGTCCCGCACAATGAAGGCGCCAAGTCACAGATCAAGGTGCTGCTGCGCGAGGGCAGCGTCGTCGGCAAGCCGAAATATCCGGTGGGCACCTCGGTCGCCACGACCAACGTCAACGACCGCCTGATGATCGCCGGCAACTGCGTGTTCGCCGAGATGGGCGCGCCGCACGGCCAGGCCGAGAGCGGCAACCACCTGCCGGCGGGCGTCGGCGTCATCTCCGGCCACGATCCGTTCAAGAACGGCAAGCCTTACGTGAACCAGGTGTTCGTGGGCTATGCCGGCGGCGGCGCGCGCCACGGCTTCGACGGCTGGCTCACCTATTGCGGCCCGGCCAATGCCGGCCTGATCCAGCTCGACTCCGTCGAGGTCGACGAATCGATGTATCCGATCGTCATCGAGCGCCGCGGCGTGCTGCCCGGCTCGCAGGGTTTTGGCGAGTTCGAGGGCGCGCCGGCCATGGCCGGCGTCTTCTATCCGCTCGACCACGACATGACGATCGTCTACGCGGCCGACGGCACCAGCTTCCCGCCGCGGGGCGTGCTGGGCGGCGGCGACGGCAAGGAGAGCGAATCGATCAAGCTCGCCGGCTCGGAACGGGTCGTGCTGCCCGCCTTCGCCGAAGAGACGATCGAGGAGGGCGCCAAGATCGCCTTCACCGCCTGCGGCGGCGGCGGCTATGGCGATCCGCTGAAGCGCGATCCGCGCCGCGTCGCGGCCACCGTCAATCGCGGCTGGCTGTCGCGCGAAGCCGCCGAGACGGTCTACAAGGTCGCGCTGGTCGAAGGCGGTGAACTCGGCGTGCTCGTCGTCGACGAGGCGCGCACAAGGACGCTGCGCGCGGCCTGATACCAGCGGCTGCTTGCGCTGACCGTTCCGTTGTTAACTCTTCGCGCCCCCTCCACCATGCTTCGCATGGTCCTCCTCCCAGGCTAACGGGCAGGACGATCGCATATGGAAGTTCTGGAAGCGTCGCGCGGCCGGCTACCCCCACCCCTAACCCCTCCCCTCAAGGGGGAGGGGGACTTACGGCCGCCATGCCGAGCGAAATCGTCACCGTTTCATGTCTGGCACAACAGCGGCAAGATCCCCCTCCCCCTTGAGGGGAGGGGTTAGGGGTGGGGGTAACTACATATGCGATTGCCCTGCCTGCGCTAACGGGGGAGGATCGGGCGTGCAGGCGGCACCGCCAATCCTCCCCTGCGAAGCGGGGCAAGCGCGAAGCGGGCAGCTTCCATGCTCCCGGCACCGCTCATGTCGGGCACGGCATGCGACAATTCGCCGCGTGCAGCTTTGGCTCCGACCGTTAGCGCAGCAGAATCAAGCACTAAACATGATAAAAAGAGTAAGGTTTTAGCGAGAGCTCTCGGAAACCCGCTGCTTTCCCTAACGCCTTGGGCTTGCAGGGCATTTTTTGGTGGCCTAGTGGAGCGCTGAAGCTGCTGCTGCCGGCGGTGCCACGAAACGGGGTCCGGATGGAACTCACCAGGCTGCTCTCCAATTTCGCTGCGATGCGCCCGCGCGTCGAAGCGCTGACGCGTGGCCGGGTCGGATGCAGCGCCACCGCCGAGGACCTCGTCCAGGACGTCTGGATCAGGCTCGCCAGCGTCCGCAACGACGATTCCATCGACAACCATACGGCCTTCACCATGCAGGCGGCCAAGAACGCGGTCATCGGGCATTTCCGCAAGCAGAAGCGGCGCGGCGAGATCGACGCCGAGGTGCAGGACCTGCTGTGGCAGTCGGTCGACGAGATCTCGCCCGAGCGCGTGGTCATGGGCCGCGACCTCCTGCGCGCGGTCGAGACGGCGCTGCAGGCGATGCCGGAAAAGAGCCGCCGCATCTTCCTGATGAACCGTCTCGGCGGGGTCTCGCATCGCGAGATCGCGCGCCGCCTCGGCATCAGCGAGGAGGCCGTCTATTACCACATCCGCCGGGTGGTCGAGCGGCTGGCCGAACTGCGCGACACGCTCGACAGCGCGTCTTAGCAAAATTTTTTGCCCAAGAGCTTAGGCGTAGTGCCTTCTCGCCTGTCTATGATAGGCAAACGAGGGAGCATGCCCGGTACCGCGGGCTTTTGCTGCGTGACCGGGCAATGGGCAAAAGGCTGGGACAATCCGAAATTGACCGCAGGGTGGCGCTGGACGCCCGCGACTGGATCGTCCGGTTGTCGTCCGGCAATGTCAGCCGGGCGGAGCTTGAGCGCTTCCAGGCCTGGCGGGCGCAGTCGCCGGAGCATGACCGGGCGTTCGCCCGCGAGCAGGAGTTCTGGCAACTGCTGCAGGGCGTGAGCGACCGCGGCGAACTCGCTGCGATGAAGCCGTCTCCCGCCGCGCGATGGACCCTCAGCCGCCGCGCCGTCCTTGCAGGCACGGCCTTTGCCGGTGTTGCAACCGCGATCGTCGCGCCGCGCATCCTGACATGGGTGACGACCGACTTCGCCACCCGGTCGGGCGAGCAGACCACCGCTCGTCTGCCGGACGGCTCGACCATGCTGCTCAACACCAACAGCCGCGTCGCCCTCGATTTCGGCCACGGCCTGCGCCTTGTCGACCTCATTGAGGGCGAGGCCGAATTCACCGTCCGGCCGGACATCCCTGCGCCGTTCCGCGTCGCCGCGCTCGGCGGCCATGGCGAAACGGCGGCCGGGCGCTTTGCCATGCGCAGCGTCGAAGGCGAGGTGGCCGTCACGGTGTCCGAAGGCGCGGTCTCCGTCGCAAGCGGCGGTCCGGCAGGCGCCCGGTCGGCCGTGGTCGTCGCCGCCGGCCAGCAGACCCGTTATGCCGAGGGCGGCGTGCCGCTGCCAGCCGCGGCCGTCGATCTCGACGTCGAGCTGGCCTGGCGGACCGGCCGGCTGGTGTTCGAGGGCGAGCCGTTCCGCGCGGCGGTGAGGGAGCTCGGCCGCTACGTGCCCGAACGGCTGGTCATCGCCACCCACGCCTATGACGACAGCCCGGTCAGCGCGGTCGTGCAGACGCGCGACGCCCATGCCGCAATCGAGGCGCTGGCGCATGTCCACGGCCTCGCCGCGCACCGTATTCCCGGCGTCGTCATCCTGATCTCCTGATCGCCGGCGGCGAGCCCGAAAAATTTTCAGAAAAAGTGCGGACGGCCTTTAGGCGGCGATCCCCCTCGCGCGTCTTTGCGATCGAGGGCGGCCGATGAACGGATGCGCCCGAGAGTTTCTTGGGGGTTGTGGGATCGTGGGCAAGGACGGGGTTGAATTGGAGACCAGGGCGACGCGTCGCCTGCTGGCGAGGCTCGGCTTGGCGACCGTGCTCGGCACCGGGTTGCTGGCGCTGCCGGGCGTGCAGGGAGCGGCCTTTGCCCAGTCGGCCGCGGTCCACGACGTCAACCTTCCTGCCCAGCCGCTCGGCCGCTCGCTGAACCAGCTTTCCCGTCAGACCGGCCTGCAGATCGTCTTCGGCACGTCCGACGTCGCTGGCGCGCGGGCACCGGCGGTGAGCGGGTCGATCCCGGCCGAGCAGGCGCTGGCGCAGCTGCTCGCCGGCACCGGCATGCGCTACCGCTTCACCGGGCCGAACACGGTGTCGATCCAGTCCGGCACCGCCGCTGCCGCAGCGCCGGGTATCGCCGCGCCGGCAGCGGACGGCTCGGTGATCCTGGATCCCGTCACAGTGGCGGGCGGAGCCTGGGACGGCGGCGTCAACCAGGTTGAGATCACCGCCGAGGATCTGGAGCGCAAGAACCCGACCGACCTGCGCGACGTCTTCGCCGACGAGCCGAAGATCGCCGTCGGCAGCTCGATCCCGATGTCGCAGAAGGTCTATGTGCAGGGCATCGAGGAGACCAACCTCGCCGTGACGGTCGACGGTTCGCGGCAGAACGCAAAGGTCTTCCACCACAACGCCACCAACCTGATCGATCCGGCCCTGCTGAAGGCCGTCAGCGTCGATGCCGGCGTCGCTCCGGCCGATGCCGGCCCGGGCGCGCTCGCCGGCTCGATCAACTACGAGACCAAGGATGCGCGCGACCTTCTTGAGCCGGGCAAGACCTTCGGCGGGCTTGCCACCGCGAGCTACGACTTCAACAGCAACACCCACACTGTCGGCCTGTCGGCCTTCGGCGCGGAGGATGGCTTTGAATATCTCGGCTACCTGAATTTCGCCAAGGGCGACAATTATACAGCCGGCGACGGCAGCGTGGTTGACGGCTCGAGCTCCGACCTGATCAGCGGCCTCGGCAAGGTCGCCTACGAGATGGAAAGCGGCCACCGCTTCGAGATCAGCCACGAGCAGGTCCGTGACGACGCCCCGCGGCCGTTCCGGGCGAATATCCGTGAACTGACCAATCCCAGGCCGTGGGAGCCGAAGGTCCGCGACTATACGCTGAACCGCACCAACACGGTTTTCACCTATACGGACGTGTCGCCGGAAGGCTGGTGGGATCCGAAGGTGGTGGTCGCCTATTCCCGCAGCGAGGTCGAGACGCCCATCTACACGCGCTTCGACATCTATCCCGGCATCGGTACGACCGACAGCTTCAACGGCAAGGCAGAGAACCGCTTCGCCCTCGAGAACGGCAGCATCACCGCCGGCTTCGACTTCTACAAGGACGACGCCGATCTCGACGCCCGCGAGGATTCGGCCACCGAGCACGCCAGCAATGTCGGCGTCTATGCGCAGGCCCGGCTGGAGCCGTGGGATCATACGCGCCTGTCCTTCGGCGCCCGCGGCGACCACCAGTGGTTCGAGGGCACGACCGGCGAGAAGTGGGAGAATGCCGGCTTCAGCGGTAACGTGTCTGGGGAGTACGATCTTGTCCCGGAATTCCTGACGGCCAAGGCCGGCTTCTCGCATGTCTGGGCCGGCGTGCCGCTGGCCGAGAACTTCATCTTCAATCCGGGCTGGGACTACGGCGACGGGCCGGAGCCGGTCACCTCCAACAACGTCACGGCCGGTCTGGTGGCGACCTACAACGGCTTCACGCTGGAGGGCAACGTCTTCCGCACCGACATCTATGATGCGCGCGTGGCCAGATATGCGGTGGCCAGTGCCATCGCCATGAGTGACGTGCGCTCAGAGGGTTTCGAGGTCGGCCTCGGCTATGACTGGGGAGCGGGCCGCGCCAGCGTCAAATATGCCGACATCGACGTCACCATCAACGGGAGCGCTGCCGATTCCGACATCGGCACCTATCTCGCCACGCCGGTCGGCCAGATCATCACGCTGGCGGCCTACCACAGTTTCGACGAATGGAACGTGACCCTCGGCGGCGACGTCGAGATCGCGCTGAAGTATGACAACCCGTCCCTGCCAAGCTACGAGGTCGTCAACGTCTTCGCCGAATACAAACCCGAGGCGGCGCCGAACTTCACCTTGCGCGGCGACATCAAGAACCTGTTCGATGAGGACTATGTGAGCCGGGCCACCTATGGGCAGGAATTCGACAACGTGGAGCCGCTGCCGGAGCCTGGCCGCAGCTTCAAGCTGACGGCGACGGCGAGGTTCTGAACGGATGAACGGGCCGGGGGCGGCACGAAGAATCTGACGAGGAAGATCATCATGGTCGAGTCGACGGGACGCTTCGAGACCGCGCACGGTCCGAAATATCTCACCCAGCTGTGCAAGCACTTCGCCCACAAGATCGAGGTGGTGCATGGCGAGCGCCACGGCGAATGCCGTTTTTCATTCGGCACCGCCGTCATGGATGCCGACGACGAGGCGCTGACGGTCCGCCTCGCCGTTTCCGAGGCGGACCAGTTGCCCCAGGCGAAAGCGGTGATCGCCGACCATCTCGCCCGTTTCGCCTTTCGCGAGGAAGACCGGGCCATCGCCTGGAGCAGCTGACGCTCCCTGGGAAATCCGTTTCCAACAAACCGTCAGGACCCCAGCCGCTGCCACGGATTCTAATCGGTCAACCCTCGTGGTGATGACAGATGAAGCAGACCTCGCGGCAGGTCGCGGAACACGCGACGTTCCAGAATTTCGCCAATTGTTATGTGCGCGAGGTATCGCCCGGCCGGGTGATCCAGCACTGGAGCGACCCCGAAGAAGCGGTCGACTGCATCGAATGGGTTCTGTCGGCGCAGCAGGCGACGCTCCGCGCGGAAGTCGTTTCGCATTCCCGGTGCGGGCCGCATCGTTTCGGGCGGGCGTGGCTGCGGCGCAGCGGCGAGGCCGGCTGGCGGCAGGCGGAGCCGCTCGCCGCCCTGCAGATGCTGCTGCAGGAAGCATACCGGCAGCTGCCGGAGGAGCGCAGCGACCGGCTTCGCGGCCATGAGCTCGAACTGCTCGGCCGCGCGCTGCTGAGTTACCAGCAGACGGAGCGCTACATCGATGCGCGGCCGTGGCCGGCCGACGACGATTCTTTCATCGCCGCCGAGCAGTCGCTGGTCTTCGGGCATGCACTGCATCCGACGCCGAAGAGCCGCCAGGGCATGACCGGCTGGCAGGAGCCGGCCTATGCGCCGGAACTCGGCGGGAACTTCCAGCTGTTCTGGTTCGCCGCCGATGCCACGATGGTGAGCCACAAATCAGTGGCGGACCTTTCGGCGCCGCAGATCGCTGCGTCGCTGATCGGGCCGGAGACCGCCGGCCTAAAGCTGCGCGACGGCGAAGTGCCGCTGCCCATGCACCCCCTTCAGGCCGAGGCGCTGCTGCTCGATCCGGAGGTGCGCGCGCTGGAGCGCACCGGCCGGCTGCGGGCGCTCGGCCCGGCTGGTCCCGCCTTCACGGCAACTTCGTCGGTCCGCACCGTCTACAGCCCGGACGTGCCGTGGATGCTGAAGTTCTCGCTGCCGGTGCGCATCACCAATTCCATCAGGCTCAACCGCCGCAAGGAGCTGGAGGCGGGCGTCGCGATGGCCAAGCTGGTTGGACGGACCGGCATCGCCACCGCCAATCCACGGTTCCGCATGATCCTCGACCCCGCATTTCTCACGCTCGACATGCCGGATCGCGCCGAGAGCGGCTTCGAGGTGATCCTGCGCGAGAATCCGTTCGCCGCCGGCGCCGCACGGGGCAAGGTCACCGTGGCCGCCCTGACCGCGGAGCCGCTTAGCGGCGAGCCGTCTCGGCTGGAGCGCATCGTGCGGACCATCTGCGCCCGCGACGGCGCGCATCCCGCGCTGGTCGCCGAGCAGTGGTTCCGCCGCTATCTCGACTGCGTCCTCGACCCGTTGGTAATGCTCTACGACGACTATGGCGTCGCCCTCGAAGCGCACCAGCAGAACAGCCTGCTGGACGTGAGCGAGCTTTATCCGACGGCCAGCTACTATCGCGACAACCAGGGTTTTTACCTGTCCAGGCGCCACCGCGCCCGCTTCAGCCTGCATGTCCCGGAAACCGCCGGGATCGGCTCGCTCTTCTACG
The DNA here is from genome assembly GCF_003012745.1 of Kumtagia ephedrae. Taxonomy (GTDB): domain Bacteria; phylum Pseudomonadota; class Alphaproteobacteria; order Rhizobiales; family Rhizobiaceae; genus Kumtagia; species Kumtagia ephedrae. Next base: position 210,194 of record NZ_PXYK01000006.1, on the reverse strand, counting down.
ACGACCGCGATATCCAGGATCGTTTTGCCTATTACCTGATCGTCAACCAGGTCTTCTCCGTGGTCGCCCGCATGGGCCATGACGGACTGGCCGACGAGGAGCTGCTGCTGCGCATCCTGCGCGACCGCCTGGAGCATCTCGCCCGCACCACCGGCGGCGTGGGTCGCGAATTCGTCCGCGGCCTGCTCGACCGGCCCACCGTCACCTTCAAGGCGAACCTGACGGCCCGGCTGTTCGACGTCGACGAATTGCAGACCGACAACGAGCGCGCGCTCTATGCACCCCTGCCCAATCCGATCTTCGGCCTTACCGCCAGCTTCCATGGAGATGGCAGTGCCATTGCCTCTTGACCTGGGATCGGCACCTGAGCGGCGGGTCGTGCGGCAGCTGGCCGAGGCCATGCTGTTCGAGGGGCTTGTCGACCCCGAACTGCGCAAGAACGGCGACCGGCTCCGCTTCGAATGGCGGGCGGGTGGCAAGCACTTCCGTTGCCTGGGTGCCATCGCCGCTTATGACAGGGTACGGGTGGAGGCGGATTCGGTCGAGGCCGATTCCGACAAGGGATGGCGTGCAGCCCGACTCGCGGAACTCGTCGAATGCCTGCCCGGCGAACCGGAGCGCAGGCTGCGCTTGCTGGACGAACTGGAGCGCACCGTCGCCAACTGCCGCTGGAACGACGCCAACCTGCCCGCTGCGCACCGTCGCCCGATGGACTTCGCCGCGCTGGAGGGCGCCCTGGACGAGGGGCACGCGTATCACCCCTGCTTCAAGGCGCGCACCGGCTTCAGCGAGGACGACCAGCGCCGCTACGGGCCGGAAGCGGGTAATGCCTTCCAGCTCGCCTGGCTGCTGGTGGACCGCAGCGACGTCCACCAGCGCCTGCCGCGCAGCGAGACGGCTTTCTGGACCGAGGAACTCGGCGAGCCGGCATTCCATGAGCTGCAGCGGCGGCGCGTCGAGCGCGGGCTGGACAATGACCGCTTCGCCCTGCTGCCGCTGCATCCCTGGCAGTGGGGGGCGCTCAAGGACGGGCTGATGGCGCCGTGGCTGGCCGCCGGCAAGGCGCATTTCCTCGGCCTGGCCGGCGACCGCTACACGGCGAGCCAGTCGGTCCGCACCCTGCTCAACGCCGACCGTCCGGCCAGCGCCAACGTCAAGCTGTCCATGAACATGGTCAACACCTCGTCGCTGCGCACCATCGAGCCGCATTCGGTCTGCACCGCACCGCTGCTGTCGCGCTGGCTGGGCGACGTCGTCGCCGGCGATCCGCTGTTCGATACGCGCTACCCGCTCGCCGTCCTCGACGAATATGCCGGCATCATCGCCGGCCGCGAGGGACCGCTCGCCGGGCAGATCGCCGCGATCTGGCGCCGCAGCGCGGCCTCTATCCTCGGCCCCGGCGAGGCCGCCGTGCCGTTCAATGCGCTGATGATGGTCGAGCGCGACGGGAAGCCGTTCGTCGACGAATGGATCCGACGCTACAGCTTCCATGCCTGGCTGGCGCAGCTGCTGCAGGTCGCCGTCCTGCCGGTCTGGCACCTGCTGGTCGGCCACGGCATCGCCACCGAATCGCACGGCCAGAACATGGTTCTGATCCATCGCAACGGCTGGCCGGTGCGGCTGGCGCTGCGCGATTTCCACGACAGCCTCGAATACGTCCCGGACTTCCTGCGCAGCCGGGAGGGTCTTCCCGATTTCCTGGCGCTCGACCCCATCTACCGATCCGCACGGCCGGACGAGTTTTACTGGATGGAAACGGTCGAGAGCCTCGGCGAACTGGTGAGCGACGCGCTGTTCGTCTTCAATCTCGCCGAGATCGCGCACCTTTTCCAGGCCGGCTACGGCCTTCCCGAAGCCGATTTCTGGAGCACGGTGCGGCAGCTGCTGGCCGCCTATGCAAGCGAGCGCGGCCTCGTCGCTCGCCAGGATCGCCTTGGCCTCTTCCGGCCGAAGATCGCCGTGGAAACGCTGCTGGCCCACAAGCTCGGCACCGGCCGATCGAGCCGGCTGGTCGCCAACGCCCTCCATGCCTGAAGGAAAACGACGATGATCGAGATCGACGACAGGTATTTCGACAGACGGCAGTTCGATGAATTGGTAGCCGAAACCGCGGCGCAGGCCGGGTTGGGTGAAAAGCCGGACCGGCGCTATGCCGTCTGCTTCTCCGACACGGCGCGCTGGCTGGCGCTGTTCTTCGCCATCCGCGGCATCGGCGCCAGCGTCTTCCCGATTCATCCGGCGACACCGCACGCGGCGGCGCGGCGCATGGCCGAGGCGGCGGGCTGCGACACGCTGTTCTGGAACAGCCTCGCGGCGGAAGCCTTGTCGTCCGAGCCTTCCCAGCCGCCGCAGGGCCAACTCATCCAGATGAGCTCCGGCACCACCGGCGCGCCGAAATGCATCGCCCGCGGCTGGCGGGAGATCGACGCCGAGGTGGCGAGCTACGCCGCCGCCTTCCGCGAGCCGCGGGACATGACGCCGGTCGTGGCCTGTCCGACGACGCATTCCTATGGGCTGATCTGCGGCATACTGGTGGCGCTGCATCGCGGCAGGACGCCCGTCGTCGTCGATGCCGGCAACCCGAAATACCTGCTGCGCCGGCTGCACGGCATCGAGCGGCCGCTGCTCTATTCCTCGCCGGCGGTTCTGCACACGCTGGCGCGGCTCTTGCCGCAGGGCGAGGCGATCCACGCCGCCATGACCTCGGGCACCATCCTGCCCGGACCGTGGTTCGAGCGCATCCGTGCCCGCACCACGCATCTCTATCAGCAATACGGCTGCTCGGAGGCCGGCTGCATCGCAATCAATCCCGACCTCGCCGACCCCGCCGACATGGGCTTCGTGCTGCCGCATCACGTTGTGACAGCAAGCAACGATCCGACGGCGCCGGCCGAGATCGTCGTCTCCGGTCCAGCCGGCACGGTCCTCACCCGCGATCTTGGCTATCTCAGACCCGACGGCATGCTGGTCTTCGTCTCGCGGCTCGATGACACCATCAACGTCTCCGGCCTCAACGTCTATCCGAAGGAGGTCGAGGACGTGGTGATGGCCATGCCTGGCGTCACCGACGCCGTCGCCTTCCGCAAGGCCGATGCGCTGGCGGGCGAGCGGGTCGGCCTGCTGTTCAGCGCCGACAGGGCGCTCGATGGCCAGGCGCTGCGGGCCTGGTGCGCCGAAAATCTCGCCGGCCATCAGGTGCCGATGGAATTCGTCCAGATCGAGGCCGTACCGCGCCAGGCCAACGGCAAGATCAGCCGCCGCGAGGTGGCGGCGCAGTATGCCGCCGGCCGCTTCGCTGTCCCGGCGCGGGAGGTAGCGTGATGACGAAGGACCAGGTGATCGAGGCGATCCGCAGCGTTTTGCGCGATCAGCTCAACCACGCCCATCTCGACCGTTTCGGGCCCGGGGCGCGGCTCAACGAGGATCTCTATCTCGACTCGGTTCTCATCCTCGAGATCTTTCTGGCACTGGAGCTGCAGTTCGGCCTGTCGGCGCCGGAGGAGGCGATCAACCGGCAGGACATCGCCACGGTGGCGGAACTCGCCGGGCTGTTCACCGGTGACGCCATTGTCGCCGTCGCTCCCGCCAAGGCGGAGCCGGCGGGGGAGGGCGTCCATGGCGAGGACTATATCGACATCAAGGTGCATTGTTTCGTCAGCAGCGTCTGCGACGCGCTGAAGCGCTCCGGCATCGACCAGCGGCCCTTCTATTTCGGTGTCTGGGACGCGGATTTCGCCATCACCGAGCGCTGGGCGCTCGCCTATCACCACGGCTCCGTCGACCACCAGTTCTTCCGCTCCTGGTACGAGCGTCTCTACGGCGTGCGCATGCAGGAATGGTACGACCGCGCCCGCTCGAAGGACGAGAACGTCGCAGTCATGCTCGACCTCATCGAGCGCCGGCGCGACGGCCAGCACCTGATGGTGATGCTGGACCTGTTCCACCTGCCGGAGCGCGAGAACAAGTTCAACCAGAACCCTTTCCCGCATTACCTGATGCTGGAGAAGACCGACGACCCGATGGTCTGGCAGGTCAACGATCCCGACTTCCGCTGGGAAGGCCGCATCGAGCGCGACAAGATCCTCGACGCGATCCGCCAGCCGACCGTGGCCGGCGGCTTCCTCTTCGACCGCCACGAAGCCCGCCCCCCTGCGGATGCCGACCTGCGCGACTACTTCCTCGCCTGCCACCAGCCGCATGCCAACCCGCTGGTCGCCGCCGTGCGCCGTATCGTCCGCGCCCATCTCGACGGCCGGGACGGCGTGACGCTGGCCGACCTCGCCACGGCGCTGCGCGAACTGCCGGTCATCTCCATCCGCAAATACGCCTATGAGCACGGCTTCGCCTTCTTCTGGCGGTCGCTGAAGCTCGCCAATGCCGATTTCGACTTCTGGTGCGACGAGATCGAGCGGCTGATCCAGGAGTTCAAGGCCGTGCACTACGCGGCCATGAGGCTCGCTCAGACCGGCGACCGCGACCTCGCCGCTGACCTGTTCCGCCGGCTCGACACGCTCGACGGCATCGAGAGCCGCATCAAGGCGCGGCTGGGCGAGGTGTTCCGCGACTGGTGCGCCGCCCGTGGACTTGCCCCTGAAAATCCCGTCCCGATGCTGGGAGCCGCCGAATGAAGATCTCGCTCTGCACCATCAGCTTCCGCCACCATCTGGTCTCGCTCGAGGACATCGCCATGTGGGCGGCCGCGAACGATTTCCAGGGCATCGAATTGTGGGGCGTGCACGCCCGCAACCTCGTGCATCAGCCGCACCGCAACGCCGACTGGCTGGCTGGGCTCGGCCTGAGCGTGCCGATGCTCAGCGACTACCTGCCGCTCGAGGGCGACGCCGAAGCCTTGCGCAGGAAGACGGTCGACCTCTGCCGCCTTGCCTGCAACTGGCGCGCCGGCAAGCTGCGCACCTTCGCCGGCAGCCGCGGCAGCCGCGACACGCCGGCCGATGTCAGGCGTCTCATCGCCGCGCGGCTGCGCGAGATATCGGCCATCGCCGCCGATTTCGGCCTGTCCATGCTGGCCGAGACCCATCCCGACACGCTGGCCGACACCTGCGCCTCGACGCTCGACCTCGTCGCGGAAGTCGACCACCCGGCCTTCCGGCTGAACTTCGACACGCTGCATGTCTGGGAGGGCGGCGACGATCCCGTGGCGGCGCACGCGGCGCTGCGGCCCTATGTCAGCCATTACCACTTGAAGAACGTCCGCTCGCGCGCCGATCTCGCCGTGTTCGCGCCGGCCAACGTCTATGCCGCCGCCGGCAGCCGAGACGGACTGACGCCGCTCTTCGAGGGCGAGGTGGATTACGCACCTTTCTTCGACGAACTGGTCGGCGACCCGCAGGTCGAGGCGTCGCTCGAATGGTTCGGCAACGACTGCTTCAACGTGCTGCGCAAGGACCGGCTGGCGATAAAACGCCTGACGGGCCGTCATGACGCCTTGCCGCGCCCCGCCGCCTTCCCGTATGTGCAAAACCAGAGCGTTGCACGAAGGATTTAGCGGCGGCCCGGAGCATGCCGGCCGCGGAGGACGGAGACGGGATATGAAGCATGTTCGGCTGCTGGCCGGCCTGGTTGCGGCCATGGTCTTCGCGGCGGTCCCGGCGAACGCGGTCGAGATCGACACCGCGCGCGGTCCGGCGACGATCGACGGCGTTCCCGCCACGGTGGCCGTCTACGACATCGCCGCGATCGACACGCTGCTCGCCCTCGGCGTCGTGCCGGCCGGCATCCCCGACAAGCTCTATCTGCCGGAACTGGCACCGCTGGCCGAAAAGGCTGAAGTCGTCGGCACGCTGTTCGAGCCCGACCTCGAGGCGCTCAACGCGCTGGAACCCGACCTGGTGATCGTCGGCGGCCGCTCGTCGACCAAGGTGAAGGCCACCGCCCAGGTCGCGCCGACCATCGACATGACCGTGACCGGCGACGACCTGCTGGCCGAGGCGAAGGCGCGCGTCGCCGCCTATGGCGCGGTCTTCGGCAAGACGGAGGAGGCCGAGGCCGCCGCCGCCGAACTGGACGCCGCGATAGACGCCGTCCGCCAGGCGGCGAAGGGCAAGGGCAGGGCGCTCATCGTCATGACCAACGGGCCCAAGGTCACGGCCTACGGCCCCGGATCGCGCTTCGGCTGGGTGCACAAGACGCTCGGCGTCGAGCCCGCCGTCGAGGACGTGGAGGCGGCGAGCCACGGCGAGGCCGTCTCATTCGAGTTCATCGCCAAGGCCAACCCCGACTGGCTGCTGGTGCTCGATCGCGCCGCGGCGATCGGCACCGGCGAGCAGAACGCCAGGGCGACGCTCGACAACGAGCTGATCGCCGGCACGACCGCCTGGAAGAAGGGGCAGGTGATCTACCTGCCCGCCGCCGACTTCTACATCGCCGCCGGCGGCCTTCAGGCGACCCGCCGCGTGCTGTCGGCGATCGAGCAGGGCTTCGCGACGCCGCGATGACGGAGGCGGCACGGCCGGGTTTCCGGCTACTGCTCGTCGCCGGCCTGGTTGCCCTGTTCGTGGCGAGCCTCCTTGTCGGCGTCGGCGACCTGCCGCTGCGGCGCATCGCCGGCGATCCGGCGGCGCTCCAGCTTCTGCTGGTCAGCCGGCTGCCGCGCACGCTGGCCGCCCTGCTCGCCGGCGCCGGCCTGGCGATCGCCGGGCTGGTCCTGCAGATCCTGGCGCGCAACCGCTTCGTCGAGCCGGTGACCACCGGCACCGGGCAGAGCGCCGCGCTGGGCATCCTGCTCGTCACACTGCTGTTTCCGGCGGCCTCGATCGCCATGAAGACGGCCGTCGCGACGGTCGCGGCGCTCGCCGGCACGTCGCTCTTCCTCGCCGTGGCGCACCGGCTGCCGCCCACCCAGCCCTTCCTCATCCCGCTGTTCGGCCTCGTCTATGGCGGAGTGGTCGGCGCCGCCGCCACCTACATCGCCTGGCAGGCCGACCTGCTGCAATTCATCGAGGTGTGGACCAATGGCGAGTTCTCCGGCGTGCTGCGCGGCCGCTACGAGCTGCTGTGGATCACCGCGGCGGTCGTCGCCCTTGCCTGGTGGATCGCCGACCGGCTGACCATCGCCTCGATGGGCCGCGAGGTCAGCGTCGGCCTCGGCCTGGATTACCGGCGCATCGTCCAGCTCGGGCTGGTGATGATCGCGGTCGTCTCGTCGCTATGCGTGGTGGTGGTCGGCATCATCCCCTTCGTCGGGTTGGTCGTGCCCAATCTTGTGTCGCGCCTGCTGGGCGACAATCTGCGGCGCGCCCTGCCGTGGGTCGCGGCGGCTGGCGCGGCGCTGGTGCTCGCCTGCGACATAGTCGGCCGGCTGATCCGCTACCCCTACGAAGTCCCGGTCGGCACCGTGCTCGGCGTTGTCGGCGCCGGCCTGTTCCTGTGGATCCTATTCGGGCGGGCGGCGCGTGCGTAGCCTCGCTGTCTCGCGCCTGTCGGCAGCCACCCGGCTGTGGCTCCTCGCGGCGCTGGCCGTGGCGGCCATGGTGGCGTTCATGACACTCGGCCTGCGCGGCAACCTCACCTTCGCGCTCGAATTGCGGGCCGTGCGGCTGCTGGCACTGGTGCAGGTCGGCGTTGCCGTGGCGGTGTCGACGGTGGTGTTCCAGACGGTCACGGCCAACAGGGTGCTGACCCCTTCGATCATGGGGTTCGACGCCCTCTACGTGTTCGGGCAGATGCTGCTCGTCCTGCTTCTCGGCGCTGCGGGATTCGCGGCGCTCGACCCGCGCCTGAAATTCGCCGGCGAGGCGGTCGTGATGGTGGCGATGGCGCTGCTTTTGTTCGTTCCGCTGCTGCGCCGCCGCTTCGACATCGGCCTGCTGCTGCTGGCCGGGGTGGTGCTCGGCGTGCTGTTCCGCAGCCTCGCCAGCCTCGTCGCCCGGCTGATCGATCCCAACGAGTTCGCCGTGGCCCAGGGCATGAGCTTTGCCAACTTCAACACGGTGCGCCCCGACCTTCTGGCGATCGGCCTGGTCGTTACCGTGGCGGCGGCGGCGATCGTCTGGCGGCAACGCCACCTGCTCGACGTGCTGTCGCTCGGCGCCGACAGCGCCATCGGCCTCGGAGTCGACTGGAGCCGCGTGCTGATCGGCTTGTTGCTGCTGGTGGCGCTGCTGGTCGCGGTGTCGACGGCCCTGGTCGGCCCGGTGACGTTCCTGGGCCTGCTCGTGGCGGCGATCGCCGAGCGGGTGGTCGACAGCCGGCGCCACTTCCTGCTTCTGCCGGCCGCCGTGCTGACGGCGGTCGTCGTGCTGGTCGGCGGGCAGACGGTCCTGCAGCACGGGCTGGGCCAGGCGACGACGCTGGGCGTGGTCATCGAATTCGTGGGGGGCCTGGTGTTTTTGGGCATGCTTCTGGCGGCGGGCAGGCGATGATCGAGATCGAGAACGTTTCGCTGCGGCTGCAGGATACGCGGATCCTGCACGATATCTCCCTCACCCTGCCGAAGGGCGGGCTGACCGCGCTTGTCGGACCGAACGGCGCCGGCAAGTCGAGCCTGCTGTCGCTGGTCGCCCGCCTCCAGCCGCTGCAGTCGGGCAGGATAGTGGTGGATGGGCTGCCGGTGGACGCGACGCCCGGCCGGCAGCTCGCAAAACGCCTCGCCATCCTGCGCCAGGACCCCGCCGTCGCGGCCCGGCTCAGGGTGCGCGAACTCGTCGGCTTCGGCCGCTTCCCGCACGGGCGCGGACGCCTGGACGACCGCGACAGGGCGCTGATCGAGGCTGCATTGCAGCAGTTCGGCCTGCAGGACCTGGCCGACCGCTTCCTCGACACGCTCTCGGGCGGGCAGCGCCAGCGCGCCCTGGTCGCCATGGCCTTCTGCCAGGGCACCGACTACATGCTGCTCGACGAGCCGCTCAACAACCTCGACATGCAGTTCGCCCGCCAGTTGATGCGCGACCTGCGCAAGGCGGTGGAAGAGGAGCGGCGCACCGTCATCGTCGTGCTGCACGACATCAACCATGCCGCCGTCTATGCCGACCGCATCGTCGCGATGAAGGCGGGCAGGGTGGTCGCCGACGGACCGCCGTCGGCCGTGCTGCGGACGGAGGTGCTGGCCGAGGTCTTCGGCTATCCCATGCAGGTCGTCGAGATCGACGGCGCCCCGCTGGTGCTGCATCACCGGTAGATAGTCGATCAATCGAGCGGTCGGATCACCCTCACCGGCCCCTGCGTCGCTCGCGTTCGGCGGGAGAACTGGTCGCTGGGGACATGGCCATCGACCATATTGACATTTGTCTGGTCTCAGTCGACATATGTCAAAGCTGATGGGCGATCGGAATGGTCCGGCACGCCGGTCGGTTCCCGTCGTCCGCCGGTAGGTGGCGGACGCCAGTCCTTTGGGAGGAAAATCGATATGACTGTTGGTTCCGGATCCCGTGCCGGAAACGGCCTCGTGCTGCCTCGTCGCACGCTGCTCAAGAGCGGCGCGGCGCTCGGCCTCTCCGGCCTCGTTTCGGCTCCGTTCATCAATCGGCTCATGGCGCAGGAGAGCCACCCGCTCGCCGGCCAGAAGATCGAGATGAACATCCTCGGCATCGCCGGCTGGCTGCCATCGTCGCTCGGCGTGCAGATGTCGCCGCTGTTCGCCGAGTTCGCCAAGGAGAAATACGGCTACGACGTCAGCTTCGGCTTCGCCGAGGCGCCGTTCTCCGACCTGTTCCAGAAGGCGGCCACCTCGCTCGCCACCCGCAGCCAGGAATACAACATCATCATTTCCGACAGCCAGTGGCTCGGCGCGCTCGCCCGCCCCGGCTGGATCCTGCAGCTCGACGACATCATCGCCAAGAACCCGAACCTGCAGCTCGAGTGGTACTCGCAGACGGTCGTCGACACCTACATGACCTACCCCGACAACTCCGGCAACCGCTGGGGCCTGCCGCAGGAGGGTGACACCATCGCGCTGTTCGTGCGCAAGGACCTGCTCGAGAACGAGGAGGAGAAGTCGGCCTTCCAGGCCAAGTACAACATCCCCCTGCCGCAGACCTTCGAGGACTTCGAGAAGCTGACGATGGAGGACTTCGAGAAGGTCGCCGAGTTCTTCACCCGTCCGGACCAGCAGCTCTGGGGCACCGCCTCGCAGTACAGCCGCGTCTACGACTTCTGCACCTGCTTCCTCTACCCCTATATGTGGAGCCAGGGCGGCGAGATCTGGAACCCGGAAACCGGCCAGGTCGAGGGCATCCTGAACTCGGACATCAACGCCACCGCGATGGACCAGTACAAGGGCCTGCTCAAGTACCAGCCGCAGGGCGCGCTCAACTACGGCATCGCCGAGATCATCGACGTGTTCACCCAGGGCAAGGTGTTCTCGGCCTTCCAGTGGGCCGCCGTCGGCCTCGGCATGATCACCGACGCCAACCGCGACCAGGTGATGGTGGTGCCGCCGCCCATGCACGGCAAGGGTGCCGACGCCAAGCGCGTCTATTCGATGGGTGGTCAGCCCTGGGTGCTGAACGCCTTCAACGACGAGACCAAGATGCGGGTCGCCATCGACTTCCTGAACTGGTGGTACCTGCCGGAGACGACGCTCGAATTCGCCAAGCGCGGCGGCAACCCGACCGACAAGGCGACGCTGTCCAACCCGGATTTCGACAACATCAATCCGTGGAACCGCGCCTACAAGTACATGCTCGAGCCCGGCCGCTCGCGCGACTTCTGGCACCATCCGCGCTACTCGGAAATGCTGGCCGTCCAGCAGGAGGGCTTCACCTCCTTCATGACCGGCACCACTGCCTCGGCCAGGCAGGCGCTCGACTACATCGCCTGCCAGCAGCAGCAGATCCTCTACGATGACGGCTCGGCCGCCGAGCGTCCGTCGGACGCCTGCTCCGCCGTCTCGCTCTGAGTATCCGACCGTGATGGCGATTGCCGGGGCCGCGCGCCTCGGCAATCGCCGCTTTCCCGAGGGCCGATAGACGATGTCTTCCCGATTGATGCCCGGCGTGCTGGACAACCGGCGCTTCCTGGTGTTTGCGCTGCTGGTTCCGGTGCTGGCGTTCTTCGTGGTGTTCAACACCATCCCGACGCTGTGGCTGCTGGGCCTGTCCTTCCACAAGTTCTCGCTGATTTCCGGCATGCCGCCGGAGTTCTTCGGCCTGCGTAATTTCGAGGACATCTACTACAACAAGAACGGCATCTGGGGCGATCTCGGCCGCACCTTTCTGTTCGTCGGCGTCGGCGTCACCGTCCAGACGGTGCTCGGCGTGCTGCTCGGCTTCCTGTTCTGGGGATCGAAGGACATGCCCGGCCGGCGCATCGCGCTGACCCTGCTGTTCACGCCGATGGTGCTGACGCCGGTCGCCACCGGCACCTTCTTCCGCTTCATCTACGACCCGACCTTCGGCGTGCTCAACGCCCTGCTGACCGGCGGCCTCGGCATGGGCGTGGTCGATTTCCTCGGCAATCCGAAGATCGCCTACTGGGCGGTGCTGGCCGTCGACTGCTGGATGTGGACGCCGTTCATGACGCTGATGACGCTGGCCGCGCTCGGCTCCGTGCCCAAGGCCGAGTTGGAGGCCGCCGAGATCGACCGCCTGTCATGGCCGAAGCGCATCTCGCTGGTGATCTGGCACCACGGCAAGTTCATCCTGATGCTCGGCATCCTGCTCAGGACCATCGACGCCTTCAAGACGCTCGATCTCATCATCCCGATGACCAAGGGCGGACCCGGCCAGACCACCCGCCTCGTCGCCGTCGAGCTCAACAAGCAGAGCTTCGAGAGCTTCAACATGGGCTGGTCGTCGGCCTATTCGGTGCTGCTGCTGCTGATCTCGATCGCCATGACCTCGATCTTCATTTACATCCTCAACCGCCGCAGGAGGGCACGCTGATGTCCCACCGCCTGCGCACCTGGACCTATTACGGGGTCCTCTGGCTGGTCTCGCTGCTGTTCTTTTCGCCGGTCGCCTGGATCATCCTGTCGTCCTTCAAGACGCGTAACGACATCCTGGCGACGCCGCCGAAGCTGGTCTTCACGCCGACGCTCGACAACTACATCGACCTGTTCACGCGCAACACGTCGTTCCTGCTGCAGCTCGGCAATTCGATCCTGCTGTCGGTGTCGGCGGTGGTGATCGCGGTGTTCGTGTCCTTCCTCGCGGCCTTCTGCTTCTCGCGCTTCAAGCCGAAGGGCACCGACTTCCTGATGTTCCTGCTGTTGTCGATCCGCATGCTGCCGGGGCCGGCGGTGATCCTGCCGGTGTTCCTGATGTATGTGGCCTTCGGCTGGAAGGACAATCACCTGGCGCTGATCCTGTTCTACGCGATGTTCTCGATCCCCTTCTCGGTATGGATACTGAAGGGGTTCCTCGACGGCGTGTCGACGCGCTTCGACGAGACCGGTCGCGTCAATGGCGGCTCGTGGTTCCACGTCATCTTCAAGGTGGTGCTGCCGCAGGTAAAGCCCGGCCTGATCGCCGCCTTCATCTTCAACCTGATCTTCGTGTGGAACGAGTTCCTGTTCAACTTCATCATCGGCGGCGTGACCACCCAGAACATCCCCTATGCGCTGGCGGTCGGCGCCTATTCCGATGGCGGTCTCAACTGGACCTTCATCTCGGCGCTCACCTCCATCTACATCGTCCCGCCGGTGCTGTTCATCTACTTCTTCCAGAAGTATCTGCTGGTCGGCATGACCTTCGGCACCGTCCGCGGAGAGGTCTGATCATGGCAAGCAAGACCCCTTTCGCCGAGCGCGCCGAAGGCGTGCTGATGGCCTCGATCCTGGTCGGCATCGTGCTGGTCGCGCAGCAATATTCGCTGCAGCTCTACCGCTTCGGGCTGTGCCTGCTGGTCGCGGCCACCTTGCTGCAGATCGCCGTCGGCAACATCCCGAAGCATCTGGGTGCGGCGGCAAGCCTGGTGCGGATCGTCGTCATCCTCTGCGTCGTGGCGCTTATGTTCCTCCTCGGCATCCTGCTGGTGCCCTATTTCGCACAGTTGGGACGCTGACATGGCGGCGATCGAGTTCGACCGGGTTTCCAAATCCTTCGGTCAGGCGCGCGTCCTCGACACCTTCTCCTTGTCGGTGGAGGAAGGCAGCCTGACAGTGCTGTGCGGTCCGCCCAAGTCGGGCAAGTCGGTGCTGTTCCGCCTGGTGGTCGGGCTGGAGACGCCGGACGGCGGTACCATCCGGCTTTCCGGCCGCGACATCACCCATGAGCCGGCGAGCGCGCGCAACATCGGCTACGTGCCGCAGAGCTTTGCGCTCTACCCGCACCTGACCGTGTTCGACAACATCGGCTACCCGATGCGGCTTGCCGGCGCGCCGCGCGAGGAGATCGCCCGCCGCGTCGACCGCACGGCGGCGATGCTGTCGATCGGCCACCTGCTCAGGAAGACGCCGGACAAGCTCTCCGGCGGCGAGAAGCAGCGCGTCGCCGTGGCCCGCGGCCTGATGAAGGACGCGTCCGTCTTCCTGTTCGACGATCCGCTGGTCGGCCTCGACTACAAGCTGCGCGAGCGCCTGATGGACGAGCTGAAGCAGCTCTGCGAGACACTGAAGGCGACCTTCTTCTACGCCACCTCGGATTCGCTGGAAGCGCTGACCATGGCGCAGACGCTGGTGGTCGTCGACGATGGCCGGCTGGTCGAGCGCGCCGGCACGCTGAAGCTCTATGCCGAGCCGGGGCAGGTGCGCAGCCTGGAATTGATCGGCTTCCCCAAGGCCAACGTCATTGAAGGGATTTGCCGCAACGGGCGCATCGAGGCGGCCGGGCTGTCGCTGCCGGCGCCGGCCGGTCTCGCCGACGGCCCCGTCAAGGTAGGCATCCGCCCCGAGCATGTCCGGCTCGGCCGCCGCGAAGGCGTCGGCGCCGATGCGCGCGTCGCCATCGTCGAGCATCTGGGCTCGGAGATCGTCGTCTATCTCGACCTGAACGGCCACCCCGTGACGGCCGCCTATGCCGCCGGCCACGCCGCGCCGCCGGAGATCGACAGCGCGGTCAAAATCGACATCGATCCCGCGCGCGCCATGATCTTCGACCCGAACTCGGGCGCGCTGATCGGCCGCTGCGCGGCGGGAGGGGTTTGACATGGTGAAGATCGTCATCGACAAGGTGACCAAGCGTTTCGGCCCGTTCACCGCCATCGACGCCATGGACGCCGTCTTCGACGACGGCGCCGTCACCTGCCTGCTCGGCCCGTCGGGTTGCGGCAAGACCACGCTGATGCGCATGATCGTCGGCCTGGAGCAGCCGACCGTCGGCCGCATCTTCTTCGGCGACCGCGACATGAGCGGCCTGCCGCCGCGCAAGCGCAATGTCGGCATGGTCTTCCAGTACCCGGTCATGTACCAGACGCTGTCGGTCGAGGAGAACATCGCCCTGCCGCTGACGCAGGACAGGTCGCTGTCGGCGCAGGAACGCGACAAGCGCATCGACGAGGTGCTCGACATCCTCGACATGCGCGACAAGCGGAAGTTGTTCATCGGCGATCTCGACGCCGGCAGCCGCCAGAAGGTGGCGGTCGGCCGCGCCGTCGCCCGCCGCTCCGACATCGTGCTGTTCGACGAGCCGACCACCAATGTCGAGGTGCAGGCGAAGCTGCTGCTCATCCGCGCCTTCAAGCTGGTGACGCAGCGACTGAAGCAGACCATCGTTTACGTCACCCACGACCAGACCGAGGCGATGACGCTGGCCGACTGCGTCGCGCTGATGCGCGACGGCCGCATCATCCAGTACGACCGGCCGGCCGACCTCTATGCGACGCCCGCGACGGAATTCGCCGGCTGGTTCCTGGGCAATCCCGGCATGAATTTCATGCCGGCCCGCAAGACGGCGGCGGGTATCGAGACGCCGCTGACGGCGGCGCCGGTCGCCGCGGACGCCGAGGTGTCCGGCAACGGCACGCTGACCGCCGGCATCCGGCCGGAGCATGTGCGCCTCGGCGCCACCGCCGCCCCCGGCGCCGTGCCCGGCGTGCTGAAGGACCTGAGCGTCACCATCGCCGGCCGCTTCATCGCCAATGTCCGCATCGAGGGCGACACCATCGTCAAGGTGAAGACCGACGAGGCGATCGCCGCGCGGCCGGGCGACACCGTCTACCTGGCGGCCGACCCGGCGGGGCTCAGCTTCTACAGCGACGGCAACCGCGTCGCTGCCGCGGTCCGGCAGTCGCAATGACCAACGACAACAGGCCAGGGAGGTCCAAAATGGTTCATGACGTGTCCGTCGTCGGACTTTACATCCTCGACATCCTCGGACGCCCGGTCGATGCCATCCCCGCCGGCGGCAATGTCGAGTTCATCGACGAGATCCGGCTGACCGTCGCCGGCACTGCCGGCGGCACCGTGGTCGACCTCGCCAAGCTCGGGCTGAACTGCCTGGCGGTCGGCGCCGTCGGCGAGGACGAAAAGGCCGACTTCATGCTGGCCACCATGCAGCGCTTCGGCATCGACACCTCGGCCATGCAGCGCATCGCCGGCGTGCCGTCCTCGGCGACCATCCTCAACGTGCGCCGCAACGGCGAGCGGCCGGCGCTGCATGTGCGCGGCGCCTCCGACCATTTCGACGTGCCGCCCTCCGACTACGACCGCGTGCTGGCCCCGCGCATCGTTCATCTCGGCGGCACCGGGCTGCTGCGGCGGCTGGACGGAGAGCCGAGCCGCGTCCTGCTGGAAGAGGCCAAGCGGCGCGGCTGCACCGTTACCTTCGACCTGATCGCGGCGACCGCCGAGACCATCGGCCTGATCCGGCCGCTGCTGCCCTACATCGACTACTTCATGCCCTCGGTGGAGGAGGCGACGGTCATGTCCGGCCAGAAGACGGCCGAGGACGCGGCGCGCTGGTTCATCGACGCCGGCGTGCAGTGCTGCGTCTTCACGCTGGGCGGCGAGGGTGCCTTCTACGCCCATGCCGACGGCACGCGCCTGAAGCGGCCGGCCTATGACATCCAGGTGGTCGACACCACCGGCTGCGGCGACGCCTTCGACGCCGGCTTCGTCACTGCGCTGCATCACCAGATGGATACCGAGGCCGCGATCTCCTTCGCGCAGGCTTCCGCCGCGCTGGTCGCCACCGGGCTCGGCTCGGACGCGGGCATCCGCTCTTTCGAACATACTCTGGATTTCATGAAGACCTGCCCTGTGCGACAACAGTAACGGTTCGGCATTGCGGCGAAGGCAGGAGGACGGGTTCTGATGCAGACCAAGAAGATCATCAACAATGGTGACGACGCAGTCGACGAGATGGTCGAGGGCATCCTCGCCGCCCATTCCGACACGCTGCGGCCGGTCGGCGGCAACCTTCGCGCCCTCGTCGCGAAGAATGGCCCGCGCCCCGGCAAGGTCGGGCTGGTGATCGGCGGCGGCTCCGGCCACGAGCCGAGCTTCGTCGGCTTCGTCGGCAAGGGCCTGGCCGACGCGGCCGCCATCGGCAACGTCTTCGCCTCGCCGCCGCCCGATCCGATCATGGAATGCACCAAGGCTGCCGACGGCGGCGCCGGCGTGCTCTACATGTACGGCAACTATGCCGGCGACGTGATGAACTTCGACATGGCCGCCGAGATGATCGGCATGGACGGCATCGAGGTCCGCACCGTGCTGACCACCGACGACATCGCCTCGGCGCCGCCCGCCGAGCGGCACAAGCGGCGCGGCGTCGCCGGCAATTTCTTCGTCTTCAAGGCGGCTGGGGCGGCCTGCGACATGATGCTGTCGCTCGACGAATGCGAGCGCATCGCCCGCAAGGCCAACGACCGCACCTTCACCATCGGCGTGGCGCTCGGCGCCTGCTCGCTGCCGCAGACCCGCAAGTGGAACTTCGAGATGGGACCGGACGAGATGGAGGTCGGCATGGGCATCCATGGCGAGCCCGGCATCGCCCGCGAGCCGCTGCAGAGCGCGGATCAAATCGTCGACCGCATCATGGACCAGCTGCTGGCCGAGATGGATGCGCCCAAGGGCTCGAAGGTGGCGGTGCTGGTGAACTCGCTGGGCTCGACGCCGCTGATGGAGCTCTACATCATGAACCGCCGCGTCCACCGCCGCCTCGCCGACGCCCGCATCGAGACCCACCGCACCTTCGTCGGCACCTATTGCTCCTCGCTCGAAATGGCGGGTGCCTCGATCACGCTGATCCATCTCGACGACGAGTTGCAGCGGATGCTCGACCATCCCTGCGACTGCGCGATGTTCCAGGTCAAGTAGAAGGCTATCCCCATGTCGGCACTCACATCGGCGGATCTGATAAAAATGTTCCGGGCGCTGTCGGAGCGCATCGAAGCGGAGAAGGGCTTTCTCTGCGAGCTCGACGGCCATATCGGCGATGCCGACCACGGCATCGCCATGGCCCAGGGGTTCGGCGCCGTCGCCAGGGCGCTGGACGCGCTCGACCCTGCCGCCATCTCTCCGACCGACGTCTTCAACACGGCGGCGAAATCCTTCCTGAACGCGGTCGGCGCGTCCTCCGGGCCGCTCTATGCCACGGCCTTCATGCGCGCCGGCGCCGCCTTCAAGGGCAAGGACGCGATCGCCGCCGACGAGGCGCCGGCGATCATCGAGGCGATGGCGCGCGGCATCCAGGATCGCGGCAAGGCCGAGCCCGGAGACAAGACCATGATCGATGCCTGGCAGCCGGCCGCCGTCGCGGCCGCCGCCGGCCGCGAGGCCGGCAAGCCGGCGGCCGAGGTGTTCGCCGCCGCGCGCAAGGCCGCGGAGGAAGGCGCCGCCGCGACCGCCGGCATGGTAGCCAGCAAGGGCCGCTCCTCGCGCCTCGGCGAGCGCTCGCTCGGCCATGTCGACCCAGGGGCGGCGTCGGCGGCGATCGTCGTCGCGGTGATGGCGGAAAGCCTCGCCGGCTAGGCCCCGTCGCGCGACCGGGACGGTTTTTGCGGACGGTCGGAATGCTCGGGAGCGATGCCACGGCAGCCTGTCTTTGCCGACGCGGTGCGATCGGCCGGCGGCGGCCATGCGCATGCCGGAACTCGCCATCGACTCCGCCTCTGACTGCGCCTTCGACATCTCTTCGTCGATCGACGGGTAGGGCGATCGCATACGGCAATCGGCGAGAACCTTCGCCGCCTCGCACCCCCACCCCTAACCCCTCCCCACAAGGGGGAGGGGGACTTTGCGGCCGCCATGCCGCGCGAAACCGTCGACGATTGAGGCCTTGCGGTGATGCCAGCCAGTCCCCCTCCCCCTTGTGGGGAGGGGTTAGGGGTGGGGGTATACTCACATGCGGTCGTTCCCGTCCAACGGTGGAGAGGTGCCGATCCCGAGCTTGGCGAGGGGGAGGCAGTGAGGGGGTCGACGAACCGAGCTTCGGCCCAGGTTCAGAGCTCCGCCCCACCCCTGTTGATCGCCCCGCGCGCCGGGCGCATGCTTGCGCGCAAAAGCGACTGCCCGGCGGCTCCCGTGCCGGGCGAGGGGAGTGGCGATGAGGGGAAAGCAGGCGGCGCGCGCCGGGACGGCGGAAGCTCCCGTCCCCATACCGCTGCGCTACGGCGACGATCCCCTGGTCTGGGCCTGCTGGCTCTATTACGAAGAGCGCATGACCCAGGGCGACATCGCCGAGGCCATGGGCATCTCGCGCGCCACGGTGAACGCCTACCTGGCCGACGCCCGCGAGCGCGGCATCGTCAACATCACGCTCGACCCCGCCCGTCTGGCCTCACTGACGCTCGCGCAGGAGCTGAAGCGGCATTTCGGCCTGCGCGACTGCCTGGTGGTGCCCAGCGACGGCAGTTCGCGTTCGCTGATCGACCGGCTCGGCATCGCTGGCGGCCAGGCCATGCGGAAGCTGCTCAAGTCGGGCGACACGCTGGCCGTGGTGTGGGGCCGCACGGTGCTCGCGGTCGGCCGCAACACCAAGGTCGCCGGCCTGCATGACGTCACCGTCGTCCAGGCGACGGGCGGGACTGCCGGCAGGACCGACTACACGCCAGATCTCTGCGCCGCCGCCTTCGCCGACGCGGTCGGCGGCCGCTGCGTCAGCATCATGGCGCCGATGCTGGTGAGCTCGCCCGAGATCGCCAGGCTGCTGCTCGCCGAGCCGCTGCTGGAGGAGCAGTTCGCCACGCTTGCCGAAGCCAACAGGGTCGTCTTCGGCATCTCGTCGCTGCGGCCCAATTCGACCATCCATATGAGCGGCCTGCTCGAGAGCGTGTCGCTGCAGGATTATCTGGCGAAGAACGCCGTCGGGGTGATCGCCGGCCGTTTCATCGACGAGCGCGGCCAGCCGGTCGCCGGGCCGCTCGAGCAGCGCACCATCGGCATCTCGCTCGATGCGCTGAAGGCGATCCCGATGCGCATCGCGGTCGCCGGCGGCTTCGACAAGGTGCCGGCCATCCTCGCCGCGCTGCGCGGCGGCTATGTCAGCATCCTGGTGACCGACGCGGCGACGGCGCGCGGCATCCTCAAGGCCGACGGCATGGCCGGCATCGACGACAAGCTGGTGCAGCGGCCGAAGGCGGAGACGCTGCCCAACACCTATCGCAGCCACGTCAAGAAATTCATCAACGACCCGCAGGATGTCATCGAGGAGATGCTGGCGGGAGCGGTGGCAGCGCACCGCAAGCACATCGCGCCGATCGGCGGCTCGCACCGGGCGCTGGTCGCCCGCGACGGCCCGCGCCCCGGCAAGGTCGGGCTGGTCGTCGGCGGCGGCTCCGGCCACGAGCCGTGCTTCCTCGGCTATGTCGGCAGGGGCATGGCCGATGCCGTCGCCGTCGGCAACGTCTTCTCCTCGCCGCCGCCCGATCCGATCCTGCAATGCGCCAGGGCCGCGTCGCGCGGCCGCGGCGTGCTGTTCGTCTACGGCAACTATGCCGGCGACGTCATGAATTTCGAGATGGCGGCCGAGATGGCGGAGGAGGAGGGCATCGAGGTCCGTACCGTGCTCACCACCGACGACATCGCGTCCTCGCCGGTGGAGGACCGCGACGGGCGGCGCGGGGTGGCCGGCAATGTGTTCGTCTTCAAGATCGCCGGTGCCGCCTGCGATCTCGGTTGGAGCCTCGAGGCCTGCGAGGCGGTGACGCGCAGGGCTAATGCCCGCACCTACACCGTCGGCGTCGCGCTCGAACCCGGTTCGCTGCCGCAGACCAGGCGCCCGAGTTTCGAGATCGGCGCCGACGAGATGGAGATCGGCATGGGCATCCACGGCGAGCCGGGCGTGGCGCGCGAGCGGATGAAGACCGCCGACGAGATCACCGACGCGATGATGGACCGGATCTTCGCCGAGATGACCGCCGGCCGCGGCGACCGCGTCGCCGTGCTGGTCAATTCCTTCACCGCCACGCCGCTGATGGAGCTCTACATCCTCTACCGGCGCGTCGAGCAGCGGCTGTCCGCCAAGGGGATCGACATCGCGGCCAACTGGGTCGGGCCGTATTGCACGTCTCTGGACATGACCGGGGCGTCGATCACCATCCTGCATCTGGACGACGAATTGGACTCGCTGTTGAACCATCCGTGTGAGACTGCTTTCCTCCGCGTCGGTTAGCATGGGAAGACGCGTTTGAATGCGTCCGCTGGAGGAGGAGAAGTGGAGGCCAATATGCCGGGCAACGGGGCGCGCCGCCTGATCAGGATGTTTCACCTGATCTCGGCCGTTATCGAGCGCGAGAAGGATCGCCTGTCCGAACTGGACGGGGCGATCGGCGATGCCGATCATGGCATCACCATGTCTATCGGCTTCCTCGCCGTGAACGGCGCGCTCGCCAGGCTCGATCTCGACCGGACCATGCCGGCCGACGTGCTGTCGGTTGCCGCCACCGCCTTCCTGAACGCCGTGGGCGCTTCCACCGGCCCCCTCTATGCCACGGCCTTCAAGCGGGCCGCGCAGGCTCTTGCGGACCGCGAGGAGGAGACGCTGGGACTGGCCGGCCAGGCGGCGATGCTCGGCGCGATCGCATCTGGCATCCGCGACCGCGGCAAGGGCGAGCGCGGCGACAAGACCATGCTCGACGTCTGGATTCCGGCGGCCGAGGCGGCGGCGGACGCCGCGGCACGCGGCGACCCGGAAGCCGCGGCATGGGCGAAAATACTCCAGACGGCGCAGGCCGGGGCGGACGCGACGCGCACCATGGTGGCAACGCGCGGCCGCGCCGCCCGCGTCGGCCCGCGCTCGCTGGGCCACATGGATCCGGGCGCCGCCTCGGCAGTCTGCATCCTCGGCGCCATGCGGGATGCCTTTTGCGAGGGATGAGTTCGCAACGCTCTGGTTGCCCACGGTCTTGACCTTTGGGGCTGTTGCCAAATACCCCCTCTCCGTCTCGCCCTTCGGGCTCACCTCTCCCCCACTTCGTGGGGGCGAGGAACCGCTGCCGCGATGCCGGCGCCTCTCCAGCCTGGGTTCCTCGCCCCCACGAAGTGGGGGAGAGGTGAGCCCGAAGGGCGAGACGGAGAGGGGGGCTTCAGCGGTCAAAATTCGCTGCGTCACCCCACTTCCGCTTCACCTCGCCCCGCCAGGAAATCGATGACGGCCCGCACCGATGGCAATTGCCCGCGGCGGTGATGCGTGAGGATCGTCGTGGTGACCGAGCCGGCGGTCCATTCGGGCAGCACCCGCACGAGCTCGCCCCGCCCGATGGCCGGCGCGGCGATGGTCTCCGGCAAGCAGGCGATGCCGAGCCCCGCAGTAGCGGCGCCGAGCAGCACCACGGATTCATCGGCCAGGAAGCGCGGGACCGGCGTCACCTCGACGGCGTCGTCGGCCCGCCTCAGCCGCCATTGCCTTGCCGAGGGGCCGACGAGCAGGCCGTCGTGTTCCGCGAGAGCGTCGGGCTGTCTCGGCTCGCCTCTCCCTGCGAGATAGCCGGGCGCGGCCACCAGGATGATCGGTTCGGTACCCAGCCGCCGCTGCACCAGCCCGGAATCGGGCAGCGGTCCGAAATGGCTGCGAACTGCGATGTCGAAACCTTCCTGGACGAGGTCGACGAACCGGTCGGTGACGTGAAGCTGCACTTCGAGCTTCGGATAGGCGCGCGCCAGCGCCGGCAAGCGGTCGGCAAGCTGGAATTGCGCCGTCGGCACCGAGGTGGTGATCTTCACCACGCCGCTCGGCTCCGCCAGCCGCCGCCGCACCACGCTTTCGGCCGCCTCGGCCTCGATGACCGCGGCGCGTGCGTGGTCATGGAAATCGCGGCCGAGCTCGGTGAGCGCGAAGCTGCGCGAGGTGCGGTGGATCAGCCGCGCGCCCAGCGCCGCTTCCAGCTCGGCCACCCGCTTGCTGACGGTGGACTTCGGCAGGCCGAGCCGCCGCCCCGCCGCCGCGAATCCGCCCGTCTCGACAGCCTGCACGAAAATCACCAGATCGTTGAGGTTGTACATGCAATGTCCATATATGTGGACTTTGAAGCGCATAATGCCCCGCTACAGGTTCAAAGTCCATACAGCCATATTGCCGTCATCGACAACCAAGGAGACGGCACATGGAACCCATCCTTTTCTACGGCATCCCTTCGGGCTGCTCGTTCGGCTCGATCGTGGCGCTCGAATGGCTCGGCATTCCCTACAGGCTCAGCCGCATCGAGATGCCCGAAACGGTGCAGAGCGGGCGCTACCGCCGCATCAACCCGGTCGGCGAGACGCCGACGCTGATGACCGCCGACGGCCGGCTGATCTCGGAAAGCATGGCGATCCTCAACCATCTCGCCCCACACGGCGTCGGCAAGGGCCTCGCCTTTGCGCAGGGCACACCCGGCTTCGACCGTCTCAACCAGATGATCGCCTATCTGAACACCAGCCTCTTCAACGGCTTCAGCCCGCTCTGGTACGCACTCGAGCACGAGCTGGAGGGCGGCGAGAAGAAGGCCCTGCGGTCCTACGGCGCCGCCAACCTGCACAAGGTGCACGCCGATCTGGAGCGGATGCTCGGCGCGAGCGACTGGCTCCTGGGCGAGAGCCGCACGCTGGCCGACGCCTATTTCGCCGGCATCGCCCGCTGGACGAAATACCACGACGTCATCGACCGCAAGGACTATCCGGGGCTGCAGCGCCTGTTCGAGCGCCTGGAGGCCGATCCGGCGGTGCGGTTCGCCCATGCGATCGAGCGTGGCGAGGAGGCGCGCGGCGCCGGCGGCTTCCGCGGCCATGTCGGCCTCGACGAGGCGCTGGAGCGGCTTGGCGCGGCCTACGCCTGAGCCCGGCCGGGCGCCGCCGGAACGATCACCTGAAGTGCCCGCCGTCGAACGGCAGGACGCGTGCATCGCCGCCGACGTCGGTCAGCGTGATCGTGTCGGCGGCGATCTGGATGTCGCCCACCTCGGTCCAGCCTTGCGGCGCGGCGATGGCGCCGAAGGCATAGCGGATCGCCGTCGTCTTGCCGTCGCCGAGCGTCAGCCCGGTCGGCAGGCCGTCGGTATCGCCGCCGCCGGCGAGATGAAAGCCGACGACGGCTTCCTCCATGCCGATCACCGCCCGGTGCCGGCTGTTCCAGGGGGAATAACTGCGGCCGCCATTGCTCATCCACAGCACGGTGTGCGGCAGGGCCCGCGCATCCTTGACGGCGAAGAACAGGAAGCCGCCGGACGCCGCCAGCGCCGCCGTCCAGCCGATCGCGGTGCCGGGCATTTCCGACAGCGCCACCAGATCCTCGTGTCCACCGTCGAACGGATAGAGGCGCGCATCGGTGACGCCGCCGTCGGCCCGCCGCACCGCCGCAAGCGACGCGAAGCGCTGCGGGTAGGCGAGGATGGAGCGGCCGCGGGCCGGATCGGGCTCCGGCGCGCCGGAGGGGGTCCTGCCCGCCGATTTGGGCGAGAAGCTGAGCCGTGCGCCGCCCGGAACATGCAGCATGGCATGGTGCGCCACCGGGATCTTTCCGGCACCGCCCTCGAAGACATGGGTCTGGTAGACGACCGGATGGCCGTCGCGCAGCGCGATCTCCTTGGTGAGCCGCGCGCCTTCGACCGTCTCGCGCAGGCGGTAGCGTGCCGTCACCGTCCCGCCCGTCCGCGCGACCGTGCCGGCGCTCTCCCAGGTGCCGTTGGCCGGCCAGCCATGGATCGGCACGTCCGGCCCGGCATCGCCGAACGGTGCGCAGAAGAAGTCGCCGGCGAGCCGCCGCTCGACCGGCGCCACATGGTCGGGCAGCACCTCGCCGCCGTCCAGCCACGGTGCTCGGTGCAGCGGGCGCAGGTCGCCCGTCTCCGTGGCGATGACGAGGCCGTCGATGACCCCGCCCTCCGGCCGGAAGGAAAGCGTGATGCCCTCTGCCTCGATCGTGTCCATCGGTCTCTCCCCGGGCGCCTCGTCCGGGCACCCTTCTAGCGGAAGATCGAATGGAAAAGCATCCCCGCCGCCTCGATGCAGTCTCGTGGCGCCCGGACGGACCTTCGCGTCGGCACCGCCGCGAGCTTAGCCCACCCGGACCCGGACGCCTTCGCGCGAGGAGCGCTGGATGGCCTCCACCAGCTCTTGCACGCGCTGGCCGGCGCGGAAACCGAACGGTTCCGGCCGCCTGCCGGCGATCGCCTCGAGGAAGCGGGCGGCCTCGATCGCCTTCAAGTCGTTGAAGCCGAGCTGGTGGCCGGGCGCCACGCAGAACAGGCCGTAGGGCTCGTGGTCCGGCCCGGCCTCGATCCTGCGGAAGCCGCGCCGGCCGGAGGGATCGGCGGCGCTGTAGAAGTGGAGTTCGTTGAAGCGCTCCTGGCTGAAGACCAGCGCGCCCTTGCTGCCGTAGACTTCGAAATCGTGCTGCATCTTGCGGCCCATGGCGATCCAGTTGGCCTCGATGCAGCCGGTGGCGCGGCTGGCGAAACGCAGGAAGGCGCGGCCGATGTCGTCCACCTCGACGCTGCGCCGTCCGCCCCTGCCGTCGGGGCGTTCGCCGATCACGGTGATGCACTCGCCCGTCACCGCGCTGATCGGCCCGAGCAGGTATTCCGCGGTGGCGAGCGCATGGCTGCCGATGTCGGCGAGCGCGCCGCCGCCCGCCGGGTCGTGGCGGAAGGTGAAGGGGCCGTCCGCATCGGCCATGTAGTCCTCGGCATGGACGCCGCGATAGCTGCGGATCTCGCCGAGCTCGCCGCCGGCGATCAGCTCGCGCGCCAGGCCGAGCATCGGGTTGCACAGATAGTTGAAGCCGACCTGCGTCTTCACGCCGGCCTTCTCGGCCGCCTCCGCCATCGTCCGCGCATCCTGCGCGGAGGGCGCCAGCGGCTTCTCGCAATAGACGTGTTTTCCCGCCGCGATCGCCGCCAGCGCCATCTCCTTGTGAAAGGCGTTGGGCGCGGTGATGTCGATCAGGTCGATCTCGGGGTCGGCGACGAGCGCCCTCCAGTCGCCGCTCGATTTTTCGAAGCCGAGCGTGCGTGCGGCGTCCGCCGCCAACGCTTCGGTGCGGTCGGCTATCGCGTGCAGCACGATCTCGAACGGCAGGTCGAACACCCGTTGCGCGGTGGTGAAGCCGAACACATGGGTCTTGCCCATGAAGCCGGTGCCGATCAGGCCGAGGCGCAGGGGCGGCTTGTCACTTGCCATTGAGGTAGGCTCCGTTGACGACAAGGGCAGGATCGATGCGGCCGGCGAAGAAATCCAGCACGTTCTGCACGGCAGAGATCGCCATGCGCTCGCCGCATTCGGCGCTGAGCCCGGCAATGTGCGGCGTCAGCACCACCTGGTCGAGCGCGAGCAGCGGATTGTCCGGCTTCGGCGGCTCGTCGTCGAACACGTCGAGGCCGGCGCCGGCGATGCGGCCGGCGCGCAGCGCCTCGGCAAGGGCCGCCTCGTCGACCAGGCCGCCGCGCGCGGCGTTGACCAGGATGGCGGAGGGTTTCATGGCGGCGAGCTCGGCGGCGCCGATCAGCGGCCGCTCGGTCCTCGGCACGTTGAGCGACACGAAATCGGCCCAGGCGAGCGCCGCCGGCAGATCCCTGGCCGGCAAGGCCGGCCCGTCCGGCCAGCCGGACCGTTCGAGATAGGGGTCGTGCGCCCTGACCTCCATTCTGAAGGCGGCGGCCATGCGCGCCAGATGCCGGCCGATGCGGCCGTAGCCGACGATGAGCAGGTGCTTTCCGGCGAGGTCGACCGGCTCCAGCCGGCCGCGCCAGCTCCAGTCGCCTTGCCGCACCGAACGGTCGGCCGGCAGCGCCCGCTTGGCGGCGGCAAGCAGCAGCATCATCGCATGCTCGGCCACCGACACCGAATTGACGTCGCCGACGATCGCCAGCGCGATGCCGCGCGCGTTGAGCGAGGGCAGGTGCACGGCATCGTAGCCGACGCCGTGGCGCGACACGATCTTCAGCCTTTCCGCCCGCGCCACCGTGGCGGCCGAAAGCGGCTGCGTGCGGATCACCAGGCCGTCGGCGGCGGAAATCAGCGGCGCATAACTCGGCTCCGATACCGCCTCGACATAGTCGTAGGTGACATCGGGGGCGCCCTCGAGCAGCGCCATCCCGCTCGGGTGGATCTTTCCGGCGACCAGCACATGCGGCATCAGTAGCCTCCCTTGCCGCCCGTCGCCTCGTCGCCGGCCAGCGCGGTGAATTTCCTGACGCTCGCCTCCGCCGTGGCGGCGCGCATGCGCACGTCGTTGGGTACGGTGGCCATCTCGAAACCCCAGCGGATGGCGCGGGCCGCTGCCGCCTTGCGGCTGATCATCTCGTCGGCCGCCGCGTGCCGGGCGTCAGCCCGCGAGGCGCGAGGGCGCGCAGCGATGTCCGCCGAATGCATCCTGCCGATGCGACCGCAGCCGACGACGGCAATGCGCAACATCTAATCCTCCGAGGATTTTTGCAATGATCGTTGCGATCGAATTGCACTGTCAATAATCATTCTGTAGGAATCGAGAAAATCGTCGCGGGGGGCGGGAATCCGTGCCGCGCATGCGGCGCAGGTGGGACGCCCACGTCAACGCGTCGGGGTCTGACTTTCCCGTCCGGCTTTGGCCGGCACTGCCCGCAGGGGCGCTCTGCCGGCGCGGTGAGGGCTTAGGCCTCCCCCGCTTCGCCGCGCCGGCAGTTGGAGGCTGGGGCATGATCCCGGAAGTTGCAGGCGTTTCAGACAAAGATCATGCGCCAAAAGGCGGAGTGCCGATCCATTCCTGATCGTATTCGGCTCTAGTATCGTCCCGTCACCTTGTCGAAGCGGAGACCTGACATGAAAGCCAAACTGGGCATCGCGCCCATCGCCTGGTGGAACGACGATCTCGCCGAACTCAGCGACGACGTCTCGCTGGAGGAGTGCCTGTTGCAGGCCCGCCAGGCCGGCTTCACCGGCATCGAGACGGGCCGCCGCTTTCCGCTCGATCCGAACGAGCTCGGCCCCATCCTGACAGCGCATGGCATCCAGGTGTGCGGCGGCTGGTTCTCCGGACGCCTGCTGGACGGCGACATCGAAGCGGAGAAGGACCGCATCGCGGCGCAGATGGCGCTGTTCAAGGCGATGGACGCGCCCTGCATCGTCTACGGCGAGACCGCCGGCACCATCCAGGGCGACCGCAACGCGCCGCTCGCCACGCGGCTGCGCCTCGACGAGGATCAGATCAAGGCCTACGGCCGCAAGATGACGGCCTTCGGCGAGTGGTGCGCCGACCAGGGCATGCCGATCTCCTATCACCACCACATGGCTGCGCCGATCGAGTCGGAGGAGGACGTCGAGCTTTTGATGAAGCATTCCGGCGAGGGACTGCCGCTGCTCTACGATGCCGGCCATATGGCTTTCGCCGGCGGCGACGTGCTTCGCGTCATCGACAGGCACCACAGGCGCATCTCCCATGTCCACACCAAGGACGTGCGCCGGACCGTGATCGACGGCCTCGACCGGACGAAGGAGAGTTTTCTCGACGCGGTGGTGAAGGGCGCCTTCACCGTGCCGGGCGACGGCTCGCTCGACTTCGTCGCGATCGTCAGAAAGCTGGCGGGCTACGGCTACGAGGGCTGGTTCGTCGTCGAGGCCGAGCAGGACCCGCTGAAGAGCCCGCCGCTGGAGATGGCGCGGATCGGCCATGCCGAGCTGCTGCGCGTCATGGCTGCGTCTGGCTATACGGTGGAGGGGTGAGCATGAACCGCATGGATGGGAAGATCTGCGTCGTCACCGGCTCCACCCAGGGGCTCGGCGCGGCGGTCGCACGCCGCTTCGCCGAAGCCGGCGCGGCGGGCATCGTGGTGCTCGGCCGCAATGCGGAGAAGGGCGGGGCGGTGGCCGAGGCGATCACCCGCGACATCGGCGTTGCCGCGCATTTCGTCGCCGCCGACGTCGGCAGCGTCGAGGATTGCCGCAAGGTCATGGCCGAGACGGACCGCCTGTTCGGCAAGGTGCATGTGCTTGTCAACGCCGCCGGCATGACCGATCGCGGCACCATCCTCGACACCTCGCCGGAGCTGTTCGACCGCATGTTCGCTGTCAATGTGCGCGGCCCCTATTTCCTGATGCAGGAGGCGATCCGCCGCATGATCCGCGACGGCATCGAGGGTGCGATCGTCAACATCGGCTCGATCTCGGCGCTTTCCGGCCAGCCGTTCATCAACACCTATTGCGCCTCCAAGGGCGCGCTGACGACGCTGACCGCCAATACCGCCTTCTCCGTCGCGGCCAACCGCATCAGGGTGAACCAGCTCAACGTCGGCTGGATGTCGTCCGACAACGAGCGAGCGCTGCAGGCGCGCTCCGGCGATCCCGACTGGGAAGCCAAGGCTGCGGCGAACCTTCCGTTCGGGCGGCTGATCGATCCCGAGGAGGCGGCGCGCGCGATCAACTTCCTGGCTTCCGACGATGCCGGCCTGATGACGGGCGCCATCGTCAATTACGATCAGACGGTCTGGGGCGCGGCAGCCGGCGGCATGCCGGTGCCGGATGGCCCGATGAAGCTCTGAATGCGGCTTCGCCGTTGACAGAGCCATGCAGGGATGCACTAAATATTGCGCAATTGATGTGGAGGGAAAAGTCGTTGCAACAAACTCGCCGGCCGACTTTCCAACCTGGGGAGTTGAGTGGGATTGGCTGACGCTGCTCCGGCTCCGCTTCTCGAAGCGAAGGGCATTTCGAAATATTTCGGGGCGATCATCGCATTGCATGGCGTGAATTCCACGTCGATGCCGGCTAAGTGCTCGGCGACAAGTGGACGCTGATCAAGGCGGGCAAGACCGTCGACGAGGTGATCGACACGGGCACGCAACTCGTCGCCGGGGAGAATGCCGGACAGTACAAATACTGGCGGGATGCAATTACCTCCCCGTCTGCGACTTCTACCCGCAAGCCGGGAGCAACTCGCCATTGAAACCAGGAGAACTTCCATGCTGGGAATAGCCGTTCTGGGCGCCGGACGGATAGGCAAGATCCACGCGGCGAACGCAGCCACGAACAAGCGGAGCAGGCTGGTCGCCGTCGCCGACCCGGTCGACGCGGCGGCGGCCGCCCTCGCGGCGGAATGGGGCGCCGCCCCGCTCGCCGATCCGATCGCCGCGATCGAACGCGCCGACGTCGATGCGATCGTCATCGGCACGCCGACGCCGACCCATGTGGAGCTGATGCTGCACGCGGCAAAACTCGGCAAGGCGGTGCTGTGCGAGAAGCCGGT
The DNA here is from genome assembly GCF_003012745.1 of Kumtagia ephedrae. GTDB lineage: Bacteria > Pseudomonadota > Alphaproteobacteria > Rhizobiales > Rhizobiaceae > Kumtagia > Kumtagia ephedrae. Next base: position 180,726 of record NZ_PXYK01000006.1, on the reverse strand, counting down.
CGACCTCGACCTTGCGCGCGCCGACATGGCCGCGAAGGAGATCGGCCGGCTCGGCGCCCGTGTCATGGTCGCCTTCAACCGCCGCTTCGATCCCTCCGCGCGGCAGTTGCGCAAGGCGATCGACGACGGCGAGATCGGCGACGTCCGGCAGGTGGTCATCACCAGCCGCGACCCGGGACTAGCCCCGCGTGACTATCTGCGCAGCTCCGGCGGCATCTTCCGCGACATGACCATCCACGATTTCGATATGGCGCGCTGGTTCCTCGGCGAGGAGCCGGTCGAGGTCTCCGCCGTCGGCAGCCGCCTCGTCGACCCGACGCTCGACGAGCTCGACGACTACGACACGGTCATGGTGCAGATGAAGACGGCGTCCGGCAAGCAGTGCCACATCAACTGCTGCCGCGAGGCGGTCTACGGCTACGACCAGCGCTTCGAGATCTACGGCGCCCGGGGGATGGTGATGAACGAGAACCTGCGCCCTTCCACCATCCGCCGCTGGTCGAGCACCGCCACGGAGGTTCGCGAGCCGCTGCTCAACTTCTTCCTCGAGCGCTATGCCGACGCCTACAGGCTGGAGCTCGACGCCTTCATCGACGCGGTGGTCGACGGGCAGCCGATGCCGGTCACTGTGCATGACGGCCGCCAGGCGCTGCGGCTCGCCGACTGCGCGGTGGAATCGGCCGCCACCGGCCGGGCCGTCGCGGTCTGACATCGGGCGCGGGAGGACGGACGATGACGGCCGCTCCCCGCCGCCGTCGCGGCTGCCGCGACTGGAGGCAGGCTGGAGGTGTGACCGGCATGCATAACCAACGGAATCGGTACCGGCATTCGGAGCCCGCCCTATGACCGCGGAAGAAAAACCGCTGATCCTGATCGCCGATCCGGAACCGCGCACGCTCGACATGATCTTCGAGCCGGACGATCTCCGACGTCTTCATGCGCTGGGCGAGGTGATCGTCCATGCCGACGGCAGCCGGCTCGCCGCCGCCGATCTGGAGGCGGCGCTGGCGAGCGCGAAAGTGGTGATCGGCCAGGTCGACCTGCCGGCCGAGCGGCTGTCGCGCATGCCGAACCTGCGCGGCGTCATCAATGTCGAGGGCAATTTTTTGCCCAATGTCGACTACGACCACTGCTTCGCCCATGGCATCCACGTGCTCGTCACCAGCCCGGTCTTCGCGACCTCGGTGGCCGAAACGGCGCTCGGCATGGCGCTCGATCTTTCGCGCGAGATCACCGCCACCCACGAGGCCTTCCGCGACGGTTCGGAGAAATGGGGACTGGCCAGCAATGCCGGCAGCTTCCTGCTCACCGGCGCAAAGGTCGGCATCGTCGGCCTGGGCGATCTCGGCACGGCGCTGCGCCGCATGCTGGTGCCGTTCCACTGCGAGGTGCGCGTCTACGACCCGTGGCAGCCGGAGCGCCGCATCCTCGAGCAGAACTGCATTCCGAGCGGGCTGGACGAGTTGCTGTCGGCGTCGCGCGTCGTCTTTCTGTTCGCCAGTTCGACCAGCGAGAACCAGGGTTTCATCGGCGCCCGCGAGTTGGCGCTGATGCCGAAGGGGGCGGTGCTGCTGCTGATGAGTCGGGCCGGCATCGTCGATTTTCCGGCACTGGAGGAGGCGTTGCGCAGCGGCCACATCCGCGCCGGCATCGACGTCTTTCCGGTCGAGCCGCTCTCCGCCGACGCGCCCCTGCGCAAGCTGGACGGAGTGATCCTGTCCAGCCACCGCAGCGGCGGCATGCGCGAGAGCTTCCTGGAGATCGGCCGCCTCGTGCTCGCCGACACCGAACTCCTGCTGCGCGGCCTGCCGCCACAGATCTGCAAGCGCGCGGAACGCGAGACGGTTGCCCGGATGCGCAGCAAGCCGGTCGAGGTGTCGTGACAAGCCTCGCCCGACCTGCGCGAGCGGCCGGACGAGACGGCTGGCCCGTGTCTGAACGAAGGGCTTCCAACGGACCGGGACAACGGTAAGAACCGCTGTCGGCACGCGGCCAGGAAAGAGGGAACCGACGTGGCAAAGATGCCGCCAGCCAACTACGAAGCCTTCATGCGCGTCATCGAGGAAAGCTATGACGACCTCAGCGCGACTTACCAGCTCATCGGGCGGTTCCTGACCCAAAACCCCAACGACGTGGCGATCCGGACGCTCAACTGGATCGCCGATCGTTGCGGCGTGCATGCTTCCAGCCTCGTCCGCTTCGCCCAGCTCTTCGGCTACTCCGGCTTCAAGGAACTGCAGAGCATCTTCCAGGCCCGGCTGGCCACCGCGGCTCCCGGCTACGAGACCAGGGTGAGTGCGCTGAAGTCCGAGCTGGAGCTGCACAAGAGCGGCCCGCGCGGCGTGCTTGGCGACCTGGTGGCGCGCGACATCGCCTCGCTGCAGGATCTGCTCGGCCAGGCCGACGGGGACAAGTTCGCCCGGGCGGTCGACGTGCTCGCGGCAGCCGACACCATCTATCTTGCCGGCCAGCTGCGGTCCGAGCCGATCGCGCTGTTCATGCGTTACGTGCTGTCGATGCTGAACCGCCGGGTGGTGCTTCTCGATGCCAATGGCGGACTCGCCACCGAGATGGCCAAGGTCATGCGCGCGGGCGACGCGCTCGTCGCGGTGTCGTTCCGCTTCTACGCCAAGGAGGTCGTCGCCATCGCCGAGACCGCGCATGCGGCCGGCATTCCCGTTGTCGCCATCACCGACAGCCGGCTGTCGCCGCTCACCAAGACGGCAAGCGTGCTGTTCGAGATTCCGGAGGACGAGTACACCTTCTCGCGCTCGCTCGCCGCGCCGATGTGCCTCGCCCAGGCGCTGATGGTGGCGCTCGCGGCAAAGCTGCAGTCGGTCGAGGTGACGCATATCCGCATCCCGACCGTCACGCAGCCGGGGTGACGGAGCGGACACGCGCTTGACAAGCACCTGCCGTTGCGCGAACCGACGGCTATGTTCGTCCAGGTGAGGGAGGGCGGCGTGCGGCTCGGATGGTTGCGGCTCCCGCAATGCACAGGCGCATCGCGCCGCGTCGGCAGGTCGCGATGAGGCCGCGCACGCGACGCGGCGGCGGGCGGCCGACCATCGCCGACGTGGCGCGCAAGGCCGGCGTCGGCGCCATCACCGTGTCGCGCGCCCTGCGCGAGCCGGACCGCGTTTCCCGCGAGCTGCGCGAGCAGATCGACAAGGCCGTGGCGGAGCTCGGCTATGTGCTCGACCGCAATGCCCGGGCGCTCGCCTCGGCGCGTGCCGACGTGGTGGCGGTGCTGGTGCCGTCGCTCACCAACAACGTCTTCGCCGATGTCGTGCGCGGCCTCTATGACGGCCTCGGTGACAGCCACCTGCAGCTCCACATCGGCAATACCCATTATTCCGGGCTCGAGGAGGAGCGGCTGCTGCAGGGTTTCATCGGCCAGCGTCCTTCCGCGGTGGTCCTGTCCGGCATCGACCAGACGGCGACGTCGCGGGCGATCCTGAAGGAGGCGGGCTGTCCCGTGGTGCAGATCATGGAGATCGGCACCGACCCGATCGACATGATGATCGGCTTCTCGCATGTCGAGGGCGGCCGCGCGGTGACGCGCCACCTGATCGAGGCCGGCTATCGCCGGATCGGCTTCATCGGCGCGCGCATGGACCCGCGCTCGCAGCGGCGCCTGGCGGGTTACCGGGCGGCGCTCGAGGAGGCGGGGCTGTTCGACCTGCGGCTCGTCACCACGACGACCGCACCGTCGAGCGTGTCGCTCGGGCGCGAGCTCTTCCGCGATGCGTTGGCCAAGGTGCCGACCCTGGACGCCGTCTTCTGCAACAACGACGACTTGGCGGTCGGCGTGCTGTTCGAGTGCAACCGCGCCGCGCTCGCCGTGCCGGGCAAGATCGGCATTGCCGGTTTCAATGATCTGGAGATGATGGACGTCGCCTATCCCTCGATCACCAGCGTTCGTACCCCCCGCTATGACATCGGCAGGCGCGCGATCGCCATGGCGCGCGCGGCGATCGCTGGGGAGCGTCCCGAGCAGCGGGTAGTCGACACGGGCTTCGAACTGATGCGGCGGGAAAGCACGGCCCGCTGAGGTCGCGACCCCGTACGATTCCGCTTTACTCGCGATCTTGGTAGCGCTACCATTTCCCTTGCGTCATGACAGCTTAAACTTGGTCTCGTCCGGCATACCAAGATAATTCCCGGAGAGACGAGGTGCGGCTGGCAAGAGCGGAACGGAGGCCGCTCGACGAAGGCCAAAAAGCCATCCATGGGAGGACTACAATGATCAGGTTCGTCGCTGGCGGCGTGGTTGCCGCCGCAGCACTCGTGTATTTATCGTCATCGGCGCTCGCCGAGCCGGAGGTGGTCAGCGGTCCGGCCGGCGACCCCAACTGCTTCGCGCCGTGGGCGTCGGAAACCAAGTTCTTCAAATACCCGGCCAAGGAAGGCCCTTATCGGATCGCGCTCGCCAACGGCTACATCGCCAACACCTGGCGCATCCAGATGATCCAGACCGCCAAGGCCTATGCGGCGCAGCCGGATGTCGCCGCCAAGCTGAAGGAGTTCAAGGTGGTCTCGACCGGCGAGGACGTGCCGGCGCAGATCTCGGCGATCAACAACTTCATCGATTCCGGCTATGACGCCATCGTCGTCAATGCGCAGAACCCGACCGCCTTCACGCCGGTGATCAAGCGGGCCAAGGAAGCCGGCGTCGTGCTGGTCGCCTTCGACAACATCCTCGACACCGAGGACGCCATCAACGTCAATGTCGACCAGAAGGGTCTTGGCGTGCTGTGGGCCAACTGGCTGGCGAAACACCTGCCCGAGGGCGGCAAGATCCTCGAGGTGCGCGGCGTCGCCGGCACGTCGGTCGACACCGATCGCCACACCGGCATCCACGAGACCTTCGCCGCGACCGGCAAGAAATGGGACGTCGTCGAGGTGCTCGGCAAGTGGGATGACCCGACCGCGCAGAAGGCGACCGCCGACGCGATCGCCGTGCACAAGAAGTTCGACGGCATCACCGCGCAGGGCGGCGACACCGGCGTCGTGCAGGCGATGATCGATGCCAAGCATCCGTTCGTGCCGTTCGGCGGCGAGACGGAGAACGGCTTCCGCAAATTCTGCGCCAAGTTCGCCGGCGAGGGGCTGAAGTGCTCGTCGGCCGGCACAGGTCCGGCACAGGTCGCGGTCGCCATCAAGACGGCGATCGCCGCTTTGGAAGGCCAGGTGGTGCCGCAGTCGGTCAAGCTGCCGACCGCCATCGTCGAGGACCCGAACTTCAAGGAAGGCGAGGATTTTTATCCCGACCAGTCGGACAACTTCTTCGTCGGCAACTCCTTCCCGACCTGCGGCATCAACTTCACCGCGCAGGAGATCATGGGGCAGACCAAGGAGAACCAGTAGGCGAGTGGCTCTCTTCTCCCCGCTTACGGGGAGAAGATGCCGGCAGACAGATGGGGGGCCGCGTGATCGTACCTGGCGCAACCCCTCATCTTACCCTCCGCCCGTGATTCTTCGGGCGGCCGGGGAAGGGGCGTCATCGCCGGCCGGCTCTCTTCCCGCCCTTCGTGGAAAGCAGGTGCGGGCAGGCGAATGAAGGCTGCTCGGATCGGCCAAATCCAGCTCCGGTGATCGAAAACCAGCGATGCTTCAGGAACAAGCGGACCGACCTTCCCTCTTCCGCATGGAAGGCATCTCCAAGCGCTACGGCGGCGTGCGCGCGCTGGAGAAGGCCGAACTCGTGGTCGAGGCGGGCCGTATCCACGCCATCCTCGGCGAGAACGGCGCCGGCAAGTCGACGCTGATCAAGGTCATGGCCGGCGTCGTCTCGCCGGACGAGGGCAGGATGCTGCTCGACGGAAAGGAGGTGCGCTTCGCCGCGCCCGCCGACGCCAGGGCCGCCGGCATCGCCTGCATCTTCCAGGAGCTGTCGCTCGTCCCCGACCTCAGCGTCGCCGACAACATCGCCATCGCCGATCCGCCGAGGCGTTTCGGCCTGATCGACCGGCGCGCCCAGCGCCTGCTCGCCGAGGAGGCGCTGGCGCGCGCCGGCGCCGGCGACATCCACCCGCGCGCCCTGGTCCGCGACCTGCCGCTGTCGCGCCGGCAGATGGTCGAGATCGCCAAGGCGCTGGCGTCGAGGCCGCGCATCCTCATCCTCGATGAGGCGACCTCGGCGCTGACCGCCGCCGATGTCGCAAAAGTCTTTGCCGTGCTCAAGCGGCTGCGCGCCGAGGGCCTGGCGCTGCTCTACATCTCGCACCGGATGCACGAGATCGCCGAGCTGGCGGACGAGTGCACCGTCTTCCGCAACGGCCGCAACGTCGAAAGCTACAAGGCCGGCACGCGGACAGACGCGGAAGTCGTCCAGATGATGATCGGGCGCGAATACAGCAACGTGTTCCCGCCAAAACCGCAGCGATCGGATGACGCAGCGCCGCCCATGCTCGAATGCCGGGAGCTCGGCTGGGGCGGCCGGCTGCGCGACATCAATTTTTCCGTCCGCGCCGGCGAGGTCGTCGGGCTCGGCGGGCTGGACGGGCAGGGCCAGCGCGACCTGCTGCTGGCGCTGTTCGGCGTGCTGCGCGGCACGACCGGCGAGGTGCTGGTCGACGGCCGGCCGGCCACCATCGCCAGCCCGGCGCAGGCGCGATCGGCCAAGGTCGGCATGGCGCTGATCCCCGAGGATCGCAAGACCGAGGGCTTGATGCTGCCCATGACGGTGCGCGAGAACCTGTCCTTCGCAGTGCTCGACCGGGTGTCGATGGCCGGCATCATCGACCGCGAGGCGGAGGAGCGGCTGATCGACGAGATGGTGCAGTTGCTCGCCATCAAGACCGCCGGCATCGATGTGCCGGTCGGCGCGCTGTCGGGCGGCAACCAGCAGAAGGTGGTGATCGCCAAATGGCTGATGCGCAAACCCCGCATCATCCTGCTCAACGATCCGACCCGCGGCATCGACGTAGGCACCAAGCAGGAGATCTATCAGCTGCTGCGCCGTCTCGCCGACGCCGGGGCGGCGATCCTGTTCTATTCCACCGACTATGACGAGCTGATCGGCTGCTGCGACCGTGTGCTTGTCCTCTATGACGGCCGCATCGTGCGCGAGCTCGAGGGCAGCGGCATCACCGAGCATGCGCTGATCTCCAGCGCGCTCAATGTCGAGGCGGAGACGAGAGGGGCGGCCGCATGAACGCGCGAGACCAGGGGGAAGGCAAGCCGCCCGGTCGGGCCGCGGCGCCGGCTGGACTCGGGAGAGAGTTTCGTCCGGTCCACAGGGTAACCCGAAACTCGCCCGCGCGGGATCGACGCTCGAAGCGCGGCCAGGGGGGGCAGTTTATTTTGTTTCCGTCCCCGCCAGCCTTGAAGCGGCAGTGCCTTTACGCGGGAAAAAGTAAACTCTTTCCGTCGCTTGCCCGCCCTGCGGCGCGGCGTTCACATTTGAAGACATCCGCTTTTCGCGGGTATTTTATCCCCTCCGCTCTCGCTTGCCCTATACTTGCGTCCGAAAGCCGCTCCCTTGCGGGAACTTGGTGCGCACCGGGTATCAGGAGGGAGCGTCGGCGCCGGGTCGGTCGTGCAATCGGTAGCGCGGCTGGCGAGAGCTGGAGACCCGGGCCCCAGCCGCGAAGGTCGCGCGAATGCGGGCTAGCGGACGGGCAAGAACGCCGGCGGGGCGCGGGTCACCGCGCCACGTATTTCATTAGAGGCTCGGCCCCGCGCCCCGCTTCCCGCAGTTTCTTTCAATGGCCAGGGCCGAAGGGCAGCGTGGCGAGGATGAAGCTTGGCCGCAGGGGACAGTTTATTTTCCTTCCGCAGAAAAGCAGTGCCGCTTCAAGGTTGGTGCCGGTGGAAGAAAGCAACGGTCCCCGGCGCTTGCGCCGTTGCGGCCACGAGCCTCCGAAGCCGATTCCGGCTTATCCGCTGGACGGAGAAAAATGTCCCCGGTGCTTCCCAATCCGGAGCCACGCGCATGAGTGAATGGCGCTACTGGCTTGCCGAGCAGCGCGCCACGCTGATGGCGGTCGGCATCTTCGCCCTGATGTTCCTGATCTATGTCGCCAACCATCCGGCCGGTCTCACCGCCAACGTGGTGCAGACGGCCTCCAACAAGGGCGTGCTGCTCGCCTTCGTGGCGATGGCGCAGACGCTGGTGGTCATCACCGCCGGCATCGACCTGTCGGTCGGCATGATCTTCATCCTCACCAACTGCCTGGCCTCGTGGCTGGTGGTCGGCACCGCCATGGAGACGACGCTGGGCCTGTTCGCCGTGCTCGGCACCGGCCTCGCCTGCGGGGCGCTCAACGGGGCAATCGTCATTTTCGGGCGGCTGCAGCCGATCGTCGCCACCATCGCCACGGGCGCCATCTATTTCGGCCTGGCGCTGCTGCTGCGGCCGTTCCCCGGCGGCTCGGTCAACGAGGGCCTGGCAGACGCTTTGACCGGCCGGCTGTTCGGCTTGATACCCGCCAGCCTGGTGGTGCTGGCGGCCGTGGTGCTGGTGGTCTGGGTGCCGTTCAGCCGCTCGCTCACCGGCCGCACCGCCTATGCCTCGGGATCCTCCGAGGTCGCGGCCTACATGTCGGGCGTGCCGATCCGGCGGGCGAAATTCGCCGCCTATACGCTGGCGGGACTGCTTGCGTCGATCGGCGGGCTGTTCCTCACCTTCTTCACCTATACGGGCGAGGCGGCGCTGGCCAGCGGCAACGCCTACACGCTGTTCTCCATCGCCGCCGTGGTGCTGGGCGGCGTGTCGCTGTTCGGCGGCAAGGGCAGCGTCATCGGCGCGATCTTCGGGGCGCTCGCCTTCCGCACCATCGGCGACCTGCTGTTCGTCTTCGACCTTGAGCCGCTGTGGCAGCCGCTGTTCCAGGGCGTGGTGCTATTGGTGGCCGTCAGCCTCGGCGCCTTCGCGCTGTTCCGGGTCAAGAACCGTCTGGAGTGGTTCGGATGAGCGAGATGACGACCGAGCGGCAGCCGGCGCGGCGCCTGCCGAAATTCCTGCACGGGGTCGACCCGGCGGTGGCGACCGCCTTCGCCTGCATCCTGCTGCTGCTTGCCTTCGGCAGCTTCTACTCGACCAGCTTCCTGTCGCCCGAATATCTGCTGCAGCAGCTCAAGGTCGCCTCCTTCCTCGGCGTCATCGCCACCGGCATGATGCTGGTCATCCTGCTCGGCCAGATCGACCTGTCGGTGCCGTGGTCGGTGGCCGTCGGCGGCATGATGGCCTGCGCCGCCGCCGCCTTCGGGCCGGCGGGCGAGGTGCTGGCCATTCCCTTCGGCATCGCCTGCGGCATGGCGATAGGCCTGGTCAACGGCATCGGCGTGGCGTATCTGCGCATCCCGTCGATGATCATCACGCTCGCCACCAACGCCGTCGCCCAGGGCCTCATGGTCGTCTACACCGGCGGCTTCTCGCCGCAGGATTCGGCGACCGCGGCCATGCGCTGGCTGGCCACCGGCTCGCTTCTGCCGGGCGTGCCCAACGCCGTGGTGATCTGGGCGATCATCGGAGCGGTGGCGGTCTTCCTGCTCACCCGCACGACCTTCGGCCGATCCGTCTACGGCATCGGCAACCGCGAGCGCGCCGCCTACCTCTCCGGCGTCGACACGCGGCGCATCGTCATGGTGGCCTTCATCATCTCGGGCGCGCTCAGCGCCTTCGGCGGCGTGCTGCTTGCCGGCTACGCATCCAAGGCGGCGCAGTCCATGGGCGACACCTACCTGCTGCCGGCAATCGCCGCGGTGGTGCTCGGCGGCACGTCCATCCTCGGCGGCCGGGGTTCCTATCTCGGCACCGTCGCCGGCGTCATCCTGATCACGCTGCTGCAGTCGATCCTGTCGGTCATGCAGATGCCGGAGGCCGGCCGGCAGATCATCTACGGCGTGGTGATCGTGGCGATGCTGCTGCTTTACGGCCGCACGCCTCCGGTCCGGTGAATTGGGCAGTCCATGAACATACGATCTGGCGCTGCGGCGGGCATCCTTTCCGTCGCGGTGATGGGCGTGACCGGCTGCGGCAAGACCGAGGTCGGCCGGGCGCTCGCCGCCCGCCTCGGTGCGCGCTTCATCGAAGGCGACAGCCTTCACCCGCCCGAGAACATCGCCAAGATGTCGGCCGGCGTTCCGCTCACGGACGAGGACCGCGCCGGCTGGCTGGAAAAGATCGCCGCGGAGATTGCAGCATCGACCGCAGCCGGCGAGAGGACGGTTGCCGGCTGCTCCGCGCTCAAGCGCCGCTACCGCGACCGGCTGCGCGCGAAAAATCCGCGACTTGTCTTCGTCCATCTCGTCATCGACCGCGAGACCGCGCATCGCCGCGTCGCGGCGCGGCGCGGGCATTTCATGCCGTCCAGCCTGGTCGACAGCCAGTTTGCCGCCCTCGAGCCGCCGGGGCCGGATGAGGCGGCACTTCCCCTCGACGGGACGCGGCCCGTGGACGAACTGGTCTCCGAGGCGGCTGCCGTCCTGGCCGAAGCCTGAAGCGCCGAGTTCGGACCTTCCGAGCTTTTTTCGACTTTTCCATGTTCATGATTTGTTCTAAGCTGTGCCGATGCAGTACGAACTGGAGCTGGACGGCGGCCCGGAGGTCGCGGGCAAGGTGCGTCCGAAGCCGGCACCCCGTCCTCGGTTTCGCCGGACGGATGAAGGGCAGCCATTCCTTCCCGGTTGCCAGGTCGCCCGGCTCGACAGTCTCTTCTTCGGCATCCGCCCCGACGGCGCCGCCGCTCTGCGGATCACTGCCGAAACGGAAAGGCTGCGTGCCGAGCATGGCCTCACCGGCAGGCCGCTCGGCACGAAACGCCTTCACGTAAGCCTGCATGGCGTCGGGATCTATGAAGGCGTGCCGGCGGGGATCGAAGCCAGGGCGATCGCGGCGGCCGGGTTGCTGCGGGAGGCAAGTTTCGAGGTCTGTTTCGACCGTGCGATGAGTTTTGGGCAGGAGGACGGCGGCCGGCCGCTGGTGCTGTGCGGCCGCGGCGACGATCTCGTGCAACTGCACGCCTTCCACCGGCGGCTCGGCGAGGTCATGAAAACGGCCCGGCTCGGAAATATCCGCAAATCCTTCACGCCGCACATGACGCTGCTCTACGACAGGCGCGCGGTGGCGGCGGAGGCGATCGCGCCCATTCGCTGGCGCGTCGAAAGCTTCGTCCTCGTCCACAGTCTTCAGGGTCTTTCGCGCCACCACGATCTGTGCCGATGGAAACTGGCGACGTGACGAGGATCGTATTGAGATTTCTCCCCTGCGAGACGGTATTCCCGACAGCAGATATCGCCGCCACGCCGCGAAAAACGCCGCGCGGACCGTGCATCCCGATCTTCGTGCCCGGCAGGCCGCCGTCACGATGTGTCGGGCGGCTCCAGCGCCCACTGGGCAAGCCCGTGCACGACGTCCAGAACCTCGTGCACCTCGTGAACGGGCTTTTTTCGCCGCCAGCCCGGAGGCCGGCCGGGCTTCAGCGGCGAGAAGCGGCCGAACCGGCGCAGACCGCCGGTTTCCCGCTCGCGCGCGAGGGCCGCGTCGCGGCGTGCTCGCCAGCGGGCGAAGCGTCTGGCCTGGCCGGGCAGGTCGTCCAGCGCCAAAACCAGCGCCCGCAGCCGCGAGTCCAGCCGTGACGCGTCGATCGGGTCGTTGGGCGACCAGGCGGGGATGCGGAACGGCTCGCTGTAGCCGGGACAGGAGATGCGCGGCACGCCCCTGGGCGCCCGCCGCGGGCGGCGGTTCCAGGGTTTCAGCGGATCGAGCAGCGGCAGGGAGGTGCTGCGGGCGCGGGCTTTCGGCCGCGCCGGCATGCGGACGGGGCCGGCCCCGGGCCGGAATTTCGGCTGCGGCTTCTGCCGGGGCGGCGGCAGGACGACCACGAGGCCGCGCGCGGCCACGACGATGAGGCGCCGCACCGCGGCTTCGGCAGGGCGCAAGAGCCGGAGTATGGCACGGTGGAGGCGGCGTTGAAGGGTAAGTTCTGGGGACAGTTTACTTTTTTCGGCCCGCGAAAACCTTGAAGCGGCTGTGCCCTTCTGCCGAAACAAAGTAAACTGTCCCCTGAGTTCCTCGAGATCCAGCCCGGCCATGGCGACGAGCATGGCGAGGATGCGCTTCAGCGCCTCGCGATTCTTCTCGATTGCCGCATCCCAGTCCACCGCCGCCTCCTTTCCAGCACAGGCGGCGCAATTATCGCTGTGGTCGGGAAGGGAGGGGATAAAATGAAGGAAAATAATCCTGACGGATGCTGACAATGATCCGGGGCTGGCCTCGGCGGCGCTCCGTCCAGTACCCCTCATCCGGCCTCGCTTCGCGAGGCCACCTTCTTTCGCAAGGGGAGAAGGGGGAGCGTTGCTTTCCGCCTCGGCCAATCGCCGATGTTGGAGATTTGCCGAAGCGTTGGGTATGGCCTGATCAAAAGATGTGCATTTGCATCGAATTGCTGCAATGCAGCACGTGCGACCGCTTGACGCAGCCGGCGAACGAGCGGACATTCCTCGCAGGCAAGTTTTTTTATCAGACAATCGCCGCCGGACGGGCGGCTTGCCTCCGGGAGGGAACCTTGGCAGTCAGTGTCGGAGAAGGGATCGATGCACGATCCCTCGAAACGCGCATCGAGCGCATGCATCAGCGAGACAGAAAGGGCGCGATCGCCTTCGTCGTCGGCCTGTGGGTCGCGGTGCTGTTCGTGCTGTTCACCATGTGGCCGCTGGTCGGCGACGGCGCCATCCGCATCGTGCTGGCGGTGGCCGGCATCGCGGTGCTCGCCTTCAACACGGCGGCCATCGTCGCGATGCTGCGCCACTACCGCGACGACAAGCATTTCATCTACGGCCTCGACATCAAGCATCTCGACGAGATGCGTCGCCGCAAGCGGATCTAGGAGGAGCGCGTCATGGCTTATCAACCTCCGAAACAGAGCCTCGCCGGCCAGGTCGTCGACGTCATCGTGCTGCTCGTGCTGACCGTCGGGGCACTCTACCTGCCGCTCTACATGGGACTCGCGGGCGCGGCCAAGACGCCGGCTCCGATCGAGAACCCGACCTGGGAAGCGCTCGGCCAGAACGCGGCCGAACAGCAGCAGTGGGCGGCGCTCGGCTTCCCGGACGCGGCGTCGGCAAACGACATCATCACCGCGCGCTTCGATTACACTTTCAGCTGGACCGCGCTGATCGTCATGGTGGTCGCAGTCGTCGGCTACTTCATCCTCGTGGTCCGGCTTTCCGACAAGGAATACCGCGAGGTGATCGACGAGCGCTTCGGCAAGAGCGGCAAGGGCTGAGGGGCGCGTCATGGATATCTGGAATTATCTCGAAATCGCGGCCTGGGTGATCTCGGCGATCATCGCGGGGATCATGCTGCTCGACATGATCAAGGTCGACACGACCTACGACAACGAGCTTCTCACTTCATCTCGAGAGGGTGAACTCGAGCTGACGCAAGAACGTCACGAGCTTTAGGGGACGACGATGAGCAACGCTTCTGCTGTTCAGGCGCCAGAGAGGCTCGGCCTCCTGCGCGTGCTTGGTCCCGGCCATGTCTGGGCGCTCGGCGTCGGCATCGTGCTGGTCGGCGAATACATGGGTTGGAATTTCTCGGTCGGCAAAGGCGGCATGATCGCCGGCCTTGTGGCCTGCTGGGTCGCCGGCCTGCTCTACACCTGCGTCGCCATGATCGACTCCGAGGTGACCTCGACGGTCGCTGCCGCGGGCGGCCAGTACGCGCAGGCCAAGCACATCGTCGGCCCGCTGATGGCCTTCAATGTCGGCCTGTTCCTCGTCATGGCCTACACCATGCTGGAAGCGGCGAACGCCATCACCATCGGCTTCCTGCTCGACACGGTGGCGGGCATGCTCGGCCATACCGGCCTCAACCAGCAGCCCTTCATCATCATGACCATCCTGGCGCTCGCCTATCTCAACTATCGCGGCGTGCTGGCCTCGCTGTCCTTCAACCTTGTCATCACGGCCTTTGCCTTCGTCGCCATCATCGTGCTGTTCCTCGCGGTGCAGTTCGGCGCGTCGGCGGTGCCGCTCGACTTCTCGGCGGTGACCAACGAGCCGCTGCCCTATGGCTGGCTCGGCATCATCGCGGCGCTGCATTTCGGGCTCTGGTACTATCTCGGCATCGAAGGCACCTGCCAGGCGGCCGAGGAAGTGCGCTCGCCCGCCCGCTCGCTGCCCTTCGGCACGATGGCCGGCATCATGACGCTGGTGATCGCCGCGACGCTGACCTGGTACGTCTGCTCGGGTCTGATCCCGTGGGAGTATCTCGGCAGCGCCGGCACGCCGCTCTTCGACGCGGCGCGCGTGACGGGCAATTCGAGCCTGATGGTGCTGCTCTTCATCGGAACGGTCTTCGCGACGACCGCATCGGCCAACGGCTGCATCAACGATGCGTCGCGCGCGTGGTTCTCCATGGGCCGCGACCGCTACCTGCCGAGCTGGTTCGGCGCGGTGCATCCGCGCTACCGCACGCCCTACCGGTCGATCGTCTTCCTCATCCCGATCGCGCTGATCTTCGCGCTCGGCGCACCGCTCGACCAGGTGGTGACCTTCTCCATCCTGTCGGGCCTGCTCGGCTACACCTTCATGACCTTCAACATGGTGATGTTCAGAAAGAAATGGCCGCTCGACACGATCAAGCGCGGCTACGTGCATCCCTGGCATCCGCTGCCGGCGGTCGTGCTGCTGGTGCTGTGCGCGGCGACCTATTTCGCGGTGTTCCTCGGCTACGGCACGCAGCTCATTGCGATGCTCTGCTTCTACATCATCGCGTCGCTGTGGTTCCATTTCTGGCGCTACCGCTTCGTCAAGCGTGGCGACCAGTTCACCATGCCTTGGCCCAGGCCGCAGGGTTACTGAGGGCGTAGACCCATGCCCTCGGCGTTCGAGCAGTTCGCGATGCCGCTCTCCCTCCAGGGCATTGGGCTGCTCGTCTTCTGCCTAGCCGGCGTCGCGGTCATCGCGATGCTGGCCCGCAGGGAACTGTCACGCGACCTCCAGGCGCGAAAAGCCCTGCTCGACACGGCCGCCGCGCTGATCGACGACGCGCGCGTCTCGATCGGCGCCGACGGTTATCCCCGGCTCGACGGCAAGAGTGGCGGCAACCGGGTCAGCCTGGAAGTCGTCGCCGACAGCCTCGTGCCGCGCCGGCTGCCGCAACTCTGGCTGAAGCTCACCATGCTGAATCCCGAAGCCGCCGATTCTCGACAGAGTGGCGCCTCCATCGGCGTGCTGGCGCGGCCCTTCGGTACCGAATTCTATTCGCGCGTGCTCGGCCTGCCCGACACGATCGTGCCGCCCTTCGCCGCCGATTTTTCCCTTCTCGCGCGCGGCCGTGGCGTCACCGCTGCGACCGTCGAGAAGACAGGCGCACTTTTCCGCACGCTGTTCGCCGATCCGACCTTGAAGGAAGCCGTCATCACGCCGCGCGGTGCGGGCATCGTCCGGCGCATCGCCGAGGGCGATCGCGGCGCGCATGTGCTCTACAGGCAGATGCGCTTTCCGGTCGCTTCGGTGCCGGCCGACCTCGTGCGCACCGCGCTCGCGGAGCTGAGGCTGCTTAACGAGGCGCTCGGTCACGAAGCGGACCGCGAGCCGGAATCCATTCCCGCGTGACGGAGTTTCGATGAACCGCCCGATCAACCCCCGTCTCGTCCTCCTCCTCGCCATCCTGCTGCCCGGCGCCGGGCATGTCGCGATCGGCCAGGTGCTGCGCGGGCTGTGCTTCGTGCTCTTCGCCATCCTGCTGATGGTCTTGACGTACGTCACCACCACGCCCGATCAGTCCTTCATAGGCCGCCACGCCGGCGGGCTGTTCGTCTGGGCGCTGTCGATCACCGACGCCTACAAGCTGGCGAAGATACGCTGGGAAGCGTTTCGCCGGGCGGGCGTCCGGGGCTGAAGCGCCCCGTTTTCCGTAAACGCTGGACGTTACGAAAATCGCTTCCTCATATGAAGATTAGTTTCATGGGAGTTGAAAACGTCGCGCCTTCCTGATAGCAGTCTGATCACACGGGAGATTGCAGCCATGTGCGGAATTGTCGGACTGTTTCTGAAGGACAAATCGCTGGAACCGCAGCTCGGCGCCTTGCTGTCCGAAATGCTGGTCCTGCTGACCGATCGCGGGCCCGACAGCGCCGGCATCGCCATATATGGCGGCGCCAAGGAAGGACGGGCCAAGATCACCATCCAGTCGCCGTCGCCGGCCAGGGATTTTCCAAAACTCGCCGTCGAGCTGGAGAAGGAGATCGGCGCCAGGCCGACGGTGACGGTCAAGTCGACCCATGCCGTCGTCGAGGTGCCGGCCGACAAGGTCGGCGAGGCGCGCGAGGTCATCCTGGCGCTGCGCCCGGACGTGCGCATCATGGGCTCGGGCGAGGCAGTCGAGATCTACAAGGAGGTCGGCCTGCCCGAGGCGGTGGCGAAGCGCTTCGATCTCTCCGCCATGACCGGCACGCACGGCATCGGCCATACCCGCATGGCGACCGAATCGGCCGTCACCACCATGGGCGCCCACCCGTTCTCGACCGGCCCCGACCAGTGCCTCGTCCACAACGGCTCGCTGTCCAACCACAACAATCTGCGCCGCGAGCTGAAGCGCGAAGGCATGAGCTTCGAGACGGAGAACGACACCGAGGTCGCCGCCGCCTATCTGTCCTCGAAGATCGCGCACGGCCAGAACCTGGGCGAGGCGCTGGAGAGCGGGCTCAAGGATCTCGACGGGTTCTACACCTTCGTTGTCGGCACCAAGAACGGCTTCGGCGTGCTGCGCGACCCGATCGCCTGCAAGCCGGCGGTGCTGGCCGAGACCGACCGCTACGTCGCCTTCGGCTCGGAATACCGGGCGCTGGCCAATCTTCCCGGAATCGAGGACGCCAAGGTCTGGGAGCCCGAGCCCTCCACCGTCTATTTCTGGGAGCATTGAGATCATGAACGTTTCCAATGTCGCGACGGCGCCGGCGCGCGCGGTGAACTACGCGCCGCGGGTCTTCGACCTTGCGGCGACGCCGCTGCGCGAGCTCAACCTTGCTCTCCACCAGATCGCCGACGCGGCCGACGAGCCGGCCTGGGAGGTCGTCAATCCGAAGGGCAGCCACGCGGTGGCCGCCGGCGTCGACAAGCCGGTCGCGGTCGAGGTACGCGGCAGCGTCGGCTATTATTGCGGCGGCATGAACGACGGCGGCGAGATCACCGTCCACGGCTCCGCCGGCCCCGGCGTCGGCGAGAACATGATGTCCGGCAAGATCGTGGTGAAGGGCGACGCCAGCCAGTATGCGGGCGCCACAGGCCGCGGCGGCCTGCTGGTCATCGAGGGCAATGCCTCGTCGCGCTGCGGCATCTCGATGAAGGGCATCGACATCGTCGTGCGCGGCAATGTCGGCCACATGTCGGCCTTCATGGCGCAGTCCGGCAACCTCGTCGTGCTCGGCGACGCCGGCGACGCGCTGGGCGATTCGATCTACGAGGCAAAGCTGTTCGTGCGCGGCAGCGTGAAGAGCCTCGGCGCCGACTGCATCAAGAAGAAGATGCACCCGAAACATCTCGCCCGGCTCCAGGCGATCCTCGATCGCGCCGGCATCACCGACGTCAAGCCCGAGGAGTTCACGCGCTACGGCTCGGCCCGCACGCTCTACAATTTCAACATCGACAACGCCGACGCGTATTGAGGGGCGCCAGCATGACCTACCACAATCCGCCGACGACGCCGCGCCGCTCGGCGACGTTCGACGACTACACGCTGTCGGAAATCCGCCGCGCCGCGGCGACGGGTATCTATGACATCCGCGGCGGCGGCGCCAAGCGCAAGGTCCCGCATTTCGACGACCTGTTGTTCCTCGGTGCCTCGATCTCGCGCTATCCGCTCGAAGGCTATCGCGAGAAGTGCGAGACCAGCGTCACGCTCGGCACTCGCTACGCGAAGAAGCCGATCGAGCTGAAGATCCCGATCACCATCGCCGGCATGAGCTTCGGCTCGCTGTCCGGCCCCGCCAAGGAGGCGCTGGGCCGCGGCGCCACCATCGCCGGCACCTCCACCACCACCGGCGACGGCGGCATGACCGAGGAGGAGCGCGGCCATTCCAGGACGCTGGTCTACCAGTACCTGCCGTCGCGCTACGGCATGAACCCGCGCGATCTGCGCCGCGCCGACGCCATCGAGATCGTGGTGGGGCAGGGCGCCAAGCCGGGCGGCGGCGGCATGCTCCTCGGCCAGAAGATTTCCGACCGTGTCGCCGAGATGCGCACGCTGCCCAAGGGCATCGACCAGCGCTCGGCCTGCCGGCATCCCGACTGGACCGGCCCGGACGACCTCGAGATCAAGATCCTCGAGCTGCGCGAGATCACCGACTGGGAGAAGCCGATCTATGTGAAGGTCGGCGGCGCGCGGCCCTATTACGACACCGCGCTGGCGGTGAAGTCGGGCGCCGACGTGGTGGTGCTCGACGGCATGCAGGGCGGCACGGCGGCGACGCAGGAGGTGTTCATCGAGAATGTCGGCCAGCCGACGCTCGCCTGCATCCGTCCGGCGGTGAAGGCGCTGCAGGAACTCGGCATGCACCGAAAGGTCCAGCTCGTCGTCTCCGGCGGCATCCGCAACGGCGCCGACGTGGCCAAGGCGCTGGCGCTGGGCGCCGACGCCGTGTCCATCGGCACGGCCGCGCTGGTGGCGCTCGGCGACAACGACCCGCGCTGGGAGAGCGAATACGAGAAGCTCGGCACCACCGCCGGCGCCTATGACGACTGGCATGAGGGCAAGGACCCGGCGGGCATCACCACCCAGGATCCGGAGCTGATGAAGCGCGTCGATCCGATCGCGGCCGGCAGGCGCCTGGCGAATTATCTGAAAGTCATGACGCTGGAGGCACAGACGATCGCGCGCGCCTGCGGCAAGAATCATGTCCACAATCTCGAGCCGGAGGATCTCTGCGCCCTGACCATCGAAGCCGCCGCCATGGCCGGCGTTCCGCTTGCCGGAACGAGCTGGATACCGGGGCAGGGCGGTTTCTAGGAGGTCCCGCCGGGGACGGTTTGCGTTCTTGCCCCGGAGAAGGAGCGGCAGTTCAGGACATGGCGTCCGGGGCAAAAGGTAAACCGTGCCCAGCGCATTCGCGGGGAAAGCCCCGGGAGAAACCGGCAATCGGAAGGAGGCGCGGCGGACAACAGGAACTGTCCCGGCGCCAGACAGGGGAACGGCAATGAACAAGACGGTCGAAACGAAGGTGAACGCCGAGGTGGGCGATCTTCGGGAATTCGCCAAGGCGCGCGGCGTCAAATATTTCATGATCTCCTATACCGACCTGTTCGGCGGCCAGCGCGCCAAGCTGGTGCCGGCGCAGGCGATCGCGGACATGCAGCAGGACGGCGCGGGTTTCGCCGGCTTCGCCACCTGGCTCGACCTGACCCCTGCGCATCCGGACATGCTCGCCGTGCCGGACCCGGCCTCGGTCATCCAGCTGCCGTGGAAGCCGGACGTCGCGTGGCTCGCCTCGGACTGCCTGATGGAAGGCAAGAGCGTCGCCCAGGCGCCGCGCAACACGCTGAAGCGGCTGGTCGCCGAGGCGGCAGAGCTCGGCATGTCGGTGAAGACCGGCGTCGAGCCGGAATTCTTCCTGACTACGCCGGACGGCAAGCAGATCTCCGACGAATACGACACGGCGGCAAAATCCTGCTACGACCAGCAGGCGGTGATGCGCCGCTACGACGTGATCGCCGAGATCTGCGACGGCATGCTGGGTCTCGGCTGGGAGCCCTACCAGAACGACCATGAGGACGCGAACGGCCAGTTCGAGATGAACTGGGCCTTCGACAACGTGCTGGCGACCGCCGACAAGCACTCCTTCTTCAAGTTCATGGTGAAGTCGATCGCCGAGAAGCATGGCCTGCGCGCCACCTTCATGCCGAAACCGTTCCAGGGGCTGACCGGCAATGGCTGCCATGCCCACATCTCGGTGTGGGATCTCGCCGGCAAGACCAATGCCTTCGCAGATAAGAACATGGAGCTCGGCCTGTCCGAGCAGGGCCGCCACTTCCTCGGCGGCATCATGAAGCACGCCTCCGCGCTCGCCGCCATCACCAACCCGACCGTCAATTCCTACAAGCGCATCAACGCGCCGCGCACCGTCTCCGGCGCCACCTGGGCGCCGAACACGGTGACCTGGACCGGCAACAACCGCACCCACATGGTGCGCGTGCCCGGCCCCGGCCGCTTCGAGCTGCGCCTGCCCGACGGCGCCGCCAACCCGTATCTGATGCAGGCCGTCATCATCGCCGCCGGCCTGGACGGCATCCGCTCGAAGGCCGATCCCGGCCCGCGCAGCGACATCGACATGTACAAGGACGGCCACACCGTCAGCCATGGCGCGAAGCTGCCGCTCAATCTGCTCGACGCGCTGCGCGAATACGACAAGGACACGTCGCTGAAGGCGGCCATGGGCGAGGAGTTCTCGCAGGCCTTCCTGCGGCTGAAGCACCAGGAGTGGAACGCCTTCGCGTCGCACTTCACCCAGTGGGAACGCGACAACACGCTCGACGTCTGAGGCTGCCGGCAAGGACCGGAAGAGGCAAATGCGGTATTCGATCTTCTCGCTCGCCAGGGCGGCGCTTTCCGGCCACAAGGGCTGGACGCGCGCCTGGCGCGATCCCGAGCCCAAGAAGCACTACGACGTGGTCATAATCGGCGGCGGCGGCCACGGGCTGGCGACCGCCTATTTCCTGGCCAGGGAATACGGCATCCGCAACGTCGCCGTGCTGGAGAAGGGCTGGATCGGCTCCGGCAATGCCGGCCGCAACACCACCATCATCCGCTCCAACTACATGCTTCCCGGCAATACCGGCTTCTACGAGCTGTCGATGAAGCTGTGGGAGCGCCAAGAGCAGGACCTCAACTACAACACCATGGTGAGCCAGCGCGGCATCATCAACCTCTACCACTCCGACGGGCAGCGCGACGCCTTCGCGCGGCGTGGCAACGTCATGCGCATCAACGGCATCGACGCGGAGCTGCTGGACGCCGTGCAGATCCGCAAGATGCTGCCGTTCCTCAACTACGACAACGCCCGCTTCCCGGTGATGGGCGGGCTGCTGCAGCGCCGCGCCGGCACCGCCCGCCACGACGCCGTGGTGTGGGGCTATGCGCGCGCCGCCGATTCCTTCGGCGTCGACATCATCCAGAACTGCGAGGTCACCGGCTTCACCCGCGACCAGAACGGCAAGGTGACCGGCGTCGAGACGACGCGCGGCGCGATCGGCGCCGGCAAGGTCGGCATGGCGGTGGCCGGCAGCAGCTCGCGGGTGGCGGCCATGGCCGGCCTGCGCCTGCCGATCGAGAGCCATGTGCTGCAGGCCTTCGTCTCCGAGGCGATCAAGCCGCTCATCCCCGGCGTCATCACCTTCGGCGCCGGCCATTTCTACGTCAGCCAGTCTGACAAGGGCGGCCTGGTGTTCGGCGGCGACATCGACGGCTACAACTCCTATGCCCAGCGCGGCAACATGCCGGTCATGGAGGACGTCTGCGAGGGCGGCATGGCGCTGATGCCGATGATCGGCCGGGTGCGGCTGCTGCGCCAGTGGGGCGGCATCATGGACATGTCGATGGACGGCACGCCGATCATCGACCGGACGCCGGTCGACGGCCTCTACGTCAATGCCGGCTGGTGTTACGGCGGCTTCAAGGCGACGCCGGCCTCCGGCCTGGTCTTCGCCCATCTGCTCGCCCGCGACGAGCCGCACGAGGAGGCGAAGCGCTTCCGGCTCGACCGCTTCCGCCGTGGCGCCATGATCGACGAGAAGGGCCAGGGCGCCCAACCCAATCTGCATTGAGAGAAGCGCCATGCGCATAGCCTGCCCGTTCTGCGGAGAGCGCGAGCTCGGCGAGTTCACCTATCTCGGCGACGCCGCGCCGAAACGGCCCGCCGGCTTTGCCGCCGACGGCGGCGAGCTGCCCTCCGCGCAGGATGATTTTTTCGACTACGTCTACCTGCGCGACAATCTTGCCGGCGACATGACCGAGCACTGGTATCACGGCGGCGGCTGCCGCTCATGGCTGGCCGTCACCCGCAGCACGACCACGCATGAGATCAAGGCCGTCAGGCCAGCCCCGGGTGCCGGAGCGTCGAGGGCGGGATGATGCAACCAACGAGCTTTGCCCCCCACCCCAGCCCTCTCCCCTCGATCCTTCGACAAGCTCGGGACGAGGAGAGGGAAGCGGCACCGTTGCGGCCGGGCCCCTTCTCTCCGCTCGCGGCAGGGCTATCGCATATGGGTTCACCCCCACCCCTAACCCCTCCCCACAAGGGGGAGGGGGACTTGCTGGCCTCTCCGCTAGGCGCCAATCGTCGACGGTTTCGTGCGACATGGCAGCCACAAAGTCCCCCTCCCCCTTGTGGGGAGGGATTAGGAGTGGGGGCACGAAGCGGCGAAATTCATCGCTGTTTGCCATATGCGATTGCCCTGCCGCTGGCGGGGGGAAGGTCCCCGCAGGCGGATGAGGGGCGGACATGGTCTTCGGTGCGCACGCCTCTTGTCGCCTCAAGCAGGGAGTTCCCCAATGGCTGAGGCCGTGCAAACCGACCGGCTGCGGCGCGTCGACGCCTCCGGCCATGCTGCGTCGGCATCGGCGACCGCCCAGTCGCATCGCCTCGCATCGGGCGGGCTAGTCGACCGCGCAGAACCGCTGTCCTTCAGCTTCGACGGCAAGGTCATGACCGGCTTCGCCGGCGACACGCTCGCCTCGGCGCTGGTGGCCAACGGCGTAAGACTGGTCGGCCGCTCGTTCAAGTATCACCGGCCACGCGGCATCCTGACCGCCGGCGCGGAGGAGCCCAACGCGCTGGTCGAGCTGCGCACCGGCGCGCGGCGCGAGGCCAATACGCGGGCGACCACGACCGAGCTTTATGACGGGCTCAGCGCGCAGAGCCAGAACCGCTGGCCATCGCTGCGCCACGACGTCATGGCGGTGAACTCGCTGCTGTCGCCGATCTTCGTCGCCGGCTTCTACTACAAGACCTTCATGTGGCCGGCGAAACTTTGGGAAAAGCTGTACGAGCCGGCGATCCGCCGCGCCGCCGGGCTCGGCAGGACGGCGGGCGTCGCCGATCCCGATCACTACGAGAAGGCGTGGGCGCATTGCGACGTGCTGGTGGTGGGCAGCGGCCCGGCCGGCCTGTCGGCCGCGCTTGCCGCGGCCAGAGCCGGCGCGCGCGTCATCCTCGCCGAGGAGGACAGCCGCCTCGGCGGCCGCCTGCTCTCCGACGGCGGCGAGATCGACGGCAAGCCGGCAGCCGAGTGGCTGGCCGCGGCACTCGGCGAGCTCTCCGGCCTGCCTAACGTCCGCATCATGAGCCGCACCGCCGTGTTCGGCGTCTATGACGGCGGCACCTACGGCGCGCTCGAGCGCGTCAACGACCATGTCGCGGAGCCGCCCCAGCACCAGCCGCGCCAGCGGGTCTGGCGTATCGTCGCCAGGCGCGCCGTGGTGGCGGCCGGTGCGCTGGAGCGGCCGATCGTCTTTCCGGGCAACGACAAGCCCGGTGTGATGATGGCGTCGGCCGTGCGCACCTATCTCAACCGCTTCGCTGCCCTGCCGGGCAAACGCATCGCGCTGTTCACCAACAATGACGACGGCTGGCGCACCGTCGCGGCCCTGCGCCAGGCAGGCGTCGACGTCGCCGCGGTGGTCGACCCGCGCGGCGCTGCACCCGACCGGTACAGGGAGGCGGCCGCGGGTGTGCCGCTGATCGCCGGCCAGGTCGTGGATGTGAAGGGCGGCGTCGACGGCGTCTCCAAGGTCGTGGTTGCGCCATCAAGCGGCGGCCGGCACGAGATCGAGGCGGACTGCCTGGCGATGTCCGGCGGCTGGAACCCCAACGTGGCGCTGTCCTCCTTCCATCGCGGCCGCCCGGCCTGGCGCGACGACATCGCCGCTTTCGGTCCCGGTCAGTGCCCGCCCGGCATGGTGATGGCCGGGGCCGCCAATGGCGATCTTTCGCTCGGCGCATGCCTGCGCGACGGTCATGCCGCCGGAGCACAGGCCGCCGCGGACACAGACTTCTCGGGCGAAACCGGCGCTGCCGCGACGGCGGACGACGAGCCCTTCGCGATCAGGCCGCTCTGGCATGTCAAGGGCGGCAAGGCTTTCGTCGACTTCCAGCACGACGTGACCGCTTCCGACGTGACGCTGGCGCAGCGCGAGGGTTTCGAATCCGTCGAACACCTGAAGCGCTACACCACGCTCGGCATGGCGACGGACCAGGGCAAGCTCTCCAACGTCAACGGCCTCGCCATCATGGCCGAGGCGACCGGCCGCGCCATCGCCGACACCGGCACCACCATCTACCGGCCGCCCTATGCGCCGGTGGCGATCGGCGCGCTCGCCGGCCACCATCGCGACGAGAATTTCCACGCTTGGCGCCTGACCCCGTCGCACCACTGGGCCGCCGAGCGCGGCGCCGTCTTCGTCGACACCGGCCTGTGGAAGCGCGCGCAATGGTATCCGCTGCCAGGCGAGAAGGACTGGCTGGACTCGGTCAACCGCGAGGTGAAGGCGGTGCGCGGCGGCGTCGGCTTCTGTGACGTCTCCACGCTCGGCAAGGTCGACGTGCAGGGGCGCGACGCCGGCATCTTCCTCGACCGCGTCTACATCAATTCCTTCTCGACGCTTGCCGTTGGCAAGGCACGCTACGGCCTGATGCTGCGCGAGGATGGCCTCGTCATGGACGACGGCACCACCGCGCGGCTGGCCGAGGACCACTATTTCCTCACCACCACGACCGCCAAGGCCGGCCCGGTCATGCAGCATCTCGAATTCTGCCGGCAGGTGCTGTGGCCGGAGCTCGACGTACAGCTGACCTCGGTCACCGACCAGTGGGCGCAGTTCTCGATCGCCGGGCCGAAGACCCGCGACCTGCTGCGCGAGCTGGTCGACCCTGCCGAAGACCTTTCCAACGAGGCTTTCCCGTTCATGGGCGCGCGCGCGGTGGCGCTGAGGGGCGGCATGCGGGCGCGGCTCTACCGCATCTCCTTCTCCGGCGAACTGGCCTTCGAGATCGGCGTGCCGGCGCAGTATGGCGAGGCGATGGCGCGCAATCTGATGCAGGCCGGCGAGCGATACGGCGTGACGCCCTACGGCACCGAGGCGCTCGGCGTCATGCGCATCGAGAAGGGCCATGTCGCCGGTCCCGAACTTAACGGCACGACGACGGCCGGCGATCTCGGCCTCGGCAAGATGGCCTCGAAGAAGAAGGATTTTATCGGCCGCGCCATGGCCGGGCGCGAGGCGCTGAACGCTCCCGACCGGCAGGTCGTGGTCGGCATCAAGCCTGTGAACCCGGCGAGCCGCCTGCGCTCCGGCGCGCACATTGTTCCGAAAGACGCCATTCCCGGCCCCGACACCGACCAGGGCTATGTCACCTCCGTCTGCTTCTCGCCGATGCTCGGCCAGTGGATCGGCCTGGGGCTGGTCGAGCGTGGCCGCGAGCGTCTTGGCGAGATCGTGCGTGCCCACGACCCGCTGCGCGGCGAGGACATGGACGTCGAAATCTGCAGCCCGGTCTTCTACGATCCCGAGGGAGGGCGCCAGCGTGGCTGATTATCTGTGGAGCGTGGGCTCGCCGCTGCGGAAGGCTTTCGTGCCGGGCCGACAGGGTGTTCTCTCCGGCGAGGCCGGCGTTTTTCTGGCCGAGCTGACCGGTTTCAGCCTGGTCCAGGTGATGGCGCGACGCGGCCGCTGGGCCGACACGGCGAAGGCTGCAAAGACGCATTACGGCGTCGCCGCGCCGGACCGCCCGACCGCGCTGTTCGGTAAGCAGGCCACGCTGGTCTGGTCCGGTCCCGACCAGTTCTTCGCGTTGACCTCCGCCGACGGCCTGGCCGATCCACTGGCTCCGTTGCGCGGCGTTTTTGCCGGAATAGCGTCGCTGTCCGACCAGTCGGGCGGCCGCTGCCTGATCCGGATATCAGGAGCGCGCGTCCGCGACGCGCTTGCCAAGGTCTCGTCGCTCGACTTCCACGACACGGCGTTTCCGGTGGGCACAGCGGCGGCGACATCGATCGACCACACCAATGTCGGCCTGTGGCGCGCCGCGGATGCGGCCGACGGCAGCCCGGTCTACCACCTGCTCGTCTTCACCAGCTTCGCCGACAGCCTTTGGCACACCATCCTGGATGCCGCCGCCGAATACGGCGTGGACGCGTCGCGGGCGGGTGTCTTCGCATAGACATACAGTGCGTTCGCCGATGTGACGGCGCTTTTGCGGGGCGCCCGGTCGTGTCGCACCATATCGTCGGCGCCTTGCCGGCGGAAACGGGCGTCGGAGGACGCCCCGCCGGTCAAATCAGCATCTTATGTCACGCATCTCCCGGCACATGCTCGGGCCCGCGCGTGCGGCGATGCTGGATGAAGCTGTAGATCTTCGGCGCGAGCAGGGCGAGCAGCGCAAGCAGCAGCAGCGTCAGCGACAGCGGGTGCGTGTAGAACACCGACCAGTCGCCGGCGGAGATCGTCATGGCGCGGCGGAACTGCTGCTCCGCCAGCGGTCCGAGGATCATGCCGATGATGACGGGCGCCGTTGGGAAGTCGAAGCGTCGCATCAGGAAGCCCATGGCGCCGAGAACGTAGAGCAGCACCAGGTCGACGGGTGACTGCGAGATGCCGTAGGTGCCGACCGTAGCGAACACCAGGATGCCGGCATAGAGCTGCGGCGCGGGGATACGGAGAAGCCTGACCCACAGCCCGATCAGCGGCAGGTTGAGGATGACCAGGATGACGTTGGCGATGAACAGGCTGGCGATCAGCCCCCAGACCAGGCTGGACTGCGTGGTGAGCAGCAGCGGCCCGGGGTTGATGCCGTAGCTCTGGAACGCCGACAGCATGATCGCGGCGGTCGCCGAGGTCGGCAGGCCGAGGGTGAGCATCGGCACCAGCACGCCGGCGGCCGAGGCGTTGTTGGCTGCTTCCGGCCCGGCGACGCCCTCGATGGCGCCGGTGGTGCCGAACTCCTCCTTGTGTTTCGACAGCTTCTTTTCGACGGCGTAGGACAGGAAGGTCGGGATCTCAGCGCCGCCCGCCGGCATGGCGCCGATGGGGAAGCCGATGAGGGCGCCGCGGAACCACGCCTTCCACGAGCGCCCCCATTCCTGCGCCGACATGTAGAGCGAGCCTTTCAGCGGGATGATCTCGTCGCGGCCCGTGTAGCGCCGCGCTGCGACGTAGAGCGTCTCGCCGACGGCGAACAGGCCGACCGCGGCGATGATGACGTCGATGCCGTCCAGCAGCTCCGGCAGGCCGAAGGTGAAGCGCGCCTGGCCGGTCTGCAGGTCAATGCCGACCATGCCGATGAAGAAGCCGATGAACAGGCTGGTCAGGCCGCGCACCGAGGAGGAGCCGAGCACCGCCGAGACCATGACGAAGGCGAGCACCATCAGCGAAAAATACTCGGCCGGCCCGAAGGCCAGTGCCAGGCCGACCACCACCGGCGCCAGGAAGGCGATGCCGGCGGTGCCGATCGTGCCGGCGACGAAGGAGCCGATCGCCGAGGTCGCGAGTGCGGCGCCGGCGCGGCCGTTGCGGGCCATCTTGTTGCCCTCGAGCGCGGTGACGATGGTGGCGCTCTCGCCGGGCGTGTTGAGCAGGATCGAGGTGGTCGAGCCGCCATACATGGCGCCGTAGTAGATACCGGCGAACAGGATGAAGGAGGCCTCGGCCGGCACCTGGAAGGTGATCGGCAAAAGCAGCGCGATGGTGAGCGCCGGCCCGAGGCCCGGCAGCACGCCGATCGCCGTGCCGAGCGTGGTGCCGAGCAGGCACCACAACAGGTTCATCGGAGTGAAGGCGATGGCGAAGCCGTTTGCGAGTTGCGACAGCGTGTCCATGCATCAGGCTCCGAGCAGCCGTTCGATGACGCCGGCGCCGATGTTGACGCCGAGTGCCTTGGCGAAGCCGAAATAGGCGGCGAGCGACAGGACGAGGCCGATCGCCGCGTTGTGCAGCGGCTTGCGGCTGCCGAAGCCGTGCGTGACCAGCACGAAGAGCACGGTCGAGGCGAAGGTGAAGCCGAGCGGCTTGATCAGCAGGACGTTGGCGAGCAGGCCCGCGGCGACGAAGCCGGTCGAGCGCCAGTCGACGGCCACCTCCTTCTCGTCGTCCGGCTGCCAGCCGCCCCGCCACGCCTGAATGATCAGCAACACCGCGAACAGAGCCAGCCCGAACGCGGTCATGTAGGGGAAGACAGTCGGCCCGACCTTCGAATACATCGGCGAGACCGGCATTATCGCGGTCTGCCACAACACCACGGCCGCCACGAGCAGCAGGCCGACCCCGATCGTCGCCTCCGGCAGGGCGAATGGCGGGCGGGCGGGCGGTTGTTCGATGGACATGCTGCTCTTCCCCTGGCGTTTCTGTTCTTCGGAGCCCGGCTTGCAACGTTGCAGTGGCTTGGCCAGTTAGCAACTCGGCGGCGGGCGCCGCAGCGTCCGGCATCTACGCCCTGTCGACAGCAGGGCAATCGTATGCGGGATTACCCCCACCCCTAACCCCTCCCCACAAGGGGGAGGGGGATATTGCTGCGGCTCCGCCAGACGCCAATCGTCGGCAATTTCGCTCCGCACGGCGGCCGCAAAGTCCCCTCCCCCTTGTGGGGAGGGGTTAGGGGTGGGGGTGAGAAGTTGCGCAATCCCTCATTGCTCGTCATCTGCGATTGCCCTGCTGCTCATAGAGAGAAGATGCCGGCAGGCGGATGAGGCGCGGAACCTTCAGAATGGGTGTCCTCCATCCGCCCCTGCGGCACCTTCTTCCCGTCCTTCGACAAGCTCAGGACGGGAAGGGAGCGGGGCCGCAGCGCCGGCCGCTCCGCCTTTACGCCAGGCCGAGATCCTTCAG
This sequence comes from Kumtagia ephedrae, assembly GCF_003012745.1. GTDB lineage: Bacteria > Pseudomonadota > Alphaproteobacteria > Rhizobiales > Rhizobiaceae > Kumtagia > Kumtagia ephedrae. Next base: position 151,898 of record NZ_PXYK01000006.1, on the reverse strand, counting down.
GATGCCCTCGACCCGCGCGGCATCCTCGGCGAGGAATTTTGCGAAGTCGTCGCCGGTGAGCAGGATCGGCGTCCAGTTGCGCTTGCCGAGCTGCTCCTTCCAGGAAGCGCTGTCGGCCATGGATTGGACCAGCTTGATCATCGCGTCCTTGTCCTCGGCCGAGACCTCGGGCGGGGCGAACACGCCGCGCCAGTTGAACAGCTCGACGTCGATGCCCTGTTCCTTGAGCGTCGGCGCGTCGATGCCCTGCTGGCGCTCGCCGGCGGAGATCGCCAGCAGCCTGAGCGCGCCCGCCGCCACCTGCTCGGAAAACTCGCCGTAGCCGGAGATGCCGGCCGCCACCTGGTTGCCGAGCAGGGCCGCCAGCGCCTCGCCGCCGCCGGCATAAGGCACGTAGGAGATCGTCGTCGGGTCGACGCCCGCGCCCTTGGCGATCAGGCCGAACATGATGTGGTCGGTGCCGCCGGCCGAGCCGCCGGCCACCGGCACTTTTCCGGGATCGGCCTTCAGCGCGGCGACGAAGTCCTGCGCGGTCTTGAACGGCGAGGCGGCGGGCACCACCAGCGCCTCAAACTCGCCGGTCAGGCGGGCGATCGGCGTGGTCTGGGCAAGCGTGACCGGCGCCTTGTTGGCGATGATGGCGCCGACCATCACCATGCCGCCGACCATCAGCGAATTGCCCTTGCCCTTCCACTGGTTGACGAATTGCGGCAGGCCGACCGTGCCGCCGGCGCCGCCGACATTGGTGATCTGCGAGCCGGAGATCAGGCCTTCCTTGCGCAGCACCTCGTCCATGGTGCGCGCCGTCTGGTCCCAGCCGCCACCGGGGGCGGCCGGCACGAAGATGTTCAGTTGCGGCGCCTGCGCGAAGGCGGGCGTCTGCCAGCCGGCGAGACCGGCGGCGCCGATCGCCGCGCCGCTCAAAAGAAGGCTGCGTCTGCTCAGCATGTGTTCTCCTCCAAGGGCACGTCCTCCGGTGCCTCGGGCGAACTCTGCCACAGAAAGAACGGGCTCGCACCCGGTAAAGCGAAATAAGGAATCCCGCCGCCGGCGTCTCCGCGCCGGTCTTGGAGGGGACGTCCGCCGGGCGGCCGGATCGCGCGCAGCTTGCTATAAGGCGCGGGAAACCGCCGATTCGACCGGGAAGAGGACCGATGGCGACGATCATCTACGGCATCAAGACCTGCGACACGATGAAGAAGGCGTGGACCTGGCTCGACGGCCACGGACACGCCTATCGCTTCCACGACTATCGGGTGGACGGCCTCGACGCGAAGACGCTCGACCGCTGGATCGGGCAGGTCGGCTGGGAAAAGCTGCTCAACAAGGGCAGCACCACCTTCCGCGAGCTGCCGGCCGCGGAGAAGGAGAACCTCGATGCCGCAAAGGCGGCGGCGCTGATGCTCAGGCAGCCGACCATGGTCAAGCGTCCGGTGCTGGACGTCGACGGAAAGCTGACCGTCGGCTTCAAGCCGGAGGTGTATGCGCAGGTCTTGGCGGGCTGAGTCCAGAGCCCCTGACTATCCAAGGCTCCCGGCAAAGCGCTCGGCGAGGCGCTCACGGCGAAGCACTCGACACGGCTGGAGATATTGCCATCGCTGGCTTGATACACAATGTGTATGCGTGCATTATGGACAGGAAGGAGCATGATCATGGCCAAGTCCGCAGCCCACGCCCGCGCCGTCAACCTGCGCATGCGCGAGGACGTGCGCGCGGTGATCGACCGCGCTGCTAAAATCCGCGGCAAGACGCGCTCGGATTTCATGATCGACGCGGCCTATCGTGCCGCCGAGGATACGCTGCTCGACCAGACGCTCGTCAAGGTCGATGCTGAGAGCTACAGCCGCTACCTGGCAATCCTGGACCAGCCGCCCGGCGGGGCAGGCTTTGCCCGGCTGATGAATGCGCCAAAACCCTGGAAAGCGTGATGCTGTCCGCGCCGTCGCTGCTGGCCGACGCGCACGACCTGGACTCCTTCGACAGCGGCAACGGCGCGCTCGACCAGTGGCTGCGGCGGCGGGCGCGCGCCAATCAGCTGAGCGGGGCTTCGCGCACCTATGTCGTGGCCGAAGACCAGCGCGTGGTCGGCTACTACTGCCTGTCGTCCGGCGCGCTCGCGCTGGCCGAAGCGACCGGCTCGCTGCGGCGGAACATGCCGGATCCGATTCCGATGGCCGTTCTCGGTCGGCTGGCCGTCGATGCGAACTGGCAGGGGAGGGGCATCGGCGTCGCCTTGTTGCAGGATGCGGTGGTGCGCGTCGCTCAGGCCGCGATGATCGTCGGCATTCGCGGCGTGCTGGTCCACGCGATTTCCGGCGAAGCCAAGGCGTTTTATGAGCGATACGGCTTCACTGCGTCACCGGCCAACCCGATGACCCTGGTCCTGTCGTTGAAGGGCATGACCGCAGCGCAGGATAAATAGGCTTACGCCCATTCGCCCTTGCGCATCACCGGCACCCTCGTGCCGTCGGCGCGCAGGCCGTCGATGTCGATCCGATCGGAGCCGATCATCCAGTCGATGTGGATCAAGCTCCGATTGCCGCCCTGCGCGGCGATCTGGTCGGGCGGGAGCTTGTCGCCGTCGACGAAGCATTTCGCGTAGCACTGGCCGAGCGCGATGTGGCTGGCGGCGTTCTCGTCGAACAGCGTGTTGTAGAACAAAAGCCCGCTCTTCGAGATCGGCGAGGAATGCGGCACCAGCGCCACTTCGCCCAGCCGGCGGGCGCCCTCGTCGGTGTCGAGCACCTTGTTCAGCACCTCCTCGCCGCGCGAGGCCTTCGCCTCGACGATCCGGCCCTGCTCGAAGCGCACCTGGATGTTGTCGATCAGCGTGCCCTGGTGCGACAGCGGTTTCGTGCTGGCGACAAAACCCTCGACGCGGCGCGCATGCGGCGTGGTGAACACCTCCTCGGTCGGGATGTTGGGATTGCAGGTGATGCCGTTCCTGGCGGTCGAGGCGCCGCCGTTCCACTCGTGCCCGTCGGCGAGCCCGATGGTGAGGTCGGTGCCGGGCCCGGTATAGTGCAGCGCGTCGAAGCGCTCGCCGTTCAGCCAGGCGGTGCGCTCGGCCAGCGTCGCATTGTGCTCGCGCCAGGCGGCGACCGGATCGTCGACGTCCACTCGCGACGCCGCGAAGATGGCGTCGGCCAGCTTGGCGACGGCGACGTCCTCTGCGTCGTCCGGGAACACCAGCTTCGCCCAGGACGGGCCGGGATAGGCGACGATGTTCCAGTTGATGTCGAAGCCGGCGATCTTCTCCAGCGCCGGCTTGTAGGCGAGCGAGTTCGCCTTGTTGGCGCGCGCCACCAAGGCCGGGTCCTCGCCGGACAGCAGCATCGGATTGTCGCCGACAATGGCGAGCCGCGCCGTGTTGGCGTCGAACGCCTTGGCGATGCCGTCGTAGAGCCAGCCCGGCGCCTTGTCGAAGCTGGCATCCGCGGCATGGCGATAGCGCGCCAGCGTGATCTCCTCGTCGGCGAAGATCGGCGTGACCAGCCCGGCGCCGGCCTCGTAGGCATGCGCGGCGATGCGGCGCACCAGCGGCAGCGCCGCCATCGGCGCCGTCAGCACCAGATCCTGCCCCGCCTGAAGCTGCAGGCCGATCTTAACCGCCACCTCGGCCAGCCGGTCGAGTTTTTCTGGATCGATCGAGGCGGAAAGCGAGCCGGGATGCGAGGTCATGGAGAAAATACCTTCAGAATCGGGATCGGGCCTTCCTAGATAGGGCAGTGTCGGGTGCCATTCCACGCCAAAAGCCATGCTCACTGCGCGCAGACCAGCGGCCCGAACTGGCGGATCGTCTGCTCGATCTCCTCGCGGATCCAGGCCTTGAACTGCGTCACCTTGCGCTGCTCCCGCTCCGACTGCGAGGAGACCAGCCAGTAGCCGAGGCCGCTGGTGGCGCGCACGCCGAAGGGCGCGACCAGCCGGCCGTCCGCAAGCGCGTCGGCGGCGAGCAATTGCCAGGCGAGCGTCACGCCGTGGCCGGCGATCGCCGATTCGAGGCAGAGCATCGGATCGGTGAAGCGGGCGCCGCGATGCATCGTCACCGGCTCGGCGCCGGCCGCCCGGAACCATTGTTCCCAGGTGAACATCGCATTCTCGTCGGTGATCTCCCAGGCCCCGGCGAGGTCGGCGGGCGTCTTCAGCGTCGCCGCGACTGCCGGGGCGCAGACGGGAAAGATCTCCTGCGCGATCAGCAGCTCGGAGTGCGCGCCGGGCCAGGTGCCGTCGCCCATGCGGATGGCGATGTCGATGTCGGAGTGGTCGATGTCGACCAGTTTCGTCGAGGCGTCGATGCGCAGGATCACCTCGGGATAGCGGGTGAAGTGGCGCGACAGCCGCGGCAGCAGCCATTTCGAGGCGAAGGCGGGCGCCACCGACACGGCGAGCACGCAGGCCTTCGCCCGCTCGGCCAGGGCGACGGCGCCTTCCAGCTCGCGGAAGCCGGCGGTCAGCCGCGCCGTGAACTCGCGGCCGAAGGCGGTCGGCTGCAGGCCGGTCGGCGAACGCTCGAACACCGCCTGGCCGATCCGCGCCTCGGTGCGGCCGATCTGCTGGCTCACCGCGCTCGCCGACACGCCGAGCTCCTCGGCCGCCTTCTGCAGCGATCCGCGCCGCGCCACCGCTTCGACGGCGCGAAGCCCGTTGAGATGCACGGAATTGAGCGGCATGGGTTTAGATTCTCTAATGGCGCCTATCCGCATTCTGGATTGCGGAAATGCCATCTTGGATCAGAATGGCGGAACGTGAAAGGCTTCGCAGGAGAGCCGAGATGAAGTTTTTCTCAAGGATACCAGCGGTCGGCCGCATCCTCTTCGAGCCGGCGGAACCGGAATTCGCTGGGGATGAGGACTGGCGGCGCGATCCGATCGCCCACCCGGTCCTGGCGGCGATGTCGCCGCGCGAGCTCGCCGACCTGCCGTTCGACCGCTGCTATCGGCTGCCCCGGGGATTCGCCGAGGGCTGATCCTGCCTGCATCCCGGCGGCGTCCGGCCGGCTCGTGCCCGGCACGCACGATCGCTGCTCCGGATCGACGCGCATGGATCGGCGAATGCTGACCGGCCCGGTTTGACATGCCGCGACGCGACGGAGGCGACATGTCTCCCGGGGACTGGCCCAATCGAAGCCTGTTGTGTTGCGGCGCAGCAAACCTATCCTGCCGGCCATGCTCGCACCGCTGCCACCGCTCCGACTTGCCCTTGCCGGCATGGTGGCGATGGCGGTGGCCATGGGCATCGGCCGCTTCGTCTACACGCCGATCCTGCCCGGCATGATGGAGGAGGTCGGGCTGTCGGCACGCGATGCAGGACTGATCGCCTCGGCCAACTTTCTCGGCTATCTCCTCGGTGCCGTGGCGGCGGGCGGGAATTGGGCGCAGGGACGGGAGCGGACGATCATGATCGCCGGCCTGGTCGCCAACGCGCTGCTGTCGGCCGCGATGGCGGTCGGCACCGGCGTCCTCGCCTTCATCGTGCTGCGCTTCCTCGCGGGTCTGGCCAGCGCCTTCGTCATGATCTTCACCACCGGCATCGTCTTCAGCCATCTTGCGGCGGGCGGTCGCGACGATCTGCAGGCCTTCCACTTCGCCGGCGTCGGTCTCGGCATCGTCGCCTCCTCGGTCATGATGGCGGGGCTGATCGGCGTCCATGCCGGCTGGCAGGCGGGCTGGCTCGGCGCGGCGGCACTGTCGGCAGCCGGTATCGCGGTTGCTGGCCTTGTCATCGACCGCGGGCCCGTCGCCACAGGTGGCAGCATCCGCCGCGAGCCGCCGCTGTCGGGCGGGCGGCCGATCGTCTTCACCATCCTCGCCTACGGGCTGTTCGGCTTCGGCTACATCGTGACGGCGACCTTCCTGATAGCCATCGTGCGGGACGGCGGCGGCGGGCGCCTGTTCGAGACCGGCGTCTGGCTGGTGACCGGGCTCGCCGCCCTGCCGTCGGTCTTCCTGTGGAACGCGGTGGCGCGCCGCATCGGTCTGGCCGCCGCCTTCGTGCTCGGCTGCCTGGTCGAGGCCCTGGGCGTGGCGGCCAGCGTCGGCCTCGGCGGCTGGACCGGCCCGCTGCTGGGCGGCGTTCTGCTCGGCGGCACCTTCGTCGGCCTCACCGCGCTCGGCCTGCAGGCCGGCCGCGAGCTGGCGCCTGCGTCGCCGCGCCGCGTGCTGGCGGTGATGACCGCCGCCTTCGGCATCGGCCAGATCCTCGGGCCGATCGCCGCCGGCTTCATCGCCGAGCGGACCGGCGACTTCGTCCTGGCCTCGGTTTTGGCGGCCGTGGCGCTGCTTGCGGCGGGGTTGGCGAGCCTGATGTCGCGTGGCACGGCAAAATCGCCATAATTTGCTTCTTCCTGCGCGGAAATGGCGACCGGCGCGCATTCTCTTTCGCGCCGAACTGTGACTTCATGCCGCCAGACGCCGCCGCTCGGGCGAAATGCCGGGTGACGGCGGCCGTCCAACCATGCGCTCCCGCGCCCCGCCCAAGGAAACCGCCAACGTGTTCGTATCCTTCTTCCCGCGGCCGAAGCTGTTCTTTCTCTCGGCCGTCCTGTGGAGCGCGGTGCTGATTGCTCTGTGGTATCTGGGCGGCGCGCGCCTTGGCGGGCTTTTCGGTCTGCCGCCGGCCGCGCCCGACGCGCCGCCGATCATCGGCATCAGCGTGTTCTGGTCGACGCCTTTCATATGGTTTTATCTGTATTTTATCGCCGGCGCCCTGATTTTCTATGCCTTCTGGCGCTGGTTTTCGCCCCATCCCTGGCTGGAATGGTCCATCCTCGTCACCTCCGTCATCCTTTTCCTGCTCTACTTCAACGTTCAGGTCAGCGTGGCGGTGAACAACTGGTACGGGCCATTCTTCGACTACGTCCAGGGCCTGATGGCCGGGACGCGCCAGTCTACCAATGCGGAGTTCTACGCGGGTGCATCCAGCTTCGCCTGGCTGGCGCTGATCGGCATGAACGTCTCCGTCGTCAATGCCTTCGTCGTCCAGCATTGGATATTCCGCTGGCGCACGGCCATGAACGACTACTTCATGGAGAATTGGGGCAAGCTTCGCCACATCGAAGGCGCCTCGCAGCGTATCCAGGAAGACACGATGCGCTTTTCGCAGATCATGGAGGATCTGGGATCCAGCTTCGTGACGTCCATCATGACGCTGATCGCCTTCGTTCCGGTGATGCTCGAATTGGAGAAACACATCAGCGAACTGCCGATCATCGGGGCGGTGCCGCATCCGCTCCTCGTGGCTGCGCTTGGCTGGTGCCTGTTCGGGACGCTGTCCGTCATGCTCGCCGGCATCAAGCTGCCGGGCCTGCAGTTCCGCAACCAGCGTGTCGAGGCGGCGTACCGCAAGGAGCTGGTCTATGGCGAGGATCACGCCGACCGTGCCCAGCCGGCGACCACCACCGAGCTGTTCGGCAATGTGCGCCGGAACTATTTCCGCCTCTATGCCCACTACGTCTACTTCAATGTCGTCCGCTACACCTATTTGCAGGCCGACAACATCTTCTCCTTCATCATCCTCGGGCCCTCGCTGGTCGCGCACAAGATCACGTTCGGACCGCTCAACCAGATATCGAACGCCTTCGGGCGCGTGACGTCGTCGCTGCAGTTCCTGCTCAATTCCTGGTCGACCATCGTCGAGCTGCAATCGGTGCACAAGCGCCTGCGTGCCTTCGAGGCAACGCTCCGCGGCGAGCCGCTGCCCGACATCGACCAGCTTTATCTCGAACACCGGGCCAAGCTCGGCCAGGAGGCGGCCGGCGCCGAATGAGGCGACGGGCCGACCGGGATCACAAGCTTGAGATGCAGCGTAGGCGTCGTCAGCCGCCGACGCCGCCCGCCGGCTTGTCCTTCTCCGTCTGCCGCGCCACGAAGTCGGCATAGCTGATGCAGTCGACGTCCGGCCGCGTGCAGACGTCACGGGCAAAGCGTTCCAGCGCGCGCCAGTAGGCGCCGCCGTTCATCAGCGTGAAATGGAAGCCGACCTGCAGCGGGGTGCGGTCGCCGCGATATTCCTTGTCGAAGGCGGCGAGCAGCGCCTTCACCGTGCGCTCCTCGAATGCGCCGGTCTCGTCGCCCCTCTCGAAACCGCCGGAATGGCGGACATAGAGGTTGTAGTCCATGGCGATCACCTTGCGGCCGGCCGGGCCTTCCGGGATCTGCGGCAGGGCGAAGGCGAGCAGCCCGCCCTTGCGCACCGGCTCGGCCGGCCCGCGCGACACGCCCGACGCGTCGTAGGCGAAGCCGGCTTCGGCGAGCGCCTGGTCAAGATGGCGACCGGTTGACAGGTAAGGCGCGCGAAAACCCTTCACCTCGGTCTCGGCGAAGTGCCGCCACCCCTGCGGCTCGCCGGCGAGGCCGTTGATGCGCCAGGCGTCGCGCAGGATGGTAGAGAAGGAAGCGAATTCGCGTCGCCAGTCGGCGGCACTCCATTTGGCGCCGTCGAAATGGCCGCAGCCGTGGCTGGCGATCTCGTGGCCTTCGTTGCGCGCCAGCCGGATCTGGTCGAGCCGCGCCGCGACGTCGGAGGTCGACGGCGCGAAGCCGACATTGGAGCGTCCGGCCTTCTCGCCGGGCGCCTGGTAGAGGCCGCGCGTGTCGCGCGTCAGCAGGAAGACGCAGGAGAGGAAATAGGTGAAGCGCGCGCCGGTGACCGCGGCGAGCGAGCGGCTGCGCTGCCACTGGGCGATGTCGTTGGCGCCGTCGAAGGAGACGATCACCACCTGCCGCGGCTTTGCCGGGAGGTTTTCCGCGGCTGCCGGGAAGGCGATCAGGCAGGCTGTCAGGGCGGCGGCGACGCGCGGATAAAGGGACATCGGCACTCGTGGACAAGGTACAAAGATGCCAGCTATGCCATGATTGTGGCACGGTTGGGAATGCGTCCAGGGTCCCCAACCAACATGTGAACCCCACCGCAGCGCGCAAAAGCCCGATTCTGGGGCGCGCCCCTTCCATGCCGACAAAATTCCGCTACAAGGCGGTTCCAGGTCGCCCCGGCGGCGAAAACGGTTTTTGGAACGATGTCGGACGACAGCTTTATCCGCGAAGTCAATCAGGAGATCCGCCAGGAGCAGGCGAAGGCGCTGTGGAACCGTTTTGGTCCCGCGGCGATCGCGGTCGCGGTTGTCGTCGTGCTTGGGACCGCCGCGTATGTCGGCTACCAATACTGGGTCGAGACCCGGGCGAACGCTTCCGGCGACCGGTTCTCGCAGGCGCTCACGCTCGCCGGCAGCGGCAAGCCGGACGAGGCGCTGACCGAATTGCGTGCGCTCGAGACTGACGGCTACGGCGCCTATCCGCTGCTCGCCCGAATGCGCGCCGCCACGGTGCTTGCCGACAAGGGCGACCTCGCCGGCGCGGTGGCCGAGTTCGACAAGGTGGCGGCCGACACGTCGATCCCGCAGGTGATCCGCGACATGGCCAAGCTGCGCGCCGGCTACATCCTCGTCGACACCGGCTCCTACCAGGATGTCTCGACGCGCGTCGAGGTGCTCGCCGCCGACACCAACACGTTGCGCCATTCGGCGCGCGAGGCGCTCGGCCTGTCGGCCTGGAAGGAGGGCAGGGGCAAGGACGCGCTCGCCTTCTTCGAGCAGATCGTCAACGACGAGGCGGCGCCGCGCGGCCTGCGCGACCGCGCCTCGATGATGTCCGAGCTGATCCGCGGCTCCGGCGCTTCCTAGGGCCATGAGCTTCAAGGTAGCCATCATCGGCCGGCCGAATGTCGGCAAGTCGACCCTGTTCAACCGGCTGGCCGGCAAGAAGCTGGCGCTGGTCGACGACACGCCGGGCGTGACGCGCGACCGGCGCATCCATCCGGCGAAACTCTACGACCTTTCCTTCGACGTCATCGACACGGCCGGGTTCGAGACGGCGGCGCCGCACACCTTGCAGGGCCGCATGCGCGAGCAGACGGAGATCGCCATCCGCGAGGCCGACCTGGTGATCTTCATGGTCGACGCCCGCGCCGGCCTGCTGCCCGACGACAAGGCCTTCGCCGATATCGTGCGAAAATCCGGCAAGCCGGTGGTGCTGGCCGCCAACAAGTCGGAATCGCGTGCCTCCGAAGGCGGCACGCTGGAGGCGTGGGAGGCGGGCCTCGGCGAGCCGATCCCGATCTCGGCCGAGCACGGCCAGGGCATGCCCGACCTGCGCGACGCCATCGTCGAGGCGCTCGGCGAGGCGCGCTGCTTTCCGGACGACGAGGAAGACGACCTGCCGGCCGAGAGCGACGTGCTGGTCGGCGAGGACATTTCCGAGGCCGACGCGGATCACGAGCCTGCCTATGACGAGACGAAGCCGCTGCGGATCGCCGTGGTCGGCCGGCCCAACGCCGGAAAGTCGACGCTGATCAACACGCTGATCGGCGAGGAGCGGCTGTTGACCGGCCCTGAGGCCGGCATCACACGCGACTCGATCTCGGTCGACTGGGACTGGCGCGGCCGCAGGATAAAACTGTTCGACACGGCCGGCATGCGCCGCAAGGCCAAGGTGCAGGAGAAGCTGGAGAAGCTCTCGGTCGCCGACGGCCTGCGCGCCATCAAGTTCGCCGAAGTCGTGGTCATCGTCTTCGATGCCACCATCCCGTTCGAGAAGCAGGATCTGCAGATCGCCGACCTGATCATCCGCGAGGGCAGGGCGCTGGTGATCGCCTTCAACAAATGGGACCTGATCGACACGCCGCAGGCGACGCTCGCCGAACTGCGCGAGAAGACGGAGCGGCTCCTGCCGCAGGTGCGCGGGCTGCGCGCCGTGCCGATCTCGGCCGAGACCGGCCGCGGGCTGGACAAGCTGATGGAAGCGGTGGTCGAGACGCACCGCGTCTGGAACAGCCGCGTCTCCACCGGGCGTCTCAACCGCTGGCTGGAGGGCATCCTGGCGCACCACCCGCCACCCGCCGTGGCGGGGCGCCGGCTCAAGGTGAAATACATCACCCAGGTGAAGGCGCGCCCGCCGGGCTTCGTCGTCTCCTGCTCGCGGCCCGACGCGATGCCGCAGTCCTATGTGCGTTATCTGTCGAACAGCCTGCGCGAGTCCTTCGACATGCCGGGCGTGCCGATCCGCATCGCGCTCAGGGCATCCGACAATCCCTACGCCGGGAAGGCGAAGAAGCGGTGACTGCGGCGATCCCTCCCCCTTGAGGGGAGGGTGCCGAGCGAAGCGAGGCGGGTGGGGTCATCGCGGCCGTACTCCAACGCTGCCTTGCGTCGAGTACGGCCGCGATGACCCCACCCGGCCGCTTCGCGGCCACCCTCCCCTCGAGGGGGAGGGATCGTTGCGGCTGGCAGCCGCCTCATTCCCGCCTCACCCCGCCTGTTAACCGTCCATCAAGGTTAATGCATCACTCTCGCTCTCCGGTGGGTTGCTGTTGCGTCCTGGAGAGTCAGTCTTGTTTCGACATCTTGTGTCGCGACGGTTTGCCGTTGCCTTGGTCGCGAAGACCCTTCTCATTGTCATTTCCTGTCTGGTCGCCGGCGCCCGCGCGGCACGGGCGCTGGGCGTCGCCGCGGGCGGCATGGCGCGGCGGGCGGCGCGGTCGCTGCCGCGCCTCGTGCCCCGGCTGGCGGTGCTGCCTGCGCTGGTCGTGGGAACCGGCATCTGGCTCGGCTTCCCCACCAGCGTCGCCTACCAGGACATGGCCAGCATGGTCTCCGGCACCGAGGCCGGGTCGACGCGCTGGAGCGGCTATGTCGAGAAGGCGGTCGCCGGCTCGGTGCATGCCGCCGAGATGCCTTTCACCGATACGGACGTTACCGGAACGATCTCCGGCTCCGGCATGTCCGCGCCCGGCATCGGCGCGGTGGCTTTCCGCGGCAAGGTCGGTGCCGCCGCTGCGCTTCCGGACGAGGATCGCATCAACCGCGCCGACAAGAAGGGCCGCATCGTCAATGTCGCGCCGGTGGCCCCGCCGAAATTCTTCAATGCCGGCTCGATCCTCGAGCGCACCTCGATGCTGCTGAGGCCCACGATCGAGCCCGAGCTGAAGATGGCCTTCGCCAAGCCCGACATCAAAGGCAAGGAGATCCAGATCGCCACCGCCTTCTACGTCAAGGAGGCGAAGAAGCCGGACCCTGCGATTCCCGCCTATCTCGCCGACCTGGTCACCAGCGACAAGGCCGACGTCCTGGCCACCGCCTATGCGGCGCGCGAGCCCGACTATGCCAGCGCCTCGCCCTTCGAGGCGCTGCTGAACGACGATCCCAATGACGGGCGCTTCGTGCCGCCGCTCGCCGAGGGCGACCACGCCTGGATGCAGCAGCCGCTGCCGGCTTCGGTATTCTCCGACAAGGAGCAGCAATGCCTCGCCAGCGCCGTCTATTTCGAGGCGCGCGGCGAATCCTTGCGCGGGCAGGCGGCCGTCGCCCAGGTGGTGCTGAACCGGGTGCGCAACCCCACCTATCCGAAGACGATCTGCGGCGTCGTCTATCAGAACGATTCCTGGTTCAACCGCTGCCAGTTCTCCTTCGCCTGCGACGGCAAGAAGGACCGCATACTCAGCCCCGGCCACTACCGCCGCGCCCAGGAAGTGGCGATGGCGGTCACGGCTGGAAAGATATTCATTCAGGAGGTCGGCTCCGCGACGCATTATTACGCCGAATATGTGAGCCCGGGCTGGGCGCGCGCCATGCAGAAGATGACCAAGATCGGCCTGCACATCTTCTACCGCACCTATGGCGGCGGCTGGAGCTGACGACTCTCCAAGGGCGCGTCGACCACGGCTTTTGCCCGATCCGGCGCCGACACGGCTGCCGAAATCGCGGGTCAGGATGTCGCACCCGAGCAAGCCATTGAATCATATCAGGAAAATACAACTGCTGTGAAGTCCCGACGCGGCTTGACGGGGGCAGGGCCTCTAACTATGTTGCCGGCGACTTTGAAGCGGACGGACACGAGCTCCCGTCCGGGCGAGGGGGTTGCGGTGGCTGGCGAAAAAAAGCCAGGTAAAGCCGGAAGAACCGGACCCGGAAGCGGCGACCCGCAGCATGCTGCGGACGACGAGCTGGAGCGCCGAAGGCAAAGGCTCGAAGCATCGCTTGCGGCGCGCGGCCGCGGCGAGGGCGACACGGGGAATGCAGCCAGATCGTCTGGCGCGGTCGGCTACGGCCAGGCGCTAAGGCTGTCGAGCGAATTCATCGCCGGAGTGGCGGTTGGAGCCGGCCTTGGCTGGTTCATCGACCGGTTGGCCGGAACCTCGCCCTGGGGACTGATCGTGTTCCTGCTGCTCGGGTTTGCCGCCGGCGTGCTCAACGTGATGCGGTCGGCGGGAAAGATCGCCGATGCAGGCGCCAGGGTGCCAACCCCGGACCGCCGCGAGGATTGAATTTGACTGGCGCGCTGCGCCGCAAGCCGAGGGGGGCCGAATGGCCAACGATCCGATCCATCAGTTCCAGATCGCGAAGCTGATTCCGATCGAGATCGGCGGCATGGACTTCTCATTCACCAATTCCTCCGCCTTCATGGTGGCGACGGTCGCCGTCTCCGGCGCCTTCCTCTATCTGACGACGTCGAGCCGCGGCCTGGTGCCGAGCCGGCTGCAGTCGCTGTCGGAAATGTCCTACGAGTTCGTCGCCAACATGTTGCGCGACGCCGCCGGCTCGCACGGCATGAAGTTCTTCCCGATGGTGTTTTCGCTGTTCATGTTCGTGCTGGTCGCGAACCTGCTCGGCCTGTTCCCCTATTTCTTCACCGTCACCAGCCACATCATCGTCACCTTCGCCCTGGCGCTGCTGGTGATCGGCACGGTGATCGTCTACGGCTTCATGAAGCACGGTTTCGGCTTTCTGAAACTGTTCGTGCCGCAGGGCGTGCCGGGCATCCTCGTGCCGCTGGTCGTGCTGATCGAGGTGATCTCGTTCCTGTCGCGGCCGATCAGCCTCTCGGTCCGTCTGTTCGCCAACATGCTCGCCGGCCACATCACGCTGAAGGTCTTCGCGGGCTTTGTCACCTCGCTCAGCGCGTTCGGCGCGGTCGGCGTCTTCGGCGCCATCCTGCCGCTGATCATGACGGTCGCCATCACCGCCCTCGAATTCCTCGTGGCGTTCCTGCAGGCCTACGTCTTCGCCGTGCTGACCTGCATGTACCTGAACGACGCGCTGCACCCCAGCCACTAAGGACGAACCGGCGGCGCGCGCCGCTCTCGTAGATTTTCTCAACCGGATTACGATCCACAAGGAGTTTGACATGGAAGTAGATGCAGCAAAGGCGATCGGCGCGGGTATCGCCTGCCTCGGCATGGGCGGCGCCGGTATCGGCCTGGGCACCATTTTCGGCAATTATCTGGCGGGCGCGCTGCGCAATCCGTCGGCCGCCGACGGCCAGTTCGGCCGCCTGATCTTCGGCTTCGCCGTGACGGAAGCGCTGGGCATCTTCTCGCTGCTCGTCGCCCTCCTGCTCCTCTTCACCTGATCTTTTCGGGTGAAGATGTTGCCGGCCGCATGGCGCGGCCGGTTCCGGACAGGGGAAGAAGATGTTTGTGACACCTGGCTACGCTCAGGAAACCGCCCCGGCGGAAGGCGAAGCTCATACGCAAGGCGGGACGCACCCGGCGGGCGAAGCGCATCCGATCGGAGAAGCCCATCCCGAGGGCCAGGCGCATCCGGCAGGCGGGGCTCATACCGAAACCGGCGCCGACCACGGCTCGGACCTGTTTCCGCCGTTCGATTCATCGACCTTCCCGTCGCAGCTCCTGTGGCTGGCGATCACCTTCGGGCTTTTCTACCTGTTCCTGAAGAAGGTCGTGCTGCCGCGCATCGGCGGCATCCTCGAGGTGCGGAGCGACCGCATCGCCCAGGATCTCGATCAGGCTGCCCGCATGAAGGGCGAGGCCGACGCGGCCGTCGCCGCCTATGAGCAGGAACTGGCCGAGGCCAAGGCCAACGCCAACACGATCGGCCAGCAGGCGCGCGACAAGGCGCGGGCCGACGCGGAGGCCGAGCGCAAGCGCGTCGAGGCCGATCTGGATCGCCGTCTCGGAGAGGCCGAGGCCAGCATCGCCGCGATCAAGGGCAAGGCCATGAACGAAGTCGGCACCATCGCCGAGGACACGGCAACCGCCATCGTGCGCGAGCTGGTCGGCGGGACCGTCGACAAGGCCGCGGTCGCCGCGGCCGTGAAGTCGGCGCAAGGCTGAGGGAGCGGATCATGGACGCCACATTCTGGGCCACCGTAGCCCTCGTCCTCTTCCTGGCCCTCATCTTCTACATGAAGGTGCCGGGCACGGTCGGCAAGTCGCTCGACGCCCGCGCCGAGAAGATCAAGGCCGAGCTGGAGGAAGCCCGCCGCCTGCGCGAAGAGGCGCAGCAGCTCCTGGCCGAGTACCAGCGCAAGCGCAAGGAAGCCGAGAAGGAAGCGGCCGAGATCGTCGAGCACGCCAAGCGCGAGGCCGGCCAGCTCGTCGCCGAGGCCAAGCAGAAGACCGAGGATTATGTGACGCGCCGCGCCGCGCTGGCCGAGCAGAAGATCGGCCAGGCCGAGCGCGACGCCGTCAACGAGGTGCGCGCCAGGGCGGTCGATATCGCCGTCGAGGCGGCGCGGACCGTGCTCGCGGGCAAGGTCGACCAGAAGGTCGGCGGCGAGTTGTTCAAATCCTCGCTCGACGCGCTGAAAACCCGCCTGAACTGATCGCTTTTTCGGTTAGCAGATACAAAAAG
The DNA here is from genome assembly GCF_003012745.1 of Kumtagia ephedrae. GTDB lineage: Bacteria > Pseudomonadota > Alphaproteobacteria > Rhizobiales > Rhizobiaceae > Kumtagia > Kumtagia ephedrae. The sequence goes on along the minus strand of NZ_PXYK01000006.1, from coordinate 136,252 downwards.
CCGCCGGATTCCGGCGGCTTTTTGTTGTGATCCGGCGGTGATTTGCGTGTGACACCGCCGGTTCGGCCTCAGAACGGCGCGATGATCTCGTGCCCCTCGACCACCAGGCGCAGGCCGAGGTCGCCGGCCTTGCGGCGCACCAGGAAGCGCGGCCGGCGCGCCCGGGTGGCGCGCCCCTGGCGCCGCGCCTGCGGCGGCAGCGCCCTGATCGCGGCGCCGAGCGATTCCTCCAGCGTGCGGGCGACGCCGTCGGCCTCGACCAGCAGCATCGGCAGCCCGTAGGCGTCCGACCAGGCGCGCCAGTCGGCGGCCACGTCCTCGAGATCGTCGGCGACCAGCAGCGGCACCGACAGCATGGGGTCGCGGTGCAGGAGCTCAAGCGTCACCGTGACGGTGCCCGTCTCGTCCTCCATGGCGCGGGCCGCCACGCCGAGAAAGGCGCGCGCCGGCAGCGCCACCGTCACCGGCAGGCCGCTGCGGTCGAGCCGCCGGCGCAGCACGGCGCCGCGGCGGTCGATGGTGAAGGTGACGTCGCCGAGGTCGTCGCGGCTGGCGTAGCTCACCACCTGCGGCAAGCGGGAGGGGTCGAGGCGCATGTTGCGTCCCGCCCAGACTGGCATCAGTCGGGTGCTCGTGCTCATTTTTGACTGCCTTCCTGTCGCTCTCGAGAGCCGGTGTTCCGGTCTCCCTGTCCCGGTTGGCCGGGTTCTTTATGAGCAAGACAATAGCGCGGCGGGTTTACCTGCCCGCTTAAGGAAATCGGTTAAATTTTCCCTGATCCGGCCGATGGTTAGCGGAATGCAACCCACCGCAAGGATTGGGAAATCCATCTCAACGGGAGGTTAAATGCGCGAGCAGAACGCCGCTCACGAGCGCATGCCATGGCATGCGCCTGAACACCGAAGCGACGGCAGCTGGTGCCGGCGCCGGATCAGGTCGGATCGAGCAAGGCCTCGTCGCAGAGGACTTCGGCCACCTCCCGGGCGGCATCTTCCTCGCGCAACCGGGCGCTGGGCGCTTTGGCGGGGACCGGTGCCTCGCCCTCTTCCGCGGCGTGCTGGAAGAACAGCCTCATGACGTGGCGCACGCCCTCCTCGGTCACGGAGCGCAGGTCCCGGTCGAAGTACCGCCCCTGGGCATGGTTGCCCGTGATGATCTCGTAGGACGGGAAATAGGCGACGTTGGCGATCTCGCGCGACAGCGTGTCGGCGGCGACGCGCAGCACGCTCTTCGACAGCGTCGTCGACACCAGGACATGGCGGTCCTCGGCCGTCGCCGCCAGGGGAACGGGCGAGACCGTGAGGATGATCTTGAGTTTCGGATTGAGGCGCCGCAGCGCCTGGATCGCCAATTTCATGTCCAGGAGGACTTCGGCGAGGGAGAAGTTGACGAATGCGTAGCGGTCCGGGCTGAACGTGCCGCCCTCCACCCCCGGGCAGATCGGGAAGACGGCTCCGTCCTCGCGGTCGACCCACGCCTCGGTCAGCCCGAGCGTGAAGACGAACACGCGAGCGGCCTTGAACGCGTGAAGCACCCGCTCCAGATGCTGCTTGCGGTCGCGGCGAAGCTCCTCCAGGGAATGGAAGCCGCCGGGATTGATCTGCGGACGAAACGGATCGAGATACCGTTCTCCCTTCAGCCAGTACTCCTCCTTCGGCACGAAGCGGCCATGCGCGCGCTGCAGAAGCTGCCGCAGCTGGCGGGCCGTATAGATGTTTCCGTACCGGGCCGAGAACATGCCGTAATTGTGTTCTCTTGCGACCTCTTCCCTCAGGACCGTGTGCGGCCGCTCGGCGATGTAATGGTTGAAGCCCTGCTCGGTGAGATAGCGGGCGATATGCTGGGCGAAGCAGCTCCCGGCGGTCACGACCCGCTCGGTTCTGCCGACCCTGAAGGGGAACGACACGACGGGATCGACGGCCTCGCCGGCGAGACCTCCCATCGCCCGGCTCCAGCGTCGGTAGTCGGGCGCATTCCTGTAGGGATGTGTCACGCGTGCTGCCTCATCTGTTCGAGGACGAGCTTGCCGTAGGCGGCGTTGGCGTGCGTCGGGTCGCCCCAATATTTCCGCTTCAGGAAGCCCGACCGCGTTATCGAGGCAGACGGCACGGGAACGAACTTGACCCCGAGTTCGGCGCACCTTTCTTCGAATATCTCCGAGTTGAGCCGCCACAGCTTGTACCGCAGGGCGGCGGGGGCGATGCCGAATTTTGCCAGCCCGGTCTTTCTGGCATCCGTTCCCTTGTCCACGATACCCTGGCGAATGAAGGTCTCGTCCTCGATCTGCGGTGGCGACTGCAGGTGGACCACGCGTCCGGGATAGCGTTCCGCAAAGCCCTGCAGGAGCCGCAGGAATGTTCCGGCGGTCTGCTCGATGCTCTGCTTGACGGCCGAAAACGGCACCCAGGTCCTGTCATCGTCGGTCTTGGCCTTGGTCTTGATCCTGGGGTGGACGAAGTCGAAGGGAGCCCGGTGCTCGATCAAGCCCATGACGTTGTGGCTGTTGCCGCCCAGCGACGAGAAGATGGTGCCTTCGAGACCGTTGAACTCTGCCAGGAATTCCGGCTGGAACAGCTCTTTTCCGGATGGCCAGAGCGGGGAGTTGCGGTGAAAGACGTGGAAGTTCAGGTCGACACCCATCGACCGGGCCGCCTGACGTATCGCCGTTGCATGGCTGCCACCCACCAGGATCATACGGCCGCCTCTCTCGCGCTTGCGAAGGGATGCCTTCGCATCTGCGAGATGCTAGGCCGGCATCGGCGCGACAGTCAAGAGACAGGGCGGGCCGAGCGCCTCGAAAGCCTTAGCAGCAGGCAGTCGCAGTTTCGCTGCCGGTCCCGCGACGCTTCGGGGCGGCCAAGCCGGGGCGATCGATCCTGCGTCGGGGAGGTGCGGCGGAACCGGGGCGTGGGCAGGACGTTTGAGCGCAAAGGAGGTCCCGATGCAATCGAACCCGCCCAGACCGTTTCCCGATCCCGATCCTGCGCCCGACCCGACGCCGACACCGGTGCCGCCGACCGGGCCGATCCCGGTGCCGCCGGTGCGGTGAAATCTGTGCAAAGCCCCTTGTCAGAGCCCCGAGGGCACGGAAGCGGATCCCTCAGATCACCTTGCCCGGATTCATGATCCCGGCCGGGTCGAAAGCGGCCTTGACGCGCCGCATCAGGTCCAGTGCCACGGGCGGGGCGGTGAGGGCGAGTTCGGCCCGCTTCATCTGCCCGATGCCGTGCTCGGCCGAGATCGAGCCGCCGAGGTCGCGCACGACATCGTGCACGGCCTTGTTCATCGGCTTGTAGAGGGCGAGATATTCCTTCGGGTCGGCGCCTACCGGCTGCGACACATTGTAGTGCAGGTTGCCGTCGCCCATGTGGCCGAAGCAGACGACGCGCGCCTGCGGGCTGACCGAGGCGACGGCCTCGGCCGCGCGCGCGATGAAGGCGGGGATCGAGGCGACCGGCACCGAGATGTCGTGCTTGATCGAGGCGCCCTCGGGCTTCTGCGCGTCGGAAATGTCCTCGCGCAGCTTCCAGAAGGCGGCGGCCTGCGCCAGGCTCGCGGCGATCACCGCGTCGCCGACCAGCTCAGCCTCCAGCGCCTCGCCGAGGATTTCCTCGATCGTCGCACGGGCTTCCTCGGCCGAGCGGCTGGAGGAGACCTCCATCAGCACGTACCAGGGCCATTGATCGGCGAGCGGAGCGACACCCCCGGACAGATGACGCAGCGCGAACTCGATCGGGCGCGCGCCGATCAGCTCGAAGGCGGTGAGTCCCGAGCCGGCGCGCTCCTGCGCGCGGCCGAGCAGGTCGAGCGCCGCTTCCGGCGAGACCAGCCCGGCAAAGGCCACCTCCTTGCCGCGCGGCTTCGGGAAAAGCTTCAGCACCGCCGCGGTGATCACGCCCAGCGTGCCTTCCGCGCCGACGAACAGGTTCTTCAGGTCGTAACCGGTATTGTCCTTCTTCAGCTTGCGCAGATCGTCGAAGATCTCGCCGGTGGGCAGCACCACCTCGACGCCGAGGCAGAGTTCGCGCGCATTGCCATAGGCCAGCACCGCCGTGCCGCCGGCATTGGTGGAGAGATTGCCGCCGATCTCGCAGGAGCCTTGCGAGGCGAGCGACAGCGGGAACAGCCGGTCCACCGCCTCGGCCGCGTCGTGCAGGCTCTGCAGGATCACGCCGGCCTCGGCGGTGATGGTGTTGGAGAGCGTGTCGACCTCGCGGATGCGGTTCAGCCTGGACAGCGACAGCACCACCTGCCGGCCGGAACGGTCAGGCACGCCGCCGCCCACCAGACCGGTGTTGCCGCCCTGCGGCACGATGGCCGTCCCGGTCTCGCTGCCGAGCTTCAGGATGCGGCCGACCTCCTCGACGCTGCCCGGCTTCAGCACCAGTCGCGTCAGGCCGGGATAGAGGCCGCGATGCTCGGTGACGAAGGGCGCGATGTCGGCGGCGTCGGTCAGCGCATGCGCGGGGCCGACGATTTTCGCGAAGCGGTCGAGCACTGCCTGGAAGGACACGTCGTCAAAGATCTCGGTTGTCATCTCTCACTCATTGTCGTCGTCTGCATCGCGCGGCGCCGCGGCGCGCGCCAGCCGGTCGTTGATCGCCTCGCCGAGGCCGGTGTCCGGCACCGGCTCGACGGCGATCATGGCCGCGCCGAGCCGGTCCAGTTCCTTCAGGTGGAAGAACAGGTTGGCAGCCGCCTCGCGCAGGTCGCCGCGCTCCGAAAGATTGCGGATGGCGAGCGCCTGCTCGGCGCCGCGGGCGCGCTGCGGTCCGAAGGCGAGCAGCGCCTCGTCTGCGAACGTCTCGACCGCGTTCAGGCGGACCGCGGCACCCGGCGCGTAGTGCGAGGTCATCATGCCCGGCGCCTCGATGCCGGCAGCGGCGCCGCTCCTTGCCAGCGCCATGCCGGCAACCGCCTCGATCTCCGCCGCTGCGACCCCGCCGGGGCGCAGCAGCCTCGGCCGCCCGTCCTCAACCTTGACGATGGTGGATTCGACCCCGACCGGCGTCGGGCCGTCGTCGACGACCAGCGGGATGCGCTCGCCCAGATCCTCGGCCACCGCCGCGGCCGTGGTGGCGCTGATGCGGCCCGAGCGGTTGGCGCTGGGGGCGGCCAACGGCCGGCCCAGCCGCGCGATCAGCCCGGCGGCGAAGCCGCGCGGCATGCGCAGCGCCACCGTGTCGAGACCCGCGGTGACCAGCGGATGGATGGCCGATCCGGGTTTGAGCGGCAGGACGAGGGTCAACGGCCCCGGCCAGAATTTTTCGGCCAGCCGCCGCGACAGCGGGTCGAAGATCGCGAGTTCCTCGGCCATGGCGAGCGAGCCGACATGCGCGATCAGCGGGTTGAAGCGCGGCCGGCCCTTCGCCTCGAAGATGCGCGCCACCGCCTCGCCGCTGGTGGCGTCGCCGGCCAGCCCGTACACGGTCTCGGTGGGCACGGCGACCACTTCGCCGGCCGAAAGCAGCGCCAGCGCGGCCTCCATCGCGGAGCCAGCGGCGATCACCTCAGCCAAGCGTTAACCCTCTCTCCAGAATGGGCCCGCGCGATCATGGCTTTGCCCCGGTCTCGTGAAACTTGATCAACCACTCGATGCGATTGTGGCCACGGCATCGGCTTCGGCACGCCGAAAGTCAATCGAAGCGTTTTTGGGGGACCCATGCGGCTGACAGGCGCGACCTTGGCGATTCTCGCGCTGGTTTCGGGCAGTGCGCAGGCGTCGTCGCTGGTCGAGGCGCCGCCGCACCAGGCAAGCGGGTCTTCTTCCATCACGGCTGTCGACAAGCCGCAATCCGCCGGCGCTGAGCGGGCAGCGGCGGATGCCGCCGCCCCGACGCGGCGGGCGGTTAGCCCGTCGATGGTCGCTTTCGGCCGGCCGGCGGCGGGGCAAGCGGCCGGGGCCCACGCCACCCCTGTGGTGATCCGCGGCGGCGTTGTCGACGAAGCCTCGGGCGGGGCGGCCGAGCCGGTCGAGCCGCCGCAGTCGAAGTCCCGGAATGGCCGCAAGGAAGGGAAAAAGGACAAGGCCGTGGCGTCCCGGCAGCCTGCTCCGCCAATGGCGGAACCGCAACCTGCCGCCTCCGGGCCGGCGCCTGTTTCCACGCCTCGGCCCGAGTTGGCGCCGCCCACGCCGCCAGCCGCGCCGGGACCGGCGATCCTGCCCATGTGACGCCGGAAACAGGCGGGCCGACGCATCCGGGCCGGCGCCGGCTCGGGCGAAAGGATCATCCGGCGATTCTCGAGAAATCGGCGACCTGGCCGGTGGCGGCGCGGATGCGCGCCAGCAGCGCCAGCCGGTTGGCCCGCACCGCCACGTCCTCGTCGTTCACCAGCACCTTGTCGAAGAAGCTGTCGACCGGCGCCCGCAGCGCCGCCAGCGCCCGCATGGCGGCCGAAAAATCCTCCTGCCGGATCGCCTCGCCGGCCTCCCGCTCGGCCTGGTTCACGGCCGCGAACAGTGCCTTCTCGGCATCCTCGCGGAACAGCGCCGGGTCAACGATAGCGGCGATCGCCGTGCCCTTCTTCTCCTCGGCGGCAAGGATGTTGGCGGCGCGCTTCGTCCCGGCGAGCAGGTTCTTGCCGTCCTCGCTGTCGAGGAAGGAGCCCAGCGCCTCGACCCGGCGCACGATGGTGAGCAGGTCGTCGTTCGCCGACGCGCCCTCCCCCCTTGCGGGGGAGGTGCCGCCGAAGGCGGCGGTGGGGGTAGCTTCGGCGGTGCTCGACGTTCCTTTGGCGGTGCCTCCTGAGGTTACCCCCTCTGTCGGCTTCGCCGACATCTCCCCCGCAAGGGGGGAGAGTGGCGCCCGGCTCGCCAGCACCGCGTCGATCAGGTCATGCCGCGCGCCCTGGTCGCGGAGGTAGACTTTCAAGCGGTCGTGGAAGAAGGAGAGGAGATCAGGAAGAGCATCGTCGCTGTGTGGATTTCTTCGCGAGCGAGGAAGTGAATCGATAAACTCTTTCAGCCTTGCAAATCGCACAGATGGAGACATATGCTCAAGTGTCAGAAGATGATCTTTGATGATCTTTCGCTGATCAGACCGCTCATTCAGCAAATGAAATATCCATAGCGATTGAAAATGAGGAAATAGCCTTAATCGCACCTGATTCTCTACCGCAATCCTGATCACCCCCAGCGCCGCGCGGCGCAGCGCATAGGGGTCTTTGCTCCCTGTGGGCTTCTCGTCGATCGCCCAGAATCCGACCAGCGTGTCCAGCTTGTCGGCCAGCGCGACGGCGATCGACACGGGATCGGTCGGCACGCGGTCGGACGGGCCTTGCGGCTTGTAGTGCTCCTCGATCGCGGCAGCGACGGACGGGTTCTCGCCCTGAAGCAGCGCGTATTTGCGGCCCATGGCGCCCTGCAACTCGGGAAACTCGCCGACCACCTCGGTCGTGAGGTCCGCCTTGGCGAGCAGCGCGGCGCGGCGGGCGAGGGCGCCAATCTCCGGGGAGATGTCGCCGGAGGCGACAGAGGGGGGCGTCCCGGCAGTGCTCGACGCTTCCCTCCCCCTTGAGGGGAGGGTGGCCGCGAAGCGGCCGGGTGGGGTCGTTCCGGCAGTGCTCGACGTTCCGGTGGTGCCTTCTGAGGGTACCCCCTCTGGCCTGCCGGCCATCTCCCCCGCAAGGGGGGAGAAAGCTAGCGCGACCGTCGGCGCCAGCTCTTCAGCAAGTCTTGCGATGCGCTCGACACGCTCGCCCTGCGTTCCGAGCTTCGCATGAAAGGTCACGCCGAGATGGTCGAGGCGGGCCATGCGCTGGTCGAGCGGCAGGAGTTTTCCGACCGCATCGCGCTTCAGACCGAACTTTTCCGCCGATGCTTCCAGCTTGTCGAGGTCGGGCAGGTCGGCCTGATCGGTCTTCCAGAAATACAGCGCGTCGGATAGCCGCGCCCGCACCACCTTGCCGTTGCCGTGGGCGATCTCACGCCCGCCGTCCCTGGCCTCGATGTTGGCGGTGAGGAGGAACCGCGGCGCCAGCCTTCCCTCCCCCCTCGAGGGGGAGGTGGCGCCGAAGGCGGCGGAGGGGGTTGCCTCGGCAGTGCTCGACGTTCTTTTGGCGGTGCCTTCTGAGGTTACCCCCTCTGTCGGCTTCGCCGACATCTCCCCCTCGAGGGGGGAGAGGGGCGCCGTCACGAAACACTTCTGGTTTGCCCGGATCGTCAGCCGGATCACCTCGGCCGGGATGGCGAGGAACGCCTCGTCGAACTCGCCCATCAGCACGACCGGCCATTCGACCAGCCCCGACACCTCCTCCAGCAGGCCCTCGTCCTCGACCAGGTCGAGCCCGTTGGCGAAAGCGAGATTTTTCGCGTCGCTGAGAATGATCTCCTTGCGCCGCTCGGCATCGATGATCACCTTGGCCGCCTCCAGCTTGGCCACGTAGTCGTCGAAGCGCCTGACGGAAATCGCCTCGGGCGCGTGAAAACGGTGGCCGTAGGTGGTGTTGCCCGAGCGGATGCCGTCGACCGCGAAATCGACCACCACCGGCTCCTCGGTCTCCGGCCCGAAGGTGCAGACGATCGACTGCAGCGGCCGCACCCAGCGCAGCGCCTCGCCGCCGCGCCCCTCGGTCTTGCCGTAGCGCAACCCTTTCGGTCCCGACGCGGCGCCCCAGCGCATCGATTTCGGCCACGGAAACGTCCTGATCACCTCCGGCAGCAGCGCGGCGATGATCTCCTCCGCCGCGCGGCCCGGCTTGACGACGCGGGCGACGTAGAAATCGCCTTTTTTCGGGTCCGTCTGGATTTCCGCCTGCGCGATGTCGGTAAGCCCGGCGGAGCGCAGAAAACCCTGGATCGCCTGGTCGGGCGCTTTTGTGCTCGGGCCCTTGCGCTCCTCGCGCACGTCCTTCGAGCGGGCAGTGAGCCCCCGCACATCGAGCACGAGCCGCCGCGGCGTCCAGTATTCGCGCGCCGCCTCGTAGATTAGGCCGGCCTCGACAAGACCGTCCGTGACCATCTTGCGCAGGTCGCCCGCCGCCTTGCGCTGCATGCGGGCGGGGATTTCCTCGGAGCGGAGTTCAAGGAGAATGTCGGGCATCGGCTAGAATTTTCCAAAAAGCGGATGATTCTTGTATGCGTCAGTATTATTGGGAGCATTATTGGGAGCGAATCCGCCCGCCTCGGTCTTAAGAAATGCAAGACCACATTGCTTCGCCAATTCTCTTACCCGGAAAATGTAGCTCTGCCGCTCGGTGACCGAGATGACGCCGCGGGCATCGAGCAGGTTGAAGACGTGGGAAGCCTTGATCGCCTGGTCGTAGGCGGGGAAGACCATGCGGTGGCTCCCCTCCCCCTTGAGGGGAGGGTGGCCAGCCGAAGGCTGGTCGGGAGGGGTCGCTACGGCCGTGCTCGACGTTCTGGAGGTGCCTTCTGAGGTTACCCCCTCTGGCCGCTTTGCGGCCATCTCCCCCTCGAGGGGGGAGAGGGGCGCGCCGGCCTTCAGCAGGGCCTGGCATTCCTTCTCGGCGTCGTCAAAGTGGCGCAGCAGCATGGCCGTGTCGGCATGCTCGAAATTGTGGCGCGAATATTCCTGCTCGGCCTGCAGGAAGACGTCGCCATAGGTGACCTTCTCGTCGCCGTCGCGGCCGTTGAAGTTCAAGTCGTAGACGTTGTCGACGCCCTGCACATACATGGCCAGCCGCTCAAGCCCGTAGGTGAGCTCGCCCGACACCGGCGCGCATTCGATGCCGCAGACCTGCTGGAAATAGGTGAATTGCGACACCTCCATGCCGTCGCACCAGCACTCCCAGCCGAGCCCCCAGGCGCCCAGCGTCGGGCTTTCCCAGTCGTCCTCGACGAAGCGGATGTCGTGCAGCAGCGGATCGACGCCGATCGCCTCCAGCGAGCCGAGATAGAGTTTTTGGAGGTCCGGCGGGTTCGGCTTCAGGATGACCTGGTACTGGTAGTAGTGCTGCAACCGGTTGGGGTTCTCGCCATAGCGGCCGTCCTTCGGCCGCCGCGACGGCTGTACATAGGCGGCGTTCCAGCGTTTCGGCCCGAGCGCGCGAAGCGTCGTCGCCGGATGGAAGGTGCCGGCGCCGACCTCCATGTCGTAGGGCTGCAAAACCACGCAGCCATAGGCGGCCCAGTAATTGTGCAGCGTCAGGATCAGCCCCTGGAACGAACGGCTGGGGTGCATATGGTCGGGCAGGCTGGCAGACAACGGAGCCTCGTCGGCGGGCTGGAAAAGGTGGCCCCGTCCTAGTGTTCCGCGCTGGGAGCGTCAAGTTTGGCGGAACGGGATGGTGCGCCGGTCGCTCCACGTCGGAGAATCGTCACAACAGCCGGACATCCAGCTCAAACGGTTCGATACGCTCGATCGTGATTTCAGCCGTGGCCGGGTGACGGTGGTTGACGATCAGATTCTGATCCGGACTGCCGGCGATGGGCACGATTACCGAGGGGACGAACAGGATGGCGGCCTCCAGGCGGGCCAGCCATTCGTCGCCGATGTGCTGCGTCTCGGTTTCCCGGCGTCGCCAATCCGGCGGAAGATCGTCCAGATCGCGGCGCGCAACCGGCACATCGTCCGGCACGCGATAGATCACCATCGCCAGCGAAGGCATCAGCGCCGGATCTTCGACATGGACGAGCTTTTCCAGAACGCACAGTGACGGAGAGGTTGCGGCGTAAGTTACCGGCCGCCCCACCGTATTCCATCGCCCGTCGAACAGCAGGCCGTAGCCGCCGTCGAAACTTTCCGCGAATTGCCGGCTGGAAAGCCGCCACAGCCGCATCAGGCGGCCGCACCCCAGGCGATCTTGCCGATAATGGTTTCGATTACGCGCGCCCCGGCCTCGGTCTGCGCCACCGTCAGCGGCGCCTCTCCGTCCAGCTCGGCCAGCTCCTTGCGCAGCCAGCGGTTCGCCTTTCCGACATCGCCGAAGGTCTCTTCCGCCAGGGACTGGATGCGGACGAGCCGGACGGCACGGTCGGATTCCTCGACCGTCAGCCGCTGATTCCTTTCGGCGCGGTGTCGGCGCGTGCGTTGCGGGATGATGAAACGCTCGATCTCCTGCTCACTCAGGCCGGCTGCCGAAAGACCTTTCAAGGCGGACAGCGGAAGCCGCCGCCGGACCGCCATTGCTAGGTCGGCCTGCGACCGGACGTCCGTTCCAAGCACGGCAGTACCGCCAAGCTTGTGGGCCACATTCTCGATTACTGCTGTGTAGGCAGCCATGAACTGTCTCCGGCAATCTGCCTAAAAATATAGGGCATGTTGCCGGATGTGCAATGGAAAGCCGCGATAAGCCTTCAGTGTGCGATGGCACGGTAGTCCGCATCGGACCTGAGCCTGTCGCGAGCCTCCATCAGGGCAAAGCCGAGCAGGTTATCGCCGCGCCACTGCCTTGGGTCGAGCGCTCCCTCGTCGTCGACTGCAAGCCCGATCCCCCACACCCGGTCCACCGGGCTTGCCTCGACCAGCACGACATCGCCGGTAGAGAGCAGGAAGTCCTTCAGCGGCTCGTTCTGCCCGAACTTGTGGACGCTGCCCTCCACGACGATGCCCAGCTTCTCTTCATCCCATCGCCGCTCGTCGAAACCGCGCACCAGCCGTCCGAACTGCTTGGCTTCCTTCGGGCTGTCGGCCGCTATGATGCGCGCGGTCGTCTCGGCATCGCCGAAGAGCCTCGCCTTGCCGGCCATCATCCAGTGTTCGGCCGTGGGATAGCGGACGCCATCGACCTCGAACTGCGCTGGCCACCACTGGCTGAAGCAGGAGGCGTTGGGCTTGCCGTCCTTCGACGGCTGATGGCCCCAAAAGAACAGGAAGCGAGGCGACGCACCGGCGCCGATCTCCCGCTCCAGCCGCTGGCGGGAGAATTTCATGGCTGACATGGATGCGTCTCCTCCCATGCCGTCGGTTCGCCGCCGGTGGCCTGAGCCAGAGGACGCAGGTCTTCCGCGCCACCGGTTCCGGTCACGATCCCGGACTACCCCTTCTTGTCGGGGTCGACCACCTTCGGGGCGGGCGGGGCAGGGGCTTCGAGCGCCGTCTTGCCTTCCAGCGCCGGCAGGCCTTCCTTCAGCTTCTTCTGGACGGAAAGCAGCACGTCCGGATCGGGCTTCAGATCGCGCGCGTGGCGCCACTGGAACGTCGCCTCGAGCTTGCGGCCGACCCGCCAGTAGGCGTCGCCGAGATGGTCGTTGAGCACCGGGTCGTCCGGCTTCAGGGACACGGCGCGCTCCAGCTCGACCACCGCCTCGTCGAAGCGGTTGAGCCGGTAGTAGGCCCAGCCCAGCGAGTCGACGATGTAGCCGTCGCTCGGCCTGAGATCGACTGCCTTGCGGATCAGCTCCAGTCCCTCGCTGAGATTGATGTTCATGTCGACCCAGGAATAGCCGAGATAGTTCATCACCTGCGGCTGGTCGGGGTAGAGTTCCAGCGCCTTGCGGAAGTTCGGCTCCGCCTTCGGCCATTGCTTCAGCCGCTCATAGGCGATGCCGCGCTGGTAGAACACGTTCCAGTTGGCGTTGGTCGGCTCCTTCAGCCGCTCGACCGCGCGGTCGTACAGCTCGGCCGCCGACTTGTAGTCCTCCTTGGAGGCATAGACGCCGCCGAGCGCAAGATAGGCGCGCATGTCGGTCGGATCGGAATCGAGCAGCCGCGTCAGATGCTTGATCGCCTCGTCGTGGCGCTTCAGGTCGGCGAGGTTGAGACCGAGCTGCAGCTCGGCCGCGCGCTTCAGCGGCGAGGCGGCCGGGATCCGCTCGTAGAATGAGATCGCCTCTTCCGAATCGCTCTGCTGCTCGGCCACCGAGGCGAGCTGCAGCAGCACCGCGTCGCTGTTCGGCCGCATCGCCAGCGCGAGCTGCAGGTAGAGTTTCACGAACGGCTCGCCGCCGCCGCGGTTGAGCGCAGCGCCCAGGTCGAGCAGCACCTCGCTGGCGCCGTCCGCCGGCGTGGTGACGATCGCTTCCGGCGTCTCGCCCTTTTCGATCCGTTCGCGCAGCGCCACCAGCGACAGCCGCCCCGAGGCGAATTCCTCCGCCTTGCCGATGACGGCGAGCGCTTCGTTCCTGTCGCCGCGCCGCGCCAGGAAGCCGGCATAGGCTTCGGCCGCGCGCAGCCAGGTCTCGGGCGCGGCGCTGCCGGCCGCCGCATTGTCAAGCGTCGCCTGATAGGAGGCTTCCGCCTCCTCGGTCAGCCCGGCCATGTCGGCGATGAGGGCGCGGTGGTAGGTGGCGAACATCGCGAACCATTCGGGGCCGTCGAGCGCGTCGAGGTCGGCGAGCGCCTCCGAGCCCTCGTTGCGACCGGCCTTTGCCCAGGCGCCCATGAGACCGGTGACCAGCCGGTCGAGGTCGGATTCCAGCGCCAGTTGCAGCCAGTTGCCGGCTTCCCGGTAGTCCTTCTTGCGGAAGGCGTCGACCGCCAGCGCGACGCGCGAGAAGCGCTCGACCTCCGGCACGGTCTTCAGCCGGTCGGCCAGCGGCAACGCCTCGTCGAAGCGGCCTACGGAGATCAGCACCAGCATCAGGCTCTGCTGGAGCTGCTGGTTGTCGGGATCGAATTCGAGCGCGCGCCGGTAATAGTCGATCGCCGCGCCCATGTCGTTGTCGACCTCAGCGACGCGGGCGGCGAGATAGGCGCCGGTGAACGATCCGATCTGGACGGAGTCGGCCGCGCGCTTGGCCAGCGCCGGTGGTCCCATCAGGATCGCGGCCGTCAGGGCCGAGACGCTCGCAAGCCAAACCAGACGTTTCCGCATCACTGTCCTTTCCGGCATTGCCGCGCCAAGCGGATCAAGTCGCGACCCGGTGAAGCGCACAAGCATGGCCTTTTTGCGATCCCGGTTCAATCCGCCGCGGCGGCCGGCGAATCACGAGGACGCGAGGCGCGTCATCAGACCACGCGACTTATGCAGAAATCGATAACGTCGAGCAGTGCCGCCTTCTGCGGCGTCGCCGGCAGCGGCGCCAGCGCGTCGCGGGCGATCTCGCCGAAATGGCGCGCCCGGCCGATCGTGTCGGCGATGGCGCCGTGCCGCGTCATCAGCGCGAGCGCCTTCTCAAGCGCCGCGTCGTCGGCAACATTGTCCTCGATCGCCTGCTTCCAGAAGGCGCGCTCCTCCGCGGTGCCGCGCCGGTAGCAGAGGATCACCGGCAGCGTCACCTTGCCCTCGCGGAAATCGTCGCCGACATTCTTGCCGAGTTTCTTGGAATCGCCGCCATAGTCGAGCGCATCGTCGATGAGTTGGAAGGCAAGCCCGAGATTCATGCCGTAGGAGCGCAACGCCGCGCGGTCGGTGCGGGTCGCTCCCGCGACCACCGGCCCGACCTCGGCGGCGGCCGAGAACAGCGCCGCCGTCTTGGCCTTGATGACGGCGAAATGCTCGTCCTCGGTGGTCTCCAGGTTCTTCGCCGCTGCAAGCTGCATCACTTCACCCTCGGCGATGATGGAGGCCGCGGTCGAGAGAATGTCGAGCGCCTCCAGCGAGCCGACGTCGACCATCATGCGGAAAGCCTGGCCGAGCAGGAAGTCGCCGACCAGCACGCTCGCCTGGTTGCCCCAGATCATGCGCGCCGTCTTCCTGCCGCGCCTGAGGTCGCTTTCGTCGACCACGTCGTCATGCAGCAGCGTCGCCGTATGCATGAACTCGACGCTGGTGGCGAGCTTGATGTGGCCGTCGCCGGAATAGCCGAACATCTGCGCGGTGGCGAGCGTCACCATTGGCCTGAGCCGCTTGCCGCCCGAAGAGATCAGGTGGTTGGCGATCTCCGGGATCATCTCGACATCCGATCCCGCCTTGGACAGGATCAGTTCGTTGACGCGGCCCATGTCGGCGGCCGTCAGCTCCAGCAGCCGGTTGATCGACGGGCGCTTGCCGTCTTCGATGTTGAGCACGACACCCAAGGCGAGACTCCTCGATTTCGAGCCGCACGAAATACCCATGATGCGGCGATACGCAAGCCCTTCCGGCCAAGCTAGGGCGCCCGGCAGGCCAACGAAAGGGGACGAATTGGCGCGGCTGGCGGCCGCCGGCGGCTCCGCCTCTAAAAATGCGCTTGACGGAAGGTGGAAAAATGTTCTCTTATGAGTAGATCATTCATATGTGAATGCACGATCGATCATGTCGATCGGATAGGGAGGCTTATCTTGATACGTGTCGTCGCAGCCGCCGTAGCGGCCGTCATCTCCGTTTGCGCAGCCGCATCCGCTCAGGAATACAGCCTGCGCTTCTCCACCTCGCAGGTGAACCCGAACGAGCCGATCGTGCGGGCCATGAACACCTTCGCCGAGCGCATCAAGGAGCGCTCGGACGGCCGCATCGCCATAACGGTGATGACCGGCGACCAGCTCGGGCCGCAGAAGAAGGTCAACGAGATGGTGATGAGCGGCGCCAGCCTGCTCAGCGCCACCGACTACGGCCAGCTCGGCCAGTTCCTGCCCGATCTTTCCGTCCTCGCCGGTCCCTATGTCTATCCGAGCCTGGAGGCCAGCGACCGCTTGTTCGCCTCCGAGCTCTACAAGGAGCTTTCGGGCAAGCTGGAGGCGCAGGGCCTCAAGATCATCATGCCCAACGGCCTGTTCGGCTATCGCCACGTCATCTCCGACAAGGCGGTGCGCAAGCCGGCCGACCTCGAAGGCGTGACGATCCGCGTCCCGTCCTCGCCGATCATGCTGGCGACCTTCCGCGGCTTCGGCGCGCGGCCGACCGAACTGCCCTGGGGCGACGTCTACAACGCGCTGCAGACCGGCGTGGTCGATGCGGCGGAGGCGCCGTTCGGCTCGGTGGTCGGCGCCAAGCTCAACGAGGTGCGAAAAGTCATCTCCAAGACCAACCACCAGGCCATGTTCACCGCCTGGGTCACCTCGGCCAGCTTCTACAACAGCCTGCCGGAGGATCTGCAGACGATCTTCATCGAGGAAGGCCAGAAGATCGCCGGCGAGCTGACGAAGATGACGCTCGAGACGGACGACGGCTATGCCAAGCAGCTGGCCGACTCCGGCGTCGAGATCGTCGAGGATGTCGACGTGCCGGCCTTCATGGAAGCCTCGCGCGCCGCCTACGCGTCCGTCCCCAATCTGACGCCCGGCATCTACGACCGTGTCCAGGACGCGATGAAGTAGAGTTCTTCCGGCAGGCCGCCCCGTCCGCCTGCCGCGAGAACCCGCAGAAAGGGCTGGAAAGCCGTCCGCTGACGGCAGCCGGCCGCTATCGAACACAGGAAGGCTCATGGCTCTCCAGCCGGAATCCCGCAAGGAAAAACCCTTGCTCAGCCTGGCGCGCGCCGACGAGGCCGTCGGCGTCGTCGCGCTGCTCGCCATCGTCGGCTCCATCCTGTGGGGCGTGGTCAGCCGCTACGTCTTCCCGCAGCCGGCCGCCTGGACCTACGAGATAGCGGTCATCGCCTTCGCCTACCTCGTCTTCTTCGGCGCGGTGGCCGGCGTGCGGCTCGGCACGCATGCGGCGATCGACGGGCTCGTCGCAGCACTTCCCGACGGCTGGCAGAAGGCCATCGTCTGGTTCAACTACCTTTTGCTCGCGGCGTTCTTTCTTGCCATGGCGCTGCTTTTCGCCTGGCAGGCCTGGACGGCGCGCAACGTGCACACGATCGCGCTCGATCTGTCGCGCGGCCTGATCTATGCGCCGCTGGCCGTCGCCTCGCTCGGCATGCTGGCCCAGCATCTCGCCGTCATGCGGCCCTGGGCGCCAAAACCGCTCCAGCACGCGGATTCGCTGATATGACCCTGCTGCATCTCGCCGGGCCTTCCGCCCTGGTCGTGCTCCTGTTCCTGCTGTCGGTTCCCATCACCTGGGCGATGGCGATCGGCGCGCTCTCCTTCTTCCTGCTCAACATGGACATGATTCCGCTGTCCAATTTCGCGCAGGAGTTCGCCGAAGGTACCCAGTCCATCTCGCTCTTGGCGCTGCCGCTGTTCGTGCTCGCCGGCTGCATCATGAACGCTTCCGGCATCACCCGGCGGCTGCTTAATCTGGCCGACGTGCTGGTCGGCCACATGACCGGGGCGCTGGCGCAGATGTGCACCGTGCTCGGCACGCTGCTCGGCGGCCTCACCGCCTCCGCCAATGCCGATGCCGCCATGCTCGCCAAGACGCTGGGCATCCAGATGGCCGAGCGCGGCTACAGCCGCGCCTTCGCCGCCGTCATCACCTCGTCGGCCGCCATCATCACCAGCCTCATCCCGCCGTCGATCGGCCTCATCGTCTACGGTTTTCTCGCCGAGACCTCGATAGGAAGACTGTTCGCGGCAGGCGTGGTGCCGGGGCTGCTGCTTGCCGCCGGCCTGATGGTGACGACGTACTTCATCGCAAAGAAGCGCGGCTACAAGGCGCTGCGCGACAAGCGGGCGACACGCGCCGAGGGCTGGCAGGCGCTGGTCGACGGGCTGTGGGCGCTGTCCATTCCGATCGTCATCTTCGCCGGCACACGCTACGGCCTGTTCACCACGACGGAAGCCGGCGCCGTGGTGGTCGTCTACGTGCTGTTCGTCGCCGTCTTCGGCTACCGCGAGTTCACCATCCGCCAGATCCCGGAGGTGCTGGCGGAGGCCGTGCGCGATTCCGCCACCGTCATGATCATGATCTGCGCGGCCGCCGCCTTCGGCTTCTATCTCGCCTGGGAACAGGTGCCGCAGGCCATGTCCAGCTGGCTCGGCGGCATCACCGACAACCCGCTGCTGATGCTGCTCCTCATCAATTTGGTGCTGATCATCATCGGCACGGCGATCGAGGGCTCCGCGGCGCTCATCATCCTGACACCGATGCTGCTGCCGATCATCGACGGCGTCGGCATCGACCGCGTGCATTTCGGCATCGTCTTCATCGCCAATCTCACCATCGCCGGCATCACGCCGCCGGTCGGCGGCCTCATGTACATCTCCTCCATGGTGATGCGCGTGCCGATGATGGATTATGCGCGCGAGGTGCTACCCTACCTCGCCATGATGGCGCTGCTGCTCGTCATCCTGAGCGCCGTGCCCGGCCTGTCGCTGTGGCTGCCGAATATGGTCTACGGGTCGGTGGCGGTCCAGTAGCGGCCGTTTACATCAGTCGCGCAAGCTGCCACTTTCCGCCGATGATCGAGCTGATCCGCACCAATGACGCCGTCGTCCTCTCCTTCGCGCAGTCGCTGCTGCGCGACGCCGGCATCGAATGCCTGGTCGCCGACCAGAACATGAGCGTGCTCGACGGCTCCATCGGCATCCTGCCGCGCCGCATCCTGGTGGCCGACGACGACGCCGAGGAGGCGCGCCGCCTGTTCGCCGACGCCGGCATCGGCAACGAGATGCGGGAGCGGTGAAGGCGAGTTTTCGCAGCTTGAAATTCCAATCGCAGCACTCCGGCTCGCCGCCTTGATCGCGCAAAGCCCGCACACGATCGACACCTTCCATCGCGGCCGCTTCGTCCTCGTGCAGCCGGCGAAGGGCGGGCATCGCGCCGGCATGGACGCGCTGGTGCTGGCAGCGGCGGTGCCTTCCAATTTTTCCGGCCATGTCGCTGATTTCGGTGCCGGCGCCGGGGCCGCCGGCCTGGCGGTGATGTCGCGCTGTCCGCAAGCCTCGGTTCTGCTGGTCGAGCGCTCGCCGGAGATGGCCAGCTATGCCCGGCTGTCGCTGGACCACCCCGGCAATGGCGAGCTTGCCGCGCGCGCTTCCGTGCTGGTCGCCGACGTCGCGCTCGCCGGCAAGGCGCGCCAGGCCGCCGGGCTTGCCGACCGCTCGGCCGATTTCGTGCTCATGAACCCGCCCTTCAACGACGGCCGCGACCGCGCCACTCCCGACGCCCTGCGGCGCGAGGCGCATGTCGCGGAGGATGGCTCGTTCGAGACCTGGCTGCGCAGCGCCGCCGCCGTGCTCAGGCCGCGCGGAAAAGTGGCGCTGATCGCCCGCCCGGCATCGCTCGCGCCGATCCTGGCCGCTCTGTCGGGCCGCTTCGGCTCGGTCGAGATTCTTCCCGTGCATCCCGGCGCCGCCGAGCCGGCGATCCGCATCGTGCTGCGGGCGGTTCGCGGCGGGCGCGGCGCGCCGTCGCTGCTGCCGCCGCTTTTCCTGCACGAGGGCGCGGAGCGCCGCTTCACCTCCCGCGCCGAGGCGATCGGCGCCGGCGAGGCTTCGCTTTTCGGGGACTGACCGCGACATCGGCATTGCGCGGCGCGCGGCAATGCCTACATGCGTTGCGACACGTTTGAAGATGGAGCCCCGCACCCGTGAAGTCCTTGCTGCGCCGCCTGCTGCCGAAATCGATGCGGCCGGAGGGCGTGACCATTCCCGTCGTGCGCCTCAGCGGCGCGATCATGGCCGGCGGCAGCCAGTTCCGCCAGAACCTGTCGCTCGCCTCGACCGCCGGGCTGCTGGAGAAGGCCTTCGCCGACAAGGAGGCGCCGGCCGTCGCCATCTCCATCAACTCGCCCGGCGGCTCGCCGGTGCAGTCGCGGCTGATCCACAAGCGCATCCGCGACCTCGCGGTAGAGAACAACAAGAAGGTGTTCGTCTTCGTCGAGGACGTCGCCGCCTCGGGCGGCTACATGATCGCCACCGCCGGCGACGAGATCATCGTCGATCCGTTCTCGATCGTCGGTTCGATCGGCGTCATCTCGGCCACCTTCGGCTTTCCGGAACTGCTCAAGAAGGTCGGCGTCGAGCGCCGCGTCTATACGGCCGGCGCCAACAAGTCGGTGCTCGATCCTTTCCAGCCCGAGAAGCCGGAGGACGTCGAGAGGCTGAAGGCACTGCAGCTCGACATGCATGAAAGCTTCATCGAGCTTGTCAGGCAGCGGCGCGGCGCGCGGCTCGCAGACAATCCGGACCTGTTCACCGGCTTGTTCTGGGTGGGCAGGAAGGGCGTGGAGCTGGGGCTGGCCGACGGCATCGGCGACATGCGCGGCTTCCTGAAGGACCGCTTCGGCGCCAAGACGCGGCTGAAGCTGATCGCGCCGCCGCGCGGGCTGTTCGGCCGCCGGCTCGGTCTCTTCAGCGTGCGCGGGAGCTCGCCGGCGGCCGACATCGCATCCGCAGCCGCGGACGGGCTCATCGACGCCGCGGCCGAGCGGGCGCTGTGGAGCCGCTTCGGGCTTTGATGGCAGGGCAGTTGACGCTATGATGGGGCTTGCCTCGACCTGAACGGTCATGCAGTCCGCTCGACGCAGGGAGGAATGGACATGCCGCAGCTCATCTTCTTCGCGATCATCGGCATCGTGGCCTATTTCGGCTACCGCCACTTCGTGCGCGAGGCGGAGCGGGTGACGGCGAAGATCCGGCGGCACGAGCAGCAGGCGCGCAACCACGCCGACGGTACGCTGGTCTTCGATCCCAAGACCGGCGAATACCGGCCCGCCAAGGACTGACGGGTTTTCCATGCAGCTTGCCGTCGCGGCGGTCGCCGAGGCCGCGCCCGCCAAGATCAACCTGGCGCTGCACGTCGTCGGCCGGCGCGCCGACGGCTATCATCTGATCGAGAGCCTGTCCGTCTTCACCGCCTTCGGCGACCGGATTGCCGTCGAGCCGGCCGCGCGGGATGTCGTTTCGGTCCGGGGGCCGTTCGCCGCAGAGGTTCCAGACGGCCCGGAAAACCTTGTCGTTCGGGCGCGCGACGCGCTGCGCGCCGTCGCCGGCCGGAGAGCCGGCGATCCCGTCCTGATCGCGCTCGAGAAGAACATCCCCGCCATGTCGGGCGTCGGCGGCGGGTCGAGCGACGCGGCCGCCGTGTTGCGGGCGCTTGCACGCCACTGGGATCTCGATATCGGCGCCGCCCGCCTCGCGGAAATCGGGCTCTCCCTCGGTGCCGACGTGCCGATGTGCCTGCGCTCCAGTCCGCTGATGGCACGCGGCGTCGGCGAGGACATCGAGGATATCGATGGCTTTCCGCCGCTTTTTCTGGTGCTGGTCAATCCGCGCGTGGCAGTTGCCACGCCGCGTGTCTTCGCCGCCCTGGCGAGCCGCGACAACGCACCACTGCCGCCGCTGCCGAAGCGGATCGCCGCTGCCCCGCTGCTCGACTGGCTCGCCGTCACCCGCAACGACCTGATGACGCCGGCGCTGTCGCTCGAACCGGCGATCGGCGGGACGCTCGACGTCCTGGCGGGGGAGGGGGCGCTGTTCTCCCGCATGTCCGGCTCGGGAGCCACCTGCTTCGGCGTGTTCGCCGACGGCGCGGCCGCCCAGGACGCGGCGGCCGCGATCGCCGCGGCGCGGCCGGGCTGGTTCGTCACGGCGACCGGGACGGGTGGTTCCGGTTCGTTTGGACAAGAGGACTGACCATGGCGCTCCTTCGCACCCCCCTCTGTCCTGCCGGACATCTCCCCCGCAAGGGGGGAGATTGGCCGCTTCCCCCTCGCCGCTCGTCCTGCAACGCAAGCGATTGGCGAAACCAAAACTGCTGGCCCATCTCCCCCCTTGCGGGGGAGATGTCCGGCCCATTCGACAGGCTCAGGACAGAGGGGGGTGCGAAGGAACGCGGTCTGTCGGAGTTTGCGCGACGACAAGACTGGACGAGACCCTGATGGCTCCTTCCGACCGCCCCTTCATCCCCGTCCGCATCGCGGTGCTGACCGTCTCCGACACGCGCACGCTGGCCGACGACAAGTCCGGCCAAACGCTGGCCGACCGCATCGCGGAGGCCGGGCACATCCTCGCCGACCGCGCCATCGTCACCGACGACAAGGACAAAATCCGGGAAAAGGTGCTGGCCTGGTCGCGCGACGAAAAGGTCGACGTCGTCGTCACAACCGGCGGCACCGGCTTCACCGGCCGCGACGTGACGCCGGAGGCGCTGGAGCCGATCTTCGACAAGCGCATGGACGGCTTTTCCGAGGTTTTCCACCGCATCTCCTACGACAAGATCGGCACCTCGACGGTTCAGAGCCGGGCGACCGGAGGCGTCGTCAACGCCACCTTCGTCTTCGTGCTGCCGGGCTCGCCCGGCGCCTGCCGCGACGCCTGGGATGGCATCCTCAAGTCGCAGCTCGACTACCGGCACACGCCCTGCAACTTCGTCGAGATCATGCCGCGGCTGGACGAGCATCTGCGGCGCGGCGGCAAGTCCTGACGGCCGCGCCAGAGGTCAGCTCCGGATAGACGGCCGGCCCAAGGGCTATTTCCGCCGCGGCTCGGCGACCCGGATCTCGGCCTCCAGCCGCCTGCTCGCAAGCCCTCGCGCCACCGCCTCGGCGCTGGCCGCCGACTTGGACAGCGCAACCGCCTGCCCCTTGCGGATGACCAGCCCTTCGGCCAGCGCGCTCTGTCCGGAGAACATGCGCGTGAACAGCGCACGGCGCTCGCCGCGGGCGCGCGAGAAGCGCGCCGGCATCGACTGGCGCGAGACGTGATCGATCACCGACTCGGTCCAGCCGTCGGCCAGCCGTGCGCCCGGCTCGAGCATCAGCAGCCATTCGCCCTTCGCCTGGCGTATGCCGGCGGCCACGCCCTCGGTCACGTAGTGGCAGCCGGCGTGCTCGGCGACGCGGTGTGTCTGGTCGGTCGAGCCGCTGTCGCAGACGATGACGTCGCGCACGATGCCCTCCACCGCCGCGCCGACCAGGGAGGCCAGCGTGCGCGCCAGCGCCTCCTCGTCGTTCCTGGTCTCGATGAGCACGGTGAGCATTGCTTAGCCAGTAGCGGATGCGCGTGCCGAGTGCCAGCCGACAAGGCGCCGCAATGCGGCGGCAAGCCGTTCCCGCTAGAATGTTCTTGATATGTTCCGATCTAGCGGATAGGAATAGTTTCATGGACACCGCGATTCGACAGACCGCAGAAACGCCATGGCAGCGCGCTCGCATGGAACAGGTCGTGCGCGCCGACATTGCTGCTTTTGGAAGCGGCAGGGCGGAAATGGCCAATGCGATGATCGAGGAGAGCGGGGTCAGGGTCGGCGAGGAGCGGCGGCGAGGCCGCGCCGCCGGGGTCAATCCGACCGGCCGCTTCGAGCCGCTGAGCCGCCATGTCTTCGACGACGGCTGGAGCGGGCTCGAGGACCTGCCGCCCTTCAAGACCGAGGTGCAGGTCGAGAAGCCGCGCACCATCATCACCCGCAACAACTCGCCGGACATCTCCTTCGACCGGTCGATCAATCCCTACCGCGGCTGCGAGCACGGCTGCGTCTACTGCTTCGCCCGGCCGACGCACAGCTTCATGGGCCTGTCGCCGGGACTGGACTTCGAGTCGAAACTGTTCGCCAAGCCGGACGCGGCGAAACTGCTCGACAGGGAGCTTTCCAAGGACGGCTATCAGCCGCGCACCATCGCCATCGGCACCAATACCGACCCCTATCAGCCGATCGAGCGGAAATACCGCATCATGCGCGAGATTCTCGAAGTGCTGGAGGCGCGCGAGCATCCGGTCGGCATCGTCACCAAGTCGGCGCTGGTGCTGCGCGACATCGACATCCTCGCCCGCATGGCCGAGAAGGGCCTCGCCAAGGTGGCCCTGTCGATCACCACGCTCGACCGCATTCTGGCGCGCACGATGGAACCGCGGGCCTCGACCCCGCCCAAGCGGCTCGAGGCGCTGCGGGCGCTCGACGAGGCGGGTATTCCGGCATCGGTGATGATGGCGCCGATCGTGCCCGGCCTCAACGACCACGAGATCGAGCGCGTGCTGGATTCGGCCGCGCATGCCGGGGCGCGCGAGGCCGGCTACGTGCTGCTGCGCCTGCCGCTGGAGGTCAGCCCGATCTTCAAGGACTGGCTGCTGCGCCATTATCCCGACCGCTACCGGCATGTGATGTCGCTGATCCGCTCCATGCGCGACGGCAAGGACTACGATTCGGAATGGGGCAAGCGCATGAAGGGCGCCGGTCCCTATGCCTGGCAGATCGGCCGCCGCTTCGAGATCGCCGCCAAGCGGCTCGGCCTCAACAAGGAGCGTACGCGACTGCGCACCGACCTGTTCAAGGGCAATGAAGGGAGGACCGAGCAGTTGATGCTTTTGTGAAGCAAATAGGCAGTAGGCAGTAGGGGAGAAAGCCCGGCATCTTGCCGCCTTGTTGGCTTTGAAGATCTGCCTACTGCCTACTGCCTACTATCTCAGCTTCCGTCAGGCCGCCCCACCCTGACGGAATGCCTTCCCCGCTCGCCCCCGACGGCCGGGAAGGCCTTGCGGAGAATCGGAACGGATGCGAGTTTCGCCGCCAAATGGCTCGCCCGTCTTCCGATTCTCCGCCCCTCTTCGATCTGGCGATCAAGCCGGATTTTTCGTTCGAGCGGAAGGCGATGAAGCGCGGGCTGTGGCCGCTCGCCGGCCTCGACGAGGCCGGGCGCGGGCCGCTCGCCGGCCCGGTCGTCGCCGCCGCGGTGATCCTCGATCCCGACCGCATTCCCGACGGCCTGGACGATTCCAAGCGTCTGAGCGCCGAGGCGCGAGAGGCGTTGTTCGGCCTGATCCTCGGCTCCGCCCTCGGTGTGTCGGTGGCGTCGGTGAGCGCTGCCGGCATCGACCGCATCAACATTTTGCGCGCCAGCCTGGAGGCGATGCGGCGCGCCTTCTGCGGTCTGCCGGTGAAGCCGCTGCACGCGCTGGTCGACGGCCGCGACGTGCCGCCGGGTCTTCCCTGCGGCGCCGAGGCGCTGGTCAAGGGCGATCAGCGCTCGCAGTCGATCGCCGCCGCGTCGATCGTCGCCAAGGTGGTGCGCGACCGCATGATGGAGAATTGCGGACGCACCCACATGCATTACGGCTTCGAGAGCCATATGGGCTATGCGACGGTGCGCCACCGCACCGCCATCGAGCGCCACGGCGCGCTGCCGCGCATCCACCGCACGAGCTTTGCGCCGTTCCGGCTGGAGGCGGAGGTCAGCGTCGAACTCTTGAATCTCGACGCTGCCGAGTAGGGCACGAGCCGGGAAGGGCGCACGGCTTATCGGAAGATCATGCGCTAAAACAAGGAGTTGGAGCAGGATGATGATTCCTGCTCTTCGCTCCTCAGATCGGCACGGCCGGCTTCAGCGCCATCCACAGCCCGCCGCCGAGCAGTCCAAGGAAGATCAGCCATCCGACGATGTTATTGGAGCGGAACAGCGCCAGGCACTGGTCCGGGTTGTCGATGTCGAGCACCCGGATCTGCCGGGCCATATGGGCGCCGGCGGCGACCAGCCCGGCCAGAGCCGGCAGCGGCACTTCGGCCGACGCGAAGGCGATGGCGAAGCAGGCCAGCGCGCCGCCATAGAGGCCGGCGAGCCATACCTTGGTGTTCTCGCCGAACAGCCGTGCCGTCGAGCGCACGCCGACCAGCGCGTCGTCTTCCTTGTCCAGGTGCGCATAGATCGTGTCGTAGCCGATCGTCCACAGGATCGAGCCGAGATAGAGCATGACGGCCGGGCCGTCGATATCGCCGAACTCGGCCGCCCAGCCCATCAGCGCGCCCCAGGAAAAGGCAAGCCCCAAAACGAGTTGCGGCCAGTCGGTGATTCGCTTCATGAACGGGTAGGCGGCGACCACCACCAGCGAGGCGAGGCCGAGCAGCACGACGAAGCTGTCGAATTGCAGCAGCACGACGAGCCCGACCAGCGCCTGCAGGACGAGGAACGTCCAGGCCTGCCGGCGGCTCACCTTTCCCGAGGGCAGCGGCCGCGAGCGCGTGCGCTCGACCGCGGCGTCGATCCGCTCGTCGACGATGTCGTTGTAGGTGCAGCCGGCGCCGCGCATGGCGATGGCGCCGACCAGGAACAGCGCGAGCGTCAGCGGCGAGGGCAGCAGGCTGGCGAGCGTGTCCTCGGGCCGCGCATAGGCGCTTGCCGCGAGCGCCGCCGACCACCAGCAAGGCCATAGCAGCAATTGCCAGCCGATCGGCCGGTCCCAGCGGGCGAGCTGCGCATAAGGCCACAGCGCGCGCGGCAGCAGCCGGTAGACCCAATGCCGGCTCGGCGCGTCGGCGACCCGGCCCTGGGCCGCGCGGGACTGGATGGTTTCCATGCGGCTGGAGTGACAGCGCGGCGCCTTGGCGTCAAGAAGGCGAAGTGTCGCCAAGGAGCACGGGGTGCAACCTCGGGCCTGAACTTGCAGAAATGAATATGTACACGTGTATGTACAGAAGTCTTCCAGGATGCGCGCAATGCCCTATGTGACCTTCACCGACCTGCGGAACAATCTGGCCACCCACCTCGATCGGGTCGAGGACGACCGCGCCGAGCTGGTCGTGACGCGACAGGGGCACGATCCCGTCGTCATCGTCTCTCTCGCCGAGTGGGAAGGGATGAAGGAGACGCTGCATCTCCTCAGTTCGCCCGCAAATGCCGAGCGCCTGCTGCAGTCGATTGCGGAAGCGGATGCCGGCAAGCTGGTCGAGCATGAATTGATCGATCCGTGAAGCTTCTCTGGACCCGACAAGGCTGGGACGATTATCTCTACTGGCAGGGCGTGGATGCGAAGATGGTTTCCCGGATCAACGAATTGATCCGGGATATGCGGCGCAGCCTGTTTCAGGGTATCGGGAAGCCTGAGCCGTTGCGGAACGAACTGTCCGGCTGGTGGGCCCGACGCATCACGCAAGAGCACCGCATTGTTTATCGCGTCACCGGCAGCGGCGAGGCTCAGGCGATCGAGGTCACCGGCTGCCCGTTCCGCTATCTGCGCTGAAAGGTGAGAGCACGCCTTGACCACGCGGCTGGGGCGCCATAGGCGGTCCTCTTTGCGGATTACGGTGAACTGCATGAACGTACTTCTGATCGGCTCGGGCGGACGCGAGCATGCGCTGGCCTGGAAGCTGGCGGCCTCGCCGCTGCTGACCAGGCTCTATGCCGCGCCCGGCAATCCCGGCATCGCGCGGGAGGCCGAGATCGTCGGGCTCGATATCGGTGATCACAACGCCGTTGCCGCTTTGTGCAAGGACAAGGCGATCGACCTGGTGGTGGTTGGGCCGGAGGCGCCGCTGGTCGCCGGCATCGCCGACGACCTGCGCGCCGCCGACATCCGCGTCTTCGGTCCCTCGAAGGCCGCCGCGCAGCTGGAAGGCTCGAAGGGTTTCACCAAGGACCTCTGCGCCCGCTTCGGCATTCCGACGGCCGCCTATGGCCGCTTCGCCGATGCGGCCGCGGCTGCGGCCTACATCCGCGCGCAGGGCGCGCCGATCGTCGTCAAGGCGGACGGGCTCGCCGCCGGCAAGGGCGTGACCGTCGCCATGACCGTCGAGGAGGCGCTTGCCGCCGTTGCCGCCTGTTTCGACGGTGCCTTCGGCGGCGCCGGCGCCGAGGTCGTCGTCGAGGAGTTCTTGACCGGCGAGGAGGCGAGCTTCTTCTGCCTGTGCGACGGCAGCACCGCGCTACCTTTCGGCACGGCGCAGGACCACAAGCGCGTCGGTGAGGGCGACACCGGCCCCAACACCGGCGGCATGGGCGCCTATTCGCCGGCGCCGGTGATGACGCCGGAGATGGTCGAGCGTGCCATGCGCGACATCGTCGAGCCGACCATGCGCGGCATGGCCGAACTCGGTGCGCCGTTCGCCGGCGTGCTCTTCGCCGGCCTCATGATCACGCCGGGCGGGCCCAAGCTGATCGAATACAATACCCGTTTCGGCGACCCGGAATGCCAGGTGCTGATGACGCGGCTGAAGGACGACCTTCTGGTGCTGCTGTCGGCCGCCGCCGACGGCCAGCTTGCCCATATGTCGGCGCGCTGGCGCGACGATGCTGCGCTGACCGTGGTGATGGCGGCGAAAGGCTATCCCGGCACGCCCGAGCGCGGCGGCGTCATCGCCGGCCTCGACCGTGTACCCGACGGGGTCGAGGTGTTCCATGCCGGAACGGCGGAGAAGGACGGAAAAATCGTCGCCAATGGCGGCCGCGTCCTCAACGTCACGGCGACCGGTCGCTCGGTGACGGAAGCGCAGGCGCGCGCCTATGCCGGCGTCGACGCCATCGACTGGCCGCAGGGTTTTTGCCGCCGCGATATCGGTTTTCGCGCAGTGGAACGGGAGGAGGGTTGATGAGCGTCACCATCTATCACAATCCCCGATGCAGTTCCTCGCGGCTGGCGCTGGAGACTGTCCGCGCCGCCGGCATCGAGCCGACGATCGTCGAGTATCTCCAGACACCTCCGACGCGCGAAAAGCTGGTGGAGCTCCTCGCCGCCATGGGCATGCGTCCGCGCGCCCTGCTGCGGACCAACGAAAAGGCGTACGAGACGCTGAAATTGGCCGATCCGAAATGGACCGATGGCGAGATCGTCGGCTTCATGGTCGAGAACCCGATCCTGATCAATCGCCCGATCGTGGTGACGCCGAAGGGCGCGCTGCTGGCGCGGCCGGGGGACAAGGTGAAGGCGTTCCTGCCGTGACAGGCGTTTAGTGCGCGTTCAACCCGTTGCGCGAGGCTCATTCGCCAGGATGCAGGCGATCTCTCGGCGCGACGCCCTGCCGGCGTAGCGCAACCAGCATCACTGCGATGCCTACGACGGGGACGAGCAGCAGCAGGTAGTTGTAAACGGTCATCGGTCCATTTCGTCCAGATGCTCCATCGCATGAGAATGTAGGACGAAGCCGAGGGCAAAGCAAATCGCTGCCGATATGGCCATGAAAACGAAGGTGTCTACACCAACGGTCGGATCGTAGGCTGCGCGCGTAATTGGTGTGAAAACACCGATCAAGACCACACCCATTGCCAAGCCATTGACGAAGCTAGCGCGTAGCTTGATTTTCTCTTTCGTGGCATCGGAAAGCGGCATCGATCGTTCCCCCAAGCGTAGGGAAGAATTCCACAGCTCGACCGGTTTTGCTACTCCGAAGCGGCCTCAGTTCACCGCCCGTATTCGAACGGGTTCGGCGCCGGCGCTGTGGGCAGCGTCCCCTCCGCGTCGCGCCGTTGATGGTGCACCAGCGAACAGGCCGGCGAGCACAATATGCCGCGGTCGGACCAGTAGGCGGGGCCGTTGTCGATGCTGCCGTGATAGTAGTTGAAGCCGGGCATGCCGAAGGGCAGCCCGCATTCGATGCAGCGGCGGGTTTCCGGTCTGGCGAGCATGGGGCGGGTTCCGTGGGCTGGGCTGCGACAGTCCAACCTAGCGCAATTTCCGCTGTCGCGCGACCGCCTCTCAATTGACGTTTACGTCAAAAGCACATATCGATCGGAGAAGACAAGCGCTGCGGTGAGGGTGGCGCCTTCGAGTGGAGGATTTTCGATGTACCGTGCTCCCGTCGACGAGATCGCCTTCACGCTGAAGCATGTCGCCGGCCTGAAGGCGGCGATCGAGGCCGGTTCGCTGGGCGATCTCTCCGAGGATCTGGTCGATGCCATTCTTGCCGAAGCCGGCCGCTTCGCCAGCGAGGAGGTGGCGCCGCTGCGGCAGGTCGGCGACCGGCAGGGCGCCGTTCTGGAGGACGGCGCGGTGCGCATGCCCGAGGGCTGGCCGGATCTCTACCGACGCTGGATCGAGGGCGGCTGGAACGCGCTTTCCGGACCCGTCGACTATGGGGGGCAGGGGCTGCCGACCATGCTCGGCGTCGCGGCGCTGGAGATGTGGAATTCCGGCGCGATGGCTTTCGGCCTCGGCCCGACGCTGACCATGGGCGCGGTCGAGGCGCTGGATAGGCACGCGTCGGAAGAACTCAAGGCGACCTATCTCGAAAAGCTCGTCTCCGGCGAATGGATGGGGACGATGAACCTCACCGAGCCGCAGGCCGGCTCGGACCTGGCGGCGCTGCGCACCCGCGCCGAGCGTGCCGGCGACGGCACCTACCGCATCTTCGGCCAGAAGATCTTCATCACCTATGGCGAGCACGACTTCACAGACAACATCGTGCATCTGGTGCTGGCCCGTCTGCCGGACGCGCCGACCGGCACCAGGGGCATATCGCTCTTCCTCGTGCCGAAGTTCCTGGTGAACGAGGACGGCAGCCTCGGCGCCCGCAACGATCTGTTCTGCGCCTCGATCGAGCACAAGCTCGGCATCCATGCCTCGCCCACCTGCACCATGATCTATGGCGACGGCTTCGCCGGGGATCGCGAGCCGGGCGCCGTCGGCTGGCTGGTCGGCGAGGAGAACCGGGGGCTGGCCTGCATGTTCACCATGATGAACAATGCCCGCCTGGCCGTCGGCATGCAGGGCGTGGCGGTAGCCGAAGCCGCCTTCCAGAAGGCGCTGGCCTATGCCAACGAGCGCCGGCAGGGCAGGGCGGCGACCTGGCGGGGCGAGGGTATGGCGCCGATCGTCCATCATCCCGACGTGCAGCGCGACCTGCTCGCCATGAAGGCGCTGACCTCGGTCGCCCGCGCCATCAGTTATTGCTGTGCCCACGCCACCGACATGGCGCGGGCCGGCGGCGACAAGGCAAACTTCTGGCAGGAGCGCGCCAACCTGCTGACGCCGGTCGCCAAGGCCTTCTCGACCGACGTCGGCTGTGAGGTTGCGTCGCTCGGCGTGCAGGTGCATGGCGGCATGGGCTTCATCGAGGAGACCGGCGCTGCCGCGCTGCTGCGCGACGCCCGCATCGCGCCGATCTACGAGGGCACCAATGGCATCCAGGCGATCGACCTGGTGACCCGAAAGCTGCCGCAGTCGGGCGGCGACCATGTGCGCGGCTACATCGCTGAATTACGCGAGGCCGTCGATGCGCTGCGGTTGTCCAACCTCGACGGGCTCGGCCGTTCGGCGGAAAGGCTGGAAAGGGCGCTGGACCACCTGGACGCCGCCACGCAGGCGCTGCTCAAGATGCTCGGCGACGGCGCCATGCAGGCCGCCCTTGCCGGCGCGACGCCCTATCTGCGGTTGTTCGCGCTCGCTTCCGGCGGGGCGCTGCTGGCACGCGGCGCGGTCGCATCGGGCGCGGGAGACCGGGTCGCGCTGCTGCGCTTCTTCGCCGAAAATCTTGCCGGCGAGACGGCCGCCTTGCGGGAGACGGTGATCGACGGCGGCGCCAGCCTCGAAGCCGCGGCAAAAGCCCTGGTCGCCTGAGGAGGATTGATCTTGAACGAACATGTGCTCGTCGAGCAGCGCGGCGCCGCTCAGCTTATCCGTATGAACCGGCCCGACAAGAAGAACGCCATCACCCGCGCCATGTACCGCGCGATGGCCGACGCGCTGGCCGCCGGCGACGCCGATCCCGGCATCCGCGTCCAGGTCTTTCTCGGCGTGCCCGGCGCCTTCTCGGCCGGCAACGACCTCGCCGACTTCATGGCGGTCGCCATCGGCGGCGAGGGCGGCACCGAGGTCTGGGATTTCCTGCTGGCGCTGGCCGGGGCCGAAAAGCCGCTGGTGTCGGGCGTTGACGGCATCGCCGTCGGCATCGGCGCCACGCTGAACCTGCATTGCGACCTGACCTTCGCGACGCCGCGCACCGCCTTCCACACTCCCTTCGTCGATCTCGGGCTGGTGCCCGAGGCGGCGTCCAGCCTGCTTGTTCCGGCCGTGCTCGGCCATCAGCGGGCCTTCGCGCTGCTCGGCCTGGGCGAGCCGCTGCCTGCGGAACGCGCGCTCGCCGCCGGCCTGATCCATGCGGTCGTGCCGGAGGATCGGCTGGAGGCCGAGACGCTGGCGGCTGCCGAAAAGATCGCCGCCAAGCCGCCCGAAGCGCTGAAGATCGCCCGCGACCTGATGCGCGGGCCGCGCGAGCCCGTGCTGGCACGCATCCGTGAGGAAGCCGGGCATTTCCGGGCTCGCCTCAAGTCGGACGAGGCGCGCGCCGCCTTCAGGGCCTTCCTGTCGCGCAAGAAGGCGACCTGATCTCAGAAAACCCGAGCCGGCCGCGGTGATCGCGGCCGACTCGGGGATCGGCAGGAATGGACGGCGGCCTGTGCCGTCGGCTCAGGGATGAGGCCGGGAACTCAGACGGGCGCGTAGCAGACGTGCCGGTAGCCGTAGCCGTCCCGGAAGGTATTGCTGTAGGGGTTGTAGTTCGCATGGTGCTCGTAGCACCAGCGCACATGGGCGCCGCCGACCGGCACCACGCGCTCATAGACGGGCTGAGAGGCGATGGCGTCGCCGAGAATCATGCCGGCAACGAGGCCCGCGGCCGGCGGTACCCACCCGCCGCCCCAGCCGTGGCGGTAATAGGGGTGGTCCCACCCGCCGTGCCAGCCGCCGCGATGGGAGCCGCCGCGATGGTCGTGGTCGAAGCGGATGTCGGTGAAGCCTGCCGGCCCGACCGGGTCGGGGCCGGACTTGGCGTAGGCCGGAAAACCTGAAGCTGTCGCGGCAAGCGACATCGCTGCCGCGCAAGCAGTGCACAGGAGCTTGGTCATGTCGAAACCTCATGAAATCCGCGCCCACCAGGGGCGCCGGAATCAACGGCGGCAGGCTCCTCGGGGTTGCCATTAAATCTTTGTAATCCCTTGCGGCGGAGGCAGGCGCCATCCGCCGGTCGGGTTGGCGAAGACCCGTTGAACGACGCTGCGTCAGCGCCTACTTTCTAGCGAGTTGCGCGGGGCGGCGCAGGAGCGGCGAAGAGGAAAGCGGGATGGACATTGCAGACCGCAAGCTGACCACCGTCTTTTCCGCCGACGTGCAGGGCTATTCGCGGCTGATGGAGGCCGACGAGGAAGGCACCTTCGCCACCCTCAAGAGCTATCGCGACGCCATGGCGAGGCTGATCGCGGCGCAGAACGGCCGTGTCGTCAACACCTGGGGCGACGGCCTCATCGCCGAATTCTCCAGCGTTGTCGCGGCCGTGCGCGCCGCCGTCGACGTGCAGAACGAACTCGCCGAACGCAATGCCGGCCGGTCGGACGGGGCGCGCATGCAGTTCCGCATCGGCATCAATCTGGGCGACGTCATCGTCGACGGCGACGACATCTATGGCGATGGCGTCAACGTCGCCGCGCGCCTGCAGGCGGAAGCGCCGGCCGGCGGCATCCTGATCTCCAACACCGTCTACCATCAGGTCCGCAACAAGCTGCCGGTCGGCTTCGAGTTCCTCGGCAATCTGTCGGTGAAGAACATCGAGGAGGGCGTGCCGAGCTATGCCGTGCGCATCGGCGAACGGTCGGACCCGGCGGCGGGTTGGGGGCGGCAGGCGGCCGAAACCGTAACGGCGCCGCTGTCCGCCATGGCCGAACCGTCGGCTGCGTCCGGCTTGCACGTGCTGGGGTTTCGCCTCGACCGCACGCAGGCCACGCTGCTTGTGATCGGCGCGGCACTCGTCGCCATCAATCTTGTCGCCTCGCCGCAGGTCTTCTGGGCGCGCTGGCCGCTGCTGGTGCTGGCGCTCATCGGCGGGCTGCGCTGGACCCGCCGCACGCGCTTCGACCGAACCTTGGCCGCGCTGCTGGTGGTCGGCTTGTTCGTGACCGGCATCAACCTGGCGTCGTGGCAGGGCGAGTTCTGGGCGGTCTGGCCGCTGCTCGCCTTCGCCCTCGCCGCCGCCGCGCGCTGGCTGATGCGAAAGCGCGCCTAAAGGGCTCACGGATAGAGCCGCGTCTTCTCCCAGCCGTCTTCCGTGCGGGTGAACAGCACCCGGTCGTGCAGGCGGAACGGCCGGTCGTGCCAGAACTCGATCGAGGTCGGCACGATGCGGAAGCCCGACCAGTAGTCCGGCCGCGGGATGGCGCCGACGGCGAATTTCGCCGTGTATTCCGCCGCCGCCTTTTCCAGCGCGAAGCGGCTCTCCAGCGGTCGCGACTGCTTCGAGGCCCAGGCGCCGATGCGGCTACCGCGCGGCCGCGTCGCGTAGTATTCGTCGGCCTCCGCGTCAGAGACGACCTCCACCGGCCCGCGCACCCGCACCTGCCGGCGCAGCGACTTCCAGTGGAAGCACATGGCCGCCTTGCGGCTCGCCAGGATCTCGCGGCCCTTGGCGCTTTCGAAATTGGTGTAGAAGACGAAGCCGCGCTCATCGAAGCCCTTCAGCAGCACCATGCGGACATTGGGCAGGCCGTCCGGGTCGACGGTCGCCAGCGCCACGCCGTTGGGGTCGTTGGGCTCGTTGCCGGTCGCGTCCTCCAGCCATTCGGCGAACAGCCGGAACGGCTCGGCGCTTTCGGTGAAGTCACCATTTGTTAAGGCGGCGTCGCCCATCATTCCGCTCCATTGTCTGTCCGGCGGGGAGATTGCCGATTGCTGCGAGGCGCGCAAGCCTCTCGGGACACATATAGGTGTCTTCGTCGCCGTGCCGGCGTGATGGCGGTGGTCCTGCTTGCGGCCGCCGGCCTGAGCGGCTGCGCCGCCGGCATCGGCCTCGATACGGTCGAGGCGGACAGGACGATCGTCACCGGCAACGTCGGCAACGCCGTCGCGATCCCCGACGATCCCGACCAGCTTTCCGACGAGGCGACCATCCGCAACGCGGTGTCGGCCGCCGACGTCGAGCTGCTGAAGGGCGCGCCGATTCCCTGGGCCAATGCCGAGACCGGCTCGCGCGGCGCCATCAGCGGCCTGGTCGAGGAGAAGATTGCCGAAATGCCGTGCCGCCGCTTCACCACCTCGCGCGAGCGCTTCGACGGCATCGCCCTGTACCGCGGCGAGGTCTGCATGGTGGCGCCCGGCGCCTGGCAGGTGAAGGATTTTGCCGCGCTCTGACCGCCAAGGCGCCAAAGTCCTGTCCTGCCTCTGGAATTTGTTCCTAGCAGGACGCATATAGGGGGGCGACTACAACTCCACCGCCGCGGGCAGAGACAATGCGCGATCCCTATGACGTGCTGGGTGTTGCGAAATCCGCGACGCCCAAGGAAATCAAATCGGCCTACCGGAAGCTGGCCAAGAAGTATCACCCGGACCAGAATCCGGACGATCCGAAGGCCAAGGAGCGGTTCAACGCCGCCACCCAGGCCTATGAGATCGTCGGCGACGAGAAGACGCGCGCCGCCTACGACCGCG
Organism: Kumtagia ephedrae; assembly: GCF_003012745.1. Classification (GTDB taxonomy): domain Bacteria; phylum Pseudomonadota; class Alphaproteobacteria; order Rhizobiales; family Rhizobiaceae; genus Kumtagia; species Kumtagia ephedrae. The sequence continues at coordinate 101,549 of NZ_PXYK01000006.1, read as the reverse complement.
GCGAGATCGACGCCGAGGGCAAGCCGAAGTTCCAGGGTTTCGAGGCGCATGCCGGTGCCGATCCCTTCGCCGGCTTCCGCCGGCAGGGGCCAGGCGCGACGCATTTCGAGTTCCGCGGCGGCGGCGGCGATGCCGGCGACATCTTCAGCGAGATCTTCGGCCAGGCCTTTTCCGGACGCGGCGGTCCCGGCATGGGCGGTCCGGGCGGCGGCAGGCGTCACGCCCCGCCGGCCGGCGCCGATCTCAATGCCACCCTCGACGTCAGCGTCGAGGAGGTGGCGACCGCCGCCAAGGTAAGCGCGCTGTTCCCGGACGGCCGCCGGCTGGCGGTCAAGCTTCCGGCCTATGTCGAGGAGGGGCAGACGATCCGCCTGAAGGGCCAGGGCGAGCAGGGGCCGGGCAGCGCCGGCGACGCGCTGGTCAAGATCCACATCCGAAAACATTCGCGCTACCGCGTCGAGGGACGCGACCTGCATGTCGACCATCCGGTGCCGCTCGAGGATGCCATCCTGGGCGAGAAGGTGGCGGTAGAGACGCCGACCGGCAAGGTGGCTGTGACCGTGCCGCCGTGGTCGAGCTCCGACAAGGTGCTGCGCCTGAAGGGCAGGGGGCTGCCGGTGAAAACCGGCGGCCATGCCGACCTCTACGTTCACCTGCGCGTCATGCTGCCGGCCACGCCCGACCCCGACCTGGAGGCTTTCGCCCGCAAGCGGCGCGGCTGAACGGCCGGCCACGGTCGATCCGGCCCGTCGGGCAGCCATCGGAACGCCGCGGACCGCGGTGGCCCGGCGGGATGCCTCGCGACTTGCCATGGACTCCTTCCTCGCGCTCCAGTCGCGCTTCAGGTTCAGCGGCGGCGTCGCGGCTTCTCCAGCAGCGCCACGGCCTCGACATGCGGCGACCAAAGGAACTGGTCGACCGGTGTGACGCTCCTCAGCGCATAGCCGCCGTCGGCGAGGATGCGCAGATCCCGCGCCAGCGTCGCCGGATTGCATGAGATCATCGCGACATAAGGGACGTCGGAGCGCGCAAGCTGCTTCGACTGGTCCTCGGCGCCGGCGCGCGGCGGATCGAGCACGACGCCGTCATAGGCGTTGAGCTCCTTGAAGGTCAGCGGCCGGCGGAAGAGGTCGCGCTTTTCCACGGTCACGCGCCTCAGGCCCGGTGTCGAGCGGAAGCCGCGATCGAGTGCGGCGAGTGCGGCCGCATCTGCCTCCACCGCATGCACCTCGGCGTTTTCCGCGAGCCGCAGCGCGAAGGCCCCTGCGCCGGCGAACAGGTCGGCGACCTTCCTGGCGCGCCGGAGATGCGCCAGCGCCATGCCGGCCATCGCCGCCTCGGCCGAGGCCACCGCCTGCAGGAAGCCGCCGGGCGGCAGGGGGACCGCCGCCGCTCCAAACGCCACCAGCGGCTTCCTCGGCTCGATGACGATCTCTCCGTCGATGGAAAGCCGGGCGAATTGCTGGCGCATGGCGAAGTCGGCCGCGGTGCGCCGGGCCGCCTCCGGCAGCGGTCCGGAGCCGGTGCAGGCGACGTCGAATCCGGAAGCCGTCTCGGTCACGGTGATGTGGAAGGCGTCGCGCGTGGTGCCGACGAGCGTCGCCAGCGCGCGCAGAATCTCCAGCGCCGCCTCGATGCGCGGCAGCACCACATGGCACTCGGAAATGTCGATGATGGTGTGCGAGGCCATGCGGTTGTAGCCGAGCACCGCGCCCTTCTCGGTGCGGCGCGCCGAGAAGACGGCGCGGCGGCGCGAGCGGCGCTCGCCGGGCACGGTGTCGGAGACGGCCGTCTCGATGCCGCGCGAGCGAAGGGCCTGCGCCACCTTGTCGTGCTTCCAGGCGCGGTACGGGCCGTCGGCGAGATGCTGGATGGCGCAGCCGCCGCACTCGCCGAAATGGCGGCAGGGGGCCTCGACACGTTCCGGCGAGGGTTCCAGCACCGACAGCAAGGTCCCGCGCTGGCCTTCGACGGCGGCGTTGACCCGCTCCCCCGGCAAGGCGAACGGAATATAGACGGGTCCCTGCCCGGTCTCGAAAACGCCGTCGCCCTGGGCGCCGAGACGATCGATGGTGAGCACGGTCATGGGCTGTCCTTGATGGCGCCGAGCAGGAATTCGCGGTTGCCGTCGCCGCCCTCGATCGGCGAGGCGTGCAGGCCGAGCGACCGCCAGCCGGACATCGCGTCCAGCCATGAGGCGATGTCCTCGGCGACGCGCGCGCCGTCTTCCGGATTCTTCAGGATGCCGCCCTTGCCGATCGCCTGCCGGCCTGCCTCGAACTGCGGCTTGACCAGGAAGACGGCCTCGGCGCCCGGCGCGGCGAGCGCAAGTGCCGGCGGCAGCGCCAGCCTGAGCGAGATGAAGCTGACGTCGCTGACCAGGAAGTCCGGCGCCTGCCCGTCGAGATCGGCGGCGCCGAGCGCGCGCGCGTTGAGTCCCTCGCGGACGATGACGCGCGGATCGGCGCGAAGGCCCGGGTCGATCTGGCCGTGGCCGACATCGACCGCGAACACTTTTTGCGCGCCGCGCTCCAGCAACACCTGGGTGAAGCCGCCGGTGGAGGCGCCGATGTCGAGCGCGATACGACCGGCCGGGTCGAGCCCGAAATAGTCGAGGCCGGCGACCAGCTTGAGCGCGGCGCGCGACACATAGGCGCTTGCGGGGTCGTCCACCTCGATCGCGGCGTCCTCGGCGACCGTCGCGCCGGGCTTGCTGACGACCGCGCCCGCAACCCGCACGGTCGCGCGCTCGACCGCGTCGCGGGCACGCGAGCGGCTGGCAAAGAAGCCGCGCCGCACCAGCACCTCGTCGAGGCGCGACCCCTTTCCGCTTTTGCGTTCCGCCGTCATCCGGCTTCCTTGGCGAATGGTTGGGCGGATGGCAAGCACGGTCACGATATCCTGTCGCCTGAGCGCCCGGTTCCCTCCACCTCCGCCTGCGGGGCGGCAGGACCCTGATGCGGAGAACCGCTTCCGTCCGCCCTCCTCAAGGGGCAGGGCTACCGCATATGAGTTGTATAGGAGCGGCAGACAGCTCTGCGTCGTCATTCCGGGGCCGCGCAGCGGAACCCGGAATCCAGAGTGCCGACGCTGCTCGAAATTCCTGGATATTTGCGACGTTTCGCTTTTCCTTCGATACCAACGCTCTGGATTCCGGGTTCCGCTGCGCGGCCCCGGAATGACGGTCTTCATCTGCATATGCGATTGCCCTCCACTCAAGAGGGGAGCCAAGCTTCATCATCACCACGCCCTGCTTTTGCAGTCTGGCCATTGAGAGAAAGTGCGGGAAGCGGGGCGCGGGGCCGAGCCTCTCTAATTAAGTACGTGGCGCGGTGACCCGCGCCCCGCCGGCGTTCTTGCCCGTCCGCTAGCGCTGCATTCGCGCAGGTGTCGCGGCTGGGGCCCGGGTCTCCAGCTCACGCCAGCCGCGCTACCGTTTGCGCGGCCGACCCGGCGCCGACGCTCCCTCCTGATACCCGGTGCGCACCAAGTTCCCGCAGGGAGCGGCTTTCGGGCGCAAGTATGAGGCAAGTGGGAGGGGAGGGGATAAAATAATTGCCTCCCGCCATGCGCTTGAGTTGGCCGAATTAGGTAAGTGCCGAAGGCAGCTCATTTTTTTTTACCCCCGACGGCGTTGCGTGGGCACCGCCTTCCTGCGAAAGGAGGAAAACTGTCCCCTGTGCTCCCTTCGGAACGACGCGGAAGTGCATGACAAAATCCGGTCCTGCAGCGGACGTGGCGAGATCCAGAGCAGCTAAAACTGGATGACGCGCGACACGGTTTTCGACGGCGCGTCGCGAAGCTCTTCCACGGTTGGGCGCAAATCGCCATCGGCGAAGGTCAGCATCGATCCGGTCGCCTGCATGTCCATGCCGCGCTCGGAGCCGATGACCTGCCAGCCGGGACCCGCCAGGCGCCGCTCGCGCGGGACGATGAAGGCCAGCTGCTGGCCATAGCCGAAGCCCGGGCGGATGTCGCCGATCCGGCTGGCGACGCGCTCCATGACGGCGCGCTCCAGCTTCTGGTCGTATTTCGGCTGCGCGCCGGCGGCGGCCCCAAGCGCCGGAACGAATGCTGCCGCCAGTAGAAACGCCGCCCTTGCCATGGCCGTACCCTTGCCCGGCGGCAGTTATCGTCGCTGCGCGCTAAAATCCGGCCAAGAAAGACGGTAAGTAAAGGGCAAATGGGCGGGAGCCGCGTTAACGATGGCATGCGGCGGGCCGCTTCTATGCCGAAGCAGACCTTACCGTGCGGCCGAGCGCGCCGAACACCGTCTTGACGATGCCGGCGCTGTCGAGACCGGCGTCGGCATACATCTTCTCCGGCTTGGCATGGTCGGTGAAGGCGTCGGGCAGGATGAGCGGGCGCACCTTCAGGCCATGCTCCAGCAGGCCTTCGCGGGCGAGGAAATGCAGCACCTGGCTGGCAAAGCCGCCGATGGCGTTCTCCTCCACCGTGATCAGCACCTCGTGCCCGGCGGCCAGGCGTCGCACCAGCGCCTCGTCCAGCGGCTTGGCGAAGCGCGCATCGGCGACCGTGGTGGAGAGGCCGGAGGCGTTCAGCTCCTCGACGGCGAGCAGGCAGTCGGCCAGCCGCGTGCCGAAGGAGAGCAGCGCCACCTTGCTGCCCTCGCGCAGGACGCGGCCCTTGCCGATCTCCAGGAAGGAGCCGCGCTCGGGCATGTCGACGCCGACGCCGTTGCCGCGCGGATAGCGGAAGGCGATCGGTCCCTCGTCATAGTCGGCGGCGGTGCGCACCATGTGGCGCAGCTCCGCCTCGTCGGCGGCGGCCATGATGACGAAACCCGGCAGGCTGGCGAGGTAGGTGGTGTCGAAGGCGCCGCAATGCGTCGCGCCGTCGGCGCCGACGAAACCGGCGCGATCGATGGGAAAACGCACCGGCAGCTTCTGGATGGCGACGTCGTGCACGACCTGGTCGTAGGCGCGCTGCAGGAAGGTCGAATAGATGGCGGCGAACGGCTTCAGGCCCTCGGCGGCAAGCCCGGCGGCGAATGTGACCGCATGCTGCTCGGCGATGCCGACGTCGAAGGTGCGCGACGGAAAGGCCTCGCCGAACAGGTCGAGGCCGGTGCCGGACGGCATGGCGGCGGTGATCGCCACGATCCTGTCGTCGCGCTCGGCCTCCTGGATCAGGCTTTCGGCGAAGATCTTGGTGTAGCTCGGCGCGTTGGCGGGCGCCTTGGCCTGGGCGCCGGTGATGACGTCGAACCTGTTGACGCCGTGATACTTGTCGCTGGCGGCCTCGGCCGGCGCGTAGCCCTTGCCCTTCTGGGTGACGACATGGATCAGCACCGGCCCGTCGCGATTGTCGCGGACGTTCTTCAGCACCGGGACCAGGTGGTCGAGATTGTGCCCGTCGATCGGCCCGATATGATAGAAGCCGAGCTCCTCGAACATCGTGCCGCCGGTGACGTAGCCGCGCGCATGCTCGACGGCGCGGGTGACGGCGCGGTCGACGCGCTTGCCGAGATAGGAGGTGAGTTTCTTGCCGATGTCGCGAAAACCCATATAGGCGCGCCCGGAGGCGAGCCGCGCCAGATAGGCGCTCATGGCGCCGGACGGCGGGGCGATCGACATGTCGTTGTCGTTGAGGATGACGATCAGCCGGGCGTCCAGCGCGCCGGCATTGTTCATCGCCTCATAGGCCATGCCGGCCGACATGGCGCCGTCGCCGATGACGGCAATCACGTTGTTGCGGCCGCCCTTGAGGTCGCGCGCCACCGCCATGCCGAGCCCGGCGGAGATCGAGGTGGAGGAATGCGCCGCGCCGAACGGATCGTACTCGCTCTCGGCCCGCCTGGTGAAGCCGGACAGGCCGCCCTCCATGCGCAAGGTGCGGATGCGGTCGCGCCGGCCGGTCAGGATCTTGTGCGGATAGGCCTGGTGGCCGACGTCCCAGATCAGCCGGTCGCCCGGCGTGTCGAAGACATAGTGCAGCGCCACCGTCAGCTCGACCACGCCGAGCCCGGCGCCGAGGTGCCCGCCGGTGTGCGACACCGCGTCGATCAGCTCGGCGCGCAGCTCGTCGGCGACCTGGCGCAGCTCGCCTTCGGGCAGGGCGCGCAGGTCGGCCGGAATGCGGACCTTGTCGAGAAGGGGCGTCTTCGGGGGCTGGGTCACTTGTCTTTCGCCTGCACGTGTCTTTGTGCCTGCACGCAGCATCAAGTCGAAGGGGATAAGGTCTAAATCTGCCCTTGTAAATGCGCGGCGGTGACGCGGGCCGGGCAGCCATGCCGCGTCAGGACGGTGCGCTCACCCTGTCTCCTCGCCGTCCCAGTAGCGGCGCGTCGCCGCCATGTCGAGGATGTCGTCGTCGCTGCGCAGCGCGCGCACCATCACCTTGTTGGAATCCGGATAGACGCAGACGTCGTTGGGGTTGCGCTCGCCGATCATCAGATAGGCGCAGGGACCGCCGCCGCTGTTCAGGAAGGAATGCCCGACCTTGCGGCCGGCCGGGAAGCAGACATAGTCGCCGGGCCTCATCACGTGGCGTTCGTCGCCGAGCAGCAGCGTCACCTCGCCTTCCAGGACCAGGGCATGCTCCTCCTCCAGCATGTGGTAGTGGCGGGGACACAGGCGCATGCCCGGCGCCGGCGATTCGATCAGCACGCCGACATGATAGTTCTCGCCGACCGCGGCATGGGTCAGGTGCTTCGAGCGGCCGCCGAAGCGCGGGCCTTCGCCCTCGATCGTCCATGCGACGTCGCCGGAGGAAATCGGCGGCACAATGCCGGCGGGCGGGTCGAGCGCGTCGGCCGCCGCCTCGGACGGCGCCTCCTCGCCGTCGGGCAGGCCGGTATCCTCGCCGTCCCAATAGCCGCGCAGCGCTGCCAGGTCGAAGACGGCGCGCCGTCCGAGCGCGCGCACCAGCACCTTTCCGGAATCGGTGTAGACGGCAACCTCGTCCGGCCTGTTCTCGCCGAGGATTACGTAGCGGCAGACGGCGCCGCTGTCGTTGACGAAGCCGTGCCCGGCCTTCAGCCCGGCGGGAAAACAGGCATAGTCGCCGGCCTTCAGCGGATAGGACGCCGCGCCGATGCGCACCGTCATCGCGCCGTCGAGCACGTAGACATGCTCCTCCTCGAGGATGTGATAGTGCGCCGGATTGCTGCGCATGCCGGGCGCCAGCTCCTCGATGCCGACGCCGACATGATAGCCCTCGCCGACCGCCGCCAGCGTCAGGTGGCGGTAGCGCATGCCGAAGCGCGGGACCGGCGCGTACTCGATCCATGGCACGGCGGCTGCGGAGATGGGCCTCGAGATCGACATGCCACAGCGTTCTCCCGTGGGCGCGCAATGTCAATCGGGCCGCGTCCGGCAGGTGACAGCCCTACACGGCCGACAACGCCTCATCCCTCCGGCAGCGGGATGAACTCCTCCTCGTCGCCGGGCACGATGTCGAAGCGGCCGGTCTTCCACTCCTGCTTGGCCTGCTCGATGCGCTCCTTCGAGGAGGAGACGAAGTTCCACCAGATGTGGCGCGGCGAGCCGAGCGAGGCGCCGCCGAACAGCATGAAATGCGCCCCGCGCTCCGACGACACGACGATCTCGTCGCCGGGGCGGAAGACCAGCAGCCGGTCGGACGGAAAACGGTCGGCGGCAATGTCGACGTCGCCTTCAAGCACGTAGATGGCGCGCTCCTCGGCGTCGGCGGGGATCGCCACCCTGGCGCCGGGGGCGAGAGCGATGTCGGCATAGAGCGTCTCGCTCGCCGTGCGCACCGGCGAGCGCAGGCCGGAAAAGCCGCCGATCACCAGGCGCCCCGACACGCCGCCGTCGTCGAAGGTCGGCAGCACCGCGCGGGCGGTGTTCTCGAAGCTGGGCGCCACCTCCTCGCTGGTCTCCGGCAAGGCGATCCAGGTCTGCAGGCCGGACATCGACATCGGCGCGCCGCGCAGTTCCTCCGGCGTACGCTCGGAATGGACGATGCCGCGTCCGGCGGTCATCAGGTTCACGTCGCCTGGCTCGATCACCATCTCGGTGCCGAGGGAGTCGCGGTGCCTGATCCTGCCGTCGAACAGATAGGTGACGGTGGCGAGCCCGATATGCGGATGCGGGCGCACGTCGAGCGCCTGGTCGGCGCGCAGGATCGCCGGCCCCATGCGGTCGAAGAAGATGAACGGGCCGACAAGACGGCGCTTCGCCGTCGGCAGGGCGCGCCGCACCTCGAAGCCGCCGATGTCCCTGGCATTCGGGATCACCATCAGCTCGATCGCGTCGCAGGCGAAGGCATCGCCGGGTTGGGGGTCGTTTCCGGGGAAGAAGCTCATGGGACACCTATTCCGTGGCAGCTTTCGCGATCGCCCCTTCTAGCGTATTCTCCCGGACATGAACGAACTTTTGAGAAAGGCTGTGGAAGCGGTGCAGCGCCTGCCTGACGCGGATCAGGAGGAGGTCGCTCGCATGATGCTCACAGTCGCCGAAAGCGATGCTGTCGAGGACATAGATGCCGCGCATCTGCCGGATGTCCTGGAAGGTCTTGCGCAGATGCGGCACGGCGAGTTCGCGAGCGATGCGGGGATCGCGGCCACGTTCCGGCGGTTCGCATCGTGAAGCTGCGGCTTACGCGCCGCGCCAACGACAATCTTGCCAGCATCGCCGATTATTCCAGAGCGCACAGCCCGCACGCGGCGCGACGCGTCCGGGCAAACATTTTTTCGTCTTTTCAGTTGCTCACGTCGTTCCCGTTCGCCGGCCGGCGGCAATCGACCGAGGGCGTCCGTAAACTGGTGACGACCAAATATTCCTACTTGATCTATTATGCCGTGGATGAGGGGACAATGCGATTGTCGTGCTGAGCGTCAAGCATCCTTCGCAGGAATGCGAACACGAGGACGAATAGAGAAGCCGACCCTGGCGCCCGGCTGCGCGCCAGCGAGATGCGGGCTGCTCCCCGAGGAAAGAAGCTCATTCGAAAACGATCTCCGGCTGCTTCGGGAAGCGCTGAGCCGAACGGGCGCGCGCCTTTATGGCCTCTTCCTCGCGATCCCGGGGCGGCTGGTTGGTCTCCATGGAAGAGAGCAGTTCATGCGCAGCTGCCGCGATCGTCTCGACGGCGCGGTCGAATGCCGCCTCGTTGCGCTTCGACGGCCGCGTCGAGCCGCTGACCTTGCGCACGAACTGCAGTGCGGCGTCGCGGATTTCCGCATCGGTCGCCGGTGGATCGAAGTTGAACAGGTTCTTGATGTTGCGGCACATGGGTCAACCTCCCTGGCCTATGGCTTGTTCTCCGGATCGCGGCCGATCCTCAACGTCGCGCCGTCGGAGCGGGTGATTTCGATGACGGTCTCGATCCGGACGAGCCGGCGGTCGATGTCGTCGACCTGCCCTGCAAGCTTGTCGACATTCCGTTCCAGCCTTTCGACCTTGCCGGTCAGTTCCACGACCGTCTTGAGACCGGCCATGATGTCGCCCAACGCACTCATGTGCGCCGCCGCTCGGCAAGCTCCTCCAGCGTTTTCTCGATGCTGGCGTTGGTACGGTCAACCGCACGCGATGCCCGCTCTGCACTTGCCCGGAATTCACGCGCCAGCACGGCTAGTTCCTCCAGTTGGCGCATCTCTTCCGGATCGTAGGCTTCCACCGATCGGCGAACGATCTCCCCCACGGAAAGCCCTGCCTTTCGGGCTTTCGCCTCGAGATTGGACTTTTCGCCCGGGGTCATCAGGGTAACGACCCGTGCGGTCGCGGTTTCACGGCCAACATCCATGCCGACCTCCTATGCACATGACATTATCATAGTCACAGGCGGAAGGTCTTTCAAGCAAGCGCCCAGCGCGTCGGTCTACTCCCCGTCGAGCGGCTCGACGCCGACCGGCTTGCCCTCGCGCGACAGCCGGATTTTCTCGACCTTGTCTTCCGCTGCCTTGAGCAGCCGGTCGCAATGCGACTTCAGCGCCTCGCCGCGCTCGTAGATGCGGATCGACTGGTCGAGCGGCACGTCGCCGCGCTCGAGGTCGTCGACGATGCGCTCCAGCGCCTCGAGCGCCTGCTCGAAGCTCATGGCCTTGATGTCGGTGTTGGCTTCCTCGGCCATGCTCATCCTTTCATCATGCGCCGGACATGGACGGCCACCGACGACGACAGGCCGTCGAGGTCGTAGCCGCCCTCCAGCAGGCTGACCAGGCGGTTGCCGGCGCTTTTCGCGGCGCGGTCGAGCAATTGGCCCGTCGCCCAGTCGAAGTCTTCTTCGGTCAGGTTGATCTCGGCCAGCGGATCGCGGTGATGCGCATCGAAGCCGGCCGAGACGATGATGAGATCCGGCGCGAAATCGCCGACCGCCGGCAGCACGCGGGCGCGAAAAGCCTCGCGGAACAGGTCGCTGCCGGTGCGCGGCGACAGCGGTGCGTTGACGATGTTGCCGGCGCCCGTCTCGTGCTTGGCGCCGGTGCCGGGATAGAGCGGCATCTGGTGGGTCGAGCAATAGAGCACGCTCGGATCGTCCCAGAAAATGTCCTGCGTGCCGTTGCCGTGGTGGACGTCCCAGTCGACGATGGCGACGCGCTCGGCGCCGTGCCTGCGCTGCGCGTGGCGGGCGGCGATCGCCGCGTTGTTGAACAGGCAGAAGCCCATCGCCGTCGATTTCTCGGCGTGGTGGCCGGGCGGGCGCGACGCGACGAAGACATTGTCGGCCTTGCCGGAAAACACGTCGTCCACGGCCGCATTGGCCGCGCCAACGGCGCGGATCGCCGCCTCCCAGCTCTTCGGGCTGACGGTCGTGTCGGCATCGATGGCCTGGATGCCTTCCTCGGGGATCGCCTTGCGCACGGCTTCGACGTGGCGCTCCGGATGGGTATAGAGCAGCGTCGCCTCATCGGCTTCCGGCGCCTCGGCGCGGTCGAGCGCATCGAAAGCCTCGTCGTCGAGCACGCGGGTGACGGCGCGCAGGCGGTCCGGCCGTTCCGGATGGCCGGGCGGCGTCAGATGCTCCAGGAAGACCGGATGCGAATAGAGCTTGGTGACCATGCCCCGATATAGGCGCCTCATTTCGTTTTGGCCATGGCCGGGAATGGCACGATCGGCGTTGCTCAACAGGCTTCCTGACAAGCGCGTTTTGCCGTCGCGGCCCGGCGACGCCGGCGGCATCGCTCACGCAATCGTGTCGAACAACGTTCCCGATCCGGCCATGGTTGCCCGATAATGCCCGCGCAAGGAGACGGACATGCGAAGAACGATTCCCGGTCTGCTGGCGCTGCTCGTTGCCCTCGGCCTCGCGGTCGCGGCGGCGGCCGAGCCGCTGCGGTCCGGACATCCCGTCTTCGACCGGGCCGTCCAACTGGTCACCCGCGAGTTCTACGACGGTTCGGCGCTCGACCGCTTCAATGAAGCGGTTCGGCGCGAAATCGAAGATCCGCGGTCCCCGGTCGGAGCGGAAAGCCCGCCCTCCCGCGTCGATGCCGCCATCGAGGCGATCCTTGCCAGCCTCGGCGTCTCCCACACCGACCGTTTCCGCCCCGGGACGATCGACTACTACGAACTGGCCGACATCTTCCGCTACGCCATCCGCGACGACAGGCGCAGGCTGTTCCCGCCCGACGGCGACGCCAGCTATCCGGGCATTGGCATGGTCGCCCGGCAGGACGACGGCCGCTGGTTCGTCACCGACGTCTATGACGGCCTGCCCGCCGACCGGGCCGGCATTCTTGTCGGCGACGAGATCGTGACGGTCGACGGAAAACCCTATGACGAGATCGCCTCGTTCCGGGAAAAAGTCGGCATGACGGTCGGGATAAGGCTCCGCCGCCGGGCGGATGCGGAGCCGGTCGTCGTCGAGGCTGGGGTCGAGCATCTGCGGCCGCTGGCCATGTTCGAGCGGGCGATTGCACAGAGCGCGGAAATCATCGAGCGCGACGGCCGCAAGATCGGCTATGTCCGGCTGTGGACGCTTGCCGCGCCGCGCTCCATGGAGGTGGTGGCCGAAGCCCTTGCGAGAGGGCCGCTCAAGGATGCCGAGGGCCTGCTGCTCGACCTGCGGGGGCGGTGGGGCGGCGGCAGCGCCGACGCGGCCGAACTCTTCCTCGGCCGCACGCCGCCGTTCCGGCTGATCCCGCGCAGCGGCCAGGATTTTCTCGCCAACGTGCGCTGGCATCGGCCAGTGGTCGCCATCGTCGACGAGGGCACGCGCAGCGGTCTCGAAGTGTTCGCATACGCGCTGAAGCTCAACGGCATCCCGCTCGTAGGCACGCGCACGGCAGGCGCCCTGCTGGCCGGCCGCGCCTATGTGCTGCCGGACGACAGCCTGCTCGAACTGGCGGTCTCGGACGCGGTCATCGGCGACAATGTCCGCCTCGAGGGCGCCGGCGTCGAGCCCAGCGTCGCCGTGCCGTTCAGGCTGCCCTATGCGGCCGGCGGCGACGCGCAGCGCGAGGCGGCAACCGAGGAGATGCGGCGCATCCTGGCGCGCGGGTGAGTTCGGCGCCGGAGCTCCGGCCTCGCCCGGGCGGGCGAGTCGAACTCGGCGGCCTCGGCTCGCGGTCCGGCCCAATCTCGTCGGCACGACCATCGCCGCGCTGCTGCAGGGACCGCGCCCGCATGATGCCCCGCCTTTGGGCGGGAAGGTGACGGACGGGCGGGGAGAGGTTCCATTTCGGCCGGAAAGGCGCCGCGCGGACGGAAGTCCGCCATGGGTCGATAGACCGCGGTGGACATGCTCTTGATCGTCGCGACGATCCGGCGCCGGATGCCGTCGTTCTCAAACTGGACCCGCAAAGCCTTGAAACTGGATATTCCAAGCGAGCCAAATCCTGCGCATCTTGCCCTCCAGCGCAAGGAGCTTGCCATGTATACGCCTCCCGCCTTTCGTGACGACGATCAGCAGAGCCTGAGGGCCACGATCCGTGCGGCACGGCTGGCGAATTTCGTCACCGCGACCACGGAAGGCCCGCTGGCCACGCCGTTGCCGCTCTACCTCGACGAAAGCGAGCGCGAGCACGGCGTGATCTACGGCCATCTGGCCAAGGCCAATCCCCAGTGGCGCGTTCCGCCGCTGGGCGATGGACTGGCGATCTTCATGGGACCGGACGCCTATGTGACGCCGTCGTGGTATGCGACCAAGCAGGAAACCGGGAAGGTGGTGCCGACCTGGAATTATGTCGCCGTCCATGCCTACGGCCCGGTCGAGTTCTTCACTGATCCAGGAAGGCTGCTGCAAGTCGTGAGCCGCCTGACCGATCTGCACGAGGGCGAACGGCCCTCGCCCTGGACGGTGTCGGACGCGCCGGCGGATTTCATCCAGGCGCAGCTACGCGGCATCGTCGGCCTGCGCATGCCGATCGCCCGCCTGGAGGGCAAGCGCAAGATGAGCCAGAACCGCGCTGCGGCCGACCGCGCCGGCGTTGCCTCGGGCCTCGCCGCGAGCGCGCGCGCTTCCGATCGTGACGCCGCGCGTCTCATCCCCCGCGAAGACCTGCTCGCCGGTTCCGCGTAGCGGTGTCGATCATGATGCCAGCGACGTAATTCACGCGCTGCGGTTTCGCTGGTCGTCTCACCCGGGCCGGGTCCCTTCTGCGTCGCGGTGCATACGTTCGCCGGCGTGGCGCGGAAGGCGTCGCTTCCCCGGATCGCTACGGACGCTCAGGGAAATGTTCGCCGGACGATGTCGCCCCGGGGGTCGCGTCCGATAACTTTCCGGCATAGAGTGCCGCCATTGTCCGGTGCCCGCCTCGCGGGAGAATCGGGAACACGGTGGAATCCCGTGGCGTGCCCAACGCTGTAAGGGGGACCGCGCCGGCATGTGCCACCGCCTTGCGGCGGGAAGGCGCCGGAGGCGGGGCGAACCCGAGCCAGAAGACCGGCCGGACAGGAAGGTCATCCGCAAGGCCGGGCGGATCGACTTGTCCAATGATCGCGAGGGGACAAGCGATGCCCGCAGGCGCCACATCTTCAGCCCATGCCTTCGAGGAGGCGGACCGCGAGGCGGTCTACCGGGCCATCTCAACGCGCCGCGACGTGCGCGCGCATTTTTCCGGCGAGCCGGTCGACGACGCCGTGCTGGCGCGGCTGATCGAGGCCGCCCACCACGCGCCCTCGGTCGGCTACATGCAGCCGTGGAATTTTGTCGTCATCCGCGACGCGGCGCGCCGCGAGAGGGTGCGCGACCTCTTCCTCGCCGCCCGACTGGAGGAGGCGGAGCGGATCGCGGGCGACAGGCAGGCGCTCTACAAAAAGCTGCGGCTGGAGGGCATCTGCGAGAGCGCGCTCAACCTCTGCATCACCTGCGACCGCAGCCGGGCGCAGGAAACGCCGCTCGGCCGCTGGCACAACCCGCAGATGGACCTCTACAGCACCGTCTGCGCCGTCCAGAATTTCTGGCTTGCGGCGCGTGCGGAAGGCATCGGCGTCGGCTGGGTCAGCATCTTCGACGAGGCGGCGCTGAAGGCGTTGCTCGGCATTCCCGAGCATGTCGTGCCGGTGGCCTATCTCTGCGTCGGGCGCGTTTCCTGCTTCGCCGAGAAACCCGACCTGGAGACGCAGGGATGGCGTAGCCGCATGCCGGCGGCCGAACTCGTCATGAGCGAGACTTTCGGCGGGGAAGGCGAAACAGGGCTGAAAGCGGCGATCGCCGGCAGGTAGTCGCCCCGTGGCCGACCGAAAGAAAAAAATCATCAGCGCACCAAAAACCCTTCCAGCATTGCCTTGAAAGCTGCCACCGCCTTCTTCGAGGTCGCTTCCGGGTCATCGGAATTGGCGATCCACTGTGCCGCGTAGAGGGAGGCGCCGCTGATCAGGCGCGCCGCCGCCTCCGGATCGATGTCGGCGACGGCGCCGTCCGCCTTCAGCCGGGCGAGGCTCCGGGTCATGGACGAGATGCAGGCATTGGCGTTGGGCCATTGCGCGGGATCGCCTAGCACGGCAGGCCCGTCGCGCAGCATGATGCGCTGGATCTCCGGCTCGAGCGCCATCTCGATATAGGCGACAGACTCGTCGACAAAACCCTGCCAGCGGTTCGGCGCGCGGCCCGAGATGGTGCACAGCCGCTCGTTCATCTCGGCATCGATCTCGGCGATGACCGCCTGCAGCAGGCCTTTCTTGTCGCCGAAGTGATGGTAGAGCGCGCCGCGGGTGAGGCCGGCGGCGGCGGTGAAATCGTCCATCGACGCGTCCGCGTAGCCGACGGTTCCGAAGGCCTGGCGGGCGGCGGCGAGCAGCTTTGCGCGGGTTTCCGCGATCATCTCGCTGCGCGGTCTGTGGGCCATTGCCGTCCTTTCCCATACGAGCGGTATATTGATTTCACGTACGACGCGTATATTAATTGACATACGATCCGTATGCAATTATCTGAATGCATACGCTACGTATGTAAGTGGCGTCGCCCCGGGAATCCAGGAGCATCCCCATGTCCAATCCCTATCGCGAAATCTTCAGGGCGCCAGGCGCCAAGGGCTTTGCCGCCGCCGGCTTCCTGGCGCGGCTGCCGCTCGCCATGGCTCCCATCGGCATCGTCGCCATGCTGTCGCAGGCGCTCGGCGAATACTGGCTGGCCGGCGCGGTGTCGGCCACCTTCGCGCTGACCAACGCCCTGGTGGCGCCGCAGATCTCCCGGCTGGTCGACCGCCTCGGCCAGGCCAGGGTGATGGTGCCGGCCACGATCGTCTCCGTGGCCGCCTTCACGGCCCTGATCGCGGCCACCAACCAGGGATGGCCGACCTGGACGCTGTTCGCCTCGGCGCTGCTCGCCGCCACCATGCCCAGCATTCCGGCGATGGTGCGCGCGCGCTGGACGGAGATCTTTCGCGACCGTCCCGAGCTCAACACCGCCTTCGCTTTCGAATCGGCCGCCGACGAGCTCGTCTACATCGCCGGCGCGTCGGTATCGGTGGGCTTGAGCGTGGCGCTGTTCCCGGAAGCCGGAATGCTGGTCAGCACGCTGTTCCTGGCATTCGGATCGGCGGCCTTCATCCTGCAGCGCTCGACCGAGCCGCGGGTGCGGCCGGTGGAACACGGCGGCGGCGGTTCGGCGATCCGGCAGAGGCCGGTGCAGATCATCACCTTCGCCCTGATCTTCATCGGCGCGATCTTCGCGACCGCCGAAGTCAGCGCCGTGGCGATCACCAAGGAGCTCGGCCAGCCCGGCGCCGCCAGCCTGGTCATCGGCGTCTACGCGGTCGGCTCCTTCGTCGTCGGCCTGATCGTCGGCGCGCTCAACCTGAAGATGGCGCTGCAGCGGCAGCTCGCCATCGCCGTCGCCATCATCGCGCTGACCACGCTGCCGCTGCTGGTCGCCGACACGGTGCTGCTGCTGGCGCTGGCCGTGTTCGTCAGCGGCGTGGCGATCTCGCCGACCTTCATCACCGCCTTCGGCCTGATCGAGCGGCGCGTGCCGGAGGCGATGCTGACCGAGGGCGTCACCTGGGTGATGACCGGTATCGGCATCGGCATGGCGCTCGGAGCCTTCGCGGCCGGTTGGGTGGTCGACAATTTCGGCGCGCAGAACGGTTTCTGGGTATCCGTCGTCGCCGGGACGATCTCCCTGCTCACGGTGTTGCTCGGCCAGCGCACGCTGGCCGGCGACGGGGTCAGGAGCCTGCCCGCCGCGGCCCCGCAACCGGCGGAATGATCCGGCGCATAAGCGAAAAGGGCTCCGGCGGAACGTCGGAGCCCTTTTCATTTGGGATGATTTGCTTCTCCGGCACGCTTGCGGCCGGACAATCCGTCAACGATCCCGGCGCTTGCGCGGCGGCCAACGCTGGGCTCCGTGCAGCAGGCGGAGGATCTGAACTTCTGCCTTCGCGCGAATACGATACACCGCCAGGAAAGGCGTACCCGTAATCACCAGCTCGCGCGTGCCGCGCTTGCGGCCGGGACGTCCGATCTCGGGGAAGTCGAACAGCTTGTCGGTTTGCCTTTCTATTTCTTCGAGTTGGCCCAACGCCGCCTGCGGGCTATCCCGAGCAATATAGTCGATCGCCTTTTGCCGTTCGATCCGTGCTCTGGCCAGCCAAACGACCCTCACTTCTCGCCGGCCTCAAGCCGGGCAAGAAGCTCTGCCCGTTGCCTCGCCATATCCTCCTTGACGACTTCATGCGGAACCCACTCCGTATTCGGGTCGTCGGCTTCCTTGAGCGCGGCATCGATTTCGGCATCGAACCACGCATCATACTCCCGTTTCGCCTGCGACCGCTCGACCGCCTCGCGCATCAGCACGCGCAGAAGCTGGGCGGCCGTGCGATCCTCGGCCCTGGCGGCATCGGCGAAGGCGGATTTCAGCTCTTCATCGACGCGGAAGGTGAACGTGCTGTCGGCCATTGCGGCCCCCGTGTGTTACATGTCGAGTACATCATAACACACGGCTGCGCGGCCGCCAACGCGGCCGCGTCAGGCCTAAAGGATCGTCGTTCTGGCGATCCTGATGCCGAACCCTTCCAGGCCGACATAGTGACGCTCGCGCGAGGCGACTAGGTCGATCGACTGCACGCCGAGATCCTTGAGGATCTGCGCGCCCAGCCCGATCTCGCGCCACTCCGCTTCGCGGCGGCGCGCCTCCTCGTGGCTCTCGCGCTCCTCGTTGGCCGGGCGGTTGCGCCCGGCATGGGCGACGCCGACGGAACCCTCGCGCAGATAGACGACGACGCCGCGCTTGCGCTCGCCGAACGAGGCCAAGAGCTCCTTGAGCGCCGTGCCCTTGCCGAACACGTCGTTGACGACGTCCTCCGAATGCAGGCGCACCGGCACGTTCTCGCCGTCGCGGATGTCGCCGAACACCACGGCGAGATGGTGCATGACGTCCCAGGGCAGGCCGTAGGTGAAGACCTGCGCCTTGCCGCCGGCCGTCTCGATCTCGGTGCAGGCGAGACGCTGGACCAGCGTCTCCTTGCGCTGGCGGTAGGCGATCAGGTCGGCGACCGACACCTGCTTCAGCGCATGTTTTTCGGCGAAGGCCGCCACCTGCGGCCCGCGCATCACCGTGCCGTCGTCATTGACCAGTTCGGAGATGACGCCGACCGGCGGCAAATTGGCGAGCTTGCACAGGTCGACCGCCGCCTCGGTATGGCCGGAACGCATCAGCACACCGCCCTCGCGCGCGATCAGCGGGAAGATGTGGCCGGGGCGCACGAAGTCGGAGGCGCCGGCATTGCCGTTGGCGAGATTGCGCACGGTGAGCGTGCGGTCGTCGGCCGAGATGCCGGTGGTGGTGCCGTGCTTGAAGTCGACGCTGACGGTGAAGGCGGTGGTGTGGGCCGAATCGTTGTCGGCCACCATCGGCGCCAGGTTGAGCCGGCGCGCGTCCTCGCGCGTCATCGGCGTGCAGACGATGCCCGAGGTGTTGCGCACGATGAAGGCCATCTTCTCCGGCGTGCAGTGGATCGCCGCCACGATCAGGTCGCCTTCGTTCTCGCGATCGTCGTCGTCGGTCACCACGACGATCTCGCCGCGCTCGAAGGCGCGGATGGCTTCGACGACTCGTTTTTGATCGTAGGGCATTATTCGCTCGATCCGTTGGCTGAGCGAATAGCGAATAGGGAACAGCGAATAGAGAAGAAGAGCGCGCCGCCCGGCGTCACGCTGTCGATATCCACCATCTATTCGCTACTCCCTATTCGCTATTCGCAAAATTCTACCCGTCTGCCCCCGATGCCGCAGATAATGGTCGGCGATGGCGCAGGCAACCATCGCCTCGCCGATCGGCACGGCGCGGATGCCGACGCAGGGGTCGTGGCGGCCCTTGGTCATCACCTCGACGTCGCGGCCGTCCTTGTCGATCGACCGGCGCGGGGTGAGGATCGACGAGGTCGGCTTGACGGCGAAGCGCGCCACCACCGGCTGGCCGGTCGAGATGCCGCCCAGAATGCCGCCGGCGTGGTTGGAGAGGAAGATCGGCTGCCCGTCATTGCCCATGCGCATCTCGTCGGCATTCTCTTCGCCGGTCAGCCGCGCCGCGGCAAAACCCTCGCCGATCTCGACGCCCTTCACGGCATTGATCGACATCAAATTGCCGGCGATGTCCTGGTCGAGTTTTGCGTAGATCGGCGCGCCGAGCCCCGGCGGCACGCCTTCCGCGACGATCTCGATGAGCGCGCCGACCGAGGAGCCGGCCTTGCGGATGCCGTCGAGATAGGCGGCGAAAACGGGAACCGAGGCCGGGTCAGGCGTGAAGAACGGGTTTTCGGCATCGTGCACGAAATCCCAATTCCAATTGGCGCGGTCGATGTCCTTCCCGCCGATGGCGACCAGCGCGCCGCGCACGACGAGGCCCGGCACCACCTTGCGGGCGAGCGCGCCGGCGGCGACACGCGCCGCCGTCTCGCGCGCCGACGAGCGGCCGCCGCCGCGATGGTCGCGGATGCCGTATTTGACGTCATAGGCGTAGTCGGCGTGGCCCGGCCGGTACTGGCGGGCGATGTCGCCATAGTCCTTGGAGCGCTGGTCGACATTCTCGATCAGCATCGACACCGGCGTGCCGGTCGTCACCAGCGCGTCACCGTCCTCGACTACTCCGGAGAGGATCTTGACCTCGTCCGGCTCGCGCCGCTGGGTGACGAAGCGCGACTGGCCGGGGCGCCGGCGGTCGAGTTCAGCCTGGATGTCGGCGCGGGTGAAGCGGATGCCGGGCGGGCAGCCGTCGACCACGCAGCCGAGCGCCGCGCCGTGGCTCTCGCCCCAGGTGGTGACGCGGAAAAGATGGCCGAACGTGTTGTGCGACATGGAAAGGGTCCGAACCGACGCCCGCCTTCTATTGGCGTTTTCCCACGGGGTCAAATGCGCGAACCGGCAGAAATAGTTTTGACACATTCCCCTTGTTTCTGGTCAGGTAGGTCGGGGGAACCATCCGCGAAAACGCGGACAAAAAGCAGAAAGAGGACTCGACATGCGTACCCTGATCGGCGCGCTCTGCGCAGTATTGATGCTCACCGGAACCGCTTTGGCAGCCGAGGCGGAGGGCCAAATCAGGTCGATCGACACCGAAGCGCTGACGATCACGCTGGACGACGGAAAGTCCTACAAGCTGCCCGGCGAGTTCGATCTCGATTCGATCAAGGAAGGCATGGAAGTCCTGCTCGCCTATGACGAGATCGACGGGCAGAACCTGATCACCGACATGCAGCTTCCGGAATAGCCCTGCCGGCCGTCCAGCCTCACAGCCACTCCAACTCGCCGTCCTCTACCCGCAGCACGCGGTCCTGGAAGATTTCGAGACGGGCGGCGCCGCGCGGCGGCGTGTCGGCAAGCATGCGGAAGACGGTGCGGATGACGCCGCCATGGGTCACGCAGACCGTCGGGCGGTCGAGTGCCTCGAGCCAGGGGCGCACGCGGTCGAGCAGCATCTGATAGCTCTCCGCGCCCGCTCCCGGCGGCACGAAGTTCCACTTGTCCTTGTGGCGGGCAACGGTGCATCCGGGCTCGGCCTGCTCCAGCTCGATGAACGTAAAACCCTGCCAGTCGCCGAAACTCACCTCGACCAGCCGGGGGTCGGTGACATAGACCTTCGGGGGAAGGCCCATGGCGGCGCGGACGCGTTCCATGGTCTCGCGGGTGCGCCGCATCGGGCTGGCGACGAAGTCGAACTTTTCCGGATCGTCGATCAACTCGCGCAGCCTGGCGCCATTCCTGTCCGCCTGCTGTCGGCCGAGCTCGGTGATGTCGTTCTCGGCCTGGCCCTGCAGCCGGCCCTCGAGATTCCAGGCGGTCTGGCCGTGCCGGACGAAATAGACGAGCGGAAGCATGCGGCGCCCCGGTTGCAGGCGTTGGACGGCCGCCGTCACTCCTTGACGACGCTGATGTCCGGCGCGTCGACGGCCTTCATGCCGACCACATGGTAACCCGAATCGACGTGGTGCACCTCGCCGGTGACGCCGCGCGACAGGTCGGAGAGGAAATACATGCCGGCATCGCCGACCTCCTCCGGGGTGACCGTGCGCTTCAGCGGCGCATTGTATTCGTTCCAGCGCAGGATGTAGCGGAAGTCGCCGATGCCGGAGGCGGCCAGCGTCTTGATCGGGCCGGCCGAGATGGCGTTGACGCGGATGTTCTTGCCGCCGAGGTCGACGGCGAGATAGCGCACGCTGGCCTCCAGCCCCGCCTTGGCGACGCCCATGACGTTGTAGTGCGGCATCACCTTCTCGGCGCCGTAATAGGTGAGCGTCAGCAGCGAGCCGCCGTCGGGCATCAGCGCCTCGGCGCGCTTGGCGACGTCGGTGAAGGAGAAGACGGAAATCTCCATCGTCCGCTGGAAGTTGGCGCGCGTGGTGTCGACGTAGCGGCCGTCGAGCTCCTCCTTGTCGGAGAAGGCGATGGCGTGCACGACGAAATCCAGTCTGCCCCACAGTTTCTCCACCTCGGCGAAGACGGCATTGAGCGTCTCCGGCTCGGTCACGTCGCAATGGCCGACGATGTGGGCGCCGAGTTCCTGCGCCAGTGGCTCGACGCGCTTCTTGAAGGCGTCGCCCTGATAGGTCAGCGCCAGCTCGGCACCCTGGTTGGCGCAGGCCTTGGCAATGCCGTAGGCGATCGACCGGTTGTTGGCGACTCCCATGATCAGGCCGCGCTTGCCGGCCATCAGCCCCTGTCCACCCGCCATTGCAACGTCTCCGAAATGCTGTCGCCCGCCCTATCGCATACGCTTTTCCGGCCTTCAAGCTTTGAAGAGCGCAAGTCCTGCCACACGATCGCGTGTCAAGCGGGAAACCGATGGGGCGGGGCATCAAGCCATGATCGATTGTGCTTCGCCGCCGGGCAACCGGGCATGACGCTTCCGCAGAGCACGCCGCGGCGCGATCTCGTCGACCCGCCTCCCCGACATGCTCGGCCGGTTTCTTGCTCGACGTCTTGAAATGGGCGCAACTTGAGCGCAGGGTATTCAAGTTGCGTAATAACCATGAGCAACACTCCCTTGCAAACGTCGGCGAAGCGCTTCGGCAGCGACGGCACGCCGTATCTGTCAGCCCGCCGTGTCGCCGAGCGGCTCGGCGTCACATTGGCGGAACTCGCCGCCATGATCGGCGTGGCGCGCAACACGTTGGTCGCCAAGAGCGGGGCGCGCAAGGTCGATCAGGCGCTGAGCCCGGTGGTGCGCATTCTGGCGATGGCGGGCGAGATGGCCGGCGGGGAGGACCGCGCGGCGATCTGGTTCAAGCACCAGCCGATCCCCGGCTGGGCGGGCAAGACTGCCCACGACCTCGTCCGGGAGGGCAAGGCCGACAAGGTGCTGGCCTATCTGGAGGCCGTCCGCGCCGGCGTCTATGCCTGAAGCGGCGGCGGGGCTGGTTCTGTGGCGCGCTTACGTGCCGCGCTGGCCCTGGCTGCCGCTGTCGGGCGACGGCGCGGCTCGCTTCGGCGGCCGCTGGAACCCGGTCGGTGCCCCGACCATCTACGCAGCGCGCGAGCTGTCGACGGCCTGGGCCGAGTACAATCAGGGTTTTGTCCAGCACCCGGCATTGATAGCCCGGCTCGAACTGACCGGCGCAAGGCTTGTCGACCTTATCGACTTGCGGGTTTTCGAGCGGCTCGGCCTGACGCCGGACATCCACCACTGCGAGTGGCGGGCGATCCTTGATGCGGGCGGTCAGCCCGAAACGCACAGGCTGCGCGGGAAGCTGCTGGGGGAGGGCGCCGATGGCGTGATCTACCCGTCCATCATGTCGCCGGGCGGCACCTGCGTCGCTCTGTGGCGGTGGAATGCCGCGGGCGCGCCGCGGCTCGACGTCGTCGATCCGGAAGGCCGGCTGCCGAAATCGCCGGCCTCGTGGGTCTGAAGGCTACACCCTCGTCCCGCCGAGCGTCATCTGATTCATCCTGAGATGCGGCTGGCCGACGCCGACCGGCACGCCCTGGCCAGCCTTGCCGCACATGCCGATGCCGGTGTCGAGCTTCATGTCGTTGCCGACCATGCTGACGCGGTGCATGGCGTCCGGGCCGTTGCCGATCAGCATGGCGCCCTTGATCGGCCGGGTCACCTTGCCGTCCTCGATCATGTAGGCCTCGGTGCAGCCGAACACGAATTTTCCCGAGGTGATGTCGACCTGGCCGCCGCCGAAGGAGACGGCGTAGACGCCGTTCTTGACCGAAGCGATGATCTCCTCGGGCGTATGCTCGCCGGCGGTCATGTAGGTGTTGGTCATGCGTGGCATCGGCTGGTGAGCGTAGCTCTCGCGCCGGCCGTTGCCGGTCGCCTTCATGCCCATCAGCCGGGCGTTCTGGCGGTCCTGCATGTAGCCGACCAGCTTTCCGTCCTCGATCAGCACGGTGCGGTTGGTCGGCGTTCCCTCGTCATCGATGGTGAGCGAGCCGCGCCGCTCGGCAATCGTGCCGTCGTCGACCACCGTGACGCCCTTGGCGGCGACCTGCTGGCCCATCAGGCCGGCGAAGGCGGAGGTCTTCTTGCGGTTGAAGTCGCCTTCCAGCCCGTGGCCGACCGCCTCGTGCAGCATGACGCCCGGCCAGCCGGAGGACAACACGATGTCGAAGGTGCCGGCGGGGGCGGGGATCGCCTCCAGATTGACCAGTGCCTGGCGCAGGGCCTCCTTCGCCGCATGCTTCCAGCTGTCCTCCACAAGGAATTCGCCAAAACCTTTGCGGCCGCCCATGCCGTAGGAGCCGGATTCCTGGCGGTCGCCGTCGCCGACCACGACCGAGACGTTCATACGCACCAGCGGGCGCACGTCGCGCACCAGCTGGCCGTCGGCGCGCACGATCTCGACCTGCTGCCACGACGACACCAGCGACGCCGTCACCTGGCGCACGCGCGGGTCCTCGGCCCGCACCCAGGCATCGATCTCCTGCAAGAGCTTCGCCTTCCCCTCGAAACTGGGCGATCCGGTCGGGTTCTCCTCGCCGTAGAGATGGCGGTTGGTGCGCGGCGGCGCCTCGGCGAGCGTGCCGGAATAGCCGCCCTTGACCGCCGACACCGCATCGGCGGCGCGCAGCAGCGCCGCATGCGAGAGCTCGCTCGAATGCGCGTAGCCCGTCGCCTCGCCGGCCACCGCGCGCAGCCCAAAACCCTGCTCGGTGTTGAAGTTGGCCGTCTTCAGCCGGCCGTTGTCGAACATCAGCGCTTCGCTCTCGCTGTATTCGAGGAAGAGCTCGCCGTCGTCGGCGCCGGAAATCGTGTCGGCGACGAGCGCCTTCAGGCGGCTCTCGGGGATATCGAATCTTTGGGTCAGCGGAATGGGCATTGTGGAGTCTCGTTTTGCGAAGGGCTTGATCTAGTCCTTCCGAGGTCCACTTTCCAGCACAAGCGCGGATATGGCCGCGGTTCAGTCATGATCGGTATTGGCGAACTCAGGATCGACTATGGCCCCGGCTACCGTGTCTATTTCCAAAAACGCGGCGGGACTCTGATCATCCTGCTTTGCGGCGGCGACAAGTCGAGCCAGGCTTCGGACATCGCATTGGCCAAAACCATCGCCGCGGGATGGAAGGAATGAAAATGGCGACCGAGACAACCAGATGGGATGCGACAGAGCATCTAGACAGTCCCGAGGCGATTGCCGCCTATATCGATGCGGCGATGGAGGACGGCGATCCAGCGCTTGTTTCCGCCGTGCTGGGAGACGTCGCCCGCGCCATGGGCATGACCCAGATCGCCCGGGAGACCGGGATGTCGCGGGAATCCCTCTACCGCGCCTTGAGCGAGGAGAGGCGTCCGGAATTTGCAACGGTAGCCAAGGTCATGAAGGCTCTCGGCCTGCGACTGTCGGCGGTTCCCGCCAACTGATACCAGAGACCTGGTGAGTATGACCGCCGGCGGCGCTCCTTATCTGCCTGCATCCTCTCCTGGATTGCGTTCATCGGAAAACTGCAACCATTGTCACGGATGTCAAAATATGTACGAAATTTCGCACTGAATAAGGTGCGATTGAGAAATCCGAAGGATGAACAAGCCATGCGGCGCATCGAAGCCGCCCTGGGAGTCTCGATTTCCGACCTCAGGAAAAGCCCGTCGTCGGTGATCGAATCCGCAAAAGGCGAGCCTGTCGCCATTCTGAACCATAATCGGGTCATGGCCTACATGGTCCCGGCTGACGTCTATGAAGCCATGCTCGAGCGTCTCGACGATCTCGACCTTGTGGAAATAGCCAAGGCGCGTGCCGGCGAGAAAGGCGTGCCGGTCGACATAGATGCCCTATAGGCTGGGAATTCCTGCCATCCGCCCGAAAGGAGTGGGACAAGCTCGGAGCGACGATCCGCGCGCAATTCGTCAAGAAGCTGCGCGAACTGCTTGAACGCCCGCGCGTTCCGGCCTCGGCCCTTCATGGGATGCCGGACCACTACAAGATCAAGCTCCGCCAGTCGGGTTACCGTCTGGTCTACCGCGTTGCGGACGAAACCATCACGGTCACGGTTGTGGCGGTGGGCAAACGCGAACGAAGTGAAGTCTACGAAGCCGCGCGACGGCGCTGAGCAGGCTACGCCCGGGTCACGGCAGCGCCGCGAAACCCTCGCCGAAGCCGGAGAGGTCGACCGGGATGCCGATGCCTTCCTCGGGTGTCTGGAAGACGATGAAGGTCGCCGCCTTGCCGGTCTTCAGCGTGTCGAGCAGCGGCTTCTCCAGGATCACCTCGGCATAGCAGCCGTCGCCGAAGCAGCGCACGAAATAGGCGCGGCCGATGTCCTTGCCGTCGATGTTGAGGCCGAGGCCGTTGGGCAGCAGCACGCCGAGAGGCGCCAGCACCCGCAGGATCTCGGCCTTGTTGTCGGCGGTGCGCAGCACCACCACCGAAAGGCCCATTTCCGGCCGGTCCTCGGCGATCACGTTCTGCATCATCACGCACTGCTCGGCGGTCGCCCCGGCTGGCGTGTCGCAGATGATCGACCAGGCGCCGTGAGTCGCGCGCACCTTGCCGCTCTGCTGTGCGCCGGCGGGCAGGGTCGTCGCGAGTAGCGCGAGGCCGAACAGGCTCGCGAGGGCTTTCGAAAGGCCGGGTCTCATGGAGGCTCCGTTACGAATCAAGGCGCTTTCCGCCGCAATCATGGCAACTATAGGACATCGGGCCGGCCCGGCCAGTCGGGGCGGCCGATTTGCCCGGCTTTTCCGCAGCGCAGCGCCCCGCATGCCGCGCGGTGGCTCCCCCGGCGGTGCGGTCGGTGGTCGCGGGAGCCGCCGGAACGGCGCCCGCATCGCGCGCAAAAATGCCGCATGCCACCCGGTGCTCCTTCCTTGCGGTCGGAAACAGAGTATGGTTTGAACCAGCCGAACGGCGCCGGGATTCCCTTTCCGGCGGTCGAGCCATGCCGATGCGCGACGGGCGTCGAAGCGGGAGTGAAGAGGGCAATGAAGAGACTTGTGACCGGTGCCGGGACGTTGGCGCTCATCCTTGGTTCGGCGGCCGCCGCCTTTGCCGACCAGCCGCATCCCTGGCAGTGGCGTTTCCAGGAAGCCGCGACCGGCATCATGGAGCAGATCGAGTGGTTCGAGGTCTGGACGCTCTGGTTCATCGTCCCGATCACCGTCCTGGTTCTGGGGCTGCTCGCCTACTGCATCGTCAAGTTCCGGGCGAGCGCCAATCCGGTCCCGTCGCGGACCAGCCACAACACCCTGATCGAGGTCATCTGGACAGTCGGCCCGGTCGTCGTGCTGCTGTTCATCGCCGTGCCGTCCTTCCAGTTGCTGACCGCCCAGTACAACCCGCCGGAAGAGGCCAGCATCACCATCAAGGCGACCGGCAACCAGTGGAACTGGGACTACGAATACCAGGTCGACGAGCCGCTTTCCTTCAATTCGGCAATTCTCCAGGACGCCGACCGGGCCGCCGCCGGCAAGGAGGACAGGGCCAGGTATCCGCGGCTGCTCGCCGTCGACAACGAGGTTGTCGTTCCGGTCAACGCCACCGTGCGCGTGCTGGTCACCGCCGCCGACGTCATCCACGCCTTCGCCATGCCGGCCTTCGGCATCAAGACGGACGCGGTGCCGGGCCGCATCAACGAGATCTGGTTCAACGCGCGCAAGGAGGGGCTCTATTACGGCCAGTGCTCCGAGCTCTGCGGCAAGGACCACGCCTTCATGCCGATCGCGATCCGCGTCGTCTCGGACGAGCAGTACAACGCCTGGCTGACGGCAGCCCGCACCGACCTCAACGGCGCCAACCGGGCGCTGATGGCCGCCGTCGACGGCGCGCCGTCGGTCGCGGTGGCGGGCAACTGAGCGCGTAGCGCAGGCAGAAATTAGGGAACGGAGCGGAACATGGCAGGCGCTGCAGCTCACGAAGACCATCACGACCACAAGCCGCGCGGTTGGGTCCGCTGGGTCTATTCGACCAACCACAAGGACATCGGCACGCTCTACCTGATCTTCGCGATCTGCGCCGGCATCATCGGCGGCTTCCTGTCAGTGATGATGCGCTGGGAGCTCGCCGAGCCGGGCATCCAGATCTTCACCGGTCTCGCCCAGATGGTCTACGGCTTCGAGGGCGACGCCGCCATCGACGGCGGCAAGCACATGTTCAACGTGTTCACCACCGGCCATGCGCTGATCATGATCTTCTTCATGGTCATGCCGGCGCTGATCGGCGGCTTCGCCAACTGGATGGTGCCGATCATGATCGGCGCCCCGGACATGGCGTTCCCGCGCATGAACAACATCTCCTTCTGGCTGCTGCCGCCGGCCTTCCTGCTGCTGCTGCTCTCCATGTTCGTGCCCGGCCCGACCGGCGGCTACGGCGTCGGCGGCGGCTGGACGATCTACCCGCCGCTCTCGACCTCCGGCCAGCCCGGACCGGCCATGGACCTGGCGATCCTGGCGCTGCACATCGCCGGCGCCTCGTCGATCCTCGGCGCCATCAACTTCATCACCACCATCTTCAACATGCGCGCGCCCGGCATGACGCTGCACAAGATGCCGCTGTTCGCCTGGTCGGTGCTGATCACCGCCTTCCTGTTGCTGCTGTCGCTGCCGGTGCTGGCGGGCGCCATCACCATGCTGCTGACGGACCGCAATTTCGGCACGACCTTCTTCGCGCCGGACGGCGGCGGTGACCCGATCCTGTTCCAGCACCTGTTCTGGTTCTTCGGTCACCCCGAGGTCTACATCCTGATCCTGCCGGGCTTCGGCATCGTCAGCCACATCGTCTCGACCTTCTCGAGAAAGCCGATCTTCGGCTATCTCGGCATGGCCTACGCCATGGTGGCGATCGGCGCCGTCGGCTTCGTCGTGTGGGCCCACCACATGTACACCACCGGCATCTCGCTCGACACGCAGCGCTACTTCGTGTTCGCCACCATGGTGATCGCGGTGCCGACGGGCGTGAAGATCTTCTCGTGGATCGCCACCATGTGGGGCGGCTCGATCTCGATGCGCACCCCCATGCTGTGGGCGATCGGCTTCATCTTCCTGTTCACCGTGGGCGGCGTCACCGGCGTGCAGCTCGCCAATGCCGGCCTCGACCGCTCGCTGCACGACACCTATTACGTGGTGGCGCACTTCCACTACGTGCTGTCGCTCGGCGCCGTCTTCGCCATCTTCGCGGGCTGGTACTACTGGTTCCCGAAGATGACCGGCTACATGTACTCGCCGCTGATCGCCCGCACCCATTTCTGGGTGACCTTCATCGGCGTCAACCTGGTGTTCTTCCCGCAGCATTTCCTCGGCCTGGCCGGCATGCCGCGCCGCTACATCGACTATCCCGATGCCTATGCGGGCTGGAACATGGTTTCGTCCTACGGCTCCTACATCGCCGCCATCGGCGTGCTGATCTTCCTGTTCGGCGTCTTCGAGGCGTTCTCCAAGAAGCGCGTCGCCGGCGCCAACCCGTGGGGCGAGGGCGCGACGACGCTGGAGTGGCAGCTCTCCTCGCCGCCGCCCTATCACCAGTGGGAGCAGCTGCCGAAGATCAAGTAGCGGCGCTGCAATGACATTCCGCCGCCGGGCGACCGGCGGCGGCAGCCAAACGGAAAGCGAATTTCGTACGCATGGCTTTCTTGAACAGGACCATTCTGGAGGACCGCGGCGCCGGCATGTCGGAAGCGACCGCCGGTGACTTCTTCGCGCTGCTCAAGCCGCGCGTGATGTCGCTTGTGGTCTTCACCGCCTTCGTCGGAATGGTCGCGGCACCCGTGGCCGTCAATCCCTTCATCGCGCTCACCGCGATCCTGTCGATCGCCATCGGCGCCGGCGCCTCGGGCGCGCTGAACATGTGGTACGACGCCGATATCGACGCGCTGATGCGGCGCACCGCGAGCCGGCCAGTGCCGGCCGGCCGGGTCAAGCCGGGCGAGGCGCTGGCCTTCGGCCTGGTGCTGTCGGTCCTGTCGGTCATGGCGCTGGGCTTCCTCGTCGACTGGCTGGCCGCCTCGCTGCTTGCCTTCACCATCTTCTTCTACGCCGTCATCTACACGATGTGGCTGAAGCGCTGGACGCCGCAGAACATCGTCATCGGCGGTGCCGCCGGCGCCTTCCCGCCGGTGATCGGCTGGGCCGCGGCGACGGGCTCGGTCACGCTCGAGCCGGTCATCCTCTTCCTCATCATCTTCCTGTGGACACCGCCGCATTTCTGGGCGCTGGCGCTGTTCAAGGCCGACGAGTATGGCCGCGCCGGCATCCCGATGATGCCGAACGTCGCCGGTGCGGCCTCGACGCGGCGCCAGATATTCGCTTATTCGGTCGTCGTCGCGATCGTCGGCCTGCTGCCCTGGTGGCTGGACTATGCCGGCGCCCCCTATGGCGCGGTTGCCGCGGTGCTGGGCGCGGGCTTCGTCTGGTATGCCTGGAAGGTGCTGCGCATGGCCGACGGCGACCGCGAGATGCGACCGGCGAAGCTGCTGTTCGCCTATTCGCTGCTCTATCTGTTCGCGATCTTCGCCGTCTATCTGGCGGACACCGTCGCCGAACGTGCGTTCGGCCTGCCGGGAGTCTGATTGGTCATGGAAATCGAAACCGTCAAGCCCACCGAGGCGCAGCTCAAGGCCCGCCGCAGCCGCTCGGTCGCGATCGCGCTGGCGCTCGTCGCCTTCGTCGTCGTCGTCTACGCCGTCAGCGTGGTGCGCATGGGGCCGGCCGTCATCGAGCGGAGCTTCTGAGGCATGGCCGAGGCGAAGCCCGTGGATGCGCGCGTCGAGCGGTCGAACCGCATGGTGGCGGCCGTGTGCGTGGCCTTCTTCGCCGGCATGGTCGGCATGGCCTATGCCGCCGTGCCGCTCTACGCGATGTTCTGCCAGATCACCGGCTACGGCGGCACCACCCAGCGCGTCACCCAGTATTCCGACCGGGTGCTCGACCGCACCGTCACCGTGCGCTTCGACGCCAATGTCGCCGGCGGCGTGCCGTGGGACTTCCAGCCGGTGCAGCGCGACGTCACCATGAAGATCGGCGAGACGACGCAGATCGCCTACAAGGCGACCAACCTGTTCGACCGTCCGTCGGCCGGCCGCGCCACCTTCAACGTCACGCCGGAGCTCGCCGGCGCCTATTTCAACAAGGTGGAGTGCTTCTGCTTCACCGACACCACGCTCAACGCGGGCGAAACGATCGACATGCCGGTCGTCTTCTACGTCGATCCGGCGATCGAGGACGTGCCCGAGCTGAAGAACATGAAGACCATCACCCTTTCCTACACCTTCTTCCCGATCGAGCCGGCCGCCCCCAAGGCCGCCGCCGCGACCGGAAAGACGGGCAAAACTGCCGACGAAAAAATCGGGGGCTGAGACATGGCAGACGCGCACGCGAAACCGAACCACGACTATCACATCATCGATCCCAGCCCGTGGCCGTTCCTGGGTTCCGTCGGGGCGCTGATCGCTGCCCTCGGCGGCGTCGCCTGGATGCAGTACCTGAAGGGCGGCAGCCTTCATCTTTTCGGGATGGATTTCGCCAGCGCCCGCTACTTCATCTTCGCCATCGGGCTTCTGGTGATCCTCTACACCATGTACGGCTGGTGGTCGGACACCATCAAGGAAGCGCATGAGGGCCACCACACCCGTGTGGTGTCGCTGCACCTGCGCTACGGCATGATCATGTTCATCGCCTCCGAGGTGATGTTCTTCGTCGCCTGGTTCTGGGCCTTCTTCGACGCCAGCCTGTTCCCTAACGAGGTGCATCAGGTGACGCGCGCCGAGTTCACCGGCGGTGTCTGGCCGCCGAAGGGCATCGAGGTGCTCGATCCTTTCCATCTGCCGCTCTACAACACCATCATCCTGCTGCTGTCGGGCACGACGGTCACCTGGGCGCACCACGCGCTGCTGCATGACGACCGCAAGGGCCTCATCAACGGCCTGGTGCTGACCGTCGGGCTTGGCGTGCTGTTCTCCTTCGTCCAGATCTACGAGTACATGCATGCACCCTTCGCCTTCGCCGACTCCATCTACGGCGCGACCTTCTTCATGGCGACCGGCTTCCATGGCTTCCACGTCTTCATCGGAACCATCTTCCTGCTGGTCTGCCTGATCCGCGCCATGCGCGGCGACTTCACCTCGAAGCAGCATTTCGGCTTCGAGGCGGCCGCCTGGTACTGGCACTTCGTCGACGTCGTCTGGCTGTTCCTGTTCGCCTGCATCTATGTGTGGGCGTCCTCCGGCGCGCCGATCGCGGCGGGCCACTGACGGCCGGACAGGGTTTCTACAGGGGCGGTCATGGCAGCATGGCCGCCCCTCTGCTTTTCCGGAAGGCCGCGCGTTCCTAAATCCGCCGGATTTGGATCGCTGAGGCAGGTGGCGCGTTTACGCCGCACGCAGGAGACATGGACATGGTCGAGGACAAGGCGCACTGGCCTCCGGTCGACCCTTTCAGCGTCGGGCTGAAGGGGCGCTGCCCGCGCTGCGGCGAAGGCCGTCTGTTCTCCGGCTTCCTGACGGTCGCACCGGCCTGCGGCGTCTGCCGGCTCGACTATTCCTTCGCCGATGCCGGCGACGGTCCGGCCGTCTTCGTCATCCTGATCGTCGGCTTCGTCATCGTCGGCCTGGCGCTGTGGACGGAGGTCTCCTACGGCCCGCCGCTGTGGCTGCATTTCCTGCTGTGGATTCCGCTGACGATAGCGCTAAGTCTCTCGGCGCTGCGTCTCATCAAGGGCATGCTGATTTCGCTGCAGTATCGCAACAAGGCGGCCGAAGGTCGGCTCGACCGGCCGGAGTAGTGTCATGACGGTCGGCCCGGTTCAAGACGACAGGCCGTTCCCGTGGCTGCTGGTGGCCCTGTCGGCGCTGGCCTTCGCCGCCCTGGTCGCGCTGGGCACCTGGCAGGTGGAGCGTCTGCACTGGAAGGAAGGGCTGATCGCCACCATCCACGACCGCATCGCCCAGCCGCCGATCTCGATCGATTCGCTCGAGGCGCGCTATGCCCGCAGCGGCGACGTCGACTACTGGCCGGTGGAGCTGCGCGGTACCTTCCTCAACAGCGGCGAGCGCCATTTCCTGGCGACCCACAAGGGGCAGTCGGGTTTCTATGTCTACACGCCGCTGCGCCTGCCCTACAACCGCTTCGTCTTCGTCAACCGCGGCTTCGTGCCCTATGCGCTGAAGGAGGCGGCCTCGCGGCCGGCGTCGCAGGTCGAGGGCGAGGTGACGGTGAAGGGACTCGGCCGCAATCCGCTGCCGGCAAAGCCGTCGTCCATCGTGCCGGACAACGAGCCCTGGAAGAACGTCTTCTACTGGAAGGACCTCAACGCCATGGCGTGGTCGGCCGATTTGCCGCGCCGCGCCGACGTCCTGCCCTTCTTCATCGATGCCGACGGCACGCCCAATCCGGGCGGCCTGCCGATCGGCGGGGTGACGATGATCGACCTGCCCAACAATCACCTGCAATACGCGCTGACCTGGTACGGGTTGGCGGCGGCGCTGGCCGGCGTCACGGCGCTGTGGCTCTACGGCCGGCGCAAGCGTCCGTGACGATTTGCGTAGCGCATCGCTGGTCGGCAGAAGGTCGCGGCCCTTGACAGGGCAGGGGTCGACCCTTCAAGTCGGCGCCTGAAAGCAACCACCCGCCATGCCAGCCCTACCGATCAAACCACCACTCACCATCCGGCTCTGTCAGCCGCGCGGCTTCTGCGCGGGGGTCGACCGCGCCATCCAGATCGTCGTGCTGGCGCTGAAGAAATATGGCGCCCCGGTCTATGTGCGCCACGAGATCGTGCACAACCGCTACGTGGTCGAGGGCCTGCAGCAGCTCGGCGCGGTGTTCATCGAGGAACTCCACGAAATCCCGGCCGAGCATCGCGACGCGCCGGTGGTGTTCTCGGCCCACGGCGTACCGAAATCGGTGCCGGCCGACGCGGTGGCGCGCAATCTCTTCTATCTCGACGCGACCTGCCCGCTGGTATCCAAGGTGCACAAGCAGGCGATGCGCCACCAGCGGCTCGGCCGCCATGTTCTGCTCATCGGCCATGCCGGCCATCCGGAGGTCATCGGCACGATGGGGCAATTGCCGCCCGGTGCCGTCACGCTGATCGAGACGGAAGCCGACATCGACCGGTTCGAGCCGGAGGATGCGTCGGCCCTCGGCTTCGTCACCCAGACGACGCTGTCGGTCGAGGACACGGCCGGGCTGCTCAAGGCGCTGGAGCAGCGCTTTCCCGACCTCAAGGCACCCGCCGCCGAATCGATCTGCTATGCCACCACCAACCGCCAGGAAGCGGTGAAGGAGGCGGCGCCCGGCGCCGACCTCTTCCTCGTCGTCGGTGCCCCCAATTCGTCCAACTCCAAGCGGCTGGTCGAGGTCGCCGAGCGCGCCGGCGCGAAAATGTCGCTGCTGGTGCAGCGCGCCTCGGAAATCCCGTGGGACGAGATCGGCGCGGTCGCCACCGTCGGCCTGTCGGCCGGAGCCTCGGCGCCGGAGATCATCGTCGGCGAGATCATCGACGCCTTCCGCGAGCGTTTCGACGTCAGGCTCGACCTTGCCGTGACGGCGACCGAGCTGGAGAACTTTCCGGTGATGCGGGCCCTGCGCGACGTCGAGCTGACAGCGGCCGACATGGCCTTCGTGAACGGCGGTAACTGATGGCGGTCTATACCGACGTTTCGGAAGGCGAGCTGGCAGCGTTCCTCCGCAACTACGCGGTCGGCGATCTCCTGTCCTACAAGGGCATCGCCGAGGGTTCCGAGAACTCCAACTACCTGCTCCACACGACCTCCGGCGCCTATATCCTCACCCTCTACGAGAAGCGGGTGGAGCGGCAGGATTTGCCCTTCTTCCTCGGCCTGATGGACCATCTGGCCAGGAAGGGCATCGTCTGCCCGCTGCCGGTGCACCGCAGGGACGGCGCGCTGGTCGGGGAGCTGGCCGGGCGCGCGGCGGCGCTGATCACCTTCCTCGAAGGCATGTGGATGCGCCGCCCGACCGTTGCGCAATGCCGCGAGGTCGGCAGGGCGCTGGCGGCCATGCACATCGCCGGCGCCGATTTCCCGCTGACGCGGCCGAACGCGCTGCAGATCGACGGCTGGCGAAAGCTGTGGGCCGGCGCCCGCGACCGTGCCGACGAGGTCGAGCCCGGCCTTGTCGCCGAGGTCGACCGCGACTTCGCCGAGCTCGAGCGAAACTGGCCCGAAAACCTGCCTTCAGGCATCATTCATGCCGATCTTTTTCCCGATAATGTGTTCTTTCTGGGCGAAAAACTGTCGGGTCTGATCGATTTTTATTTCGCCTGCAACGACTTCTACGCCTACGATCTCGCCACCTGCCTCAACGCCTGGTGCTTCGAGAAGGATCATTCCTACAACCTCACCAAGAGCACGGCGCTGCTCGCCGGCTACCGCTCGGTGCGGCCGCTGGAGCAGGCGGAGGTCGAGGCGCTGCCGCTTCTGGCGCGCGGCTCGGCACTGCGCTTCATGCTGACCAGGCTCTACGACTGGCTGACCATTCCCGACGGCGCCCTGGTGCAGAAGCGCGACCCGCTGGAATTCGTGCGGCGCCTGCGCTTCCACCGCAACATCCGCTCCGCCGCCGAATACGGGTTCTGACATGAAGCAGATCGAGATCTTCACCGACGGCGCCTGCTCGGGCAATCCAGGGCCGGGCGGCTGGGGCGCGATCCTGCGCTTCAACGACACGGTCAGGGAATTGTCGGGCGGCGAGGCGGCCACCACCAACAACCGTATGGAACTGATGGCGGCGATCGAAGGGCTGAACGCGTTGAAGGAGCCCTGCACGGTCGACCTCTATACCGACAGCAACTACGTGCGCGACGGCATCTCCGGCTGGATCCACGGCTGGAAGAAGAACGGCTGGAAGACCGCGTCGAGGCAGCCGGTGAAGAATGCCG
This sequence comes from Kumtagia ephedrae, assembly GCF_003012745.1. GTDB lineage: Bacteria > Pseudomonadota > Alphaproteobacteria > Rhizobiales > Rhizobiaceae > Kumtagia > Kumtagia ephedrae. The sequence continues at coordinate 66,415 of NZ_PXYK01000006.1, read as the reverse complement.
AGCTGTGGCAGGCGCTGGACGAGGCGACGCGCCGCCACAAGGTGACGTGGCACTGGGTCAAGGGCCATGCCGGCCATCCGGAGAACGAGCGGGCCGACGAACTCGCCCGCATGGGCATGGCGCCGTTCAAGAAGAAGCCGTCGCGGCCCGCCGATCCGCTGGCCGGCGGCGCGGCCCCGGCGCCGCGAAAGCCGCGGCGCTCGACGCAGAGCTATTGAGGCCGGAGAGTAGGTCCCGCGCTGTCTGCTGTCTTATGTTGGTTTACGAACGCCGGAGGAAGGTTCCAGAGAATTGCCGCATGCTTTCTTAACGCGGCTTACAAAAAGCTTTGATTTACCTTGAATGAATTCTTTCTTTTCCTTGATGGAAGAGAAGTTGTGATGATCGTAGACAGTAGAATATACCAAATCATCGAATGCGCGCAGCGCAGAGTTTTCATCGGTAGATTTCAGATATATATTGAAAATTGGATCGTTATCAACCAATGATTGAGATACGTCCACTACGCATTCGCAATAAGTTGCGTTCTCAGCTTTGTTTATCTGAGAATGTAACTGGGAGCACTTCCGTACGGCGTCGTTTCTGGATTGGTCAGCTGCTGAAGCCAAGCTTCCAGTCAGCAACAGAAATACAGCCGCTATCGCACGCTCCATGCGCCCCCCCCGCTAGTGTGCAGCCCGTCCCCAAGCGAGCTTGCAGCATAGCACTATTTGGCACGCTGTTACCGGATCAGCAACGCCGTGCCGAAAAGGCCGAGGGCGAAGACGGTGTGGGCGACCAGGTTGAGCGCCCGCGCCTGCGTCGGGTTGGGGTGTTTCGAGGCGGCCCAGCCGCCGCCCATGCCGGGCGCCAGCAGGAACCAGCCGGCGCCGACGGTGACGATGCCGAGGATGAAGGCCGGCAGGAAGGTCGGCGCGGCAAGCCAGCCGGACCCGACGAACGCCACCAGGACGATGCCGTAGAGGATGCCGACGGCATAGTGGAACGCCCAGCCAAGCGCCAGCTCGTGCTTGTAGGGCGCCGCCTTGCCGATGTCGTCGTGAAAGACCTTGCCGCCGCCGAGGTGCCAGACCCAGCGGCCGACGAGATCCCATTTCGGCAGGCCGAGGCCGAACAGCCGGTTCAGCAGGATCGCCCATATATCCATCAGGGCGGTGGCGCCGATCCCGATCGCCACGGCGCGCCACAGCATGTCGGCCATCAGAGCTGCTCGAGGATCTTTGCCGCGCCCGACTCGCTGACGCCCGACTGGGTCTCGACATTGAGCTGGGTGACTTTGCCGTCGTCGACGATCATCGAGAAGCGCTTGGAGCGCAGGCCCATGCCGTTGGCGCTGAAATCGGCGTCGAGGCCGATCGCCCTGACGAAGTCGCCGCTGCCGTCGGCCAGGAACAGGATCTTGTCCTCCGCGCCGGAGAAGCGCGCCCATGCGGCCATGACGAACTGGTCGTTGACGGCGACGACCGCGATCGTGTCGACGCCGCGCGACAGGATGGCGTCGCGGTTCTCCAGGTAGCCGGGCAGGTGATTGTTGCTGCAGGTCGGGGTGAAGGCGCCGGGCACGGCGAACAGCACGACCTTCTTGCCCGAGAACACGTCCGCCGTGGTCAGCGTCTTGGCGCCGTCCGCCGTCATGACCTTGAAGCTGGCTTCCGGCAGTTTTTCGCCGACCGTGATCGTCATCCTGTCTCTCCGTCCTCTGGGAAATACCTGGACCGATTACGCGCTAACCGTCGGCTCCGCAATCGGCTCCTTCAGAAATAGGGAAGGATGCCGCTGACGGCGCCGCCCGCGGTCACCAGCGTATAGTGCAGCCCGTCGCCCTCCGGCGGCGTGTCCGGCCGGACGGCGGGGATGGTAAAATAGGTCCGGCCATCCCTCTCGGATTTTTTCGGCTCCTCGAAGGCGTAGCCGTTGTCGGCGGCGACGAAGAGGTCGGCGCCGTCCGCCGATCCGGGAAAAATGGCCTCGACCACGAGATTCTTGCCTTCCATGCCGACCACGCGGACGCCGAAGTCCGGCGTCGCAGGGGCGGGCAGGCCGGCGCGGGCGGAGGAGACCAGCGCCACGTCGTCGGGATTGTCGGGATCGGCGTCGGGGTCGAGCGCCAGCGTCGCCTTGACCGGAACGCAGATGGTTTCGCATATGCCGAGGAAGATGGTGGCGCCGACGGTTGCCGGCAGCGTCGGATCGTCGAGCTGGAAGGTGACGGGAAGCCCAACGGGCCGGCTGTAGCCGGCCCAGGAAAAGGTGCCGTCGTGGTGGCGCTCGGGAGCCGGGAAGTCGAGCGACGCGCCGACGACGTTGCGGCTGGTGGAGATGTCGATCGTCGGCGGCACGCCGGCGGCGCCGGGATCGCGCCAGTAGGTCTTCCAGCCCGGCGACAGCTTTATGTCGAGAACACCCTGCAGCCGGCCCTCGGCATCGGGCCTGCCGCTGGTCACCAGCCGCACGCTTCCGCCCTCCACCTCGATCCACGGGCTCGACGAGGCGAGCGCGCCGCCGCACAGCAGAAACGAAGCGGCGGCCGAGGCCGCCAGTGGGCGGAGCATCTTCATGGCGCGGGTTTGCCGATGCGGCCGGCCATTTGCAATGGCCGGGGTCGTCGCCTCAGGGTCATTTTTACGTGACTCGAATCAGGCCGCCGGCGCTTAGCCTCTGCAAAGCCGTCTTTCAAGCGGGCGAAAAAAACGTTACTTTGGGGCATGGACATCCTGAAGCACAAAGCCTCGGCCAAGCGCGGTTTCCTCGACGGGCATTTCCTGATCGCCATGCCCGGGATGAAGGACGACCGTTTCGCCCGCGCGGTCATCTATGTCTGCGCCCACAGCGAGGAAGGGGCGATGGGGCTCATCATCAACCAGGCCCAGCAGATGCTGTTTCCCGACCTGCTCGTCCAGCTCGGCCTGATGGACGAGCGCGAGGCGATCAGGCTTCCCGATTCCGCCCGCAATTTCGTCGTGCGCAATGGTGGGCCGGTCGATCGCAGCCGCGGCTTCGTGCTGCACACCGGCGACTATCGCGTCGAATCCTCGCTGCCGGTGTCGCAGGACATCTGCCTTACGGCCACCATCGACATATTGCGCGCCATCTCGAAGGGAAGGGGGCCGAGACAGGCGCTGATGGCGCTCGGCTATTCCGGCTGGGGCGCCGGCCAGCTCGAAAGGGAGATTCAGGAGAACGGCTGGCTGACCTGCCCGGCCGGTCCGGATCTTCTGTTCGATGCCGACATGGACCGGAAATACGACCGTGTGATCGCCTCGCTCGGCATCGACCTCGCGCATCTCAGCCCGGTCGCCGGTCACGCCTGAACGGCCGGGTACTGCTCCTTCAGCATCTTCAGCGCCGCATCGGCCGGCATCGGCGCGCCGAACATGTAGCTCTGCACGAACTCGCAGCCCATCTGCCTGAGCTCCAGCGCGTCGCGTTCGTCCGAAATGCCTTCCGCCACCACCGCCATGCCGAGCTCGTGCGCCATGCTGACCATGGACTTCAGCAGCACCGCGCGCTTGGGCGAGGGGTCCTCCAGGAAGCTCTTGTCGATCTTGATCGTGTCGAACGGGAAGCGGGTGAGATAGGAGAGCGACGAATAGCCGGTGCCGAAATCGTCGATCGACAGGCCGATGCCGAGCTTCTTCAGCTTTGCGAGCACATGCGCGCTCTGCTCGGGATTGTCCATCACCAGCGACTCGGTGAGCTCCAGGCGGAAGCAGATCGGCTTGATGTTGGCGCGTGCCACCACCGAGCGCACGTCGCTGACGAGGTCGCGGCGCAGAAGCTGCCGGCTTGACAGATTGACCGAGACCGACAGCGGCGTCTCGCCGATCTGCGTCTGCCAGGACGCCAGATCCTCGGCGGCGCGCTGCATGGCGAACAGGCCGAGCTGGACGATCAGCCCGCTGTTTTCGGCGACCGGGATGAAGTCGGAGGGCGGGATGGCACCGCGGCGCGGATGCTCCCATCTGAGCAGCGCCTCGAAGCCGGCGACGGAACGGTCCTCCAGCCGCACGATCGGCTGGTAGACGAGCGTCAGCTCCTTGCGCTCGACGGCACGGTGCAGGTCGGATTCGAGCTGCAGCCGGTCGGTGCCGACGGAGCGGAAGGCCGGGCGGAACGGCTCGATACGGTCGCCGCCGAAACGCTTCGCCTGCTGCATGGCGAGCTCGGCGTCCTTGACCATGTCGGCGGCGGTGCCTTGTGTCGTCGTCCAAGTGACGAGGCCGACCGAGGCGGTGAGGATGATCTCGCGCTTCGCGAAGTTCACGGGCGTGCGGATCGCCTGCTTGATCGAATCGGCGAAGGCGGCGATGCGCGCCGGATCCTGCTCGGACAGGAGCATGAAGGCGAACTGGTCGCCGGAGAAGCGCGACAGCGCGTCAGCCGGCTTCAGCAGCCTGTGCAGGCGGCGCGCGATGGTCAGCAGGATGGTGTCGCCGGCGGAGATGCCGAGGCCGTCATTGACCTGCTTGAAGCGGTCGATGTCGATGACGAGCACGGTCGGGCGCACCGTCTCCTCGGTCTTGGCGATGGAGATCACCGTTTCCAGCCGGGTCAGGAACAGCTCGCGGTTGGGCAGGCCGGTGAGGTTGTCGTGCACGGCGTCCTGCAGCAGCCGCTCCTCCGACTTCTTCTGCTCGGTGATGTCGACCAGCGTGCCGACGCAGCGAATGACCTCGCCGTCCGATCCCACCACCGGCCGCGCCTTGAGGGCGAACCAGTGATAGTGGCCGTCGGCGCCGCGCAGGCGGAAATGCTGCATCACGCGCCCGCGCCGGTGCTCCAGCACCACGTCGAGCGTGGTGCGGAAGCTGTCGCGGTCGTCGGCGTGCAGCACCGGCAGCCAGGTGCGGGCGGGGCCGCCGAGCGCGTTGGGCGAGAGGCCGAGCGGCAGGCTGACATCGGGGCGCGTCGTCACCCGGTCGCGCAGCACGTCCCAGTCCCAAACGGTGTCGCCGGATCCGGCGACGGCCAGCGCCTGCCGCTCGAGATCGCTGAACAGGCCCTGGTGCAGGGCGCCGCCGGCGAAGGCGTGCTGGATGACGGTGAAGCCGATCAACAGGATGATCAGCACCAGGCCGCCGCCCAGCGCCGGCTGCACGATGTCGTTGTTGAGGACGCCGGTGATCGCCATCCACGACGCCGTCATCCAGGCGAGCACCATGACCCAGCTCGGCACCAGCATGATGGCGCGGTCGTAGCCGCGGAAGCCGAGCATGACGATCAGCCCGAGCCCGACCGCCGCCGTGGCTGCGAAGGAGACGCGCGCCGTGCCGGCCGCGACCGCCGGGTCGACGACGGCGACGCCGGCGATCAGCGCCAGTCCGGCGATCCACAGCAGCGCGCCATAGCTGAAATGGCCGTGCCATCGGTTGAGGTTGAGATAGGCGAACAGGAACACCACGAAGGTGGTCGCCAGCGCCACTTCCGTTCCGGCCCGCCAGATCTGCTGGCTGCCCGGCGTGATCTCGATCACCTCGTTGACGAAGCCGAAATCGACGCAGATATAGGCGAGAACCGCCCAGGAGAGTGCCGCCGTGGCCGGGAACATCGAGGTTCCCTTGACCACGAACAGGATGGTCAGGAACAGCGCCAGCAGGCCGGCGATGCCGATGACGATGCCGCGGTAGAGCGTGTAGGAATTGATGGAGTCCTTGTAGGCGTCGGGCGCCCACAGATAGACCTGCGGCAGGCGCGGCGACGCCAGCTCGGCCACGAAGGTCACCACGGCGCCGGGGTCCAGAGTGACCTGAAAGACGTCGGCGTCCGGGCTGACCTGCCGGTCCAGCGCAAAGCCTTCGCTGGGGGTGATGGCGGCGATGCGGCTCGAGCCGAGATCGGGCCAGAACAGGCCGGAATTCACCAGCCTGAAATGCGGCGCCACGATCAGCTTGTCGATCTGCTGGTCGGTGGTGTTGGCGAGCGCGAAGACGGCCCAGTCGCCCGATGCCGCGTCCTTGGCCTCCACCTCGATGCGCCGCACGATGCCGTCGGGGCCGGGCGCCGTCGAGACCTGGAAGTTCTGGCCCTGGCTGCGATGGATCTCCAGCGCGCCGGAAAGGTCCAGCGCCACGTCGTCGCGCGCGATCTTGATCGGCTCGATGGCATAGCCCGGCGCGACAGCCATCAGGCTGAGCAGCACCGCGCCCAGAAGGGCGATCAGGTATCGGATGGAAAACTGCAACAATCAGTCCTTCAGGGCGGCGCCGCGATCGTCGGCGATCAGGGCGTAGAGATAGTGGTCGTGCCAGATGCCGTTGATCCTGAGATAGGATCGCAGCAGTCCCTCGCGCTGGAATCCGGCTTTTTCAAGCACGCGGATGGATCGTGTGTTGTCGGGAATACAGGCGGCCTCGATGCGGTGCAACCGAAGCGTATCGAAGGCGTAGCCGGCGACAAGGCGCAGCGCCTCGGGCATGTAGCCCTTGCCGGCGTAGCGCTCGCCGATCCAGTAGCCGATCTGGCCGCTCTGCGAGACGCCGTAGCGTACATTGCCTATGGTGATGCCGCCCATCAGCTTGCAGGAGGAGGCCTCGAAGATGAAGAAGCCGACGCCGATGCCCTGGTGGAAGTCCTCGCGGTAGCGGTGGAGCCGCTGGCGCCAGGACGGCCAGTCGAGTTCGTCGCTGGCCCAGCGCGGCTCCCACGGCTCGAGGAAACGGCGGCTTTCGGCGCGCAGCGCCGCCCATTCGCGATAGTCGCCGGAGGCCGGCATGCGCAGGACGACACGTTCACCCTTCAGCGACGGAAAGTCGCGGCGGAAGAAGGGAAGCGCGATCATGCATCAGGACGTCAGACGGCGAGCTTGCGAACCGCGGGGGCGGCGCCGACCAGCGAATCGCGGATCGCCTCGTAGGAGGGCAGGGATCCCACCGGCCCGATGCCCGCCACCGTGGGCAGCGTCGAGAACAGCCGTGCCGACAGGTCGGTCAGCCGCTCCACCGTCAACGCGGAAAGCCGCTCCATCAGCTCTTCCTTGCTGATCGGCCGGCCGAACAGCAGGATCTGCCTGGCGATCTGCGAGGCGCGGCTGGCGGCGCTTTCGGCGGACATGATGAGGCCGGCGCGATACTGGGCGCGCGCGCGGTCGAGCTCGGACTGGTCGATCCGCTCGCCGCTCTTCTGCAACTCCTCGATGATCACCGGCACGAGCCTGGCGATGTCGCCCTGGCCCGTCGCCGCATGCACGCCGAAGATGCCGGTGTCGGAGAAGCCCCAGTGGAACGCGTAGACCGAATAGCAGAGGCCGCGCTTTTCGCGCACCTCCTGGAACAGGCGGGACGACATGCCGCCGCCCAGGATCATCGACAGCACCTGCGAGGCGTAGAAGTCGCGCACGTGATAGGCGCGGCCCTCGAAGCCGAGCACGATCTGCGCATCCATCAGGTCGCGCTCTTCGCGGAAGTCGCCGCCGACATAGTGCGCCGGATGCGGAACGACGCTGCGCGCCTTGGGCCGGAAGCCGCCGAGCTTCTTCTCCACCTCGCGCACGAAGGCGTCGTGTCTCACGTCGCCGGCCGCCACCACCACCATGTCGTCGGCGCCGTACTGCCGCTCCATGAAGGCGTGCAGCTGCCGCGAGGTGAAGGAGCGCACCGTGTCCGGCGTGCCCAGGATCGAGCGGCCGATCGTCTGCTGGCGGTAGGCGGTCTCGGTGAACTTGTCGAAGACGATGTCGTCCGGCGTGTCGAAGGCCGCGCCGATCTCCTGCAGGATGACGTGCTGCTCGCGCTCGAGCTCGTCGGGGTCGAAGGTCGAGTCCTGCAGGATGTCGGCGAGGATGTCGATGGCGAGCGGCACGTCGCCGCCGAGCACGCGGGCATAGAAGGACGTGGTCTCGACGCTTGTCGCGGCGTTGATCTCGCCGCCAACATTCTCGATGTCCGAGGCGATCTGGAAGGCGCTGCGGCCGCTGGTGCCCTTGAAGGCCATGTGCTCGAGCAGGTGGGCCATGCCGTGCTCTTCGTCGCGCTCGTTGCGGGCGCCGGACTTGACCCAGACGCCCAGGGCGACGGTTTCGATGCTGGGAAGGGTTTCGGTCGCGACTGTCAGGCCGTTCGACAGACGGCTTACCTCAACACCCATCAAGATCAAACTCCCTGGCGCGCCGCACGTGCGTGTCGGCTAATGTGATCTTCCACCATTTTCAGGTCGGAGGGAAGTACCGTGTATCTTTCCTCTGCGTCCATCAGGCCCGACAGCCACTCCGGTAGGGCGGGAAACACGCCCGATGCCGCCTTGACGGCATCCGGGAATTTTGCCGGATGGGCGGTGGCGAGCACGATCATCGGGCTCTCCGTCAGCTGTTGCGAGGCGACGTGAACGGCGGTCGCCGTATGCGGATCGAGCAGGTAGCCGCTGGCCTTCAGCGTCCGGCCGATGGTCTGGGCGGTCTCCGCCATGGAGGCGCGGCCGGCGTCGAAATCCCCGCGGATCGCCGAGAGAGTCGGGGTGTCGATGGTGAAGCCGCCGGACTGCTTCAGTCCGTTCATGGAGCGGATTACCGCGCCGCTGTCGCGGCCGGAGGCCTCGAACAGCAGCCGCTCGAAATTCGAGGAGACCTGGATGTCCATCGACGGCGAGGTGGTGGCGACGACGCCGCGCGTCCGGTATTCGCCGGATGAAAGCGTGCGCGCCAGGATGTCGTTGTCGTTGGTGGCGATGACCAGCCGGTCGATGGGCAGGCCCATGCGCTTGGCGGCGTAGCCGGCGAAGATGTCGCCGAAATTGCCGGTCGGCACGGTGAAGGAGACCGGCCGGTCCGGGCTGCCCAGCGAGAGCGCCGAGGAGAAGTAGTAGACGATCTGGGCCATGATGCGCGCCCAGTTGATCGAATTGACGCCGGACAGCGACACGCCATCGCGGAAGCGATGGTCGTTGAACATGTCCTTCACCAGCCCCTGGCAGTCGTCGAAATTGCCCTCGATGGAGAGCGCATGGACGTTGGCGGCCGTGGACGTGGTCATCTGCCGCTGCTGCACCGGCGAGACGCGGCCATGCGGGAAGAGCACGAACATGTCGGTGCGCTCGCGGTCGGCGAAAGCCTCGATGGCCGCGCCGCCGGTGTCGCCGGAGGTCGCCGCGGCGATCGTGGCGCGCTCGCCGCGCTCGGCCAGGATATGGTCCATGAGGCGGCCGAGAAGCTGCATCGCCACGTCCTTGAAGGCGAGCGTCGGGCCGTGGAAGAGTTCCAGCGCGAATGTCCGGCCGTCGAGCTGCACCAGCGGACAGACGGCCTCGTGGCGGAAGCTGGCATAGGCCTCGCGCACGATCCTGCCGAAGGTCGGCCGGTCGATCTCGCCACCGAGAAAGGGCGTGAGCAGCCGGATCGCCAGCTCGGGATAGGAGAGGCCGCGCAGGGCGCGAAGCTCGGCGGGCGACAGTTCCGGCCATGCATCGGGGACATAGAGCCCGCCGTCGCGCGCCAGTCCGGATAGCACCGCATCGGAAAAACCGAGCGTCGGAGCGCTGCCGCGCGTGCTGACATATCTCATCGTCAATGGCTCCCTGCGAGACCGTTCGGATGGCCCGTTTGTGCAAATCGCCGCGCCACCCGTCGCATTTCGGACGCGCCGTTGCTATAGAGCAAACGCTTTGCGGGTGGGAAGAGCGGTATATGGAGTTTCGTTTGGCTAACCGACGTATCGTGCCGGGCCTCATCGTGTCCGGCTTTATTTTCGCCGTCGCGGGCTGCCAGTCCGGCGACGGGGGCAGTCTTCTGGGGAGCTCGGGCGGCGGGGACGCGAAGCCGCCGCAGGGCAAGGTTCTGGAAAGCGAGCTGCGCGGCTATTGCCCGCGCGTCACGCTGCGCGACGGGACGGCCTATTTCAACAGCTACGCCAAGGGCGGCCAGGACGACCCGACGAAGCTGCAATACCAGGCCTCCATCACCGACGTCACGCGCGCCTGCTCGCGCTCCGGCGGCAATCTGACCATCAACGTCGCCGTCGCCGGTCGGGTCGTTCCCGGGCCGGCCGGCGGCTCGGCGAGCGCCACCGTGCCGATCCGCATCGCCGTGGTGCAGGGCGACACCATCCTCTATTCCCAGCTTCACAAGCACCAGGCGGCGAGTGCCGATTCCTCGACCGCCACGCAGTTCATGTTCAACGACCCGAACATCACCATTCCCGAGCCGTCGCAGCAGAACATCCAGATCTTCGCCGGCTTTGACGAGGGACCGCCGAAGAAGAGCGCATCGGCCCAGTAGGAGGATCACCGCCGCCCCGGTCAGGCGTCCGACCATTCCGCCAGCGCGGCGAGGACCCCGCGGAAATCCGACCAGCGGTGGATGACCGTCTCGGCGCCGGCATCGGTCAGCATGTCGGCGTGGCCGGGATAGGTGTGGGCCGCACCCGTGAAGCCGATGACGCGCATGCCGGCAGCCTTGGCGCCGTGGATGCCGTGCACCGAATCCTCGACGACGAAGGTGTTGGCCGGGTCGGCCGCATAGTGCTTTGCCGCGTGCAGGAAGACGTCGGGCGCCGGCTTCGGCCTGCCGCTCGGCGTGCTCAGCGCCGAGAAGACGTCGTCCGCGCCGAACAGATGGTCGAGCCCGGTCTTCTCCAGCATGAAGCGGATCCGCTCGGTGCGCGAATTCGAGCAGATGCATCTTTTCGCCCCGACCGCGGCGACCGCGGCCCGCGCGCCGTCGATCATGCGCACCTCGGCGCGCAGCTTGCGGTCGACCAGCACCTCGGCCTCGCCGATCAGCGAGGCCTGCAGCGGCACATGCGCCTCCTCCTCGATCCTCAGCATGATGTCCTTGAAGGTAAGGCCGGCATAGCGCACGCACATCTCCTCGCCGGTGATCGGAAACCCGGCGCGGGTGAGCAGGTCGGCCTCGACGCGGGCGGCGATGATCTCGGAATCGACGAGCGTTCCGTCGAAGTCGAAAATGACGAGGTCTGGCTGGTTCATGAGCTTCGCGGATCGGGAGGGGAGAGGATGCGGGGTGGGTCGCCGTTTCCCGCGCCGCATACACCATGCGCCGGCAATCGGCAAATTTCGGCGCTGTTGTATCGGATGCGCGAGTGGTTCGTCCGGTCCAGCGAAGATGCTGGTTCGAACAGCAAGGTTGCTTTATTCTTGAGATCAGGAGACTTCAATGGCGAGTACCCAGAAGACTGCGACAGGTCACAGCCTGGACGAGGAGTGCGACTTGATCGATCGACTGATCATCGAACTCGAGCCCCAGGCGTTCGCTCAATTCCTGGCAAGGCTGGATATGCCACCCCAGTCAAACGACCGACTCCGTAGGACGATGCAGACGCCAGCGCCTTGGGACAAGGTTTGACGGCGAGCATTGACCGATCCTCGACTGCTCCCGCTTCATTAAAAATTTACGCGAAACGGTAACCATAACGGCGGGTAAACAGTCACGCGTATTCGGGTAGCAGCATGCAAGCGTCTCTCGCCGTCTCGTCCTTCCAGCCGGCCGAAGCTCCCTGGCTCGACACCATCCTGAAGGGCGACTGCGTCGCCGCGCTCGACAGGCTTCCCGAAAGGAGCGTCGACGCGATCTTCGCCGACCCGCCCTACAATCTCCAGCTCAACGGCGACCTGCATCGCCCCGACCAGTCCAAGGTCGACGCGGTCGATGACGACTGGGATCGCTTCGAGAGTTTTGCCGCCTACGACGCCTTCACCCGCGCCTGGCTGCTCGCGGCCCGCCGGGTGCTGAAGCCCAACGGCACCATCTGGGTGATCGGCTCCTACCACAACATCTTCCGCGTCGGCGCGGCGATGCAGGATCTCGGCTACTGGATCCTGAACGACATCGTCTGGCGCAAGACCAACCCGATGCCGAATTTCCGCGGGCGCCGCTTCCAGAACGCGCACGAGACGATGATCTGGGCTTCGCGCGACGCCGCCGCCAAGGGCTACACCTTCAACTACGACGCGCTGAAGGCAGCCAATGACGACGTGCAGATGCGCTCCGACTGGCTGTTCCCGATCTGCACCGGCGCCGAGCGGCTGAAGGACGACAGCGGCAACAAGCTGCATCCGACGCAGAAGCCGGAGGCGCTGCTGGCGCGCGTCATGATGGCCTCGACCAAGCCCGGCGACGTCGTGCTCGATCCCTTCTTCGGTTCGGGCACGACCGGCGCGGTGGCGAAACGTCTCGGCCGCCATTTCGTCGGCATCGAGCGCGAGCAGGCCTATATCGACGCCGCGCGCGAGCGTATCGATGCCGTGGTGCCGCTGCCCAGCGTCGACCTGTCGCTGCTCACCGGCAAGCGCGCCGAGCCGCGCGTCGCCTTCGTCAGCCTGATCGATGCCGGTATCGTGCGGCCCGGCATGTTCCTCTATGACGCCAGGAAGCGCTGGGTGGCCAAGGTGCGCGCCGACGGCACCATCGCGGCCGGCGACCGCGTCGGCTCGATCCACCGCGTCGGCGCGCAGGTGCAGGAACTCGACGCCTGCAACGGCTGGACCTTCTGGCACTACGAGCGCAATGGCGGGCTGACCGCGATCGACGAGTTGCGCCGCATCGCCCGCCTCGGCATGGAGCGGGCAGGGGCGTAATCGGCGGAACGAACGCCGTCCCGCGTGGTTTTGCCGGCTCCACGGAGGAGCCGGCCATGCCCGATCACGCTACCGCCCACCCGGACAGACGCGTCCGCCACCGCTATGCCGATGTCGGCGGCGTGCGCACCTTCTACCGCGAGGCCGGGCCTATGGGTGCGCCCGTCGTGCTCCTGCCGCACGGCTATCCGTCATCGTCCTTCGAGTTCCGCAACTTCATGCCGGCGCTTGCCGATCGCTGGCGGCTGCTCGCGCCGGACTTTCCCGGCCAGGGCTTCAGCGATACGCCGGACGGATTCGATTACAGCTTCGCCGGCTATACGCGCTTCCTCGGCCAGTTCGTCGAGGAAATGGGCGTCGCCCGCTTCGCCATCTATCTGCACGACTACGGCTCGCAGATCGGCCTGCGCCTGGCGATGGAGGATCCGCGGCGCATCGCGGCGCTGATCATCCAGAACGGCGACATCTACGAGGACGCGCTCGGCCCGAAATACGAGGGCCTGCTCGACCACTTCGCCGAGCCGACGCCGCAAAGCCGGAAGGTGCTGGAGGACGCGGTCAGCGAGCAGGGATTCCGCGAAGAATTCCTCAACGAGGTTACGCGGGAACTGGCTGAGACCATACCGCCGGACCTGTGGAAACTGTCATGGCCGCTGGTGACGCCGACGCGCAAGCAGATAGCCGTCGGCCTGATGGAAGGCCTGAAGGAAAATCTCGACTGGTTTCCCCGCTACCAGGCCTATCTGCGCGAGCACCGGCCGCCGACCCTGATCGTCTGGGGTCCGCATGACGGCTACATGCCGGAAAAATCGGCGCGTGCCTATCTCAGAGACCTGCCCGACGCCGAGCTTCATCTGCTCGACGCCGGGCATTGGCTGCTCGAGACGCATCTGGATGAGGTGGTGGCGCTGGTCCGGGATTTTCTCGGCCGGGTACATGGTTGAACCCGGTGCCGCGAAACGAACGCGGCACGGGGACAACCGGGCGCGTTCACGCGTCGTGGACGTCGACGCGCTCGATCTTGCCTTCGGCGTCGAGGAAAATCGTCTCCTCGCCCTTGCGGACCAGCTTTTCGCCGGTCGTGGCGCTGGTCGCCTCCAGATGCCAGCTTGACCGGGCCGACGTCTCACCGAGCTTCTCGACACGGTCGTCATGCGCGACCTGGTCGGGATGCTCCGAAAAATATCGGCGGAACGCCGCCATGATCGCCGCCTTTCCCTTCAGCGCGCCGACGCCCTTCGACGCATAGCTCGCGTCTTCGGCGAAGAACGCCTCGATCGCGGCATAGTCCAGTGCGTCGATGGCGTCGTGGTAGCGCCGCAGGACGTCGACGGGATCGCTCATGCCTCGATGCGTCTCGCGCCGAGATCCCGGCGCAGCGTCGCGGCATCGGTGAACAGCACCGCCTGCCAGCCGGCGGCGATCGCTCCGTCGACGTTCTTCTGGCTGTCGTCGATGAACAGCGTCCGCGCGGGGTCCAGGCCGAAGCTCGCGGCGTGAAGCTCGTAGATGCCGCGCTCGGGCTTGATCATGCGGACCTCGCCGGAGACGGTGACGCCGCGCGGACGGTCGAGGAAATCGAAGCGTTTGCGCGCCTCGACGAAGGTGTCCGCGGCGAAATTGGTCAGCATCGTCACGTCGTGGCCGGCCTCGATCAGCCCCTCCATGATGCCTACGGTGTCGTCGTAGGCGTGCGGCACCATCTCGTGCCAGCAGCGGCGGAAATTGCGGATGTTTTCCTGATGGGCCGGGTGTTCGGCGATCAGCAGCGCCTCCGCCTCCTCCCACGAGCGGCCGCGGTCCTGCTCGATGTTCCAGTCCGCCGTGCAGACATTGTCGAAGAACCATTTGCGATCAGTCGCATCGGGGATCAGCCGGCTGAACGGCAGGTCGGGATCGTAGTGGACCAGCACCTTGCCGATGTCGAAGACGATGTGACGGATTTCGCTCATATGGTCCCTCGGTTCGCTGTCGTGCGCTGCTTTCTGGTCGCGCCGGGTATCGCGGCCTCGATGGCCTTTTTCATGACGGTTGGCAGCGCCTCGCCGGCAACGTCGCGCGCCGCCACCCAGCGATGGCCGGGCGGGGCCTCGGCCGGCCCGACATCGGCGCGGAAGACGTCGAGGTCGAGTGAAAAATGCGTGAAGACGTGGGCGATCGTGCCGGCGCGGCGCCAGTCGGCGGGAAAAGGCGGATCGTCACGGCCGTTCGGCGCGGCGCGCCCGCCGTCCCAGCCGCTGCTCGGCACTTCGGTCATGCCGCCGAGCAGGCCCTTTTCCGGCCGGGTGCGCATCAGCACCGCGCCGTCGGCGCGCACCGCCACATAGGCGACGCCCCTTCGCTTCGGCCTGTCGGCCTTCGGCGCCTTGAGCGGCAAGAGTTCCGGATCGCCGGAAAGGATCGCCCGGCAATCCGCGCGCAGCGGGCAGAGCATGCAGCGCGGCCGCTTCGGCGTGCAGATCGTCGCGCCGAGATCCATCATCGCCTGCGCGAAATCGCCGGGCCGGTCGGCCGGCACCAGTTCCGCCACGCGTTCCCTGATCTCGGGCTTCGCTTCGGGGAGCGGCGTCCGGATGTCGAACAGCCGCGCCGTCACCCGCTCGACATTGCCGTCGACCACGGCGGCCGGCCGGCCGAAGGCGATCGCCGCGATCGCCGCCGCCGTGTAGGCGCCTATGCCGGGCAGCGCCCGCAGGCCGTCTTCCGTGTCGGGAAAGCCGTCCGGCAACGTGGCGACCAGGTTCGCGCAGGCCTTCAGGTTGCGTGCCCGCGAATAGTAGCCGAGGCCGGCCCAGGCGCGCATGACGTCCTCGGCCGGCGCGGCGGCGAGCGCCTGCACATCCGGCCATTTGGCAAGGAAATCGCGAAAATACGGCTTCACCGCCTCGACTGTCGTCTGCTGCAGCATGATTTCCGACAGCCAGACGTGGTATGGATCGGGACGGACGCCGCGCTTCAGTTCGGCCGGAGGCACCCGCCAGGGCAGGTCGCGATGGTGGGCGTCGTACCAGGCGAGCAGGCGCGCGGCCACGTCCGGCGGGGCGGCGTCGGCGATGATCGATCTGCTGGCGGTTGCCATTTTCACGGGAACGTGGCTTGAGGCTGGCATCGGCTGACTTGGAGGACGACATGGCAGGGAAAAGGCCGTTCGGCAATCCGGTTCCGGTGAGCGATCTCGTGAGCCAGGTGCTCGATCCCGTCATGCGCAAGCGGGCGGGCCTGTCGATCGGGCTGATACAGTCGTGGGAGGAGATCGTCGGTCCGCGCATCGCCGCGAAGTCGCGGCCGGAAAAACTGCAATGGCCGCGCCGCGTCAGCGAGGACGAGGCGTTCCGCCCGGCCGTCCTGGTTGTCGCCTGCGAGGGGCTGGCGGCGCTGCACCTGCAGCATGAGACCGGCGAGGTGATCGGCCGGGTCAATTCCTTCCTCGGCTTCGAGGCGATCGACCGCATCCGCATCGTGCAGAAGCCGGTAGCCGCGCCCGAACGGGCGCTGCGGCGGAAGCCGCGGCCGGTTTCGCCGTCCGAACGCTCCGCGATCGAGGGCAAGGTGCGGCTGATCGAGGATGAGGGCCTGCGCGCCTCGCTGGAGCGGCTCGGCGAGGCCGTGGTGGGCACGCGGCGGCGCTAGGCGCCGGTGCCGCGACCGCGAAAATGGGCCCGCACTCGCATTTTCGTGAAGCTTTGCGGCATGATGCCGCTTGGTTCGCGCCCGGGAATGCCTTATTTCGCGCCAACTCTCGCTTTTTGTTGCATTCCAGCTTCATCATCCTCCCGTCGTTTCAGGTGATTCGCATGCTCCGGTCCGTCTCGCGCAGAACCGTTCTTTCCTCGCTCGCGGTGCTTTCCGCCGGCGCCGTGCTCGCCGCCTGCAGCGACGGCGGCGACGAGACGCCGACCGCCGCCGCCGACCAGCCTGCGGAGCCGACCACGACGGCATCGACGACGACGGCGGCGAAGGCACCCGAGCCGGCCGGCACGGTCGACATGGCCAAGCTGCTGGAGCCCGGCGCCCTGCCGGACATGGCACTCGGCAAGGCCGACGCCCCGGTGACCATCGTCGAATACGCCTCCATGACCTGCCCGCACTGCGCGCATTTCCACGAGACGACGCTGCCGGAGATCAAGACCAAATATATCGACACCGGCAAGGCGCGGCTTATCCTGCGCGAGTTCCCCTTCGATCCGCGCGCCGAGGCCGGCTTCATGCTCGCCCGCTGCTCCAAGGACAATTATTTCCCGATGGTCGACGTGCTGTTCAAGCAGCAGCAGGGCTGGGCCGCCGCCGAAAACGCTCGCGATGCGCTGCTGCAGATCTCCAAGCTTGCCGGTTTTACACAGGAGAGCTTCGAGGCCTGCTTGACCGACCAGAAGCTTCTGGACGAGATCAGGGCTGTGCGGACGCGCGGCGCCGAGGAATTCAAGGTCGACTCGACGCCGACCTTCTTCATCAACGGGAACCAGTACAAGGGGGCTTTGTCGATTGAGGAAATGTCGGCGATCATCGACGGCATGCTCTGACGCTCCTTCCCTTCTCCCCCTGTGGGAGAAGGTGGATTGGCGCGCAGCGCCAAGACGGATGAGGGGTGTTGGCAGGATCGCCAACGTTTCCACTCCGTCCAACACCCCTCATCCGACCTCCCCTTCGACCGCTCGCTTCGCTCGCGGCTCAGGATCGGCCACCTTCTCCCACAAGGGGAGAAGGGGAAGAGCGCCGGCATGAAGTTCAATCGCCTTCGCCTCGTCGGCTTCAAGTCCTTCGTCGAGCCCGGCGAGTTCGTCATCGAGCGCGGCCTGACCGGCGTGGTCGGGCCGAACGGCTGCGGCAAGTCGAACCTCGTCGAGGCGCTGCGCTGGGTGATGGGCGAAAGCTCCTACAAGAACATGCGCGCGTCCGGCATGGACGACGTCATCTTCTCCGGTTCCGGCACCCGCCCGGCCCGCAACACCGCCGAAGTCACGCTGTTCCTCGACAATGCCGACCGCACCGCGCCGCCGCCCTTCAACGAGGCCGACGAATTGCAGGTGTCGCGCCGCATCGAGCGCGAGGCGGGCTCGGTCTACCGCATCAACGGCAAGGAGGCGCGCGCCCGCGACGTGCAGCTCCTCTTCGCCGACCAGTCGACCGGCGCGCGCTCGCCCTCCATGGTCGGGCAGGGCCGCATCGGCGAGCTGATCCAGGCGAAGCCGCAGGCGCGGCGCGCGCTGCTGGAGGAGGCGGCCGGCATATCCGGCCTGCATACGCGCCGCCACGAGGCGGAGCTGCGCCTGCGCGCCGCCGAGCAGAATCTCGAGCGCCTCGACGACGTCGTCGGCGAGCTGGAGAGCCAGATCGACAATCTGCGCCGCCAGGCGCGCCAGGCCGCCCGCTTCAAGAACCTGTCGGCCGATATTCGCAAGGCCGAGGCCACGCTGCTGCACCTGCGCTGGACGCTCGCCAAGGCGCAGGAGGGCGAGGCCCAGTCTGCGCTCGCGGTCGCAACCTCGCTGGTCGCCGAGCGCGCCGCCGCCCAGATGGAGGCCGCCAAGGCGCAGGGCGTCGGCGCCCACCATCTGCCGGCGCTGCGCGACAAGTCGGCCGCCGCCGCCGCGACCTTCCAGCGCCTGTCGATCGCCCGCACCCAGCTCGACGAGGAAGCGGAGCGCATGCGCAACCGCCAGGCCGAGCTGGAGCGCCGGCTGGCGCAGCTCGCCGCCGACATCCAGCGCGAAGAGCGGATGGTCAGCGACAATGCCGACGTGCTGGCGCGCCTCGACGCCGAGGAGACATCGCTGCGCGGCGAGGATGCCGGGACGGACGAGCGGGAGCGGGAGAAGCGCGCGGCCCTCGACCACGCGTCCTCGGTGCTCGCCGAAAGCGAGGCTAGCCTCGCCGCGCTGACGGCGCAACGCGCCGAGGCGCAGGCGGCGATCGGCCAGATCGAGCGCAGCCTGCGCGAAAGCACCGAGCGCCGCGACCGTTTTGCCCGGCAGCTGGCGGAGGTTGAGCGCGAGGCCGGCGAGATCGGCGCCAGGATTGCCGCGCTGGCGGACCCGGCGGAGAAGCGCGTGCTGGTCGATCGGGCGGTTGCCGCCGCCGAGACGGCCGAGACGGCGACCTCCGCCGCCGAGACGTCGGTCGCCCGGGCGCGGGCAGCGGAAACGGCGGCGCGGCCGCCGGTGCAGGAGGCGCGCGCCGCGCTTGCCCGCATCGAGACCGAGGCGCGCACGCTGGCCAAGGTGCTGAATGCCGGCGGCGGCGGGCAGTACCCGGCTGTGCTGGAGCAGATCGCGGTGGAGCGCGGTTTCGAGACGGCGCTGGGCGCGGCGCTCGGCGAGGATCTGGACGCGCCGCTCGATACCCGCGCCCCGGCGCATTGGGGCGAAAGCGCGGCCGTGGCGGACGACCCGGCCCTGCCGGAGGGCGTCAGGAGCCTGGCGGAGGTGGTGCGGGCGCCGTCGCAGCTCGCCCGTCGCCTCGCCCTGATCGGCCTGGTCGACGACGCCGACGGGGCACGTCTGCGGAAGCTGCTGAAGCCCGGCCAGCGGCTGGTGAGCCGGAAAGGCGCGTTGTGGCGCTGGGACGGCTTTGTCGCCGGCGCCGATGCGCCGACGGCGGCCGCGCAGCGGCTTGCCCAGAAGAACCGGCTGCTGGAGCTGGAGACCGAGGCGCGCGACACCGCCGAGCGCGTCAAGGCCGCCGAAGCCGCACTTGCCGCCACGGAAGCGGCGGTGAAGGCCGAGGCCGAGGCCGAGCGGCTGGCGCGCGAGCAGTGGCGCAATGCCCAGCGCGCGGTCGGCGAGGCGCGCGAGGCGCTGGCTCGGGCCGAGCGCGCCGCCGGCGAATTGTCGGCGCGTCGAGCCGCGCTGGACGAGGCGCGGGCCCGCGTCGGCGCCGATCTCACCGAGGCCGAGGCGGCACTTGCCGAAGCCACGGCGCGCCGGGCCGAGGCGCCGGACGTTTCCGCATTGCAGGCGCGGCTCGACCAGGCGGCGCAGGCCGTCGCCCGCGATCGCTCGGCGCTGGCCGAGGCGCGCTCCGCTCTCGACGGGCTGCAGCGCGAGACCGCCGCGCGCCTGCGCCGTATCGACGCCATCGCGGTGGAGCGAGCGGGCTGGAAGAGCCGGGCCGAGAATGCCGACGCGCAGATCGCGGCCCTTGCCGAGCGGCGCGCCGAGGCCGACGCCGAGCGTCGCAAGATCGAGGACGCGCCCGACGAGATCGACCAGCGCCGGCGCTCGCTCTTGTCCGAGCTCGCCAGGGCGGAGGAGGCGCGCAAGCAGGCCGGCGACGCGCTGCTGCAGGCCGAGAACCGGCAGGTGGGGCTGGACAAGGCCGCCACCGACGCCATCCAGGCGCTTGCCTCCGCCCGCGAGGAGCGCGGCCGCGCCGAAGAGCGGCTGACCGCCGCCGACGAGCGCCGCCGTGAGGTCGAGGCGCGCATCCACGAGGCGCTGAACACGCCGCCGCATCTGGTCATCCGCCTGACCGGGCTGGCGCCCGACGCGCGCCTGCCGGAGATTCCCGACGTCGAGCGCCAGCTCGAGCGGCTGAAGATCGAGCGCGAGCGGCTCGGCGCCGTCAACCTGCGCGCCGAAGAGGAGCAGAAGGAGCTGTCCGAGCGGCTGGAGACGATCGTGTCGGAGCGCGAGGACGTGGTGGAGGCGATCCGCAAGCTCAGGCAGGCGATCCAGAGCCTCAACCGCGAGGGCCGCGAGCGGCTGCTAGCCGCCTTCGAGGTCGTCAACGAGCAGTTCAAGCGGCTGTTCACTCATTTGTTCGGCGGCGGCACGGCGGAGCTGCAGCTCATCGAATCGGAAGACCCGCTGGAGGCCGGCCTCGAAATCCTCGCCCGCCCGCCCGGCAAGAAGCCGCAGACCATGACGCTTCTGTCGGGCGGCGAGCAGGCGTTGACGGCGATGGCGCTGATCTTCGCGGTGTTCCTGACCAATCCCGCGCCGATCTGCGTGCTCGACGAGGTCGACGCGCCGCTCGACGACCACAATGTCGAGCGCTTCTGCAACCTGATGGACGAGATGGCGCGCACCACCGAGACGCGCTTCGTCATCATCACCCACAACCCGATCACCATGGCGCGCATGAACCGGCTGTTCGGCGTCACCATGGCCGAGCAGGGCGTGAGCCAGCTCGTCTCCGTCGACCTGCAGACGGCGGAGCGCCTGCGCGAGGCGAGCTAAGCAGCGGGGACGGCTACTTTTTTCTGCCCCTGCTTCGGTCTGGACCGTCGCGCCGTCCTGCGGCAACAAAGTAACAGTCCCCCTGCAGCTACGCCCTGGGCGCCGCTTCCTTGAAAAATTTTCGACGCCGGTGTCGGAACGCCGCGCGTCCGGCCGTCCTTAGGCCGACTTCATTCGGCACATATCTCCGAGGCAATTGAGCGGTTCGCTTCGCAGCCATGGGCGGCGAAGAGTGCGTCGCCTTGCTCGTGGAGGGCGGTGCGAATGGTCGTAATAAAGAGGAGAGAAAGATCATGAGAAAAGTCATCGCAGCCACCTTCCTCAGCATCGACGGCGTCATGCAGGCGCCCGGCGGCCCGGAGGAGGACACCGACGGCGGCTTCAAGTTCGGCGGCTGGACCTTCCACTATTGGGACGAGATGATGGGCGGCATCATGGACGAGTCCTTCAGCCAGCCGTTCGATCTGCTGCTCGGCCGAAAAACCTACGACATCTTCGCCGCCCACTGGCCGCGCGTCCCGGAAGACGATGCTATCGGCAAGAAGTTCAACGCAATCACCAAATACGTGGCCACCTCGACGCCGCGGACGCTGTCGTGGAAGAACTCCGAATGGCTCGGCGAGGATGCTGTCGCCGGCGTCGCGAAGCTGAAGCGGCAGGATGGTCCGGACCTGCTCATCCAGGGCAGCAGCCAGCTCGTCCAGGCGCTGCTCAAGGCCGACCTGATCGACGAATACCGGCTGTGGACCTTTCCCGTCGTGCTCGGCGGCGGCAAGCGCTTTTTCGGCGAGGGCTCGCTCTCCGGCGGCATGAAGCTCCTCGACAGCAAGGCCTCGACCACCGGTGTGGTCATCAGCACCTATGTGCGCGACGGTGCCGTCAAACAGGGTTCCTTCGCCCTGGAATAGATGGCGCCCGCTTCAAGGCTGGTGGCGGAACGGCGCGCCAGCCTTGAATTCCGGCTCATTCGGAGATATTCTAGTCAGCATGACCAGAAAAGTTGCAAGAACAATCAGGCCTCGTGTCGGCGAGGTGGGGCTGCCTGCAGCCAGATGGGCCCTGCAGGACGCCAAGGCACGGTTCAGCGAACTGGTGCGCCGTGTCCGCAGCGATGGGCCTCAGCACGTCACCGTGCATGGGCGCGAGGAAGTCGTGGTCATCGCCGCCGAGGAGTTCCGGCGGCTCAAGGGCGGCGCAACGGGCGAGGTTCTGATCGCGGCCATGCAGGCTTCGCCGCACCGCGACGTGGAGATCGCGCCGGAGCGCACGCCAATGCCGGTGCGCGACGTGGTCCTTTGAGCGGTTGGCTTCTTGACACCAATGTCCTGTCGGAGCTTCGCCGACCGCGGCCGGAACCGAAAGTCATCGCCTTCGTGTCGGCCCAATCGCTGGAAACGTTGTTTGTCAGCGCGGTGACCTTCGCCGAAATCCGCTTCGGCATCGAACGGCTCGAGGACCTTGGCCGCCGCGCCGAGCTGCACGACTGGCTGTCGCACCGGCTGAGGCCGATGTTCGACGGGCGTGTGCTGCCGGTCACCGAGGACGTCACGCTCAAATGGCGGGTGCTCGTCGAGGAAGGACGCAAGTCCCGCCATACTTTTTCTCAGCCCGATCTGATCATCGCCGCGACCGCCCTGCATCATGGGTTGATCCTGGTCACGCGCGATACGGCCGACTACGAAAAGGCCCGCGCGCCGGTATGCAATCCCTGGCTGGATTGATCTGCTCCGGCATCCTGCACCGGACGCGCCGGACCGGTCTTCCGCCGCCTCTTTGTGGCGACTGTCGCCACAATTCACCGGCAATGAGACCGATTGTGGCTTGTTCAAGCGCGTGTCTGTTTATTTTTCCGTTATTTGAAAAGCCGCGCGGGCGGCTCTAGTTCTGCCTCAATGCGAGAGCAGCGGAGGAACCGCGTGAAATGCGGGTCGCCGCGCTTCGCGCTCGATGGGGCCGCGCTGCAATTGGTGTGCACGCGGCCGGATCCATCATCGGGGAATGCCATGACGCGCAGTGCAATTGTTGCCGATGCCGTTGCAGCCCGCAAGGAGCTGTCCCCGAGGCATGACCCGGGCACGGGCGGGCGAAAGCGGCCCGCCGCCAGTGCGGCGCGCGTCTGACGGGCATTCCACGACAGGAACTGGAAACCATGCAACAGGCGGAGACGGCCGTCGAGAAAGCCGGCGGCCGCAGGAGCGTCCAGCAGGTCGTGGTCGGGCTGCTGGAGCCGCGCGTGCTCGGGCCCTTGTTCGGTGCCGGGCTGGTGGTGGTGGCGCTGGTGGTGATCCATCAGATTTCCGGCCGCGTGCACCTCGACGACATCCGTGCCGCGCTGGCGCAAACCAGGCCCGCCGCGGTCGTCCAGTCGCTGGCGCTCACCGTCGTCAGCTTCGCCGCGATGGCGCTCTATGACGTGATGGCGGCACGCCGCGTCGCCGCCGGACGCGTCCCGGACCGGCTCGCCGCCTTCGCCGGACTGGTCGGCTACGGCATTTCCAACGCGGTCGGCTTCAATGTCGTCGTCGGCGGGCCGGTGCGCTACCGCATCTACCAGGCGGCGGGACTCGACGCCGCTGATGTCGGGCGCATCGTCGGCGTCTCCTTCCTCGCTTTCAGCTGCGGCATCGTCGTGCTGGCCGGACTGGCGCTGGTGCTCGATCCGGCGGGCGTGGCGTTCCTGAAAGGCCTGTCGGCGAACGCCGACCGCACGATCGGTGCCGCCATCCTGGTAGCGTTCGCCGCGGTCATCCTGTGGCTGTCGCGCGGCGTGCGCGAGATCGCCCTGTTCGGCTGGCGCCTGCCGCTGCCGTCGGCCCGCAGCGCGCTTGCCCAGATACTCGTCGCCGTTATCGACATCGCCGCGGCGGCCGGCGCGCTCTACGTGCTGCTGCCGGCGGATGTGGCGCCGGGTTTCGCCACCTTCCTGCTGCTGTTCGTCGCCGCCATCGCCGCCGGCGTGCTCAGCCACGCGCCGGGCGGGCTGGGCGTGCTGGAGGCGACGATCCTGGTCGGGCTCGGCGCCGGCACGCGTCCGGACGTGGTGGCGGCCCTCATCGTCTTCCGGCTGGTCTATTACGCCATCCCGCTGGCTTTCGCCGGCGTTGCGCTGCTCGCCTTCGAAGCCTACCGGGCGCGCGCCGCCGTTCTGTCCGGGTCGCGGCGTGCGGCCTCGGTCATGCGGCCGGTCGTTGCGCCGCTGTCGGCGACGCTGGTGTTCTGCGGCGGCGTGGTGCTGCTGCTGTCCGGCAACCTGCCGGCGGAGGACGAGCGCATCGGCTTCCTCAGCCATGTGCTGCCGCTGCCCTTCGCCGAGGCCTCGCACCTGCTGGCGAGCCTGGTCGGGCTGATGCTGATCGTATTGGCGCGCGGGCTCTACCGGCGCATCGCGCTTGCCCGCATCGCCTCGATCCTGCTGCTGCTGGCGGGCGCCTGCTTCTCGCTGCTCAAGGGGCTGGATTGGGAGGAGGCAGCCATCCTCATGCTCGTCGCCGGCCTGCTGTTCGCCTATCCGAAAGTGTTCTACCGCAAGGGCAACTGGCGCTCGTTCCGGCCGACGCCGACCTGGCTGGCGCTGATCGTCATCGTGCTGTCGGTGCTCACGCTGGTCGGTTTCCTCGCCTATCGCCATGTCGAGTACCAGTCTTCGCTGTGGTGGGAGTTCGCCTGGGGCGGCGACGCCCCTCGCTTCCTGCGCACCACGCTGGCGCTGGTGGTCGTGGCGGCCGCGCTCTCCATCGACGCGCTGATCAACCGGCCGCACCAGCCCCGGCCAAGCAAGACGCCGCAGCCGGTGCCGGACGCCGTGCGCCGGCTGGTCGCGCAGAGCAGCGATACCCATCCGGCGCTGGCGCTGCTCGGCGACAAGCGGTTCATGCTGTCGCCCGACGGCAAGGCGTTCATCATGTACGGCATCGCCGGCCGCAGCTGGATCACCTTGGGCGATCCGGTCGGCGAGGCGGAAGCCGCGCGCGGCCTCGTCTGGCAGTTCGCCGAGGCCGCCGACCGCGCCGGGGCGCGCGCCGTCTTCTATGCCATCGGCCCGGACCTGCTCACCACCTATCTCGACCTCGGCCTGGCGATCCTGAAGACGGGCGAGGTGGCGCGCGTCGACCTCGCCCGGTTCTCGCTTCAGGGTTCGGCCCGCCAGGATTTCCGCTATGCCGAGAAGCGGGCCGAACGCGAGGGGCTGGACTTCTCCGTCGTGCCCCAGGCCGACGTGCCGGCCGTCCTGCCCGAGCTGCGCGCCGTCTCCGACGCCTGGCTTGCGACGAAATCCGGCCGCGAGAAGAGCTTTTCGCTCGGCCGCTTCGACGAAAACTATCTCGCCGAGTTCGACTGCGCGGTAATCCGCAAGCAGGGCGAGATCGTCGCCTTCGCCAATCTGTGGCGGGGCAGCGGCAACAGCGAGCTGTCGGTCGACCTCATGCGCTACCGCCACGGCGTCTCGAAGATCCTGATGGACGCGCTGTTTGCGAAACTGCTGCTCTACGGCAAGGCGGAGGGCTATCGCTGGTTCAATCTCGGCGCGGCGCCGCTGGCGGGCCTTGCCGACCATCCGCTGGCCTCGACCTGGAACCGGCTCGGCACCTTCATCTACCGGCGCGGCGACGAATTCTACAATTTCGAGGGGCTGCGTGCGTTCAAGCAGAAATTCGATCCCGTCTGGACGCCGCAATATCTTGCCTGCCCGAACGGGCTGGCGCTGCCGCAGGTGCTGGTCGACGTGACGAGCCTCATTTCCGGCAATCCGATCAGGATATTCAAGCGATGAGATTTTTTGCCGTTTTCCTCGTCGGCGCGGGCCTGCTGGCCGCCGCGCTGGCCTTTGCCGCGACGGCCGACCCGGCCGCGCGGACCGTGTCGGCCGGCCGCCTGGAGAACGTGCCGATCCATGTTCCCGACGACGCGCCGGACGCGCTGGTGGTCTATCTGTCGGATAGAGCGGGCTGGAAGCCTTCCGACGACGCCGTGGTCGAGGCGCTGCGATCGCAGGGCGACGTGGTGCTGGCGGTCGATCTCGCCCGCTACGCCGAAAAGCTCGACGCGGACGACGGCGAATGCCTGTATGTCGTCGGCGAGATCACCGATCTGGCCCAGACGGCGCAGCGCCAGCTCGACATCCAGACCTACATGCCGCCGATCGTCGTCGGCTCGGGGCAGGGCGCCACCTTCGCCTATGCGGCGCTGGCCGACTCGCCGGCCAACACGCTCGGCGGCGCCGTCGCCTCCGGCTTTACCAACCGGCTCGACCTGAAGCTGCCCTTCTGCCCCGGCGCTTCCTCCAGGAAACGCGACGACGGCGGTTTCAGCTACGGCTTCGACATAGACCTTCCCGGTCCCGCCTGGCTGTTCGTGCCGTCCGATACGCTCGACGACGCACTGAACCGCGTCCACGCCCGGGAGAACATCACAGTCGACACCCTCGCCGAGGGCGGCGAGCCGGCGCAGATCGCCGACGCGGTCGCGCAGATCGCCGATGCCGACCAGCCGTTCGGCGACCTGCCGGCCGTCGACCTGCCGGCGCATGGCAAGCCGACCGCCGTGGCCGTGCTGGTCTCCGGCGACGGCGGCTGGCGCGACATCGACAAGTCGGTGGGCGAGTGGCTCGCCACCCAGGGCGTGCATGTGGTCGGCCTCGACGCGCTGCATTATTTCTGGGCCAGGCGCACGCCGCAGGAGCTGGCGACCGACATCGCCGACATGCTGCGGCGGGCCGACCCAAGCCGCAAGCTGCCGGTGATGCTGATCGGCTATTCCTTCGGCGCCGACACGATCCCCTTCGCCTATCCGCTGCTGCCAAAGCCGCTGCAGGAGCGCACCAAGCTGATCGCGCTGATGGCGCCGGGGCAGACGACCTCCTTCCAGGTCACCATCTCGGGCTGGCTCGGCATCGACAACAGCGGCTACCGCATCGTGCCGGCGATCGCCGCGCTGCCGGCGGCAAGCGTAATGTGCGTCTACGGCGAGGACGAGGACGACAGCGCCTGCCCCGATCCGGCGCTGAAGGACACGACGGTGATAAAAACCTCCGGCGGCCATCATTTCGACGGCAACTACGAGGCGCTGGCGCAGCGGTTTCTGGACAGGATGAGGGGGTAGGGCGGCTGCCGATCCACTCGGGAACCCGTCCGGACCGGACCTTTTAGTTTTGGCTGGGGCGCCTGGATTCGAACCAGGGAATGGCGGTACCAAAAACCGCTGCCTTACCGCTTGGCTACGCCCCAGCAGCCCGGCGCGCGCGCCGGAGACGCCGCCTTATAGGCAGAGTGTCGGTGAAGCGCAATCGTGACGCAACGGCGGCGAACAGGACAGTCGTGCCGAGCGCCGGCGGCGCGGCGGCCAATCCTCCATCTTGAATCCCTTGAGGTAGAAGGGCAATCGCATATGGGTTTACCCCCACCCCTAACCCCTCCCCACAAGGGGGAGGGGGACTTTGCGGCCGCAATGCCATGCGAAATCGTCGACGATTGGCGTCTGGCGGAGCCCAGCCGGTCCCCCCTCCCCCTTGTGGGGAGGGGTTAGGGGTGGGGGTAGTTCCGTATGCGCCTTTGAGGGGGAGGGCTGGATCGCGCTCTACTCGCCCCACACTGCCAGTTCGTTGCCGGCCGGGTCGGTGAAATGAAAACGCCGGCCGCCGGGGAAGGAGAAGATCGGCTTGACGATCTTTCCGCCCGCCGCCTCGACCGCCGCCAGCGTCTCCTCCAGCACCTCCGAGTAGAGGACGGGCAGCGGCCTTTGCGCGGCTTCGGTGCTTTCGGCCTGGAAGCCGCCTTCCAGCCCTTCGTCGAACGCCGAGTAGGTCGGGCCGTAATCGGTGAAGGACCAGGAGAAGGCGGCGCTGTAGAACGCCTTGACGCTGTCCAGCGTACCGCGCGGGGCGGCCATTTCGAGGTAATCGAGCTTTCCGGTCTGTTTCATCACGCAACTCCTCGTTCTCTGTATGTTCTACAAGAACGGAGTGCCGGCGGCAAGCCCCGAAAAAGCCGGAATTTCTAATCGATTGTAGGGGTTAGCGGCGCCCTCCGGCGCTTGCCTTTCGCAGCGCAGCATCCTATCGCTGCCTCGATGCCAGCCGGCAAGGAGCGAGCATGACCAAGTGGGTCTACACCTTCGGTGACGGAGCGGCGGAAGGCCGCGCCGGCGACAGGAACCTGCTCGGCGGCAAGGGCGCCAACCTTGCCGAGATGTGCAGCCTCGGCCTGCCCGTGCCGCCCGGCTTCACCATCACCACGGAAGCCTGCAATTTCTACTATGCCAACGGCAACGGCCATCCGGAGGAGCTGGCCGGGCAGGTGAAGGCGGCTCTCGCCGAGGTCGGCAGGATAGCCGGTCGCCGCTTCGGCGACCCCGAGAAGCTGCTGCTGGTGTCGGTGCGCTCCGGCGGGCGCGCCTCCATGCCGGGCATGATGGACACCGTGCTTAACCTCGGCCTCAACGACGTCACCGTCGAGGCGCTGGCCAGGGATTCCGGCGACGCGCGTTTCGCCTATGACAGCTACCGCCGCTTCATCCAGATGTATTCCGACGTGGTGCTCGGCCTCGACCACGAGCTGTTCGAGGAGATCCTGGAGGAGGAGAAGGCGCGGCTCGGCTACGAACTCGACACCGAATTCTCGGCCGGGCAATGGCAGGAGGTGATCGCGCTCTACAAGGACAGGGTCGAGGAGGAACTGGGAAAGCCGTTCCCGCAAGATCCGGACGAGCAGCTCTGGGGTGCCATCGGTGCGGTGTTCTCCAGCTGGATGAACGCACGCGCCATCACCTATCGCCGCCTGCACGACATCCCCGAAAGCTGGGGCACGGCGGTCAACGTGCAGGCCATGGTATTCGGCAACATGGGGGAGACCTCCGCCACCGGCGTGGCGTTCACGCGCAATCCGTCGACCGGCGAGAAGGCGCTCTACGGCGAATTTTTGGTGAATGCGCAGGGCGAGGACGTCGTGGCGGGCATCCGCACGCCGCAGAACATCACCGAGAAGGCGCGCATCGCCGCCGGCTCCGACCGGCCGTCGCTGCAGAAGCTGATGCCGGAGGCGTTCGCCTCGTTCGTCGACATCTGCGAGCGGCTGGAAAGGCACTACCGCGACATGCAGGATCTCGAATTCACCATCGAGCGCGGAAAATTGTGGATGCTGCAGACCCGCTCGGGCAAGCGCACGGCCAAGGCGGCGCTGAAGATGGCGGCCGACATGGCCAATGAAGGGCTGATCAGCCGCGACGAGGCGGTTTTGCGCATCGACCCGGCCTCGCTCGACCAGCTGCTGCATCCGACCATCGATCCGAAGGCCGAGCGCAACGTCATCGGCACCGGCCTGCCGGCCTCGCCGGGCGCGGCGACCGGCGAGATCGTGTTTTCCTCCCACGAGGCGGAGGAGGCGAGGAAGGCCGGCCGCAAGGTTATCCTGGTGCGCGTCGAGACCAGCCCGGAAGACATCCACGGCATGCATGCGGCCGAAGGCATTCTGACGACGCGCGGCGGCATGACCAGCCATGCCGCCGTGGTGGCGCGCGGCATGGGCAAGCCCTGTGTCTCCGGCGCCGGCTCGCTGCGTGTCGACTACCGCGCGGGAACGCTGGTGGCCATGGGCCACACGCTGAAGGGCGGCGACGTCGTCACCATCGACGGCGGCACCGGCCAGGTGCTGAAGGGCGCGGTCGCCATGCTGCAGCCGGAGCTCTCCGGCGATTTCGCAGCCATCATGGAATGGGCGGACAAGGCGCGCCGCATGAAGGTGCGTACCAATGCCGAGACGCCCGCCGACGCGCGCATGGCCCGCTCCTTCGGCGCCGAGGGCATCGGGCTGTGCCGCACCGAGCACATGTTCTTCGACGGCGACCGCATCGTCGCCATGCGCGAGATGATTCTCGCCGAGGACGAGAAGGGCCGGCGCGCCGCGCTCGCCAAGCTGCTGCCGATGCAGCGTTCCGACTTCGTCGAGCTGTTCGAGATCATGGCGGGCCTGCCGGTCACCATCCGCCTGCTCGACCCGCCGCTGCATGAGTTCCTGCCCAAGACCGAGAAGGAATTCGAGGAGGTGGCGGCGGTGCTGAACGTGCCTGCCGACAAGCTGCGGCACCGCACCGAGGCGCTGCACGAGTTCAATCCGATGCTCGGCCATCGCGGCTGCCGGCTCGCCGTCTCCTATCCGGAGATCGCCGAGATGCAGACGCGCGCCATCTTCGAGGCGGCGGTGGAGGCCGGCCGCAAGACCGGCAGCCCGGTGGTGCCGGAAATCATGGTGCCGCTCGTCGGGCTGAAGAAGGAGCTCGACTATGTGAAGGCGCGCATCGATGCTGTGGCGAAAAGCGTGATCGAGGAAGCCGGCGTTTCGGTCGACTATCTCACCGGCACGATGATCGAGCTTCCGCGTGCCGCCATCCGCGCCCACGTGATCGCCGAGACCGCGGAATTCTTCTCCTTCGGCACCAACGACCTCACCCAGACCACCTTCGGCATCAGCCGGGACGACGCCGCGCCGTTCCTGGAGACCTATCGCCAGAAGGGCATCATCGACCAGGATCCGTTCGTGTCGATCGACGTCGACGGCGTCGGCGAGCTGGTGGCGATGGCGGCGGAGAAGGGAAGAAGCACGCGGCCCGGCATAAAACTCGGCATCTGCGGCGAGCACGGCGGCGACCCCGCCTCGATCCGCTTCTGCGAGAAGGTCGGTCTGGACTATGTGTCGTGCTCGCCCTTCCGCGTGCCGATCGCCCGGCTGGCGGCCGCGCAGGCGGCGGTGGGGAAGGGCGGCTGATCACTTCGCAGTGACTGCCCCGCCGTGCGCGACACCGGGCTTGCGGATGCCGCAAAATGGACGCGAAGCAGGAGGATCGGGACCGCGATCCTTCCTCAAGGCGTTTTCATGATCTCCATGCTTCGATCGACTGTCGTCGCGGCGGTGCTGCTGGGAACTGCCCTGTCCGCACGGGCCGGTGCCCTGGTGGAGCCCTCCCTGCATCTGAAGTCGTCAGCGGCCGGCGAGACTCGGGTGGCGCTCACCCTCGACGCCTGCGGCGGCCGCACCGACAACCGCATCCTGGCGGCGCTGGTCGAACACCGCATCCCGGCCACCATCTTCGTCACCGGGCTGTGGCTGAAGCGCAATCCCGAGGCGCTTGCCGTGATGCGCGCGCATCCCGACCTGTTCGAGATCGAGAACCATGGCGACCGGCACATTCCGGCCGTGGACGCGCCGATGCGCATCTACGGCATCCGCTCCGCCGGCAGCCCGGCGGCGGTTGCCTCGGAGATCAACGACGGCGCGGCCGCGATCATCGCAGCCGGGCTCGCCCAGCCGCGCTGGTTCCGCGGCGCGACCGCAAAATACAGCCGGACGGCGATCGCAGAGATCAAGGCGCTCGGCTTCCACGTCGCCGGCTATTCGATCAATGCCGACGGCGGCGCGCTGCTTTCGGCCGGCAGCACCGAAAGGCGGGTGGCGGCGGCCAAGGACGGCGACGTGCTGATCGCCCACATCAACCAGCCGACGCGTTCGGCAGGCGCGGGTCTGGTGAAGGGCCTGCTCAAGCTGAAGGCGCGCGGCGTCACCTTCGTGCGCCTGGACGACGCCGACCGCGACGGCAGCTACGAGATGGATGACTGAGCGGAGAGACCATGGCGAAATTCTTCTGGAGGTGCCTTAGGCCCTTGGGTCGCTAAATTCGGGCATCTAATTGATATAAAATGGTTATAGGAAAATCTGGGCTTTCCTATAACTCTTTTTGCCTGGCGATGATTCATTGGGGAAGCTAGTTATAGGAAAATCCGGATTTTCCTATAACTAGCCATGCAACCGATCGATCAGGCAACTCAAACCGTATTCGCCGATCTCAATCAACGTACCCTGGATGCAGCCTTCGACGAGGCGTTTCCGGAAAACGGCAGTTTTTCCAGGAGCACGGTCAAGGGCCGGGATTATTGGTACTACGACGGCTACGAACCTTTGACGGGCAAGAAGTCGCGCAAATATGTCGGCCCCGCTTCTGACGAGGCGATTTCATCCCGAGTGGAAGCATTCGACCGTAACAAGACGGCTTTGAAGGCCCGCCTGGAAGCGGTTCGCATGCTTCGGGCTGCCGGCCTTCCGGTGCCAGACGCGATGACGGGCGCGCTGGTCGACAAGATCGCCAGGGCCGGGTTCTTTCGCCTGCGCGGCGTTCTGATCGGAACGATTGCGTTCCAGACCTATCCGGGATTGGTAGGAGCGCGCCCTGAGCGGTATCTGCAGACCGGCGACATCGATCTCGCTCAGGATCACGGCATCTCGATCGCTATCGACGACAATATGTCACCGGTTCTCGAAAAGATCGCGCAGATTGACCTGTCGTTTCGAGCGGTATCCAACATGACGGACGGGCGCAAAACCACCAGCTATGTGAATGCGCGCGGCTACAAGATCGAGTTTCTCGTTCCGAACAGGGGCTCGGATGACCATTCCGGCAAGCCCTCGACGATGCCCGCCCTTGCTGGCACGGCGGCGCAGCCGCTGCGCTTTCTCGATTTCCTGATCCGCCACCCCGCTCGATCCGTGTTGCTTTATGGCGGCGGCGTGCCGGTCACCGTTCCCGCTCCGACGCGGTACGCGATCCACAAGCTGATCGTCGCGACGCGGCGCAAGGACAGGGAGAAGGCGGCCAAGGATCTGGGGCAGGCGTCTTTCCTGATCGAAGCCCTGGTGAGGCTCAATGGGTTCGAGTTGATCGAAGCCTGGATGGAGGCATGGCAGCGCGGTCCAACCTGGCGCCACGCGCTGACGCTCGGCAAGACCAGGCTCACGTCCGAAATCGGCGGCATGCTCGACGAGGCGGCGGAGCGATGGGCGCCGCAATTCGGCGTTTCATCGGACGATATCGGCCTGGCCGGAATGCCCGTCCAACTGGCCGGCAAGCCGGTTAGGCCGTCCTGATCGTCACCTTGTCGGGATAGAAGGCGCCGTGGTCCTTGATGGCAATGGCCTCGTCGAACGGTGCCTCATAGGCCCACATGGTGTTCCTGCCGGCTTCGCCGAGCGCCTCGATGCTCCAGTAGCTGGCATCCCCCTTGTAGGGGCAGTGGGTCGAATGATCTGTCTTCGACAGCTTGCCGAAATCGATGTCCGAAAAAGGAATGTAGAAGACCGGCGCGTAGGGCGTTTCCGCCAGAATCTTGGCGCTTGCCGACCTTGCGATCGGCACGTCGCCGGCGCTCACCGTCACCTCGCCGTCATGGGCTTCGATGGTGATCACCTTGGATGGATTGCGGGCGAAGCCCGGGGCCGGATTCGAGCGTGTCATCGGGCGATCCTTTCGGTCCTGTGGTCGTATCCGGCCGTGCGGCCGATGCGATCGCCTTGATGTGGGGTCGTCGCGGCAGCGCGCAAGGCCGCTTATGCGGCGGCCGCGAACACGTCCGCCAGCCCGGCATAGGAGGCGGCGATGCCGGCGACCGGATTGTCGCTGTCGCCCGCCGGCTCGACCCGCAATTCGCCGCCGGCCGTGGGCATCGACAGGATGAGGAACTGCCGGGCCTCGCCGTCGCCGACCGCGCCGGCCGCGACGTGCTGGCTCTCCGCGCCGCCGTCGATCCGCATCCTGAACAGGATGGTGCCGCCGACGCCTTCCAGCGCCTGGACGGCGATCTCCTCGAACTGGCCTTCGCTGACGGCATCCGCTTCGGTGGCGGCGATGGATTCCGCCTCGGCAGCGGGAGCGATTTCGCCTTCGGCCGCCGGTGTGGCTGCTTCCGCCTTTGCCGCTTGCCGGAGTTCTTCGGCGTTGCCGTGCTCTTCGACGGACTTCTGCTCGTCGACGGGTTTTTTCTGCGCGTCCATGACAAACCTCGCGCCTGTTAACCAACCTCGCCCGTTTTCCATGTTGGCGCCGACATTGGCCGCAATGTGGCACGGACCGGCTACGCTGCGGAAACCGGCTCTGGACAGGGAAGGGGTTGCGCCGCAATCTTCCGGCGGGAACGAACAAGAGGAGGAACCCCGATGCTCGGTCTGATGCAGCCCTGGCCATTGCTCTGCCACAAGATTCTCGACCACGCCGCCGCCCAGCATGGCGGGCGAGAGGTGGTGTCGCGATCGGTCGAGGGGCCGGTCGTGCGCACGACCTATGCCGGGATACGGACCCGCGCTTTAAAGGTGGCGCAGCGGCTGGAGCGCGACGGCTATCGTGTCGGCGACCGCATCGCCACGCTCGCCTGGAACACCGCCCGGCATCTGGAGGCGTGGTACGGCATCATGGGCATGGGCGGCATCTACCACACGCTCAATCCGCGCCTGTTCCCCGACCAGATCGCCTGGATCATGAACCATGCCGAGGACCGGCTGCTGTTCGTCGACCTGACCTTCCTGCCGCTGGCGGAGAAGATCGTGCCCTCCGTCAAGTCGGTTCGGAAGGTGGTGGTGCTTACCGACCGGGCGCACATGCCTCAGACCAGCCTGCCCGATGTCATGCCGTATGAGGAATGGCTGGCCGAGGCCGACGGCGACTTCGCCTGGCGGAGCTTTGACGAGAACACGGCGGCCGGCATGTGCTACACCTCCGGCACCACCGGCAATCCCAAGGGCGTCGTCTACAGCCACCGCTCCAATGTGCTGCACGCGATGATGGCTGCCATGCCCGACGCCATGGGCATCTCGGCGCGCGACGTGGTGCTGCCGGTCGTGCCGATGTTCCATGCCAACGCCTGGGGGCTGGCGCAGAGCTGCCCGATGGTCGGCGCAAAGATCGTCATGCCGGGCGGCAAGATGGACGGCGCCTCGATCTACGAGCTGCTGGACACCGAGAAGGTGACTTTCTCCGCGGCCGTGCCGACCGTCTGGCTGATGCTGCTGCAATATCTGGAGGAGACCTGCAGCATGCTGCCGCATCTCGGGAAAGTGGTGATCGGCGGGGCTGCCTGTCCGCTCGCCATCACCCGGAAGTTCCAGGAGAATTACGGGGTCGAGGTCATCCACGCCTGGGGCATGACCGAAATGTCGCCGCTGGGCTCGCTGTGCACGATGAAGCCGGACTACGACGCGCTCGAGGGGGAAGAGCGCCTGGCGGTGCAGCAGAAGCAGGGCCACGCGCCCTTCGGCGTCGAGATGAAGGTGACGGACGACGACGATCATGACCATCCGTGGGACGGAAAAACCTTCGGCCGGCTGAAGGTGCGCGGGCCGGCTGTCGCGGCCGCTTATTATGGCGGCGACGGCAAGGAGCAGTTCGACGAAGACGGCTGGTTCGACACCGGCGACGTCGCCCATATCGACGCCTGCGGCTACATGCAGGTCACCGACCGGGCCAAGGACGTGATCAAGTCCGGCGGCGAGTGGATATCGAGCATCGACCTGGAAAACCTGGCGGTCGGCCATCCCGACGTGGCCGAAGCCGCGGTGATCGGCGTGCGCCACTCGCGCTGGGACGAGCGGCCGCTGCTGGTGGTGGTGAGGAAGCCGGGCAAGGAGCCTGAGAAGGCCGACATCCTCGCCTTCATGGACGGCAAGGTGGCGAAGTGGTGGATGCCGGACGAGGTGGTGTTCGTCGACGAGATCCCGCA
This sequence comes from Kumtagia ephedrae, assembly GCF_003012745.1. Lineage (GTDB taxonomy): Bacteria > Pseudomonadota > Alphaproteobacteria > Rhizobiales > Rhizobiaceae > Kumtagia > Kumtagia ephedrae. Next base: position 31,189 of record NZ_PXYK01000006.1, on the reverse strand, counting down.
CACCGCCGCCGGCAAGATCAGGAAGACGGCGCTCCGCGAACAGTTCAGGGATTTTCGCCTGCCGACGGATGCGTGAGCGGGAAGGCGCGGGCGCATTGTTGCCGCGATGGGCGGCTGATAATGAGTGTGCGTCAGCCGCTGCCGGGCAGCACCCTTTGGCGGCGGTCACGGACAGCGGATTGCATGGCGGCGGTTCTGGAACGGCGGGCGGCGGGTTGGGCGCGGAGGACCGGCGCCTTCGCCCTTGTTCTTTCCGTCACCGCCGGTCTCTCGCACCGCTATGGCCTGCTCGACACGCCGGCGTTCCTGACCGTCTTGACCCTCGTCCCGGCGATCGCCTGCGCGGCGCTGGTCTTTGCCGGCGTCGCCTTCCATCGATTCTGGAACGACGGCGACCTCGGCGGCTTCGACCTCGGCGTCGGCACGCTTCTCGCCTTGATCGTGCTTGCCCCGTTCCTGTTCGCCGGCTACCGCGCCGCCGTCCTGCCGATGCTGGCGGACATCTCGACCGACACCGCCGATCCGCCCAGCCTGGTCCAGGCGGCGGCCGCGCGCGGCTCTGGCATGAACCGGGTGCTGCCGATCGCGCCGGCCGCGGCGGCCGAGCAGGCGCGCGCCTATCCGAACGTCACCGGTCGTCGCTACGACCTGCCTTTCGACCAGGCGCTCGAAGTCGTGGAAGCCGTCATGGCGGCCAAGGGCTGGCGCTTCCGCCCCGGCGGGCTGGAGCATCCGCCCGGCGAGGTCACGATCGAGGCGGAAGCGGCGACGCCGCTGATCGCGCTTCCGGTGGATGTCTCGGTCCGCCTCACCGACGAGGCCGGACCGACCTATGTCGACATGCGCTCGGCCTGGCGTTACGGGCGCCACGACCTCGGCGACAACGCGGCGCGGATATCCGCCTTTCTGGCGGAACTCGACGCGGAGGTGATCCGCAGGACGACCGCCGTGGCGGTCGAGTAGCGCCTCAGCCCGGCCGGAACTCGCCATGCAGCGACGGCGGCCCGTCGGTGGCGACGGCGCCGCGCCCCACCAGGTCCTCCAGATGGGCGAAGACGGACAGACCGGCGGCGCCGAACAGGCGGGGATCGGTGTCGCGGTAGATCGCCGCGACGATGTCCGGAATTTTCCGGTTGCCCTGCATCACCCGTTCGAGGATGGTGCGCTCGCGCATCCTGCGGTGCGTGCGCAGGCCGCGCATGAAGGCCGCCGGATTGCCGATCGGGCCGCCATGGCCGGGCAGGAACAGGCGGTCGTCGCGTGCGAGCAGGCGCTCGAGCGAGGCCATGTAGTCGGCCATGGCGCCGTCGGGCGGTGCCACGATGGTCGTCGACCAGCCCATGACATGGTCGGCGGAAAACAGGATGCCCGTTCCTTGCAGCGCGAACACGGCGTGGTTGGCGCTGTGGCCGGGCGTCAGCACGGTGCGCAGCGCCCAGCCGTCACCCTCGACCAACTCCTGGTCGGCAAGCGCATGATCGGGCGAAAACTCGACGTCGTTGCTGGCGTCGAGCCGGTCGGCCTCGCCAACCTGGGCGATGCGCGCCGGCCGGTACGGGCCTTCCGCCAGCACCGTCGCGCCCGTCCGCTCCGCCAGCGGCCGCGCCAGCGGCGAGTGGTCGCGATGCGTATGGCTGACGAAGATATGGCTGACCGGGCGTCCGTCGATGGCTTTGACGAGGGCGGCGAGATGCTGCTCGTCATTCGGGCCGGGATCGATCACGGCCAGCGTGTCGGTACCGACGATGTAGCTGTTGGTGCCGTGGAAGGTGAAGGGGCTGGCGTTCGGCGCCGTCACCCGCAGCACGCCCTTCGCGACTTCGACGGCCTGGCCATGCCTGGGGTCGAATTTGGTGTCGAATTCCATCGGACCGCCTTCCGCCTGCAACGGGGCGCGGCCCCGAAAAACGGTTTGCCGCATAACACGGAAGCCAATATACCGGAAGCCGAATGGCGGGCGTGCCGCCGACCTGGAGAATGGGGATCGATATGGCAACAGCAGTCACCGCGGCCCGTCCGCTCGTTTCCTTGGCGCTGCCGGAAAACCCGGCCCTGCGACTGGCGACGCAAATCGTCCTGGCCGTTCTGGGCACGCTGCTCCTCACGCTTTCGGCCAAGACCAAGGTGGTGCTCGGCCCGGTCGACATGTCGCTGCAGACGCTGGCGATCATGCTGATCGCCGTTGCCTATGGCCGCCGCCTTGCGGTCGCCACGCTGCTGCTCTACCTCGCCGAGGGTGCCGCCGGCCTGCCGGTGTTCCAGAGCACGCCCGAGAAGGGTATCGGCCTCGCCTATATGCTGGGCTCCACCGGCGGCTATCTCGCCGGCTTCGTCGCTATGGCGGCGATCGCCGGCTGGGCCGCCGACCGCGGCTGGGACCGCAGCCCGTTCAAGCTGTTCGGCGCGCTGCTGGTGGCCGAGGTGGTGATGATGGCCATGGGCTTCGCCTGGCTCGCCGGCCTGATCGGCGTCGAAAAGTCGTGGCAGTTCGGCGTGGTGCCCTTCATCGTGCCCGACCTGATCAAGGTGGCGCTCGCTGCCGCCATCCCGCCGGCCATCTGGGCGCTGCTGCCCAATCGCCGCTGAGCGGGCCAGTCCGAGCATTTCAGCCGACGGCCGCGCGCCCGCGCGGCCGTCGGGGTTTGGAGAGACGCAAACTTGCGGTGGCGCTACCCTCCACGCAGCGGGAAACCGGATTTCGTTATTCAACGGTTCTTTCCGGCAAGTGCCGCTTCCACCGCCTCCGGATTGCTGGCAATCACGCGCAGCAGGTTTTCGGCCGGCTTGTCCGGGTGCCGGCGCTTCTGTTCCCAATCGCGCACGGTGGCCGGCGACAGGTTGAATTTCTCGGCGAAACCGACCTGCGAAAGCCCCAGGGATTTGCGGATAGCCGCCACATCGACGCTTGAGCCTTCGAACACGCGGCCGGGCTTCATTTCGCCCTTTGCAATGGCCACCGCCTGGCTGGCGCTCTCGATCAGACCCTTTCCGAACTTGGACATAACCTTTTCCTTTCCAGACTGCGGCTAGGCCGCACTTGACTTGATTCTGCCCCGACCAGGGTGCCTATCTCCGGGCTCGGTAGCTGTCGGCGATCGTCGGGAGCAGCTTCGCAAGTTCGTTCCGCTCCTGCTTCGACAGGTTGCCTTTCTCGCCCTTGCTGTAGACCGACAGAAGGAACACCGGCACGTCATCGCCACCGAAGTAATGAATGGTGCGATAGCCGCCGCTCTTGCCGAAACCGCGACCAGCATGGCGCAATTTGCGCGCGCCGCCCGTGCCCTGCATCAAATCGCCGGCCAGAGGATCGGCGGCAATGGTCGAAACGATCTCCGTCAACTCCTCGGACGTCAGCCCGACGCGGTCAGCTTCCCTATCGAAATAAGGGGTGGTGAGAACGGTGTGCACTTTGGCAATATACGGCAATGCCGTACCAAACTCAACGGACAGATATGGCATTGCCGTTCTGATTTGATGGTGCGGGCGCCATCCGGTGGCAGCGACGCAAGATTTTCTTGGCGATGGGGTGGTCCTTTGAGACCGGCACCGCAATCGCGCTCCTGACCGGGTTGTCCGTCAGAATGCCGGCGCCACTATCCGCTATACGCCCGTGATCGTCGGGATCGGCGACCCCCGCCATTCCAGGCGCCATATCCCTCCCTGCCGCAGGTTCTGGACGAGATCGGGATGGAAGGCGGCGAGGCAGGTTCCGCCGGCATACCGCACGGACGGATAGACGAGGCCGATCGCCGCCAGCTCCTTCCGTAGATGCCGCGCCAACGCCTGGCCGGCGGGATAGGCGACCTCGGTGTCCGGGTCGAGCACCGGGTGCTCGCTGAATTCAGAGCCGCGCAGATCGTGGAACGAGCCGACGAAATCGGCCACGAGCTCGGCATAGTCGGTGACATTGTCGAACCGGTCGACAGCGGCGAGCTCGCGCGTCAGGTGGAACGACACCTCGCCGAGCGCCGTGTCGGCGTCGAAGCCGCAGTACCACGCGCCCCGCGCGTCGTCGTTGAAGCGGTTGCCGCCGGGGCGGGTATAGGCGAAGGCGGCATTGACGAAGGTGTAACCCGGCCTGCCGAACACCAGCTCGCGCGGATCGAGGTCGGGCAGGCCGCCTTCCTGCGCCTGCAGGCGGCCGCTGGTTGCGCCTTCGAGTTCCGCAAGGTTCTCCAGCTCTTCCCGGTTCGCGGCCAGCGGCAACAGCACGGGCTGCTTGAGCCTGCCCGTCGAGATCAGCCGGATCGTGTCGCGCTGCGAAATGTCGGCGCGTGGCGGGACCAGCATTCAAAGTCCGCCGCGCAAGGCGTCGATGTGCTGACGGACCTGCAGCAGCCTGGGAATGCCGCCTTCGATCATCACGTCGAGGGGCCGCCGGCCGCCGTAAAGCGGTCCCTTGTTCGGCAGCCGCACCCATTCGTCGGCCAGCCGTTCCGAAAACAAGAGCCGCAAGCCCTTGAAGATGCCGACCAGCGCGCTGACCCGTGTCAGCGAATCCTGGGAGAGCACGCCGTCCCACTCGCCCTTCTTCATGCGGAACCAGGTTCGCTCCGACACGTCGCCGACCAACGTGCAGATCTCGGCGCTGGTCAGGCGCCAGATGTCGGCGAGCCTGACGACACCGGCGACCGCCGCCGGCGTGAGCCGCGCACGTGCTGTCTGATCGGCGAGATTTGCCGGCAGAACCTGGGGGTCTTGAGTCGCGGGGGCGAGGGACATTTCCGATCTCCGTCAACTGGCATGAAATATACTGCCAATTGGCAGAAATACAAGAGCCTGCCGCAGCTCGCCGTAGTGTGGCGCCAGCACGCTCACGCTTCACCATCGAGATGGTACGGCTTGACCAGTTCGTCGGCCGGAAGCTTCCATGCCGCGGAGATAGCATGGACTTGTGCGATATTGAGTGCGCGCTTCCGGTTCATGATTTCCGACGCTCTCGATTTCGATCCGATGATCTCGGCCAATGCGGCCTGCTTCTTGCCGGTTCGCTCGAGATAGTCGGCGATCAGGGAGACGGGATCGGGAGCCTTGATCGGATAGTGCTTGTCCTCGTAGGCCTCGATAATATCGGTCAGCAGGACGAAACGGTCCGCGTCGGGAGTGCCCGGGGCGGGCTCATTCTCGAAATACCTCGTCACCTCGGCGATCGCCCAATCGTAGTCGTCCTCGGTGCGGATGGGTCGTATGTTTTCCATTAGACTTTCTCCGGGTCTATCCTGTCGTATTCGGCGTGGGTGCCGACAAACTTTATGAGCACGCTCTTGTAGGTGTAGCTCACGTGAGCAATCAGCCGGTAGTTGTTGCCCCCGATATCGAAGATGACGCGATTGTCTCCGACGAAATCGACGGAACTGAAATCGTTGCGGATGTCCTGCGGGGTCTTCCATTCCGCGGCTCTTGCGGCAACGAACCAGGTCGACAGCGGAGCTTCGGCTCTTGGGTGTTTTTCCCAGAAGGCGACCAGCGTCTTGCGGCTCACGACCTGCATGGCAAATAGTAATACGTTCCCACATATGGAACAAGGGCTAGGTTCCATTTTGTGGAATTGTGATACTATCCACGTACCGCAGCCGGGCTAGTGGTCCGACGCACAGGAAGTTGAAGGAAAGAATTTCCTTGGGTCTGTCGAGTACGCAGAAAACGCAGGAACAAGATTCCATAGAATGTGTCGCGGGCGGAAGTGAAACCCTCGATCCGCCGGCTTTTTGGTAGGCCTCTCCTTGAGACGAGCCGCTTTTCTGCGAGACTGCCAGCCAATCCGGATATTGGGCCGGGCCGCCCTGTTCCGGCCGGCCCGCCGTCTCGCAGTGGACCATCATGCTGGCAAAGCTTTCCCATCTCGATCGGCTCGAAGCCGAGTCGATCCATATCTTTCGTGAGGTCGCGGCGACCTTCGCCAAGCCGGTGATGCTCTATTCGGTGGGCAAGGATTCCTCCGTGCTCATGCATCTGGCCATGAAGGCGTTCTATCCGGCCAAGCCGCCTTTTCCGTTCCTGCATGTCGACACGACATGGAAGTTCCGCGAGATGATCGCGTTCCGCGACGAGATGGCGCGCAAGCTCGGTTTCGACCTTCTGGTCCACATCAACCAGGACGGGGTGCGCGACGGCATCGGCCCGTTCACGCACGGCTCGAACACGCACACCCACGTCATGAAGACGGTGGCGCTGCGCCAGGCGCTCGACAAATACGGTTTCGACGCCGCCTTCGGCGGGGCGCGACGCGACGAGGAGAAGAGCCGCGCCAAGGAGCGCATCTTCTCCTTCCGCAACGCCAGCCACGTCTGGGACCCGAAGAACCAGCGGCCGGAAATGTGGAACATCTACAACACCCGCGTTGCCCCCGGCGAGTCGATCCGGGTCTTCCCGCTGTCCAACTGGACCGAGGCCGACATCTGGCAATACATCCTACGCGAAAATATCCCGATCGTGCCGCTCTACTTCGCCAAGCAGCGGCCGGTTGTCGAGCGCGACGGCATGCTCATCCTCAAGGACGACGATCGCATGGAACTCCGTCCGGGCGAGACGGTCGAGAACCGCATGGTCCGCTTCCGCACCCTCGGCTGCTATCCGCTGACCGGCGCCATCGAGTCGGACGCCGCCGATCTCGAAAGCATCGTCGGCGAGACGCTGGCGGCCGCCACCTCCGAGCGGCAGGGCCGCGCCATCGACCGCGACGAGGCCGGCTCGATGGAAAAGAAGAAGCGCGAAGGGTATTTCTGAAGATGCGCCATCTCAAAGCGGACGCGCTGGTCGGCACCGTCATCGATCCCCTCGATGCCGCCGACCAGACCCGGAAGTCGCTGCTGCGCTTCCTCACCTGCGGCTCGGTCGACGACGGCAAGTCGACGCTGATCGGCAGGCTTCTGTCCGACACGCGCCAGATATTCGAGGACCAGCTCGCCGCGCTGGAGCGCGATTCGCGTCGTCACGGCACCACCGGCGAGGAGGTCGACTTCGCGCTGCTGGTCGACGGGCTGGAGGCCGAGCGCGAGCAGGGCATCACAATCGACGTCGCCTACCGCTTCTTCGCGACGCCGCGCCGCAAGTTCATCGTTGCCGACACGCCCGGCCACGAGCAGTACACCCGCAACATGGCGACGGGCGCCTCGACCTCCGATCTCGCCATCGTGCTGATCGACGCGCGCCAGGGCGTGCTGCGGCAGACGCGGCGCCATTCCATCATCGCCTCGCTGCTCGGCATCCGGCACATCGTGCTGGCGATCAACAAGATCGACCTGGTCGGCTTCGACGCCGGCGTGTACGGCCGTATCGCCGAGGACTATTCGGCCTTTGCGCGTGGGCTCGGCTTCGCTTCGGTCACGCCGATCCCGATCTCGGCCCGCTACGGCGACAATGTCTCGCAGCGCTCGGACAACACGCCCTGGTATTCCGGGCCGACGCTGCTGGAGCATCTGGAGACGGTGGACGTCGACGGCGCTTCCGCCGAGCGGCCGTTCCGTTTCCCGGTGCAGTATGTCAACCGGCCGAATCTCGACTTCCGCGGCTTCGCTGGCACGGTGGCGTCCGGCTCGATCGCCGCCGGCGACGAGGTGGTGGTGGCGAAGTCCGGCCAGAAGTCGCGCGTACGCCGCATCGTCACGGCCGGCGGCGACCTGCGGCGCGCCGTCGAGGGGCAGGCGGTCACGCTGCTGCTCGAGGACGAGGTCGAGGTGTCGCGCGGCAATCTGCTGGCGGCGCCTTCCGCCCGCCCGGACGTGGCCGACCAGTTCGCCGCCACCGTCGTCTGGTTCGACGAGCAGGCCATGCTGCCCGGCCGCTCCTATATCCTGCGCACCGCCACCGACCAGGCGAGCGCGACGGTCACCGAGCTGAAGCATCGCCTCGACGTCAACAGCCTGGAGCACCAGCCGGCCAGGTCGCTCGCCATGAACGAGGTCGGCGAGGTCAAGATCGCGCTGCAGGCGCCGATCACCTTCGACAGCTTTTCGGCCAACCGCGCCACCGGCGCCTTCATCCTGATCGACCGCATCACCAATGCGACCGCCGGTGCCGGCATGATCCTGCATCCGCTCAGGCGCGCCGACAACATCCACTGGCAGTCGCTCGACGTCACCAGGAAGTCGCGCGCCGCCGCCAAGAACCAGCAGCCGGCGGCACTGTGGCTGACCGGCCTGTCCGGCTCAGGCAAGTCGACCGTCGCCAACCTCTTGGAAAAGAAGCTGCACGCTGCCGGGCGCCACACCTACATTCTCGACGGCGACAATGTCCGCCATGGGTTGAACCGCGACCTCGGCTTCACCGAGGCCGACAGGGTGGAGAACATCCGCCGCGTCGCCGAGGTGGCGAAGCTGATGGTCGATGCCGGGCTGATGGTGATCGTCTCCTTCATCTCGCCCTTCCGCGCCGAGCGCGACATGGCGCGCCGGCTGTTCGAGGACGGCGAGTTCGCCGAGATTTTCGTCGACACGCCGATCGAGGAATGCACCCGGCGCGATTCCAAGGGCCTCTACGCCAAGGCGCTGGCCGGCGAGATCAAGAATTTCACCGGCATCGATTCGCCCTACGAGGCGCCGGAGCGGCCGGAGATCCATTTGAAGACCGTCGGCCGCGCGCCGGAGGATCTGGTCGAGGAGATCGAGCGCTGGCTCGACCGCCGCGACCAGGCCGGCCAGCAGTTCGACGACGGCGCCGGGATTTGAGATTGTCCTGCTCTTAGGGCGGACGGGTCAAATCGCATATGCAGCAGCGGAACCCGGCCCGCATCGCGGCTCCAAGGTAGGTGCGGGCCGAAAAAATAAATCGTCCCCGGCGCTTCCCCTTCTCCGTCTCGGGCTTCGCCCTCGACACCTCTCCCCCTGCGGGGGCGAGGAACCGCTGCCGCGCGGACGGCGCTTCTCGAGCCTGGGTTCCTCGCCCCCACGGAGTGGGGGAGAGGTGTCGAGGGCGAAGCCCGAGACGGAGAGGGGGAACTTGGCACGGAAAGCGCCGATGCGGGTGCCTAGTCTTGTCGCGGCAAGGGCGAGGTCGTGAAACGGCCGGGTGTGCTCGCCGCGGCAAGGATCGAAACAACCCGCAGCGCGAGTGCAGGGTCCCCGCTATCCCACCTCCGCCCGCCAGGGCGGGTTGGCGCCGGCGCGCGACACGGTGATGGCGGCGGCCCGGCCGCTGAAGCTGAGCACCGCCCGGATCTGCTCCTCGGAAAGCTCGGCCAGTGCGGCCTTGGTCAGCAGGCCCTGGTCGCGCAGCGACGCCAGAATGCCGGCATTGACGGTGTCGCCTGCACCCACCGTGTCGACGACGGTCACCGGTACGGCGGGAACCGACACGGCGTGGCGCCTGGTGAAGGCGAGGGCGCCCTTGCCGCCCCTGGTCACCACCATCAGCTTCGGCCCGAGTTCCAGCCAGCGCGCGGCGATGTCCTCGACGTGGCCGCTTTCGCCGAACCAGTCGAGATCCTCGTCCGACAGCTTCACGATGTCGGCCATCGCCAGCATGCGCTTCATGCGCGCCAGATGCGACGGCTTGTCGGCGATGAAGTTCTCGCGGATGTTGGGGTCGAACATCATCACCCGGTTGTTGTGCTCGCGCCGCATCAGCGCCTCGTAGGTCGAGCCGCAGGGTTCCGGAATCAGGCTGATGCAGGAGAAATGCATCGCCTCGACCTCCGGCCCGATCGCCGGCAGGTCTTGCTCGAACAGCATGCGGCCGGCGGTGTTCTCGTCGTAGAAGAGATAGCTGGCGTGCCCGTCGACCAGCCGCACGAAGGCGAGCGTGGTCGGCCGCTCCGAGAATTTGACGAGGTCGAGGCCGACGCTGCTGGCGGCCAGCGCCTCGCGCAGCATGCCGCCGAAAAAATCGGTGGAGATGCCGGTGAAGAAGCCGACCGGCAGGTCGAGCCGGCCGAGCGCGATCGCCGTATTGAAGACGGCGCCGCCGACATAGGGCGCGAAGGACGGCTCGCCCGCGCTGCTCTCCCTGGGCAGCATGTCGATCAGCGCTTCACCGCAGCAGACGATCATATCGGGATTCCCCCAGGGCAGTGGATGAACATGCGGGTGCCGCCATACAAGCGCGGTCCTCGCGCGGCAATCGGGACGTCGCGCTCATGTCTCGCGCGACGACGCGGCTCCGCCGAGCAGAAAACGTTCCGACAGCGGCAGGCTGGCGCCGCCGAGCGCGCGTGCGTGGATGCCGACGGTGCCTTCACGCACCCTCGGAATGTCGAGGCCCTCGACGTCGATCTTCACCAGCGCGACGGCGACCGCCTCCACCAGCCTCGCCCTGACGGAGGCCGGCATCCAGCCGTCGATAACCGCCGCCTCGAAGTCGATCACCGCCGAAGCCGATGCGATGGCATAGGCGAGCGCCGTGCCCGACCCGTCGATCCAGGCGTCGAGTTCGGGACCGACCTCGCCCCAGTCCTCGGGCGAGGTCCACAGATGCGAGGCGTCGCGGCCGCCGGCCTTCAGCGCCTTTTCCAGGATGGCGATCGAGGCGACGTCGATCAGCTGCGCCGGCCGGCCGTCCGGGCCGATCACCGGCATCGAGCCGAGCGCGCCGGCATTGCCGGTGGGGCCGCGATAGAGCTTGCCGTCGAGCACCACGCCGCCGCCGGCGAAGGCGCCGATGTAGAAATAGACGAAGTCGCGCAGATTGCCGCTGCGTCCGAACACCAGCTCGGCGCCGCAGGCCGAGGTCGCATCGTTCTGCAGATAGATGGGGAAGGCGAAATCGGTCTGGATCTCGGCGCGGATGTCGAGGCTGCGCCATTGGTCCATGGCCCCGCGCGGCGCGCCGACCGTGTCGGCCCAGTTCCACAGCTCGAACGGCATGGCGATACCGAGCCCGGCGATCCGCCGATCCTGCTCGGCGGACAGGGTTTGGCGCAGCGAGGCGATGCCGTTGCGCACGAAGGCCACAGTCTCCTTCGGTGCGGGATAGAGATAGGAGCTGTGCAGCATGCCGCGCACCGTGCCGACGAAGTCGATCAGCACCAGCTCGGCGCTCCGCCGCCCGATCTTGAGGCCGAGGAAGAAGGCGCCTTCCGGATTGAGCGACATCGGGATCGACGGCTGGCCGATCTTGCCGCGGATCGGCTCCTCCTTCACCAGCAGCCCGTCCTGCTCCAGCTCGCGCATGATGACCGACACGGTCTGCGCCGACAGCATGGTCATGCGGGCGATGTCGGACTTGGCGAGGCTGCCGTGCTGGCGCACCAGCGACAGCACTAGGCGCTCGTTGTGCGCCCGCATCCCGCTTTGGTTGGTGCCCAACTGGAAGCGGCTTGCGCCGGCTTCCTGGAAGCCCAGCCTGGTGCCGCCGGTCTCCACCCGTCTCCTCCCTCAGGCTGCATGTTTTGCCTGGCAGATTGGCGCGCGAAACAGCACCTGTCAATAATAAATCAGAGTGATTTAATTATTGACAGGTGTGCGGCTTCCTGATTTCCTGATGCCGCGAGCGGGGCAGGAGGCGCCCGATCTCGCCGCTGCGTCCGGCCTGGGCGCGTGGTGTTTTTCCACTGGGAGGACTATCGTGAAGAGAACCGCTTATCTGAAGACATCCGTATTCGCCGCCGCGGCCGTCGGCCTGATGGCATTCGCGTCGTCGGCTTCCGCCGCCGGCATCGCCGCATGCCTGATAACCAAGACGGACAGCAACCCATTCTTCGTGAAGATGAAGGAAGGCGCAACCGCAAAGGCGCAGGAACTCGGCGTCGAGCTGAAGTCCTATGCCGGCAAGATCGACGGCGACAATGAAAGCCAGGTCGCCGCGATCGAGACGTGCATCGCCGACGGCGCCAAGGGCATCCTGCTGACACCATCCGACACCAAGGCGATCGTGCCTTCGGTGCAGAAGGCGCGCGCGGCCGGCGTCCTTGTGATCGCTCTCGACACGCCGCTCGAACCCATCACCGAAGCCGACATGACTTTCGCCACGGACAACCGCGAAGCCGGACGCCTGATCGGCAAATGGGCCGCGGCGACGATGGGCGACAAGGCCAAGGATGCCGTTATCGGCTTCCTGAACATCAACCCGTCCTACCCGACGGTCGACGTGCTGCGCGACCAGGGCTTCCAGGAAGGCTTCGGCATCGACGTCAAGGACCCCAACAGGATCGGCGACGAGGACGATGCGCGCATCGCGGGCCACGACTTCACTGACGGCAACGAGCAGGGCGGCCTGCGCGCCATGGAGAACCTGCTGCAGCAGAACCCGAACATCAACGTGATCCACACGATCAACGAGCCCGCCGCTGCAGGCGCCTATCAGGCGCTGAAGTCCGTCGGCAAGGAGAACGACGTGCTGATCGTTTCGGTCGACGGAGGGTGCCCGGGCGTCAAGAACGTCGCGGAAGGCATTATCGGCGCGACCTCGCAGCAGTATCCTCTGCTGATGGCCTCGATGGGTATCGAGGCGATCAAGAAATTTGCTGACAGCGGCGACAAGCCGAAGGCGACCGACGGCAAGGACTTCTTCGACACCGGCGTCACGCTCATCACCGATAAGCCGGCCGCGGGCGTCGATTCGATCGACACCAAGACGGGTCTGGAAAAGTGCTGGGGATGAGAGGCGCGGGCGCTTCAGCGCCGGTAAGAAGTCACGAAATGGGCTTTTCAAGCGTCGAACGCCCGAAGTCGTAGCGATGGCGGAAGCGACGGGCTTCGAACGGTGATATCCGGATTTGCCCGTAGCAAATCCGGAATTCGCGGGAGTTTCGAGGATCGAACGCTCATAGCCATCGCCGGCCATATGGTCGACGGGGGACTTGATCCCCCGTCTGTTTCAACGGACGATGAGGCAGCCGCCGTAACTGGGCAACAGCCTGTCAAGAATTGCAGACGCGGCAGTCTTGGTCCGCGCGATTGATTCGCGCGCCATGGGGAGAAGACATGGCTCAAGTACAGGAATTCGAGACCACTCTCGACGGGGGTGATAAGACGGTCGCCTCATTCGACGTTCATGATACCGGCCTGCGCCGCATCCAGAACTTCCTGCACGCCAATCCAGCCGCGGTTCCGCTGATTGTTCTGGTCGTCTCGTTGCTGATCTTCGGCTTGTTGCTTGGCAGCAAGCTGTTCTCGCCCTTCACGCTGACGCTTATCCTGCAGCAGGTGGCCATCACCGGCATCATCGGGGCCGCGCAGACATTGGTCATACTCACGGCGGGCATCGATCTTTCTGTGGGCGCGATCCTCGTCCTGACGTCCGTCGTGATGGGGCAGTTCACGTTCCGCTATGGTCTGCCGCCCGCCATTTCGATCCTTTGCGGCATCGGGGTCGGCGCCTTGTGCGGCTGGGTGAACGGCGCGCTCGTCTCAAGGATGAGGCTGCCGCCGTTTATCGTTACCCTGGGCACCTGGCAGATCATTCTGGCCATCAATTTCATCTATTCGGCCAACGAGACCATCCGCTCCCAGGACATCGATGCGCATGCCCCGATCCTGAAGTTTTTCGCCAACGACATCCGTTTCGGCGGCGCGGTGCTGACCTACGGCGTCCTCGCCATGGTACTGCTGGTCCTGATCTTGTGGTACGTGCTCAACCACACCGCCTGGGGCCGTCACGTGTATGCCGTGGGCGACGATCCGGACGCGGCGGAGCTCGCGGGCGTACGTACCAGCCGCATTTTGCTTTCCGTCTACACGCTCGCCGGAATCATTTGCGCCTTCGGCGGCTGGGTGCTGATCGGTCGCGTCGGCGCCATTTCGCCGACCTCCGGCGCGTTCGCCAACATAGAGTCGGTGACTGCGGTGGTGATCGGGGGCATTTCGCTGTTTGGCGGACGTGGCTCGATCCTGGGCATGATTTTCGGTGCCTTGATCGTCGGGCTGTTCTCGCTGGGCCTGCGCATGATCGGCACCGATCCTCAATACACCTACATGATGATCGGCGTGCTGATCATCATGGCGGTCGCTGTCGATCAATGGATCAGAAGGGTTGCAGGCTGATGGTGCGGGAACCGATTCTGACGTGTCGCGGCCTAGTCAAGCGCTATGGTCGCGTCACCGCGCTCGATCATGCCGATTTCGACCTGTATCCAGGCGAGATCCTTGCCGTCATCGGCGACAACGGCGCCGGCAAATCGTCGATGATCAAGGCCATCTCCGGTGCGATCCTGCCGGACGAAGGGGAGATCACCCTCGAGGGCAAGCCGGTGCACTTTTCGTCGCCGATGCGGGCGCGGGAAGCCGGCATAGAGACCGTCTACCAGAACCTCGCGCTGTCGCCGGCGTTGTCGATAGCCGATAACATGTTCCTGGGGCGCGAGATCCGCAAGCCCGGCGTGCTCGGCAGCTGGTTCCGCATGCTCGATCGTCGGGCGATGGAGAAACACGCCCGCGACAAGCTTTCGGAGCTCGGCCTGATGACCATCCAGAACATCGGCCAGGCGGTGGAGACGCTGTCGGGCGGCCAGCGCCAAGGCGTGGCGGTGGCGCGCGCCGCCGCCTTCGGCTCCAAGGTGGTGATCATGGACGAGCCGACGGCGGCGCTGGGCGTCAAGGAATCGCGCCGCGTGCTCGAACTCATCCTCGACGTGAAGCGCCGCGGCCTGCCGATCGTGCTGATCTCGCACAACATGCCGCATGTGTTCGAGGTGGCCGACCGCATCCACATCCACCGGCTCGGCCGCCGGCTGGTGGTGATCGATCCGAAGGAATACACCATGTCCGACGCCGTAGCCTTCATGACCGGCGCCAAGGCGCCACCCGAGCCGGCGCTGGCGGCGTGAGACAGCCGGCATGGACCTCGGAGCTCTTCACCGGCCTGTGAGGGGTGCTGGAGCAGGTAGCGGCGGGAGAGGCCGGGCTTCGAAACAAAAGCCTTGCAGGCCGGCGCGTCATACTCGCTGTGCGAAGTAGCGGTAAAACGCCCTGCGCGATGTTGTTGCGAAAGCAAAAACATCGCTTGTTCTAATCGATTGTACTTCCCGTGGTTTTGGATAGCATAGAAGCGGGAGGTAGCCGATCACTGGCGCTCGGCGACGAGCGGGCGCCAAGCCGTGGGGCATTCAGTTGAGCGTGATGGCACCGGAACTCCCGACCTTGCAGTCCGACCCGAAATCCCTGGCAGCCGACATTTTGAACGTGCTGCGCTACCGCGTCGGCAAGGACCCGTCCGTGGCCACGCCCCATGACTGGCTGACGGCAGCGATCAAGGCGGTGCGCGACCGCATCATCGACCAGTGGATCGAATCCACGAAAGAGACCTACGAGCACGGCAAGAAGCGCGTCTACTACCTGTCGCTCGAATTCCTGATCGGCCGGCTGATGCGCGACGCCTTCTCCAACATCGGCCTGATGGACGACATGCGCACGGCACTCGCTAGCCTCGGCGTCGACATCGACCTGATCGCCACGCTGGAGCCGGACGCAGCCCTCGGCAATGGCGGCCTCGGGCGCCTCGCCGCCTGCTTCATGGAGAGTATGGCGACCGTCGGCGTGCCCGGCCACGGCTACGGCATCCGCTACGTCAACGGCATGTTCCGCCAGGAGATTCATGACGGCTGGCAGGTCGAGCTGCCGGAGACCTGGCTCGACCACGGCAATCCGTGGGAGTTCGAGCGGCGCGAGCGCGCCTTCGAGATCGGCTTCGGCGGCGCGGTGGAATCGATCACCGACAAGTCGGGCCGGCTGGAGCGGCACGTCTGGAAGCCGCAGGAGCGGGTGCTGGCGGTGGCCTACGACACGCCCGTGGTCGGCTGGCGCGGCAACCGGGTGAACACGCTGCGCCTGTGGTCGGGCTTTCCGGTCGATCCGATCCTGCTCAGCCGCTTCAACGCCGGCGACCATATCGGCGCGCTTGCCGAGAGCAACAAGGCGGACGCGCTGTCGCGCGTGCTCTATCCCGCCGATTCCAGCGAGGCCGGGCAGGAGCTGCGGCTGCGCCAGGAGTATTTTTTCTCCGCCGCCTCGCTGCAGGACATTTTGCAGCGCCACGTCAGCGCCTATGGCGACCTGTCGCTGCTGCCCGAGAAGGCTGCCGTCCATTTGAACGACACGCATCCGGCGATCGCGGTGGCCGAGCTGATGCGGCTGTTGATGGACATCCACGGCCTCGACTTCGACAAGGCGTGGAAGATCACCAGAGGAACCTTCGCCTACACCAACCACACGCTGCTGCCGGAGGCGCTGGAAAGCTGGCCGGTGCGGCTGTTCGAGCGGCTGCTGCCGCGCCACATGCAGATCATCTACGCCATCAACGCGGAAGTGCTCCTGGAGGCCCGCGCCGTCGGCCGCTTCGGCGAAGACCAGATCCGCCGCATCTCGCTGATCCAGGAGGATGGTGACCGGCGCGTGCGCATGGGCAATCTCGCTTTCGTCGGCTCGCACTCGATCAACGGTGTGTCGGCGCTGCACACGGAGCTGATGAAGGAGACGGTGTTCGCCGACCTCCATAGGCTCTATCCCGACCGCATCAACAACAAGACCAACGGCATCACGCCGCGGCGCTGGCTGTTCCAGAGCAACCAGGGCCTGACGTCGCTGATCCGCGAGACCATCGGCGACACATTCCTCGACAATGTCGAGGCGCTGAAGGAGCTGGACGATTTTGCCGGGGACGCCGCCTTCCGCGAGAAATTCGCGGCGGTGAAGCGGGCCAATAAGGAGCGGCTGGCGGCCGTCACCGCCGAGCGGCTAGGCATCCGCGTCGATCCCTCGGCGCTGTTCGACATCCAGATCAAGCGCATCCACGAATACAAGCGGCAATTGCTCAATATCGTCGAGGCCGTGGCGCTCTACGACCAGATCCGCTCGCATCCCGAGCGCGACTGGGCGCCCCGCGTGAAATTCTTCGGCGGCAAGGCGGCGCCGAGCTATCACAACGCCAAGCTGATCATAAAGCTAGCCAACGACGTGGCGCGTGTGATCAACCGCGACCCGGCGGTGCGCGGCCTGCTCAAGGTCGTGTTCATGCCGAACTACAATGTCAGCCTGGCCGAGATCATGATGCCGGCGGCCGACCTGTCCGAGCAGATCTCCACCGCCGGCATGGAGGCCTCCGGCACCGGCAACATGAAATTCGCGCTGAACGGCGCACTCACCATCGGCACGCTCGACGGCGCCAATGTCGAGATCAAGGAGTGCGTCGGCGACGACAACATCTTCATCTTCGGCCTCAAGGCCGACGAGGTGGCGAGCCGCCGCGCCGACGGCTATCAGCCGCGCGAGGTGATCGAGAAATCGCCGGAGCTGGCGCAGGCGCTGTCGGCGATTTCCTCCGGCGTCTTCTCGCCCGAGGAGCCCGGCCGCTACCGCGGGCTGATCGACGGCATCTACCAGAGCGACTGGTTCATGGTGGCGGCGGACTTCGATGCCTATGCCGACGCGCAGCGGCAGGTCGACGCCGTCTGGCAAGACAGCCCGGACTGGTACGCCAGGGCGATCCGCAACGTGGCGCGGGTCGGCTGGTTCTCGTCGGACCGCACCATCCGCCAGTATGCCGAAGAAATCTGGGGGGTTCCCCTGTGACGTGATTTCGGGAAAGCTGCCGCCAGAGCAGCCTCTGCCCAAGGGAGGAAGATCGCACGATGAAGCAGGCGCGCCGGCTCGCCACGTCCCCGACACCGTCGGTCGCGGCCGACCAGGGGGACGTGGCGGCGATCGTTGCCGGCACGCATGGCGACGCCTTCGCCGTCCTCGGCGTGCAGCAATGCGGAGCGGGTCTCGTGGCGCGCTGCTTCATCCCGCATGCCGAAGCCGTCACCGCCTACACGCTCGCGGGAAAAAAGGCCGGCGAACTGTCGCGCCGCCACGACGACGGCTTCTTCGAGGGCAAGCTGTCGCTCCGCAAGCGTCAGCCGCTCCGGTATCACGCCCGCAACGCCGGCGGCGACTGGTGGCTGGCCGATCCTTTCTCCTTCGGGCCCGTGCTCGGGCCCATGGACGACTACTACATCGCCGAGGGCACGCATCTCAGGCTGTTCGACAAGCTCGGCGCGCATCTGATCGACCATGAGGGCGCGCCGGGCGTGCATTTCGCCGTCTGGGCGCCGAACGCCCGGCGGGTCTCGGTGGTCGGCGACTTCAACGACTGGGACGGGCGCCGCCATCCCATGCGGTTCCGCCAGGACACCGGCATCTGGGAGATTTTCCTGCCGGACATCGGCGCCTGGCGCGCCTACAAATACGAGATCATCGGCCCGAAGGGCGAGCGGCTGCCGCTGAAGGCCGATCCCTTCGCTTTCCATTCCGAGCTGCGTCCGGCGACCGCCTCCGTCACCACCGCGCCGCTGGCGCACCGATGGGGCGACGAGGCGCACCGCTCCTTCTGGCGCGCCGCCGATGCGCGGCGTCAGCCGATGTCGATCTACGAGGTGCATGCCGGCTCGTGGCAGCGCCGCGACGACGGCGCCTTCCTGTCCTGGGACGAACTGGCGGAGCGGCTGATTCCCTATGCCGCCGACACCGGCTTCACCCATATCGAATTTCTGCCAATCACCGAGCATCCCTACGACCCGTCCTGGGGCTACCAAACCACCGGCCTCTACGCGCCGACTTCGCGCTTCGGCGACCAGGAGGGGTTCGCGCGCTTCGTCGATGGCGCCCACCGGGCCGGCATCGGCGTCATCCTCGACTGGGTGCCGGCGCATTTTCCGGTCGACGCGCACGGGCTCGCCTGGTTCGACGGCACCGCGCTCTACGAGCACGCCGACCCGCGCAAGGGGTTTCACCCCGACTGGAACACGGCGATCTACAATTTCGGCCGCCGCGAGGTCGTCTCCTTCCTCGTCAACAACGCCCTCTACTGGGCGGAAAAATTCCATCTCGACGGGCTGCGCGTCGATGCGGTGGCATCGATGCTCTACCTCGACTATTCGCGCAAGCAGGGCGAATGGATTCCCAACGAGAAGGGCGGGCGGGAAAACCTGGAGGCGGTAAAATTCCTCCAGGCCATGAACACAGCCGTCTACGGCAACCATCCCGGCGTCGTCACCATCGCCGAGGAATCGACCTCCTGGCCGAAGGTGTCGCAGCCGGTCCATGAGGGCGGGCTCGGCTTCGGCTTCAAGTGGAACATGGGCTTCATGCACGACACGCTGGAGTATTTCTCCAAGGAGGCGATCCACAGGAAGCACCATCACGACCAGATCACCTTCGGCCTGGTCTACGCCTTCAGCGAGAATTTCGTGCTGCCGCTCTCTCATGACGAGGTCGTTCATGGAAAAGGCACGCTGCTGTCGAAAATGGCCGGCGACGACTGGCAGAAATTCGCAACGCTGCGCGCCTACTACGCGTTCATGTGGGGTTATCCCGGCAAGAAGCTGCTGTTCATGGGCCAGGAATTCGCGCAGCGCGGCGAATGGAGCGAGGAGAGGGCGCTCGACTGGTTCCTGCTCGACCACGCCCCACACCGCGGCGTGCGCGCCACGGTGCGCGACCTCAACCGGCTCTACCGCTCAAGGCCGGTCTTGCATTTGCGCGACTGCGAGCCGGAGGGTTTTCGCTGGCTGATCGTCGACGACCGCGCGAACTCGGTCTTCGCCTGGGAGCGCTCGGCGCCGGGCCACGAGCCGGTCGTGGTTGTCTGCAACTTCACGCCTGTGCAGCGCGAGAACTACCGCGTGCCGATGCCGAAGGCCGGCACCTGGCGCGAGATCATCAACACGGACGCCGCCGACTATGGCGGCTCGGGCAGGGGCAATGGCGGCGCCGTCCTTGCTCGACAGGAAGAGGGGGGACCGGCGGCGACGATGCTGTTGCCGCCGCTGGCGACGATCATGCTCGAATTCGCGGGCGAATGAAGGGGAGGAACAGATGGTGGAGCTCAAAAGGAACCAGCCGCTTGCGCGCGACGCCATGGCCTATGTGCTGGCCGGCGGCCGCGGCAGTCGCCTTGCCGAACTGACCGACCGGCGCGCCAAGCCGGCGGTCTATTTCGGCGGCAAGACGCGTATCATCGACTTCGCCTTGTCCAATGCGCTGAATTCCGGCATCCGCCGCCTGGCGGTGGCGACGCAGTACAAGGCGCATTCGCTGATCCGTCACCTGCAGCGCGGCTGGAACTTCCTCAGGCCGGAGCGCAACGAAAGTTTCGACATCCTGCCGGCCAGCCAGCGCGTGTCGGAGACGCAGTGGTACGAGGGCACCGCCGATGCGGTGTTCCAGAACGTTGACATCATCGAGCCCTACGGCCCGGAATACATGATCATCCTGGCCGGCGACCACATCTACAAGATGGACTACGAGCTGATGCTGCGCCAGCACGTCGACGCCGGCGCCGACGTGACC
Organism: Kumtagia ephedrae; assembly: GCF_003012745.1. Taxonomy (GTDB): domain Bacteria; phylum Pseudomonadota; class Alphaproteobacteria; order Rhizobiales; family Rhizobiaceae; genus Kumtagia; species Kumtagia ephedrae. Next base: position 10,991 of record NZ_PXYK01000006.1, on the reverse strand, counting down.
ATCGGCTGCCTGGAGGTGCCGCGCATGGAGGCGACCGGCTTCGGCGTCATGCATGTCGACGAGAAGGACAACATCATCGCCTTCGTCGAGAAACCGTCCGACCCGCCCGGCATACCGGACAGGCCGGACTATGCGCTGGCCTCGATGGGCATCTACGTGTTCAAGACGAAATTCCTGATCGAGCAGCTGCGCCGCGACGCCGCCGAGCCGAGCTCCAGCCGCGACTTCGGCAAGGACATCATCCCCTACATCGTCCGGCACGGCAAAGCGGTGGCGCACCGCTTTACCAAGTCCTGCGTGCGCTCCTCCATGGAGCGCGAGGCCTATTGGCGCGACGTCGGTACGGTCGACGCCTATTGGGAGGCCAACATCGACCTGACCGACGTGACGCCGGAGCTCGACCTCTACGACCGCGACTGGCCGATCTGGACCTATTCGGAGCTGAAGCCGCCGGCCAAATTCGTGCATGACGACGAGAGCCGGCGCGGCATGGCGGTGTCGTCGCTGATCGCCGGCGACTGCATCATCTCCGGCGCGTCGCTCCGGCGCAGCCTCATCTTCACCGGCGCACGCATCAGCTCCTATTCCTCGCTGGAGGAGGTGGTGATGCTGCCCGACTGCGTCGTGGGTCGCTCCGCCCGGCTCCGGCGCTGCGTTCTGGATCACGGCGTGATCGTTCCCGAGGGGCTGGTGGTCGGCGAGGATATCGAACATGACCGCGCACGCTTCCGCGTCACCGAGAAGGGCATCTGCCTGATCACGCAGACGATGATCGACCGGCTGGGGTAAGAGGTTGACCGCCGGGGACAGGTTACTTTCTTTCCGCAGAAAGGCCGAAGCGCTTCAAAGTGGGCGCGAGCGGAAAGAAGTAAACTGTCCCCTGCGCTTGCGCTGGAGACGCTGACGAATGCAGGTCCTTGCCGTCACGCCGGAAATCTTCCCGCTGATCAAGACCGGCGGCCTTGCCGACGTGACCGGTGCGCTGCCGGTCGCGCTCGCCAAACACGGCGTGGCGACGCGCACCCTGGTGCCTGGATATCCGGTGGTGATGGCGGCCTTCAAAAAGAAGAAGCCGGTGCATCAGTATGCCGGCCTGCATGGCGGCAAGGCGGCGGTCCATGCCGCGCGCGTCGGCGAGCTCGACCTGCTAGTGCTGGAAGCGCCGCATCTGTTCGACCGCGTCGGCGGTCCCTATGGCGACGCCGGCGGCAAGGACTGGCCGGACAACTGGCGGCGCTTCGCCGCCCTCAGCCATGTCGGTGCCGACATCGCCGCCGGCGCGCTGACCGGCTACCGGCCGGACATCGTCCATGTGCATGACTGGCAGGCGGCGATGACGCTGGCCTATATGCGCTTCGGCGATGCGGTCGGCGTGCCGTCGGTCATCACCGTCCACAATCTCGCCTTCCAGGGCCAGTTCGGCGCCGCGATCTTTTCGGAGCTCGGCCTGCCGCCGCGGGCCATGGCTCTGGACGGCGTCGAATATTACGGCGGCGTCGGCTTCCTCAAGGCCGGTCTGCAAGCGGCCTGGGCAATCACGACGGTGAGCCCCACCTATGCGCAGGAGATCCGGACGCCGCAATTCGGCATGGGGCTCGACGGGCTGGTCAACAGCCGCGCCGCCGACCTCCACGGCATCGTCAACGGCATCGATGTCGACATCTGGAACCCCGCCGCCGACCCGCATCTCGCCTCCCGCTACACCCGCACGACGCTGGCGGCGCGCAAGCCGAACCGGCGTGTGGTGGAGCAGCGCTTCGGCCTCGACCGCGACGACAGCCCGCTGATCTGCGTGGTCAGCCGGCTGACCTGGCAGAAGGGCATGGACGTGCTGGCGGCCGTGCTCGACGAGATCGTCGCCGCCGGCGCGCGCCTTGCGGTGCTGGGCTCCGGCGATGCCGGGCTGGAAGGCGCGCTGCATGCCGCCGCCGCCCGCCATCCCGGCCGGGTCGGCGTGGTCGTGGGCTATGACGAGGCGCTGTCGCATGTCATGCAGGGCGGCTGCGACGGCATCGTCATCCCGTCGCGCTTCGAGCCCTGCGGCCTCACCCAGCTCTACGGGCTTCGCTACGGCTGCGTGCCGCTGGTGGCGCGCACCGGCGGGCTGGCCGACACCATCATCGACGCCAACGAGGCGGCGGTTTCGGCGGGCGTCGCCACCGGCCTGCAATTCGCGCCGGAAAGCGGCGCCGCGTTGCTGCACGCCGTGCGCCGGATGATTGCGCTCCATGCCGACAAGGCGGTCTGGAGCACGATCCAGAAACAGGGCATGAAGGCCGACGTCTCCTGGGACGGGAGCGCGGCGAAATATGCCGGGCTGTACAAATCACTGCTGGCAAGAAAGGCGGCCTGACCATGACCATCAGGACGGTCGAGACGACACCCTATGACGACCAGAAGCCGGGAACCTCGGGGCTGCGCAAGAAAGTGCCGGTGTTCCAGCAGAAGAACTATGCGGAGAACTTCATCCAGTCGGTGTTCGATTCGCTCGACGGCTTTTCCGGCAAGGCCCTGGTGATCGGCGGCGACGGCCGCTACTACAACCGCGAGGTGATCCAGAAGGCGATTGCCATCGCCGCAGCCAACGGCTTCGGCAAGGTCATCGTCGGCAAGGGCGGCATCCTGTCCACGCCGGCGGCTTCCCACATCATCCGCAAATACATGGCCTTTGGCGGGCTGGTGCTGTCGGCCAGCCACAATCCCGGCGGCCCGCACGAGGACTTCGGCATAAAATACAACATCGGCAATGGTGGGCCGGCGCCTGAAAAGATCACCGACGCGATCTTCGCCCGCACCAAGGCGATAACGAGCTACAAGATTGCGGACATGGCCGAGGTCGACATCGACCGGATCGGCACCGTCCAGGCGGGCGGCATGACGGTCGAGGTGATCGATCCTGTCGAGGACTATGCAGAATTGATGGAGACGCTGTTCGACTTCGACGCGATCCGCGCGATGTTTGCCGGCGGCTTCCGCATGCGTTTCGACGCCATGCATGCGGTGACCGGTCCGTACGCCAAGGAGATACTCGAGAACCGGCTGGGCGCGCCGAAAGGAACGGCCCGCAATTTCGTGCCGCTGCCGGATTTCGGCGGCCACCATCCCGATCCCAACCTCGTCCACGCAAAACATCTCTATGACGAGATGATGGGGCCGGACGCGCCGGATTTCGGCGCCGCCTCCGACGGCGACGGCGACCGCAACCTGATCATCGGCAAGGGCATCTTCATCACGCCGTCGGACTCGCTGGCGATGCTCGCCGCCAACGCCCGTCTGGCGCCGGGCTACGAGGCGGGGCTGAAGGGCATCGCCCGCTCCATGCCGACCAGCGCCGCCGCCGACCGGGTGGCCGAGGCGCTGGGCGTCGGCATCTACGAGACGCCGACCGGCTGGAAGTTCTTCGGCAACCTGCTCGACGCCGGCATGGCGACCATCTGCGGCGAGGAGAGCGCCGGCACCGGCTCCGACCATGTGCGCGAGAAGGACGGTCTTTGGGCCGTTCTGCTGTGGCTGAACATTCTCGCCGTCCGCAAGGAGAGCGCCAAGGCGATCGCGGAAAAGCACTGGGCGACCTACGGCCGCAACTACTATTCGCGCCACGACTACGAGGAGGTGGAGTCCGACGCCGCCAACCGGCTGGTGTCGGAGCTGCGCGCGAAACTGCCGTCGCTGCCGGGTACCAAGGTACGGGGCCTCACCGTCGAGGCGGCGGACGACTTCGCCTATCACGATCCGGTCGACGGCTCGGTCTCGAAGAACCAGGGCATCCGCGTGCTGTTCGAAGGCGGTTCGCGTTTCGTCATCCGGCTTTCCGGTACCGGCACCTCGGGCGCGACGCTGCGGCTCTATGTCGAGCGCTACGAGAAGGACCGGTTCGACCTCGACACGCAGCAGGCGCTGGCCGACCTGATCGCCGCCGCCGACGACGTCGCCGGCATCCGCAGCCATACGGGGCGGCAGAAGCCTAGCGTGATCACGTGATGGTGGACATGAAGGTCGAACTCCCCCCTTGCGCGGGAGATGTCCGGCGGGACAGAGGAGGGCAACGTAAAGCGCCGTCCCGGATGAGCATGATGCATCTCCGCAGGCGCTTGCGTTGCGGCCAGATCCGAGCGACTGCAGCCGGCTATAACCGTGCTCCTTCGCGCCCCCCTCTGTCCTGCCGGACATCTCCCCCACGAGGGGGGAGATCGGCCTTCACGGCTGCCAGCTTTCTTCCTCCGCCGCCTGTTCGCCATCCCGACAACAGATGACCGCAGCGACACCTCGCCTCGGTGCATCGGTCATCGCCTCCGGAACCGATTTCGCCGTCTGGTCGGGGGCCGCGGAGCGCATGTGGCTCTGCCTGTTCGAAGAGGAGAGCAGCGCCGCGACCCGGCGCGTCGAGATGGTGCGGGAACCCAGTGGCGTGTTCTCGACCAGTGTTCCCGGTATTCGCGACGGCATGCGCTACGGTTTTCGCGCCGACGGGCCTTATGCGCCGGAGCAGGGTCTCTGGTTCGATCCCGACAAGCTCCTGATGGACCCTTATGCGGTCGCGATCGACATGCCCTATGCCTATGACGCGCGACTGGCGGAACGGCGCGGGGCAGGGGACGACACGGCGCCGCTGATGCCGAAGGCGGTGGTGACCGACCTGACCGAGCCGGCAATGCCGAAACCGCCGCTGTTTTCGCCGGGCGGCCTGATCTACGAGGTCCAGGTGCGGGCCTTCACCAAATTGCACCCCGATGTCCCCGAGGCGCAACGCGGCACGATCGCGGCGCTCGCCCATCCGGCGGTGATCGAGCACCTGCGCAGGTTGAACGTTTCCGCGGTCGAGCTGATGCCGGTGACGGCCTGGATCGACGAGCGCCATCTGCCGCCGCTCGGGCTGACCAACGCCTGGGGCTACAACCCGGTGTCCTTCATGGCGCTCGATCCGCGCATCGCGCCGGGCGGGATCGTCGAGCTGCGCGATACGGTGGGGGCGCTGCGCGATGCCGGCATCGGCGTCATCCTCGACCTCGTCTTCAACCACACCGGCGAGAGCGACGCGCTCGGCCCGACGCTGTCGCTGCGCGGCCTGGACAACCGCGCCTACTACCGCCACGCGCCCGGCGAACCCGGCCGGCTGGTCAACGACACCGGCACCGGCAACACGCTCGCCTGCGACCACCCCGCGGTGGCGCGGCTGGTGCTGGATTCGCTCCGCCATTTCGTCCTGCATGCCGGCGTCGACGGCTTCCGCTTCGATCTCGCGCCGGTGCTGGGACGGACCAGCGGGGGCTTCGACCCCGACGCGCCCCTGCTACGGGCGTTGACTGAAGATGCCGTGCTCAAGGACCGCGTGATGATCGCCGAGCCCTGGGACATCGGCCCGGACGGTTATCAGCTCGGAAAATTCCCCACACCCTTCCTCGAATGGAACGACCGCTTCCGCGACGATGTCAGGCGCTTCTGGCGCCGCGACCGCGGCATGGTCGGCCAACTGGCGACCCGGCTCGCCGGCTCGTCGGACATTTTTTCTGGCGCGGCGACCCGCACGGTCAACTTCCTCGCCGCCCATGACGGCTTCCCGCTCGCCGACCTCGTCGCCTATGAGCGCAAGCACAACGAGGCCAATGGCGAGCAGAACCGCGACGGCCACCACGAGAATTTTTCCTGGAATAACGGCGTCGAGGGCGACACCGCCGATCCCGGCATCGCCGGCGAGCGCCGCCGCGACCTGATGGGCCTGCTCGCCACCCTTTTCTTCTCGCGCGGCACCATCATGCTGACGGCCGGCGACGAGTTCGGCCGCACGCAGCACGGCAACAACAACGCCTATGCACAAGACAATGCGACCACCTGGCTCGACTGGGCCGGCCGCGACCGCGAACTGGAAAGCTACGCCTGCGCGCTGTCCGCGATCCGCGAGCGGTTGCCGGTCCTGCGCGACGGCACGTTCCTGACCGGCGAGCCGACCTCGGCCGGCTTTCCCGACGTCGCATGGCTGACCGAAGCCGGCGCGCCGATGACGGAACAGGACTGGACCGATCCCGGCCGCTTCCGACTGACCATGGCGCTGGCCGGTCCCGACGGCTTTCGCGTCGCCGTCGTCGTCAATGGCGACCGTCGCGCCTCCAGCGTCGCGCTGCCGCAGCGGCCCGGCTTCCGCTGGAAGAACCTCATGCCAGGCCCCGACGACAGCGGGCAAAACCCGCTTCTGGTGCCCGGCCGCGCCTGCCTCTGCCTCATGGAGACCGCCGAATGACGCAAAAATCCGACTGGTGGCGCGGCGCGGCGATCTACCAGGTCTATCCGCGCTCCTACCAGGACAGCACCGGCGACGGCAGCGGCGACCTCAAGGGCATCGCCCGGCGGCTCGGCCACATCGCCTCGCTCGGCGTCGACGCGGTCTGGCTGTCGCCTTTCTTCAAGTCGCCCATGGCCGACATGGGCTACGACGTCTCAGACTACTGCGCCGTCGACCCGATGTTCGGCACGCTCGACGATTTCGACGCCATGATCGCCGAGGCGCACCGGCTCGGCCTCAGGATCATCATCGACCAGGTGCTGTCGCACACTTCCGACCGCCACCCCTGGTTTCTCGAGAGCCGCGCCAGCCGGCAAAACCCGAAGGCCGACTGGTATGTCTGGGCCGACCCGAAGCCCGACGGCTCGGCACCCAACAACTGGCTGTCGATCTTCGGCGGCCCGGCCTGGGAATGGGATTCGGTACGAAAACAGTATTACCTGCACAACTTCCTCGCCGCCCAGCCCGACCTCAACTTCCACAATCCCGAGGTGCAGGATGCCCTGCTGGCGAGCGTAAGATTCTGGCTGGAACGCGGCGTCGACGGTTTTCGCCTCGACACCGTGAACTTCTACGTCCACGACCGGAAACTGCGCGACAACCCGCCGCTGAAGCTGAGCGCCGCGGCCAAGGCGAAGCAGACCAACCCCTACGAGTACCAGGACCACCTCTACGACAAGACGCGGCCGGAGAATCTCGTCTTCCTCAGGCGCTTCCGGGCGCTGCTCGACGAGTATCGCGAGCGCACCTCGGTGGGGGAGGTGGGCGACGGCAAACGCTCGCTGAAGACGGTGGCCGCCTATACCGGCGGCGGCGACAAGCTCGACATGAGCTACACCTTCGACCTGCTCGGCCCGGATTTCTCCGCCGCCTACGTCAAGAAATGCATAAACGCCTTCGAGGCCGCCGTGACCGACGGCTGGATCTGCTGGGCCTTTTCCAACCACGACGTCATCCGCCATGTGACTCGCTGGACCAAGCCGGGCGACTCTCCGGATGAGACGGCGAAGTTCGCGATTTCCCTGCTCGCCTGCCTGCGCGGCTCGATCTGCATCTATCAGGGCGAGGAACTCGGGCTGGAGGAGGCCGAGCTTGCCTTCGAGGACCTTCGCGATCCCTACGGCATCCGCTTCTGGCCGGGTTTCAAGGGACGCGACGGCTGCCGCACGCCGATGCCCTGGCAGGCGCAGGCGCCGGCTGGCGGCTTCACCACGGGAAAGCCGTGGCTGCCGGTGCCGGATGCGCATCGCGAGCGCGCCGTCGACTGTCAGGACGGCGCGGCAGCATCAGTGCTCGCCCGCTACCGCGAGGTGCTGGCCTTCCGGCGCGGCCAGTCGGCGCTGGTGAAAGGCTCGATCGCGTTGCTCGACGCGCCGGCCGACGTGCTGATGTTCTTGCGCGAGCACGGCAACGAGCGGCTGCTGTGCGCCTTCAATTTTGCCGATGCCGAGACGGCCGTACCGCTGGCGCGTGAAACCACGGGCGCGGCCGCGCTCGGCTTTCCCGGCGCGGCGGGGCGGCTCGACGGGACCAACCTGCTTCTGCCGCCGCTGGGCGTCTTTGTCGGGCGGGTGGAATAAACGCACGCGGGACGTTTCCCCTCGTGACCGGTGGGGCAACCGCATGGCAGCCTACCCCCAACCCCTCCCCACAAGGGGGGATCTTGGCTTGCGTCTCTGCCAAGCGCCTATCGTCGGCGATTTCGCTCGGCATGGTGGCCGCAAGATTCCCCTCCCCTTGAGGGGAGGGGTTAGGGGTGGGGGTACCGGCGACAAAGCGGCAGCTTACTTTGGGTGAACCGACGCCCGGTTGAATTGGCGGTTGCGGGTGCTACTGTCGGCGCCACAGGAGCGGCTTCGGGAACAGCCGAGCCGCGTCAACCGCGCCGGGATAACCCTGCGCAACGAGGCAAAGTCGTCGCTGAGGGGCTTCGACCGAGTTGGGAGACCGAACCATGATGATGCGCAATTTCCTCAAGGCGACGGTGTTTGCCGTCGCGCTGGTTTCGGCTGGCGGAACCTATTACGCCACGCCTGCCTATGCCGAGATGGTGTTCAACCGCGGCAACTCGGCCGATCCGGAATCGCTCGACCCGCACAAGACCTCTACCGTCTATGAGGCCAACATCCTGCGCGACCTGTTCGAAGGCCTGGTGATGCAGGACCAGAACGCCGAGATGATCCCCGGCGCCGCCGAAAGCTGGACGGTCTCCGACGACGGCCTCGTCTACACCTTCAAGCTGCGCCCGGACGGCAAATGGTCGGACGGCTCGCCGGTCACGGCCGAGGATTTCGTCTATTCCTTCCGCCGCCTCGAGGACCCGGCGACGGGCGCCGAATATGCCTCGATGCTCTACGTCGTGAAGAACGGCGAGGAAGTGAATACCGGCAAGATGAAGCCGGAAGAGCTCGCCGTAAAGGCGATCGACCCCTCCACCTTCGAGGTGACGCTGAAGGCGCCGACGCCCTATTTCCTCGAAATGCTGACGCACCAGTCGACCTATCCGGTCAACAAGGCGTCGATCGAAAAGCTCGGCGCCGACTGGATCAAGCCCGGCAATCTCGTCTCCAACGGTGCCTTCAAGCTCGCCGAATTCGTGCCCAACGACCACATCAAGCTGGTCAGGAACGAGAATTTCCACGCCGCCGACACCGTCAAGCTCGACGCGGTGAACTACATCCCGACCGAGGACCGCTCGACGGCCATCAAGCGCTTCGAGGCCGGCGAGATCGAGTTCAACGACGACATACCGACCGAGCAGATGGCCGACCTGAAGGCCAAGTTCGGCGATCAGCTCAAGTTCGGCCCCTATCTCGGCTCCTACTACTACGCGATGAAGTGGGACAAGGAGCCGTGGACCAACGTCGAGCTGCGCAACGCCATATCCATGGCCATCGACCGCGACTTCCTGGCCGAAAAGGTCTGGCAGAACTCGATGATCCCCAGCTACTCGCTGGTGCCGCCCGGCATCGAGGGCTACACGCCGGAACTGGCGAAGTTCGCCGAGATGTCGCAGATCGACCGTGAGGACGAGGCCAAGAAGATCCTCGAGAAGCTCGGCTATACGCCCGAGAAGCCGCTCAAGATGGAGATCCGCTACAACACATCGGAGAACCACAAGAACACCGCCATCGCCATCCAGGAGCAGTTGAAGCCGCTCGGCGTCGACGTGACGCTGCTCAACACCGACACCAAGACCCACTACGCCTTCCTCGAGCAGAAGGGCGACTACGATACCGCCCGTGTCGGCTGGATCGCCGACTACAAGGACCCGGAAAGCTTCCTCGGCGTGGCCCGCAAGGCGAGCGGCAACAACTACTCGCTCTACGACAGCCCCAAATTCGAGGAACTGATGGACAAGGCTGCCGCCGCCGGCGGCAAGCCGGAGGAGCGCATGAAGGAACTGGCCGCGGCCGAGCGGGTCCTGATCGACGATCAGGGTTTTCTGCCGCTGCTCTATTACAGCTACAAGAACCTCGTGTCGGCCAAGCTGCAGGGCTACAGCCCCAACGTGATGGACATCCATCCGAGCCGCTTCATCAGCAAGACGGAATAGCGTCGCCGGCCGCCGCTCCGCTGAGTGCGGCGGCCGCTCTCTGCTGAAGGAGCGTCCATGCTTCTCTACGTGCTCAGGCGCCTGCTCACCGCGATTCCGACGCTGTTCGTCATCGTGACGCTGGCGTTCTTCCTGATCCGCGTGGCGCCCGGCGGGCCGTTCAACCAGGAGCGTGGGCTGCTGCCGGAGATCAAGGCGAACCTGGAAGCCCAGTTCGGCCTGAACGACCCGCTCTGGCTGCAATATCTCAACTATCTGAAGAACCTGCTGCAGGGCAATTTCGGCCCCAGCTACAACCTGCCCGATTTCACCGTCGGTGAATTGTTCGCCAACGGCCTGCCGATCTCGATCCAGCTCGGCGCCTCCGCGCTGGCGCTGGCGCTGGTGATCGGATCGGTGCTCGGCATCATTGCGGCACTCAATCAGAATAGAGTGGCGGACTACGCCGTGATCGCCACCGCGACGGCCGGCAGCACTATCCCCACCTTCGTCGTCGCGCCGGTCATCCAGCTCCTGTTCGGCCTCACCTGGAGCCTGCTGCCGATCGGCGGCTGGAACGACGGCGCCTTCCTCAACCGCATCGGCCCGACCATCACATTGGCACTGCCGCAGATCGCCATCGTTGCCCGGCTGATGCGTGGCTCGATGATCGAATCGCTGCGCTCGCACCACATCCGCACCGCCCGCGCGCTAGGCCTCTCGGAATGGTCGGTGGTGGTGCGGCACGCGCTGCGCGGCGCGCTCCTGCCGATCGTCTCCTACGCCGGACCGGCGGCAGCCGCGCTCCTCACCGGCTCGATCATCGTCGAGACGATCTTTGCAGTGCCCGGGGTCGGCCGCTATTTCGTCGATGCGGCGCTCAACCGCGACTACACGCTGGTCATGGGAACGGTGGTGGTGATTGCCATCTTCACCATCCTGTTCAACCTGATCGTCGACATCCTCTACGCCGTCGTCGACCCGCGGGTGCGTTATGACTGACGCGCGTGCCCCCTCCACCACGCTTCGCGTGGTCCCCCTCCCCCGTAAACGCAGGGCTGTCCGGGGAAAGTCATGCATAGTGGAAAGCCATCTGGTTTGGCGAGCATCGGGGTCTTCTATGGCTCGGATTGACGGGCGGCGGGCGTTCGATGGCGGCGATGTGGCGGCGCTCGAACA
>NZ_PXYK01000005.1 GCF_003012745.1 Kumtagia ephedrae | reverse complement strand
CCGACTTCATCCCCTCTCCATCCGCTCGAAAAACCGAACGGATGGTCGCAGAACGAACCAATGAGGGGGGTCAATTTTGGACGCCGATAACCCCGCCTAGGGGGTCAACTTTGCACGCCGGTTCACATGTGAACGCGCCCGTGGCGCTGTTCGTGTGCAAGGTCGACAACACGAGATGCCCGGTAAGAGCCGCGCGGATCGCGATCTCGGCTGTCTCCTTGTCGCGTACCTCGCCGACCAGTATGATATCTGGATCCTGACGCAGCACCGATCGCAGGGCCGCTGCGAAATCCAGGCCGATCACCGGTTCCACCTGCAATTGTGTAACACCTGCTAGGCGGTACTCGACGGGATCCTCGACCGTAAAGATCTTGGTGTCGATCGAATTGCGCCCCTTGAGCATCGAATAAAGAGTCGTGGTTTTGCCGCTGCCGGTCGGGCCGGTAATCAGGATGATGCCATTTGCCGCTTGCGACATCGCCGTGAGCCGTGCCCTTGCTGCGGGGTCGAAGCCAAGGGCTTCCAGTTCAAGTCTCACTCTCGATCGATCGAGCACGCGCAGCACGATCGCCTCTCCATGCGCGCTGGGCACCACCGACACGCGCATGTCGACATTCTGGCCACGCACCACTGCCCGCAAGCGCCCGTCCTGGGGAATGCGCCGTTCCGCAATGTTCAATTGCGCCAGGATCTTGATACGCGTCACGATGCCCGCATGCATCGAACGCGCCACGGTCTCTGCGAGTAACAATAGCCCATCCAGACGAACCCGAATGCGTACATTGTCCTCCTGCGGCTCGATGTGGATGTCGGTGGCTCCACGTTCCACGGCCTCGTTGATCACCCGGCTGACCAGCCGAACGACCGGCGCCTCGCGGGCGATGTCGCGTAGTCTGTCCGCATCATTGAGATTGGCGTAAGCGTCGAACGCATCCGCCAAAACCTCTCCTTCCGCGCCCTGCCGGAGGAGCTTAAACTGCGCGGCAATCTGGCTGCGGGTAGCGATATGCAGCGAAGGCATGCGGTCGAGGTGGAAGGCCAGCGCATCGATCGCACCGCGTGAGAAAGGGTCGCTGACAGCCACGGAGACAACGCCGTCGGTCATGCCGAGCGGTAAGATGGAACTGCCTTCGCAGAACGAGAGCCCCACGAGATCGACCAACTGAGCGTCGAGGCCGAAAAGGTCGTTGAACAATGGCAATTGCAGGATCGAGGCGAGATGTCTGGCCAGTTCATCCTCCCGCAACAGGCCAAGTTCGGTCAAGACGATGTCGAATGGATGCGACGTGGAGGTCAGCGCGGCCCTGGCGCGGCCTGCTCCGTCCTGGGACAACGCACCATCGGCAACCAGACGGTTCAGTACCTCGTCCGCAGTCGGCCTTTGCAGATGGACATTCATGGGCCGAGCCCCGCAAGGACTTGAGCGATGTCGCTGGAAAGAGGCGCGGGACATGTGACCTGCGACTGTATATCGCGCGTCTCGTCCCGCGCCGCCAATAGTTTTTCGATGCGTCTGAACGGCCGATCGCGCCGCGTCGACGGCTCAATCAGGTATGCCGAATGACCACGGAAAGGCGATTTCGGCGCCTCTACGGCAACGCTGATCGCCGTCGGAGAACGGGACGCGCCGGCATCCGCATGCGGGCTGGCCGCATTCTCCATCATGATGGCGAGCCGCTTGGGTGCTCGCGACGAAACAACGATGCCCAACCGCGAATGCACTGTAAAAGTCGCATAGAGGGCGGCCGGCGGAATGTCGCGAAGCGGCTGAAAGTCCGAAAGCTCGATAACGGACTCGAACGGTCCCCGCTTCGCGCCGCCGAATATCTCGACTTCCGCGCCGCGCGTTTCGGATTGCGGCTCATAGCTTCGGTAGGTGACGATCGCTTCGGCGAGATCGTCCGCTTGATCTTCGGACACGCCAAGCGCCCTCAAGCCTGTCGCAAGCGTGCTTGCGTCTGCGGCGTTGAGATCGACCAGCCCGGTCTGGTCCTGGAGTTCGGCCGTGACCAAATAGCCCGAAATCTTGCAGACGACAGGTTGGGAATTAAGAGGCAAAGATTGCCGCGTCGCCACTCCGGCGGTCCCCAATTGTCGCATCGCTACCAAGGTCAAGACCGCGTCGGCAAGGCCATCCAGGCGGTCCTGCTGGGCCCGGTTGGCTGCGACCAGCCAGTTGGTTCGGGCCGCCATAGCGAAAGGCGCGACGATCGCTGCCACGAAAAGCAGGAACAATAGCACCGCGACCAGCGCGAAACCGGCATTGTCATGCTCCGGCCGACCCGGCGGCGCGCTCATTCGGTGACACTACTGGCCGGCGCGGCCGAATAAAGGGAAACCGTCAAATTCCGTCCACCACTCTCAAGTGTCACAGCGGCACGGGTAATCGAGACGACTGTCCATCCCGAAACTTCCTCGCCCCGGCCATACCAGCGAAAGTCGCCGCCTTTGGCGGGGCCGATCAGCGCGCGACTTCTATCGGACGTCAGACTGATGCCGGCCAGCCGCAGGTCCGGCATCGTCTCGGCCACCACCGACTCCGGTTCGATTTCGAGAGGGGGTGGCGGTTCCTCGACGAATTCTTCCTCCACGGGTTCGACCGGAGGCGGAACGAAGGGCCTGCGCATGGCATGAAACAGCGGCCGTAAAAGGCTCTCGACAGGCGCTAGCGCCAATTCCCGGTCGGGCTGGTCTGCATCGCCATCGGCCACTTGCGGATAAGACAGGTTCACGGCGTTGTTGGGCTCGATCGGCGAGAGGTCGGGCGGAGTCCGCCACCAGTGGATGTTGAGGAAAGCCATCGCCGCGCTGGCCGCCACAAGAGCAAGAGAGACGGGGGTCCGTATCATTGCACGGTTCCGGCTTGCGGCACGCCGAGATCGGAACGCAGGGCGCCGTAGACACGCAACTGCGCCGATATTTCCGGTGCCTGCCTTACGTTGGGGCCGATCGATCCGCTCAGCCACAGATTGGCGCTGCGCACGATCATTGGCTTCGACGTCTCGACCGATAGCACCGCGTTGTAGACCGCCTCCACAGTGCCGGATATGTCGGCGCCGACACCGACGTAACGCACGCCATTGACCGTCAGGTCGGGGACGTTGCTGATCGACAGTACATTGGCGTTCTGCGCGGTGATCACTTCGCTCAAATGCTTCTGCATGTTGCCGCGGATGACGGCCTCGGTCTCGCCTTCGAGAAATTCGGCACCAGCCGATGGTGAGGCCATCTCCCTTTCCCGCATCAACCCGGCCTTCAGGCCGGCGATCGCCTGCAGGCGGCCGATCGCCTCCCGTTTCTCACGAACCTCCGCGTTGACGTCCAGCACGGAGGACAGCGCCAGTTGGACAGCGAAACCGCTCGCCACAAGCACCATCACGAGCACGGCAAGGGCGATCGCCCGCCGCGCGCGGCGTGAAGCGTTGACGATGCGGGTGACTGGATCCCCCATCACCGCTCCAGCTTCATGACGAGGGTGAAGCGCTCGCCGTCGGCGCCAGGCGCTTTGACGACCGGAGCGGTGAAGGTCGGTCCGCTGAACAGCGGCGAGGCGTCGAGCGTCGCAATCAGCCCGGCGGCGGAAGACGAAAACCCTGAAAACGTCACCTTGTCGTCCTCGATAGAAAGATCGATGATCCAACTGTCGTCGGGCACGAGCCGTGTCAGTTCTTCCAGGATTTTAGCGAGCGGGATCGCCTGGGCGCGCTGCACGCGCACGCTCTCAATTTGCTCGACGCGCCGATTGCGTTCGTCCGACAGCGCGCGCACGGTCTTTACCTCGACTCCGAGCGCCTCGATCTCCGTATCGAGCTGTCTTATCCCTTCCCTGTAATGCCATTGGGCATGACCGAGGGTTGCGATAGCGAGCACGGCCGAGGCGGCGACCACGACTCGGAAAAAGCCGCGCTGCAACCTGTCACGCCAGGCCGGCCGAACGAGCGCGCCAAGTTCTTCGACATATAGCTCAACTGGGCCACCCTCGCTCTCCGCCCGCATGGTGCCGAGGCGTGCCCCGGCCTGCTCGATCGCGGCGAGAAGCGGCTTTAGCGTCTCCCGCTTGACGACGAAATAGCGGTGATCACTGCGATCAGCATCGCCGGTGGCAAACAGCATGATCACGGTGGCTGGATCGAGTGGGGTGGAGGACTGGAGGTCGAGCGCGGCCATAGCGCTAGCGCGGCGGCTGGGTAGGCGGAAGGGAGCAACTTGCCGCTCCAGAAAACGTCCCGAGCCCAGCACAAGGTCGACGATAGGGCGCTTCTTTTCATGAGCGGAACGCACGAGTCCTTCAAGTTCCACCCGCAAATCCTGGGGCTCGAACAATTCCCGCGGTTCGGTCACGTCGCCTGAAGCGCCTGCAGCGTGCCAGCTATGAACAGAGTCCCTTCCCACAACGAGGGTGCAATCTGCAGTTTGCTTTTTCCTGACCGCAGCCGGCGTCATGGCGACGAGTTCCGCCAGCCACCACTCGCCGAAATCAGCCAAATCGTTGCGCAGGGAGAATTGATGCATGCCGTCAGTCCGGCGCGTAGCAGCAGATAAGACGCTCTCTCATTAGCAAAAAACAGGAAAGCGTTCAGTGACCAATGGGAACGGAACCACGAAAATCACAGGTTTGTTTAGATCAGCCGAGCGAGCGGGGGTGAATCAGGAGTGTGACGAGTGTGAATATGGCTGGAAGAAGCCAAAGCCCGTTGGCGAGAAAAATTTCTATCAGTACGCCCCCGATCCTTCCGCTCCAACTTCAGTTTCGGTCAGTGGGCGTTACGCGTGCCGCTGGAAACCGCCGGTAGCTCTCCGCCTGGCACGCTTTCCACCGAAAAGCTTCGGCATGGCCGGCCGTGTTGATCCGGCAGACAGCCTGAATCAGCGTCGCCCTGATTTCTGAATCTCCTTCAATTAGTGCGGGTCATGCTCCAAGACTGTGCGCTTTGCCGGCACAAGAGGAAACAGCTTGCAGCTGAGCCGAGGCAGACAACGCTGGTAGCCAGCCCCCGCAACCAGAATTGCAAAGGCCCCGGTGGAAGCACCGGGGCCTTTGCAATTTTGTCAGCGCCAGGATGCCGGCGATCTCGCAACCAGCTCGATCTCAAGCCGTCCATCCCTGCGGGGTCAGCGTGATTTTCCGAGAAGGGGTGGAAGCACCCTCGGGGGGAGACGGTCTCAGCAGGCATACGTTTTAGCTGCGCAGGAGCGCCGCGGATCCGGTGCCCGGCTCTGTTCAGAATGAACCGTCTTCGGCACTTCTCAGGAGAGCGTGGCGTATGTCGCGGTCGAGCAGGTCGATGTCCAGCCGTTCGCGCAATCGGTTCAGTCGGTAGCGCAGCGTCGAAACATGAATGCCGAGCGCATCCGCTGTTCGCTGGAACCTTCCGTCGTGGAGGGCAAATGCCCGGGCGGTCTCAAGCATGTCGGCACGCTTCTCGCCCGCCAGCTTCAGAACGGCGGGGTGGACCTCGGCGCCGGGCGGCTCGGAATGACGCGTGGCGTCGATGTCGCCCAGCGCCAGAGCCAGGATGGATATGGCAAGCTGGAGCCAAGGCAAGGCGGCCTCCTCCCGGGAAAGCACCCGGCTGGAATGGCAGCTGACGACGAAACCCTTGTTGCCTTGCGTGCGCAAGAGCAGCATCGCCACGGACCGGTAGTCCTGGATGTCCGCATCGAGGCGGTAGAGCGGGAAAGCGGTGCTTTCCCGCATGTCCGGAATGAACCGCGGAGCGCCGCCTTTGAGGAATTCCCGCGCCGGGCTGAGGCCGAGCGGCCACTTGGTTCGCAGGCTCTCGAACAGCGGGCTGACCGGGCCATGCCGGGCCAGCAGCGTGACCGTTCCCGTGGAACCGTCGACCTCCAGCAGACCGGTATTCCGCCATTGCGGGCAAATCCGCGTCACGCCCGCCAGCCCCACGCGAATCCTTGCTTCGCTGCCGGTGCACGCGGCCAGCTCTCTTGCGAGACGATCGACGGCTTCCGGCTGCATGCCGCGCTCTCCTATGTTTCATAGGAAAACAATAGCGCACCCTTCCTATGGATTGAAGGATGCCCTTCCCGCATCGGAAAGGCAGGATGCCGGTCGACGTCCTCCACAACCGATGGAATGGCATTCCCATGCAACGCCAGATGCACCTCGTCGCCTACCTCAAGACCGGCCCGACGGCGCTGCATGCCGGCGGATGGCGGCATCCGGAGGCGACGCTCGCCGACATCTTCGAGCCGGCGCGCTACGAACATGTCGCGCGGGTGCTGGAGGATGCCTGCTTCGACGGCTGCTTCTTCGCCGACCTGTTCGGGCTCTACGACATCCACAAGGGCGGCTTCGACACCTATGTCGAGCGCGGCGGACAGATTTCCTTCCTCGATCCGCTGACCGTCCTGCCGGTCATGGCGCGCGCCACCAGCCGTCTGGGGCTCGGCGCGACGCTGTCGACCACACTTTTCCACCCCTATCACCTGGCGCGGTCGCTGCTTTCGCTCGACGTATTCTCCAGGGGACGCGTCGCCTGGAACATCGTTACGTCGGCGACGGATCTGGAGGCCAGGAATTTCGGGCTCGAGATGCTGCCCGACAAGGACGCCCGCTACGACCAGGCCGACGAGGTCGTCGAAGCCTGCCTGAAGCTTTGGCGAAGCTGGGATGCCGATGCATTCGTTCTCGACAAGACGACGGGCGTCTTCGCCGATCCGTCCAAGGTTCACTACAGCGACCATGCCGGCCGCTTCGTGAAGACGCGCGGTCCGCTCTCCATCCCGCAAAGCGCGCAGAAGCATCCGGTGCTGATGCAGGCAGGCTCCTCCGAGCGCGGCCGGCGGTTCGCGGCCCGCTGGGCGGAGGTCATTTTCGCGGCGCAGAAGGGCAAGGCCGAGATGCAGGCCTTCTACCAGGACATCAAAGGGCGGCTCGACGCGCATGGCCGCCGGCCGGAAGACTGCGCGATCCTGGTGCAGACGAGCTGCATCGTCGGCGAAACGGATGCGATCGCCGCCGAGAAGGCCGCCTATCTCAACGATCTGGCCGACGAAGAGCTGCGGCTGGCAACCACCTCCAGTTCCGTGGGTGTCGATATGAGCCGCTATGAGGACGGCCAGTCGCTGTCGGACCTGGCCGGCAGCCAGGGCATGCAGGGCTCGGTCGATCTGCTCGAGCAGGTGCGCAGGGACGGCGCCCTGTCGATTTCGCAAGCGGCGCGGAAGGCGCTTCCCAACCAACTGGTCGGCTCGCCGGCGACGATCGCCGACCAGCTGGAAGAGCTGTTCCTGGCGCAGGCCTGCGATGGTTTCGTGCTGGCGCCGGCGACTTTCCCCACCAGCCACGAGAGTTTTGCGCGCGCCGTGGTGCCGGAACTGCAGCGGCGGGGCCTGTTCCGCAAGGCCTATCAGGGCAAGACGCTGCGCGAGCATCTGCGCGAGGGGAACGCCGCATGCTGATCGGATTTTCCGCCAATCTCCAGCGGCCGTCGAAGACGCGGGCGCTGGTCGCGGAGATCGTCGAAAGGCTGGGCGACCGTTTCGGACCCGCCAGCCTGCACGATCTCTCCGAGACGGCACGCATGTTCGGCGGCGCCTTGCAGGCAGGCGAACTAACCGGCGAGGCGGCGGACATCCTCGCGGTAATAGAGCGGGCGGATGCACTCGTCGTCGCAAGCCCGGTCCACAAGGGCTCCTACACCGGGCTCTTCAAGCACGTCTTCGACCTCGTCCGGCCCGATGCGCTCTACGGCAAACCGGTGATCGTCGCGGCGACGGGCGGCGGCCCCCGCCATGCGCTGGTCGTCGAGCACCAGATGCGGCCGCTGTTCGGCTTCTTCCGCGCGCAGGTGATGCCTACCGCCGTCTATGCCTGCGATGCGGATTTTTCCGACGGCAAGCTCGTCGACAGGCTGGTGAAGGAGCGCGTCGCCGACGCGGCCGCCGAACTCGGGGACAGCCGTGCCGCCCTGACGGCCTGAGCGAGCATTTCCGTTTTTCTTCGGATCAACGGAACTGCTCTCTATCTCTTTGTTTTTTGCAATTCCGAACGCTGCGCACTTTTGCTGGAACCGCTCTAGAGCGGAATCCGGTCAAGATGGACCGGAATTCCACTCTATCTGTTTGTTTCGTCGCATGATCTTTGTCCAAAAAGTCTGCAACTTTTCGGGATCATGCTCTAGCCGCAGGTGAAACCGCGCTGGTTCTGGGCGAAGCGGATGTCTTCCCTGCGCGTCAGCGTGCGCAGCTTGTGACAGCCGCATTGCTCGCTGAGCGGCGCGCGGATCATGGTGCGCAGGCTGATGCGCGAGGCCGGGTGGCGCAGGCTTTCATGCAGGGCGGTCGAATCTTCCGGCGGCCGGTCCATGACGCCGTCCTGCCAGCGCACGATGAAGCTGGCGGCGACGTAGCAGGCACCGATCTCGCGGGCGAGCGAGGCCTCCGCGCCGGTCGAATGGTTCATCGCGTCGGCTCCCAGGACCTTGTAGGCATGCGCCTCGGCGCGGCTGCCGAAACGCGGCCCCCAATTGTGCGCGAACACGAGCTGCTGATCCTGCCCGACGACGCGGTGCGGATGCGGCCACAGCTCCTCGGCGGTCTCTTTCAGCAGGGCCGCGAGGTGCCGGCAGAAGAGCTGCACGGACTGGCAGGCGGCGGTCATCTTGCCCGACAGCGAGTAGCGCGTCTGCGAAAGGTCGAGCACGTCCCAGGGGATGATGAAATCTCCGGGCTTCAGCATCCGGTTCATCGAACCGGAGGTCGAGTCCGCCAAGATCTTCTTCACGCCGGCTTCCCGCAGGATCCAGGCAACCTTGCGAAAAGCCTCATGGTCGATGGAATCGATCGGCCACCCATGGGCGAAGACGTTGAGAATCCGCCTCGGCTCGCCATCCGGCGTGCCTTCGCCGGAGACCTCGATGACCTGCCAGTTCTCGCTCGGTCCCCAAGGCGTCTCGAACACCAGGCCGCGCTCCCTGACCGAGACGCCGGGCTCCAGCACGTCGTCGGGAAACATGAGACCCCATTGGGCACTGCCGGAAATAAGCGCGAAAGGGGTCTGCGGTATCGTGTCGGCCATGGGAGGAACCTTTCAAGAGGTCAGAATGCGGATATCGCCGACTGTCCGGACCTCGAGGCGCGGCGCGTCGGTGAGGCCGGAGGGCTGGCCCGCGCCGCTTTCATAGGACGTGCCGGGATAGTAGCGGTTGGCGGCGGTGTTGCGGACGCGCAGTTCGACCACGACACGACCGGCGCCCGGGAGAGCGAAGGCGGCCTCGCCGGCGACGTGGCGGCCGGTGACCGCGCCGCCCACCAGGCATTCCGCTGTGCCGGCGAGGCCCGGACAGACGAGATTCCAGTTGCCGCCGGCATCGAGCGGCGGGAGCTCGATCTCGCGGCGGTAGACGCCGGTGCCGGCGAAGGTCTCGAAACCCTGCCTCTCCCAGCCTCGATCCGTCCGGATCGGCTGGAACGGCCCGCCCGCGGAGAAGGTCCAGCCATCGGGCAGCGGGACCGGAGGCGGCAGGTCGGACATCGGCGCCGTCGCCGGCTGTGGGTCGGCCCCGCTGCCGGGCCGGGTTCCGATGCAGAGCAAGGCATGCGCGGCGACCTCGAAGCGGACCGCGCCGCTCAGCCCATAGGCGAAAGGCGACACCGCGCCGGTTTCCGGATGCCAGCGCAGGAGATCGACCGGGCCGTCCGGCAGGGATAGCCGTACGATGCGCCGTTCCGGCTGGTCGTTGAAAAGGGCGAGCCGCATCCCGCCATCGACGCGCGCCGCCGCGGCGAAGGTCGGCCCATGCTCGAAGCGCGCCGGCGGGACGGGAAAGGCAGCGCGGAGAAAGCTTGCGACGGTTTCGTAGTCGGGTTCGTCGACATGGCGGAGCGGCAGGCCGGCGAAGGCTGCGGCCAGTGCTTTGTCGAGGCCGGTCTCGCGCGTCTGCCGGGGCAGGCTGCCCGAGCCGATCAACCGGCCGCCCGCGGTCGCGAATTCCGCGATGATTGTCGCCGTGCGCGGCTCCGCCAGCGTGCTGACCGCCGGCAGAATCAGCGCGGCATAGCGGCCCGACGGCAGGAGCAACTCGCCGTCAAAAATCCGGGCGTCGGCGAGGCCGCTTTCGTCGACGATGTCGAAGCCGATGCCCGACAGCGTCAGGGCTTCGGCCCAAAGCCCGAAATGGCGGCCGCAATCGGAAGCGGGGCCTTCGGCGCGGATGGTATCGAGCGGATAGAGGAGTGCCACCGGGCGGATGGGCTCGCCGTCCTCCAGGAAGGCCGAGAGCCGCGCAAGTTCGTCGAGCACCGAGGGCGCATCCTGCCACCAGGGTTCGAAATTGAAGCCGGGCGCGAAATCGAAGCGTGGATTGGCGCCGGACCTTTCGCCCGGCGCGAAGCCGTCGGTCAGATAGAGCGCATGCAGCACGACGCGGCGTGCGCCCTGCAAGGTGTGGCGGATGGTCTGGGCGCGCAGGCGCTCCAGCGTCAGGCCCCATTGGCCGGCGGTTCCGGCCATGCCGGCCTCCCGGCCGGTCGAATACTGCTCCAGCGTGCAGCGGGCGCGGCCATTGGCGCGGGCGACCGAATCGCCGAGCCTGGCCGCCAGTTGCGGATGATAGTCGGCCGCGTCGACGGACGTCGCCGAGCGGTACCGGTCGACGCCGAAATAGTCGACACCGGGCATCGAGCGCGGGTCGATGCCCGTCAGGCCGTCGTGCAGGCCCCATGTTCCGACGTGAGTCAGCAGTTCGTGCCCGCTGAAGGCCACGCCATGCTTGTCGCACCAGGCGCGCAGCGTGCCGAAGAACGCCTCGTGCAGCCGGTCGGAGTAGGCGCGGAAGAAACGCGTGCGCATCGCCGCAGTGGCCGGCCCGACATCTCCGATCAGCGCGGCGAGCTGCAGCGCCAGCGGTTCGCCGCCGAGCAGGGCCGGCAGGCGTTTGTCCCACAGCAGGCTGTTGCCGACGTCGCCGTGCATGCCCTGCCAGTGATAGAAGCCGGCATAGGGATGATCGAAGAAAAAGCCCTTCGCGTCGGCGTTCGTCGCTGCAAGTAGCGGGCGATAGACTTTTTCGGCAAAACGCTGCGCCGCTTCGGGCATCAGGTAGTTGACGAGGCGCGAGCTGCGGCAGCGGGCAGCGACGAAGACGGTGACCGAGGCGTCGGTATCGGCCGGGATATCGACAGCGCATGAGACGTCGTCGGCCGCGACGATGCCGGCGCGGGAGGTGAGGTCGCGGAAGCGGCCATCCGGTCCATGGCCGGCGGCGGCGGCGATCTCCCACTCATCCCAGAGCGGCGCGGCGCCCTCGTAGCACCAGCGCAGCCCCTCGTCGCCGAGAAATTCCAGCCAGGGGGAGCGGATGTCGCCAAAGGTCGCCTGGGCACTGCCCCGGCGCACCGGCACGGTCAGCCAGAAGAGGTGGCGCTCGCGGAGATGGTCGGCGCCTTCGACCGTTCGTCCGCCGCCGTGGCCGGACATCCAGTTGTATTCGTCGTAAATCTCGATGGCGAGGCCCAGCCGGCCGGCCTCGTCGCAGGCCAGGCGATAGGCGTCGAGGAAAGCAGGCGACAGATAGTCGCCGAGCGGCAGCCCGAGCCGTGCCTGGATCATGATCGTGCCCAGGCCCGACCGGGCGATCTCCGCGAGGCGGGCGGCGATCTCGGCCTTGCCTGGGATATGGTGCCAGAACCAGAAGGCGCCCGGCCGAAACGGCTGGGCGGGAGACTGGAACCAATCCGGGGCTTCCATCGGGGTCAGGCGATCGGCGCCAGGTGGACGACGAGGCGGCGGCCGGCGGCGTCGGGCAGCGAGAACCGCAGGACGCCGGTGTCCCCGGTCGGGGAAACGGTCTCGCCGTCGAGATGCGCCGCAACCATCCGCCCGGGCTCGATCCCCGACAAGGCGATCTCGAAACTGTCGCCGACTTCAGGATGAAGCGTCATCGAGACACAGGTCTCGGCGAGCGTCAGGTTGGCGATGCGGCCGCGGGTCGGGGTCTCAAGCAGCGTTCCGCGGGACGTCGAAAGGGAAAGGGTGCCCTGCACGACGGCAACCGTCACCGGACCTATCGGGCTCTCGACAGGCCCGAGGCTTCCCGGCTCGCCGGTGTTGCGCAATTCCCAACCCGCCCACGGATTGATGTCCATGATATCGGCGACGCCGAGCAGCGGCAGCAGTGCGCCCCAGGAGTAGAACGGGTCGGTGTCGCCCTGATCCATGGCTTCGCCGGTTTCGGCGTTGTAGTTTTCGGCGATCACCCGATCCGCCCACGATTTTTCGAAGAGCTTCATGCATTTGGCGCCGAACGCCCTGGCCTCGGCCTCGAAGCCGTTGCGGCGAAGCGCATGCCAGACGAAATAGTTGACGTTCGGCCATATGCGGCCGCGCCAGTAGACGTTGTCGCGATAGGCCGGGTCGTCGCGGGTGGCGTTGGGGATGACCCATTCGCCGCCGAAGGTGCGGGGGTCGTCGAGATGCTGGAGCAGCCGCCCGGCCTGTTCGGGCGTGGCCGCGCCGCAGATCAGCGGATAGAAGCTCGTCGGCGCCAGGCTCCGCACGAAACCGCCGTTGCGCTGCCGGTTGGCGAAGATGCCGCGCGCCTCGTCCCACAGCTCGGTGCGGATCCTGTCGCGGCTCGATGCCGCCAGGGCGTCCAACTCCTCCGCCTCGCCGGTGCGGCCCAGTTCGCGGGCGATCAGCGCCAGCATCTCGGCGTCGAGCGCCAGCACCGAGTTCAAGCCGACGTCGAAGGTCGAGAGCGTGCGCGTTTCCGGCTCGTAGATCGCTTCGTCATGGGTGGCGGAATTGTCCATGCCGGTCTCGTTGCGCGCGCCGAAGTGCATGCCCTTGTACATGCCTTCGCCGACATCCGACGTGCCGCAGGAGACAAGCCCGCGCCGGTCGGGATCGCGCATTTCGCGCCACCAGAGCTGGTTGCGCCGGAGCGGCTCGTAGACGAGCTCGAGCAGCGAACGATCACGACTGCGCAAAAACATCATCCAGGCCATGAACGCCCCGTTGGGCGCCTGGGTGCGGTCGACCCAGGAATCGTTGACATTGGTGAGGCAGGCGAAATTTCCCTGCGGCGTGGCATTGGCCATTGCGGTCGCCATGTTGTCGAAGCCGAGCCGGCGATCGAACAGGCTGCACATCAGCGCATGGTAGGTGGCGTCGTTGTACCAGACGGCGAAGCCGCCGAGATCCCACATGCGACTGGTCGCGGTAAAATTGCGGTTGTGGGCGGTGTCGCGCAGGGTGTTCCAGCCCATCACGTCGCAAACCGCGTCGAGCGCGCCGGCATTACGGCCGGTCTGGACCGGCAGGGGCGGCGAGGATGCACCCTTGGCGAGGCATTCCCGCGCCTTTGCGATGGCCAGCGCGCGATCGTCCGCGACCGCGGCGGCGAAGCGCGTGTGCTTCGACATTTCGAGCTCGAAGCGCAGCGCCAAGGCCTTCGCCTCGTTGCCGCGGCTACCGAGATAGAAATAGCCGTTGGCGTCGAAATCGGCGACCAGATCGGCGACGCTCCTGTGCGCGGTGACCTGCACCGGCTGGGTGGAGGCGACGACGGCGACGAAGCGCGTTCCGACCTTGATGGTCGCCGCCTGCGCAGCCTCGTCGAAGACGGCGGTCGCGCCATTCTCGGCCGAAAGGCAAAGCGCTACCCAGTAGCGGAGACCCCATTCGCCATGATGCGTGCAGCGCCATTCGCCGTGAAAGGCCCAAGGATCGGTCTTGTCGTAGCGGAAATCCAGCTTCGTGCCGCCATAGCGCGTGTGGAAGGCGATATGCTCGCCGTCGATGCCATGGCGGCCGAGCGTCAGATCAGGCCCCGGAGCGATGGTCGTCGCCTTGCCGGCCCGGCTTGAAAACAGCACGGGCGTCAGGCGGACGCCGAGGGGCAGGAAGACCATCTCGCCCGGCCGGTTGGACCAGGTATTCCAGGCCCGTGCGGCCGGAACGTTGGCATCGACTAGCATCGTCAGCATCCGTGCATGCGGGCCGGTCAGCCTATCCGACCGGCCGAAAAACCGGGACGGGCCTGGCGCCCGTCCCGTCGGTATCGGGCAGTCGATGCTACCGCGCGAACTCCGTCTTGACCTCGGCCCACATGTCCGAGATCTCCTGCCGCTGTTCTTCCGTCAGCGGAAGGGCGAACTTCAGGCGCTCGAGAACTTCCGGGTTGCCCATGACGGTCCTGTTGAAGGCGTCCTCCGGCAACGCCGCGACCGCCTTCGCATTGGCCGAAACGGCCGCGCCCGCGTTCGTGTCCCAGGTGACGTAGAAGTCGGGGCTGATCATGTAGTCGATGAACTTCTCGGCGGCTTCCTTGTTCGGCGCGTCCTTGGCGATCATCATGACGTCGAACCAGGCCGAGGCACCCTCGGTCGGGACGACGAACTCGATCGGCAGCTTGTGGCGCTTGATGGCGCGCGCCGCGCCGCCGGCCCAGATCTCGCCGATGTCGAAGTTCTTGGCCGCGATGCCCTTCATCCACTCGTCCTCGGACGCCCAGAAGGAGCGGATCTGCGGCTTGAGCGCGAGCAGCTTCTCCTTGATCGCCGCCATGTCCGCCGGGTGGTTGATGTCCTGGCCGAGAGCGAGCGCCGCCATCTGGACGTTGTAGATGCCGTCGTCGCGCAAGGAGACGCGGCCCGCATATTTGGGATCCCACAAGGCGTTGACCGAGGTGAGCTTGTCCTTGATGGTCTCGGTGTTATAGGCGAACGAGTTGATGCCCCAGACCCACGGCACTCCCCACGTCTCATCGCCGACCTTGACGATGTCGCTGTCCCTGAACTGCGCGGACACGTCGGCGAAGTTGCTGATCTTGGAGGTGTCGATCGGCTCGATCAGCCCCTCGTCGCGGGTCGCCGGCAGGAAGGGCGTGCCGACCACGACGACATCATAGGCGCCGGGGCTGGTGCGCATCTTGGTGAGCATTTCCTGCTCCGACGTATAGTAGTCGTGGACGACGGTGACACCCGTCATCTCCTTGAACTTCTCCACTGCGAACTTCTCGTCCGTGCCGTAGCCGTTCCAGTTCAGAACACGGATTTCCTGTGCCTGCGCGGCGGTCGTGCCCGCCGCCAGCGACAGCATCGTCGTCCCGGCGAGCGCCGCCGCGGCCGACAGAATGATCTTGCGCCTGTTCATTTTGATGTCCTTCCCCTGGAGAGATGCGCATGCCCGCGCAGTTTCGGTCTCGCGAAGATGCGGTTCCACGCATGTTCGTACACTAACAATATCCAACGGAGTCCCTTGCGCAAGAGGGGAAGGAGGCGAATTTTCGGGCGCAGCGGGCACTTGCGCAAAAATCGACTTGCTAGGGTGGCGGAAACCGGCTTTAGTTCGTATACGAACAGTAAACGGGGAACGCGCCGGCGGCAACGCCCGGCGCCGTCTTGTCGAGGTAGCCATGACCAGCAGCGCCAGACGCCTGCGTGCAATCATCGGCCTGAGTGGGCCGACCGCCCTGTGGCTCACCGTGACGGTCGTGCTGCCGCTGGCGGCCATGTTGGTGTTCAGCTTCCTGACGGTCGTGCCGGTGGGAGGACGCGAGGCGGCGTTCACGCTCAAGCACTATACCGACTTCTTCACCCGGCCGCTCTATCTGACCAACGCCTGGCGTTCGGTTCGGCTCGGCCTGGAAGTGACCTTCTTCTGCGCGCTGATCGGCTATCCGGCAGCCTACATCCTCGCCAAGGCCATCAAGGGCCGCTGGCGCGAGGCCCTGCTCCTGCTCATCGTCCTGCCGTTCTGGAGCAACAGTCTGGTGCGCACCTTTTCGTGGACGATGGTGCTCAGCGACAACGGACTGCTCGCCCGGACGATCCACGGCATCCTGCCCTTCGCGCCCTCCTTCGACCTGCTCTACACCTACCCGGCGATCGTCATCGGACTGGTGCAGTCCTACCTGCCCTACATGATCCTCACCTGCTACATCTCGCTGCAGGCGATCGAGGACAGTCTGACGGAAGCGGCCTACAGCCTCGGCGCGTCGCGCTTCGACGTCTTCCGCCGCGTGATCCTGCCCCTCAGCCTGCCGGGGCTCATCGCCGGCTCGGTCCTGACCTTCGTGCCGGTGCTGGGCGCCTTCATGGAGCCGCGCATCCTCGGCGGCCAGCAGGCCATCATGCTGGGGACGCTGATCGAGAACCAGTTCACGGCCTCGTTCAACTGGCCCCTCGGCGCGGCGCTCGGCTTCATCATGCTGGCAATCGTGCTGCTGATCATGGGCCTGTTCTATCCCGTGCTGAAGAAGCACATCTCGGTCAATTGAGGGTGTGACGATGAACAAGGCAAGCTCCGCCCTCTCGGGCCTGTACCTCCTGCTGATCCTGTTCTTTCTCTACATCCCGATCATCGTCATGATGATCATGTCGTTCAACCGGTCGGAACTCTACCTGCTTCCGTTCGAGTTCGACCTTGTGTGGTACCAGCAGCTTGCGCAGAACGACCAGCTGATCGGCGCGGCGCGCAACAGCATCGTCATCGCGCTGGTCAACACGGTGATCGCGACGACGCTGGGCACGCTGACGGCGCTGTGCTTCGCGCGCTACGAGTTCCGCGGCAAGCGGGTGCTGCAGGGCATGCTCGTGCCGACGCTCACAATGCCGTGGCTCATCACCGGCACGGCGATGCTGATGTTCTTCTTCTGGTCGGGCATCGGCCGCGGACTCCATTCGATCCTGCTCGGCCACGTCGCCCTGTCGCTGCCCTATGTCGTCATCATCGTCGGCGCGCGCCTGCGCAGCCTCGGCGTGTCGATGGAAGAGGCCGCCGCGACGCTGGGCGCGAATGGATGGCAGACCTTCTGGCGCGTGACCGCGCCGCTGATGGCGCCGGGCATCGTGGCGGCGGCACTGTTCGCCTTCGCGATTTCCTTCGACCAGTTCGTCATTTCCTACTTCCTTGCGCCCGTCGGCACCTCGACGCTGCCGGTGCAGATCTACTCGGCCATCCGCAAGGGTTTCACCCCCGAGATCAACGCGATCTCGACGATCATCATTCTCGCCTCGATGGTGCTGATGATCGGTTTC
This sequence comes from Kumtagia ephedrae, assembly GCF_003012745.1. Lineage (GTDB taxonomy): Bacteria > Pseudomonadota > Alphaproteobacteria > Rhizobiales > Rhizobiaceae > Kumtagia > Kumtagia ephedrae. The sequence continues at coordinate 265,429 of NZ_PXYK01000005.1, read as the reverse complement.
GCCCGCTTTTCCAAGTTCGGTGGAGAACGCTGAAATGAGTGCTGTCGGCATCAGCAACGTCGCGAAGTACTACGGCAAGGTCGCCGCACTCGACGACGTCTCCATGACCGTCCAGGACGGCGAGTTCTTCGGCTTGCTCGGTCCCTCCGGCGGCGGCAAGACCACGCTGCTGCGTGCGATCGCCGGTTTCGTGGAACCGGATCGCGGCGAGATCACCATCGCCGGCAAGGCAGTCTCGAACATCCCGATCAACAAGCGCGACATCGGGATGATGTTCCAGAACTACGCCTTGTTTCCGCATCTGACGGTGGCGGAAAATATCGGCTTCGGCCTCTCCGTCCGTCATCGGCCGAAGGCGGAGATCGCCGAACGTGTCAGGCAGCTGCTGGAGCTCGTCCGGCTGTCCGGTTTCGAGGGCCGCAAGCCCAAGCAGATGTCGGGCGGCCAGCAGCAGCGCATCGCGCTCGCCCGCGCGCTCTCGACCAATCCGAAAGTGCTGCTTCTCGACGAACCGCTGGGCGCACTCGACAAGAAGCTCCGCGAGGAGATGCAGTTCGAGCTCAAGCAGATTCAGCGCGACGTCGGCATCACCACCGTCTTCGTCACCCACGACCAGGAGGAGGCGCTGACGCTGTCGGACCGTATCGCCATCATGAATGGGGGCAGGGTCGAGCAGATCGGTGCGCCACGCGATATCTATGAGCGGCCGCGCACGGCGTTCGCCGCCAGCTTCCTAGGCACCGCCAATTTCTTCGAAGGTGTCGTTTCCGGGCGCGGCGACGGGGTCACCCGGATCGAACTGCCGGACGGGCAGGCGATCTTCACCACCGACGAAGCGCCGGCCGGCGCGAGGGTCACTGCCGCCGTGCGGCCGGAGAAGCTGCTTGCCGGGCCGGTCGGAGCCCAGGGCCAGGAGGGCCGCACGAACACCATCCAGGGTCGCGTCATGGCCGAGGTTTTCGCCGGCAACAGCGTGACGTACAAGGTCGACGCGGGGAACAAGCCGGTGACGGTTTTCGTCCAGAACCGCACCGACGAGCGGTTCGGCCCGGACCAGACCATAGCTTTGACCTGGGCGCCGTATCATACCATTCTTGTTGCGGCCTGAGGGTCGCGCAGAGTGAAGGCCAGGATGGTGAACCGGGGCGTGCCGGAGAAGCGGGAAGGCACGGGCGAGGAGGCGGAAATCTCCGCATCGCAACGCGGCGAGTCACGCGACTATGTGCTCGACGAGCAGGTGGGATTCATCCTGCGGCAAGTCCAGCAGCGGCATGCCGCGCTTTTCACCACCCGTGTCGGCGGCGATCTGACGCCGACCCAATGGGCGGTCCTGGCCAAGCTCGCCGAGGTGGGCGGCATGTCGCAGAACCTGCTGGGCCGCCAGACCGCGATGGACAACGTCACGATCAAGGGTGTCGTGGAGCGCCTGGTCAAGCGCGGGCTGCTGGTCACCAGGCGCGACCCGGCGGACCCCAGACGGTTCTCGATCTCCCTTTCGCCGGCGGGCAGCGCGGTCTACGCGGAGCGTGTCGGGCCGGCGCGGGAAGTCACGCGCGAAACGCTCGAGCCGCTCGACAGCGAAGAGCGCGACGCCCTGCTTCGCCTGCTGTCGAAGCTGCGCTAGACCGATCCTGAGATCCGGGCGATCCCGGTACCGCCCGGCCGCGCGTTCCGGAAGGATACGGCAGCTTGATTCCGAGGTTCGCGTTGGCGGCTTCGAATTCCCGGTTATTTCGTTGCCAGTCGCCTGACCGTGCCTGCCGTGTCGGCCCAGTCCGGCTTCTGCGGCGCGAAGCGGGCGCGCATGTAGTCCGACAACTCGGCGATCGCCTGGTGGGACAGCGATGCGCCGAAGGCGGGCATGGCCATGACCTCCTCACGCTCGCCGACCGGTTCGGGAATGCCGTGCAGGATCGTCTGAATGAGGTTGTCCGGCGTTTCGGTATGGACGTTCGAGTTGAGCGCGAGCGAGGCGACCGGGGCCGTATCGTTGTGGCATGAGGCGCAGGCGCCCTCGAAGAGGCGGGCGCCGACGGGAAAGCGCATCCGTGCTGCCGGTTCCGCGGCGCTTGCGGCTTCGATCGCGCCGGCGCTGGCGCTTCTGGGGTCCGTCGCGGGCTTGTCGTTCAAGCTGGCGAGATAGGTTGCCATGGCGCGGATGTCGGAATCGGGCAAGGGCGCGAGCGACTCGACGACGTGCGCCATCGGTCCGGCAGCCGGACCGTGATCGGCGGCCCGGCCCTTCCGGAGATAGTCGTAGAAGGCATCCTCGGTCCAGCCGACAGGCGAGGCCGAAAGGGCGGTCAGCGCCGGCGCATGCCAGCCGTCGGCATAGCCGCCGCCAAGGTGCCGGTCGCCTTTCACCTCCGCGCCGAGGATGTTGCGCTCCGAGTGGCAGGCGCTGCAGTGGCCGAGCCCTTCGACCAGTTCGGCACCCCGGTTCCATGCCGCGCCGCGGCTTGCATCCTTCGGGACCGGCGAGGAGGATAGATAAAGCGCGTTCCAGCCTGCCATCAGGGGACGGACGTTGAAGGGGAACCGCAATTCGGTCTGCGGCACCTTCCGGGGGGATGCCGGCTGCTGCATGAGATAAGCATAGAGGGCCTGGAGATCGCTCTCGCTCGCCTTGGCGAAGGACGTATAGGGATGGGCCGGGTAGAGGTGGCTGCCGTCGCGGCTCACGCCCTGTCGCATCGCCCGCTCGAAGGCGGGATAGGACCAGGCGCCGATGCCGGCCTCCGGATGCGGCGTGATGTTGGGGGCATGGACGACGCCGAAGGGGGTTTCGAGCGCGCGTCCCCCGGCGAAGGCCAGCCCGTCATTTCCGATGTGGCAGACATTGCAGGCACCCGCGGCGGCGGCCAGCCGCCCACGCTCGATGGCGGCGGCCGAGAACATGTCGGAGGCGGGGCGCTCGACCGGTGCGATCGGCGCGCGCCATGGCAGGACCGCCGCGCCCAGCGCCAGAGCCCCGGCAAAAGCGCCGACCAACGGTCCGGCAACCCGGCGGCGGGCGAATTTAGGCTTCTCCTGCGTCGGGGCCGGGGGCAGCGGGTTGAGCGCCGCGCGCACACGCTCCGGGGTCAGCGGCAGCTCGCGAAAGCGCACGCCGGTCGCATCGAAGATCGCGTTGGTGATGGCCGCGGCGCTGGGCACGGAGGCCGATTCGCCCGCACCAAGCGGCGGTTCGTCCGGCCTCGGCACCATGAGCACGTCCACCTGCGGCACCTCCGGGAACCGCAGGATCGGGTAGGCTCCCCATTCGAGGCTCTGCACGGCGTCGGCGGAGAAGTTCACCTCCTCCTTGAGGACGCGGCTGGTGGACTGGATGACGTTGCCATGGATCTGGTGCCGGACACCGTCGGGATTGACGACCTGGCCGGTGTCCTGACCGCAGACGACCCTGGTGACGGCGATCTCGCCGGTTTTCCTGTTGACCGCCACGTCGGCGACCCAGGCCGACCAGGCGGCCGCCGTTCCGGGGAAGGTGCCGTGCACGTAGACGGCATAGGCGAAACCCCGGCCGTAGAGGATGTCGCCGTCGCCGCCATGCGAGAACGGCCCGGTGTGCGGCTGCCAGTTCGCCCGTTCCGCGACTGCGCGGACAAGGTCGACGGCGCGCGGATCATGCAGGTAGCGCAGGCGGTATTCGATCGGATCGACACCCGCGGCCGTCGCCAGCTCGTCGATGAAGGATTCGTGCGCGAAACTGTTCGGCATGGCCGAAACGCCGCGGAACCACGAAGCGCGCGCGATCGGCGGCATGTCGTGCACCGTCACCCGCATGTTGGCGTATGCGTAGGGCGGAATTGCTGTCCGGTCGCCCATCTGCGCGACGCCGGCGACGGGCGGGATCTTGCCGGTGAGAATGAGCGGCAGCGTCGGCGCGAGGTTCGAGGGGTAGCGTGTCTCGAACTCGTAGGCGGCCGGGCCGCCTTCGAGGTCGAGACCGCCGCGCACGTCGATGACCTGGCCCGCTCCCTTGGGCTCCCAGCCGTGCTCCTGCTCGCGCGTCAGCTGCACGCGCACCGGCTTGCCCGCGGCGCGTGAGAGCAGGGCGGCGTCGGCCGTCACGTCGTCGGCGCAGTTGCGGCCGTAGCAGCCGGCGGCCTCGAGCCGTTCGACGACGATCAGGTCCTCCGGCATGTCCATCAGGCGCGACAGGTCGCTGCGCATCGGGAACGGGTTCTGGGTACCCGACCAGACCGTCAGCCCGTCGGGCCGCCAGTCGGCGACCGCGCAGGAGGGACCGATCGATCCGTGCATCTGGAAGGGCCAGACATAGCTGCGGTTCATGATGTCGCCGACGCCCTTCAGCGCGCGCTCCACGTCGCCCCGGTCGGCCAGCTTGCGGGGCGTCGCCGGATTGTCGCGGATGGCTTCCTCGGGACGGTTCAGGTCGGGGATGGCGGGGATGTCGCGCCAGGTGACCTTCAGCTTCTGCATGGCGAGGATCGCATTCTCCTCGCGTGTGGCGACGACGCCGACGAAATCGCCGATCGTCACGACGCAGACCAGGCCCGGAACGTCCGCGACCGATCCCTCATCCACGCCCGCAAGGCTCGCGCCAACGTGAGGGCCGTGGTCGAAGCCGGCATAAGGCGGCCGGATCACCCGGCCGTGCAGCATGCCGGGCAGCCGCACGTCGTGCACATAGGTGAAGGCGCCGGTGGCCTTCTCGGGAAGGTCGATGCGCGGTTGCGCGCGGCCGACCACACGGTAGGCCGAACTTGCCTTGAGGGCTGCGCCCGCATCCAGGCGCAGGCGGATGCCACGGCCGGCGATGAGGTCGCCATAACGGGCGAAGCGATTGCTTTCCGCCCTCGGCCGGACCACGCCGTCCTCGACCAGCAGGTCGTCCGGCACGCAGTCGAGCTGTTCGGCGGCAAGCCGCACCAGATGCGCCCGGGCGGTGGCGGCAGCCTGACGAAGCGGAATCGCCGTGACCTGGATCGTCTCGCTGGCGATCGTCGGACCCTGGTTCGGGGCCGCCTCGGTGGCGCCGAGCACCATCTCGACGGCCTGGAACGGCACGTCCAGCTCTTCCGCGACGATCTGAGCCAGGGCGGTGCGGATGCCCGTGCCGAGGTCGACATGGCCGTTGAAGGCGCGCACCTTCCCGTCGGCGCCGATGGCGACGAAAAGCTCCTCCCGACCGGTATCCGAGACCCGCGTGACGGTGAGCATGTCGGCGTCGCCCAGATAGGCTGAGATCGGCTTTTCGCGGGGCTGCTTCATGGATGGTCCCGATGCGTTTCGTCCGGGCTGCCGGCTCGCGCCGCGGCGCGCACGGCGTCCAGGATCTCCAGATGCGTGCCGCAGCGGCATAGGTGGTGGCGCAACGCCTCCCGGATCTCGCTCTCGCTCGGATTGTTCGTGCGGCGCAGCAGGGCGACCGTGGCGATGATCATGCCGTTCAGGCAGTAGCCGCATTGCGCCGCGTTCCGGGCAATGAAGGCGGACTGGACCGGGTGGGGCCTTTCGCGGGTCCCCAGGCCCTCCAGCGTCGTGACCGGCCGGCCCTTCAGGGCCGAAAGCGGGACGGCGCACGAGCGAACCGCGCGGTCCGCGACCAGCACCGCGCAGGCGCCGCATTCGCCGAGGCCGCAGCCATATTTGGGACCGTTGAGGGCAAGATCGTTGCGCAGGACGTAGAGCAGCGGCGTCTGCGGGGAGGCCTCGACCTCGACCCGCTCGCCGTTGACCAGAAGTTCGACCGTCATGGCTGCGGCTCTGGCATGTGGCCCGGAATCGTTACTCGAGCGTGTCGGTTCCGATGATCTGCCGCAGAGTGTGCATCAGCGCCAGCCGTTCTGCCGGGTTGAGCCGCTCCACGGTCAATTCGCTGATCCTGCGGGCGCAGGGGATCATCGCATCGAGAACGGTCCTGCCTTCTTCCGTGATCGTCACGATGACCTTGCGGGCATCCGAGGGGTCCTCGCCAAGCGCGACCAGCGAGCGCGCCTGCAGGCGCGCGATGATGCCCCGGATGGTCGCCTGGTCGATCGCGGTCGAGCGGACCAGCTCCCCCTGCGACTGCGGCCCGCGGTCCTTGAGGGCACAAAGCGTCGCGAACTGCACCGACGTCAGCTGCGGATCGGAGGCGTTTGCCTGGAAGATCGCCAGGTGCTTCTGATAGGCGCGACGCAGGAGATAGCCGATCTGCTCTGAAAAGGCGTATTCGTTGTCTGGCTGCCCTGCATCCTGTTTCCCGAGCATTCTCGTTTCCGTCGCTTTCCGCGGCACCTTCAGCGATCCAGGCATGAAGCGCCGAACGCGAGCGGCCGTCAATGTGCGCCGGCGCGCGGCAATGCCCTGCTGCCCGGCCCATGCGCATCGCGTTATGGCGCATGTCGACGACCTTCACTCGGCCCAGCCTTTCATAAAGAGTGCAATCACTTTAATCGTGTTTTACGATGCCCTGTCGATCTCTCGAAATTCATGATGCGAATCAGTGCGATTTGCAAGGGTCTCGCTTCCAAGATGTTCGCCGGTGAGGAGCAAATCTGAAGCAGAAAAAAGTGTAGACACTTGAAATATTCGTCTGTTGGCCGTACTCGTTGCGTGAATGCGCTGCGGAGATAAAGTCATGGCGAAACTACAGAAGATTGCCGTCGTGGGTGCCGGGCTGGGCGGGGTCGCGGCCGGCGCGCTGCTGCAGAAGGCGGGCTTCCAGGTCGACATCTACGAGCAGGCGCCCGCCTTTTCCCGCCTTGGCGCCGGCATCCATATGGGGCCGAATGTCCTCAAGATATTCCGCCGCATGGGGATCGAGGACGCGCTGGTCGCGATGGGGAGCCAGCCGTCCTTCTGGTTCAGCCGCGACGGCGCAACCGGCGACTATCTCTCGCGCATCCCGCTGGGCGACTTCGCCCTCAAGGAATACGGCGCGCATTACGTCACCGTGCATCGCGGCGACCTTCACACCTTGCAGATTTCAGCGCTGGAGACCGGCACGCTGCACTTCGACAAGCGCCTCGAGGCCCTCGTCGAGGACGAGACCGGGGTCAACCTGACCTTTGCCGACGGCTCGACGGCGAAGGCCGACATCGTGGTCGGCGCCGACGGCATCAATTCGCGTGTCCGCGAGGCGCTGCTCGGGCCGGAGAAGCCCAACTACTCCGGCTGGGTCGGCCATCGCGCGCTGATCACCGGCGAGAAGCTGCGCCGCTACAATTTCGATTTCGAAGCCTGCGTGAAATGGTGGTCGGAAGACCGCCACATGATGGTCTATTACACCACCACCAGGAAGGACGAGTACTACTACGTCACCGGCGTGCCGCACGACGCCTGGGACTTCGACGGCGCCTTCGTGCAATCCTCCCGCGAGGAGATGGAAGCGGCCTTCGTCGGCTATCACCCGATCGTCCAGGCGCTGATCGCGTCGACGGACGAGGTCACCAAATGGCCGCTGCTCAACCGCAATCCGCTGCCGCTCTGGAGCAGCGGCCGCATGGTCCTGCTCGGCGACGCCTGCCACCCGATGAAGCCGCATATGGCGCAGGGTGCGGCCATGGCGATCGAGGACGCGGCCATGCTGGCGCGCTGCCTGGCGGAGACCGGCATCGGCGACCACGCCAGCGCCTTCCAGCTGTACGAGGAGAACCGGCGCGACAGGGCCTCCCGCATTCAGGCGGTTTCCAACGCGAACACCTGGCTGCGGACCCAGGAGGATCCGGCCTGGGTGTTCGGCTACGACATCTACGCGGCGCCCCTGAAGAGCGCCGCGGCGGCCTGAGGAGAGTGACCATGACTGCTCCCACCGGCCACAACGTTTCCGCCAATGGCATCCGCCAGCATTTTCTGCGCTATGCAGGGCAGGGCGCTCCCCTCGTCGTCGTGCCGGGCATCACCAGTCCGGCGATCACCTGGGGCTTCGTGGCCGAGCGGCTGGCGGAGGCCTTCGACGTACATGTGCTCGACGTGCGAGGCCGTGGCCTGTCGTCGAGCGGACCCGATCTCGACTATGGCACCGACGCCATGGCGGCCGATCTGGTTGCCTTCATCCAGGCGCTGGAACTGCGGGACGCGACGGTGCTCGGCCACTCGATGGGTGCCCGCATCGGCGCGCGCGCGGCCCATGCGCAGGCTTCGGGCATCGCCCGCCTGGTGATGGTCGATCCGCCGGTCTCCGGCCCAGGACGGCGCTCCTATCCCTCCAAGCTGCCCTGGTATGTCGATTCCATCCGGCTGGCCACCGCCGGTACGGATGCGGAGGGCATGCGCGCCTTCTGCCCGACCTGGACGGAGGAGCAGCGGGCGCTGCGCGCCGAATGGCTGCACACCTGCTACGAGCCGGCCATCGTCAAGGCCTTCAACGATTTCCACGACGACGATTTCCACAAGGATCTGCCAGGCCTGCCGGTGGAAGCCAGCCTGATGGTCGCCGGACGCGGCGGCGTGATCGAAGACGTCGACCGTGCGGAGATAGAGCGGCTCAACCCGTCTATCGCCATGACCAAGGTCGACAATGCCGGGCACATGATCCCGTGGGACGACCTCGGAGGTTTCATCGCCGCGGTCAACACGCTGCTTGGCTCAAGCATTCCGGTCAGGAGCTGATTCATGAACAAGACCCATTATCGCATCGGCCAGATCGTCCCCAGCTCCAACATCACCATGGAGACGGAGATCCCGGCGATGCTGGCGGCGCGCCAGCTCATCCTGCCGGAGCGCTTCACCTTCCACTCCGCGCGCATGCGCATGAAGCACGTAACCAAGGACGAGCTGGCCGCCATGGACGCCCAGTCCGACCGCTGCGCGCTGGAGCTGTCCGACGCGCGCGTCGACGTGCTCGGTTATGCCTGCCTCGTCGCCATCATGTCGATGGGCCACGGCTATCACCGCGAGAGCGAGAAGCGCCTGCATGCCGTCACCGTGGCGAACGAGGCGGCCGCGCCGGTGGTCACCAGCGCCGGCGCCCTGGTCGATGCGCTGGGCGTCATGGGAGCCAGGCGCATCGCGCTGGTCGCGCCCTACATGAAGCCGCTGACCAGGATGGTGATCGACTATATCGAAGCCGAGGGCGTCGAGGTCGTCACCCACAAGGCGCTCGAGATATCCAACAACCTCGAGGTGGCGGCGCACGATCCGGCAAACCTGCCGGGCATCGTGCAGGGGCTCGACACGTCGGGCGTCGATGCGGTCGTGCTTTCGGCCTGCGTGCAGATGCCGTCGCTGGCCAGCGTCGCCCGCGTCGAGGCGATGACCGGCAAACCGGTGGTGACGGCGGCCATCGCGACCACCTACCAGATGCTGAAGGCGCTGGAGCTGGCGCCGATCGTACCGGGCGCCGGCGCGCTGCTGTCGGGCGCCTATTGAGGAGGAGCAGGCGATGAGCCAGTCGGCGCAGGACAACTACCAGGGAGTCTGGGGCAACCGCATCGGCTTCGGCAAGAGTCCGGCCGTGCTCGTCATCGACTTCATGAAGGCCTACACCACCGAAGGCGCGCCGCTGTACGCGCCGGGCGTCGTCGCCGCCGTGGCGCGGACGCCGGCGCTGCTGGCGATGGCCCGGCGCACGCAGACGCCGGTCGTCCACACCAACATCCTCTATCACGCACCCGGCTGCGCCGACGGCGGCATGTGGGTGAAGAAGAGCCCGGTGATGGCCGCCATGGTCCCCGGCAATCCGCTCGCCGAGTTCTGCGAAGGCGTCGAGCCGGCCGCCGGCGAGCCCGTCTTCACCAAGCAATATGCTAGCGCCTTCTTCGGCACCAGCCTTGCGCCGATGCTGCACGCACAGGGCATCGACACGCTTATCCTGGCGGGTTGTTCGACCAGCGGCTGCATCCGCGCGAGCGCTGTCGACGGGGTGCAGCACGGGTTCCGCGTCATCGTCGTGCGCGACTGCGTCGGCGACCGGCACGATGGTCCGCACGAGGCGAACCTCTTCGACATCGATTCCAAATATGGCGACGTCGTCCGTCTCGACGAGGCGCTCGACTATCTCGGGAACCGGCACTGAGCCGCAGGGCACGCACTCTAGGAGAACCAGAATGGATCAGTTCAGCTTTACGGAGATCTGCCTGCATCAACTCAAGATGTCGGGCGTGCATGAAGGCGAGCGGCTCATCGTGCTCACCCAGGGCAACGAGCGCCTCGACTATGCCGACGCCTTCATGGCGGCCGGCCAGCGTCTCGGTGCGAAGATGTATCACATGCGCCTGCCGGCCGTGCCGCCTGCGGGCGCCTGGGCGGTGGGCAAGACCGGCCTGGCGGCTATGCCGGAGGCTGTCGAGGCGCTGAAGGCCGCCGACATGCTGATCGACTGCATCTTCCTGCTGTTCAGCCCGGAGCAGATGGCCATCCAGGCGGCGGGCACGCGCATCCTGACGGCGGTCGAGCCGCCGGAACTGCTTGCCCGGATGCTGCCGAGCAAGGCGCTGCGCGAGCGCGTCGAGTTCGCCGGCCATCTCCTGTCGAAGGCGAAGGTGATGCGCATCACCTCGCCGCACGGGACCGACGTCACCTACAAGCTCAACACCTATCCGGCGGTCACGGAATATGCCTGCACCGACGAGCCGGGCCGCTGGGACCACTGGCCTTCGGGCTTCGTGTTCACCGGCGGCGACGACGACGGCGTCGACGGCACGATCGTGGTGGCGCCGGGCGACATCCTGCTGCCGCAGAACATCTATGTCCGCGATCCGATCGTCTACACGATCGAGAAGGGCTGGATCACCGATATCCGCGGCGGCCTCGACGCCGAACTCGTCAAGTCCTACATGGACGCCTTCGACGATCCCCGCGGCAAGGGCATGAGCCATGTCGGCTGGGGCCTGAACCCCGACGCCAAGTGGCATCGCATGGTGCCGGGCGAGTTCCCCGGCGGTATGGGCATGGAACCGCGCTCGTTTTACGGCAACGTGATGTTCTCGACCGGCCCCAACAACGAGCTCGGCGGACCGAACGACACCGCCTGCCATCTCGACATCCCGATGCGCAACTGCTCGCTGTTCCTGGACGACGAGCCCGTGGTTCTCGACGGCGACGTCGTCGTCAAGGAGATGCAGCACAAACGTGGCTGAGGCGGAGGCGCAGCAGCCCCTCGGAAAGAACGGCCGCCCCTTCAAAGGTCGGCGTCGCACCGCAGCTCGTGGGCTGGCGGACCGGCTTGTCTCCTCGGCCCCGTTCCATGCTATAGGCCGGCCTCGATCCCAGCGGAGCTGACCCTGATCCAGGTCGACGACACAGCCATTCCCGCCCCGGCAGGCGGCATCAAGGCGTTCATCATCCACTTGCGGCGCGCGCACGATCGCCAGCCGCAGGTGCAGCGGCTCGCGGCAGGACTGCCGGTGCCGGTCGAGGTCATGGACGCCGTGGATGCGCTGGATCTGAGCGACGCGGACATCGATCGCGTCTACCGCAGGCACCTGCATCGACCACGTTATCCCTTCGCGCTGTCGCGGAGCGAGATCGCCTGCTTCCTGTCGCATCGTGAGGCCTGGCGGTCCATCGTCGACCAGGGACTCGATGCCGGACTGGTGCTCGAGGACGACGTCGCATTGGAGCCGGGCTTTCCGGCGGCCTTCGCCGCGGCGCGCGCGTGTCTTCGGCCCGGCGATCTCATCCGCTTCCCGGTGCAGGAGGGGAGGGAGCGCGGGCCGGAGGTCTTCGCCGCCGACGGGCTTCGCATCATCCGGCCGAACCCGGTCGGGCTGCGCATGGCCGCGCAACTCATCGGACGGGACGCCGCCGGCCGGCTGCTTGCCGCCACCGAACGATTCGACCGGCCCGTCGACACGACAGCCCAGATGAGCTGGGTCACCGGTCTTTCCCCGCTCAGCGTCGAGCCGAGCGGGGTCCGGGAGATCTCGGCGACGCTCGGCGGCAGCACCATCCAGAGGAAGAAGCGGCCGCTGCTGGACAAGCTGGCGCGCGAGATATTGCGTCCGCTCTACCGGATGAAGGTCGCGGCCCGCTCGCGCGCGGGCGGCTGACTGGGAGGTCGGCAGCTCGCATCTGTGCCGAAGCAGCCGGTGCGACGCCGGGTTGCACTTTTTGGTGAATGGGAAGGACCGAGGACCGGCGCAGGCGGACTTCTGCCGGGGGGAGGCGGTCAGGTGGGAATAGTTCAGCCAAATAATTGTTGAATGGATTAGTCAGGAATGTTACGTCCCCGCCCGTCAAGGCGATCATGGCTTGACGAAGGGTTCGCCGTGTTCCGACGGGGATGGCGGGCTTTTGCGGCGCGAATAGCGCTGGTGTCGGCTCGCGGCTACCGCGACAAAGCCGCGTTTCGCAGCAGCAAGGGCGAGAGCGAGGTCACGATGATCTGTTTTCCGGGCGGACAGCGAGTGCAACTGCCGAGTGTGTTGAGGGCAGCCCTGACCGCGGCGCTTCTGATGTCCGCCGGCCACGCCGTGGCTCAGGATGCCGGCGGCACGCCGCAAGCCAATCCGCGGCCTGCAGTGGAGGCGCCGTCGCAGCCGACGGCAACGCCGCAGGTCGACCAGCCCGGCGCCGCGCCGGCGCCGGCCCCCACGCAGGAACGGCTAAGCCAGCCGCAGGTAGCTCCGGACGCGCAGGCGCCGGTCGCTGCCGAGCCCGCTGCAGGCGGGACGGCGGTAGATGGCGTCGCGCCGACGACCGCGCCGGCCGATCCGGTTGCAGCGGGAGAGGGCGCTACGGTGGCCGTCGAGGACGAGGCTGCAAATTCCACGCTGCCGCACGACCTTTCGCCCTGGGGCATGTTCATGGCGGCCGACTGGGTGGTCAAGGCGGTGATGATCGGCCTTGCCTTCGCCTCGCTGGTCACTTGGACGGTGTGGCTGGCCAAGTCGCTGGAGATCGCCGGCGCCAAGACGCGGCTGCGCGGCGTGCTGCGGGTGCTCGGCTCGGTCAGGACGCTCGACGAGGCGGTGACCGAGGTCAGCAAGCGCGGCGGCCCGGGCGCGGAGCTGGTCCGGGCGGCGGCGGAAGAGGTCGGCCTCTCCGCCGGGGCGCTGCAGCACGCGTCGTCTCACGGTCTCAAGGAACGCGTGAACTCGCGGCTCGGCCGTATCCAGGCGCTGGCCGGGCGCAGGATGACCAAGGGCACCGGCGTGCTCGCCACCATCGGCTCGACCGCCCCCTTCGTCGGCCTGTTCGGCACGGTATGGGGCATCATGAATTCCTTCATCGGCATATCGGAAGCGCAGACCACCAACCTCGCCGTCGTGGCGCCGGGCATCGCCGAGGCGCTGCTGGCGACGGCGATCGGGCTGGTCGCGGCCATACCCGCGGTCGTCATCTACAACGTGTTCGCCCGCTCCATCACGGCCTATCGCCAGGCGCTGGCCGACGCCGCCGCCGGCGTCGAGCGCCTCGTCAGCCGCGACCTCGATTTCCGCTTCGCCCCGGCGGTCGAGCGGCAGTCGGACGGAGGCCGTCCGGTGCTGATCCGCGACGCGGCCGAGTAGGGGACGTTCCGTCATGGCCGGCGGCATAAAAGAATCCTTCGACGGCGACGATCTCGACGAGAACCACGAGATCAACGTCACGCCCTTCATCGACGTCATGCTGGTGCTGCTGATCATCTTCATGGTGGCGGCGCCGCTGGCCACCGTCGACGTGAATGTCGACCTGCCGGCCTCCACCGCGACCGCTGCGCCGCGGCCGGACAAGCCGCTGTTCGTGACGGTCAAGGACGATCTCTCCATCGCCATCGGCGAGGACACGGTCGGCCGGCCGGCGCTCGGCGCCGCTCTCGACCAGACGACCGGAGGCGATAAGCAGCAGCGCGTGTTCCTGCGCGCCGACCGGGCGGTCGACTACGGCGCGCTGATGGACGTGATGAACCTGCTGCGCGCCGCAGGCTATCTCAAGATCGCGCTGGTCGGGCTGGAGACGGTGCCGGCCGGCGGCGAGGTGGCACCGGCGGGCGCGGCGGCGAGCGGTCCGGCGCAATGAGCGTGCATGCTGGCCTGATCTCCGACCTCGTCGGGCCGCGTTTCCACAAGCGCGAAGTGGCCCTGTGGTCCGGGGCGGCGGTGCTCGTCGTGGCAGCGCATGTCGGGTCGGCCTGGCTGATCCATCAGTCAAGTCCGTTGCCGCCTCCTCCCGATGAGGCACCCCCGGCGATCATGCTGGAGATGATCGCCCCCACGGTCGTGATGCCGAATGCCGTGCCGCTGGACATGGCCGAGATAGCGGAGAGTCAGGCGACCGAATCGGTCGAGGAGCCGGTCGAAACCGCCGAGCCGGTTACGGAGGAGATGGACCCGGTCGAGGAAACCGAGGTGGCCGAGGCCGTGCCGGAGGAGGTGCAGGAGGTCGCGCCGGATACGGTGGAAACCGAGCAGGCTCCCGAAGTGGTCCCCGAAGAAACGATCACCGAAGCCGAGGAGGTGGTCCCGGACCTGGTCGAGGTACCGCTGCCGGAGGTCGCGATGGCGATCCCCGAGCCGCGTCCGGAGATCGAAGAGCCAAAGCCGGTTGTGAGGAAGAAGGCCGACCAGAAACCGGCCAGGGAAAAGCCTGCCGAAAACAAGCCGGCCGAGAAGACCACGAAGAAGAAGACTCCGCCGAAGCCGAGTGTATCCGCTCAAAAATCCGCACAGAATGCGCCGCGGGCGGCGTCGGCGCGGAGCGCTACCGCCGGTGCCGGAGCAACCGCATCTGAAATCGCGCGCTGGCAGTCGCTGGTCCGCAGGAAGATACAGCGAACACTGCGTTCGATGAACCGCAAGGGCGACGTACACGTGACGTTCACGATCAATGCCGGCGGCCGGCTCCAGTCTTCTTCAGTCTCGCGTTCATCCGGGGATGCGAGGCTCGACAGGGAAGCCCTGTCCATGGTGCGTCGCGCATCGCCGGTGCCCGCGCCGCCGCCCGGGGCGAAGCTGCATCTCACCATACCGATCAACTTCGACTGATGGCCCCGCTCACGCCACATCCCTGCCGCGCACAGGCGCGGCGCCGGCGAGCACTTCCTGATCGATGAAGGTCAGCGCCCGCATGGCGCAGCCGAGCGCGATCAGCGGGACCTCGTCGGTCTCGGTGGCGAAGGAGATCGCCTTGGAGTGCTGGCCGCCGGCGGTCATGGCGATCGCGGCGCGCAGCGACGGCTCGATCAGGTCGAAGGCGGCGGCACCGATGCCGACCAGCGCCACCGGCGCGGGATCGATCAGCGCGAACAGGCTGCCGAAACCGTAGCCCAGCGCCTCGCCCGCCTTGCGGTAGGCCTCGCGCTCCGGACCGTCGTGGTCGCGCGCCGCAGCAGCGAGCCGCGCCATGTCGGCGGCGTCGATGTCGGAGATCGGCGCCTCGTCCTCGCTGGCGCCGCTGGCACTGCGCCAGATCGCATAATTTCCGGCATAGGCTTCCACGCAGCCGCGGCGGCCGCAGCGGCAGAGCGCCCCGTCCGGCCGGTGCACCATGTGGCCGAACTCGCCGCCCGAGGAGTGGGTGCCGGTGAACAGCTCGCCCTTCAGCACGAGGCCCATGCCGATGCCGTGCGACAGCAGGATGGCGATGAAGTCGTCGCGGTAGCGCTCGGGATCGCGCCACCGCAGCGCGACGGCGATCATGTTGCAGTCGTTCTCGACCGTCACCGGCACGCCGAAGGCCTGCGCCAGACGTTCGCCGAAGGGGATGCCCTCGTGCTCGGTGATGGGAGACCACAGCATGGTGTGGCCGGCGGCATCGGTGGTGCCCTGGATGGCAAGCACGATCCTCAGGATGCGCCGGCCGGCGGCGTCGCGCTTGGCGAGCTGTCGTCGCACCAGGGCGATGCATTCGCCGACGAGTTCGTCCTCGCCGAGGTCGAAGGTTTTGAGCTTCCTGCGTTCCTCCACGATGGTGCGGCCGGCATAGTCGACGACCGAGACCGCGAGGAAGTTGAAGAGCAGCACGATGGTCACCACCGTGGCGGCGTCCGGATCGAGGCCGATCGCCACCTGCGGGCGGCCGCGCTTGAGCGTGCCCACCTCGGCATTCCTGGCCTCGGCCAGGATGCCTTCGGCGATCAGATCGGACGAGATGGCGGAGATCGTCGAGTGGCTCAGGCTGGTGGTGGCGGCGATTTCGGTGCGCGACGCCTGGCCGGCACGCCGGACGGCGGAGATGACCATCGCGCGATTGCGCCGCCGCAAGTCGTCGTGACGGATTCCGACCGACATGGCGTAAGTTTCCTCCCCGGCCAACGATTGCGATCCTATCGCGACCGATCGTCGACTCGGGCGAGAGTGTGGCAGAAAGCAAAAGGGCTGTCACCATTTACTTCGGGTTCCGAAAAAAGTACCTGTCGGCGTCGCAAATCCCCAGTTGACAGCAGCCTCGGGCCGAGGCATATTTTTTTCGAAGCTCGAAAAAAAGCTTCGGAGCTGTAGGAGCGCCGCAAAGGCGCAGGGAGGAAATCATGAACAAGTTTGCAGCCGCCATGCTGGCGGGTGTCGCGCTGTCGATGTCGCTCGCCACCGTCGCGAGCGCCAAGGACAAGGTCATCGGCGTCTCGTGGTCGAACTTCCAGGAGGAACGTTGGAAGACCGACGAGGCGGCCATGAAGGCGGCGATCGAGGCAGCCGGCGACAAGTACATCTCCGCCGACGCGCAGTCGAACCCCGGCAAGCAGCTCACCGACGTCGAGAGCCTGATCGCGCAGGGCGCCAACGCGCTGATCATCCTGGCGCAGGACGCCTCGGCCATCGGCCCGGCCGTGCAGAAGGCGGTCGACGAGGGCATCCCGGTGGTCGGCTACGACCGCCTGATCGAGAACAAGGACGTCTTCTACCTGACCTTCGACAACAAGGAAGTCGGCCGCCTGCAGGCCAAGGGCGTGTTCGCCGTCAAGCCGGAAGGCAATTACGTCTTCATCAAGGGCTCGGGCGCCGACCCGAACGCCGACTTCCTGTTCTCCGGCCAGATGGAAGTGCTGAAGGAAGCGGTCGACGCCGGCAAGATCAAGAATGTCGGCGAGGCCTACACGGACGGCTGGCTGCCCGCCAATGCGCAGAAGAACATGGAGCAGTTTCTGACCGCCAACGACAACAAGGTCGACGCGGTCGTGGCTTCGAATGACGGCACCGCCGGCGGCGCGATCGCCGCGCTCGCCGCGCAGGGCCTTGCCGGCTCGGTGCCGGTCTCGGGCCAGGACGGCGACCACGCGGCGCTCAACCGCATCGCGCTCGGCACGCAGACCGTGTCGGTATGGAAGGACGCGCGCGAGCTCGGCAAGAACGCCGCCGAGATCGCCGCGCAGCTTGCCGACGGCAAGACGATGGCCGACATCCCGAACGCCGTCGACTTCACCACGCCCGGCGGCAACACGGTGAAGTCGGTGTTCCTGACCCCGGTGGCGATCACCAAGGACAACCTCAACGTCGTCATCGACGCCGGCTGGATCTCGAAGGACGTGGCCTGTGCCGGCGTCGCCGCAGGCAGCGTCGCCGCCTGCAACTGATCGGCTCAACCGCCGATGAAAACGGGCGCCGCGGTTTGCGAAAGCCGCGGCGTTTTCTTAAGCTCGTCAACAGCCGGCAAACCGCGACAGACGGCCGACCGGCAGGGAGGAAGCGATGACCGATACGGCCACCAAATCGTCGGCCGACCTCGCGCGGGCATCCGAGCTCGGCGGCGTCGCCCGCTTCCTGAAGGCCACCGAGATCGATACCCGCATGCTCGGCATGATCGGGGCGCTGCTGATCATCTGGATCGGGTTGCAGGTCATCTCGAGCGCGCGGATCGGCGTCAATCCGTTCGACTTCGACAGCCGCACCTTCCTGTCGGCCCGCAACCTCTGGAATCTTTCCGTCCAGACCTCCTCGGTCGCCATCATGGCGACCGGCATGGTGCTGGTGATCGTCATGCGCAACATCGACCTGTCGGTGGGATCGGTGGAAGGCGTGGTCGGCATGATCATGGGTTTCGCCCAGGTTCATTTCCTCGTCCGCGTCGTCGGGCTGGAGCTCGGCAATCCCTGGATATGGGTGCTGGCCCTGGCCATAGGCTTGGCCATCGGCCTTTTGATCGGCGGGTTCCAGGGCTTCATCATCGCCTATATGGACGTTCCTGCCTTCATCGTGACGCTGGGCGGCCTGCTGGTGTGGCGCGGCGCCGCCTGGTGGATCACCAGCGGCCAGACGATCGCGCCGCTCGATGCCACCTTCCAGCTGATGGGCGGCGGCCCGCAGGGCTCGATCGGCGCGCGCTGGAGCTGGATCGCCGCGATCGTCGCCTGCGGTGCCGTCGTGCTGATGCTCCTGCAGGCGCGCCGGCAGCGCAAGCGCTTCCGCTTTCCGCTGCGGCCGGTGTGGGCCGAGGTGCTGCGCGGCGCCGTCACCTGTGGCATCATCCTCGGCGCTGTAGGAATAGCCAATTCCTATCCATGGCCGACGGGCATCGTGCGGCGCTATGCCGAGCAGAACGGCATCGCCGTGCCGGAAGGCGGCCTGTTCATCGCCCATGGCATCGCCATTCCGGTGCTGATCGCGATCGCCGTCGGCATCGTCATGACCTTCGTGACCAACCGCACCCGCTTCGGCCGCTACGTCTTCGCCATCGGCGGCAATCCGGAGGCGGCGAACCTCGCCGGCATCAAGACGCGCTGGGTGACCATGAAGGTGTTCATGATCATGGGCGTGCTGGCGGCGATCAGCGCGGCGGTGTCGTCGGCGCGTCTCAACTCGGCCACGAATTCGCTGGGCACGCTCGACGAACTGCTGGTCATCGCAGCCGCTGTCATCGGCGGCACCTCGCTCGCCGGCGGCTCGGGCACGGTCATCGGCGCCATGCTCGGCGCGCTGCTGATGCAGTCGCTGCAGTCCGGCATGGTGCTGCTCGGCGTCGACTCGCCGCTGCAAAGCATCGTCGTCGGCGCGGTGCTGGTCATCGCCGTGTGGCTCGACACCGTCTATCGCAAGCGCGTCTGAAGGAGGACATCATGGCCGACAGCCGCACGCCTCTGATCGAGATGAAGAACATCTCGATTGCCTTCGGCGGCATCCGCGCCGTCGACGACGCTTCCGTCGATCTCCATTCCGGCGAGGTGGTCGCCCTGCTCGGCCACAACGGCGCGGGAAAATCGACGCTGATCAAGGTCCTGTCAGGGGCCTACAAGCGCGATGCCGGCCAGATCTTCGTGAACGGCGAGGAGACATCGATCTCCAATCCGCGCGACGCGAAGAAATACGGGATCGAGACGATCTACCAGACGCTCGCCCTGGCGG
The DNA here is from genome assembly GCF_003012745.1 of Kumtagia ephedrae. Classification (GTDB taxonomy): domain Bacteria; phylum Pseudomonadota; class Alphaproteobacteria; order Rhizobiales; family Rhizobiaceae; genus Kumtagia; species Kumtagia ephedrae. The sequence goes on along the minus strand of NZ_PXYK01000005.1, from coordinate 246,281 downwards.
ACAATGTCGACGCCGCCGCCAACCTCTTCCTCGGCCGCGAGCTGATGACGACATACGGCACGCTGGACGACGTCGCCATGGAGGCCGAGGCGCGCAAGGTCATGGGCCGCCTCAATCCGCGCTTCCAGCGCTTCAAGGAACCGGTGATCAAGCTTTCGGGCGGCCAGCGCCAGTCCGTGGCGATCGCCCGCGCCATTCTGTTCAACGCCCGCATCCTGATCATGGACGAGCCGACGGCCGCACTCGGCCCGCAGGAGACGGCGCAGGTCGGCGAACTGGTAAAGCAGCTCAAGGCCGACGGCATCGGCATCTTCCTGATCAGCCACGACATCCATGACGTGTTCGACCTCGCCGACCGTGTCTGCGTGATGAAGAACGGCCAGGTGGTCGGGACGGCGCGCACGCAGGACGTCACCAAGGACGAGGTGCTCGGCATGATCATCCTCGGCAAATGCCCGCCCGGCGCCACGCCGGGTCCCGGCGCAATGCGGATGGCCGCCGCCTGAACGGCACCAAGCCGTTGCGCCGACACGATGATCTTGGCCCTGTTGCAGACCGGCCACGCGACATCATTGCTTTCGCCGCGGCCAGCCTCCATAAAGTCGGCACCTCAGAGAGAGCATGTCGTACTTGAAGAAGCTGCTACCCTATCTGGCGTTCGCGGCGGTGGCCATTGCGAGCCTCGTGACAGCCGGCTACGCCTACCGGACTGGCGAGGAAGCCGCCCGCTACAAGTTCCAGGCGGCGGCCGACGATGCGCTCAGCCGGCTGCAGAGCAGGCTGCAGCTCGATCTGTCGCTGCTGGTGTCGACGCAGGCCTTCTTCGAGGCGCGGTTCGGCAATGTCACCCGGGTCGAGTTCCGCGACTACTACCGCGCGCTCGAGGTCAAGGACAACTTTCCCGGCCTGCGCGGCCTCGGCTTCGCCGCGCTGGTCGCCCCGGGCGGCGAGCCCCTGCTGGAACAGCGCCTGGCGACCGAGCATGGCGCCGACCTGAAGGTCTACCCGCCGTCCGATCAGGAATGGCGCACGCCGATCACGCTGTTCGAGCCGCTCGACGACGATACGCGGACGGCGATCGGCTACGACATGTATTCGGACCAGGTGCGCCGGGCCGCGATCGAGGCGACGCTTGCTACCGGACAGGCGCGGTCCTCTGGACTGGTCGTGCTCGGCCAGGCAACGGGTGGAGCGCAGCCGGCGCCCGGCATCCTGGTGTTCTCCGCGCTGAGGTCCAAGCTGCCCGGGCGGGAGGACAAGAACGATCCGCCGGCCGGTCTGGTCTACGCTTCCTTCAGAACGTCCGAGCTGTTTTATGCAGCGCTGGCCAGGCCGCCGCTGCTGCCGGCCAGTGTCGAGGTCTTCGACGGCGAGCCGTCCATCGACAGACTGCTGTTCCGCTCGGAGGTTCCGCCCGACCAGCGGTTTTCCGACGATTTCCTGGTCACCCGCGAACTAACGGTCGCCGGCCGCAAATGGACCTTCCAGTTCCGCCCGACCAGCGCCTTCGAGCGCCCGTCGTCACGCGCCCTTCCGGTGCTGCTGGGGCTCGCCGGCCTCATGCTCGCCGGTGCGATCGCCACCGTGGCGCGCTACCAGCAGCGGGCCTACGAGGCGAAATCGCGGCTGCACGAGACGACGGAACGGAGCCTTGCCGAAAAGGATCTGATGCTTCAGGAGATGAAGCATCGCATCAAGAACTCGATCGCGCGGGTGCTGGCGATAGCCAGGCAGACCGCGGCGAATTCCGCCGACATCAAGGAGTTCTCGGATTCCTTCGCGTCGCGGCTGCAGGCCATGTCGGCATCGCAGGACATGCTGACGCGGTCGCGCTGGCAGAAAGCGGAACTGCGCGATCTGCTGCGGATCGAGCTGGAACAGGTCTTCGGCAAGGAACTGCCGGAGGATGCCCTGAAAGGACCGAAGGTGCTGCTCAACGAAACCAGCACTCAGGCACTGGGACTGACATTCCACGAACTCGCGACCAACGCGCTGAAATACGGAGCCATCGGCTCCTCGGCCGCGGCGCTTGCCGTCACCTGGACGGTCGAACGCGGCTCTTCCGAGAGGCGGCTGAAACTGCGATGGGAAGAACGCGGGCCATCGGCTCAGGAGCCGGTGAAGCCGGCCGGTTTCGGCACCAAACTGATCGACATGAACATCACGCGCGAGCTTCGGGGAAAGATCGCGCGTGAGTATGGCGAAGCCGGCCTGACGATCGAAATCGACATCCCGCTCGACCGGGAACTCAATCGCAACGGGCAGGCCTAGCGGCAGCGCGCCTCGTAGAGCCGGCCACGGTGGTCGCGATAGACGCACCAGCCGGTGCGCGTCGCCTTGCCTATCAGCACGCCGCTGACCGCGCCGATCGCGCCGCCGACCAGCGCTCCGCCGGCATCACCCGTGGCCAATCCGCCGATGACGGCGCCGGCGGTGCCGCCGAGCGCGGCGTCCTTTTCCGCCGTCGTGCATCCGGCAAGCGCAGCGACCGCCGCTAGCGCGAGAACCATTTTCCTCATCGATCACTCCTGGTGCCAGTCCCATTCACTGCAAGGGATAACACGCAGAGGGCGATCTCGCCTATCCGTCGGCTGTTCTGCTGGTTATTTTCAGGTGTGGAAATCCAAAGGCGGTCAATGGCGGACGCTGGCGGTCTTGGCGCTACGGTCGACCCGCGAGGCGACATCGGCGTTATAGGACTCGACCGACGCCGTCAGCTTGCCATCGGGCGTAACGTCCCAGACGAGCTCGGCGTCCGCCTCTTCCATGGCAGGGTCGACATAGACGCACTGCCCCAGGATCCTGTCACGGCGTCCGGCAAAATGGGAGAGCGTCGGCTGAAGATCAGCCTGGCATTCCTCGTAGGTTTCGTAGATGGAGACGTCCACAGGCATCTCGTTGCAGACCTTCAGGTCTCCGGAGCATCCGACGATCAGAAGAAGAGCCGCTATGTGTTCCATGGCGATTTCCCTTTCCAATGCATTAACGTAGGAAGGCTTCGCCGAGTTCCCGAATAACGAAGTCGTGAGAGTCTTGGGACGATCGCCGGACGACTGAAGGGCGGTGATTTCGTCAAAGATTGCGGTGGAAGAGCGGCCTCTGCGGTCTTGAAAGACCTGGGCCGTCAGTCGGCCTGGAAGCTGCCGTGGGGCACGAGCAGGGAATAGGTGAGACGGTCGCTGGTGAGTTCCAGCGTCGCCGAGCCGTTCAGCGCAGCCGGCACCACGCGTTCCAGCGCCACGCTGCCGAAGCGTTTGCGACCGATCGTCTGGTCGGCGAGGCTGATCGTCTCTGTCCAGACGAGGGAGAGAGCAGGGGCCGCGCCCCCGTTCATCCGGGTAGCGTTGATGGATACGTAGCCGTCCGGCCGGGCCAACGCACCGTAGCTCACCGAATTGACGGCAAGCTCGTGCAAGGCGAGCCCGATATGCAGCGAGGCGTTGGGGTTGAGATAGGGTTTGTCGCCGCCCAGCCGGATGCTGACCGCCGGATCGGCGGTATATCTGGCGACCTGTTCCACCACCAGATCCTGCAGCGCGGCGCCACGCCAGTCCGAGGACGTCACCAGATCCTGCGTGGACGCCAGCGATTGCAAGCGCCCGCGGAAGCGCGACAGAAATCCGTCCACGGTCTCCGAATGGCGGCCCGTCTGTGTGGCGATGCTCTGGATGATGGCGAGCAGGTTCTTCGAACGGTGCGCGACTTCGCGCAACAGCGTGCGGAGCGTCTGCTCGCGGCGCTTCTGGTCGGTGATGTCGACGGCGGTGGTGACGATGCCGAGCGCTTCGTCCTTCGCCGACCAGTCGGAATCGATCCATACCGAAAACCAGCGCGCCCCGTCGTCGTCCGGCAGGCTCATCTCGAGGGTCTGCGACAGCCCCGAGGACAGCACTTCCTGTTTGGCGAGCGATAAGGCCGCGGCGGCATCGGCGGCAAGGAATTCGCCCACGGGCAGGCCTTCGATGGGTCTGTCGGCCCAGGCGGGCGGAAGGTTCTCCGTCCAGACGACGCGCAGATCCAAGTCGAAATAGATCACCGAGATGCCGGTATTCGACAGTGCCTTGAGCAGGCTGCTGCCGCGATCGGACGTGGTCCTGCTGCTATCCCGGGTGCCCATATCCTGCCCCCGTGTGCCCGATATCTCCCCAACAACGGGCGCGGTGCCCGACCTCGGTATCTATCTTGGCTGCTGGTTTCACTGGAGACTCTAGCTATTGAGGCGGTTCCGCCGGACCGCACCGCTTTCGCTAGCACGGCCCGGCGGCGGCTGGAAACCGTTTGAGGGGAGCGGTCTCCAGTTCTGCGTCCTCGGCTAAGCGCGCCGGATGAGACCCGCGATCAGCGAGATCACCAGGAAAGCCAGGAAGATGAAGAACAGAATCTGCGCGATGCCCGCCGACGTGCCTGCAATGCCGCCGAAGCCGAGCGCGCCCGCGATGATCGCCACGACCAGAAACACGAGTGCCCAATAAAGCATTGTTCCGTCTCCTGATTTGTGAAGCGAAAACGCCCGCCGCGCTGGATGGTTCCAGGGTGACGCCGATCTATGCGGCGGCCTTGGCCTGCCTGTCGAAGAACAGCGCCTGGCTGATCAGTGCCTTGACCATCTCCGGGCTGAACGGTTTTGTGACCAGGAAGGCCGGCTCCGGCCTTTCGCCGGTGAGAAGCCGCTCGGGAAAGGCGGTGATGAAGATCACCGGCACGGAAGCGGTCGTCAGTATCTCGTTGACGGCCTCGATGCCGGAGGTGCCGTCGGCAAGCTGGATGTCGGCCAGGATCATCTTCGGCTGAGTGCGCTTGAAGAGATCGGTGGCCTCCCTATGGGTGCGCGCCGTCCCGACGACGCGATGGCCAAGGCTCTCGACCATCTGCTCGATGTCCATGGCGATCAGGGGCTCGTCCTCGATGATCATGATGTCGGTCGCAACCTGACGCGATATCTCGGCGCTGGCCTGGGCCAGAAGCCGGCCGAACTCATCCACGTCGACATCGAGAACCTCCGCGGCCTCCTCGTCGGTGAAGCCTTCGACCGCTACCAGAAGGAAGGCCTGCCGGGCGCGTGGCGAGATGGCGGTGAGATTGGCCGCGGCCTTCCTCTCCCATCCCGTCGCGGCCTGCTCGTCCGGAACCCGGATGACTACCGAGGTGAACAGCCGCGCGAAGACCTTGTAGAGCGCGATGCGGGCGTTCGACGCCTGCGGAAACATGTCGACGTCGGCGACGATCGCCTCCAGCATCGCCGCCACCAAGGCGTCGCCGCTCTGCTGCGAGCCGGAGACGGCGCGCGAGAATCGGCGCAGATAAGGCAGGTGGGGGGCGATGCTTGCTGACAAACTCATGGGGTCCCTCATTGAATGCGTGACGAATTGCATAGGCGAGATGCGCCCACAACGGGCCCCTCCATAAAAAGTTCCGCGCGTCCGGAACCATATTTGAGCAGCCGCGTTTCCGCCCCCAACGGGTTTGGGTCACGCGGCAGGGGGCCGCGGGAGTCTGAAAACTGACCAAGAAACAGGGCAACACGGTGAAATTGATGAAGGAAAGTCTCGCCCCCGGCGAATCGCCACCGCCGGCGCGCGGCTCGGCAGATGTGCTCGGCACCAATTCCGAGATAGGTCGCAAGCTCAAGCAATATTACGACGAGCTCGTTTCAAGCGACGTGCCGGACCGCTTCACGCAGCTCCTGAGCGAGCTCGAAGCAGCCGAAACCGCGCAGAAAAAGGGCTGAAGGGGATGGCGGTGGCGCCTGAGTTCAAGAGCGAACTGCTCGCGGCCATACCCAGCCTGCGGGCTTTCGCGGTATCGCTGACCCAAAATTCCGACAGGGCCGACGATCTCGTCCAGGAAACCCTGGTCAAGGCGTGGGACAAACACCACAGTTTCCAGATGGGCACCAATCTCAAGGCCTGGCTGTTTACCATCCTGCGCAACGAGTTCTATTCGCAGATGCGCAAGCGTGGCCGGGAAGTGCAGGATTCGGAAGGGGTGATGACTGAACGGCTGGCCGTCCATCCGAGCCAGCACGGCAAGCTCGATCTCGCCGATTTCCGTGCCGCCCTGGAACTGCTGCCGGAGGACCAGCGCGAGGCGATCATCCTGATCGGCGCCTCCGGCTTCTCGTACGAGGAAGCGGCGGTGATCTGCGATTGCGCCGTGGGCACGATCAAAAGCCGGGTCAGCCGGGCCCGTACGCGGCTGCAGGACATCCTGCAGATATCCGGGGAAGAGGACTACGGTCCCGACGCCATCGCGACACAGGTGCTGGGGTCGAACGCCGCCTGATCGCGACGGTGGGGCGGCGTGTCAGGGACGCCGGCCGGCGTCGGCGATTGCCTGCACCAGGTCGTCGCCGGAATAGGGCTTGCCGATGATCCTGATTTCGGGGAACGCGCTGGCGATCTCGTCCAGATCGGAATAGCCCGACGCAAAGGCGAAGGGGATCCGGCGCTCCCGCAGGGAAGCCGCGAATTCAAGGGTCGAGTCGTTTCCCAGCATGATGTCGATGATTGCCGCGTCGAAGACCGAATTGGCCGCCGCCGCTTCGGCCTCTTCGAGCGTGCGGGCGATGAGCACCTGCGAGGCGCCGTGGTCGCGGCAGATCTGCTCGACGTCCATGGCGATGAGAAATTCGTCCTCGAGCACCAGAATGCGACGCCCTTCCAGCAGTTTCGTCACGGAAATCCCTCCAGCAAGCTGCCTGTCATCGCGGCAAAAGCACGGCGTGTCATTTAACTTTGACATGTTTTCCTCGGGAACCCCATCGCCTCCCGAAGCGTTGTCGCTCTCGCAACTATCCCTCGTCAAAATTGGAGGTCCTGATTGTTCGGGCTGGAGGCCTATCCGACGTCCGCCGCTTACACGCCGTGTCAGAAATGTCCACTGCGGCGCCTGAAGACTTTCCGGGAATTCGAAGCGGAGGAACTGGCTTTCATCGGCCATTTCAAGCGCGGAGAACTCAGTATCGGCAAGGGTGAGACGGTCCTGACCGAAGGAGTCGACAGCGTCCATCTGTACACTGTCCTGGCGGGATGGGCCTTTCGCTACAAGCTCCTGCCCGACGGCCGCAGGCAGATCCTGAATTACGCGATGCCGGGCGACCTGATCGGCCTGCAGGGCAGCCTGACCGGCGAGATGCAGCATTCGGTCGAGGCATTGTCGCCGATGGTGCTGTGCGTCTTCGAACGGGAAAGATTGCTCGACCTCTATCGCAACCATCCGGGACTGGCCTTCGACATCACCTGGATCGCTTCGCGCGAGGAGCAGATCCTCGACGAGAACCTGCTCAGCGTCGGGCGGCGCTCTGCCGTCGAGCGAACGGCCTATCTGCTCTCCTTCATCGGCAGCCGCGCCCGCAGCGTCGGGCTCAACGGCGAGGTGCCGTTGCTCATTCCGATCACCCAGCAGCACATCGCCGACACGCTCGGGCTGTCGCTTGTCCACACCAACAAGACGATCCGCAAGCTGGCGGACCGCGGCTTGATCACCTGGCGAGGTGGCGGCTGCCAGATCAGGGATCTCGACGGATTGTTGGCGGCGGCTCGGTGGGAAGGGCTGAGCGAGACGGTTCGGCCGCTGGTTTGATAACCCGCCGACGGAAAGGCTGAGCCGCCGGCATTTTCGCGGCACCTCTCGCTTTCGGCTCTACGATCCCGTAGCTTTCGGCCGACGCAGCGGAACAACGCCCGCGCCAGAGCGTTTCGAACCCGTTCAACAACGGAGCGACCCAAATGGCAACAGCAAGCAAGTCGATGGCGACGGCGGCCAAGGCGGCGGAAGACATCGCGGAAGATGCGGCGCGACCCGATCTGGAAGCGGATATCCGCCAGTTGCGGCAGGACATCGCCAAGCTGGCAGAGCAGTTGACCAAGACCGGGCAACACTCCTACGGCACGGCGCGGCGTGCGGCGGCCGAAGGCGCCGAGCAATTGCGGGCGCAGGGCGAGGCGGCCATACAGAACCTGAAAAGCAATGCGCGTGACCTCGAGGACCAGCTGACGACGACCGTCCGGGAAAAGCCGATCACGTCGCTGGCGATCGCCGCAGGCGTCGGCTACCTGCTCGCGCTCCTGTCGCGACGCTGACGCCGGCGCGGAGGGGTCATGCTGGCTTCGCTGATTGCCGGTCTGGCGACCGGGGAGACCATGGCGGCGCTGCGCCGGACGAAGCGGGCACTGATCAGCTATGCGCTCGCCGGCCTGCTGGCGCTGGCCGGATTCTTGTACCTGCTGGCCGCCCTCACCATCTGGGCGGCGGACCGTTATGGCGCCGTCGAGGCTACGCTGGTCATCGGCGCGGTCTTTCTGGTGGCGGCTCTGCTGGTAGTGCTTTTTCATGGCATGACGAGGCGCGCCCGGGCGAAGATCGCAGCGAGGCAGCGGAGCCGCGATTTCACCAAGGCGGCAATCGCCGCCGGCATTGCCGCCGCGCCCGTTCTCCTGAAGGGGCGGGCGGGACTGGCTTCGCTTCTCGTCCCGGCGGTCGCGGCGATCGCCTATGCGATCTACCGCGAGAACAGCAGCCGACCGTCCTCCGACGATACGTCTGAGGACTGAGAGCCTACGGGTGATCTCCGGGAGACGGGGAACCTCCCCGTCCGGCGGGCATTGTCGATCGACAACCGCCCCCAAGACCGGAGACCCCCAATCATGCCAAAACCCCTCCCCCCCGAGAAAGCCCGGCAAGGCAAGCTCGGCCGTCCCGTGCTGGTCGTCCTGATCGCCGCACTGGTCCTGGCGATGGTCGTCTGGGCCGGAGTCGAGTTCTGGGGTGAACGGATCGATACGCCGGCCGCCGACGACGCCGGCGGCATCAGCACCGATTCCAACTGACGCTTTCGACGGGACGCTCGTCGGCTCTGTTTCATCCCGCCACGAGAGCCGCGCTTGGGTCGGATCTGCCCGATTGGCAAATCTCTGTCACGGAACCGAATTTCAGCGATCACGTTGTGAGCATGTAACGACGCGCCCGGCCTCCCCTGCGACGGTTCAGTCGGACGCGCCCGTGCATGGATTTCACGCACAAGGAGAGAGTATCATGGTCCGCAAACTTTTGGCTACCACCGCGCTGATGACCCTTCTGGCGGGCGGCGCCTATGCGCAGGAGGCCACGCAGCCGGCGTCCCCGGCGCCGGCGACCGAGGCCCCGGCGGCTCCAGTCGCCAAGGCTGACGGGTTCCTCGCAACGAATCTGATCGGCGAAACCGTCTATAACGGCACCGGCGACAATGCCGAGAACATCGGCCAGGTCAACGACGTCGTCATCGGCTCCAACGGCAATGTCGAGTCGGTGGTGATCGGCGTCGGTGGTTTCCTCGGCATCGGCGAGAAAAATGTCGCCATGAACTATGGCGATATTGATTGGGCAGAGCGCGACGGCGACCGCTGGATCGTCGTCAACGCCACCAAGGAGCAGCTGCAGGCACAGGCCGACTTCGACCGCCGCCCGTATGATCCGGCCCCGGCCACGACGTCCTCGGCGCCCGCGCCGGACGGCACCATGGCGCCGACCGACAATACGGCGGCCGCTCCGGCTGCGCCGGCGGACGACACGACTGCCCAGGCACCTGCGGCGCCTGCGGACGACACCACGGCCCAGGCGCCGGCGGCGCCTGCCGATGACACCACGGCCCAGGCGCCGGCTGCGGCTCCTGACCAGACCCAGACCGGTGCGATCGACAGGTCGCAGCTCACCGAGATGCCGGCCGGCGACATCCGCGCCGAAGACCTCGTCGGCACCACGGTCTACGGCGCCAACGACGCCAATATCGGCGAGATCGGCGATGTCGTGCTGACGCAGGACGGCAAGGTCGACGCGCTCATCATCGATGTCGGCGGCTTCCTCGGCGTCGGCGAGAAGGAAGTTGCCGTCGGCATGGACAATCTCGCATTCATGACCGATGCGGACGGCAACAAGTATCTCTACACCAACTTCAGCAAGGAGCAGCTCGACGCCGCGCCGGCCTATGACAAGAGCACCTGGGCCGACAACCGCGACACGCAGCGCATCATCATGCGCTAAGCTGTCCGATCCTGCTCAGGCAAGAATCCGCGCCGGCGACGGCGCGGATTTTTTGTCACCTCATCCAAACGTCACCGGTCCCTTGCCGGTGAGTTCCGTCAAGGCCAGAGACTGGTCGAGATGCTCGGCCCGCCAGGCAAGCAGCCGCTCCGCGAAGTCCAGCCGCGTCGAGCGGTAGAGCGGATCCGCCGCGCGGTCGCGCAGCTCGCCTGGATCGTCGGTCAGGTCGAACAGAAGCGGCGGCAGCCTTCCGCCGAAATGAACATATTTGAACCGCTCCGAGCGGATCACCGCGAGATTGCATTGCTGCGGCCTTAGGCCGAAATGCTCTTCCGCCTCGCCCTTCGCCACCGACCGGAAGTCGAATTCCCAATGGGCGCAGTCGCGCCAATGCGGCGTTTTCGCGCCCCGCAGGAAGGGCACAAGCGAGCGGCCGTCGAGCCAGGGTGGCGACTTGCCGCCGGCCAATTCGACGATCGTCGGCGCAACATCCACCGCTTCGGTGAAGCGGTCGACCGTGGTGCCGGCCGTCTTTGCGGCGGCGGGATCGCGGACGATCAGCGGAATGTGAAAACTCTGGTCGAAGTAGCCGCCCTTGCCCAGCATGAAATGGTCGCCCATCATCTCGGCATGGTCGGAGGTGAGCACGATCACCGTGCTTTCCCAGGCGCCGGCAGCGCGCAACGCAGTCCAGATGCGGCCGAGCTGAGAATCTACTTCGGAGATCATGCCGTAGTAGATGGCGCGGATGGTGCGGAATTCGTGCTCGCTCCAGTCGCGCACCTTGCCCCGGGCGCCGGGCAGGAATTTCGCCTTGCGCTGGCGGGCGAGCTCGTAGGCGAGCCAGGGGTGGCTTTTCGCCTCGTCCTTCCAGCGCCGGGCGCGGTGGAAAGCGGGGCCATCGCCGGGATCGTACATGTCGTTGAACGGCGCCGGCACGACGAAGGGCGGATGCGGGCTGATGAAGGAGAGATGGGCGAACCAGGGCCGCCCCGCCTCCTGCTCGCCGAGCCAGCGGATGAACTCGCCGGCCATGAAGGCGGTCGGCGTCTCGTCGCTGGAATAGACCGGCGCGGCCCGTGTCACCTCGCCATGGCCGGAACCGGCCGGCCTGTGGATATCGGGATAGCCGGCGCTTGCGTCGACGCCACGGGCGGCGAGCCAGGAGAGCCACTGCCTCTGGTGCTCCGGTAGCAGCTGCCGCGACGTGAAGCCGGGCAGCATGCCTTCGTAAGTTCTGAGCACCGGATCTCCCGGCGCATGGCTGCGCGGATCGGGCGCCACGTCGGTGTAGCCGAACAGGGTCGGATCGTAGCCCATCGCCCGGGCGGCGAGCGCCACGTTCCAGTGGCGCCGGTCCATCGGCGTGCCGTTGCGGCAGACGCGGTTGGTCATCTGGTAGAGGCCGGTATAGAGGCAGGCGCGCGCCGGCGAGCAGGGCGCGGCGCCGGCGAAATGCCGCCGGAACAGCACGCCTTCCCGTGCCAGCGCATCGACGTTGGGTGTCCTCACCGTGGGATGGCCGGCGGCCGAGAGACAGTCGCCGCGCCACTGGTCGCAGGTGACGAACAGGATGTTCCGAGGGGCGGCCGGGCGGCCGGTCTTCTTCGACCGCTCCTTCCCACCGGCAGTCGCCGCCGGCGCCGTTCCATATTCTATGAACGATCCTGCAATATCGTTTCCAATCAATGAACGATCCATCCTCTGTTTGGCGCCTACCGGGCGAAGCGCTTTTGCCCGACATAGAAGCCATCCGAGCAACACCCCTGCAACTCGAAAGAAGGGAGACAGATCATGCTCAACCAGATCAGAGGCATTCACCACGTCACGTCGATGGCCAGGGACGCCAGCGAGAACAACCGGTTCTTCACCGGCAAGCTCGGGCTGCGCAGGGTCAAGAAGACCGTGAACTTCGACGCGCCCGACGTCTACCACCTCTATTACGGCGACGGCCAGGGCACGCCGGGCTCGGTGATGACCTATTTCCCGTTCCCCAATATCGGCAAGGGTCGCCGCGGCGCCGGCGAGGTTGGTACCACCGTGTTCTCCGTTCCCGCCGGCTCGCTGGGCTATTGGGAGCAGCGTCTCGCCGAACAGGGCGTGACCGGATTGTCGCGCGAGACCAGCTTCGGCGAGAACCGCCTGCGCTTCGACGGTCCCGACGGCGACGGTTTCGCTCTGGTCGAGATCGCCGATGACGGGCGCGCGCCATGGGGCGAGGGCGGCGTGCCGACCGACGAGGCGATCCGCGGCTTCCATTCCGCCTCGCTCAGGCTGCGCGACGGCGGCGCGACCGAGGAGCTGCTGAAGTTCATGGGCTACGAGCCCGTCGATACCTCCGGCAACGTCAAGCGGCTGGCGATCGGCGACGGCAACGGTGCCGACGTGATCGACATCGAGACCGTTCCGGGAGCGAACTTCGCCGATCTCGGCGCCGGCTCCGTGCATCACATCGCCTTCGCGGTGGAGAACCGGGCGAAGCAGCTCGAGGTGCGTAAGGCGCTGATCGACACAGGCCATCATGTGACGCCGGTGATCGACCGGGACTATTTCTGGGCGATCTACTTCCGCACGCCCGGCGGCGTGCTGTTCGAGGTGGCCACCAACGAGCCCGGATTCGACCGTGACGAGGATGCCGCCCATCTCGGCGAGGCGCTGAAGCTGCCGACGCAGCATGCGCATCTGCGGCCTTATCTGGAACAGCACCTGCAGCCGCTGGGCGCCTGACGGGAGAATGCCGATGTCGACTGGTTCCTACATCCACAAGCGCCTGCCCGGAGAGCCGGGCGGGCCCCTGCTCCTCGCCTTCCACGGTACGGGCGGCGACGAGAACCAGCTGGTATCCCTCGGACGCGATCTTGTGCCCGAGGCAACGATCGTCTCGCCGCGCGGCGACGTGTCGGAGGGCGGCGCCGCCCGCTTCTTCCGGCGCACCGGCGAGGGCGTCTACGACATGGCCGACCTGGCGCGGGCGACGGCCAGGATGGCTGCCTTCGTCGAGGCGCAGCGGGCGGCCGAGAAGCCGTCGGCGGTGCTCGGCATCGGCTATTCCAATGGCGCCAACATTCTTGCTTCGGTGTTGTTCCGGCAGCCGGAGCTGTTCGACGCCGCCGTGCTGATGCATCCGCTGATCCCTTTCGAGCCGAAGGTCGAAGGCAGTCTGGCCGGCCGCCGCATCCTCGTCACAGCCGGGCGCCGCGATCCGATCTGCCCGCCGGAGCTGACGTCGCGGCTGGCCGCCGGTTTGCGCGCGGCCGGCGCGGATGTCACAGTCGACTGGCATGAAGGCGGGCACGAGGTGCGGCCCGGCGAGATCGAGGCGGCGCGGCGCTTTCTGGCCGGTGTGGTGAAGGAGAAGAACAATGTCTGAGCAGGTGCCGGAGATCGAATTCGAGGAGAGCGGCTCGAAAGGCCGCTATCTCTACCGCGCCGACGGCGCCGAGGCGGAGATGACGTTCTCCAAGGCCGGCGAAAAGCTGATCATCATCGACCACACCGGCGTCCCCGACGCTTTTCGGGGGCAGGGGGTCGGCCTGCGGCTGGTGACCCGCGCGGTCGAGGACGCCCGTGCCGCCGGCAAGAAGATCATGCCGCTATGCCCGTTCGCCAACGCGCAGTTCCGCCGCCATCCGGAATGGGCGGACGTGCTGAAGGGCTGATGGGGCGTTGCGATAGCGTTGCGGACTGTACCCCCACCCCTAACCCCTTCCCACAAGGGGGGAGGGGGACTTTGCGGCGGCCGCTATGCAACGCATAACCGTCGACGATGAGTGCTCGGCGGAGACGTCAGCCGGTCTCCCTCCCCCTTGTGGGGAGGGGTTAGGGGTGGGGGTAAACTCATATGCGATAGCCCGGCCCTCCCGGGGAGAGGAGCGCTGGCCGCAAGGTGAGCGCCTATCGCTGGAACTGCGCATTCGCCCCAAGTGTGGGAGAGGGGCTCGAAGGGCCGGTGAGGGTTGCGTTTCGCAGCACAACGCCCGCGGCATCAGCCCTTGTGATGCACCTCCTGCAGGCCGTAGACCGGCGTCGGGATGCCTTCCTGCCGCGCCTTGAGCTGCAGCGCCAGGAACTGCGAATAGTGGCGCGACTGGTGCAGGTTGCCGCCGTGGAACCACAAACCCTCCTGCTGCGTCGGCTTCCACATGTTGCGCTGCTCGCCCTCCCAGGGACCGGGATCCTTGGTCGTGTTGGAGCCGAGACCCCAGCATTTGCCGACCTTGTCGGCCACCTCGCGCGAGATCAGCTCGGCCGCCCAGCCGTTCATCGACCCGTAGCCGGTGGCGTAGACGATCACGTCGGCCGGCAGCCTTGTGCCGTCCTCCAGCAGCACCGCGTCCTCGGTGATCTCCTTCACGCCGGAGCCGCTCTTCAGCTTGATCGAGCCGTCGATGACGAGATCGCAGGCGCCGACGTCGATATAATAGCCGGAGCCGCGCCGCAGATATTTCATGAACAGGCCGGAGCCGTCGTCGCCCCAGTCGAGCAGGAAGCCGGCCTTCTCCAGATCCGCGTAGAACTTCTGGTCGCGATCCTTCATCTGCCGGTAGAGCGGGATCTGGAACTCGTGCAGGATTTTGTAGGGCAGCGAGGCGAAGATCAGGTCGGCCTTGGCGGTGGTCATGCCGTTGCGCACCGCCTGCTCGGAATAGAGCGCGCTCAGCCCGACCTCCATCAGCGTCTCGGAGCGCACGATGTGGGTGGACGAACGCTGCACCATGGTGACGTCGGCGCCGGCTTCCCACAGCGCCGCGCAGATGTCGTGGGCGGAGTTGTTGGAGCCGATGACGACCGCCTTCTTGCCGGCATAGGCGTCCGGCCCCGGATGCCGCGAGGAATGGTGCTGGTCGCCCCTGAATTTTTCCATGCCGGGGAATTTCGGCAGGTTGGGCCTGCCGGACATGCCGGTCGCCAGCACGAGCTGCTTCGGCTTCAGCACGATCTCCTTGCCGTCGCGCTCGACCACGACGGTCCATTCCCCTGCGGCCTCGTCGTAACTGGCCTTCTTCGCGGTCGTGGAGGTCCAGTAGTTGAGCTCCATCACCCTGGTGTACATCTCCAGCCAGTCGCCGATCTTGTCTTTTGGCGAGAACACCGGCCAGTTCTTGGGGAAGTCGATATAGGGCAGGTGATCGTACCAGACGGGGTCGTGCAGGCAGAGCGACTTGTAGCGCTTGCGCCAGCTGTCGCCGGGGCGCTCGTTCTTCTCGACGATGATGGTGGATACGCCGAGCTGCTTCAGCCGGGCGCCGAGCGCGATGCCGCCCTGGCCGCCGCCGACGATGACGCAATAGGGCTGGCGGCTGAAGCCGAGTTCGGCGATCTCCTCCTCGCGCTCCTCCTTCCACGACTTGCGGCCCTTGCCGTGACCGTGCTTGGCGCCGAGCGGGCGGGTGAAGCCGGCCTTCTCCTCATGCCCCTTCAGCTCGGCCATGGTGGTGAGCAGCGTCCAGATCTTACCGTCCTTCAGCCGGATCTGGCCGTAGCCGCGCGCCACCTTCGTCTCGAAGCTGATCCAGCCTTCCAGCAGCCCGTCCGCCTCTGCGGCGTCCTCGCCCTCGGCAACCGCCCAGTTCGACGGCCCGACATCGGCGAGTCGGCTCTTCAGCATGTCGCGGATCTGCTCCTTGCCCTCCATCGTCCTGATGTTCCAGGTGAAGGCGACGAGGTCGCGCCAGTAGCAGTCGTCCTGGAACAGCGACACCGCGGCGTCGATGTCGCCGGAGGCCAGGGCCGCGCCGAACTTTTCGAGAAGTCCGGCGAGTTTCTGGTTCGGGGCCTTGTCGAGCATGCATTCCTCCCTTCACTGGCTGTCCGGCCGACGGCGAACTCGAACGTCGACGCAACGGTTCACCGCCACGTCCTGCATCCGGTGCTGCGAATTTCCTCCGTGACGCGGCGATCGCGAGCGTGACCGAGACATGCCTCCTGCATACCCCAATGTCGCGCGCGGCCTCCTCCACGCCGAAATCCGATGGCCGCCGACGATCATACGGAATGAGCGCGCGATGACCAGAGCAAGGCCTTTCGACTTTCGGTCAGAGGGCGGTGGAGGGTCCCCGGACGGTGCGCCGATGGACGCAGCGGACGGTCTGCATATTGGAGAAGTTCGAATGGTGGGCGTGACAGGGATTGAACCTGTGACCCCTACGATGTCAACGTAGTGCTCTCCCGCTGAGCTACACGCCCATCCGAATGCCGCGCATACACCATGTTTGATCGGGCGCGTCAATAGTTCCGATGGCGGCTATTTGCGCCGGCGCAGGCAGGTCGCTCTGCCGGGCGAAAACCGCGTTCAGGCGGCCTGCAGCATCTTCTCCACCTCGCTCACGAGCTCGCGCAGATGGAAGGGCTTCGACAGGATCTTGGCATCCTTCGGCGCCTTGGAGTCGGGGTTCAGCGCCACGGCGGCGAAGCCGGTGATGAACATGACCTTGAGGTCCGGGTCGATCTCGGTGGCGCGGCGGGCAAGCTCGATGCCGTCCATCTCCGGCATGACGATGTCGGTCAGGAGCAGCGAGAACGGCTCCTCGCGCAGCCGCTCGTAGGCGCTGGCGCCGTTGTCGAAATCGCTCACGTCGTAGCCGGCGCGCTCCAGCGCCTTGACCAGGAACCGGCGCATGTCGTCGTCGTCTTCCGCCAGCAGGATGCGTGCCATGTCTTCCCGTCCGAATCAGTTCGGCGAGCCGTCGCCGGACGGCCCGTTAACCATGACTTGTATATGAAGAGCGGCGGGTAAATATCAAGTGAATGCCTGCGGTTCCGCGGGGCCGGGCGAAGCTGGACACGGGCCGCGGCAGATGGCAGTTTCGAACAATGGTGTACCGAGTCCAGGAACAGCGCAGATGACCACCGCCGCCGACTTCGGCGCGGTCGCGCCTTTCGAGATTCGCGCCGCCGCCGAGCAGCGGGTGCCGTTCGTCTTCAACTCGCCGCACAGCGGCCGCTACTATCCCGAGCGCTTCCTGGCGATGACCAGGCTCGACGCGACCGCGATCCGGCGCTCGGAGGATTCTTATGTCGACGAGCTTTTTGGCGGCGCGGTGGCGCTGGGGGCTCCGCTGCTGGCCGCCAACTTTCCGCGCGCTTATCTCGACGTGAACCGCGAGCCGTGGGAGCTCGACCCGCGCATGTTCCACGAGCCGGTGCCGTCCTTCGCCAACATCCGCTCGGCGCGGGTGGCGGGCGGGCTCGGCACCATCCCCAAGCTAGTCGGCGAAGGGCTCGACATCTACCCGTCGCGGCTGCCGCTCGGCGAGGCGCTCGGCCGCATCGAGGGCGTCTACAAGCCCTATCACGACACGCTGAAGCGCCTGCTGGCCGAGACGCATTCGCGCTTCGGTTATGCCGTCCTGGTCGACTGCCACTCCATGCCGGCAAGCATCCGCGTGGGCGACAGCGGCATCCGCCCGGATTTCATTGTCGGCGACCGTTTCGGCGCCTCCGCTTCGGCTTCCTTCGTGGAAGTGGTGATCTCGCTGCTGTCGACGATGGGCTACACCGTCGCCCACAACAAGCCCTATGCCGGGGGGTTCATCACCGAGCATTACGGCCGGCCGGCCCGCAGCCTGCACGCTTTGCAGATCGAGATCAACCGCGGGCTCTACATGAACGAGCGGACGTTTCAGAAGTCGCCCGGCTTCGACGCGCTCGCCGACGATCTCAGCCGCTTCTCAGCCGACCTGATGTCGCTGCCCGACCACGTCTTCGGGGGATTGCCGCTCGCCGCCGAATAGCGTAGCGGGCTCGGCTGGCGCCGGTCAAAAAAAACCGCGTTGTTCGCACAACGCGGTCGAAGTCTAGGGAGGAAACGCCCAAGGAGGGCATGAACAGGGAAACCCTGTTCACCGATAAGCATATTGTGCATCGCACAAATGTCAAGCGACCGTGACGGAATTCTTAATTCAGAGTGATATTTGATATCCCCGTTCGCCCGGTTTGCGATATTTTTGCAACAATCCCGCTGTTGAGAATCCCTGGAAAGGACCTTTCGTGATCGTTCCCGCAGATTTCCTGCGCCGAATCGCCGCCGCGGCGGCGGCCGAAACGCTGCCGCGCTTCCGCAGCCAGGGCGCCGTCGCCAACAAGCTTGCCGCCGGCTTCGACCCGGTGACGGAGGCCGATCGCGAGGCGGAGCATGCGATCCGGGCGATCATCAAGGCCGAGTATCCCGACCACGGCATCCTCGGCGAGGAGCACGGCGCCGAGAACCCGTCAAGCTCGTACCAGTGGATCATCGACCCGATCGACGGCACGCGCGCCTTCATCTCCGGCATTCCGGTGTGGGGCACGCTGGTCGGGCTGACCGTCGACGGTGAGGCGCTGGCCGGGATGATGTCGCAGCCTTTCACCGGCGAGCTCTTCTACGCCACCGGCACCGGGTCCCGCTACGAGGGTCCGGGCGGCGAGCGGGCGCTCGCCACGCGCAAGACAACGGCGCTGGCCGACGCCATCCTGTTCACCACCACGCCGGCGCTGTTCAAGGGCGGGATGCGCGGCTGCTACGACCGGCTGGAGCAGGCGGTCCGGCTCTCCCGCTACGGCACCGACTGCTATGCCTTCGCCATGGTCGCGGCGGGCCAGGTCGACATCGTCACCGATCCGGGGCTGCAATCCTACGACATCGCCGCGCTGATCCCGATCATCGAGCAGGCCGGCGGCGTGGTCACCACCTTCGACGGCGGTCCGGCCGAGGACGGCGGCGACATCGTCGCTGCGGCGACGCCGGAGCTGCACGAGGCGGCGATGGCGATGTTGCGGGGCTGAATGCTCGCCGCCTGTCCGGCCACGGACCGCCGCCTGAAACCTCCTGACAGAGTGGTGTCAGCAGGACCGGACTAGCCTGCAAGCTCAGCGAAATCTTCGCATCGGAGACAACCGCAATGCCGGAACAAGTCATCCACAGCCAGGATACGCAAGCCGAGGGCCATACCGATTTCGATCGCCTGTTCGGGCGCTGGAACGTCCGTCATCGTCGGCTGCAAAAGCGGCTCGAGGGCGACACCAGATGGGACGAGTTCGCCGGCACCAGCGAGACGCGGCCGATGCTCGGCGGCTTCGGCAATGTCGAGGACAATTTGATCGAATTTCCCGACGGCACCTATCGCGCTGCGGCTGTCCGGACCTTCGATCCCGCGACGGGGCTTTGGGCGATCTGGTGGATCGACGGGCGCAACCCATCGGTCATCGACGTGCCGGTGCGTGGCTCGTTCAAGGACGGCGTGGGCACGTTCCTGTGCGACGACGTCTTCGACGGAAAGCCGATCAAGGTTCGCTTCATCTGGTCCGAGATCACCGAAAGCGCCGCACGATGGCAGCAGGCCTTTTCCGCCGATGGCGGCGAAACCTGGGAGACAAACTGGGATATGCGGTTCAGCCGCGCGGCGTGATTCCGCACCGGCACGCGCCGCTTCATGCCTGGCATTCTGGTTGAGGCACGCTGACCGGTCGCCGACTGTCGAGGCGGCGACATCGTGGCGACGGCACCTGAACTGCACCAGCCGGCCGCGCGACTGGTTTGCGCTCGCGTCAATCCGCGGCCTCGACGGCCTCGGCCGCCGATCCCGGGACGAAGGCGTCGAAGGCCGCCAGAAGCTGCTCGCGGTAGCGGTCGGCTTCCTGCAGGATCTCGTGGCGGGCGCCGTCTATGGTGAGCAGCGAGGCGGTCTTCAGCCGTCGGGCGAAATCCTCGATGGCGCGGGTCGACACGACTTCATCGGCGCCCGCCGCCACCACCAGCGTCGGGATGCGGAAGCGCTCAACGAAGGCGGGGCTCTGGATCATGTCGGCGGCGATGCAGGCGGCGCGCACCCAGGAGACGGTGGGGCCGCCGAGCGTCAGCTGCGGGTGGGCCGCCCACAACGACATGTTGCGGCGGTAGCGGTCGGCGTCGGTGGTCAGCTTGTTGGTGCCGAAGGGCGGTGCCTGCTCGGGTCGCCTGCCGCCGGAGGCATAGATGCGGCGCAGGCCGATCCAGTAGAGCAGGCCGAGGATGCGGCGGATGTTCCTCATCGACAATGGCATGCCGACAAGGCCGAGGAACGGCGCGATCAGCACCATGCGCTGCACCCGGTTGGCCAATCGCGGCGCCGCGAGCAGCGCGATCAGCGCTCCGGTCGAATGGGCAAGCACGAAATAGGGACCACGGCAGTCGGGCAGCACGATCTCGGTGAAGAGCTGGTCGAGGTCGTGGGCGTAATGATCGAAGGAGATGACATGGCCGGGCATGGGGTTGCGGATCAGCCGGTCGGACGCGCCCTGGCCGCGCCAATCCATGATCACGCTGCCGAGACCGCGTGCTGAGAGGTCACGGATGGTCTCGAAATACTTCTCGATGCATTCGTTGCGGCCAGGCAGGACGACCACCGTGCCCCGCGCCGGCTGCCCGTCGGGCAGGAAGTGGGCGTAGCGCAGCCGGTAGCCGTCGCGAGTCTTCAGGAAGCCGCCGGCGGCGCGATCCGGGCGTGGATTGCCGGGGATGTCGAAGAAGAGTTCGGTCATTGCGGCTCGCCCGTCGGGGCTGGAAAGTGGCACCCTCGCGAAATTAGGCGCTTGGCCGGCAATTGCAACGGAGCGTTGGACGACGGAGCAGGCCGAAGCCGCCTTACACGGCGTTCCGGCCTTTTCGATCCGGGCGGAAGGGACGATGCACCCGGCTCGGCCCCGTCACGCCGCGCAGGCGCGGCGCTTTCTCGAGACGTCCGAGCCTAGGTCGTGCCGGCTGAACGGCGGCCGAAGGCGCGGTTCATCTCCGGTTCATGAACGCGGATGGCACGGGGATATTCCCTTGAAATGCGCGGAAGCCTCACCCAAATAAATTTTGCGGTCGCCAGAACGGGGCCGCTGATCACTGCGGGATGCCAGTACGGGTCCTCGCGACGGTCAAAACGCCATGTTGCTCAACAGGAGAACAGACAATGCGTCACGTCGATTTTTCCCCTCTCTATCGTTCCACCGTCGGCTTCGACCGGCTCTTCACGCTGCTCGACTCGCTCGGCCAGCCCGAGAACGGTCAGTCCTATCCGCCCTACAACATCGAGCGGACCGGTGAGGACTCCTACCGCATCACCATGGCGGTGGCGGGCTTCGCCGACAGCGACATCGACATCCAGTCGCACCGCAACGTGCTCAGCGTGAAGGGCGAGCGCAAGGAGGAGGGCAACGGCGAAGGCAGCGAAGTGATCTATCGCGGCATTGCCGGGCGCGCCTTCGAGCGCCGTTTCCAGCTCGCCGATCATGTCGAGGTCGTCGGCGCCACCCTCAAGAACGGCCTTCTCCACATCGATCTGAAGCGCAACGTTCCGGAGGAGCTGAAGCCGCGCAAGATCGCCATCGCGGCTGCGCCGGCCAAGGCCAAGCAGATCGAGACCAGCGTCAACTAAGACCGGCTTTGATCTGACGATTGCGGCGGCGCCTTCGGGCGCCGCTTTTCGTTGGTGGTCACTCGCCGGATTTCAGGATGTCGGCATGGCGATGGACCAGCTTCCATGCTTCGTCCTCGCGGCGGAACAGTTCGGTGACGCGCAGGTCCATCGGCACGCGACGGCCGCCCAGCTCTACGATCGCCCGCTGCACGCCGCTCCAGTAGGCGATGTCTCCGGCCTCCGCCGTCTGGTGAACCTCGAACCGGCTCTCGCCGTCCCGGCCGAACTGCAAGACCTTGCCGTCGGGGCCGAAGAAGCTGGCGGGCTCCCGCGCCGTGCTCAACGCCAGCACGGGTTCGCCATCGCCCTGGCAATAGGCCGCCGCCGCCTTCTCGCGCTCTTTCATGAATTCGCTGAATGTCGACATGCGGAAACTCCTTTCCTTCACGGGGGAAAGCAGCCAGGAGCCGCAGGTTCCAAATACGCGCCAGCATCGGGCCGCCGGTGACAGGTCCGGCCGGATCGCCGCGCAGCGACGGGACGGCGCTCAGCTTCGATGCGACGTGAGGCCTGTCCAAAACAGGCCGACGGCCGCGGCGGCGAATGCCAGCAGGATGAGGCCAAAGCCCGCATCGCGGAAGGTCGCGGCATAACCGAAGGACTCGATCCAGGGCTGGCTTGCGAAAGGCGAGGAGAAGTGGCCGATGAACATGCTGGCGGTGACCGTGCCGGCGATGCGCCCGCGCGTCGACGGTGTCGCCACCGAGATCGCCGCCGACATCAGGTTCGGCACGGCGACACCCAGGCCGGCGCCGCAGACCGCCATCGCGATCAGGACCGACGGCATCGTGTCGGATGCTGAAACCAGCAGGAAGCCGAGCGCCATCAGCGCGAGGCCCATGCCGAAGATCGCCGGGATGCTCAGCGAGGCGCGCAAGCGCCCGTAACACAAGGCCGTGCCGGCCATGACGAGGTTGTGCAGGCCGAGTGCCAGGCCGGCGCTGCTCGGGGCAGTCAGGCCGATCGCGCGCATCTGGAACGGCAGTTGCGACGGCACGACGTAGAAGGCGACGTTGATCAGGAAGGACAGAAGGCAAAGTGCGGCCACCGGCAGCCATTTCACCGGCGCTTCGGCTTGGCTTGCGGCGACCGGCGACGCGGCGCCGAAGCGCCTCGGCTCGGTCAGGAACAGGATGACGGCCGGGATGATGGCGAATGCCATCGCATAGACCGCGAAGGGCGCCCGCCAGTGAAAATCGGCCAGCATGCCGCCGCCGAGCACGAAGACGACACCCCCCAGGCCGGTGAAGGCCTGCTGCAGGCCGAGATAGCGCTCGCGCTCCGGGCCGACGAAATAGTCGCCGACCAGCGCGGTGACCAGCGTCATGATGCCGCCGATGGCGACGCCGAGCGCGGCGCGGCCGACGAGCAGCGCGGCGAGGCTGTCGACGAACAGTCCGGAAACGCCTGCGACGCCGTACAGCACGATCGAGGCGGTCAGCAGGCGCAGGCGGCCGTAGCGGTCGGCAAGGCCGCCGATCAGCGGTGCGCAGAAGGCGACGAACAGCGCCGGCAGGGTCAGCACCATGCGGGCGAGCAACTGCACTTTGTCGACCTCGGCGAAAGCGGCCTCGATCGCCGGCAGCGATGGCGAGATCGTCGTGCCGGCCATGATGGTGAGCGTGGCGACCGAAAGCAGCGTCACCTTGCGGCCGAAGCCCGGTTGCCTCGCCGCATGCGTGTCGGTCGCGGCCGATTGGGTTGACGTCACGCTGCTGCTCCGATCACTGGGCCGGCCGGGAGGCGGCCGGTGAGGTGTGCCATTGCCTTCCCTGTAATTCCTCAATCTAGGTTGAGGTCAAGGGCTCAGCGGATAGGAAGCAGAGGCAACTGCTTGGCGCCGGCGTTGCCTTGCTCTCTTCCGCTTTGCTCCGACGCCGGCCTCCTTCGGTGCGTGTGGCCCGATCGCGCGGCCGGGCCCTCTTCAGCCGATCAGCCCCGCCAGCGCATCCACCTCCGCTGCCGTGGTCGCGAAGCTGGTGACCAGCCGGCACATCGTCTCGTCCTCGCCGATCGTGCCGGCGAAGCCGTGCGGCGGAGGCCAGTCGTAGAAGGACGCGCCGGCGGCGAGCGCCATCTGCATCGTCTCCTTCCGCATGATGGCGAACACCTCGTTGGCCTGCGGCTCCCAGGCCAGTCGGGCGTTGTTCGATGCGCGGATCGCGGTGGCCAGACGGGCGGCCATGGCGTTGGCGTGCGCCGCCGTCTCCAGCCACAGGCCGTCGGCGAAATAGGCCTCGAACTGGGCGGCGATGAAGCGCGACTTGGAGAAGAGCTGCGCGGCGCGCTTGCGCAGGAAGGGGAACTCCTCGGCCTTGCCGCGGTCGAACAGCACCACCGCCTCGGCGCACCAGCAGCCGTTCTTGGTGGCGCCGAAGGACAGGATGTCGACCCCGCGCTTCCAGGTCATCTCGGCCGGCGTCGTCTTCAACGCGACCAGCGCATTGGCGAAGCGGGCGCCGTCCATGTGCAGCGGCAGGCCGTATGTCTTGGCCACGTTCGAGATCGCCGCGATGTCGTCGAGCGAATAGACGGTGCCGGCTTCGGTGGCCTGGGTAATGGTCACCGCCGCCGGCCGCCCGGCATGGACGAAGGTCGGCACGAAGCGGCCGATCGCCCGGTCGAGGCTTTCGGCCGAGATGCGGCCCTCGGCGCCGTCGACGGTGCGCAGCCGTCCTCCGCCGCTGAGATATTCGAGCGCGCCGCATTCGTCCTCGATGACATGCGCTTCGCGGTGACAGAAGGAGATGCCGCCCGGAGGGTTGTACAGGCTGAGCGACAGCGCGTTCGCGGCGGTGCCGGTACCAACGAAGAAGACGTCGACCTCGCGCTCGAAGATATCGTTGAACTTTGCCGCGACCGCCTTGTCGAGCGCTCCGCCGCCATAGGCGGCATCGTAGCCGGCAGTGCGTCGCGTCAGGTTCTCGGCGACCCTAGGGTGGGCGCCGGCCCAATTGTCGGAAGAAAACTGCATGCGAAGGTCCATGGGTCGATCAGGCGGGAAGGGCGACAAGACGCCATTCCGCGGCGGCTTTCAAGGGCCAGGACGTGCTTGGGCGGCAGGGCAGGTTCCAGCTGCTCCGCGACCGGAAGTTGCGCGAAACGTCGCGCCGGAAGACATTTTCTTTCGCGGTGCTCATGGTTTGTTTCCAATTCGGTCTTGTGCGGGGCGCCGGTTTCTGTCATAAGAAATTTAGGACAGCAGTGCTGTCTTATTTATCCGCGCAGTAGTCGCCGGATCGAGCGCGTCAAATGCGCCGTTCCGGCTCGTTCTGTGACCAGTACCCGCATTGCCGGATTGACAGGGAGCCGGTCTGCGGGCGCTATCCGGTGCGACGAAGACGCGGTGAATTCGAGAGACCACCGTAACCCGATCCCGATGCCGCCGGCCTGACCGGCGGCGGACGCCGGGGAAGCGGAAGACGACGGAGGACCGAGCGATGACGGACATGCCATTTGCGACGCGCGCGCGGCAGTTTGCCGCCCCGACCAATGCCGTCGCCGCCAAACGCGTTCCCGGCGCCCAGGGCCTGTACGATCCGCGCAACGAGCATGACGCCTGCGGCGTCGGCTTCATCGCCCAGATGAAGGGAGTGAAGTCGCACCAGATCGTCAAGGACGGGCTCGCCATGCTCGAGAACCTGACGCATCGCGGCGCGGTCGGCGCCGACCCGCTGATGGGCGACGGCGCCGGCGTGCTCGTTCAGATTCCCGACCGCTTCTACCGCGAGGAGATGGCCAGGCAGGGCATCGAGCTGCCGCCCGCCGGCCAGTACGGCGTCGGCCACTGGTTCATGCCGCGGGACGCGGCGCTGCGCGAGCACGTCAACGAGATCATCGCGGAGTCCGCGCAATCCGAGGGGCTGCCGCTCATCGGCTTCCGCGATGTGCCGGTCGACAATTCCTCGCTGTCGAAGGCGCCGGACATCGTCGCCTCGGAGCCGTTCCACCGGCAGGTATTCATCGGCCGCCCGCCCGACATTACCGACGACGAGGAGTACGAGGCGCGGCTCTATCTGCTGCGCAAGGTGATCTCCGGCCGCATCTATGCCGAGAACGACAACAGGGACATCGGCTCCTACTGCGTGTCGCTGTCGGCGCGCACCATCATCTACAAGGGCATGTTCCTGGCCTACCAGGTCGGCGCCTATTACAAGGATCTGTCGGATCCGCGCTTCGAGACGGCGCTGATCCTCGTCCACCAGCGCTTCTCCACCAACACGTTTCCGTCGTGGAAGCTGGCGCATCCCTACCGCATGGTCGCCCACAATGGCGAGATCAACACCGTGCGCGGCAACAACAACTGGATGGCGGCGCGCCAGGCCTCGGTCGACAGCGAACTGTTCGGCAACAACATCTCCAAGCTCTGGCCGATCTCCTACGAGGGGCAGTCGGACACGGCCTGCTTCGATAACGCGCTCGAATTCCTGTTCCAGGGCGGCTACAGCCTGGCGCATGCGATGATGATGCTGATCCCGGAAGCCTGGGCCGGCAACAAGTCGATGGATGCCGAGCGCAAGGCCTTCTACGAGTACCACGCCGCCCTGATGGAGCCGTGGGACGGCCCGGCCGCGGTCTGCTTCACCGACGGGCGGCAGATCGGCGCGACGCTCGACCGCAACGGGCTGCGGCCGGCGCGCTACATCGTCACCGACGACGACCGGGTCATCCTGGCCTCGGAGGCCGGCGTGCTGCCGATCGAGGAGAAGCATATCGTCCAGAAGTGGCGCTTGCAGCCGGGCAAGATGCTGCTGATCGACCTGGTCAAGGGCCGCATCGTCTCCGATGACGAGATCAAGTCGGAGATCGCCCGGAAGCATCCCTACCGCGACTGGCTGAAGCGGACCCAGCTCGTGCTGGAGGATCTGAGCCCGGTCGAGCCGCGCGCGCTGCGCAGGGATGTCTCGCTGCTCGACCGCCAGCAGGCCTTCGGCTACACGCAGGAGGATGCGAAGCTGCTGATGTCGCCGATGGCGACCACGGGCCAGGAGGCCGTCGGCTCGATGGGCACCGACACGCCGATCTCGGCCATGTCGGACAAGTCGAAGCTGCTCTACACCTATTTCAAGCAGAACTTCGCGCAGGTCACCAACCCGCCGATCGATCCGATCCGCGAGGAGCTGGTGATGAGCCTGGTCTCCTTCATCGGGCCGCGTCCGAACATCTTCGATCTGGTCGGCAATTCGCGCCGCAAGCGGCTCGAGGTGCGCCAGCCGATCCTCACCAATGGCGATCTCGAGAAGATCCGCTCGATCGGCCATACCGAGGACCGCTTCGACACCAAGACGCTCGACGTCACCTACGCGGCGACGGAAGGCGCTTCCGGCATGCCGGGTGCGGTCGACCGCCTGTGCGACCGTGCCGAGGCGGCCGTGGCCGGCGGCTACAACATCATCATCCTGTCCGACCGCCAGGTCGGGCCGGACCGCATCGCCATCCCGGCGCTGCTGGCGACGGCGGCGGTGCACCATCACCTGATCCGCAAGGGCCTGCGCACGTCGGTCGGCCTCGTGGTCGAATCCGGCGAGCCGCGCGAGGTGCATCATTTCTGCTGCCTGGCCGGCTACGGCGCCGAGGCGATCAATCCCTATCTCGCCTTCGACACGCTGCTCGACATGCACAAGCGCGGCGAGCTGCCCGCCGAGGTCGACGCCTACGAGGTGGTCGGCCGCTACATCAAGTCGATCGGCAAGGGCATCCTCAAGGTCATGTCCAAGATGGGCATCTCGACCTACCAGTCCTATTGCGGCGCGCAGATATTCGACGCGATCGGGCTGAAGTCCGATTTCGTCGAAAAGTACTTCACCGGCACGGCGACGACGATCGAGGGCGTCGGGCTGGACGAGGTGGCGGCCGAGACCGTGCTGCGCCACGGCGACGCCTTCGGCGACGACCCGGTGCTGCGCAACAATCTGGAGGTCGGCGGCGAGTATCTGTTCCGCATGCGCGGCGAGGCGCATGTCTGGTCGCCCGACGCCGTCGCCTCGCTGCAGCATGCCGTGCGGCAGGGCTCGTGGGACACCTTCAAGGAATTTTCCGAGCAGATCGACAGCGAGATCGCGCGGGCAAAGTCGATCCGCGGCCTTTTCAACATCAAGCTGGCGGAGGCCAGCGGCCGCAAGAAGGTGCCGCTCGACGAGGTGATGCCGGCCGCCGAGGTCGTGCGGCGCTTCTCCACCGGTGCCATGTCGTTCGGCTCGATCAGCCGCGAGGCGCATACCACGCTGGCGCGCGCCATGAACCAGATCGGCGGCAAGTCGAACACCGGCGAGGGCGGCGAGGAGCCGGACCGCTACCTGCCGCTGCCCGGCGGCGGGGCCAACCCAGAGCGCTCGGCGATCAAGCAGGTGGCGTCGGGCCGCTTCGGCGTGACCACGGAGTATCTCGTCAACTCCGACATGATGCAGATCAAGGTCGCGCAGGGCGCCAAGCCGGGCGAGGGCGGGCAATTGCCCGGCCACAAGGTCGACGCGACCATCGCCAAGACCCGCCATTCGACGCCGGGCGTCGGCCTGATCTCGCCGCCGCCGCACCACGACATCTATTCGATCGAGGATCTGGCGCAGCTCATCTTCGACCTGAAGAACGTCAACCCGGAGGCCGACGTGTCGGTCAAGCTGGTCTCGGAAGTCGGCGTCGGCACGGTCGCGGCAGGCGTCGCCAAGGCGCGCGCCGACCACATCACCATCGCCGGCTACGACGGCGGCACCGGCGCCTCGCCGCTGACCTCACTGAAGCATGCCGGCTCGCCGTGGGAGATGGGGCTGGCGGAGACGCACCAGACGCTGGTGCTGAACGGCCTGCGCTCGCGCGTGGCGCTGCAGGTCGACGGCGGCCTGAGGACGGGCCGCGACGTCATCATCGGCGCGCTGCTCGGGGCCGACGAATTCGGCTTCTCGACGGCGCCGCTGATCGCCGCCGGCTGCATCATGATGCGCAAGTGCCATCTCAACACCTGCCCGGTCGGCGTGGCCACGCAGGACCCGGTTCTGCGCAAGCGCTTCAAGGGCACGCCCGAGCACGTCATCAACTACTTCTTCTTCGTGGCCGAGGAGGTGCGTGAGCTGCTGTCGGAGATGGGCTTCTCGCATCTCGACCAGATCGTCGGAGCCTCCGACCTGCTGGAGAAGCGGGAGCTTATCGACCACTGGAAGGCCAAGGGGCTCGACTTCAGCCGCGTCTTCTTCAAGCCGGACGCGCCGGCCGAGGCGACGCACTGGACCGAGCGGCAGAAGCACCCGATCGACGACGTGCTCGACCGCACGCTGATCGAGCAGGCGCGGCCGGCGCTGGAAAGCAGGCTTCCGGTGAAGATCGAGATGCCGATCCGCAACGTCGACCGCTCGGCGGGGGCCATGCTCGCCGGCGAGGTCGCCAAGCGGTTCAGGCACAAGGGACTGAAGGACGGCACGATCTCGGTGAAGCTCACCGGCACGGCCGGCCAGTCCTTCGGCGCCTTCCTGACGCGCGGCATCACCTTCGAACTGGTCGGCGACGGCAACGACTATGTGGCCAAGGGACTGTCGGGCGGCCGCCTCATCATCCGGCCCGCCGATGATGCCCGCATCGTCGCGGAAGAATCGATCATCGTCGGCAACACCGTGCTCTACGGCGCCATCGCAGGCGAGTGCTACTTCCGCGGCGTCGCCGGCGAACGTTTCGCCGTCCGCAACTCCGGTGCCGCGGCGGTGGTCGAGGGCGTCGGCGACCATGGCTGCGAATACATGACCGGCGGCGTGGTGGTCGTGCTTGGCCGGACGGGGCGCAATTTCGCGGCCGGCATGTCGGGCGGCGTCGCCTATGTGCTCGACGAGGGCGGCGACTTCGCCAACCGCTGCAACATGGCGATGGTCGAGCTCGAGCCCGTCCCCGAAGAGGACGACATGCTGGAGAAGCTGCACCATCACGGCGGCGACATCGCCCACAAGGGCCGCGTCGACGTGTCGGGCGACATGACCAGGCATGACGAGGAGCGGCTGGTGCAGCTCATCTCCAACCATGCGCACTACACCGGCTCGACGCGCGCCAAGGCGATCCTCGAGGACTGGGCGGCCTACAGGCCGAAATTCCGGAAGGTGATGCCGGTCGAGTATCGCCGCGCGCTGCAGGAGATGGAGCGGCTCAGGATGAACGTGGCGGCGGAGTAGCCTTCTTCTTGAACCAAAACCTGGTATGGCATATGTCTAAGCATATGCCATACGGAGGCCGCGATGCTGAACAAGCCCAAGACTGAGCAACGCGCCCGCGTCTTCCGGAATGGACGAAGCCGCGCGATCCGCATACCGAAGGAGTTCGAATTTGAAGGTGACGAGGTCACGATCCGCAAGGAAGCAGATGGAAGCTTGACTGTGATTCCGGACAGGCGCGAACGCTCTCCGAAGGAGATCATCGAGTGGTTGCGTCAGCAGCCCAAGCTGACAGAGGATGATTTCCCGGACATTGATGACAGCGACATGCTGCCTTTGGACGATATCAAGCTATGAGCGGCTACATGCTCGACAGCAATGTTCTCATTGATGTTGCGCGAGAACCTGATGGCGTCGTCGGAAAGCGGTTCCAGACGATGACCAAAGGACACATGGGCATCAGTGTGATCGTGTCAGGCGAGATCAGGTACGGAATGAAGAAGCGACCCGACGCGCGCTCCAATCCGAGTATGGCCTATCTGTTGAGCAGCCTGCGCATTGATGAACTGGAGCCGGAAGTCGGCGACGTTTATGGAGATATTCGCGTTAAGGTCGAGCGGATCGGCAAGGGGCTGTCGCCAAACGATCTCTGGATCGCGGCTCATGCCATGGTTCGCGATGCGGTGCTTGTAACCAGCGACGCGGCCATACAGGAGGCTGACATCGCGGGATTGAAATTAGAGAACTGGCGAGACGATATCGCCGGGCAGGAACGGAACTAGAATGGGCAAGGTAACTGGTTTTCTCGAGATCGACCGGCAGGTGCACAAGTACCAGCCGGCCTCCGACCGCATCCGGCACTTCCGCGAGTTCACGCTGCCGATGTCGGACAAGGAGGTCGAGAAACAGGCCGCGCGCTGCATGGATTGCGGCGTGCCGTTCTGCCACGGCCCGACCGGCTGCCCGATTCACAACCAGATCCCGGACTGGAACGACCTCGTCTACGCCGGCGACTGGGAGAACGCGATCCGCAACCTGCACTCGACCAACAATTTCCCGGAGTTCACCGGCCGCATCTGCCCCGCGCCGTGCGAGGAAGCCTGCACCCTCAACCTGGAGGACATCCCGGTCGCCATCAAGACGATCGAGCAGGCATTGGCCGACAAGGCCTACGAGCTCGGCATGGTCCGGCCGCAGCCGCCTGAGAGCAAGACGGGCAAGCGCGTCGCCGTCGTCGGCTCCGGCCCGGCCGGCATGGCGGCCGCCCAGCAGCTGGCGCGTGTCGGCCATGACGTCCATGTCTACGAGCGCGAGTCGAAGCCGGGCGGGCTGATGCGCTTCGGCATCCCCGACTTCAAGATGGAGAAGCATTTCATCGACCGCCGCGTCGAGCAGATGCGCGGCGAGGGCGTCACCTTCCATTGCGGCGTCAATGTCGGCGTCGACAAGACCATCGACGACCTGCTCGCCGGCCACGACGCCGTGCTCTATTGCGGCGGCTCCGAGACGCCGCGCCCGGCAGGCATTCCAGGTGCCGATCTCGACGGCGTGCATGATGCGATGCCTTATCTGGTGCAGCAGAACAAGCGCGTCGGCCACGAGGACATCCAGTCGGTCGCATGGCCGGCCGAGCCGATCCTCGCCGGCGGCAAGCATGTGGTTGTCGTGGGCGGCGGCGACACGGCGTCCGACTGCGTCGGCACGGCGTTCCGGCAGGGCGCGGTGCGGGTCACCCAGCTCGACATCCGCCCGCAGCCGCCGGAGAAGGAGAACAAGCTGACGGTCTGGCCCTACTGGGCGACCAAGATGCGCACCTCGTCTTCCCAGGCCGAGGGCGCGGAGCGGGAGTTCCAGGTGGCCACGCTGGAGTTTATCGGCGAGGACGGGGCGCTGACCGGCGTAAAATGCTGCGAGGTCGACGAGAAGCGGCAGCCTATCGCCGGCACGGAATTCGTCATCCGCGCCGATCTCGCCTTCATCGCCATCGGCTTCGCCGGTCCCTTTGCCGACAGCGTGCTCAAGGAACTGGACGGGCGGCTGCAACTCATCAAGGACATGCGGCGCTCGACCAATGTCGCCGCCAACGACCGGGACTACCGCACCAGCGTCGACCGCCTCTACGCCGCGGGCGATGTTCGACGCGGCCAGTCGCTGGTCGTGTGGGCGATCCGCGAAGGCCGGCAGGCCGCGCGCTCGATCGACGAGGCGCTGATGGGCGCGAGCGTCCTGCCGCTTTGACCCGGCGCCTTATTCCGCGGTGACGGGCATCACCCCCCGTCGGTCGGCCTGCGTCGACGCGGTGGCGGTGCCGTCCCGCGCCGGCTGAGGCACGGCCGCCGCCTGTCCGCGCGGCCACGAGAAATCGTCCGCCCGTCCCGCTACCGTCGCGTCGTCCGCCGCGGCCGCCGGGCGCGCCGGCGTTTTCGGTCGGGACGAAGCGGTGGCGCCGAGCAGCTCGGTGCCGCCGTCGAGCTCCGGATCGTTGAGCGCCATCGGCACGGTTCGGTCGGTCGGGACCATCGGTCCGGTCCCGCCGGGGGGCACTCCCTCCACGCCGGGTCCTGTCGGCGCACCCGCTCCCGCCTCGCCGAGAAGCCGCTTGAGCGGCTTTTCGGCATAGAAGGCGAGCTTGCGCTTGCCCGCCGCCGTGAAGTTGATGCCGTCGCCCGAGCGCAGCCGCACCGGCTGGCCGCTGATGTCGGCGCCGCTGGTGATGAAGCTGCCCTTTTCGTCGACGAAGCCTTCCCAGACGTCGATGAACTCGGCGCCGACATCCGCCGCG
Source organism: Kumtagia ephedrae (assembly GCF_003012745.1). Classification (GTDB taxonomy): domain Bacteria; phylum Pseudomonadota; class Alphaproteobacteria; order Rhizobiales; family Rhizobiaceae; genus Kumtagia; species Kumtagia ephedrae. The sequence continues at coordinate 213,936 of NZ_PXYK01000005.1, read as the reverse complement.
ACCTTGCGGTAGATGTCGTTGAGCGCAAGCATGTCGGATGTTGCCTTGGGCGATTTGAAGGGTGTTGTGCCGACCCAGACGAACGGCACGTCCGTCGCCCAGATGGCACTGGCGAAGCTTGCGGCGCGCGCCGAGTATTCGCGCGTCCAGGCCTCCGACCGTAGCGTCTCGCGCCTGTCGCCGATCCGCATCTGCTGGCGGTCGTTGGCGCCGACCAGCGCAACCACGACGGCCGGCTTCTCGGTTGCCACGATGCCGGCCACGTTGCCCGGCCAGTCGAAATGATCTTCGCGGACGAAGCCGGATGCGCCGTTGGTGCGGTCGACGACGCGAACCCGCGGGTTCTCCGCGAACAGCATGTCGAGCCCTTCGGCCAGCCCGCCTCCGATGAAGTCGCCTATCACGAGGACGACCTTGGCGTCCGGCGCCTTGGGATCGATGACGATCTCGGGCTCGACGACCCGCTTGATCGCCGTCTTGCGTTGCGGCGGCTTGGTGCGCGGCGTCGACGGTTTGCGCAGCCGCTCCCCCGGCTCGCGCCACTGGCGCGGCTCCATGCGCTGGGCGCGGCGGGGAAAGAACAGGTTACGGAGCGACCAGGGGCGCGCTTCCTGGGCGAGCGCCACCGGTGCCGACGCCGCGACGAAGCCGACGGCCAGCAGCCCCGCCACCGCGGCGGCGATGGCGAAGCCTATCCAGACGAACCGTCTTCGCGGTATCTCCCGCAATCCGTTCTCCGATCTACCTCTGGCGCAGCACCCGCAGCACTTCCATGCTGGGATGGCCGTCGGCCTCGAGCCCGGCCTGGACCTGGAACGCCTTGATGGCGCTGCGCGATCCCTCGCCGATCTTGCCGTCCGGCTTGCCGTCGTAATAGCCGTGCGCGCTGAGCCGCTGCTGCAGCTCCTGCTTCTCGCTGAAGGAGAGCTTGGTGAAGGGCCGGTTCCAGTCCTGCGCAAGCTGCCCGTAACCGGCGATCTGGTCGGCCAGCAGGCCGACGGCGATCGCGTATTTGTCGGCGTTGTTGTAGCGCTTGAGGACGAAGAAGTTGCGCGTCATCAGGAAGGCCGGGCCGCTCCTGCCGTCCGGCACCTTCAGCTCGGCCTTGTCGCCGCCGTTGCGGAAAGGCTTGCCGCTGGCGCGCGTGACGCCGAGGCTTTGCCATTTCGACAGGGTCACCGAGCCGCTCGGGAATTTCCGGCCGGCCGGCAGCGCCACCTCGTAGCCCCAGGTCCTGCCGGTCTGCCAGCCGTTCTTCCTCAGAAGGTTGGCAGCGGTGGCGAGCGCGTCGGGAACCGAGTTCCAGATGTCGCGATGGCCGTCGCCGTCCATGTCGACGGCATAGGCCTGGTAGGAGGTCGGTATGAACTGCGTGTGGCCCATCGCGCCGGCCCAGGAGCCGGTCAGGTGGCTCTCGTCGATGTCGCCCGATTGCAGGATTTTCAGGGCGGCGATGAGCTGCGTGCGTGCGAACTTCGCCCGCCGCTTGTCGGCATAGGCGAGCGTCGACAGCGAGCGGACGACGTTGCGCATCACCTTGTCGTTCTTCAGGATCTCGCCGTAGTTGGACTCCATCGACCAGATGGCCAGCAGGATGTGGCGGTCGACGCCGTAGCGGGCCTCGATCCTGTCGAGCCATGGCTTCCACTTCTTCGCCATGGCGCGGCCGACCTGGACCGAGTGCTCATGCACGCGGTTGTCGAAATAGTCCCAGACGGGTGCGGTGAATTCCGGCTGGTAGCGTGCTTTCTCGATCACCTCCGGATCGGGAGCGGTGACGCCGCGGAAAGCCCGGTCATAGGTCGCCCTGGAGACGCCGCTTTCGGCCGCCGTGGCGCGGAAGCCCGCGACCCAGCGCTGAAAGCCGGCATCGGCGAAAGCCGGGCTCGCGGCGGCGAGAAGGGCGAGCGACAAGCCGGCGGCGGCCACCACGCTTGCAACGCGTCTTGCGGTCGTGCGAACGAGCATGTGTTCCTCCAATACGAACTCAGGGATACCCATTCATCACAGGAGGCGGTTAGCGATCAGTTTACCATAGGCCGGCCGGAACGAAAATTTCCGACGGAAGTTCTAAGCGACACCCCATGTTGTCTTTCGCCATGAACTAATCTTAAATTCCGGCATCAAGATGTCTCGTCGCTCCCTACGGGGGCGTCCCTAGAAACGGATCAAATTGCGGCATGAAGCGAGTCAGAAAAGCTGTTTTCCCGGTGGCCGGCCTCGGCACCCGATTTCTTCCCGCGACCAAATCGATTCCCAAGGAGATGCTCACCGTCGTCGACAGGCCAGTAATCCAGTATGTCGTGGACGAGGCTCGCGAGGCGGGCATCGAGCATTTCATTTTCGTCACGGGCCGTAACAAGGCCGTGATCGAGGACCATTTCGATCTCCAGTTCGAACTCTACGACACGCTGTCGCAGCGCGGGAAGACCGAGCAGCTCGACTATCTGAAGCGCCTGCAGCCGGGGCCCGGCCAGACCAGCTTCACGCGCCAGCAGGTTCCGCTCGGGCTCGGGCACGCGGTCTGGTGCGCGCGTGACCTTGTCGGCGACGAGCCCTTCGCGCTGCTTCTGCCCGACATGATCATGCAGTCGGAGAAGAGCTGCCTGAAGGGCATGGTGGAGCTCTACGGGAGCACCGGCAACAACATCGTCGCGGTCCAGGAATGCGACCCGGCCGAGGCCCACAAATACGGCATCGTCGGCAAGGGCAACGATGTCCATACGGGTTTCGAGATCACCGGCATGGTGGAGAAGCCGAAAGCGGGCACGGCGCCGTCCAACCTGTTCATCAACGGCCGCTACATCCTCCAGCCCGAGATATTCGGGGTGCTGGAGAATCAGGAGCGGGGCGCCGGCAACGAGATCCAGCTCACCGACGCCATGCTGAAGCTGGAGAAGCGTCAGCCCTTCTTCGGCTACCATTATCGCGGCGGCACCTATGACTGCGGCTCGCCGGAGGGTTTCGTCGAGGCCAACATCGCCTTCGCGCTCGCCCGCCCGGACATGCGGGCCGGCGTGCTCGCCATGCTCGACCGGCTGATCGCCGACCTCGATCCGTCCGGCCGTAAGCAGGCCGCGGAGTAGACCGGCCGGACCGCGAGGTCCCGGAATCAGCGTTGCAGCTTGACGCCGAGGAAGACGCTGTTGGCCTCGTAGCCGCGGCCCTCGATCGTGCTGGTCTGGCTTTCGTGGCGCAGCCGCCCGGTCAGGCCGGCATAGCGGTTCAGCCACCAGGTGGCGCCGAGCTGGGCATTGAACAGGATGTCGTGGTCGTCGCTGCCCGAATAGTCGCGGTAGCTGGCGCCGACCTCGGCGCTCGCCGTCAGGTTGGAGCGGACCTGCCGCTCGACGATGATCTTGCCGGAGTGCAGCAGTGATCCGCTCTCGCCGGCGGTCGTCGTGCCTTCCACCGTGGTGGAGGCCGACAGGTCGACCCGGGTGGCGCGCTCCGGCTCCCAGGTCAGCAGGGCGTTGAGGGTCGGACCCTCGATCGGCGTCAGGCGGTCGTCCTCGAATTTTTCCCGGATCCAGCCGGCGGACAGCTCGCCGTTCAGCTTCTCGCTGTGGTTCACCTCGACGCCGCCGCGCGCCCCGAACCGGTCGGAGGAGCGGCGGAAGCCGCTGCTGTCGACGTCCTCGTCGTAGAACCGGTGGCCGCCCTCCACTTCGACGAACGGCGTCAGCGCCGGCGATATCTCGTAGCCGCCGCGCAGCGTCAGCGTCGCCAGGGTGGCGTTGCGGTCGTCCTGCGACAGGGTGGTGCCGTCAGACAGGTCGGCCTCGCCATATACGTCGCGCTCGACGCGGCCGGTGATGCCGAAGCGTGCCTTGCCGACGTCCTTCTCCAGGCCGAGGCTGCCGCCGAAGGTCTGCCGGACGGGGTCCTCGACCGTGCCTTCGATGACGACGGGCGAGGCAGCTGTCTCCGGCGCGCGCTCGTAGGTCAGCGTGGCCCGGCCGCGCAGCTCCTCATTGATGTCGAGGTCGAGCGCGGCGACGCCGCCGGCCCGCGTCTCGCTGATCTCGTAGCCGGACAGCGTTTCGCGGAACGTCGCATAGGCGTCGAGCGTGGCGAAATGGCGCGTCCAGTCCGAGATGGCGTTGAGGCGCAGCGTCGTTTCGGAAAGGACCGCCTCCTGCCCGTCGACGCTGTAGTCGGCGTTGGAGGTCGTGGTTATGCCTTGCTCGATGGAAGGCCGCAGTACGAAGGTGCCGACTCTGATGCCCAATGGAGCGAACGGGTTGTCGTCCGGCTTCAGCGGATCGAGGTCCTCGATTGCCTCGAGGCGGCCGGCACCCTCCGGCACGCTGATCCGCTCGGCCGGTCCGATCGCCTCGGTGCGGATGGTGCCCGTGGTCGTGTCGTCCTGCCCATCCCGGCCGATCGGCTCCTGTGCCGTCGCGCGCTCCGCCGGTTCGCTTGTCCGCGACGCCGCCGCCTTGCGGTCGCGTGCTGTGGAAGGCGGCCTGGCCCTGGGGATAGGCAGATCCTCGGTGAAGGCGCCGCGCTGCTCCTGCGGCTGGCCGAACAGGCTGGTGGTGCCGTCGGCATTCACCACGGCGGGATCGTCCGGAACGGCGCCCTCGCTGGCCGGCACGTAGACCGGAGCTTGTTGGGCATCCTGGCCGGGGTTCGGCGGCTGTCCAGGCTGCCGCCCCGGCTGCTGGGCACCCGCGTTGCCCTCCGACCGCATGGCGCCGCGCAGCCCGCCAGCCTCCTGGCCGGCCGCCGGCAGCGCCATCGCCAGGCCGCAGGCGGAGGCGAGCAGCAGGCCGAATGTCGCGGCGCGCAGGCTGGACGGTATCTGTGTGCGAACCCGCGGCATGAATACCCAATGCTTCGGCAGCGCCAGCGCGCCATGCTTACCGAACCGTAAATCGGGATGGTTAACGTTGGGTTGAGGGTGCGCCGGATTGACGTCGATGCGTCTTCCCGATGGACAGCGGCGCCTCAAAGCGCTAAGCGCATCAACCATGCCTTTGGGGACACTTAAGAAGCAGTCGGACCATTCATCCGCCATCGCCTCGGCGCTCAGGACCGTCGCGATGGAGCAGGCCGGCGTGAACGCGCTGGCGGAAGCCCTGCAGAATGGCCTGTCGCAGCCCTTCGCCGAAGCGGTCGACATCATTTCCGGCATCAACGGCCGGGTGATCGTCACCGGCGTCGGCAAGAGCGGCCATATCGGCTCGAAGATCGCGGCGACGCTCGCCTCGACCGGAACGCCGGCCTTCTTCGTCCATCCGGCGGAGGCCAATCACGGCGATCTCGGCATGATCGCGCGCGACGACGCGATCATCGCCATGTCCTGGTCGGGCGAGACGGCCGAGCTCAAGGGGATCATCGCCTACTCCCGCCGCTTCTCCATCCCGCTGATTTCGGTGACGTCGGGTGCCAATTCGGCGCTGGCGCGCGCCTCCGACGCGGTGATCCTGCTGCCCAGGATGCCGGAAGCCTGCCCGCACGGGCTGGCGCCGACGACCTCGACGCTACAGCAACTGGTGATTGGCGACGCGCTCGCGATCGCGCTGCTGGAGATGCGCGGCTTCACGCCGGATCATTTCCGTACCTTCCATCCCGGCGGGCAGCTCGGCGCCAGCCTGACGAAGATCCGCGACGTTATGCACCAGGGAACCGAAATTCCCATGGTCGCGTCCGGCACCAGCATGATGGACGCGATCGTCGCCATGTCCAGCAAGCGCTTCGGCTGCGCGGTCATCGTCGACCCGGCGGGAGGCCTTGCGGGCATCATCACCGACGGCGACCTGCGGCGCCGCATCGGCGAGGACCTGCCGTCGAAGACCGTCGACCAAGTGATGACGCGCAATCCGAAGACGGTGGGGCCCGACATGCTCGCCGCCGCCGCGCTGCAGCTCATCCAGACGGCGTCGATCACGGCGCTGGTCGTGATCGAGGACGACAAGGTGGTCGGCTTCGTCCACCTGCACGACCTCTTGAAGATCGGCGCCGCCTGAGCGGACGGCGAGGCTTCACTCGGCGACAGTCGCGGGCGGCAGCCGGGTAACGGCGATCACACCGCGACCACCACCAACTCCAGGTCGTCGACGGATACCACCTTAACCCGCGCTCCGGCCGGCAGGTCGGGACCCCTCACGCGCCACAGCGTGTCGCCGAGCTGGATGCGGCCGTAGCCCTCGCGGATCGGCTCGGTCAGCGTCGCGGTGCGGCCGACCAGCTGCTCGCCGCGGCGGTTGAGCAGCGGCTGGTCGCTCTCGGCCTCGCGGCCGGCCATGATGCGGCGCCCGGCATAGGCGGCGGCGAGCGACAGCGCCAGAAAGACCAGCACCTGCACCTGCCAGTGCCAGAAGGCGGCGTCGCCCAGCACCAGCGAGATCGCGCCGACGACAAGCGCGGCGAGGCCGATCCACAGCAGGTAGAAGCCGGGCGTGACGATCTCGATCGCCAGCAGCAGCAGGCCGAGCACCATCCAGTTCCAGGGGCCGAGCTCGGTGACGAGCCACTCGATCATCGGAAAACTCCGTCAGCTCTGCTCCGGCGTCCTGGTCACCGGCGGCCGCGCCGGCGAACGCGGCGCGGCAGTCGGCCCGTCGGCGCCGAAAACATCGCGCGTGATCGCGCCGATGCCACCCAGCGTGCCGATCAGCGAGGAGGCCTCGAGCGGCATCAGCACGATCTTGCTGTTGCCGGCCGACGCGATCTTGGCCAATGCGTCCGTGTATTTCTGCGCGACGAAATAGTTGATCGCCTGGACGTCGCCCTTGGCGATCGCCTCCGACACGACCTGGGTGGCGCGGGCCTCGGCCTCGGCCGCGCGCTCGCGCGCCTCGGCGTCGCGGAAGGCGGCTTCCTTGCGGCCCTCGGCCTCCAGCACCTGTGCCTGCTTCAGGCCCTCGGCCTCGAGGATCTGGGCGCGCTTGTTGCGCTCGGCCATCATCTGCCGGGCCATGGAATCGACCAGGTTGGCCGGCGGGTTGATGTCCTTGATCTCGACGCGCGTGACCTTGATGCCCCAAACGTGCGCCGCCTCGTCGACGATGCGCAGCAGCCGCTCGTTGATCTGGTCGCGGTTCGACAGCAGCTCGTCGAGGTCCATCGAGCCCATGACCGAGCGGATGTTCGTCATGGTCAGGTTCAGGATGGCATTCTGCAGATTGGAGACCTGATAGGCGGCCTGCGCGGCGTTGAGCACCTGGTAGAAGGCGACGGCGTCCACCGCCACCGTGGCGTTGTCGCGGGTGATGACCTCCTGGGTCGGCACGTCGAGCACCTGCTCCATGACGTTCAACCTGGCGCCGATGCGGTCGATGAAAGGGATGATCAGGTTGAGGCCGGGCGTCAGCGTCCTGGTATAGCGGCCGAAGCGCTCGACGGTGTAGTTGTAGCCTTGGCTCACCGTCTTGATGCCCATGAACAAGACAAGCAAGACCAGGATGACCAGGGCCGGGATGACGATGTCGAAGCCGGTGAACGTCATGCATTCCCCCTCGCGCTGCGTGACAGACCTGCGGTGGTCCGCAGAATTCCTGCGAATCACTTAGATTCGTTTCGCGGACTATACAATCACGCGCATGCCGACGCGCCGATGAAGGTTTGTGCGCGGACGATTGCGATCAAATCCAGCCGGACAGCTCGCGGCGCACCAGCGCCTCGATCACCCGCATCCCGTCCGGACTGTCGTTGAGGCAGGGGATGTGGGCGAAATTCCGGCCGCCGGCATGGCGGAATATCTCTCGCGCCTCCACCGCGATCTCCTCCAGCGTCTCGATGCAGTCGGCGGAGAAGCCGGGATTGACCACGGCGATCGACCTGACGCCGTCGCGCGCCAGCTTCTCCACGGTCTTGTCGGTGTAGGGCTGCAGCCATTCCTGCGCGCCGAAACGCGACTGGAAGGTGGTCACCAGTCTCTCCGCGCTCCAGCCGAGGCGCCGGCGGAGCAGCCGGGTGGTCTCTTCGCAATGCTGCCGGTAGGGATCGCCCTTGTCGGAATAGGGTTTCGGGATGCCGTGATAGGAGGCGAGCACCACCTCCGGCTGGAAATCCAGCGTGGCCAGATGCGACTCGATCGAGCGGGCCAGCGCCTCGATATAGACCGGCTCGGCATAGTAGGGGGGTACGGTGCGAACCGCCGGCGCATGCCGCATGGTCGCCAGCGCGGCGAACAGCTTGTCGTTGGCCGTCGCCGTCGTCGTCGCCGAATATTGCGGATAGAGCGGCAAGGCGAGGATGCGCTCGCAGCCCTGGGCGGCGAGCCGCTCGGCCACGCTCCTGATCGACGGGCTGCCGTAGCGCATCGCCCAGTCGACGACGACCTCCGGCTCGCCGGCAAGGACGTCCGCCAGCTTCTCGCCCTGGGCGCGGGTGATGGTGCGCAGCGGCGATTCGTTCTTCTCGCGGTTCCAGATCTTTGCGTAATTCGCGCCGGACCTGCTTGGCCGCGTCGTGAGCACGAGCCCGTAGAGGATCGGATACCAGATGATGCGCGGCAGTTCGATGACACGCGGATCGGACAGGAACTCCCTGAGATAGCGCCACATCGAGCCGAAGTCGGTGCCATCCGGCGTGCCGAGATTGACCAGCAGCACGCCGATCTTCGAGCGCGGCGCCGTCGGCCCTGCCTCAGGCGTGACGCTCCGGTCGATGGGCTTCGGTTCGTTCATTTCGGCTGGTCTCCGCGACAGCCGTTACCTAGCCGGAAACCAGCGGGATTCAATGCAGCGTCTGGCCGCATGCGCGCGGCCGATCGCCCATGGTGGCCGATCGGATCGGACCGGCCGCCATTTCGAGCCGTCGCGCCGCCTCAGTTGGCCGGCGGGATGGTCAGCGTCGCGCCGATCGGCAGGGCGCGCGGCTTGTAGGGATTGGCATCGCCGATCCGCTTCCACTGGAAGCCGTCGCCATAGACCTTTTCGGCGATGTCCCAGTAGTTGTCGCCGGCCGCCACGACATGCGAGGCCTCCGCCGGCGCGGCGGGTGCCTGCGCCGCGGTGCCTGCCGGCGCGGGCTCAGTCGTCGCCGGCGCGGCCGGGGCCTGCGTGGCGGACTCGGCCGGTGCTGCCGTTCCCGCCGGAGCGGTCTCGGTCGCCGCCGGTTGGGTCGTCTGCGCGGGCACCGTGCCCTCCGCGGCCGGTCCCGGCTGCGCCGGCGTGTCGACCTTGGGCGCCTGCGCGGCGATGTCGCCGGAGCCGGCCGGGAGTTCCGGCATCTTCACCTCGCCGGCCGGAGCCGTGGCGGCGGGTGCGGTTTCGGCAGGAGCGGGCTGCTGAGCCTGGGCCGTTTCGGCCGGCGCGGCCGGTTCGGCGGCCTGCGCCAGCTCGGTGATGCGGCCGTCGAGCTTCGGCGTGTAGGGCCGGTTGGCGCCGAGATAGTCGGCGACGACGAGTTCGAGGCTCGGGCCGTAGTCGTAGGCATTCTTGCCGTTGTCGGCGAACAGCTTGTAGCCGTCGCCGCCCTGGCGGACATAGTTGTTGGTGGCGACCAGGTATTCCTTCGCTTCATCGATCGGCGCCCAGGCGCCGTTCTCCATCACCTCGACCGACTTCACGCGGCCGCCATTCGGCGCCACCGACTTGTCGAAGGAATATTTCAGCCCGGCCACCTGCGGGAACTTGCCCTTGCCTTCCTCGATCTCGCTCAGGCCCGCCTCGAGCGAGGCGACGACGTCCTTGCCGGAAAGCTGGAAGGTCGCGACCGTGTTCTGGAAGGGCAGCACCTCGAGCACCTCGCCCATGGTGACGACGCCCCCGTCGATCGAGGCGCGCAGGCCGCCGCCGTTCTGGAAGACGATCTGCACGCCCTGGTCCTTCACCCGGTCGAGTATGGCGTCGGCGACGAGGTTGCCCATCTCGCATTCGCGCGCCCGGCAGCTCTCGCGGCTGCCGTCGATCGGCCCGGTCGTCTCCGAAACCTCCTTCTTCTTCAACTCCTCGATCGGCGCGCCGAGTTCCGCGATGCGGGCCAGCACCGCCTCGTCCGGCTTCACCGAATTGTCGAGGAAGATCGGGTCGCCCTTGGCCTCCTTGACGACGCCGTTGTCGTCGAAGACCACCTGGAACTTGCCGAGATATTTCGAGTAGGAGGCCGCCTGCGTCACCGGCACCTTGTAGCCGTCCGGATTGTCGATCATCGTCGGGTAGGGGCCCTCGGCCTTGGCGTCGGTGTTCGACAGCAGCGAATGCGAGTGGCCGCCCACCACCACGTCGACCCCCGGGATCTTGGCGATCAGCTCCTTGTCGCGGGGATAGCCGACATGGGTGAGCGCGATGATCTTGTTGACGCCCTCGGCCTTCAGCTTCTCGACCTCGGCGGTGATGGTCTTGATGTCGTCCTCGATGGTGATGTTCGGGCCGGGGGAGGCCACCTCGGGGGTGTCGTTGGTCACCGCGCCGACGATGCCGATCTTCTGCCCGCCGACGTCGAGCACCACCGACGGCTTGATCCGATCGCCCACCTTGGCGGCGGCGCTCGCCTGCACGTTGGCGGACAGCACGGGGAACTTGATCACGTCGAGGAAAGGCGCCAATGCGTCCTCGCCGTCGTCGAATTCGTGGTTGCCGACGGTCATGGCGTCGAACTTCATCTGGTTCAGGAACTCGGCTTCGACCGCGCCCTTGTAGGTGGTGTAGAACAGCGAGCCCTGGAAATTGTCGCCGCCGTTGAGCAGCAGCACGTTCTGGCCGTTCAGTTGCGCGCGCTGGTCGGCGATCGCCGTCACCAGGCGGGCGGCGCCGCCGATGCACTCGCCCTTGCCTTCCTCCTCGGCCGAGCAGGTCGATTCGTATTTGTTGTTGGATTCGATGCGGCTGTGCCAGTCGTTGATGTGCAGGATGGTGAGTGTGTAGTCGGCAAAGGATGCGCCGGCCGACAGGCCGAGCGTCGATGCCGACAGGGCGGCAAGGGCGGCAAGCTTCTTCATCTGTTTCTCCCCGGGTGAGCCATGCCACGCGCCTCTAGCGCGTCGTCTTGACTGTTTTCTGACATGGCCGGTCCCCGCATGTTTTCATCGGCGCCGGGCCGATGCAAGCGGAATCGGGTGCAGGAAAGATGCCTGCCATCAGGCTCACTTCTCGTAGTCGCGCTCATCGGCAATCACCTTGCCGTCATTGGGCAGCGCGCCCGGCTCCACGATCGTCACGCCGCCGCCCAGGCGGGTGACGTCGCGCAGCACGGTGCCTATGGCGGCGGCATCGACAACCGCCCCCGGTTTCGGCTCGACCTGCAGCGTCATGGCGTCCGCCGCTCCGTCGCGGCTCACCACCAGCCGGGCCCTGGCGACGCCGGGAAACCGGCGGGTTACCTCGGCGACCTGCGCCGGATCGACGAACATGCCCTTGACCTTGGTGCGCTGGTCGGCGCGGCCCATCCAGCCGCGGATGCGCATGTTGGTGCGGCCGCAAGGCGAGGGGCCGGAAAGCACCGCCGACAGGTCGCCGGTGCCGAGGCGGACCAGCGGATAGGCGGGGTTGAAGCCGGTCACCACCACCTCGCCGACCTCGCCGTCGGCCAGGGGCTCTCCGGTGCCAGGCCGCACGATCTCGACGACGACGTGCTCGTTGACCAGCATGCCCGGATTGGGCGTGCCGTCCGGCGCCGCCGTCTCGTAGGCGATGACGCCGAACTCCGCCGTCGCGTAGCACTGCATCACCGCGATGCCGCGCGACAGATAGTCGGCGCGCAGCGACGGGAACAGCGCGCCGCCGCTCACCAACGCACGCTTGAACGAGGAAAGGTCCTTGCCCGTCTCGGCGGCGCGGTCGAGCAGGGTCTTCAGGAAATCGGGCGTGCCGCAATAGACGGACGGCCTCAGCGCGGCCGCGGCCTCGACCTGCATGTCGGTGTTGCCGACACCGGCCGGAAAGACGGTGCAGCCGAGCGCGCGGGCGCCGGCGTCGAGCAGGAAGCCGCCCGGCGTCATGTGATGGCTGAAGGCGTTGTGGACGATGTCGCCGGCGCGCACGCCGGCCGCGAAGAAGGCGCGGGCGGTTGCGCGGGCCGCCTCGCCGCTGTCGTCCTCCGGCTCCCACAGTGGCCCCGGCGATTGGAACACCCGCCTGCCGGCGAGCGCGCCGAGGTTGGCGAAACCGCCGAAGGGCGGTGTCTCCGCCTGCATCGCCATCAGCTCGGATTTGCGCAGCACCGGCAGCTTCGCCAGCGCAGCGCGGTCGGTGACGGTGGAGAGGTCGATGCCGGCCAGCCGAGCAGCCAATGCCGGCGCGGCCCTTGTCGCTTTGTCGAGAAAGGACGGCAGTGCGCCGAACAGCGCCGCCTCGCGGTCCGACGGTGCGCGCGTCTCCAGCGTGTCGAAATGATCGGTCATGGCCGCTTCCTCCGGTCGGCCCGTTATCGCAGTACCCTGATCCAGCGCGCAAGGTTGACGAGCGCGATCAGCGCCCCGGCGAGATAGGTGAAGGCGGCGGCGCGCAGCACGCTCTTCACCGCCGGCATGTCGCCGTCGTCGACGTAGCGGCCCTCCCGCAGAATCGGCAGCGCCTTTGAAAAACTGGCGTCGAACTCGACCGGCAGGGTGACGAGATCGACGACGACGCGGATCGCCATCAGCGCGATGCCGATCGCGGCCACCGCGAAAAAGGCCACCGGCGTGCGAGCGAGGCCGGCGAGCACTGGGGCGGCGATGAAGAAGACGACGGCCAGTCTGTCGGTGCGCATGGCGAAGGCGGCGAGGCGCTGGCGCAGGGCCAGCCAGCGGTCGCCGCGGGCGTGCTGGATGGCGTGGCCGACCTCGTGCGCGGCGATGGCGACGGCGGACAGCGACTGGCCGTCATGATGCCGGGCAAGCAGCCGCACCGTCCTCGTGTCCGGGTCGTAATGATCGCCCCGATCGGTCGTCTCGACCTTCACGTCCTTGAGACCGAAGCGGTCGAGCAGATGGCGGGCAAGCTCGCCGCCGGTCCCCTGCAGGTCCGGGCGGTCTTCGGCATGCCGCTGTATGGTGAGGCGGACCCATAGCTGCGGAAGGAGGATGATCGCGGCAAGGGCGGCGAAGAGGAAGACCATCGCCGCGATGCCTTTCAGGGCTTGCCTATGGCGTCAAGCCGTGCCGGCGGAGCGGCGGGTCAGCACGAAGTTCTGGCCGGTCGAGCTGGTGCAGTTGAGCTGATTCGGCGACACCTGGGCGCAGTTGACGTTGGTGGTGGTATTGCGGATCAGCGACACGACGGTGATCTCGACCACGTTGCCGTTGATCCTGTAGCTGCCGTCGGCGAGCTTGTTGCCGGTATCGAGCGCGTTGGTGGTGAACACCCCGCCCGAGAAGCGGGATACCGCCACTCCGTCGGTGCTGACCCAGTCGCCCTCGACGCCGCGCATCGCCGAGGAGTTGGGGCCGGAGGGGCCGCCGCTGACGCAGCCGGAAATGCCGGCCGCCAGGATTGCAACCGCCGTTGCGCTGAGCAGCTTGCGTGCTTGGATCATCGTAAGTCCTCTCCTAAAGCATGTCTCCCGAAAGAGTCCGCGGTTCCGGGGCAAAGACGTGCGCAGATCAAGAACCCTAGGCATGTCGCGTGAAGGCCTTCTTCCGCGACATGCCTTGGGGTCCGCGCGAAAAAGCAATCGCCCGATTTCCGGGCGATTGCAAGGCTTTGCCGTTGCGGCAGAAAGCGCCGGTCAGCGGACCAGTATGTTGCGGAACTGCCAGGGGTCCGCCGTGTCGATGTCTTCCGGGAACAGGCCCGGTCTGTCGTCGAGCGGCGTCCAGTCGGTATAGTAGCCCTTGACCGGGCCGAGATAGGGCCGCTGCACTTCGAGGCAGCGGTGGTAGTCCATCTCGTCGGCCTCGACGATGCCGGCTTGCGGGTTTTCCAGCGCCCAGACCATGCCGGCCAGCACGGCGGAACTCACCTGCAGGCCGGTGGCGTTCTGGTATGGCGCCAGCTTGCGTGCTTCCTCGAGCGTCAGCTGCGAGCCGTACCAGTAGGCGTTTTTCTTGTGACCGTAGAGCAGCACGCCGAGCTCGTCCGAGCCGTCCACCAGCTCGTTCTCGTCGAGCACATGGTGCACCGGCTGCGACTTGCCGGCGGCGCCGAACATCTCGTGCAGCGACAGCACGGCGTCGTTGCAGGGATGATAGGCATAGTGGCAGGTCGGGCGATAGGAGACTTCGCCCTTCTTGTCGTGCACGGTGAAATAGTCGGAGATCGAGATCGCCTCGTTGTGGGTGACGAGGAAGCCGTATTGCGGGCCGGGCGTCGGGCACCAGCTGCGCACGCGCGTGTTGGCGCCGGGCTGCTCGATGAAGATGCCCGCCTTGCTGCCCTTCTTGTGCTCCTTGGCGTTCTTCGGCATCCATTTCTCATGGGTGCCCCAGCCGAGCTCGGCCGGCTGCAGGCCCTCCGAGATGAAACCCTCGACCGACCAGGTGTTCCAGAACACGTCCATCGGCTTCGGCTTCTTGGTGCGCTGGGTGTCTCGCTCGGCGATGTGGATGCCCTTCACGCCGGCCTTCTTCATCAGTTTCGCCCAGCCTTCGCGATCGTGCTGCTTGGGCTCGTCGAAATCGATGCCCAGATCCTTCGCCAGGTCGACCAGCGCCTGCTTGACGAACCACGACACCATGCCGGGATTGGCGCCGCAGGTGGAGACGGCGGTCGGGCCGCCGGGGTGCTTGCGGCGTTCCGCCAGCAGCGTCTCGCGCAGGGCATAGTTGGTGCGGTCGGCGTTGCTCGCCTCGGCGTCGAAATAGAAGCCGAGCCACGGCTCGATGACGGTGTCGACATAGAGCGCGCCGAGCTTGCGGCAGAGATGCATCAGCTCGACCGAGCCGGTGTCGACCGACAGGTTGACGCAGAAACCCTGGCCGCCGCCCTTGGTCAGCAGCGGGGTCAGCAGCTCCTTGTAGTTGTCCTTGGTGACCGCCTCCTTGACAAAGGCGATGCCGCGCTCGTCCAGGAGCTTGCGGTTTTCCTCGCTGGGGTCGATCACCACCATGCGCGACTTGTCGAATTTGAAATGGCGCTCGATGAGGGGCAGGGAGCCGCGGCCGATCGAGCCGAAGCCGATCATCACGACGGGGCCGGTGATCTCACCGTGAACAGGCCATTTGTCTTTCGCCATTTTATGCTGGTCCCTCCATTGAACCTGGGGCTGACGCCCGAAAAGCCGGGCGATCCCTCTGGCTCCCATAGAATGGCGTCACAATAAAGCGAAATCTCGGATTCTGGGTTTCGCTATACATTCCAGGATTGCCGACGGACGGCGCGGTTCCGGTGCCATGCCAAGGAACGGGAGGGGGCCTAGTGGGGAAAAGATCGTGGAGCACAGCGAGCACGTCGAGCATGCGGATCACTTAGAGCACGTAGAGCACGGGAAGAATGACAAAATACCATTGTTTTTGCAGAGAAAAAAAATTGGCGTATGCGAGCCCTAGCGTACACTCGAAAAATAATATACATCTCGAGAACTGAGTGTTTTCGAGCCTCAAAGACTAACAAGATCGGATGGCGCACTTAACTCTTTGATTTTATTGATATTTCCTCCTACATTAAGCGGTATGAAACTGTCGATGGCGCACACTCTATGGCTTCCACCCCCATAGAGACCAATCGGCAGGCTTAAGGGCCGGGTTCAACCCCGGCCCGCTCCTCGAAGTGCCGCCGTCGGCGCACACTCTATGGCTTCCACCCCCATAGAGACCAACCGTCAGCACTAAGGGCCGGGTTCAACCCCGGCCCGCAAGGAGAATAACATGTCTAAGCGGCCAAAAAAATACGTCGACAAGGTGCTCGCGCTTCGAGCGCGTCTGTGGCCTGATCTCATCGAGGATGAGCTTTGGTATCATAAAAAATACGACGGCTTCGTCACCATCCCCCGAACGATGCCCCTTATCATGTCAATTATCGACGACTTGACGAAGGGAACTCCGGCCTCATCGACATATCTCGATCTGTGGTGCCGCACCTTCCCCGAGATGTATGTGAGTCTGTCAGAGCAGACCAAGCTTGCATACGGTGCGGGGTTTACCGGTCAGAGGGCGCGCCGTACGTGGCAGGAGCGTATCCGCCTTTTAAACGAATTAGGCTTTATTCGTGTCGCTGAAGGCATGGCGGGCGAATTTTCTCATGCCGTGGTCATAAATCCGCATGTAGCTTTGAAACGCCTTAAGGATCAGAAGCATCCCGGTCTCGTAGCATCTAAATACAACGCATTGCTGGAAAGGGCCGGAGAAGTCGGTGCGCCCGATGTCGATCGAGACCCCAAAGCACCCCCACCTGCGTCCAGTATCCCATTCTAAATAGCCACAACGCTCGCGATCAAAATCCCGACTGCTATGATGCTGCGGTGCGGGTTCTGCTTGTCGGCCGTACTCGTTTCCTCGCCCACTGCACGAGCGCTCAATAGTAGCGGGTGATGTATGGCCGGCCGGCAGGTGCGCCTCTGCCCGCGGTGGGACATTGATCGAAACCCTTGTCCGGCCACGGGTTCGTGCCATGGCGCAGCCACATCAGCGTGTCCAGCCAGAAGCCAGAGGCGTGGCGGTCGTGGAACAGGCCGAAATGGCCGACCGCGTCCATGCCGAGATCGGCCGGCGTCAGCGTCGCCTCGCACTTGGCGGCAGTGCGGTAATAGTCGAGGGCGCGGCGGACGGCGCGCGGCGTGGCGAAGTCGTCGTCCGAGACCGTGACCGCCAGGATGGGCGCCGCCACGGCGGCGAAGCGACCGAGAAGCGCCTGCCGCTCGGCGCGCGGATGGCTGTCTTCCATCCTGGCGCCGCGAAAGCTCCACTCATTGGCGACGCCGGCCGGCAGGTCCTCCAGCCAGCCGAGCCGTCTTCCGGGAAAATAGCCGAGGGCCGCCGTGACCAGCGGCATGGCGACATGCCATTTCAGGAACAGCCGGGTCCGCTGCCGGGGCGCATAGTCCGGCCAGTAGGCATATTGCGCGCCGACGGTGAGCATGCGGTGGATCGCCGGGGCGCTCTCGGCGAGGCCGGGCAGGAAACCGCCGATGCTGTGGCCGACGACGAGCAGCGGCGTTTTGCCGGCCCGCGCCCCGGCGAGGCGAAGCACGGCTTCGAAATCCTTCTCGCCCCAGTCGCGCCAGCGATAACCGCATCGGCGAAGGTCGGCGGGCCGCGACTCGCCGATGCCTCGATAGTCGTAGGTCCAGACGTCGAAGCCGTGGGCGGCGAGGAAGGCGGCATAGCGGCCGTAGTAGCGGGCGAGGACACCGGTCGCCGGGTTGACGATGACGGTGCCGCCGCATTCGCCGCCCGCGGCTTTCCAGAAATGACCGCCCAGCATCACGCCGTCGCAACAGGGAATGGCGACAGGTCGGGGCGTGGCGGTCCGATGCAGCATGAAAGGCTCCTTTCGGTCGCCGCCAGCCTATGTCCGCGCCGCGATTGATTACACTCACTAGTCGGTATACATAGGCGCATGACTTCAGCCGAGCCCTCCACCCGCGACCGCATCGTCAACGCGGCGTCCGACCTGTTCTACGGGGAGGGCATCCGCGCCGTCAGCGTCGACGCGGTGGCCGAAAAGGCCGGCGTCACAAAACGCACGCTGTATTATCACTTCGCCAGCAAGGACGACCTGATCGCCGCCTATCTGCGGCAGCGCGAGCAGCCGAACCTCGCGCGCTTCCGGCGCTGGTACGCCGAGGCCGAGGGCGGCGCCGCCGAGAAGACCCGCGCCGTCTTCCGCAACCTGGCGCGCGCAGCAAGCCGTCCGAGCTGGAAAGGCTGCGCCTTCCTGCGCACCTCGGCGGAGCTCGCCAACATGCCGGGACATCCGGCGATCCGGATCGGCGTCGCCCACAAGAAGGATTTCGAGAGCTGGTTCGCGGCGATGTTCGCGGCTGAAGGTCTCGATGACGCCGCGCAGCTCGCCCGCCAGGTGGTGATCCTGCTCGACGGCGCCTTCGCGGTCGTGCTGCTCAACCGCGACCCCGCCTACATGGACGCAGCCGGGGACGCCGCCTTCTCGCTGGTGAGCGGCGCGCTGGCCCGGCGATAGGCTGGCGCTTCAGGTGGCGGCGATGATCTGCAACTGCTCCGTCAGCCGGTCGCGGTCGGCGGTCAGCCCCTTGTAGTCGAGCTGCGCCTCGTCGAGCGCGTCGAGCTGTGCGGCGAAGGATCTTGCCAGCACCGAGCGCTCGGGATGACGCGCGAGCAGCGCCAGCGGATCGAGATGGATGCGGATGGTGAAGAGGATGTCGCCGGATACCGGCAGTTTCCGCAGCGTCTGGCGCTCGACCCGGATGAAGGCGCGGGCCGCGGCTTCGGGGTCTGGAAACCGCGACGGGCGGTTGGTGGCGCGGTCGATGCGCGCGACGCTCGACAGCGGGTGATAGAGGTCGTCGCCCGCCTGGATCGACCAGTTGAACCGCTGCACGCCCTGGCCCTGCAGATTGTCGAACATGCGGGCGATCAGCTCGGCCATGCGCGTGCCCGGCCCGAAGGCCGGCACCGGCGCGTGGATCTCGTGCAGCGGCTTGCCGAATTTTTCCCTGAGCGACCACGAGGACGGAAAGCAGAGCGACCCGGCCGCCAGCCGCCAGCCGGCCTCGCCCCTGCGCATGAGGATGAGATCCTCCTGGACGAGCAGCGACGCGGCGCGCAAGGGCGGCATCGCCTTGATCGCGTCGGTCGACAAGGCGGGATGGCCGGCGATCTCGATGCCGCGGCAGTGCTGCCGGTAGCGCTCGGGGAAGCGTATCGTCAGATGCTCGCGCAGCAGCGCCAGCACCTCGCTCTGGCCGTCCTCGCTGCCGGGCTCGGCGACGAACACATCGCTCTCCCGCTCGGCATAGAGCCGCCGCTTCTCGCGCAGCTGCCGGTCGAAGGTCGCGTCGATCTCGATCCAGTCGGCGAGCTCGAGCGGCTTCAGCCCGATGGTGAACAGCTTCGACGAGCCGTCGTAGGGGGTGTGGGTGGGGAGCGCGGTCATCCGATCCATTTCGAAGGCCGCTCGCGGCTCGTGTGAAAGACACGCAGGACTTCCACCGTCTCGCCCCGGACGCGGTATGGAAGCACGTAGGGCAGGCCGGGCACGGAATGTTCGCGGATCCTGGATTGCGGGGTGGGACGGCCGATCTCCGGCCGCAAGGTGATAAGAACCAGCGATTTCTTGATCCGCGCCGCCACGGCGTCGGCTGCCGCTTCATTGTCTGCGCCGATGTAAGCGTGAATTCCGGCCAAGTCCCGGACCGCTCGCGGAAGGACTTTGAGCTTCACTTGCGGCCGTCAGGAAATATATCGGGCTCGGGTGGCGGCAGCTCGTTTTCCGTGCCCCAGGATTCCAGCCACTTGATGACCGCTTCGCCCGAGACGAACACGCCTTCATCGGCCTCCCGCTCGGCTTCCTCGATCGCCGCGAGATAGGCACGCCGTTCGGCGAGATGCGCCTCGACCGCCTCCTTGACGACGAAGGCAGTGGAGCGCTGGGTGGCGCGCGCGTATTCCTCCAATTCCTTCTTGGTCTCGGAGGGCAGGCGTACCGAAAAAGTCTCGCTCGCAGCCATTTTTTTCTCCCGAACACAGGTGAACTCAGGCGAACACAGTGTAAGACAGCACGCCCGAGCCGTCAAATTGTAATGTTCAGAAATCGGCCGCGGAATCCTCGGACAGTCGGGCCACGATCAGCCCGCGCAGCGAATTGCCGACGAACAGCCGTTTCGCCCGCATCAGGTCGGCCGGCGTCAGCTCCGCCTCCCGCGCCTCGCCCGTATCCAGCAGCTCGCCGCGCAGCACGCCGGGCAGCAGCCCGCAGGACAGCGGCGATGTGCGCAGCGGGCCGCCGTCGCCCAAATCGGCGAAGAGGCTGGTGATCGTGCCCTCGCAGGCAAGACCGTTCTCGTTGAGAAGGATCACCTCGTCCGCCTCGTCCGGGGAAAACTCGGCGCGTGCCCGCTGGAAGACATCGCGCCGCGTCGTCTTGTGGCGCAGCAGAGGATCGCCGGAACCCAGCCTCGTGGCGGCGATCCGCAGCGTCCAGACGGCGTTTTCGGGCAGCGGAACGAAGGGCTGCGCAGTCACGTCGGCGGCACCTTCGCGCGAAAGCAGCAGCCGCACCCGCAGCGGCGCGCCGCCGCCGACACCGGCCAGCGCCCGGTCGATCCGCGCCGGCTCATAGCCGAAGCCGAGTTCGGCCACCGAGCGGCTGAGCCGCGCCAGATGCCGTTCCAGCCGGACGAATCCGGCCGCCGGTTCCCAGCGCAGGGTCTCGATCAGTCCGAAGTCGGGACCGTTCCCGTCGCGAAGCGGGCCTTCAGCAGGCATTCCTGATACTCCGACAAGGCTGTGGAATCGAACACCACGCCGCCGCCGACATTGTAGACGGCCTCGCCGCCGGGAAAGAGCGTGATGGTGCGGATCGCCACCGAGAAGCGCATCGGCCCGCCCGGCGCGATCCAGCCGATCGCCCCGCAATAGACGTCGCGCGGCGTGCCTTCCAGCTCGTGCAGGATCTCCATCGCCCGGATTTTCGGCGCGCCGGTGATCGAGCCGCAGGGGAACAGCGCGGCGAAGACGTCGCGGATGGTGCGGCCGGGCAGCAGTTTTGCGCGCACATGGCTGACCATGGTGTGGAGCGTCGGATAGGTCTCGACCTTGAACAGCTCCGGCACGTCGAGCGTGCCGACCTCGCTCACCAGCGAGATGTCGTTGCGCAGGAGGTCGACGATCATGCGGTTTTCCGCCTGGTTCTTCGGATCGTTGCGCAGATAGTCCTTCAGCCGAATATCCTCGGCCTCGCTGGCGCCGCGCGGCGCCGTGCCCTTCATCGGGTGCGTCTCGATCCAGCCGTCGCGGCCGATCTCGAAGAACAGCTCCGGCGAGCGCGACAGCACCACCGGTCCGCCGAGATCGACCAGCGCGCCGTATTTCACCGGCTGGCGCGCCGTCAGCGCGTCGAAGGCGGCGAGCGGCTCGCCGCTCCATTCGGCGCGGACCGGGAAGGTCAGATTGCCCTGGTAGCAGTCGCCGGCGCGCAGATGGCCGTGCAGCCGCTCGAACCGCCGGCGGTAGTCGTCGAAGGACCAGGCGGCGCGCGCGTCGAAGATCGGCCCGTTGGTGGGGCGGGGCGCCCCGGCCGGCACCGGGGCGTCGGAAGGCGCGTCGAAGACGCCGAGAAGGACGAGCGGCACGCGCCGTCCGTCGGGTAGGCGGGGCGCAAGCTTCGGCTCCAGCAGATAGCCGGCTTCATAGGAAAAATAGCCGGCCAGCCATTTGCCGCTGCGCCGTGCCGCCTCGGCCGCCGCCAGCGCGGCCTCGAAGCCGGCGGGATCGTCGGCCGAGATGATGTCGCGCGGCCGCTCGAACAGCACGCCGCGGCCGGCGAGGTCGTCGCGGAAGAGGGCGAAGGGAGAGGTGGTCATTTCTATGCCCGGGCGCGCTCCTTCGCACCCCCCTCTGTCCTGCCGGACATCTCCCCCGCAAGGGGGGAGATCGGCAGCTTCACGCTTTCCGCCTCGCCTGCCGCGCCGGGGATTGGCGAAAGCCGTGCGGCAGGCGTAATCTCCCCCCTTGCGGGGGAGATGTCCGGCAGGACAGAGGGGGGTGCGAAGGAGCGCAGCGCCTGACGCAGGATCGTGCTGCCTCTCACTCCAACCCTTCCAGCTCGTCGATCAGGCCGGAGATGACCGCGAGCCCCTTGCCCCAGAAGGCGGGGTCCGACGCATCCAGCCCGAACGGCGCCAGCAGCTCCGAATGATGCTTCGTGCCGCCGGCTCGCAGCATGTCGAAATACTTCTCCTGAAAGCCCTTCTCGGCGTTCTGGTAGACCGCGAACAGCGAATTCACCAGGCAGTCGCCGAAGGCGTAGGCGTAGACATAGAAAGGCGAGTGGATGAAGTGCGGGATGTAGGCCCAGAAGGTCTCGTAGCCGGGCTTCAGCTCGATCGCGTCGCCAAGGCTTTCCTTCTGGACCTCCAGCCAGAACTGGCCGAGCCGATCGGCGGTCAGCTCGCCGTTGCGGCGCTCCATGTGCACCTTGCGCTCGAACTCGTAGAAGGCGATCTGGCGCACCACCGTGTTGATCATGTCCTCGACCTTCTGGGCGAGCATGGCCTTGCGCTCGCGCCGGTCGGTCGTGCGGTCGAGCAGCGAGCGGAAGGTCAGCATCTCGCCGAACACCGAGGCGGTCTCGGCCAGCGTCAGCGGCGTCGATGCCATCAGCGCACCCTGCGCGCCGGCCAGCACCTGGTGCACGCCGTGGCCGAGCTCGTGCGCCAGCGTCATCACGTCGCGCGGCTTGCCCATGTAGTTGAGCAGCACATAGGGATGCGCCGAAGGCACCGTCGGATGGGCGAAGGCGCCCGGCGCCTTGCCGGGCCGGACCGGCGCATCGATCCATTTGCGGTCGAAGAAGGTGCGCGCGATGTCGGCCATCTCCGGCGAGAAGCGGTGATAGGCGGTCAGCACCGTGTTCTTCGCGTCGTCCCATCCGATCGTCGCCTGCGGGGTTTCCGGCAGCGGCGCGTTGCGGTCCCAGTGGTTCATCCGCTCCATGCCGAGCCAGCGCGCCTTCATCGCATAATAGCGGTGGGACAGGCGCGGATAGGCCTCGCGAACGGCAGCGGCCAGCGCATCCACGACCTCGCGCTCGACACGGTTGGCGAGGTGTCGTGAATCGGCGATGTCCTTGAAGCCGCGCCAGCGGTCGGAGATTTCCTTGTCCTTGGCCAGCGTGTTGGTGACCAGCGTGAAGACGCGCAAATTCTCCTTGAAGGTCTCCGCCAGCGCTTCCGCCGCCGTCCGGCGGATTTTCGGGTCCGGGTCCTGCAGCTTGTTGAGCGTCGGCTCCAGCGTCAGCTCCTCGCCGTCGATCTTGAAGCGCAGCGCCGTCATTGTCTCGTCGAACAGCCGGTTCCAGGCACCGCGCCCGGTGACCGATTTCTCGTGGAAGAGCTGCTCGATGCGGTCCTCGAGCTGGTAGGGCTTGTCCTTCCTGAGATCGAGCACCCAGGGCCGGTAGTGGCCGAAAGCCGGATCTGCCTCGAGCGCGGCGTCGACCAGGGCATCGTCGGCGAGATTGAGCTCGAGCGCGAAGAACAGCAGATGCGCGCTGGCGTCCGTCATCTTCTCCTGCACGTCGCCATAGAGCTTGGCGCGCTGCGGGTCGGCGGTGTTGCCGGAATAGACGAGGCCGGCATAGGAGGCGATGCGGCCCATCAGCTCCTCCAGCGCCTCGTATTCCTTCAGCGCCTGGCCGAGCCGCCCGGCCGGACCCGCCGCCGCTTCGGCGGCGAGCGTGCCCTTCCATCTTTTCTCGAAGGCGACGGCCAGGTCGGCGGCAAGTGCCAGGTCGCGCTTGAGCTCGGCCGAGTCCATGCCGGGATAGAGGTCGGAAAGGTCCCATTCGGGCAGGTCGGAGAGCGCGGCGGAAGCCGTCTCGGCCGCGGCGGCCCGCACACCCCGCTCGAATTGCAGTCGCATCGCAGTCCCCTTCCGTTTCCGCACGACGGCCGCGGTTCGTGACAAGTCCGGCCGGAACCTTAAACGCTTATTTAGGACCCGCTGCCACTATCATCCAGACGGCATTGGTGGCCAGAAGGGTTTTCCGCGTTTCATCGAAATGGCCACGACGCCCAGCATCCTTCTCGTAGACGACGATCCGGTGCAGCGGCGCCTCCTCGAGGCGGTGCTGACGAAGCTCGGCTATGCGGCGACCGCCGCGGCCGACGGCGAGGCGGCGCTCGCGCTTCTGGACAAGTCGGAGGCGGGCGGCTTCTCGGCCATGATCCTCGACCTGATGATGCCCGGCCTCGACGGCCTGGCGGTGCTGAAGGGAATGGCCGGCCGCGGGCTGGAACTGCCGGTCATCGTGCAGACCGCGCAGGGCGGCATCGAGACGGTGGTCGGGGCGATGCGCGCCGGCGCCTTCGACTTCGTCGTCAAGCCGGCCTCGCCGGAGCGGCTGAAGGTGGCGCTCGCCAACGCGCTCAAGGTCGAGGCGCGCGGCGACGAGGCGCGGCGTGTCGCCCGCCGCACCGCCAGAAGCCTCGGCTTCGGCGACATCGTCACCCGTGGCCGGGCCATGGAGCGCATGCTGCGGCTTGCCCGCAAGGCGGCCGCGTCCAGCATTCCCATCCTGATCGAGGGGGAATCGGGCGTCGGCAAGGAAATGGTGGCGCGCGCCATCCAGAGCGCCGGACCCCGCGCCGGCCGACCCTTCGTGACCGTCAATTGCGGCGCGATCCCCGCGAACCTGGTCGAATCCATCCTGTTCGGCCACGAGAAGGGCTCGTTTACCGGCGCGACGGAGAAGCATGCCGGCAAGTTCGTCGAGGCCAATGGCGGCACGCTGTTCCTCGACGAGATCGGCGACCTGCCGCTGGAGGTGCAGGTCAAGCTGCTGCGCGCCGTGCAGGAGGGCGAGATCGACCCGGTCGGCGGCCGTTCCACGGTGAAGGTCGACGTGAGGCTGATCTCGGCCACGCATCGCGACCTGCTGCAGCAGGTCAAGGACGGCGGGTTCCGCGAGGATCTGTTCTATCGCCTCAATGTCTATCCGATCGTCGTGCCGCCGCTGCGCAGCCGTCGCGACGACATCGAGCCGCTGGTCTGGCATTTTTTGGCACGGTTTTCGGCTGCCGAGACGCGGGGCCGCATCAAGGCGGTTGCGCCCCGGGCGCTCGCCATGCTCCAGGCCTATGACTGGCCGGGCAACATCCGCCAGCTCGAGAACGCCATCTTCCGCGCCGTCGTGCTGTGCGACGGCGATACGCTGACCGAGGACGAGTTCCCGCAGATCCGGGCGCAGGTCGAGGGCACGGTCGATCTCGACGTTGCCGAGTCCGCGGCCGCCGCCTGGGAGCCCGACCTCTTTGCCGATCTGGTCCAAGCTCCGGGGGAGGTTCCCGCCGGATCGGCGGCCGGAACGGTGCGGGCGCTCGACAATACCGGCGAAGTCCGGCCGCTGTCGGAAGTCGAATACGACATGATCGTCATGGCGATCGACCACTACAGCGGGCAGATGAGCGAGGTCGCCCGCCGCCTCGGCATCGGACGCTCGACGCTCTACCGCAAGCTCAAGGAATACGGCATCGATCCCGAGACCGGCCGGTCCGAGCGGCTTGCCTCCTAATCCGAAAATTTCCTCCCTGCGCGGTCCGTCGAATCAGCAACGCCACAGGCGTTAACCAGCGCCGCGCAAGCCCTCGGCTGTAATGCTGCTGTTAACCACGCCGGTCGGCGGCCCGTTTTCGTCCGGTTGTCGCCACGGTCTTACCGCATTTCGGCTTCAATAAGCTGTGATTAACCATTAGGATCGATATTCGGATGCGAAGAATCTATGCGAATCTCCGCATCCGGTGCTCAAATCCGGGGACAAACGGCAGACTGCAAGGCCTTTTGATTTGATCAGAATCGAGCGACACAAAAACCGGCGAGCCAAATCGAGCCCCCGCTGGGGAAGCTGGCTTGTCAGTCTCATGATCGCGCTGTGCGCGATCGCCGCCGGGGCCTCCGCCGCCGCCGCCGAAACCCGCACGCTGAAGCTGTATTTCACCCACACCGGCGAAAGAGCCGAGATCACCTACAAGCGCAACGGCCGCTACGACCAGGCCGGCCTGCGCAAGGTCAACCAGTTCCTGCGCGACTGGCGCCGCAACGAGCCGACCAAGATGGATCCGCGCCTGCTCGATCTCGTCTGGTCGGTCTACCGGACCGTCGGCGCGCGCGACTACATCCATGTCGTCTCGGCCTACCGCTCGCCGGCGACCAATTCGATGCTGCGCAGCCGCAGCAAGGGCGTCGCCCGCAAGAGCCAGCACATGCTGGGCAAGGCGATGGACTTTTACATCCCCGGCGTCAGCCTGAAGAAGCTGCGCGAGGCCGGCATGAAGATGCAGATCGGCGGCGTCGGCTATTATCCGCGCTCCGGCTCGCCCTTCGTCCACATGGACGTCGGCAATGTGCGCCACTGGCCGAAGATGAGCCGGCGCGAGCTCGTCGCCATGTTCCCGAACGGCAAGACCCTGCACGTGCCGAGCGACGGCAAGCCGTTGCCCGGCTTCGAGCAGGCGCTCGCCTCCTATGAATCCCGTAAGAAGGACGGGACGATGGCGCTGGCCCTCGCTTCCGGCGGCGGCAAGCCGTCCAGGGGACTGCTGGCTGCGCTGTTCGGCGGCGGTGGCGAGGACGAGGACGAGGAAGCCGCGCCGGCACCGGCGCCGAGGCGTGCCGAGAAGCCGAAGCCGCCGGTGGCGACCGCCGTCGCCAAGGCCGAGCCGCAGCCGCAGCCCCAAGCGCAGAAGCCGGGCATCCAGATCCTGTCGCCGGAGGAGGCCAACCGCACCGAGCTGCCGACCGCCGAGCCCGAGGAAAAGCCGCAGACGCCCGAGCAGATCATCGCGGCGCTGCCGATGCGCGCCGTGCCGCTGCCGGCGCTGGCGCCGCGGCCGAATTCCGACCCTGCCGCGGCGACCGAAGTCGCCGCCGCCGAGACGCCGCAGGACATGCCATTCGGCATGGCCGAACAGCCTCCGGCCGAACTCGCTTCGCCGGCCGCTGCCGAAATGGCGATGAACGTGCCGCTGCCGACGCCGCGTCCCGACCTTGGCACGGCGCAGCCGGTGCAGGCGGCCGCGCCGCAGGAGCAGATCCTGCTGGCGCTTGCTTCTGCCGAACGCGACCCGGCGACGGCGAGCGATGCCATCCCGATGCCGTTCGCCCGGCCGGCCGATGATGCCGAGCTGCCGATGGCGATGCTTCCCGGCGAGCGGCCGAGCCTGCTGGAGACGGCAACTCCCGACGACCGTGCGGCCGTCGCCGCCGCCATCAAGGCGAATGGCGAGCGCGTCGCGGCCCTGGCCTCGGAAATCGAATCCGCGCCGAAGCGGACCGTCTCAGCAGGCATCGACCCGCAGTCGGTGGCCTCGCTCGGCGTCAAGACCACCCGCAAGGCGGCACGTCCCACGGCCGGCGACGTGCGTCCGGACCGCAAGAGCCAGGCCAGGACGGTCGAGCCGCAGGCGGCCCGCTGGGTGCTCAGCCAGGATTACGTGACCACCGCCTCGCAGAACACCACGGCGCCGTCCTTCGCCTACAACGCCGTTGTGACGGCGCCGCGCGAGGTCTATACCGCCGGCTTCAAGAAGGACGGCGAGGGCACCCCCGATCCCAACCGCTTCACCGGCAAGGCGGTGGAGTTCCTGTCGGTGGCGCGGTTCGAATAGCTGCGCTTCCCGCCTCAGCCCTTGCGCAGTCCCGCGGCTTCGCGCGCCAGCGCCTCGATCGCCGTCCAGTCCTTCGCCCTGACCAGGTTGTCGGGCGCCACCCACGAGCCGCCGACGCAGACCACGTTGGGCAGGCCGAGATAGTCCTGGACGTTGTTCCGCGACACGCCGCCGGTCGGGCAGAAGCGGATGCCGGCGAAGGGCGAGGCGAGCGCCTTGAGGAAGGCCGCGCCGCCGGCCTGCTCGGCCGGGAAGAATTTCAGGAAGTCGAGGCCGGCGTCGCGCGCCGTCATGATCTCGGCCGGCGTGATCGCTCCCGGCAGCAGCGGCACGTCGCTGCGCGAGGCCGCCAGCAGCAGGTCGTGGGTGATGCCCGGGCTGACGATGAAGCGCGAGCCTACCTTCGCCGCATCGTCGAACTGCGCCGCGTCGAGGATGGTGCCGGCGCCGACGATCGCCTCCGGGACTTCGGTGGCGGCGCGGCGGATGCATTCCAGCGCGCCGGCGGTGCGCAGCGTGATCTCGACGGCCCTCAGCCCGCCGCGTGCCAGCGCGCGGGCCAGCGGCACCGCATCGTCGACATCGTCGATCTTCAGCACGGGGATGACGGGCTGCCCGTCGAGAAGCGACAGGAGCTGTTCGGTTTTCTGTGACATCGCAAAATCCGTTCTGGCTGAGCGGCAGATGGTCCGCTGGCCGGTCTTTTGTTGTTTCAACCGATTAGCAGAGCGAGTCCGCCAAGTCCAACGACTCCAGGTTCACGAATGTATCTTCGACCCCCACCGCCTCGCTTCGCTCGGCACCTCTCCGCTGATCGACCAGGGCAATCGCATATGCTGATGATGACCGTCATTCCGGGGCCGCGCAGCGGAACCCGGAATCCAGAGTGTTGGCGTCGAAGGAAAAAGCGAAACGTCGCAAATATCCAGGAATTTCGGGCAGCGTCGGCACTCTGGATTCCGGGTTCCGCTGCGCGGCCCCGGAATGACGACGCAGAGCTGTTTGCCGCTCCGATACAACTCATATGCGATACCCTGCCCGATCGACGGGTTATCGCATTCACCCATCTCGGATTGGGTGTTGCTCGCGTACTGTCCAGACGCAGCCGATGACGAAAATCTCTTCAGCGATGCCGGTGAGACCAGTTCAAATGTGTGAATCCGATAGCGATCGACTGCGGAGAGGAAACGCCAATCGCCAAAAACGAATCCTCGCCCTCATGGAGTGGGGAGAGGTGCCGAGCGAAGCGAGGCGGCGAGGGGGTCGAAAGGCACCTCGATACCCCGAGTTCGGCGTCCGGACCCTACCTGGCCGCCGCTGCGATCCATCCGCGCATCCGCTGCAGGAACCGGCCGAGCGCGCTCTTGTTCCCCGCGGCTTCGGCCGGCCTTGCAGCGATCGGCGCCTTCGGCTGAGCCGGCAGCGGCGGCGCGTCCGCGCTCTTGCCGGCCTGCACGGCGGCATGGCGCCGGTAGGCCGCGGCGATCTTCGCATGGTAGCCGTGCCGGCGGTAGTCCGGGCCGTTGTAGCCGCGGGCGAAGCCATGCCAGTCGCGACCGGCAAGCGCCGGCTTCAGCCCCGCCTTGTCGATGTAGCGCGCCATCAGCCGCACCTGGCCGGCGACGCCGGCACGCGCTTCCGCCGCCATCGCCTCGACGCCGGCATAACCGAGCCAGGCCCAGTGCGCGCCCATCACCTGCCCGAGCCCCCACGACACCGATTCATAGGCGGCCTTGCGGTCGATGGCGGCGGCGCGGGCCAGCAGCTTCCAGCGCGCCGCCTGCGTGCGCGGGTTGGCGACGGCTCCGGCAAGCGGCGAGGCCAGGCCCTGGCTGCGGGCCGCTGACCGCTTCTCCGGCGTCAGCCGGCGGTCGAAATAATGCCCCTCGAAGCGGATCAGCGGCTCCTTCCTGCCGTCGACGACGGCAAACGCCTTGCCCCCGCTCTCCACTTCCGCCACGGCGAGCAGCGCCGCCGGCTCTATGCCGATCCCGGCGGCCACGGCGGCGATTTCCGAAATGCTTTCCTGTGTGAACATGCGCTCCGGCTCCTTCATCTCGCCGGATTTTGAGCGCGAAGCGGGAGAAGGGGACAAATTCGCGACGGTTTTCGGTGTGAATTCGCGGCTGGACGCCGCCTTTTCGACCCGAACTCCGCGTAATTGCTGCTCTTCTTGCAATATCGGAACGGAGGCGTTAGGCGCTGCCGCAATGAATCTATCCCCTTTCCAGCCGGAATTCCGCGTCGCGGCGCTCTACCGCTTCTGCCGCCTCGACGACCACGGCAGCCTGCGTTCGCCGCTGGCGGCCTTCTGCTGCGGGCAAGGCATCAAGGGCACGCTGCTGCTCGCGTCCGAGGGCATCAACGGCACGGTGGCCGGCCGCCCGGAGGCGATTTCCGCGCTCATCGAGCGGCTGGAGGCCATCCCGCAATTGTCCGGCCTGGACGTGAAATACAGTTCAGCCCGCGAGATGCCGTTCCACCGCATGAAGGTCCGCCTGAAGCGCGAGATCGTGACGATGGGCGTCGACGGCATCGATCCGACGGCCAGCGCCGGCACCCATGTCGAGCCGTCCGGCTGGAACGCGCTGATAGCCGACCCCGACACGGTGGTGATCGACACCCGCAACGACTACGAGGTCCGGCTCGGCACTTTCGCCGGCGCGGTCGACCCGCAAACCCGCAGTTTTCGTGACTTTCCCGCCTGGGCGACGGAGCATCGGGAAGAACTGACCGGCCGCAAGGTGGCGATGTTCTGCACCGGCGGCATACGCTGCGAGAAGGCCACCGCCTATGTGAAGTCGCTCGGCGTCGACCAGGTGTTCCACCTCAAGGGCGGCATCCTGAAATATCTCGAGGACGTGCCCGAAGGCGAAAGCCTGTGGCGGGGCGAATGTTTCGTCTTCGACGAGCGCGTCGCCGTCACGCACGGGTTGGCGGAGGGCGAGGCGGAGCTCTGTCGCGCCTGCCGCATGCCGATCACGCCGGAAGAGCGCAAATCGCCGAAATTCCGCGAAGGCATCTCCTGCGAGCGCTGCCACGACCTGCGAACCGACGAGGATCGCGCCCGCTATGCCGAGCGGCAGCGCCAGGTGGAGCGGGCCGAGGCGCTCGGATTGCCGATGCCGATCGGCGGCTGACGCGGCCGCTTGCCAGCGGCCGGCCGTCATTGCATTGTCGCCGGCGGCTGCCTAAGTCTGGCGGACGGGAACGTCCCGCACGGCGGGACCAGCGAAGCGGAGGCCTTCATGTTCGATCCCAAGAAGCTGCTCGACGACCTGCTTGGCTCGCAGGTGCCGGGTACCAAGACTTCGGTGCGCGACGGCGCCGGCAAGGCGGCGCAGATGGCCAAGGACAATCCGCTGGCCGCCGGCGCGCTGGTCGCTGTGCTGCTCGGCACCAAGACCGGCCGGTCGGTGACCGGCAAGGCGGCGACGATCGGCGGTCTCGCGGCGATCGGCGGGCTCGCCTACCAGGCCTACAAGAACTACCAGGCCGGCAAGCAGCCGGCGGAGACGCCGCAGTCGCAGCCCGAGCTGCTGCCGCCGCCGTCCGACACCGGCTTCCACCCGGCCAACGCGCCGCAGGGCGACGCCGAGTTCGCGCTGACGCTGATCCGCGCCATGATCGCCGCCGCCAAGGCCGACGGCCATGTCGATGACGAGGAGCGCGGCAAGATCGCCGGCAAGCTGCGCCTGGCCGGTATCGATACCGAAGCCGAACAATTCCTGATGGCCGAGCTGGACGCGCCGCTCGATCTGGACACGTTGACCGCCGCGGCCAGGACCGAGGAGCAGAAGGTCGAACTTTATACGGCCTCGCGGCTGGCGATCGAGCCGGACTCGCGCGCCGAGCGCGGCTATCTCGACCTGCTCGCCGGGCGGCTCGGCCTGCCCGACGCGCTCGTCGACCATGTCGAGGCGACGGTGTCCGCCGCCAAGGCGCCGCAGACCGTGCCGGTCGGGGAGGCCCAGACCGCTTCCGCCCCGAATCCGAACGTCAACCCGCGCTGGTAGGCTGCGAACTATCCGGCGGCGCGGCCGGCGCCGCCGTCCCCCCGGGCACGATGTGGTTGATCACCCTCAGGATCGCGCATTCGAGGTCGCCCTCCAGATCCTGCTTGAGGAAGCCCAGGCGGCCGGCGATCAACAGCTCGGCCAGCCCATGGACCAGCGCCCATG
This sequence comes from Kumtagia ephedrae, assembly GCF_003012745.1. Classification (GTDB taxonomy): domain Bacteria; phylum Pseudomonadota; class Alphaproteobacteria; order Rhizobiales; family Rhizobiaceae; genus Kumtagia; species Kumtagia ephedrae. The sequence goes on along the minus strand of NZ_PXYK01000005.1, from coordinate 182,641 downwards.
CGGCGGCGATGTCGGCGCGGCCGTCCGGCGTCGCCAGGGGGTCCTCGTCGCGCAGCGCCGCGATGTCGTCCACCAGGAGCCGGAAGGCGTCCGACGCCGGCTTGGACAATTCGGCGGCGGCGTAGTCGGGCCGTTTCGAGCCGAACATCAGGCCGAACAGAGCGGGGCTGGCGAGCGCGAACTCCACATAGCCGAGGCCCAGGGCGACGAACTGCGCCCGCGGGGTCTTTTCGGCGTTCTCCTGCCGATCCTTCATGCTGCGGTAGAAACGGTTGGCCGCGACCGCCGCCAGCGCCGTCAGAAGATCGCGGGTGTCGCGGAAATGATGCGCCGGGGCCGCGTGCGAGACGCCGGCCCGTTTCGCCGCGCCGCGCAGGGTGAAACCCTCGATGCCCTTGTCCACCAGTTCTTGCTCGGCCGCCGCCAGCAGCGCCTCGCGAAGATCGCCGTGGTGATAGCGGGGCCGCCGCCCCCTCCTGTCCGCCATGTGCCCATCCTGCTTCGAACTGCCCCTTAGCATCGGCTTGCCTCGGCCTCAATCTTGACGGCGTAAAAATTAACTTGACGGCGTAAAGATCGTTTGCCATCCTTCATCTTTCCAGTGTCAAGTTTATGAGCCGGAAACCAGCCATGTCGCCCGACGCCTTGTTCCAGATCGCCAACATGACGGCCCTGTCCGGCTGGGCCGTTCTGCTTGGCAGTCCGTTCTTTCCGGCCGTTGCCGACCGGGTGTCGGGGCTCGCCGTCCCGCTCCTGCTGTCGGTCGCTTATACCGGACTGATCCTCGCCTTTTGGACGCAAGGCGAGGGCGGTTTCGACAGCCTCGATAACGTCGCGCGTCTGTTCGAGTCCCGGCAGCTGCTGCTGGCCGGCTGGATCCACTATCTCGCCTTCGACCTGTTCGTCGGCGCCTGGATCGTGCGGATGGCGCGGCGCGAGGAGGTTCCGTTCCTGCTCGTGCTGCCTTGCCTCGGCCTCACCTTCCTGTTCGGCCCTGCCGGGCTCTTGACCTTCACCGCGATACGCGGAGCGCGCAAAGGTCGCGCCGCGGTCGCCTGAACACGCGAGAAAATCCATGACCGCTCTTGCCGCCGCCGAAAGAGCCGCTCCCGTTTTCCGGCCAGGCCGAGTGCTGCAATCGCTGCGCACCGCCGAGCCGGGCTTCTTCGGCTGTGCCGTCGCGTTGCTGTTCGCGGCGACGCCGCTGGCATTCGCCGCGGGGATCGAGGCGCGAACCTTCCTCGGCATCAATGTCTGGATCAAGCCGCTGAAGTTCGAGCTGGCGCTGATCGTCTATCTGCTCACGCTCGCTCTTTTCGCGCGCTGGTTGCCGACGGGCACGACCGGCCGGCGCTGGTACCGCGCCTATCGCCTCGCGGTGATCGCGGCGATCGTCGCCGAGATGGTCTGGATCGGCGGAGCGGCGATGCTGGGAACGGCCTCCCATTTCAACCGGACTCCCACCGGCATCGTGATCTACTCGGCCATGGGGCTCGGCGCGATCCTGCTCACCACGCCGACGGCCGTCTATGCGTGGCTGATCGCCCGCAATCCCGCGACCGGGCTCGCGCCGGCGCTGAAGAGTTCCGTCGTGATCGGCCTCGGTCTCGTGCTGCCGCTCACGCTTGCGACCGCCGGTACGATGTCGTCTCTCGCTACGCATGCCGTCGGCGGGGCAGGGACGGATGCCGGAGGGTTGCCGCTGATGGGCTGGGCGCGCGACGGCGGCGACCTGAGGGTCGCGCATTTCTTCGCCACCCATGCCCTGCATTTCATCCCCGCCTTCGGCCTTGTGTCGGCGGCCTTTTTCGGAAGTGCGAACCGCCTGCCGGTCCGGATCTTCGCCACGATCTATGCCGGCTTCGTCATCTGGGTTTTCGCCGAGGCGCTTGCCGGCCGGCCTTTCCTGCCGTGGATCGGTTAGGGGCTGGGCGCGGCGGCCCGCGTTAACTTTTCGTTAACCCTTGAAGCGCATCATTTTAGCAGTCGGATCCGCTCTCCTCCTCCTCCCAAGCGGTTCAGATCGGGCGGTCGCCAATGGCCGCCCTTTTTGTCGACCGGCTTGCCTCCCCGCCAACGATCTGCAATGCCACCTCCGACAGGAGGACAGATCATGCAGAACCGAAAGACAGCAATCGTCACCGGTGCCGGCACCGGCGTGGGCAGGGCCGTCGCCACCACGCTGCTCGGGAAGGGCTGGAACACGGTGTTCTGCGGCCGCAGACAGGCGGTGCTCGACGAGGCCGTGGCCGCGGCCGGACAGACGGAGGCGCGCGCGCTTGCCGTCTCCTGCGACGTCACCAGGGAAGATCAGGTGGATGCGCTGTTCAGGACGGCGGTCGACACCTTCGGCCGCGTCGACCTGCTCTTCAACAATGCCGGGTCGAGCTACAAGTCGACGCCGATCGACGAGATCCCGGTCTCGGTGTGGAACGACATCGTCGGCGTGAACCTGACCGGTTCGTTCCTGTGCGCCCGCGCCGCCTTCGGCGTCATGCGGCGGCAGTCGCCGATGGGCGGCCGCATCATCAACAACGGCTCCGTTTCCGCCTACGCGCCGCGGCCGGGCTCGGTGCCCTACACTGCCACCAAGCACGCCATCACCGGCCTCACCAGGACGCTGGCGCTGGACGGCCGGCCCTTCGACATCGCCTGCGGCCAGATCGACATCGGCAACGCGCTGACCGAGATGGCGCAGGCGATGACGGTCGGCGTGCCGCAGGCCAACGGCACCATCGCCGCCGAGGCGGTGATGGACGTGCAGCGCGTCGCCGACGCGGTGCTGCACATGGCCAGCCTGCCGCTCGACGCCAATGTGCTGTTCATGACGGTGATGGCGACCAAGATGCCGTTCGTCGGGCGGGGATAGCATGTCGGGACCTTCGTCCCATCGCCCCACTTGCGGCCCGTGAATTATCTGACTAAAGTCAGGCAATGGATGAAAAGCTTATCGAACAGGTGCGCAGCTTCAACCGCACGGTGACGCAGCGCGTCGGCGCGCTCGACGACAGCTACCTCGCGCGCGGCCGGCCGCTCGGCGAGGCGCGGCTGATCTTCGAAGCGGGCAGCACGGACGGAGCCGATATCCGCGTCCTGCGCGAACGCCTCGGCCTCGATTCCGGCTATCTCAGCCGGCTGCTGCGGGCGCTCGAAGGGCAGGGGCTGGTCGAGGTCCGCCGCAAGGCGGACGACGGCCGGGCGCGCGAGGTGCACCTGACCGAGAAGGGCCGCGCCGAATTCCGGGCTTACGACGCGCTGTCCGACGACCTCGCCGTTTCGATCCTGAATCCTCTGGGCGAGCCCGAGCGCCGGCGCCTCGTCGCCGCGATGGCGGAGGTGGAGCGCCTGATGCGCCCGCCGGCCGTCGAGGTCGCCCTCGAGGCTCCGGACAGCGCCGACGCGCGCCGCTGCCTCGACAGCTATTATGCCGAGCTGGCGCGGCGCTTCGACACCGGCTTCGACGCTGAGGCCGGCGGCAGCTTCGACACCGCCGACATGGTGCCGCCGCACGGCTACCTCGTGCTGGCGCGGCTCGACGGCGAGGCGGTCGGCTGCGGCGCGCTGAAGCGCCTCACCGACGAGGTCGGCGAGATCAAGCGCGTCTGGTGCGGCCCCGCCGTGCGGGGCAAGGGCGTGGCGACCGGGATCATGGACAGGCTGGAGGCCATCGCCCGGGACGCCGGCTTCAAGACCCTGCGGCTCGACACCAACCGCACGCTGACGGAGGCGCACGCGCTCTACCGAAAGCTCGGCTATCGCGAGATCGGGCGCTACAACGACAATCCCTACGCCCATCACTGGTTCGAGAAGCGGCTGTAGGGGTCGCGCACTCCGGGGCCGACGGACGCGACGCAATCCCCTGGATGGATGATCGTCGCGCTTTGTGCTATGTCTGACGAAATCGAAGATCGTTCAACAAGGCGGCAGCCATGCCAAAGGTGGCCAAGCAATCCAGCGAGAGCGGACAGCCCCGGCTCCGGGCGGTGATGCAGGCGGCCGAGAAATCCGGGCTGCTGGGCGAAAAGAGCGCGCGGCTCAGCGGCCGTATCAGCCCCGCCTTGATCGAACGGGCCAAGCAGCGGACCGGCATCGAGGCCGACACTGACCTGATCGAGTTCGCGCTGGCCAATGTCGCGCTCGACGACGAGTTTGCAAAAACCTTCAGAAATGCTCGCGGCACGGTGGACCCGGCCCTGAAGCTCGGCTTCTGATTGCCCGACTTCGATTTCGACGCAACCCTGCGGTGGGCGCGCTTCGCGCCCCGCAAGACTCTTTCCCGCCAATCCGGCGATGAATTGCCTTTTCTCGACAACGCCAGCGCGGGCCAGGCACTGCTTCTCGATACCTGCGTCTATATCGATGGCTTGCAGGGGCGAACTCCCGACGCCGTTGCGGACCTGCTCGACCTGCGTATCGTCAATCATTCCGCGGTCGCCGTTCAGGAACTCATGCACTCTATCGGCGCTCTCGATCCCCGGCATCCGGGAAGCAAGGTGGCCATCGACCGGATAGGCGGCCTGATCAGGGCGATGCCGCCGCACCGGGTCTTTGCTCCCGATACGGACATGCTCGCAAAGGGCGCAATGCTCTCTGGAATTCTGTGCCGGCTCCAGGGTTATGCAGCCGACGATCGATACCGCGCCCTGCACGATTGCGTTCTGTTCGTGCAAGCGCAGAAGCTTGGTCTGACCGTGCTCACCGCGAATGTCGGCGACTTCGATCTTCTGCTTCAGATGCTCCCTGCCGGCAGGGCCATCTTCTATCGGCCCCTCTGATCGGAAGAGGGCGGCTTACGAGGCCCGCGGGTTTTGCCCGAGGAACTTCTCCACCCGCTCCAGCGCCCGCAAGATGTTCTCTTCCGAATTGGCGTAGGACAACCGGATGTAGCCCTCGCCGAGGATGCCGAAATCCGGGCCGCCGATCAGCGCTACGCCGGTCTCCTCCAGCAGCGCCGAGGCGAGCTTCTTCGCCTTCCAGCCGGTCTCGGAGATATTGGGGAAGGCGTAGAAGGCGCCCTTGGGCGTGATGCAGGAGACGCCGGGCAGTTTGTTCAGCCCCTCGACGACCAGCTTCCTGCGCCGGTCGAAGGCCTTCATCATCGCGTCCACCGCGTCCTGCGGGCCGTCGATCGCGGCGATGCCGGCATGCTGCGCCGGCGCGTTGACGCAGGACCAGCAGTTGACCGCCAGCTTGCGCACCTTGTCGTAGAGCCGCCCGCCTTGCTCGCTGTTCGGCCAGATCGACCAGCCGAGCCGCCAGCCGGTCATCGCCCAGGTCTTCGACCAGCCGTTGAGCACGATCAGGCGCTCGCGAATCTCCGGGAACTCCAGCAGCGAGCAGTGGCTTTCGCCGTCATAGGTCATGACGTCGTAGATCTCGTCGGAAAGGATGGCGACGTCGGGGTGCTTCTCCAGCCCCTTGACCAGCTTCTCGATCTCGGCGCGCGGCGTGACGCCGCCGGTCGGGTTGGCCGGCGAGTTGAGGATCAGGAGCCGCGTCCTCGGCGTGATCAGCGCCAGCGTCTCCTCGGCCGAGAAGGCAAAACCGTTCTCCTCGCGGATCGGCACCGGCACCGGCGTCGCCCCGGTGAACTCGATCATCGAGCGGTAGATGGGGAAGCCGGGATCGGGATAGAGGATCTCCGCGCCCGGCTCGCCGAACATGACGATCGCCGCATACATGGTCGGCTTGCCGCCCGGCAGGATCATGATGGTGTCCGGCGAGACCTCGACGCCGGTGGTCGTCAAGGTGCGCCGCGCCACCGCCTCGCGCGTCGCCAGCAGCCCGGTCGCCGGCGTGTAGCCGTGATGGCCGTCGCGCAGCGCCTTGATCGCCGCCTCGACGATGTGATCCGGCGTGCGGAAGTCGGGCTGGCCGATGCCGAGATTGATGATGTCCTTGCCCTCGGCGGCGAGTGCGGTGGCGCGGGCGAGCACGGCGAAGGCGTTTTCCTCGCCGATGCGGTCGAAGGCGGCAATCGTTTGGAGCATTCCCGTATCCCATCTGGTGCTGTGAGGCTTTTTCCGCTTTTGAGATGGTCGGGCGAGCAAAGTCAAAGGAAATGGAGCGCTGCGGTGTCCGACGACCTGAAAAACTGGACCGCCCGCCCGCGCCCCGGGCGCATTGTGCTCGAAGGCCGCTATGTCAGGCTGGAGCCGCTCGATGCCGCCCGCCACGGCGACGGTCTTTTCGAGGCTTCCTCCGTCGCCGATGCCGACGGCCGCTTCCGCTGGCTGCCCGACCTTCCGCCCGCCGATCGTCCGGCTTTCCAGCCCTGGCTGGACAAGGCCGCGGCAAGCGAGGACCCGCTGTTCTTCGCGGTGATCGACAAGGCGAGCGGAAAAATCGCCGGGCGGCAGACGCTGATGCGCATCGACCCGGCCAACGGCGTGATCGAGATCGGCAACATCTATTGGGGGCCGCTGGTCTCGCGCAAGCCGGCGGCGACGGAGGCGCAGTTCCTGTTCCTGCGCTACATATTCGACGAGCTCGGCTACCGGCGCTACGAATGGAAATGCAACAACCGCAACGAACCGTCGAAGCGGGCCGCCGAACGGTTCGGCTTCCGGTTCGAGGGCCTGTTCCGCCAGCATCTGGTGGTGAAGGGTGAAAACCGCGACACGGCGTGGTATTCGATCATCGACACGGAATGGCCGGCGCTGAAGCGTGCCTACGAGGCCTGGCTCGACCCGGCGAATTTCGACCGGGCCGGCAATCAGAAGAAACGGCTCGAGGAGTTGCGGGCCGCGGGAGCCTGAAACCATGAGCCATGCCCATCCGCACCACGATCACCAGGGGGCGGCCGGGCATCACGACCATTCCCACGACCTGCGCGGCGCCGACAAGACGCGCGTGCTGATCGCGGCGCTGCTCACCGGCGGCTTTATGGTGGCGGAGGCGATCGGCGGCCTGGTCACCGGCTCGCTGGCGCTGCTGGCGGATGCCGGCCACATGCTCACCGATTCGATCGCGCTGTGGCTGGCCTGGTATGCCTTCCACCTCGCCGACCGGCCGGCGACGGCGCGCCACACCTACGGGCTCGGCCGGGTCAAGACGCTGGTCGCCTACACCAACGGCGTCACCATCTTCGCCATCGCGCTGTGGATCGTCTACGAGGCGGTGGTGCGCTTCTTCGATCCGGGGCCGGTGCTCGGCGGCCCGATGCTGGTGGTGGCGCTGGCGGGGCTGGCCGTCAACATCGCCGGCTTCCTCATCCTGCGCGGCGGCAACCGCGAGAGCCTCAACATGCGCGGCGCCATCCTGCATGTGCTGGGCGACCTGCTCGGCTCGGTCGCGGCCATCGCCGCCGCACTTGTGATCCTGGCGACGGGCTGGACGCCGATCGATCCGATCCTGTCGGTTCTGGTGGCCGTGCTCATCCTGTCGACCGCCTGGTCGCTGATGCGCCAGGCCGCGCATGTCCTGCTCGAAGGCGTTCCGGAAAACCTCGACCGCGACGGCATCGCCGGCGACCTGTCGGCGCATGTCGAGGGCGTGCGGGAGGTCCACCACATGCATGTGTGGTCGCTCGACGGCGAGAAGACCATGGCGACGCTGCACGCCTGCCTGCTTGACGGTACCGATCCGCATGCCGCGGTGAGCGCGATCAAGTCGCGGCTTGCGACGGTGCATGGAATCGACCATGCCACGGTCGAGCCGGAATTCGGCGCCTGCGCCGACCAGCCGCCGAGACACGGGCACTGACGCGTCGCCTCCGGCAGCCGGTTCCGCGGGAAACCTGCTCCCCTTTCCTTGACAACCAACCCTTGCCCACATGATCTTGCGCAAACGCATCGTGGAGGAATTTCATGCATCGGCCCCTGTTCGCGTGCCTGGCTCTGGCGCTGAGCCTTGTCGCGCCGGTAACGCTTCCAACACCCGCTCATGCGGTCACGATCGACATCACTATTGGCACCAGCCTCAATAGAGGCCGTGCTGTCACTTGCAGGGGAGGCGAGCGAATCCTGCGCAATCGCGGCTTCCGCGACATTCGTCGGGTGGATTGCCGCGGGCGGTTTTTGATCTATCGCGCTTGGCGTGGCGGCAACCGGTTCGAAATCGCCGTGAGTGCGCACAATGGTCGTGTCGTCGACGTGCGTCGCATCAGAAGGTGACGTTTTCGGCGGGATTCCGCGCGAACCGGTGATGTGACCGGACCCGGTGAGTGCGCCGACCGTCCTGCTCGGACAGGTTGCTGGATGTCGACCGGCGCGGTGCGGTTCATAGCCTGATCCTTTGTTCAACCTTAACGATCTCCGAGAACTCGCGACGTCTCGGGGTAATGTTCCGGGTCCAGTTCGAGGACGACAAATGGGCGGACGGCTGAAAGGCAAGATCGCGGTGGTGACCGCGGCGGGGCAGGGCATCGGCCGAGCCATCGCCGAGGCGTTCCTCGCCGAAGGGGCGACCGTCCATGCCTCCGACGTCGCCCGCGACAAGCTGGACGGTCTCGCGAAGGCGAAGAAGGCGAAGCTGGATGTGCTGTCGACCAAGGCGGTCGAGGCTTATGCCGCCAAGGTCGGACCCGTCGACATCCTGGTCAACGTCGCCGGCTATGTGCATCACGGCACGGTGCTCGACACCAGCGAGAAGGACTGGGATTTTTCCTTCGACCTCAACGTGAAATCCATGCATCGCACCATCAGGGCGTTCCTGCCGGGCATGCTGGAGCGCGCCAGGGCGAGCGGCGGGACGTCGTCGATCGTCAACATCGCGTCCGGCGCCTCCTCGGTGCGCGGCATCCCCAACCGCTACGCCTACGGCGCCAGCAAGGCTGCGGTGATCGGCCTCACCAAATCGGTGGCGGCGGATTTCATCCGGCAGGGTATACGCTGCAATGCGATCGCGCCCGGCACCTTCCGCTCGCCCTCCTGGGAGGGACGCGTCGAGGAATTGGGCAAGAGCTGGGGCAGCAAGGAGAAGGCGTTGGAGATGTTTGTGCAGCGGCAGCCGATGGGTCGCGTCGCCGACGCCGCCGAGATCGCGCCGATCGTCGTCTATCTCGCCTCCGACGAAGCCGCCTTCACCACCGGCACGGTGATGAAGGTGGACGGCGGCTTCTCGCTCTGATGGACCCCGAGACGCGCAACGCGGCGCTGGCCGCCTTCGTCATCATGCTGGCCTTCGGCCTCGGCGCCTTCTACCTGCCGACCGTCATGCTGGCGCTCGGCGACTATTCGACGCTGGCCGCCGCCCTGTTCGGCATCCTGTTCGTCGCCGCCTTCTTCCTGGTGTTCTGGCTGCGCGGCCGCAGGCAGCGCCGGGACGAGTAGGAAGGTTGGACGGGCGGCACGCAGCCGCTGCTCCCGGAATCCCCTGAGAGATGGGGGATAGACTCACATGTGATCCCCCTGCGCTACCGTCGCTCCTTGTCAGCATCCGTCAGGATTATTTTCCCTCATTCTATCCCCGCCCCTCCCGGCCCGAGCGATAATCTCGCCGCCTGTGCTGGAAAGGAGGCGGTGGTGGACTGGGATGCGGCAATCGAGAGGAATCGCGAGGCGCTGAAGCGTATCCTCGCCATGCTCGTCGCCATGGCAGGCCTGGAACTCGAGGAACTCAGGGGACAGTTTACTTTCTTTCGGCAGAAGGGCACAGCCGCTTCAAGGTTTTCGCGGGCCGAAAAAAGTAAACTGTCCCCGGCGCTCACGCCGGCACTTGCCCCCGCGCTCTTCCTGCCACGCCGCCTCCACCGCGCCATCCTGCGGCTTCTGCGTCCCGCAGAAGCGGCGGTGCGGCGCCTCATCGTCGTGGCCGCGCGCGGGCTGGTGGTCGTCCTGCCGCCGCCCCGGCAGAAACCGCAGCCGAAATATCGGCCCGGGGCCGGCCCGGTCCGCATGCCGGCGCGGCCGAAAACCCGCGCCCGCCGCGCCTCCTTGCCACTGCTCGACGCGCTGCGGCCCTGGAGCCATCGTCGCTACGGGCCGCAGACCTGCGGCGTGCCGCGCATCTGCGTTCCCGGTTACAGCGAGCCGTTCCGCATCCCCGCCTGGTCGCCGAAAGACCCGATCGACGCGAGGCGGCTGGATGCGCGACTTGCAGCGCTGGTTTTCGCGCTCGACGATCTTCCCGGCCAGGCAAGACGCTTCGCCCGCTGGAAGGCCCGGCGCGACGCCGCCTTCGCGCGCGAGCGGGAAACCGGCGAGCCACGCCGGTTCGGCCGCCACTCGCCGCTGAAGCCCGGCCTGCCGCCGGGCTGGCGGCGCAGAAAACCCGTTCATGAGGTCCACAAGGTGCTGGATGTCCTGCACGGACTTGCCTTCGAGGCGCTGCAACGCCCCGACACGTCGTGACGGGGTCTTCGCCGGACGCGACGAGCGAAAGAATTGACAGCCCCGCGGATTTTGCGCAGCGTGGCGACGATCCGTGTTGTCGGCGAATGCCGCCGCCCATCGAGGGTGCGCTGGTCGGACCTTATGCGTTGAGGCTGGCACCGAGCAGCGCCAGGCCGAGCAGGAACACCAGCGCGGCGCCGGCGATCTCGATCGTGGCATGGACGCGGTTGCCGACGCGGCCGTCGCCGGCGAACGCCACCGCCCAGTTCTTCGCCGTCACCGCCAGCGTGGCCAGGAGGGAGACGGTGATCGCCGTGCCGACCGCCATGGCGAGCACCGAGAGCATGCCGCCCATCCACAGGCCGTTGAGGAAGGCGAAGGACAGCACGATCAGCGCGCCGGTGCAGGGCCGCAGGCCGACGGCCGCGACCGCCGACCAGGCGGTGCGCCAGTCGAAGCGGTCGCCGGAGATCATCGCCGGATCGGGCGCATGCGCGTGGCCGCAGGTGTCGCAGACCTCCCCCGGCCCGTGCGAATGGCCGTGATGATGCGCATGGGCGCCATGGTCGCGATGATGGTGCCCATGATCGTGATGGGCGTGGGCATGATCGTGGTGGTGGGCATGATCGTGGTGGTGGTCATGGGCGGCGTGGGCGTGGCCGTGATGATGCGCGTGCGCGGCCGACAGGCTGTAGGCGGGGTTGTGGCCGAACAGGCCGGCGAGCCGCGGACCGGCCTTCTTCCACAAGAGCCAGGCGCCGAACAGCGTGATCAGCGCGTAGCTTGCGACCTCCAGGAACCAGGTGGCGTTGGTCATCGAGATGGCGGTGCCGCGCAGCACCAGGAACACCATCGTCATCAGCACGATCGCCGTCAGGGCCTGCAGGAAGGCCGAGACGAAGGACAGCATGACGCCGCGCCGCAATGCCACCTCGTTGGCCAGCATGTAGGAGGAGATCACCGCCTTGCCATGGCCGGGGCCGGCGGCATGGAAGACGCCGTAGGCGAAGGACAGGCCGACCAGGATCCAGAGCTGGCCGCCGTCCTGGCGCATCGCCTTCAGCGCGCCGGTCAGCGCCCGGTAAAATCCCTGCTGCTGGACGTTGATCCAGTTCATCAGGCCTGCGAACATGCCGGTCGAGGGCACCATCGCCTCGTTGGTGCCGATACCCAGCGAGCTCTGCGCGTGGGCATGGCCGAGGAAATGCGTCGCCACATAGGTGAAGGCGAGAAGGGCGAAGACCACCCTGACGGTCCATTTCTTCATGTCCGCTCCTGCTGGAGCGGGATGCCATCACGATGGATCGGCGTCCCGCTCTATCTCTTTGTTCCGTCGCATGATCCTCGTCCGAAAAGCCTGCGACTCCTCGGGATGATCATGCTCAGCCGCTCGCCTGGCAGGTGAGTTCCAGCTTGGTGGCGAAGATCTTGCTCATGTCCGTGCCGGTCGGATCGTTGAAGAAGGCATCGGTCAGCGTCGACTGGTTCTGGGCGATCGCCTCGTCCGGGTCGGGGCGGATGACGCTGCGCTTGCAGTCGGCCGGCAGCGCCACCACCGACATGTTGTCGTCCTCGGTGAAGTCGATCGCCGTGTAGAAGGTCGGGTCATAGACGCCGAAATCCACCTTGCCGGCGAGCGTGAGCGGCTGTTTCGGCGTGGATTCGAACAGGATGATGAGCTGCTCGCCCTCGAAGCTGGCGATCAGCTTCGGCGGCGGCTGCATCTCGACATCCTTGCCGTCGAGGGTGACGATCTGGAAATATTTGTACTCGGCGAGCGAGGAATAGACCGTGTCGGCGACGTCCTGCAACTCGGCGTCGTCTAGCTGGAGGTCGCCGTTCTTGTCGAACTCCATCAGCACGGTCGAGGAGAACAGGTCGTCGAAGCGCCAGAGATGGCGCAGCGACTTGACCGTACGGTCGGGATTGACCACCACGTCCAGCCGCGCTTCGGCGAAGACGTGCGGATGCACCAGCGCCGGCGCGCTCGAGGCGGCGAGGAACGCAGCCGCGGCCGTTAGCCTTGCGAATTGGCGGAAAAGTCTCATCCTCGATCCGGGCTGATTTGCGATCCCCGAGGATTACCAGAATCGGGGCGAAAATGGGACCGGATGTAGGGTGAGATTGACGCAGGGATGCGCTGCGGCACGCTCGCGGCCCGGCTCAAGCCGCCCCGTTCTTCCTGAACCACTGCACCAGGAAATCGACGAACACGCGCACCTTCGCCGGCAGATAGCGGCGGTGCGGGTAGACGGCGAAGATGCCGCCGCCGCGCGGGATGCGGTCGTCGAGCACCGAGATCAGCCGGCCCGCCGCGATGTCGGGCTCGGCGATGAAGTCGGGCAGCACGGCCCAGCCGAGGCCGGAGACGGCGGCGGCGCACGCCGCCGCCGGGCTGTTGACCTCGATGCGGCCGGTGACCGAGACCGTGAAGGTCTCGCCGCTCTCGCCGACGAAGGGCCAGTTCGACAGCCAGCGGCCGTTGGTGTCGATGACGCAGGGGCGGCTCGCCAGATCCTGCGGCCGCTCCGGCATCCCGTATTTCTCGATCACCTCGGGCGAGGCGCAGAGCCTTATCGAGAAGGGCGACAGCCGGCGGGCGATCAGCGAGGAGCTTTCCAGCCGGGTGATGCGGATGGCGAGGTCGAACCCCTCCTCGACCAGGTCGACGAAGCGGTCGTCGAGCTGGATCTCCAGCACGATCTCCGGATGCGCCTTGGCGAAGTCGATCAGCGATTGGCCGATCGGCGCATCGGCGAAGGTGCGCGGCGCCGACAGCTTTATGCGGCCGCGCACGTCGCCCGAGGATTCGCGCACGGCGTCGGCAAGGCTGTCGATCTCGCGCACGATCTCGGAGGCGCGCTTGTAATAGGTGTGACCGGCCTCGGTCAGCGAGAACTGGCGGGTGGTGCGGTTGAGCAGCAGCGCGCCGAGCTCGTCCTCCAGCTCGCGCACATATTTCGACAGCAGCGCTTTCGAACGGCCGATCTTGCGCGCCGCGGCGGAAAAGCCTTCGGCCTCGACCACGTCGAGGAAGGCGCGCATGCGGGTCAGCGTATCCATTCAGGCGTACCCAAGTGAAGGAATGCACGGCCCCCTCCACCACGCTGCGCGTGGTCCCCCTCCCCCGCTTCGCAGGGGAGGAACTGGCGGCGAGGCCGGCACGGCCTTGATCCTCCCCGTAAACGGGGGAGGGGGACCACGCGCAGCGTGGTGGAGGGGGCGTGCTCGTTGGTCGGTGACATCACTCTGCTCTCATCCCCGCAAGAATCTTCCGCCCCAGCCGGATCAGCCCGATGTCGCTGTCCCTGGGGCCGACAATCGACAGGCCGAACGGCGCGCCGTGGATGCGTCCCAGCGGCAGCGTGATCTGCGGCAGGCCGGCCAGCCCGGCGAGGCAGAGCAGGTGCAGCGCCCGCTCGCGATAGGCCTGCAACTCCTCCGGCGTCGCGTTCTTGAAGGGCGCGGCGCCGGGCACCGTCGGCAGCACCAGCACCCTGCCGTCGGCAAGCAGCGCCTCCATCTCGGCGCGGAACGTCTGCCTGCGCTCGCGCTCCGCCTGGACGGTGGCTTCGCCGATCGTCTCGCCATAGCGGAACCGTTCGCGCGTTCCGGCGCCCAGCGTATTCTCATGCGCGGTGATCCAGGCGCCGTGCGCCTGCCAGGCCTCGTAGGCCTGCAGATTGCGGAAGCAGGAATAGAGTTCATCCGGCGATGCGGAGAAGGGCAGGGCGCTCAGCTTTTCGACATGCAGCCCGACACGCTGCTTCATGCGTCCGTACTCTGCCGCCTCCGGCGGCCCGGCGAGCCAGGTCTCCAGGGGAGCCAGCGTGACGACGCGCGACAGCGGAGCGCGATAGCCGTCGCGGCCCAGAAGAATCTTGCCGACCGCCTCGTAGATCTCGATGTCGGCGGCGAACCAGCCGACAGTGTCGAAGGACGGCGCGAGCGGCATGGTGCCGTCGATCGCGATGCGGCCATGCGTGGTCCTCAGCCCGATCAGGCCGCAGAAGCTCGCGGGCGCGCGCACCGAGCCGCCGGTGTCGGAGCCGAGCGCGATGTCGGCCAGCCCGCCGGCCACCGCGGCGGCCGATCCGCAGGAGGAGCCGCCGGTGTAGCGGTCGGGCGCCGCCGGATTGATCGGCAGCGGAAAGTGCACGTTCTGGCCGAACAGCGAGAAGGCGAGTTCGTCGGTGACGGTCTTGCCGACGAGACGCGCACCCGAATCGACCAGCGCCTGCACGCAGGACGCATGGCGGTCGGCAACCAGCGCTTGCGCCAGCTTCTGCGGGTTGCCGCAGCCGGTGCGATGGCCGGCGACGTCGAATATGTCCTTAACCGCCAGCCGCAGGCCCGCCAGCGTGCCGGATTCCGCAGCGGGAGCTAGAGGTCGCGTCCTCTCCACGAAGGCATGAAACGTATCGGCAGCGACGGCCATCGTTCACCAAATCAGGCTGGTTCGCCCAGCATTGTTCGATGCGCCGTTATTTGCAAGCGGGATGCATTTTTTCGTTGATTGTGACAGCCAAGATTCCTATATCGCGCTTGCCCAAAGTCGCACGTGCCTGTGGGCGTCCCCCGACCCTCGGAATGGCGAGATGTCGGGACGGTACCCGGGAAGTAACGAGCCCGGTCGGTTCAGCGGCCAACCGCCGATCCGAGGACGTCTTGAAGCAACGACGGTGCGGGCCTTTCTGGTCTCTGTCGGCAGTCCAACGCCGACAATTACTGAAGAGGCACACCTTCATTGCCGGCAGTGCGGACGGGTCTCCCATCCAAGCCAAGGCAGACAAAGCGAGCGCGGACCGCAAGGTCTCAGCAAGCCGACGCGCGTGACGCGTTTTCGTGGTTCCGGGGTCTCCACCGGCTGGCGCCACGAGAAGACGTCTCGCCCCTTTGTCCACCGCGGATGAACGCCCAGAGGGCGGTCCGCACCTTGCAATGAAGCGCGGGACAGCACCCGCGCGACTGGAGAGATCCGATGGCCACGCAGCGCATCCTCGATTTCCTCGCGACCCGACGTCCGAACGGGCCTTGCCTCGTCGTCGACCTCGACGTCGTGCGCGACAATTTCCGCGCCTTCGAGAAGGCGCTGCCTGATTCCAGGATCTACTACGCGGTGAAGGCAAACCCGGCGCCGGAGATCCTGCGCCTGCTTGCCGCGATGGGCTCGTCCTTCGACACCGCGTCCGTTGCCGAAGTCGAGATGGCCATGGACGCGGGCGCGCCCGCCGACCGCATCTCCTTCGGCAACACCATCAAGAAGGAGCGCGACATTCTTCGCGCCTATGAGCTCGGCATCCGCCTGTTCGCGGTGGACTGCGTCGAGGAGGTGGAGAAGGTCGCGCGCGCCGCTCCCGGCAGCCGCGTGTTTTGCCGCGTGCTCACCGACGGCGAGGGCGCCGAATGGCCGCTGTCGCGCAAGTTCGGCTGCGTGCCGGCGATGGCGGTCGACGTGCTGCGCCATGCGAGGAAGCTCGGGCTCGACGCCTATGGCGTGTCCTTCCATGTCGGTTCGCAGCAGTGCGACCTGACGGCGTGGGACCGCGCGCTGGGCGACGCCAAGCGCGTCTTCGAGACGCTCGCCGAGGAAGGCATCATGCTCAGGATGGTCAACATGGGCGGCGGCTTCCCGACCCGCTATCTCAAGGACGTGCCGGTGGCGCAGGCCTATGGCCAGGCGATCTTCGCGGCGCTGCGCAAGCATTTCGGCAACCGCATCCCGGAGACCATCATCGAGCCGGGCCGCGGCATGGTCGGCAATGCCGGCGTCATCAAGTCGGAAGTCGTGCTGATCTCGAAGAAGGCCGACAACGACAATGTGCGCTGGGTCTATCTCGACATCGGCAAGTTCGGCGGGCTGGCCGAGACGATGGACGAGGCGATCCGCTACCCGATCGTGACCGCGCGGGACGAGGATGAGAAGTCTCCGTGCGTCCTCGCCGGCCCGACCTGCGATTCGGCCGACGTGCTCTACGAGAAGACGCCGTACCCGCTGCCGCTGTCGCTGACCATCGGCGACGACGTGCTGATCGAGGGCACCGGCGCCTACACGACCACCTATTCGGCGGTCGCCTTCAACGGCTTCGAGCCTCTCCGATCCTACGTGATCTGACGGGCTCACAGCCCCTCAGATCACTTCCCGATCGCCGGCGCCATCTCGCCGGCGACGGGTTCGCTTGTGGAACAGACCTCCGCTTGTGAAGGATTTTTCGAAATGAACGCCGTCGATACCGATATTCTGAACTACACGATCGTCGCCGAGCAGGCCGTCGACGCCTTGGCACGCGAAGCGCTGCTCGACCGCGCCATGGGGCCGGGCCGCAGGCGCAAGTCGTCGGAGAAGCTGCGCCGCGGCCGCAGACCGTCGCAAGGCCTGGCGTTGGTGGCCAAGGACGAGAGAGGTCGCATCGTCGGCACGGTGCGGCTGTGGGATGTGGCGCTGGGAATCTCCCCCCTCGAGGGGGAGATGGTCGCGAAGCGGCCAGAGGGGGCAATCTCGGAAGGCACCGCCGGGGCGCCGAGCGCTGCCGCGGCAACCCCCGCCGCCGCCTTCGGCGGCACCTCCCCCTCGAGGGGGGAGGGGGTGCTGTTGCTCGGCCCGCTGGCCGTCGATCCGTCGATGAAAGCCGCCGGCATCGGATCGGCTCTGATGCGGAACGCCATCGCCGAGGCGAAGCGGCTCGGCCACAAGGCGGTCCTGCTCGTCGGCGACGCGCTCTATTACGGCCGCTTCGGCTTCTCGGCGGAGAAGACGGGATCGCTGGCGATGCCGGGACCCTATGAGAAGCACCGCCTGCTGGCGCTTGAGCTCGTGCCCGGCGCGCTCGACGGCGCCGGCGGCGTGCTGCGCCCGGCCGGCCGGAAAGCCAACGCCGCCACGCGTCTGCCGCGGGCGGCGTGAGAGTAGGCAGTAGGATTGGGTGCCTACTGCCTACTGCCGATTGCCTACTGCCTCAAAGCAACTGACTCAGCGCCATGGCGACCGACATGTCGCCCTGGACCTTGATGCGCCCGGTCATGAAAGCCATGGTCGGGCTGAGGTCGCCGGAGAGCAGCGCCTCCAGATCGTCGAGCGTCAGCGAGATCGTGCAGTCGGTCGGGGCGTCGGCGGTCGAGATCGTCGTGCCGTCGATGACGATGACCCCGTCGCCTCCGGTGTCGAACTTCACGGACTTGCCGAAATCCGAGCTTTCGACCCGCGGCCGCAACTGTTCCACGATTTGCTGAACGCCCATTCCGTCCTCCTGGTTGTCGCGATCGGCCGGCCATGCCTGCCCAGGGCAGCCGCCGTGGTTCGGCGCATGGCTGTCAAACTGGCTGACGGTTACGTCATCGGCATGACGCCGGTCAACTGCCAGTCCGTCTGCCGCCGGGTCAATCGGCGGAAGCGGCCTCGTCCGGCGCGCCGGTCTCCTCGCGCTTTCCGAAGGTGACGATCTTGTCGCCGCCCGGCTTTCGCCGCTTCGCCGCGTTGGCGCGGATCTCGTCCTTGGTGAGATAGTCGACCTGCTCGATCAACACATCTTGAACGAGGTTCTGTCCGACGCGCTTGTTGATCCCGTCGCGGATGCCGGCGCGGAAAGCCTCGAGATCGAGCGTCTTCTGCTTCCGCAGGTCGAGGAGGGGACTGGAGTAGATGTAGGAATAGACGGCGTCGGTGATGAGCGCCTCGGCGGGCACCACCAGCTTGCGCAGTTCCGCCGGCTCGACCGTATAGACCAGGCGCGCGAGGAAGTAGCCGTGCACGACCGAGTCGCGGACCAGCGGTACGGAGATCACCTCCGTCTTGACGTAGTCGAGCCCGCCCATGATCGAGGCCGGGCGGGAGGCCGCATCGGCGGACTTCGCGCCGGCGGCCTGAAACGCGTAGAAGACCGCGCCGAGCGTCGCCAGGCAGATCCAGGCCGCGGCGAGGACGAATTTGATCACGTGCCGTATCCGAATTCGCTGGCCGAATAGGTGCCGTCGGCCTCGGCTTTGCGGATGACGTCGCGCATCAGCGTGGCAACTTCGTTGACGGCGCTGAGATGCGCCCGGATCGTCGCCTCGTTGCGCGCGAGCTTGTCGCGCAGGCGTGTCAGGCCGTCGCGATGCTCGGCGAGAGCCTCGGCTTCGCCGACGCCCTTCATGGCGCGGGTGAGTTCATAGAGATGGCGGCTCTTGCGCGCATTGGAGGAGGCCAGGTCGAAATCGCGGTCGCTCCGGAGCCCTGCGGTCTCGGCATCCACCGCCTCTTCGATGCGCGCGATGATGGTGGCCAGGCTGGCCGGGCGGCCGGGCGAGCCGGCATCGTTGGCGCCGGTGCGCAGGGCGGGCGAGGGGTGATTGCTCATGGGTCGATTTCCGTACGCTTACGATTGGCTGCTGCCGGGCGCGTCGTCGCGGCTGCCGGTCAGCGACTGCGCCGCCTTGCGCTGCAGGTCATGGACGAGCGCAGTCGAAAGCGCCGACTGGCGGTCGCTTTCCGATTGTTCCGGCCCGTGCGAGACGGGACCGAGCGGCAGCCGCTTCTCGTTCTCGACATAGTGGTCGGCCAGCAGCCGCGAGGCGATGCCGATGCCGCCGCGCTCGGTCACGGCGTCGGCCATCTTCTCGGCCATCAACGACTTCCACATGTCGCCGGCAAGGCCCTTGCCGTACACCTGCTCGGCGTCCTTGGGCAGCATGGTCTGGATGAAGGTCTTCAGCACGACGGCCTCGAAGCGCTTGAAGGCATCGGCCTGCGCCACCGGCTCGCCGCGCCGCGCCGTGCCGGACGCTTCCGCCAGCGAGAACGCGGCGTCCACGCCGGCCGGCGCCGCCGCGCCGGTCCGCTGCGCCAGCGCCGTGCGCGCGGCTTCGAGACCCGCCGGCTCGACCGCGCGGGCAACGTCGAGCACGATGTCGCTCGGTGGGGAAATCGCCAAGGGCAGGCTTCTCCGGTTGTCTGTGCCCACTGTGGACGCGAAAGCTTGTGGGAGCCTTACTTGGCGTCGTCGCCGGTCTTGCGGCCCAGCAGTTCCAGCAATTCGCGCTCGGTGTTCGCGCGCTCGTCCAGTCGCGCCGCGTCGCGCCAGGCGCGCTCGACCATGTTGGTGCGGGCGGTGGCGGTGGCGATGCGCTGCGCCTCGGTCTCGGCCAGCCTGAGATTCGCCTGTGCCTTGCCCAGCGCCGTCGAGATGCGCCGGTTGTAGATCTCCGGGAAGAGGCCGGCGAGCGAGCCTTCCGCGCCGAAGCGGGCGGCGAGTTCCTGCGCGTCGGCGCTGGCGGCGGCGGCGGCGACGACATAGCCGGCATGGCGCGTCTCGTGCAGCGACTTCAACTGCTCCTGCACCACCACCAGCTTGCGCAGCCTTTCCCGGCGGCTGGTCATGCTTCACACTCCCAGGACCGTCGGCAGGAAACCGTCGGCGAACAGTCTGAGCATGGTCGCGACGGCGAAGTAGAAGAGGATGAGCCCGCCGGCGATCACCATCGGCAGGGAGATGAAGTAGACCGGTATCTGCGGCGTCAGCTTGTTGACGAAGCCTATGCTCAGGTTGACCAGGATGGCATAGGCGACGAACGGGCTGCCCAGCCGCAGGGCGATGAGGAAGGATTCGCCAAGGGTGTCGGTGACATCGACCAGCGCCCGGCGCGGGTCGAAGAAGACATTGACCGGAGCGATCTCGTAGGACCGCACCAGCGCCCGGACGATGTCGTGGTGGAAATCGAAGACGAACAGGAGCAGCAGCGCGGACAGCGAGATGATGTCGCCCAGCGCGCTTTGCGGCTCGCCGCTTTCGATGCCCGGCGCCGCGCCGCCGCCGAGCCCGATCAGCATGGTGATGCCCGAGCCGATGAACTGCAGTGCCAGCATGTAGAGACGCGCCACCAAGCCGATCAGCCCCCCGGTCAGCAGTTCGGATATCACCATGGGAACGAGGATCGCCGGCTCGCGGCTGGCGAAGGGCAGGATCTGGTCCCACAGATGCATGAGCAGCGCGCCCGTCGCGGCGATCGCGACGAACAGCCTGACCTGCGTCGGCACGCGCGCGCTGGAAAGGCCCGGCATGATCATGAAGCAGCCGCCGATACGGCAGAAGGCGAGGAACGCCGCGACGACGAAGCTTTCGGTCAGTCCGCTCACGATATGGTGCCGAGAATGCGGATCTCCACCCCCTTGGCGATCTCGACATGGCTGAGCACGGGCAGCGTGGTGAACAGGCGCTCGATGATCATGCGCACATAGGGGCGTGCGTCCGGCGCGGTGACGATGGCGAAGCGCTCGCCGGCCTCCATATGGGTGCGGATCGCCTTGGTCGCCTCCTGGCCGAATTCCTCGAGCTGGCGCGGATCGATGTCGAATTCGCGGATTTCGCCCTTGGCGTCGCGCTTGAGGGCCTGGTGGAAGGCGAGGTCCCAGCGGTTGCCGAGCCGCAGCACCTTGAGCACGCCGGCCTCCGACAGGTCGCCGCAGATCTGCTGGGCCATGCGCACCCGCACATGCTCGACGATCTGCTCGGTGCGGCGCACATGCGGTGCGATCTCGGCGATCGCCTCGATGATCAGATGCAGGTTGCGGATCGACACGCGCTCGGCGAGCAGCAGCTTCAGCACCGCCTGCAGGCCGGGATAGGAGATGTGCGAGGTGCAGATCTCGTCGGCGAGCTTCTTGTATTCCGCGTCCTGGCGCTCGAGCAGCGCCTTCATGTCCTTGTAGGAGAGAAGCTGCGGCAGGTTGTTGCGGATGACCTCGGAGAGATGCGTGAGCAGCACCGACATGTTGTCGGCATAGGCGTATTGCTCGCGCTTCAGATCCTCGGCGAACATCTCCGGCACCGAATAGGCGCGCATGCCGAAAGCCGGCTCGCGCACCTCCTCGCCGGGGATTTCCGGCACGTCGCGCTTGCCCAGCAGCACCATGAGCTCGCCGACGCGCATCTGGTGCTCGGCCACGACCGTGCCGTGGATCTTGATCTGATAGCTCTTGCTCTGCAGGGCCAGATCGTCGGTCAGCCTCACCTCGGGAACGACGAAGCCGTATTGCGAGGCGAACTTCTTGCGCATCTTGGCCATGCGGAAGGCGAGCTCTTGGTGCGAGACCAGCAGCTTGGTGGAGAGCTGCTTGCCGATCAGCAACTCGATCTCGGCGGTCCTCAGCGAGGCCTTGACCGAGTTCTTCTCCTCGTCCTCCTTGGCGACCGTTTCCTGCTGCGCGATCGCCGCCTCTTCCTCCATCCGGCGCCTGTGGCGGAGCGGGATGAGGTAGCCGATGGCCGCCATCGCGACGGCGAAGAAGAGGAACGGGAACATCGGCAGGCCGGGCATCAGCGCCAGCAGCACCAGCAGGCCGGCGGCGACATAGAGCGCGCGCGGATAGGCGCCGAGCTGGCCGAACACGGCCTGGTCGGCCGAGCCGCGGGTGCCGCCCTTGGAGACCAGCAGGCCGGCGGCGAGCGAGACGATGAGCGCCGGGATCTGGGTGACCAGGCCGTCGCCGACCGACAGTTTTATGAACACGTCGGACGCTTCCGCCATGCCCATGTCGTGACGGAAATAGCCGATGGCGATGCCGCCGACGATGTTGACGGCGGTGATGATCAGGCCGGCGATGGCGTCGCCGCGCACGAATTTCGAGGCGCCGTCCATGGAGCCGAAGAAGGAGCTTTCCTCTTCCAGCTCGCGCCGGCGCAACTGCGCGGTCTTGTCGTCGATGACGCCGGCCGAGAGATCCGCGTCGATGGACATCTGCTTCCCGGGAATGGCGTCCAGCGTGAAGCGGGCGCCGACCTCGGCGATGCGCGTCGCACCCTTGGTGATGACGATGAAATTGACGACGATCAGGATCAGGAAGACGATCAGGCCGATGACGAAATCGCCGCTCATGACGAGCTGCGAGAAGCCGCTGATGATGTAGCCGGCCGCATGCGTGCCCTCGCTGCCATGCGACAGGATCATGCGGGTGGTCGCGATGTTGAGCGACAGCCGCAGCATGGTGGCGATCAGCAGGATCGTCGGGAAGGACGTGAAGTCGAGCGGCCGCTGGATCCACAATGCCACCATCAGGATCAGCACCGACAGCGCGATCGAGAAGGCCAGGCCGATGTCGATCAGGAAGGCCGGGATCGGCAGGAACAGCACCGCCAGGATGACGACGATGCCGAGCGCGAAGAAGATGTCGCGGCTGTTTCGCGCCGGCGTGCCCGCCGTCAGGGTGTCGGTGACTGCCATGCCGCCTTCCGCTTCGATCCGATGCCGGAGCATCGCCCGGCGGGATCAGGCTAGACGGTCAAGCTTGTGCGAGGGTGGGCAGTCCCGTCAGAACCCCGTCTCGATGCGCTCGAAGATCACGTTGGCGAAGGCCGAGATCTGGCCGCCGATGAAAGGCCCGGTCAGCGCGATCACCAGCAGGATGGCGACGATCTTGGGAACGAAGGTGAGCGTGATCTCCTGAATCTGCGTCAGCGCCTGGACGAGCGCGATGCCCATGCCGACGACCATGGCGACGCCGACGGCCGGGCCGCAGGCCGTCAGCACGGTCCAGATGGCGAACTGGACGATGTCGAGCGCGTCGGCCTCGTTCACGCGTGCGGCTCACGAACCTTGCGAAATGACGATGCCGGGGCCGACGGTGACCTGCTTGCCGCCTTCCAGCACGGCGACGGCGCCGTTGGAGGTCAGGCGAACTTCCTGCACGACGCCGCTGGTCTTGCCGTCCGCGGAGGTGACGGTCCTGCCGATCAGGGCGTCGGCCTGGGCAAGCGTGGACGCCTGCAGCAACTGGTCGAGGCGGTTGTTGATCTGCACGGACTGCTCGACCTGCGAGAACGCGGCGAGCTGGGCTACGTACTGGGTAGAGTCCATCGGATTGGTCGGATCCTGGTTCTTCATCTCGGCGACGAGCAGCCGCAGGAAGGACTGGTAGTCGACCGCCGTCTTCGACGCCGAATCGGTTGTGGTCGTCGTGCTGTTCTGCTGAACGGAGTTGACCGCCGTGACCATCGCCTCAACCTCCCGCCGCGACCAGCCGCAGGGGCTGCCCGACGTCGTTGGTGTTTCCCATCGCGGCGGCTTCCAGGCCGTAGAGCGAGCGGATCGTCTTCAGCGCCTCGAACACCGAGCCTTCGCTGACCAGCGCATCCACCTGCTTGAGGGCGGACGAGATGCGCGCATCGTCGAAGCTGGCGATCAGCAGCGGCAGCGACTTGCGGAACATGTCGCGGGCCTGCTGCGCACCGCTGGGGTCCATCAGCATGACCTGCACCATGAAGTAGAGCTGGCGCAGCGGCGTCGAGGCCTCCGAGACCTGAAGCACGTGGCTTTCGAGCAGGAACTGCACGTCGTTGAGAAGTTCGATCGTCACCTTGCGATCGGCGCGGATCACCGCGCCGTTCAGATAGATCTTCTCGTTAGCCTTGAGCGAGAGCTTCAGTGTCGGTTTCATCGTATCCCGTCCCGAATGATCTGCGACACCTCGATCAGCCCGTCGAAATTGTCCGAGCGCCCCTGACGCACTTCCTCGGCCTCGCGCAGCACCCACAAGCCTATGGAGATCAGGTTGGCGCGCAGGTCCTTGGGAAGGGCGTTCTCGGCGCTGCCGAGGTCCTCGACGAGGGTCGTCCAGAGGCGGTTGGTGAAGTGCAGGGCCTCGATGGCCTTGATCGAATCGGAACCGGCCTGGCGCGCCTCGTCGAGCAGGACGATGCAACGGTCCAGCAACTGCCGTTCCCGGTCCCGCGCGTCGGCGACCGAGTCGGTCTGTATGTCGGCATAGGAGAATTGGTACATCTTCTGTCCGTGTTCCGTTCCTAGCTGAGGAAGCGCAGGAGGCTGAGTTGCTGGAAGCGGGCCGTCAGGGCGTAGGACACCTCGACCTGGCCGAGCAGGGCGTCCACGCGGGTCTTGGCTTCGTAGGGATCGACGCTGACCAGGTTGCCGATCTGGCGTTCGAACAGGTCGATCTGCACGTTCAGCCGCGCCGTCGCGTCGCTTACGCGCTTCTCGATGAGGCCGGTCGTGGCCTGCAGGTCGGCGATGCTGCCGACCGCCTCCGACACGAGAGTGAAGGCGCGGTCGATCAGCGCCTGCCGTGCGCCCGGGCCGAGATTGCCGTCGAACAGGTCGGTGATGGTGGCGGCCGCCATGGCGAGCTTGCGCATGCCGACGTCGTTGGCGCTCACGGAGGTCTCTGTCGTCTCGGTCAGCGTCACCCGGCTGACGATCTTCTGGTCCGTGGCGGACGACCAGTTGGCTTCCCAGCCGCTGCCGAGAAACTGCGGCTCCACGGCGCTGGCGAGGAAGCCGTCCATCTCGGCCGCGGTGATCGAGGCCGCGGCCGGATCGGTTTTCGAGAAGCCGAAATGCGCCTGGAAGGCGGCGTCGAAGGCGGCCTTGGCGCCCGAGCCCGGGGCGGTGAAGTCGTCGATCGGCGTCACGTCGGTATTGGTGCCGGCGAAGATGTGCTCGCCATTGTAGCTGGTGTTCAGGATGCCGGTGAGCTGATCCAGCATCGTCCGGGCGCTGGCCTGCGTGACATTGCCGAGCGCGTCGCCCGAACTGCTGGTGGTCAGCGTCGACAGGAAGGTCTGGGAGGCCTCGGCGATCTGCTTCAGCGCATCCTGGGTTATCTTCAGCCGGCCGGAGATCAGGCTGTTGGAATCGACGATGCCCTGCATGCGTTCGAAGTCGCGCGTCAGCGATACCGTCCGGGCGGTTCCCGCGCCGAGGGCAAGGCCGGTGTCGGCGACCTTGCCGGTCTGCAGTTCCTTCTGCGCCCGGGTCAGCTCCATCTGCGCCCGGACCAGCGAGAAGCGCAGGGACTGAGAAAGGGCGGCGGTGGAGACGGAGGTCGTCTTCATGGTTATCTCACCGCCGCAAGGAGCGAGGCCAGCATGTCGTCGATCACCTTCATCAGCCGGGCGGAGGCATCGAAGGAATGCTCCAGCTCGAGCAGCAGCGCCATTTCGGTGTTGACGTCGACGGCGGTGGCGTTGGAGAGGGCTTCACGCGTGCGGACGGCCAGCGCCTCCTTCTGCTCGGCTGCTGCCGAGGCGTCCTGCCGGACGGCCTGGAACCAGCCGACCGCGGCGGTCGAGAAACTGCTGAGGCTGAGCGTCGTCGCCAGCCCGGCGGCGCTGTCGAACTGCATCGGCCGGTCCATGCGGTCGCCATAGTCGATCAGCAGGTCGGCGTAGCCGGCGCCGCCGGAGGTGTTGACGATATAAGCCGCGCCGTTGGCGCCGCCGTCGCGCAGCAGTTCCGGATTGCCGCCGGCGCTGGAATCGAAGGCCGCGTTGATGCGGATCGCGCCGGCGAGCCCGTCGACCAGCGTTCCTTCGGCCGGCACGGCGGGGGCTCCGGACCAGGTGAACAGGCCGGCGGCGGCCGGCACGCCCGTTCCGGTCTCGGCGAAGGCGGTGATCAGGCCGCGCGCCATCTCGTCGAGCTGGGCCTGCATCAGCGGCGCCACGCCGTCGCGCAACTGGACGAGGCCGGCGATCTTGCCGGACGCGTCGGTATTGCCGCCGGCGCCGAGGTTGATCGGCACGCCGTCGATATAGACCGGGTTTCCGGCAGAACCGGCGCCGTAAGAGGTGGCCGGCTCGAAGGAGACGGTGCGCGGCACCTTCTCGAACAGGGTCGCGCCGTCCCTGGTCATCAGCACCATGTCGTTGTCGTTGCGCGACAGGGTGGAGAGCGGCACGTAGTCGGAAATCTTCTTCAGCAGCGCATCGCGCCGGTCGAGGGCGTCGGCCACGTCGCGCCCGGCGCGCGTGCCGATGACCACCGTGTCGTTGGCTTCCTTGAACTGCGCCAGCAATCCGTTCAACTCGTTCACCGCGCCGGCGATCTGGCCGTCGACGTCGACCCGGAAAGCCTGGATCGAAGCGGTGCCGGCATTCAGCGTGCGCACGACCTGCCGCGCGGCGTCGACGGCGTTCTCGCCGATGCTGCGGTTGGACGGCGAGGCCGAGTAGGTCTGCAGCGCTTCCTGGAACTTGCCCAGGACGGTCGCCGCGGAGGAGCCGTTGTCGACCCCGTTGATCGCGATCTCGAGGCGCTCGAGCCCGTCATAGAGCGTGCCCTGGGCGCTCCATGCCGACAGGGCGGCAAGGTTCTGCTTGAACAGCTGCTCGTTGGTGGCGCGCTGGACGTCGACGCGCGATCCGGGGGCGAGGCTGGAAAGCGTCGCCACGCGGCGCGTGTAGTCCGGATTGTTCTGCTCCTGGATGTTCCGCGAAACGACGCTCGTCTGGCGCCCGGTGTTGAGCAGGGAGGATTGTGCGATGTTGAGGGCGGTGGAAAGCGACATACCTGCTGACTTTCAGGCGACCGGAGCGGCGTTCGCGGCGACGCCCCTCGCGGCCGGCCTTACCTCTTGAGATTGACGAGAACGTCCATCAGATCGGCGCCCGTCTGGAACACCTTGGAATTCGCGGTGTAGCTGCGCTGCGACTCGATCATGTTGGTCAGCTCCTCGGCGATGTCGACGTTCGAGCTTTCGAGCGCGCCCGAAACGATCGAGCCGCGCGAGCTCTCGCCGGGGAAACCGACTTCCGGCGTGCCGGAGAGCGGGCTTTCGGCGAACACGTTGCCGGCGAGAACCTGCAACTGGTCCGGACTCTGCACCGTCGCCACGGGGATGCGGTAGAGCTGCTTGATCGAGCCGTCGCCGTACTGGGCGTAGACGATGCCGTCGTTGCCGATCTGGACCGTGTCGATCGCGCTCGGCGCCGAGCCGTCGAGCTTCGCGGTGCTGACCGAGTACTGCTGGCCGAGCTGCTTCATGCCCGACAGGTCGATGGCGAGGCTGGCGCCGCCGGGAACGTCGAGCGTGATGCTCGTCTGGCTGGTGCCTGTCAGCTTGCCGGTGGTGCCGTCGAAGGTGAGCGTCTGTGTCGCCAGAGCCGGCTGGCCGTAAGGGAACGAGGTGTTCGCCGCGGCATCCGCCTGGTTGTAGATGGCGACCTCCCATGTGTTCTCGCCGGTCCTGGTGCTGTAGACGTCGAGCAGCACCTCCCGCCCGAGATTGTCATAGGCGAGCAGCGAGGACTTCGCGGTATGTTTCGCGCCGCTGCCATTCTCCGAGGGCAGGTCGTCCGGATCGACGATGTCGGCACTGGCCGGCAGGGTGGCGCTGAATATCCCGGTGCGGCTGGGGCTCGCCGTGATCTCGTTGAGCTTTACGTTCACCGGCTCGAGGCCGCCGAACCCGTTGGCGTTGGCGCTCGGCGTGCCGTTGGCGTAGCTGTAGCCCATCAGGACGAAACCGGCCGCATTGACCAGCCGGCCCTGGTCGTCCGGGGTGAAGGCGCCGGCCCGCGTCATGAAGGACTGGCCCGAGTCGTCCTGGACGATGAAGAAGCCGTTGCCGTTGATGGCAAGGTCGGTTCCCGAATTGGTGAAGCGCAGATCCCCCTGCTGCGAGACGGCGTTGCGCACCACCGTGGTCACGCCGCCGGAGGCGTAGTTGCCGCCGGCCGTGGGGATGACCAGCGACGAGAATTCCGTGCTCGAACGCTTGTAGCCGGTGGTGTTGGCATTGGCGATGTTGTCGGCTACCGAGGAGAGGCGGTTGGCCTGCGCGTTCATTCCCGACACGCCGGTCCGCATCATTCCGTAGAGGCTCATCGGAAGGTCTCCTCAAGGTTCAGGCTTCGGGCAGAGGCTAACCGCGTTGTCTTGCGCGAGGCTGTCGGCGCGGCCCGGGCCGATGCCGTCAGGCGACCAGCCGGTAGCCGAGGAAGCGCTTGGAATCGATCGGATCGAAGCCGAGCCTCTCGCGCAGCTTCTTGCGCAGCTTGCTGATGTGGCTCTCCACGACGTTCTCCTCGACGTCGTCGTCGAACAGCCCGTAAATGGCGTTGAACACCTGCGTCTTGGTGACCCGGCGGCCGTTGTTGGAGGCCAGGTATTCGAGGATGCGCCGCTCGCGGCGCGGCAGCGGCATCGGCTCGCCGTCGATCTCGGGATCGCGCCCATCCATGAAGATGCGCATGCGGCCGGCCACTTCCGGCTCCTTCTCGTCCTCGGCGCGGCGGCGGATGGCGGCGATGCGCGCCAGGATCTCGCGGATATGGACCGGCTTGCGGACCACGTCGTCGACACCCGACTCGAAGAGTCGCAGCGTGTTCTCCAGCGAATGCTGATCGCTGAGCGCGATCACCGGCGCGCGGGTGCGGTCGCGGATCGATCGCGGCGACACCGGTTGTCCGCAATCGCCGATGAGGACGGCCCGTACCGACCTCAGATCCTCATCCGCGGCGCTGGAGACCCATTCCCCGAACTCGCTCGATCTGAACCCCGTTGTGGCAACGCCTTCGCGGTAGAACAGCGAAGAATAGCCCTCAGTGACGAGCTTCCGCTCGTCCACAATCACGATCATCGGCCCGCCTCCGAATCATTCGTAGTGAACTGGTGAACGAGGGGTAAACGCGACGGCGTCGCCCGAAAAACCATGATTTCTTGTGGATGGTTTCTTGGGAGTCGGAACGCGCGAAAGTTGTACCCTGCGGTCGAGGGTTGCGGGAGAGAGGATGGCGGCCGCGGTGGTGGCCGGCAGTCCGCGACGTCAGGGTCGGCGCGACATGTCGGCCAGTATGCACTACTACTAGTTGCAGAATGTCCGGGCGTTCGGCGTCCACTTTCCGAAGCCGGTGGCGACCATGTTGGCGATGACCCGACAGACATAGCGCTTCTGCGCGGGGTCGTTGTCGGGGCCGGCATGATAGCGGGCGACGGCCATAGACCAGGTCCGATGGCGCGCATGAAGGCTGACCAGGAAGCGCGCGGCGTAGTCGACGTTCTTGCGCGGATCGAGCATGTCGCGGGTGCCGGCGAAGTGCTGCGAATGATAGTGATGATTGATCTGCATGCAGCCGAGATCGATGAGTTTCGCGCCGCCCCGGCGGGCTTCCTCCACGGCGGCGACGGCCTGTTCGCGGCTGCCGGGAAAGACGGCTTTTCCTTCTATGTTCAATGCGTTGGGCTGAAGGCTG
This sequence comes from Kumtagia ephedrae, assembly GCF_003012745.1. GTDB lineage: Bacteria > Pseudomonadota > Alphaproteobacteria > Rhizobiales > Rhizobiaceae > Kumtagia > Kumtagia ephedrae. The sequence goes on along the minus strand of NZ_PXYK01000005.1, from coordinate 153,405 downwards.
CCCTTGTTGCCGGTCTCGGTGAGGCCGACAGCGTAGAGGATGCCGACCGGTACGCCGTAGCGGTCCGCCGCCCGCAGGATCTCGGGTTCGCAGGCATTGGCCGGAGCGGCGGCGGCGGGAAGGCAGGCGCTAGATGTAAAGACCGCGGCCGCCGCCAGGATCGGCCGCAAGCTTGCCGCCAGCCTGGCCGGAACGCTCCGCTCCATGGTCTCCTCCTTGCCGGGAGTTCGATTGCCCGCCGCTACCCGACGACGGGCCTGCATCGGTCGACGGCTGGTCGCGCGCTGGCCCGGACGACACGGTGATGTCCGTCCGGGAATGCGTGGCGATCACAACTGAAGATTGTATTACGGAAACCTGGCCGACGTCGTAACCCAAGGCTCTGATAGCCTTCTCGATGACGTGTTCCTCGCCCTTGAGATGCTCGCGCGCTTCGGCGCTGGAGGCGGCCAGCTCGATCGTCAGTTGTGCTCCGGATAGGCGCAGGGTGGCCGTCACGACGCCAAGGCGGCTCGGATTGAGCTGTATCTGCAGCACTCTCGGCGACACATAAGCGTGAACGGCCTGTGACTGTGTCGCGGACGCAACAGCCGCGGACTGCCAACTCGGCTCGGCGGCGAGAATGGAAGCCACCAGGGATGCCGGAGACGTGGCCTGCGGCGGTCGCCCGGCGAGCATGGCCACCGGCGACCACTGCAATGAGGGAGCGGGGGAGACGTCGGAACCATGTTCCCTAGAGGCGGGAAGGGTATAGTTCGCGGCGGCCGCGGTCAGTTCGGCGGCGAAGGTCGCCCGGCCGGGCTGGGATCGTGCGGGGACGGGATCGGCGGATGGCTGGCCCGGCTCGCGGTCGGCGGTAGTGCTGTTGTGACTGGCGGACCCTTCGACGAGCAGGATTTCCCGGCGAGTTTCCGTCGGCAGGCTTCCGGTCCGTTCCAGACCCTTCCTGTGTTCCGGGGCGGCACCGTCGCGGCCCGATTGCGGTTCGGTGACGCGCGTGGCGGTCGTCCTGACATGCCGCGTGCTCGCGGCGGCGACATCCGCCGGTATCGCCGCTGCGGAGACTGCCGTCGACGATGCGATGGCTTGCACCGCCGCCGCAATCGGAGGAACGTCCTTCGGTGCGGTTTTGCCGGATTGTTCCAAATCCTGCCGGGACTGCGTTTCGCCGCTGTCGGACGGCCGAGCTGCGGTTCGCCTCGGCGTGTCCGCCGGACCACCCGCCACGGTCTCGTCGCCCTGCCGTTGCTGGATAGCGGTGTTACCCGTTTCCGGCCTTGGCAATGCCGAACTCCCTTCTTCGGCGGCTGACGGCTCGGCGGGGGCTGCTTCGTCCCGCAAATCGGTCGACTGCCGTGGCTGATCGATACCGTCCGCCAAGACGCCGACATTTTGGCTTGAAGGCGGAGTCGCGGACATGGCCGGCATCGGCCAGCCAGTCGTCAAGTCGTCTCGCGGCAGGGTTCTGTCCTGCGGCTCGGACCCGTCGGCACGGTCCCTGCGAGCGACACGCCGCTCCAGCGAGGTATTTTCCTGCCGACCGGAGCCTGCCGCCGGTGAAGGCTCGCTATCCGCGCGGGTGGCCTTGCGGGGCTCGGGCTTGGCCGCGTCGCCTGCTTCCAGAAGGTCGCGAAAACCGTCGCCGCGTGCCAGGGCAGCGGCGCGATGCGCCGGCTTCGGCGGCGGCAACCTGGCGTCGAGCGTTTCCGTCGTTCTCAATCCGTGGCTCCCGCCAGCAAGGCATCGATCTCCGCCAATCTCTTGCGTCCTTCGGCAAGGGTCGGATCGGCTGGTTCTTCCGGTGCGACCGCGGTCGCCGGTGCTTCGGCCGCCATTGTCGGTGCCGGTGCAGGTGTGGGCGCTTCGACAGCGCGCGGCATATCGGAGACGGGCGGCATCGTGGGCTCCTGGTCCGCCACGGCGGCCGCAACCGGTATGTCGGGGTCCGGTTCGGCGAGCTCCGCCGGTGCGGATATCTGAGCCGTTCCCTCGGCGGCTGGCGGCTTGGCCGCTTTCGTTGCCGCGGGCTTTTGCGGCGCCGGCTTGCCGACGATCTCGTCGCTGACGGCAAGCACGGCTTCCAGGAGCTTGCGGTCTCCATCGGAAAGCTTGCCGCGATCTATGCCGGCAAGCCTCGCCCTGATGGTTTCGGCCGGCTCGCTGGCTACGCCGGTCAGGCTCGAATAGAGGAGCAGGCGCGGGTCCTGAGGCTCCTCGGTGGGCACGTCGATGGCGGCCGCTTTGGCGGCGGCGAAGTTGGAAAGCTCCACCAGCCCGTCGATGGCGGCGCGGCGCGCGATCCTGAGATAGACCACCTTGCGCTGTTCCGGATTCATGAACGCCGCCACGGCCTCGACCGCGTCGAGATCGACGGTGTCGTGCAGCGTGACGACGCCCGAGACGAAGGCATCGGCGAACTGGCTGGCGTAGGGGGAGCGGATGTAGCCGCGCACATATTGGCCGGCGGCCTGGACGAACCGGCCGGAGTCTCCCGTTGTCGCCGCCAGTGCGACGGAACGGCGCAGCGCCGCTTCCTCGACCAGCGTGCCCGGAGACAGCAGCCGTGCCTGGTCGAACAGCCCGAGGGCGCTGCGCGGATCTTCCAGCGACGTCAGCGAGCCCTTCAGCAGCGCCAGGAAGGCGCCGATCTCGGCCGGCTCGCGCATCGGCTCGATCGGCTTCAGCGCCGCCGCGGCGGAGCGGGTGCCGCCGTTGAGATAGCCGATGATGCCGGCAGCGATGCGGCCGTCCCGCTCGCCGAGATGCAGCCGCTCCAGGATGGACTGCAACGTCGCCGGATTGCCGCCGCTCATCGCGTAGATCAGCATGGCCTGGACGTTGACGGGCTGCATCAGTTCGGCCGCGATCGCCGTGCGCAGGCGCCGGTCGATCATCTCGAGCAGGCGGCGCTGGATCGGCAGCGCCGCATGGTCGCCGGTCGCGACGCGGTCCTGCACATGCTGGAGCGAACGCACCATCTGGTACGGCTCGAGCTCGCCCGCCGGGGCTGCGCCGGCGGCGCCCGACAGATGCGCGGCCGCGAGCAGCGCTGCCGCGAAAGCCGGCGCCGCCTTCATCCGCCGATCTCGAGCAGTATCTCGATGCGGCGGTTGGCGGCCGCGAGCGGTGTGGACGGGTCCTTCGGCTTGCGGTCGGCGAAGCCGGCCACCTCGGTGATGCGCTTCTCGTCGAGGCCGGCGCGCACAAGCATGTAATAGGCCGAATGGGCGCGCGCGGTGGACAGCCGCCAGTTGTCGTAGCCGCTTCCCCTGTAGGGGCGGGCGTCGGTATGGCCGGCGATGGTCACCCGGCCGGCCTGGTTGCCGATCGCCTTGCCGATCTTCTCCATGGCGAGCACAAGCTCGCGGCGCGGCATCGCCGAGCCGATCTCGAACATGCCGAAATCGAGCTGGTCGGTGACCGAGACCTGCACACCCCTGTCGGTCGCCACCACCGTGATGCCGTCCTTCATCTTGTCGCCCGGCAGCAGCGCCCGGGCGAGCTCCTGGCGGATGCGGTCGGCGGTCGCGCGCGCCTCCGCCGTGGGAGCCGGCGGCAGTTCGGGCTTGTCGGTCTTTCCCTGCCCTTCGACCTTGGCTTGTTCAGCCTGATCGGGCGTAGCGGGCGAATGCGGCTGCGCGTCTGCCGCTCCTGCTTCGCTCAGGCCGTCGCCGGCGCTTTCTCCGGTGCCGCCTTCGACCGTCCGCTCCGGTTCGGCGCTCGCCTCGGCCTCGCTCGGCAGGGCCACCTGCTGCGACCAGAAATCCGGCGCGAAAGGGTCGCGATAGGCTTCGCCGCCGGAAGCGCCGGTGGCCGGGCCGGCAAGCTGCGCGCCGCCGTCGCCCTTGTCGCTGATGTTCTGCTTGATGCCGGTGTCGGACGCGATCTCCGCCAGCACCGCATAGGGATCGGCGAAGAGTTTCTCGTCCGCCTCCTTCTTGATGTCGGAACTGTCGACGGTGCCCTCGTTGGAGGACGGGCCGGACTTCGCGGCGCCGCCCTTGGTCTCCGGCTTCTCCGTCTCGGGCGCCGTCTGCTCCGAACCTTCGCCGACCTCCTCCAGGCTCTTGCGGGTGGCGTTGCGGTCGACCAGCTTGACAGGGTTGAAGTAGCTGGCGACCGCCGCCTTGGTCTGCTCGTTCGAGGCGTTGATCAGCCACATGACCAGGAAGAAGCACATCATCGCCGTCATGAAGTCGGCGAAGGCGATCTTCCAGACGCCGCCGTGGTGATCGTCGTCGTGGTCGCCATGCGCACGGCGCACGATGACGATCTCGCGATTGGGTTCGCCGGCGCTCACGACAGCACCTCCGACAGGATCGCCGACCACTCGGACAGGCGGGTTTCGAAGACGGTGCCGTCGATGGTGACGGAAAGGTCGAAGCCGTCGGCCTCGACGTGGTGGAGGCTGGCGGCATGGCCGGCGAGTGCCGTGCTCAGGCCGGAGAACAGAGACTGCGGGCCGCGGACCTCGATGCGCACCGCATCCGCGTCGTCGACCGCCGCCGCGATCGTCTTGGCGAGGCTGTCGAGCGACCGGCGCTGGAGGTCGTCGCTGAGGATGCCGCCGAGCAGCCTGGCGACCGCCGCCGAGACGTGCTCGCCGACGCCGCGCTCGATCTCGGCGAGCCTGGCGGAGATGGTTGCACCGGCTTCCTCCCCGAAGGATCTTGCCAGAGCCTGAAGGTCGTCGGCGTGGCGCTGGCGTTCCGCCTGCAGGGCCGTCTCGTGCTCGACGGCAAGCCGCGCCGCCAGCGCCCCCTCCGCGCGCGCCACCGCGGCGCGGATCATCCCCTCGATGTCGACAGCCGGAGGCTGCGGCGGCGAGGCGGGCCTGTGCACCGTATCGGGCGTGCGTGCCTCGCGTTCGGCGTGAACCGGCGCGCCGAAGTCCGGCAGCGCGTCTATGAGCCTCAGCGCCGCCATCAGCCCGCCGCTTCCGGGTTGGCCCATTTGCGCAGGATGAGGGCCGTGCGCTCCTCATTGAGATCGACCATGCGGGCCAGCCGCTCCTGCGGCGCGGGTTTCAGCTTCTGGCGCAGGTCGTCGAGCGGCGTCGACCCGCCGCCGCGGCCGGGCAGTGCCGCGACGGCCTCTCCCTGCTCGGGATTGGGAAGCGATCGCTGCACCTCCTCGAAGGACGGGCCGGCGATCGCGGCTGCCGCTCCGGACTTCTGCAGCGCCGAGATCATCGGGCGCAGGCCGAAGAAGGCGAGCAGGAAAACCACGACGATGAAGGCCGCGGCGTTGATCAGCGTGCCGACATGCTGGCCCGCTTTGTCGAGAAGGCCCGGCATGGCGATCTCGCTGCCGTCCAGCCCGTCGATGAACTCGACGGCGGAGACGTTCAGCCTGTCGCCGCGCGCGTCCTCGACGCCGGCGGCGGAGGCCACCAGCTTCTCGATCTCGGCTATGCGCGCGCCGATCCGCTCCGGCGTGGCGCCTTCGCCGAGGACGGCGGCCAGCCGCTGCTGGTTGACGACGACGGCGATCGACAGCCTGGTCAGCGTGTAGCCGTTGCTGGTGGTCGAGATGCGCTTGGAGTTCATCTCGTAGTTGGTGGTCTCTTCCCGGCGCTCGCTCTGTCCCGAGGACTGCGGGCCCTGGGTCGTCGGCGCCTCCGTCTCTGGCAGGTTCTGGTCGACCGAGGCCGGCGCCGCGGCGGACTGCTGGCTGGTGTTCTCGTTCGAGCGCACGACCTGGACCGAGCGCTCGACCCGCGACTCCGGATCGAAGATCGTCTCCTCGGACTGGCGCAGGTCGGTGTTGACGTCGGCCTTGACGCTGGCGCGGAAGTTGTCGGGGCCGAGATAGGGAGCGAGCGCCCGGCGGATGTTCTCCTCGACCTGCATCTCGACGTCGCGTGCCACCCCCATCGAGCGGCTGACGCTGGAATTCGTCGGATCGTCGCCGACGGCGAGCAGCGTTCCGCTGGAGTCGAGCACGGTGACCTTGTCGACGCCCAGTCCCGGCACGGCCGCGGCCACCAGATGGCGGATGGCGCCGGCGCTGCGCGAGGCGATCAGGTCGGTGGCGCGGATGACCACGGAGGCGGAGGGCTGCTGCTCGTCGCGGCGGAAGCTGGCGCGTTCCGACATGACGATGTGGACGCGTGCCGCCTTGATGCCGCTGATCGACTGGATGGTGCGGGCGATCTCGCCCTCCAGGGCGCGCACGCGCGTCACCTGCTGCATGAAGGAGGTGAGGCCGAGAGAGCCGACATTGTCGAACAGCTCGTAGCCGGCATTGGCGCTGGTCGGCAGGCCCTTCTCGGCAAGCAGCATGCGTGCCGCTGCCGTCCGGCCCGCCGGCACGAGCACGGTGGTGCCGTCGGAGGCGACGTCGAAGCCGATGCCGGCCTCGCCGAGCACCAGCCCGATCTGGTTCACGTCGGAGCGCTCGAGGCCGACATAGAGCGTCTCGTAGGCGGGCCGGTTGAGATAGACGGAGGCGAGGCCGAGGACGGCCATGATGAGGACGGCGACGCCCGCCATGATGGCGAGGCGGCGCGGGCCGAACTCCTGCAGGTTGACGACGATCTTCTGGATTTGCTCCGGCACGGATCAAGGGCTCCACACGGCTTTCGCTGGAGGCTAGCCGCCGAAGCTTGTGCGAAAATGAAAAGGCCGCGTCGGGAGCCCGAAGCGGCCTTGCAAAGACGAAATGTGACCGCGTGGCGGCCGATCGCCGCTACTGCTGGAAGAGCGACAGCACGCGCTGGGCGTTGGAGTTGGCGATCGACAGCGCCTGGATGCCGAGCTGCTGCTGCACCTGCAGGGCCTGGAGCCTGGTCGATTCCTTGTTCATGTCAGCATCGACGAGCTGGCCGACGCCGCGCTCGATCGAATCCATCAGGCTGGTGGTGAAGGATTTCTGCTGGTCGATCTGCTTCTTGGCGGCGCCGAGGATGACGGCCGCGTCCTGCATCTCGGCGAGCGTCTTGTCGGCCACCTTGATCATCTGGGTGACCTGCGTGTCGGTGAAGCCGACGACGGTCAGGGTCGAGACGGAGTAGCCGTCATTGGCGTTTATCGTACCGGCCGTGGCCGCCGTGGCGGTGTTGGCGCGAACCCCGGTGGTGCCGAGGCGGAGGCCCTCGAGGATGCCCTTGTTGACGTTGGTGGTGGCCCCGGCATCGTAGAGCTTGATGTTCTGGACCTGGATCTTGATGGTTCCGAGCGTCACGTTGCCGGAGGCGTCGCGGTTGAAGGCGGACACGATCTGCGCGTCGCTGTGGACGCCGGCCGCCGAATGACCGCCGGCCACGGTGGCGTTCACCGACAGCCAGTTGGCGCCGGAGAAGGTCGCGGCGTCGGCGTAGCTCTTGAGCTGGCCCTGCAGCACGCCGATCTCGGTCTGCAGCTTCTCCTTGTCGGCGGCCGTCGCGCCGGTGGCCGCGACGATCTTGACCTTGATGTCGTTGACGAGATCGATCGCCTTGTTCATGGCCGTGTAGGCGGTATCCACCTTGGAGGCGCCGAGGCCCAGCGCATCCTGCACGGTCGACATGGCGTTGTTGTCCGAGCGCATGGTCGTGGCGATCGACCAGTAGGCGGCGTTGTCGGCGGCCTCGGCGACGCGGAAGCCCGTCGAGATGCGCGCCTGGATGGTCTCGAGCGTCTTGTTGGTCGCATTCAGGCTCTGCAGCGCCGTCAGCGCCGAAGCGTTGGTCATGATGCTCGTCACGAAAGCCACCCCATTTAAACAGCCATCCGAATCAGCATGTTAGCGTATGTGCCGGACGGCCGTAAGGTTCGATTAACCATGATTAATGCGAACATGGTTAATACGGTGTTAAGACGCCGGGCCAGTCGGCTGGGGGAGGCGGAAAACGAAAAGGCCGCGCTCCGGAGGAGCGCGGCCAGCCGATGGTTCGGCGTTTTGGAAGAGCGTCAGCCGCGGAACAGCGACAGGATGGTCTGCGAGTTGCCGTTGGCGATCGACAGCGCCTGAATGCCGAGCTGCTGCTGCACCTGAAGCGCCTGCAGCCTGGTCGATTCCCGGTTCATGTCGGCGTCGACGAGCTGGCCGATGCCGCGGTCGATGGAGTCCATCAGGCTGGCGGTGAAGGTCTTCTGCAGGTCGACGCGGGTCTTGGCGGCGCCGAGATTGGTGGCCGCCGTCGTCATCTCCTTCAGCGCCGCCTCGACCACCGTCAGCATCTTGGTGATCTGCGCGTCGCTGAAATCCTTCACCGACAGGGTCGAGACCGTGTAGGTGTCGGTGGCGGCGTCGGTGCCGGCGGTCGGCGCCGAGGCCGCCGCCTGGCGGGCGCCGGTGGTGCCGAGACGAACGGCGTCGAGGATGCCGTCGGTGGTGCCGTCGGTCGAGCCGGCGTCATAGAGCTTGATGTCCTGCACCTTGACGTCGATGGTCGAGATCGCGGCCGCGCCGGATGCATTGCGGTTGAAGGAGGCCACGATCTTGACGTCGTCGAAGGTGCCGGCGGCGGCGTGGCCGGAGGTGGTGTCGACCGACAGCCAGTTGGCGCCCGAGAAGGTCGCGGAATCGGCGTAGCTCTTGAGCTGGCCCTGCAGCGACTTGATCTCGGTGTCGTACTTCTCCTTGTCGGCGTCCGAGGCGCCGTTGGCGGCGACCAGCTTGGTCTTGATGTCGTTGACCAGCTCGATCGCCTTGTTCATGCCGGTGTAGGTGGTGTCGATCTTGGAGGCGCCGAGACCGAGCGCATCCTGGACGGTGGACAGCGCCTTGTTGTCGGAGCGCATGGTGGTGGCGATCGACCAATAGGCGGCGTTGTCGGCGGCTTCGGATACGCGCAGGCCGGTGGCGATGCGGGCCTGGGTGGTCTGGAGGTTCTTGTTGGTCGCGCTGAGCGTCTGCAGCGCGGTCATCGCCGAGACGTTGGTGTTGATGCTGGACATGGATACTCACCTGTTCGTAAGCATACGGAACTTGCATACCGGCTCGACCGGTATGACGGTGCGGCATCATGCCAATGATCGTTTCGTGGAGATCAATCCGCCATTTCTGACGTTAACTATGATGGGCGATGGCTACCAAAGTCCTAACCGGTATGGTTAATTTTTGGTCACCGTGCCGGCCGGAGAAGGACCGTCAGACGCGCTCATCCGCAGGCTATTCTGCGGCGGCGATAAAACTCACCAAAAGAGAAAGGCCGCGCCCGGAAGCGCGGCCCCGCTCATGTTGCCTGAGCGGTTCGGTTTAACGGAACAGCGACAGGATGGTCTGCGAGTTGCCGTTGGCGATCGACAGCGCCTGAATGCCGAGCTGCTGCTGCACCTGGAGGGCCTGGAGGCGGGTCGACTCCTTGTTCATGTCGGCGTCGACGAGCTGGCCGATGCCGCGGTCGATGGAGTCCATCAGGCTGGTGGTGAAGGTCTTCTGCAGGTCGACGCGGGTCTTTGCGGCGCCGAGATTGGTGGCGGCGTTGGTCATCTCCTTCAGCGCCGCTTCGGTCACCGTCAGCATCTTGGTGATCTGGGCGTCGCTGAAACCCTTCACCGACAGGGTCGAGACCGAATAGGTGTCGGTGGCGGCGTCGGTGCCGGCGGTCGGTGCCGAGGCCGCCGCCTGGCGGGCGCCGGTGGTGCCGAGACGAACGGCGTCGAGGATGCCGTCGGTGGTGCCGTCGGTCGAGCCGGCGTCATAGAGCTTGATGTCCTGCACCTTGACGTCGATGGTCGAGATCGACGCCGCGCCGGATGCGTTGCGGTTGAAGGAGGCCACGATCTTGACGTCGTCGAAGGTGCCGGCGGCGGCGTGGCCGGAGGTCGTGTCGGTCGACAGCCAGTTGGCGCCGGAGAAGGTCGCGGAATCGGCATAGCTCTTGAGCTGGCCCTGCAGCGCCTTGATCTCGGTGTCGTACTTCTCCTTGTCGGCGTCCGAGGCGCCGTTGGCCGCGACCAGCTTGGTCTTGATGTCGTTGACCAGCTCGATCGACTTGTTCATGCCGGTGTAGGCGGTGTCGATCTTGGAGGCGCCGAGACCGAGCGCGTCCTGGACTGTGGACAGCGCCTTGTTGTCGGAGCGCATGGTGGTGGCGATCGACCAGTAGGCGGCGTTGTCCGAAGCTTCGGCGACGCGCAGGCCGGTCGAGATGCGGCCCTGGGTGGCCTGGAGGTTCTTGTTGGTCGCGTTGAGCGTCTGCAGCGCGGTCATCGCCGAGACGTTGGTATTGATACTGGACATGAAGGTTTACCTTACTCGTACACAGCACTGAACTTGCATACCGGGGTCGACCGGTATGACGGTGCGGCATCATGCCCATGACCAAAGAAGAAAGATCACCCCGCCATCCCGGAGGGACGATGGCAGGGAGTCCCTACCAAACGCGTAAGCCGGACGGTAAACGCGCGGTAAATGGTTAACGTCAGGTGAAGGATCGGACCAGGCTGCCGACCAGCAGGTTCCAGCCGTCGATCAGCACGAAGAACAGCAGCTTGAAGGGCAGCGATATCACGGTCGGCGGCAGCATCATCATGCCCATGGCCATGGTGATGGTGGCGACGATCAGATCGATCACCAGGAACGGCAGCACGATCAGGAAACCGATCTCGAAGCCGCGCCGGATCTCCGAGATCATGAAGGCGGGGATGAGCACGCGCAGGTCGATGTTCTCGACGTCGACCGTCTGGCCGCGCTCGCGCGCCAGGTCGGCGAACAGGTCGAGGTCCTTGTCGCGGACGTTGCGCACCATGAAGTCGCGGAAGGGCGACGAGATGCGTTCGAACGCCACCGTCTCGTCGATCTCGTTGTTCATCAGCGGCCGGACGCCGTTGTTCCACGCCTGGTCGAAGGTCGGGGCCATCACATAGAAGGTCATGAACAGCGACAGGCTGATCAGGATCAGGTTGGCCGGCGTCGTCTGCAGCCCGATGCCGGCGCGCAGGATGGAAAAGGCGATCACGAAGCGGGTGAAGCTGGTGACCATGATCAGCAGGCCGGGCGCCACCGACAGCACGGTGATCAGCCCGAACATCTGGATGATGTAGCCGATCGTGGTGCCGTCCGCCTGGCCGATGGCGCCGAGGTCGAGCTGCTGCGCGCCGGCCGCGCCGGTCGAGGCGGCGAGCGCCGCGAATATCCAGAACAGACGGGTCATTCGAACAACAGGGTGCGGATCAGGATCTGCCGGACCTGTCCGCCGCTGCGGATGCGGGCGCGTTCCTCGAGGTCGGCCTTCAGGTGCTGGTAGCCGCTGGCGCCCTCGACCTGGTGCATCTTCAGCGTGCGCATGTAGGCGAACAGGTCCTGGTGGATCGCCTCGATGACTTCCGGCGGCGGCTGCGGCGCATCGACGACGAGCGCCAGCTCCATCTGGACCCATACGCTGCTGGGCGCGGCGAGGTTGGTGGTCATGGGTGCAAGCGGCATCAGCACCGGCCTTGCCGGCACGCCCTTGTCGTCAGCGCCTTCCGCGTCCGCATGCGGCGCGGCGGGAGCGCCGGCCGTCTCCTCGTGAGTGGTCGTGGCACCGAGATAGTCGCCGGCAAACCAGCCGCCGCCGATCGCCGTCGCGGTCATCAGCAGCAGGGCGCCAAGCTGCGCCACCAGGGATGGACCCTTGGCCGGCGGAGGACTCTGTTCGATGACCGCCATAGTCGTTCCCGTCAGAAGGGCAGGATCTGGTCGGCGACCTGCTGACCCCAGGCCGGCTGCTGCACTTCCGTCAGGCGGCCGCGGCCGCCATAGGAGATGCGGGCCTCGGCGATGCGTTCGTAGGAGATGGTGTTCTCCGGCCCGATGTCCTTCGGCCGCACGATGCCGGCGATGGTGAGCACCCTGAGCTCGGCGTTGACCCTGACCTCCTGCGAGCCGCGGATGAGCAGGTTGCCGTTCGGCATGACGTCGGTCACCACGGCGGCGACGTTGAGCACCATGTCCTCCGAGCGCGCGGTCGCGCCGGTGCTGTCCGTGGACGTGGTGGATTCGACGCTCCCCGTCCCGGCGACCGCGCCGCTGACGCCGTTCCAGTCGCCGGCCAGTCCGATGTCCATGGATCGCTCGGCCCTGCGGCTGCGGTCGGACTCGTTCTTGAAACGTGCGCGGTCGTTGATGCGGATGTTGACCGTCAGGACGTCGCCGACATCGATCGCCCGCGGATCGGTGAAGAAGCGGCTCTGCCTGTCGTTCCACAGGGAAAAACGCTTGGCCGGCGGCGGCGCGGGCTTGGCGTAGCTGTAGGCCGACTGCGGCGCCACCGCGACGCCGGCGCCGACCGGCGACAGCGCGGGCTCCCGCCCGAGCTCCTTCATATTGTTGGCGCAGCCGGCAAGCAGAACGACGGCGCCGAGGACGGACAATCTTGTCATCATGAGGGATCTTCCCGGCGGGCGGCGCTCGCCATGATGGCGGTGAGCGTCGCCGCGGCCTTGCTGTTCATCTCGTTCATGATGACGCCCGCCTTGCGCGAATCGAGCTTCATCAGGATGCCGGCCGCCAGGCGCGCGTCGAGCTCGGCAAGCCGCTCGGCGGCGGCGTCCGGCTTCATCGTGGCGTAGATCTTCACGACGTCCTCCTGCGCCCTGGCGAGGAAGGTCTCGCGCCGCTTCATCCAGTCCTCGTATTCGCGCCGCTTCTCTTCGAGCCGCCTGATGCGCTCGTCGATGTCGTCCTTGAGCTTCTTCAATTCCATTGCCTGCAGCGAGTAGCGGCGGTCGCGCGCGGCGTCGGCGATGCCGGTGCAGAACTTTTCGATCTCAGAGGCGGATTCCGTGCCCGAGAGCGGGATCGTCTCGGTTGTGGCGGGCACGCTGGCCGCCAGCAGCAGCGCGGCGGCAAGCGCGGCGTTGCGGAGGCCTGCGGTGCGAGGGCGATGCGGTAGGGTCATGGCGCTCCTCCTATTGCAGCACCAGGTCGGCCTGCAGCGCGCCGGCCGACTTGATGCCCTGCAGGATGGCGATGATGCCGTCCGGCTTGACGCCGAGGCGGTTGAGGCCGGCGACCAGGGTCTGCAGGTCCGGCCCGTCCAGCACCGCCACCTGCGCGTCGGGCTGGCCGGCCTCGATGGCGGTGAAGGGTTCGACCGCCGTCTCGCCCTCCGAGAACGGCTCCGGCTGGACGATGCGCGGCGCCTCGGTGATGCGCACGGTAAGCGCACCGTGGCTGACGGCGACCCGCGCGATCCTCACCTGGTTGCCGATGACGATCGTGCCTGTCCGCTCGTCGACGACGACGCGCGCCGGAGCGTCGGCGTCGACGACGAGGTTTTCCAGCTCGGCGAAGAAGCGGGCTGCGGAAATCTTGTCCGGCTTCTTGATGACGACGGTGCGCGAATCCTGCTCGGCGGCGACGCGCCGGCCGAAACGCTCCATCGAGTAGTCGTTGATGGTGTCGGTCATGCGCACCGCCGTCGAGAAGTCGGCGTTGCGCAGCTGCAGGATCAGCGTGCCGAGGCTGGCGAACGCCGCCTCGACCGCGCGCTCGACGATGGCGCCGTTGGGCACGCGTCCGGCGGTCGGCACCCCTTGCGTCAAAGTCTCGGCCTGCCCCTGCGCGGTGAAGCCGGAGATGAATACCGGGCCCTGCGCCACCGCGTAGATCTCGCCGTTGGGCGCCTTGAGGGGCGTCATCACCAGGGTGCCGCCCTGCAGCGAGGTGGCGTCGCCGAGCGACGACACCGACACGTCGATGCGCGCGCCGGGCTGGACGAAAGGCGGCAGGTTGGCGGTGACGATGACGGCCGCCACATTCTTGGCGCGCGAGCGCTCGCCCTCGCTGGCGATGCCGAGGTTTTCGAGCATGGCGCGGATCGACTGCTCGGTGAAGGGTGCGTTGCGCAGCCCGTCGCCCGAGCCGTTCAGCCCGATCACCAGGCCGTAGCCGACCAGCTGGTTGTCGCGGCTGCTCTGCAGCTGGGCGATGTCCTTGATGCGTACCGTGGTCAGGCCGCGGCCGTCATAGAGCACGGCCTGGTCGCCCACGCCGCTGTCGGTACCGTCATCGCCGCCCGGCCCGAGCCGGCGGCCGGCCCGGCTGTCGTCTGCCGTCGCCGCCTGGCAGGCGAGCAGCGCCGCGAGCGCCAGCGCGAACAGCCGCCGCATCAGCCGCCGACCCTGACGGTGCCGTCGGCCATGACGATGCCCGACACGATCTTGCCGCTGTCGGCATTGCGCAGCTTGACCATGTCGCCGGCCGCGCCCGCCTGCAGGCTTACCGCGGTCGCCGAAATGCTGAGCCCGCCGGAGACGAACACCATCTCCACCGGCACGCCCTTCTCGACCAGATAGGCTTCGCGCAGGGCGTTCACCTTGACGTAGCGGCCAGGAAGCAGCGTGCGCCTGGCGACCTTGCCCTCGAGGTCGGTCAGCGCCACCACCGCGCCTTCCGGCGCTACCTTGCCCTCGGCGAGGATCACCGTCTTCAAGGCCTCGGCTTCGACCGTCTCGCCGGGATAGATGACGCGGTTCGGCACCAGCACGGCTTCGCCCGCCACGGCTTGCGCGGCGGCGAGCAGCAGTGCCGTGGCAGCGAGAGCGGGAAGCAGGCGGCCGCGCATCGTCTCACCTCAGGTTCTTGGAGACCGTGGCAGCCATCTCGTCGGCGGCCTGGATCACCTTCGAGTTCATCTCATAGGCGCGCTGCGCCGAGATCAGCTCGGTGATCTCCTTGACCGGGTCGACGTTCGAGGCTTCCAGATAGCCTTGCTCGACGGTGGCGAAGCCGGGATCGCCGGGCACGCCGACGATGGCCGCGCCGGAAGCAGGCGTCTCGCGGAAAAGGTTGTCGCCGAGCGCGGCCAGTCCCGACTCGTTGGCGAAATTCGCCAGCGTGAGCTGGCCGAGCAGCTGCAGCTCGATCTGGCCGTCGATGCGCGCGAACACCTGGCCGGACTTGTTGACGATGACGTCGACGGCGTCCGGCGGGACGGTGATCGCCGGCTGCACGGTATAGCCGTCGAGCGTCACCAGCTGCCCGGTGGCGTTGGTGTTGAAGGCGCCGGCGCGGGTGTAGAGCGTCTCGCCGTCGGCGCCGTCGATCTGGAACCAGCCGCTGCCGGTCAGCGCCAGATCGTATCTGTTGCCGGTGTTGGTGAGGCTGCCCTGGATGTGGAGGTTGCGCACCGCCGCGGTCTTGACCCCGAGGCCGATGTTCACCCCCTCCGGCACGATGCTGGCATTGGCGCGGCTCGGCACGCCCTGCAGCCGGTCGACCTGGTAGAGCAGGTCGGTGAACTCGGCGCGGGCGCGCTTGAAGCCGGTGGTGTTGATGTTGGCGATGTTGTTGGCGATGACCTCGAGATTGGTCTGCTGGGCGTTCATGCCGGTGGCGGCGATGGAGAGTGCTCTCATCTTTTCTGCTCCTAGATCGCCATGCGGCTGACTTCGAGATAGGCGGCGACGATCTTGTCGCGGATCGCCACCGCCGCCTGAAACGACTGTTCGGCGCTCATCACCGCGTCGGCGACCTGGCGCATGTCGCCCTTGCCCTGCAGGGCCTCCACCGAAAGCTGCTCGGCCTCGCGCATGCGGTTGACGGTGCGGCCGGCGGTGTCCGAAACCATTTCCGCGAAGGAGACGCCGCCTTCCGCCGTGGTATCGCCGGACGGGCCGGGACCACCCGTAGTGCCTACCGGGGCGATGAGGCCGAGCGGGCCGATGCCGGTGATCACGATTGCGGCCTCATCAGGTCGATGGTGAGCGAGATGAGCTGGCGCGCCTGCTTGATGACCTGCAGGTTCGCCTCGTAGGAGCGGTTGGCCTCGGTCATGTCGGCCATCTCGATCATGACGTTGACGTTCGGCATCTTGACGTAGCCGCCGTCGTCGGCCGCCTCGTGGCCGGGCATGAACTCGACGGGAAAGTCCGCCTGATCGCGATCGATCTTCACCACCTCGACCAGCGAGCCGCCGCTGGCGCGGTCGAGTTCGGCCGCGAAGCTGATGGTCTTGCGCCGATAGGGGTCGGCACCCGGCGCCTGGCCGGTGGACTGGGCGTTGGCGAGGTTTTCGGAGACGACGCGCAGACGCTCGGACTGCGCGCCAAGGCCGGACGCGGCGACTTTCAGGGTGGCGGTGAGCGCATCCATGCGGTCAGCCCCTCGCGCTCATCAGCATCATGCGGTGGAAGGCCTTGACGATCGCCGTGTTGAGCTCGAAGGAGCGCGCGACCTCTCCGCCCTTCATCAGCTCCTGCTCGAGAACCACCGTGTTGTTGGAGGGCAGGACGGCGGTGCTGCGGTCGTCGTCGCGCAGCTTGAAGCTCGCCTGCTCGGCGCCCAGGCCGAAATGACCCTGCTGGGTCGCCGTCAGGCTGACGCCGGTGCGGTCGAGCACCTTGTCGAAGGTTTCGACGTCGACGGCGCGGTAGCCCGGCGTGTTGACGTTGGCGATGTTGCCGGCGACCGCCGCCTGGCGCGCCGAGAGCCATTCGGCTTGCCGGGTGGCGAGGCTGAAGAGATTGACGGGCTGCATGCACGATATTCCGGATTCCGGGCGGTTGTCCGGAACTCTAGGAGGCCAGTCTTGCGCGGGGCTTGTGTGGGAGGGCAGGGATAGAGGTGCACCAAGATGATTGTTTCCTTGACAGTTCCGTATCCGTTTCATATTTTTGTATGGTGAAACCGAAATGGAACTTAGGCCGATGGCCGGTAACGTTGTCCCGTTTCCCTATCTTAATTCACACACCACTCCGATTGGGCAGTTCTATCGGTTGGGGGACGATGGTTCACGCGCTCTTGCGGATTTATTTGCTTCCGGTGATTTCCGCCCTGACCGCGTGGTTGTGGATGCGTCGCGCATCGACAAACAGCTGGAGTTGATTACAGCCCTCAGGAAGCGCAGCGTTGAGATTGTTCTTGATCCCAAGACGGCGGAACTTGCGGCATTAGGTCGTTTCGAGGGGCGTGTTCAACAGGCTCCCTGGGCGGCTTTGACTAGCGGTGGTGTGCTCGGTCCAGATTATTTTGGCCATTCCCCTAAAGCCGACGTTATTGGTGCCATCGCAAGGTTTGCAGCGTCTCGCCCGATCGATGCAGTTCTCGCGCCGACTCATTGGTTGGGCGACCCTAATTTCCCGAAATGGCTAGAGGTTGATTTTGGGTCTTGTATACGTTTGCGCGAAGCTCTTGACCGTGAGGGCGGCAAGCATATCGCAATAGACTATCTTCTCATAGCGCCACATACTTTTTTGCAAAGCACTGAAGGACGAAACCAAATAGTTCAACGGCTGCGCGATGCGCCTTTCGACAGCTTGTGGGTTAGAGCTTCCGGTCTTAAGAACAATGCCGCTCCTCTTACGACGCGCTGGCATATTGAAGCACTGTGTGGGTTACACGAAATAGAACGTCCAATCATCGCCGACTATTTGGGAGGTATGACAGGTGCCGCAATGCTCGCCTTCGGTGCGGCGTCGGCCATTGCACACGGTATTGCTAAACTTGAAGGTTTTGATGCGAGTGACTGGCGTTTTAATACTCCACGACGTGTTGAGGGTGAGAGTCTACACAAATCGCAGACGAGAATTTCCTTAGTTGACATGAATCGCTCATTGACTGTGAAGGAGCTTCAGTGGCTTGCCAATGCTCGTGGGGCACGGAAGCATATCGCCTGCGGGGATAGAGAGTGTTGCCCAAATGGGTTCGAGGATATGTTGCGATACCCCCGAAGACATTTTGTTCGCCAAAGTCGAAAACTTGTAGACGCACTGATGCGCGTTCCTGATCTTAAACGCGCTGAACATTTTCTTGATCACCAATTAACTGAAATTGAGAGAAGAGCACGTTTTGTGACCAAGCTGAAGCCTGACAGTAACGCTTTTCCGGAAGCGGCGGACAATATTAAAAAACTAGGAAAGCGCTTGTTTAATCATGCCGAAAATATAGAGAAGGTGCATTCAGCGCTTGAGAATTTCCGCTAGGAGGGTGGGATTGACATGTCGCGAGCAAAACCTTTGCCCGAACGTCAGGCGCAGCCCGATATGTTCTCTTCTGTGGGGCGCCGATAATCATGCCCGGTCAGAATGCAGTAGCGCGAATTATTGGGGAACTCGAAACCAATGGCGGACTTCGAGGAACAGACATCGCGAATATAACTGATGTGTCGAAAGCGACGGTATCCCGCTGGCGGAGTGGCGCTGCAAAACCGCAGCCGAGCAATGAGCTTCGGATTTCTGATTTGCATTACGTTGTGGGACGCCTGCAGGAATATTATTCTGGGGATGAGATCAGAATTTGGCTATATGCGCGTCATCCACAACTGGACGGAGCGAGGGCGATTGATTTAATCTATGCTAATAGGACGGATGAGGTTCTTCAAATTCTAAATCGATTGGACGCGGGGGCATATCTCTAGGAATGTCTGTTCGTCCGCGCGACATACGCCTGATCGATGCTCTGGATGGCCGCGAAGGGATATCGCTCGACGAGGTAGTATGGAGAGTGGCTCGCGAGGGCCGCGATCCGACCGATTGCGGTTCGGCAGGCGGGCGATGGGACGATACGACCTTCGAGGTTCTCTATACCTCCCGTACGCGGGACGGCGCCCTGGCCGAGATGCTGTTTCACCTGAGGGCAGGCCAGCCGGTCGTACCCTCCCGTCTCCGCTTTGGACTCCATGAGCTACGGGTCCGGTTGCGGAATGTCCTCGACTTGTCATCCTTGCCGGTCCTGGAGGCTCTTGGCTTGGATACGAGGCAATACGGGCGGATGTCCTATCTTGAGCGAACTGCCGAGTATCCGCGTACGCAGGAGATCGCGGAAGTGGCTCATTTTCACGGACATGACGGACTCATTGTCCCGAGCGCGCGTTCGGGCGCCTCGAACCTGATTGTCTTTTGCGGCCGCATCGATCCTGATCAGGTGGAAACCATCAGGGATCATGGAATTGTCGACTGGAACTCGCTTCCATAGCGGGCGGCATGAAGGCCGCCCGCTCCAGATCTCCTCCTGCAGGCCTCACATCCCGGACAACTCCACCACCCTTTCCCGCGACGTCACCAGCACCCATTTGCCGCCGCGCTGCTCGATCGACGCCACCTTGCTGTTGTCGGGAAGCAGCGAGCCGCGCTGCACCACCCACATGCCGGTCTCGTCGGCGATCATGGCGCGGCCGGCAGCGGCATAGACCAGCCGGTAGTCGACCGTGGCTTCCGGAAACGGCTGCTCGGCAAATTGCTCGGGCGGGCCGTCGTCCTCATCGTCGTCGTCGCCGGGCGACACCGTTCCGGTCGCGAACAGGTCGAGCTGCATCGGCGGAATGTCGTCCGCCGACATCGGCGCGCCGACGCGCTCGCCGCCCGAGCCGAGCATGATCGGCGCGGTGCGCTCGCCGCCGCCCTCGAACTTCAGCGCGCGGATGCCGAATTTCTCCTGGTTGAAGAAGATGTACCAGGGGAACACGGCGCAGCCGAAGCCGAGCGCGATGCCGAGGCCGGCCACGACCAGGTCGCTGCGCTTGCGCCTGAAGGGCGGCTTTCGCGCCTTCGGCTGCCGCCGGCGGAACAGCCGCGCGACGCTCCACCGGCGTGCCGGCGCGGCGCGTGCCGCTTCGGCCGAACGGTGTGGCGATTCCTCAGCCCGGCTGGACAACATTCGGCTTCTCCCTGGCTTTGAGGTGACGGGCGAGGTCGGCGAACGGATCGGCCGAGGGCGGATCACCGGGCGACTGGTTGAGCGCCTCGTAAATCACCGGCACCTGGCGGACCGCGATGTCGAGATCGGGGTCGGCGCCGGCCTGGTAGGCGCCGAGCAGGCGGATGTCGCGCGTGTCCTCGAAACGCGCGATCATCGCCTTCAGCCGCGCCACCAGCGCGCGCTGGTCGCCGCTCCAGGCTTTTTGCGCCAGGCGCGAGATCGACGACAGCGGATTGACGGCGGGGAAGCGACCCTGCTCGGCGATCGTCCGGTCGAGCACGACATGGCCGTCGAGGATGCCGCGCACCGCGTCGGAGATCGGGTCGTTGTGGTCGTCGCCGTCGACCAGCACCGAGATGATAGCGGTTATCGAGCCGCTTCCGTCGGCACCGGGTCCGGCGCGCTCCAGCAGCTTCGGCAGGTCGGTGAAGACCGAGGGCGGATAGCCGCGCGAGATCGGGGGCTCGCCGGTGCCGATCGCCACCTCGCGCAGCGCATGGGCGAAGCGGGTGATGGAATCCAGCACCAGCAGCACGCGATGGCCCTGGTCGCGAAAATGTTCGGCGACGCGCATGGCCGTGTCCGGCGCGCGCTTGCGCATCATGGCGCTCTCGTCGCTGGTGGCGACGACGGCCACCGTCTTCCTCATGTTGCGCTCGCCAAGCGTGTCCTCCAGGAACTCGCGCACCTCGCGGCCGCGCTCTCCCACCAGCGCGACGATGACGGTGTCGAAGGCTCCCGCCGAAGCCAGCATGGCCAGCAGCGTCGACTTGCCGACGCCCGAGCCGGCGAAGACGCCGAGGCGCTGGCCGAAGCAGATGGGCGTGAAGATGTCGACGACGCGAACGCCGGTGCGGAAGCCGGTCTCGACGCGCTGGCGCGACAGCGCCGACGGCGGCGCCGTGTCGGCGGCCCGACGCGGGTCGCCCTCGACCAGCGTGGCGCCATTGTCGATGGCGCGGCCGAGCGCGTCGATCACGCGGCCGCGCCAGCTCGCATGCGGGGTAACCGCGAACGGTCCGTGCACCATGACCAGGTCGCCGATGCCGGCGTCCGAGGTGCGGTCGAAGGGCGCGACCAGGACCTCGTCCGCGCCGATCTGCACGACCTCGCCGCGGCGGGCCGCGCCATGGCCGCGCAATTCCACCATGTCGCCCAGCCGCGCCGCCGCCGAAAGCCCGCGCACGCGATAGTGCGTCGGCGAGACCTCGACGACCTTGCCGCCGCGCCGCACCAGCGTGCGCTCGTCGCGGAAGCGCAGCCAGCTCCGTTCCAGAAGGTCGAGAGGGTCAGGCATCGGCATGGCCGAGAGGCCTGGCTGAGGGGTTGCTGTCACCGTAAGCGACCGACCGGCTGTAGGTTCATGATTTTGCGCATGTCTTTATCCCGCCGCCGCTGCACGCTTTCGAGAGACGTCCGTTCTAGGTTTTCGATCCCAGCGTGGTGATCGCCTCGCTGAGCGTCCGGTCGGTGCCGCGGATTGCCGCCGCGACATTCTCGAAGGCGCGCTGGACCATGATCAGGCGCGCCATCTCCTGCATCGGATTGACGTTGGATTCTTCCAGGAAGCCCTGAGCCACGCCGATGTCGTTGCGATCGATCACCGGCTCGGGCGCGCCGGACGGCACGATGCCGGAATTGCCGTAGCGGACGAAATTCTCGCCGGGATCGAAATTGAACAGGCCGATGGCGCCGACCGGCTGGCCGTTCTGGGTAAGCCCGCCGTCGGCACCGGAGCTCGGCGTTCCGTTCTGCGGATCGAGCTGGATCGGCGCGCCGCCGGCATCGAGCACGGGATGGCCCTGCAAGGTGACGAGCTCGCCGGTGTCGAGCATGGTGAAGCGGCCGTCGCGCGTCATGACGATGCCGGCAGGCGTCTCGATGCCGAACCAGGCGTCCCCCTGGATGGCGAAGTCGAATGGATTGCCGGTTTCGCGCAGCGCGCCGACCTGCGTCGACATGAAGGTATCGCCGGAAGAGCTGAAGGAGACCGCCTTCTGGCCGATGCCGGTGACCATGTCCTCGAACTTGACGCCGGTGGCGCGGAAGCCGACCGTGCCGGCATTGGCGACGTTGTCGGCGATCGTGTTCAGGCGGCGCTCCAGCGCAACCTGCGAGGACAGCGCGACATAAAGGGCGTCCTGCACGGCCTATCTCCGCATGCTCTGGATGGAAAACAGCAGGTTGGTGGAGATGCCGTACTCGACCGGCTGGCTGAACAGGATCGAGGTCGCCGCCTGCGCCGGAGAGGTCGGATTTGCGATTTCCCAGAGGCTGGTGAAGCGGGTGAGGAATTTTTCGAGCGCTTGCGGGTCGCTGAAATCCTTGATGTCCAGCTTCTCCTCGAAGAACTTGACCTGGCGGTCGATGTCGGCGGAGGCGAAGGAATCGGGCAGCGACAGGGCGGTCCGCACCACCTGAGCCAGGGCGGGATCGGCCAGCACCTGATAGAAGTTGGTGATGCCGGACGCCTTGCGTTCGAAATAGAGGGCTAGGCGGACGCCTTCGTTGCGATTGCCCGCATCCTCCTCGAGCGTCTGGCGCATGAACTTGTCGATCGCCGGCAGCTGCGCGGGGGTGATGGTGGTCGCCTTCTCGCCGTATTCGGCGAAGTTGAAGGCCGCGACAAAACCGGCGTAACGCTTGTCGGTCAGCTTGTTGGCGGGGCTGGCCGGATCGCTGACGCCGCCCTCCAGCATCTGGCGGATGCGCTGCGGCGTCTCGACCGCCGGATCGAGGCCGTAGGACGACAGCGCGAAATTCAGCAGGCGCCTGTCGGCCATCATGTCGTCGATGGATTCGAGCTTGCCGACATTAGCCAGGTAATAGGCCGTCTCGGCCTTGACGTAGTCGGCGCCCGGCCTGACCAGTCCCAGTTCCGACAGCGCGCCGTGGAGGCGAGGCGTCTCCTTCGTCACCGCGTCGCGCGTCGTCGTCTGCGTTCCGTGTTCGACGAAGTCGAAGGCGCCGACGAAGGCGGCGTAGCGCTTGTCGGCCAGCAGGTTCGCCGGACTGTCCGCATCGGTGACGCCGCCTTCCAGCATCTCGCGGATCGTCGCCGGCTTTTCGGTGGCGGCGTCGAGCCCGTAGGCGGCCATCGCGTAGGTGAGCAGCCTGGTGTCGCGCATCAGGCCGTCGATCGACGTCACCTTGCCGATATTGGCCGCGTAGTAGGCGGCCTCGGCCTTGACGTGGTCGGCATGCGGCCTGATCAGCACCATTTCGGTGAGGGCGACGTATTGCTGCGGGACGGTCTTCTGCACGGCGTCGCGCGCCGTCGTCCCGGCGCCGTGCTCGGCGAAGTTGAAGGCGCCCACAAAGGCCGCCCAGCTCTTGTCCGCCAGCCTGTTGGCGGGGCTCTGCGGGTCGGCGACGCCGCCTTCGAGCATCTCGCGGATCCGCGCCGGGGTCTCGGTCGTGGCGCTCAGCCCGAACGTCGCCATCGCATAGGTGAGCAGCCGCTGGTCGCCGAGAAGGTCGTCGATCGACTTTATGCTGCCGATGTTGGCCACATAGTTCGCCGTTTCGGCCTGATAGAAGCGGAACCCTTCCTGCCCCATCGCCAGGTCGACCTGCAGGCCGAAATTCTTCGGCACCTCGTGCTGGGCCCTGTTGTAGATGGTGGCCTGCTCGCCGAGCTTCTCGAAATTGTAGGTGGCCGCGAATTCCGCGTAGCGCTTGTCGGTCAGCTTGTTGGCGAAGCTGTCGGGATCGCTGACGCCCTCCTTCAGCACCTTGACCATGAACGCCTTGGCGTAGGCCATGTCGCTGAGGCCGTGCGCCTTCATGGCATAGCGGAACAGCCGGTCGTTGTTGACGAACTCCTCGACGGTTTTCACCTTGCCGATGTTGTCGAGGTAGTAGGCCGTCTCGCGCTCGACCTGAGGCTGCCGCTCGACGCGGTCGATGGCCTTGCCCATGTCCCTGGCGATCAGCCGATAGTCCAGATAGGTGTTTATCACGCGCCCCGACTCCGCAGCCTATTGTCGCCACGATAGGTCAAGTTGCTTGCGCGAAGCTGAATCGCGCCGCGTTTTCAAGCCTCACGCAAGGCAGGTCGGCTAGCCCTAGAGGCTGGCATCATGATGCGAAGGGTTTTCGCGTGGGCATTCTGATCGGATTGGTGGTGACGCTGGGTTGCGTCCTCGGCGGCTTCATGGCCATGGGCGGCCATATCGACGTCCTGATGCAGCCCTGGGAGCTCGTCATCATCGGCGGCGCGGCGGTCGGCACCTTCCTGGTCGCCAACCCGATGTCGACGGTCAAGGACACCGGCACGGCCATGCTGGAGGCCTTCAAGCAGGCCGTACCGAAGGAGAAGGATTACCTCGAGACGCTGGGCGTGCTGCACAGCCTGATGCGTGAGCTGCGCACGAAATCGCGCAGCGAGGTCGAGGCGCATATCGATGATCCCGACAACTCCGCGATCTTCCAGGCATTCCCCTCGGTGCTGAAGCGCTACGACCTCACGCATTTCATCTGCGACTACTGCCGGCTGATCATCATCGGCAATGCCCGTTCGCACGAGATCGAGGCGCTGATGGACGAGGAGATCCAGACGATCCGCTCCGACAAGCTGAAATCCTATCACGCCATGGTGCAGATCGGCGACGGCCTGCCGGCGCTGGGCATCGTCGCGGCGGTGCTGGGGGTGGTCAAGGCGATGGGCGCGCTCGACCAGTCGCCGGAAATCCTCGGCGCGTTGATCGGCGCCGCACTCGTCGGCACCTTTCTCGGCATCTTTCTCTCCTATGCGGTGGTCGGGCCGATCGCCACCAAGATCAAGATCGTGCGCGAGAAGAACAACCGCCTCTACATCATCGTCAAGCAGACGCTGCTCGCCTACATGAACGGCTCGCTGCCGCAGGTCGCCATCGAGTTCGGCCGCAAGACCATCTCGTCCTACGACCGGCCTTCCATCGACGCGGTCGAGCAGAGCACGCTGAACACGGGCGCCATCGACATGACCAAGAAGGCCGCCTGAGCGATGCCGGCGCAGGCGGAACGCAGATGACCGGCTCCCTCAACCCCGCCGACATGCGCGCCTATATCGTCGAGCGGCTCGTCGGCGCCACCGGCGAGACGGGTCACGTCATCACCACGGCGCGGGCGCTCGCCGAGCGGGTGCTGCCGGGAATCCGCAAGGGATTGGCAGGCAGCCTGTCGGCGCCGGTGAGCGTCGAGATCGGCAGCGTGGACGTGACGCGCCTCACGGCGGCGCGGCCTGCGCAGGAGGACAACGGTGCGATGACCGTCGTCGCCTCGCCGAGTTCGCCCGACGCCCTGGTGCTCGTCGCCGATTCGCGCGCGATCGCGATCCTAGTGTCGGCGCTGTTCGGCGGCGATCCGGATATTCCCGTCGCGCCGATCGAGCGGCCGCTGTCGCCGACCGAGATCGAGGTGGCGACGATGACGTTCGAGGAGGTGGCGAAGGCCGTCAACGGGTCCGGCCCGCGCGCCTTCGGCCTCAAGCTGCCGGTGCCCGCGGCCGCCGCCGGGGCCGATCTCGACACCCGCGTCATGCGCGACGGTCCGGCGGTCCGCATCGACCTCGCGGTCGCCGCCGGTCCCAGTTCGGGCCGCATTTCGCTGTTCATGCCGCAGCGGGTCCTGCTCAAGCATCGCGGCGGTCCCGTGGCGCCCGGCCCGGCTGCCGGAAGCGAGCGCGATTGGGGCGAGCGCTTCGGCGAGGAGATCATGCGCTCCTCCGTGACGCTGGAAGCGACCATGCCGCTCGCCCGCATGACGCTTGCCGAGGTCGCCTGCCTGCGCCCGGGCCAGGTGATCGAACTCGGCGACGACGCCCATCATGCGGCAAAGCTGTCAGCCCGGCACAAGACTCTTTTCGTATGCGAGTTCGGCAAGCTCGGCCAGAACTACACCGTGCGGGTCCGGCAGGCATTCGATGTCCGGCAGGATCTCATCGACGGACTGGCGCAGGGCTGAGCAGGGGTAGTGAAGGAGGCTTCGATGAGCGACGGCGGCAAGGCGGCGGTGCAGGACCAGGGCGAGGAGCAGCTCAACCGCGCGATCGAGGAGCTGCGCGGCGTTCTCAACGAGGATGCGGGTGCCCAGCGGCCCGCCGCCGCGCCCAACGCCGGCATCATCATGAACATCCCGGTCGAGGTGCAGATCGTGCTCGGCAGCACCGACATGGCGGTGTCGGAGCTGATGGCCTTGCAGAAGGGCTCGACGGTCGCGCTCAACCGGCGCGTCGGCGAGCCGGTCGACGTCACCGTCAACGGCCGCCGCATCGCCCGCGGCGAGATCACCGTGCTCGACAGCGACCCGTCGCGGTTCGGCATCCGCCTGACCGAGATCATCGCCACAGGCTCGGTGTGAGTTCGGAGCCAGCATCGCCATGACCTCGCTCAATCTCACGCGCGCGCAGAAGGCCGCGGCTATCCTCGTCGCCATGGGCAAGCCGTCGGCCAGCCGCCTGCTGAAATTCTTCAAGCAGGAAGAACTCAAGGCGCTGATCGAAGGCGCCCGGCTTCTCAAGACTATCCCGCAAGGCGAGCTCGAGCGCATCGTCGCGGAGTTCGAGGCCGAGTTCATGGAGGGTGCCGGCCAGCTCGATTCGGCCGACCAGATCGACGACATCCTCAACGATACGCTGTCGCCGGAGGAGGTGCAGGCGATCATGGGGCAGGGCAAGACGGCGGCGAATCAGCCGCCTCCGGTCTGGAGCGAGCTCGACAAGCTCGAGCCCGCGCGCATCGCCGCGTTCCTCGCCGGCGAGCATTCACAGACCTCGGCCCTGATCCTGTCGAAGGTGGCGCCGGGGACGGCCGCCAACGCGCTGCTTGCTCTTGACAAGCCGCTGCGCGGCGAGGTCGTCAAGCGCATGATGTCGATCTCCAACATTCCCGAGGCGGCGACACGCCTCATCGAGACGCAGTTGCGCAGCCGCGTGCTCGGCGAAAGCAACGTCAAGGATACCTCCGCCGGCCAGAGCCGGGTCGCCAACCTGCTCAACGAGATGGACAAGCCCCAGCTCGACGAGGTGATGCAGGATCTGGAGGCGGCGGGCACGCCCGACCTGGAGGCGGTGCGCGCCCGTCTGTTCTCCTTCGAGGACATTCCGTTGCTGGCGCAGCGGGCCCGCGTCACCCTTTTCGACGGCCTGTCGACGGAGCTGGTCACGCTCTGCCTGCGGCAGGCGCCGCCGCATCTGGCGGAAGCCGTGCTCTCGGCGATCGGCGCCCGCTCCCGCCGCATGATCGAGGCCGAGCTGAGCCAGGGACCGGAAGGCATCCAGACGGCGGACATCCTGCGGGCCCGCAAGACGGTCGCGGCGACGGCGCTGCGGCTGTCGCGCGACGGCGTGATCGAGCTTCCCTCCATGCAGGCCGCGGCCTGATCGTCGGTTGAGCCGTCATGTCCGAGGCCGCCGACAAGGACAGCAAGACAGAGGAAGCGACCGAGAAGAAGATCCGCGACACGATCGAGAAGGGCAAGCTGCCGGTCTCGCGCGAAACGCCGCTGCTCGCCTCCTTCCTCGCCATCCTCGTCTTCTTCGTCTTCTTCGCCCAGCAGAAGGCCGGCGAGCTCGGCAGCTTCCTGGCGCTGTTCCTCGAACGGCCGGAGGCATGGCCGCTCGACACGGCGGCGGACGTCGCGACGCTCTACGGCGTGGTGCTGATCGAAATCGGCAAGGCCATCGTCGCGCTGGTGCTGATGCTGATGGCCGCCGGCTTCGCCGCCTCCGCGCTGCAGAACCTGCCGCAGTTCGTCGGCGAGCGCATCCGGCCGCAGGCCTCCCGGATTTCGCTGAGCGAAGGCTGGAAACGGCTCTTCGGCATCCAGGGCTTCGTCGAATTCGCCAAGTCGCTCGGCAAGCTGGTGCTGGTCACGCTGGTGCTGGTCTTCATCCTGCGCGGGGACGTCGTCACGCTGCTGTCGGGCATGATCACGCAGCCGGTGGCGTTCGGCCTGGTGATCCGCGGCATCGCCATCGACATCGTCGTCGCCATCGTCGCCGTCATGGCCGTGATCGCCGCGGTCGACCTCGTCTGGTCGCGCTTCCACTGGCGGCAGGAGCTGCGGATGACGCGGCAGGAGGTGAAGGACGAGCACAAGCAGTCGGAAGGCGACCCGATCGTCAAGTCGCGGCGGCGCTCGCTGGCGCGCGACCGGGCGCGGCGGCGCATGATGATTTCGGTGCCGAGCGCGACGCTGGTGATCGCCAACCCGACCCACTATGCGATCGCGCTGCGCTACGTGCGCGAGGAGAACTCGGCACCGGTGGTGCTCGCCAAGGGACAGGACCTGATCGCGCTGAAGATCCGCGAGATCGCGGCCCAGAACAACATACCCGTCTTCGAAGACGTCGCGCTCGCCCGCTCCATGTACAAGCAAGTTTCGATCGATAGCGTGATACCGCAGCAGTTCTACCAGGCGGTCGCCGAGTTGATCCGCATCGTCTACGCCAAGCAGGCTCCGAAAAAGGTACCATGATCCGACAGTCGCATGCATCGTCCCGCGAGATCATCGTCGCCGAGGCCATCGCGGACATCGTCCGCGAATTGCGGATGGTCGACGTGGCCGACTACATCGCCTTCATCCGGCTCGAACACTTCGCCTGTATTTCGGACCTGGTCGATTCCGCGGCGGAGCTGTTCTTCCTGCCGCGTACCTTCCGGCTCGGCAATGGCGGCCAGGCCCATGTCGACTGGTCGACGATACCGCGCATCGAGCTTGACCTGGAACTCAGGCCGCGCGGCGCTGCGGTCTATTTCACCCTGACGCTCTGCGACGCCGATGCGTCGGTGGAGGTGAACTACGTCGCTTTCGACGATCCGGACCCGGATCCGGAGAAAAATACGGCCTTCCTGGTCACCGCGATCGAGGCGGCGCGCATCCGGCGCTCGGAGCCGGCGGTCTGACGGTACTATTCGAACAGGCCGAGCTTGAGCGCCTTGGCGACCGCATGCGTGCGGTTGGCGGCGTTCAGCTTCTGCGTCGAGTTGGTCAGGTATTGGTTCGCGGTGTGAACCGACAGCTTCAGCGACGCCGCGATCTGCTCGCTGGTCATTCCGTTGGCGCTGAGCTTTAGGCATTCGAGCTCGCGCTTGGAGACGGCTGGCGCCTTGCGCGATTTGTCCGGCCTGATCCGCATCGCGGCTCCGAACAGCGAGTAGCAGCGCGCGTGTACATCGAGGCATTGATCGTCCGATAGCGCGATCTCGGATCCGAGGAAGGCCACCAGCCCGCATCGGCCCCGATCGGCCGACACCGGGAAGGCGATGCCGGCAGGCGAGGGGCCGTTCAGGCGCTTCGCCATCGGAAGCTGCAGGAAGGCGTCGGCGGACGCGCTGCCGTCGGCGGCCCACCACAGCGGCAGCGCCGACGTGCGCGCATGCCGGACGATCTCTTCGCTGATGTCGTCCCACATCCGGATGGTTGCGGAGGAATCGGAAGGATGATCGGGATCGAGGAGGGGCACCAGGCCGTTGCGCTCGCCCGCCGGGCCGACGACGAAAAGGCTGAAGGCGGCGGCGTTGATATCGAGCGCGATCCAGCGGCAGTGGCCGATCACGTCCGCGATGGTGGGCGTGCGCTTGGCTTCGCTGTCGGGTCCGGCAGCGCCGAAGGGATTCCTGTGTTCCTCCACAGGCGCGCGTGCGAGCGACCGCGTCAAATGATGCCGCTCCGTATGGCTGTGGCGACCGCCATGACCCGGTTGGTGGCCGCGAACTTCTGGATCGCGTGGGTGACGTAGCCGTTCACCGTATTGGACGAGACGCCGAGGATGACCGCCACCTCGTCGGTCGTCTTGCCCTCCGAGACCCAGTGCAGGCACTCGCGCTCGCGGTCGGAAAGCGGATCGTGCTGGGTGGTGGCCGCGAGCAGGTCCGGCACCTGCGACAGGGCGTGGCAGCAGCGCATCTGCGCCCGCGTCAATTCGGCAGGATCGAGGCGATCGGCTTCCTCGGTCGAGAACAGCAGGTAGAGCTGCTGGCGGCCGACATTGAGGCGGAGCGGGAAGATCTCGCCGTGGCCGAGCACGTCGAGCATTCTGCACTGCTCGCCGTCCAGGACCCTGGCAATCCCCATTGCCCGCGACGGGACGACGGCTTGGGGGCGTGTGCCCGGCGGCGCCGCCAGGCTGCTTTCGGCGATCGCCGCTATGGTGCGATGGCCGATGACCTGGATCGCGTCATACACCCAGTTGGAGGCGACGATGCGGACGTCGCTTCTGTGCTGATCGTGCAACACGGCAACCAGCATGTAGCTGTCGGCTCCGATCCGCTGGCACAACGCCATCAGGAACGCGGTCAGGTCGCCGCGCGAAGCAAGCGGTTTCCCGGATGCCGCCGGAAACGCAGTCTGATAGCCAAGCCCCGTCATTTCGCCCGCGAGAAGCCCGAATCGCCCCAACTGCCCGGACCCGGAGACCGGGATCGGACATGAAAACGCATCACTTGTTACGAGAAGCGCGCTTCCGCCGATGGACGGAAGGCGAACCCACCCCGAACCCCATGCCCCCGAGCCTCCTGGGAGACCCGCTTGCCTGTCGAGCACGCTGGTGTTGCGGCCACCGCGCCCGACTGATTCGCATTTAATTTAACTGCTCGCGAATCGGACATCAAACGCCGAAATCACAAAAAAACCGCAAAATGAAACCGGCTTGCCGAAGCTGCGGCCACCTGCCTCCACCACGAATCCCGGTCTTGCGGGACGGCCGATTCCGGGGCATGACCTAGTCTCGCGCATCCGGGAGGACAGAATGAAGCGCTCGCGTATCAACGAGATCATCCGCGAAGGCGATGCCTTCATCCGCTCCTTCGGCTATGTGATGCCGCCCTTCGCCTACTGGACGCCCGAACAGCTCAGGGAGCGCCGGCCGGAAGGCATCATCGGCGCCCGGCTCGGCTGGGACATCACCGACTACGGCCAGGAGAAATTCGACGAGCTCGGCCTGTTCCTGTTCACGGTGCGCAACGGCCGCGCCGAGGATCTGGCGAAGGGCACGGGCATGCTCTACGCCGAGAAGATCATGATCTCGCGCAAGGACCAGCTTTCGCCCATGCACCGCCATGTCGTGAAGGCGGAGGACATCATCAACCGGGGCGGCGGCAGGCTGGTGCTCGAACTGTTCATGCCCGCCGAGGACGGCGGCGTGGACCGCCACCGGGAGGTCGAGGTGCCGACCGACGGCGTGATGCGCAAGCTGCCGGCCGGCGGCCTGCTGACGCTCGATCCCGGCGAGAGCGTGACGCTGCTGCCCGGCGTCTGGCACGCCTTCTGGGGCGAGGGCGGCGACGTGCTGATCGGCGAGGTGTCTACGGTCAACGACGACCTCACCGACAACATCTTCACCCAGCCGATCGGCCGTTTTTCGACGATCGAGGAGGACGAGGCGCCGCTGCACCTTTTGGTGTCCGATTACGACAGCCACATCCTGTCGCGGTGAAGATGGACGAAAAGAACGTCTGATTTTCCGGCCGAACCTCCTGGTTTTCAGTCGATTCGACGCGTTCCGTTCGGCATTTGGCCGGTTTTTCGCTTCGACAGACGCGTTTTTCGGCCTTGCCCGCGCGTCTCCTAACGTCCCAGCGGGTGCGGCATGTAGCCGACGAAGCCGGCGATCCTCCAGCGGCCGTCGACCCTGCGGCAGAAATACAGCGTCTGCCAGTTGAGCCGGTCGGCCTGGCCGCCGGGTTTGGCGACCGAGCCGTTGAACTTCTTGTGCAGCACGGCACGGTCGCCCTGGACGTCGATGTCGCGCATGTTGGTGATGCGGAACAGCGCGTCGCGCAGCGGCTCGGCGAATTCGCTCGCCGCCGTCTCGCGCGCCTGCCGCAGCCATTCGTCGCGATAGGCCTCCAGCGTGGGGAATTGCAGGCGCCAGGCGTCGGCGTCGTCGAGGAAATGCGCGTGCATGCCGAAAAAACTGTCGGCGATGAAGTCTTCCTCCACCATCGACCAGTCGGCGGCCAGGAAAGCGTCGATGTCGCGCCGCACCAGCATCTCCCACAACGCGTGACGGTCCGGGTCACCGGCCGGAAACGGGTTCTTGTCGAAGGTCATCGTGCTCTCCGCTCGATCAAGCCGTCAGCCCATGCGGCCGCGCGCCGCCACCGGCAACTGCTCGACGACCTCGCCGTCCTCCACCAGGTTGACGGTGTCGAACAGGTTGGAGACGACGCAGACGTGGTTGGGGATGATTTTGAGCTTGTCGCCGATCGCCGGCCGCGCCGCGCAGCCGGAAAAATCGGCGATGGCATGCTCCTCGTTGAGCGTCGTGATGACGGCTTCCGGGTATTCGACGATGTAGCCGTGGCCCGGCGAGGGCGAGAGGTCGGCGGCGAGCGCCTTCGAGCCGGCGTCGAGGATCACCCTGTCCGGCGTCGGCCGGCTGACCACGGTGACCAGCACCGTCAGCGCGCAATCGGCCAGCGTGCCGTGGCCGAAGGCCGCCTGCATGCGATCCGAATAGATGTAGGTGCCGGGCCGGAGCTCGGTCGCGGCGGTGAAGGCCTGGTCGGCGTAGAAATCCGGGGAATTGCCGACTGAGACCCGGGGCACGTCCATCCCCTCCGACCGGAACAGCGCCAGCGCATCGTGCAGCCAGGCGTCGACCTCGGCCACCTTGCCGCGCGGCGGGTAGGTCATCAGGCCGCCGAAGCGCAGGCCGGGATGGGAGGCGATGCGGCGCGCCAGCGCCAACGCATCCGCCGGCGACTGCACGCCGCAGCGGCCGCCGCCGGTGTCGCATTCCACAAGCACGGTCAACGGCCGCGAAGGATCGGTGAAGACGCCGCCATAACCTTCCACCGTGTCGGCGCTGTCCGCCACCACCGACAGCGTCACCCGGCGGTGCAGCGCCAGCAGGCGCTCGAGCTTCTGCCGGCCGACGATGTTGAAGGTAATGAAGATGTCGGAAATCCCGGCATCCGCCATCACCTCGGCCTCGCCGATCTTCTGGCAGGTGACGCCTGCCGCACCGAACTCCACCTGCCGCATGGCGAAGAGCGGCAGCTTGTGCGTCTTGATGTGCGGCCGCAGCCTCACGCCCAGGGCGTCGGCGCGTTTCTGCGCCCGCCGCAGATTTGCTTCCGCAATCCGCCGGTCGATCACCACCGCCGGCGTGTCCAGATCCTCTACGCGCATCGCCTTGTCTCCCGTCCCGAACAGAGCGTCTCGACCATGCTACGAAATCTGCTCGAGGAATGGCAGGTTGCCGGCCATCAGCCCGGCATCGACGTTCAATGCGACGCCGGTGATGCCGCTCGCGGCCGGCGACGCCAGGAAGACGGCGGCGCGCGCCACCTCGTCCGGCTCCACCAGCCGTCCGAGCGGGTATAGTTTTCCGACCAAGGCGAGGATTTGCGGGTTCTCGGCTATGCGGTGGTCCCAGGCGCCGGTGCGGATCGAGCCGGGGACGACGGCGTTGGCGCGGATGCCGTTGCGGCCTTCCTCGGTGGCGATGGCGCGCATCCAGGCGATCAGCCCGGCCTTCGCGGCGGAATAGGCGGGGTTGCCGAAATGCGCCTGCGCATTGACCGAGGCGATGAAGACGAAGGCGGCGCCACCTGGCTGGTTACGCATCGACGGCAGCAGCGCCTGCGACAGAAGGGCGGCGCTGCGGAAATTCAAGCTCATCTCGCGGTCGAGCGCCTCGGCGGTGACCGCCTCCAGCGTCTCGGCGCGGGTCCAGCCGGCATTGGAGATCACGGCCGCCGGCGGCTCGCCGGCGCTGATGCGTGCCGCGAAATCGGAAACCGCGCGGTCGTCCAGCAGGTCGAAACGATGCGCCTCGGCGATCCCCTCGGCGGAGAGGTCCATGCCTTCCAGGTCGCAGGCCACCACCCGCGCTCCGCTGGTGGCCAGGACCGCGACAAGCGCCTTGCCCAAGCCGCCGCCGGCGCCGGTGACGACCACATTGCGGCCGCCGAAATCGATCATGCGGCACTCCTTCCCTTGTGGCCCGCCTGCCGGCCGCGCAGGCCGGCGGCAGGATGCTCGCGGTTGTGTAATAAAGCAACATGGAATCCAAAAACATGTTGCTTTCCAACAAGACTTGCATGACGATCCCTCCATTCTGGCATGGAATGCGCCGTCGGGAGCGGCTAAAGGCAAGCCGGTGTTCAGGCGGGACGTGGCCCGGCTTTCTCCGGCGGTCGCCGACCGGCATCCGGTCGAACAGGAGGATGACTTGTCCAAGCAGTGTTTCGGAACCTCGCATGTGCCGCTGTCGCCGGCGGTGAGGGCAGGGGATTTTGTCTATGTGTCCGGCCAGGTTCCGGTTGACGGCGACGGCAAGGTGGTCAAGGGCGGGATCGACGAGCAGGCGGAGCAGGTGCTGCGGAACGTCAAGGCGGCGCTGGCGCTTGCCGGCTGCGGCATGGACGACGTGGTGAAGACGACGGTATGGCTCGAGGACAAGCGGGATTTTGCCGCCTTCAACGCCGTCTATGCCCGGCACTTTCCAAAAAATCCGCCGGCGCGGACCACGGTCCAGTCGCCGCTGATGATCGACATCAAGATCGAAATCGAAGCCGTCGCGTATCGACCGGCCTGACGCCGGCGCGACCACGGCAGCAACGGAGGCCCAGCGCCCATGCCCTACGATCTGCTCCTGCGCGGCGGGCGTGTGGTCGACCCCGCGTCCGGCCTGGATGCGCCGCGCGACATAGCGATCGCCGGCGACCGCATCGCCGCCATCGAAACGGACATTCCGGCCGAGCGCGCTGACCACGTCATCGACGCGTCCGGCTGCCTGGTCACGCCGGGCCTGGTCGACCTGCACAGCCACGTCTACTGGGGCGGCACCTCGCTCGGCGTCGACGCGGACCGCCTGGCGGCGAAGAGCGGGACGACGACCTTCGTCGACGCAGGCAGCGCCGGCGCAGGCAATTTCCTCGGCTTCCGCCGCCATGTCATGGAGCGCTCGAAAGTCCGCATCCTCGCCTATGTGAACATCTCGTTTGCCGGCATCTTCGGCTTCGCCAGGACGGTGATGGTGGGCGAATGCGGGGATCTCAGGCTGTGCGATCCGCGCGAGACGGTGGCCTGCGTGCGCGAGCACGGCGAAGTCATCGTCGGCGTCAAGGTGCGGGCGGGCAAGCATGCCAGCGGCAGCAGCGGCATCGCGCCGGTCGATCTCGCGCTTGAAGCCGCCGACCGGGTCGGCCTGCCAGTCATGGCGCATATCGACGAGCCGCCGCCCGGCCGGTCCGAAGTGCTGCCGCGCCTGCGCCGCGGCGACGTGCTCACCCATTGCTTCCGGCCGTTCCCCAACGCGCCGGTGTTCGCCTCGGGGGCGGTGCGGCCGGACATGCGGCTGGCGCGCGAGCGCGGCGTGATCTTCGACATCGGCCACGGCATGGGCTCGTTCGACTTCGAGGTGGCGCGCGCCATGCTCAAGGAAGGCCTGACGCCGGACGTGATCAGCAGCGACCTGCATCTCTATTGCGTCGACGGGCCGGCCTTCGACATTCTTGTGTGCATGTCGAAGCTGATGGCGCTCGGCATGCCGCTGGCCGAGGTGCTGCGCGCCGCGACGGCGCGGCCGGCCGAGGTGATCGCGCGCCCCGACCTCGGCAGGCTGACCGTCGGCGGACCGGCCGACGTGGCGGTGCTGAAGCTGCATTCCGGCCGCTTCCCCTTTGTGGATTCGGTCGGGACGAAGCTCGAGGCGGAGCAGCGGCTGGTTTCGCAGGGCATCGTCGCCGGCGGCGTCTGGTGGCCCAACGAGTCGGCCGGCGATCTCACCGACATCGAGCGCTACACGCCCAACCGTCCGCACAGCCATGTCGAGGTCGCCGCGCGGCATTTCGGCTGCTCGCACGACTGACATCATAAGCTGCGCCCTCCAGCCGCGCCTCATCCTCGCCACGCTCGGCCTTTGCCGCCTGGCCATTGAGAAAGTGCGGGAAGCGGGGCGCGGGGCCGAGCCTCTCTAATAAAATACGTGGCGCGGTGACCCGCGCCCCGCCGGCGTTCTTGCCCGTCCGCTAGCCCGCATTCGCGCGACCTTCGCGGCTGGGGCCCGGGTCTCCAGCTCTCGCCAGCCGTGCTACCGATTGCACGACCGACCCGGCGCCGACGCTCCCTCCTGATACCCGGTGCGCACCAGATTCCCGCAAGGGAGCGGCTTTCAGGCGCAAGTATAGGCCAAGCGAGAAGGGAGGGGATAAAGTCGCTGCCGTAAGCCTGTTCGCCCGAGCCAGCGGAAACGGCCAAGTGACGGGGAGATTTCGCTTTTCTGGTTCGCGTCGGCTTCGAACGAGCATCGTTTTTCGGCGGGAGGAAAGAAAACTATCCCCTTTTTCCAGGTCGTGTCCGTCGTAGAGCGAGCCGAAATGCGGCGGAGATGCGGGCTTCTGCACCGCCGGAGCACTTCGCCGCCGGCACGGCATGGATCCTAGGGTCTGCGCCTCCGCTTCGCTCCGGCTCCGCCCTAGGATGACGAAGGCAAAAGGGGTTTACCGCTAGTCTCCGACGCCGGCGATTGGCGGAGACGTCCGACGAATTCGTCATCCTAGGGCGGAGCCGGAGCGAAGCGGAGGCGGAGACCCTAGGATCCATGCCGTACCAGTGGCGAAATGCTCCGGCCGAGCCGAACAGATGATGATCCGAACGGCGGTAAGTGCCGGGACAGTTTACTTTTTTCCGCCCGCGCCAGCCTTGAAGCGCCACCGCTTTTCTGCGGAAAGAAAGTAAACTGTCCCCTGCGGTTCCGCCTGCCTGTCAATGCTCGCTGCCGCAGAGATCGTGGTCGGCGAGCGCGCGGATGACGTAGCAGTCGCGAACGGTGTCGCCGCCGCAATGGGTGGCGATGCGCTCCAGCTCGTTCTCCAGCCGGCGCAGTTTGGCGATCTTCTCGCGCACGGCGTCGAGCTGCTCGGCGGCGATGCGGTCGGCCTCGCCGCAAGGCCGCTCGGGATGGCGGCTGAGATCGATCAGCTCGCGGATCGCCTCGATGGTCAGCCCGAGTTCGCGCGCATGTTTTATGAAGGACAGGCGCTCCCGCTCCGTGCGGGTGTAGCGCCGCTGGTTGCCCTCCGAGCGTTCCGGCTCGGTCATCAGCCCCATCTGCTCGTAATAGCGGATGGTCGGAACCTTGACGCCGGTCGCGCGGGACAGATCGCCGATCGTCAGCATGGCGAAAACTCCATTGCTCTAGAGACTAGAGATTGGTGCGGCGGCGGGTGGCCGTCAAGATGTGTCCGCGTGACGATCCGGGCAATCGCTTGAGGCAGCCGGTAAGGAATTGGGTGGCCTCGCACCCCCACTTCTAGCCGCTCCCCACAAGGGCATGGCAATCGCATATGCCGATGAGGATCGTCATTCCGGGGCCGCGCAGCGGAACCCGGAATCCAGAGCGTTGGTGTCGAAGGAGAAGCGAGACCTCGCAAATATCCAGGAATCTCGAGCAGCGTCGGCACTCTGGATTCCGGGTTCCGCTGCGCGGCCCCGGAATGACGACGCAGAGCTGCCTGCCGCTCCGATACAACCCAGCACGTCCCCCTCCCCCTTGTGGGGAGGGGCTAGGGGTGGGGGTAAACTGATATGCGATAGCCCTCCCGTTTACGGGAGGAGGGCTGGGATAAGGGGCAGCACCAACTGTCAGGCGATTGCCTTGCCATTGACCTCGTTCACCTCAGCCCCCGCCAGCCGAGCAGCCGCATGGCGTTGGCGGTGACGATCACGGTGGCGCCGGTGTCGGCGAGGATGGCGGGCCACAGGCCGGTGACGCCGATCACGGTGGTGACCAGGAACACCGCCTTCAGGCCGAGCGAGATGGCGATGTTCTGGCGGATGTTGGCCATCGTCGCGCGGGAGAGGGCGACCATGGCGGCGACGTCCGTCACCCGGCCGTGCAGGATGGCGGCGTCGGCCGTCTCCAGCGCGACGTCGGTGCCGCCGCTCATGGCGATGCCGACATCGGCGGCGGCGAGCGCCGGCGCGTCGTTGATGCCGTCGCCGACCTTGGCGACACGCTCGCCGGCCCGGCGCAACTCGCCGACGATGCGCTGCTTGTCCCGCGGCAGCAGCTCGGCGCGCGGCTCCAGCCCCAGGCCCGAGGCGATCGCCGCTGCGGTGCGCCTGTTGTCGCCGGTGAGCATGAGCGCGCCGACGCCGAGCCGGCCGAGCGCTTCTATGCCCTGGCGGGCATCGTCGCGCGGCTCGTCGCGCATGGCGATGGCGCCGGCGACGGCGCCGCCGGCGAGCAGCACCGACACCGACTTGCCCTCGTCGTTCAGCCGGCTGATGGCTTCACGAAGCTGCCGCGGCAGCCCTGCGCGCTTCTCTGCCGCCTGCGGCGAGCCGAGGAAGAGTTCGACGTCCCCGACGGTGCCGGCCACGCCTTCGCCGCCGATCGCGGTGGCGTCGGTGGCCGCGCTCGGCTCGACGGCGCGCCGGCGCGCCTCGGCCAGGATCGCCTGCGCCAGCGGATGGCTGGAGCCGACCTCCAGGCCGGCGGCAAGCCGCAGCGTCTCGGCCTCGGAATGCCCGGCGGCGACGATGTCGGTCACTTTCGGCTTGCCCTCCGTGAGGGTACCGGTCTTGTCGAAGGCGACCCTGGTGATCTTTCCCAGCGTCTCCAGCACGGCGCCGCCCTTCATCAGCAGGCCTCGGCGGGCTCCGGCGGACAGGCCCGCGGCGATCGCCGCCGGGGTCGAGATGACCAGCGCGCAGGGGCAGCCGATCAGCAGCACCGCGAGACCCTTGTAGATCCATTCCGCCCAGTCCTGACCGAAGCCCAGCGGCGGCACGATGGCGACAAGTGCTGCGACCACCATGACGCCCGGCGTGTACCAGGCCGAGAACCGGTCGATGAAGCGCTCGGTCGGCGCCTTCGATTCCTGCGCCTCCTCGACCAGGCGGATGATGCGGGCGATGGTGTTGTCGGCGGCGGCCGCTGTCACCTCCACGCGGATCGCCGCATCCAGGTTGATGGTGCCGGCAAAGACCGGGTCGCCCGGCGCCTTGCGCACCGGCACCGACTCGCCGGTGACGGGCGACTCGTCGAGCGCGCCCTGGCCGGTGAGGATCGTGCCGTCGGCCGGCATGCGGTCGCCGGGGCGCACCAGGATGGTGGCGCCGACCTCGAGGGTTTCCGCCGGCACCTCCGCCGTCCGGCCGCCGGTTTCCAGCAGCGCGGTCCTGGGGACCAGCCTTGCGAGCGCCTTGATGCCGGCGCGGGCACGGCTGGCGGCGACGCCTTCCAGCAGCTCGCCGACGAGGAAGAGGAACACGACGGCCGCCGCCTCTTCCGTCGCGCCGATGACGACGGCGCCGGCGGCGGCGATGGTCATCAGCGCCTCGATAGTGAAGGGAGAGCCGTTGACGGCAGCCATGACGGCGCGCCGGGCGATCGGCGCCAATCCCACCGCCATGGCGGCGACGAAGGCCCAGGATGCCGTCTCCGGCACGAGTTTTGCGAGCAGGAAGGCGGCGGCGAGCGCCAGCCCGCACAGGATCGTCAGCCGCGCCTTGGCGCTCCTCCACCACGGGTTTTCCTCGGTGCCGTGCACATGCGGCGCGGCCTTGGCGCCGGGCGCTCGGTCCGCTGCATGATTGTGCTGTGCGTCCTTCCCGTGCTGGGGCTGGTGACCATGATGGCTATGGTCATGGCCGCAGCAGGCGCCATGCGCTTCTTCCGCCTGAGCGGGCGCGGGGAGCGGCGGGAGGGAAAGGGCCGAGACCTTGTAGCCCAGCCCTTCGATGCGTCTGGCCAGCCCCGGCAGGTCGATGTCGGGACGGTGTTCGACCGTCATGGTGCCCGCGGTCACCGAGACCGAGACGTCGGTGACGCCGTCGACGCGCCGGGCCGCCGTGTCGATCTTTTTGGCGCAGCCGGCGCAGTCCATGCCCGCGACCTTGAATCGGCTCCGTTCAACCGCTTCAGTCATTTTGTGCCTTCCAGATTCATCATTCGGAGGCAGGATAATTCCTCTAGCAACTAGAGGAACAAGCGGATTCTTGCCGTGGTTTGCGATTGCCTTTCCGCCGGCCGCGGCCAACAGTGCTACGGCTTTTCATGCGGGACACCACCATGCGCATTGCCTGCTTCCAGGGACCTGCACGAGCCGACACGCCGCAGGGCAACCTCGCGCTGCTGGCACGCACAGCCGGCGAGGCGCGCGCCGGCGGGGCGGAACTGCTGGTCGCGCCGGAACTCTTCCTCACCGGCTACGCCATCGGTGCCGAAGCCGTCGGCCGGCTGGCCGAGCCGGTCGGCGGCGCCTCGATTGGCGAGGCCCGGAGGATTGCAGCGGAGACCGGCATCGCGCTCGTCTTCGGGTTCCCCGAGCGCGATGGGGCCCAGGTCTACAACGCGGCGGTGGCGATCGGGGCCGATGGCGCCGTGCTCGCCAGCTACCGCAAGACGCATCTGTTCGGCGACGTCGACCGCGCCCAGTTTTTCGCCGGGGATGCCGCGCCCGGAGTCTTCGAGATCGGCGGGCTGAAGGCAGGGCTGCTGATCTGCTACGACGTCGAATTCCCGGAAGCGGTGCGGACGCTCGCGCTGCGGGGCGCCGACCTGGCGATCGTGCCGACGGCGCTGATGCAGCCTTTCGACGTGGTGGCGCGTACCATCGTGCCGGCGCGCGCCTATGAGAACCAGATGTTCGTCGCCTATGCGAACCGCTGCGGCCGCGAGGCGCCGTTCGACTATTGCGGGCTGAGCTGCGTCGTCGGACCCGACGGCTCGGAGCTGGCGCGCGCCGGCCGGGGCGAAGAGCTCGTCTTCGCCGATCTCGATCGCGCGGCACTCGAGCGCTCGCGGCAGCTCAACCCCTATCTCCGCGACCGGCGGCCAGACCTCTACGGCACGCTGGCCTCAGTCCAGCCATAGCCGGCCGCAGCCGCGGCTGCATCGTCGTCGACAAAGCGGGCTGGATACTCCTCCCGTGGGTTTGTCCGGCCGGCCGATCTCTTGCGCAAAGTATATCTCTTTAAAGTTGTAGATTTTATTGTTGCAACTTTTGCGAGAGTTCGTTAACGTCTCTGCAAGCAAGCAAAGATGGGTGGGGGTGTTTCCGTGCGCTGCTTGGTGCGAATGCTGTTCGCGCTGGCGTTTTGCTTTGCTGGATCCGAGGCGCCCGCCGCATCCAGCGCGAAAGAGCTTTGTCCCGCCACCGTCCGTCTGGCGGCGGAACTCGGGAACCCGGCACCGGAAGCCGGCAAGGGCGGGGCAGCTCAGAAGGACGAACGGTTCGACTTCAGCTCCGTCGATTCCTTCTTTGTCTCGCTCGCAGAGCTCAACGGCTATTTCTCCGGCGACCCGAAGCTGACCTTTCCGGTCGGGGAAGAACGACTGGCGACGCATGAGACGACCTGCCTGCGGCTGCTTGCCGACCTCTTCGCCGCGGCCGCCAGCACCTCCCGGTCGAGCGGGACGGCCGCCGCGAGCGCCGGATTCCGCTTCATCGGCCATGCCGACGCGACCGGCAATGCGGAGCGCAATTACCGGCTGTCCTACGAGCGCGGCCATGCCGCCGCCCAGGCGTTCTCGCGCCTGGTCAAGGCCAGGCTCGGCTGGGCTCCCGCCATCGCCGTAGAGGGACGCGGCGGCGCCGATCCCTGGTGGTGCGGCGTCGAGGATGTCGCGGGTGCGGCACCTGCCCCGGGCGGAGCTTCGACATGCGGGGCTCTTGCCGCAGGCAAGGGCGAAATCGCCAGGGACAAGGTCGTGCGTGTGCGCAACGACCGGCGGCTGGAGATCCGCTTTTCAGGTACGAGCATGGCCGGCCCGCGTATCGACCTGATCGCGAAAGCGATGGCGCTCGGCCCTGCGGCGGACATGGACTTCGCCCGGCTGCTCAGGTTCGAGCCGCGCATGCGCTACTTCCCCGCCGGCAACGCACCGCTGCAGCCGGTGCGGATCGTGCTCCACGACAGCGGCGAGGCGGCCTGCCTGGCGCTCGCCGGCGCCTTTCCGGAAACGGCGTGGTCGCAATATGCCGGGAAATCGGCATCGGCGCTGGAGCCGAGTGCCGCCTGGCCGCCGAAGCCGGGCTCCGCGTCGAACCCAAAGCGCTTCGACGAAGCCAACCTCGCCATCCGCCTGCGCGTCGTGCCTGCGGTCACCCGCAACCAGGGCAGGCCGAACCGGGCTCGCCTGCTGCTGGAACTGGCGACGGGCACGGTCGGGCCGGTGCTCGTCGTCTCTTCCGCCGGAACACCGCCGCCTGCCGAAACGCTGGCGGTCATCGAGGGCACGGACGGCGAAGGATCGGCGAAGGCCGGTGCCGGAAAGACACCCGCGGAAATCAGGCGGCGGGCGGCGGGCTACGGGGTTCCGGAATACTGGCGCGTCCGCCTCCGCATCGACGAGCTTCTGTCCGGGCTGCTGCTCACCGAAACGGGGACCACCGATTTCTGGTCCGCGCTGGCGAAATGCCTGCCGCAGCAGGCCGGTAAGAACGCGGAGTCCGGTGTCGAGGCCGAGAGGAGCAAGGCGGCGGCTTTCGTTCGAGGCGCCGGCGAAACCGCGCTCGAAAACCTGCCGCGCGATTTCGACGGACTGCTGGCGCATGCGCACGACTTCAACCGGCCGACGCGCATGTTCGGGCTGCGGCCGGGGCTCAAGCTGAGAATCGATGCGGGGCGGTTGGGCCTGCAACGAGAGGCACCTTCCGAACAACTGTACACGATGGCCCTGGCCGGCACCTCGGCGGTATACGACCTCTACGCCGCACCTCTCGCCGTGTGGCGCAACATCGCGGACCAGAGCGGTCCTTCCTGGCCTGCCTCGGGACACCAGGGTTATCTCGCAGTGTCGCTCAACCCGACCGTGCAGGGCATGTCGGTCGGAGGGTCAAAGGTCGAGGACGAGAACGAGCTTCCGGTTCCGCCGGACGAGAAGAACGGCCTCTACAATCTCGCAAGCCCCTATGCGCTGGAGCGGTTTCTTCGTGGCCGCCTCGTAAACGTCTTTTTGCCGGGGGCCCGGCCCGGCCGGAAAACGCTGGATATGAAGGAGATCGACTTCATCGATCGCAAGGACGACGCGGCGAATTCCGAGAAAGACGCGATCTTGCTGGCGGCCGAAAACGCGGGCCTCCTTGTCGATTTTTACAAGAACTATGTGCCCGACGCACAGCTCGCAGGGCCGGTTGATCATCCTCGGCCGGCTTGCGAGGGCGCAAGGTCGCAGGTCGGGGTGCTTTGCGGCTTCATGCGGCAGAACGTTGTCCCCACGCTCCTCCTGCCGGTGCGGAGCAAGCGGCAGGATCGGCACGTGCCGATCGACACGCGTGTCGGTGCACTCATGCTGTCCGGCGATCTGGAACCTTGCTTTGCGAACGATGCGGCCGGTTCGGGTCTTCCTTCCTTTCCTGATACGAGCCGCCTCGCAAATCCCGTTCTCATAAGAGCTTTGGGGGCTTCGCTGCCAGTTCCAGCGCTCGTTGATGGCCGTGACTGCCGGCTTCTCGGATTGCCAGCCCTTGCCGGGAGCGAATTCGAATGGTGACGCTCGCGAAGCATGCCTCCTTTGCCCTCTACCTCCCCGATCCCACAAATCCAGGAGCGGCCGGACTGGCCTTCCTGCCGGAACAAGAGGATGCCGCGCCGCCCCTGGAACTGGATGCGGCGTCGGCCCGTATGGGCTTCTTCGTCGTCTGGACCGGCGGTATCCCAACCGATATCGATCTCGCCCGCTACGAAAGCGCCCTTCAAGCCGCCAGGGAGGAAGCCTCCTCCGACAGGCGTGTCGTCTTTCAGTTCTTTCACTCCGCCCGTTCCGACTTCGTCGCCGAAACGATCGTGGCGGAGGGGGAGATACCAATCCTGCTCGGAAAATATCTGGAGCCATCCAGCCTAGGCGTGACGTTGAAGGCGGCCTTCACGCTGTCGCTGGCCAATTGCGGGCTCGAGGTCGCCGGCGACAATCTCGTTTTCGTGCCTTCGAACCCGGCCGGTGGTCATACGCTC
This sequence comes from Kumtagia ephedrae, assembly GCF_003012745.1. Classification (GTDB taxonomy): domain Bacteria; phylum Pseudomonadota; class Alphaproteobacteria; order Rhizobiales; family Rhizobiaceae; genus Kumtagia; species Kumtagia ephedrae. The sequence continues at coordinate 109,953 of NZ_PXYK01000005.1, read as the reverse complement.
GTCCATGGCAGCGGCGATCTCGTGCTGGACGGCTTGCGCATGCCGATCCTGGGGCCGCTGGCCGGCGCCTTTGTCGGAGGAACCGGCGTCAGCCCGGAAAACCTGGTCGGCAACGACTTCGTCTCGGACTTCACCAAGCGCGGCAAGCTCAAGGCCGACGGGACGGGGAAGAAGTTCTACCAGTTCCGCAGCGAGCGCAGGCCGCTCATCCTCGGCGCGGGGCCTGGCGGCGCGGCTGCGGTGGCGCTGGACGTGGCCTTCGATCCGCTGGACGCGCTCAACCCCGAGCGCACTTTCTTCCGTCCGGCAGCGGGCCAGACGCTGGTGTCGGGATTCCGGACCACGCACGGCCACAAGGTGCTGCTGACGTCCAGTACGGCCGAAGCCGCCATGCCGCCGCGGTTCGCCTATGTCCGGCGCCGCGCACGCGAAACGGAAGCGGGCGCCGTCCAGTTCTCCAGGATCAACCTGCTGCTGGAAGGCGACTTCGACGTCGCGCTGGCGGACGACGACGACCAGGCCGCGGCGTTTCCGGACGACGGCTTCGGCATCGTCGTCGCCGACACGCAGCACGAATATCTCGAAGCGCCGCGCTCGGAAGCCGCCGGCGATGCGCCGCTGATGATGTCGTTCCGCCGCGGCGCCGCACATTTCAAGGAGATCGCGGGCGATGCGGCGGCGACCACCGACGAGGACATCCTGATTGCCGAAAATGGCACGTCGGACCAGACCTCGTGGGCGAAGCTGTCGCGACGGAACACGGCGGGGGCCGTAGTCTCCGAGGCGCGCGACCTCCGCCGCCTCGTCGCCGGCGAGGCAGCCGACGCCAGCGCCGCTGAGCTCAGACACGATCCCTTCCGCCTGGAGCGGAGGCAGGCAGGTCTTTCGAACAAGCCCGACGGTTATGTACCGGTACTGCCGAGACCTACGAGCGACGACACGCTGTCGGACAAGACGGACGCACCGGCCGAAGCCTCGCTGTCTGCGCTGCTGTCGGGCCAGCGCCGCAGGCTGCTGGACCTCGCTTCGCGGTCCGACGCCGCGGCCGCTCCTGCACCGAGCACGACCCCGCTCGGCTTCGAAGTGGTCGAAGACGCGGATGGTATAACCAAGATCGTCCTGGCGCGAACGACGGGAGGGGTCGAGGCGGCGGAACTGACGATCACCGATCGGGAAGGTGGCCCGATCGCCGGCCCGATCGTCAACGCGCTGATCCGCAACCAGCTTTTTCTCGTCGTCAACTGCCCGGGCGGGGGAGCGGAGCCGTCGCCGGAACGGGATTTTCTGATCAAGGGCACGCTGCGGCTGTCCGACTGGGGATTCCGCTTCGATTTTCGCGATCTCTGGAAGTCCGCTCAGGAAGCAAAGGACGGCACGCCCGTGCTGCCCCTGCTGATTGTCAAGGGGTTCGAGGGGCTTTCGATCAAGGACCTGATCGGCAAGCCGCAGCTCTGGTCGGGCACGGCCTATCTGCGCTCTCTGACTGGTGACAGCCCGGCAGAATATGCCGAAAAGGAGTTCATCGCCGCGCTGGAGTCTGCGGAAAAGAGCGGCGACCCGATCTACCGACCGTTCCTGGCGGCGATCGCCGACCCGTCATGGACCGGCGTGCTGGTGCTGGACGTGCCGCTGTCGCTGGGCGTGCTGCCGACGCAGGTCAAGGGGCTGCTCGGCGGCATCGACACGGCACGGCTGAAGGCCCATCACTTCGCCGTGCCGGTGCGCCGGCTTGAGGGCGCCGGCAATCTGAGCAAGCCCTTCGCGGCGATCGACTACAGCGCGGGCGAGAAGGCGGTCGACTACGACACGACGTTGAAGCCCGACGACTTCGACGGCCCCAAACAGGCGCCGAACGGATCGGACGACGGCTCGTTCGGCATGAAGGTAGACCAGCTTCGCGTCGGCTTCGACAACGGCGCGCTGCAGAGCTTCTTCTGCCAGCTGAAACTGACGGTCGGCGCCTTTTTCCACGACACCGGGATCACGCTGCGCGATCCCGCGACCAACGAGGAAAAGGCCGACAAGACGATCCTGCTCAAGGGCCGCTGGCAGCGGCGCATGGTCGACGGCAACACTTTCGAGACCTACGATTTCTTCACCGACACGATCTTCGCGATCGAGATGCCGCAGCGTTTTCCGCTGATCGACAAGGCGACGATCACGCGGGTCTCCTATGTCAGCGAGGTCGCCAAGCTAGGCACCGAGGATCTGGTCACCTCGAAATTCCTGATCGACGGGTCGATGGAATTCAAGAAACTCGCCGGCGGGACCGGTGCCTTCGATTTCCTCGACATCAAGCGCAGCACGTTCTCCGGCCTGTCGCTCGACCTGCGCTTCCTGGTTCCGGAGTCCGGCAGGGTCGGCCTGCCGAAATTCCGCTTCTCGCCCGGCGCGCTGATCTTCGACTTCGACATGTCGGAGCTGAAGGACGGCGTGCGCGGCTTCTTCGGGTCGCTGCCGATCAAGTTCAGCGGCTTCGGCTGGCTGGGAGACGCCGTGTCGCTGCCCAAGCTCGGCTATTTCGGGCTGGGCAAGGGCACCGGCGGCGCCTCGCCCTTCTTCCTCAAGTTCGATCTCGATCTCGGCTCGCTGGGCTCCTTCGCCTCGGCGCTGTCCAAGTTCAAGATGGAGCTCGCCTTCGCTTTCGGCCTGGACGGTGCCAACAACGTCAACTGGGATCTCGGCTTCCGCTTCGCCGGCGGCAACGGCAAGGATCTCGACATCGGCCTGGAGGGCTTTCTCCAGTTCACCTGCGAACGCTACGAGGTGGTGACGCTCAAGTCGGAGAAGACCGGCGGGACCTATTACGGCTTCCGCGGCGTCAACGCCCGCCTGGTGGTGCTCGGCCACCCGCTGCCGCCGGAGGAGGACAACGCCAACATCTTCCTGTTCGTCGATCCGGAGAAGCTGGGCGGCTCGGACGGCGTCGGCTGGTTCCTCGCCTATCAGCGGGAACCGGGCGACGCGATAATCGACCTCAGGGTGCTGACGCTCGGGCAGCGGGTCGATCCGCTGCGAAAGCTGCCCGGGACGATGCTGAAGACGCGCGACGTGGTCGCGGAGCTCGCCCGGCTGGCCGGCGGGGTGACGGAGGAGGAGGGCAAACCCTTCAAGATCCCCGAGGTCACGTTCGATCCCGATCGCGGCTGGACCATCGGCTTCCATGCCATGATCTACCGCTTCATCGAGCTCGGCTTCGCGCTGCGCGATCCCGACCTCGCCGGCGTCCTGCTCGACGTGAAGCTGAGCGAAGGCTCGGAGCAGAGCCTGTTCTCGGTCGACATCCTCTACCGCAAGCTCACCGAAAACCTCGGCGTCTATTCAGCCGAGATCGTGCTGCCGCCGGAGCTGCGGAACTGGCAGTTCGGCGCGGCCGGCATCACGCTGCCCTATATCGGCGTCGAGATCTTCACCGACGGCAATTGGGGAATCGACCTCGGCTATCCCGCCAACAAGGATTTTTCGCGGTCGTTCGCGCTGTCGATCTTTCCCTTTGTCGGGGCGGGCGGCATCTACTACCGCCGTGTCTCGGGCGCGGCCGCCAGGCTGCTGCCGTCCCGGCCCACCTATCTCCGGGATGATGGGAACCTTGAAGGCAACCCCGATTCCGAGATCTTCCGCTACGATCCGGTCACCGAGATCGGCATGGGCATGCGGGTCGGCCTCGGCGTCACCCTGGCGCAGGGCATCCTCAACGCCGGGCTGTCGCTCACCGTCTACGGCTATCTCGAGGGCGGCTTCGGGCGGCTCTACAATCCCGACAACAAGCCGACGAAGGCGAAGGGCACCTATATCGTCGTCCACGGCGCGGTCGGCGTCATGGGCGAGCTCTACGGCTATGTCGATTTCGGCATCGTCAAGGCGGGCGTTTTCGTCCAGCTCTATGTCGAGGTCGGCTTCGAGCTGGAGACCGACAAGGCGACCGAACTCTATTACGAGGTCGGCGTGCGCGTGTCGGTGCGGGTGGTCGTCGGCCGGATCAAGATATTCGGCTCGAGCATCGAGATCGCCATCTCCTTCAGCTTCGACACCACGGTGCGCTTCTCGCAGCGGCTCGGACGGACGGAGAACCAGGAATATTACCGGGTCGCCGAGGGCCTTGCGATTGCCGGGGAGCCGGGTGCGCTGCGCGAGGTTTTGGACTGGAGCCTCATCCCCTCGCCGCAACAGTGGGCGGAGCTGCCCGGCAGGATCGCACTGGAAGTGGCCATCCAGCCGGACGTGACGGTCGCGCCCGGCGCGGCGGGGCATGAGGCGCATGCGGTATTCCTGATGGCGGCGGAACTCGGCGAGGGCGCGGCGCCGTCGCCGGTCGAGCGGCTGGTCGAGGGGCTGACGGCCTGGGCGCTGTGCGCCGGCATCGACGACCTGCGGCCGGCGACGCTGCGGACGGGCACGGTGACGGCGGAGCAGCTGCGCGGCCTCGCCCGCCGGCTGGCCGATCCGCGAGCCGGCAAGCCTGGCTATGCCGAGATCGCCGCCTTCCTGCGGGCCGGCTTCGCCGGTGCGGTTCTAGCCTTGAAGCCGGGCGACGAGCCGCAGGAAGGCGCACCGGTCAAGGGCGTCGTCCTGCCGATGCCGGACGCGATGCTGATCCGCCGCATCCGGCCGGGTGAGGGCGGCGACGAGGAGCAGATCGAGGACATCCGGCTCGCCGACTACCGTTTCGTCGACGACCGCTATCGCCAGGAGCTCGCGGCGGCGTTCGAGCGCTTCATGCTCAGCCGGTCGCAGGCGACGGCCGGCAAGGACATGCTTGCGGCAGAGGGCCAGTCGCTGGTGTCGGCGCTGTTCGAGGAATGGGCGGCGATGATCATGCGCGCCGCCGTGCAGCGGCTGGCGGCGCTGGCCGAGGCCAAGGGCGCGCAAACGCAGCCGGTGGCCGATCTGCTTGCCGCGCTGGTGGCGCGCAAGGATGCGGCGAGCGACCGCGACCTGCCGAGCGTCGCGGCGGAGGTGGCCGTCTCCACCGGCCGCTTCTTTACCTACGGCCAGCGGCTGCCGCATCCCGCCCATGCGGACGCCGCCACATTGCCTGCCTGGCTCGAGCCGCTCGGCCGCGACAGCGGACCGGCGGTCGATCCCGACAAGCGCTTCTTCCATGCGATGCTGCGGCTCGCCGGCCAGCAGGTGCCGGTCGGCGACGCCTTGCGCTTCGAGGTGCCGGCCGGAACCTATGACGGCTGGCTGGAAGCGCCGGAGGACATCGCCGTCGAGGTCCTGGACGGCACCGCCGAAACCGTCCTCGCCACCGCCGCGTCCCTCGCGCTGCCCGGCAGCGTCGAGCTTGGCGCGCTGTCGAAAAGGCGCCGCCGCTACGTCGCGCTCGGCAGCCATGCGGCGGCGAGCAGGCTGAACCATGAGGCGGACGAACTCCGGCTCTGGGCGTTCGGAAACGAAGCCCGCACCGTGGTTTCGACAGCGGCCGCGCCGCTGCTGTTCGGGGCCGATCCGGCGGACCCGCAAAAGCGCGACTTCGCCGCGCTGACGCAGGAAGAGCGCGATCGCCTGCGCCCGGCGATCGTCATCGATGTCGGCCTGCGCCGGCCCCCGGAGCGGACCGACGTCGCGGCAGCGCCCGAGGCCGTCGCCGATGCCTTCGAGATCAGGGCGATACCCGAGCCGCTGCGCAATCTCATCGACCCCTTCGCTCCGGCCATCGACGGCGGCATGAGCGCACCGCCCGGCATCGAATGGATCGGCCTCTACCGGCACGACCCGGAAACCGGAGAACTCGTCGCGGTAGGGGTGCAGGACGGCGCGATCCCGACCGTCGTGCAGTCCAACCTCTCGGTCGAGCCAAAGCCGGACAGCGAGGCGGCCGCGGCGGAGGAGCGCATCGAGCCGGTCGCGGACACCAGCGATCCGCTTGCGTTCGTGCAGTTGCTGCGGCAGGCGGCGATCGTCAACACCGGCGGCTATCATCTGACCTACAAGGGGGCTGCCGCGGAGCTGCGTCCGTTGTTCGAGCCGGCGGCGGGCGGGCAGAAGCCGCTGTCCGGCGGTGGCTGGCTGCGCGTGGTGATCGCGCTTGCCGATCTCGACAGCGGTCTGCCTTTCGCCAATGCCCTGCTGTCGCCGGCCGATTTCCGCCCCGGATCGGTGCTCGCGACCGGAGCCGGCGATACGGCCGACCCGCTGCACGAGCCCGGCGTGGTGCCGCTGGTGATCCGCCGTACCGACAAGGCGGCATCGGACAGCGTCGAGGACGAGCTCGGCCAGCGCTTCTCCAACCTGGCGCTGGAGATCGAGGTCCGCGACGCCGCGGGAAAACCCTTTGGAACGCCGCAATATCTCGACCAGTCCGTCCCGACCGGTCCGGACTTTCCCGAGCTGGACGACGCGGGAAAGCCGATCGCCGTCGCCGAGGGCGACTACGTCTATCGCGTCTCGGTGCCGGTTCGGAAGATCGCCGGGCTGGAAGCGACCGAGGTCTACGACCTGGTCGGCGGCAGCATGCGGGTCAAGGCCGCCTGGCGCGACATCTACGGCAATGGCTGGCGCGAGCCGTTCGCCGATACCGGCATCGACCTGGTCTACAACGACCGGCTGCTCGGCCTGACCGGCTTGCCTTATGTGAAGATGGCCTACTGGCCGGATACCAAGCCGCGCGGCCTGAAGCTCGGCCTGCGCAGCGACTACGAACCGCTTCTCCGCCTCGACGGCCTCGATCTTCCCGACGGGGAGCCGGTGCCGGCGCAATGGGCGACGGCGATGCGCGACGAACTCGGCCGCTGCGTCGCGATGCTGCGGCGCGCGGCGGCGCAGCTCGGCGATGCGCGGGTTGCCGTCAGCCTGAACTCGACGCTGGGCAATGCCGTGCCGTTGGACAAAACACCTGTCCGGCGCCATCTCGACGGGACCGCGGACAACCTCGACAAGCTCGCAGCGGATATCGGCGCCGCCAGCGGCGAAAAAACACGACGCGAGCTGCGCGAGAGCCTGAAGGCCTGGATCGACGGCCAGGACCATGGCCTCGTGATCCCGGTTGTCTTCGATGGCGCGTCGTCCGGTCTGGACTTCGCAGAGTTCCAGGTGAGCGTGGCGATCGAGCGGCCGGTGCCCGCCGACAATCCCGGGCTCTATCCGAAGGAACTCACCGATGACGGGGCCGAAGCCGCGGCGAATGCCGGGCTCTCGGACATCTGCAAGGTGGTCGAGGCCGTCTCGCCGAACCTGCGCGGGAAGGCCCTCAAGGCCGAAGAGCTGAAGCCGACGGAGCGGGATCTCGGCCATGGCGATGCGGAGGATCTGATCAAGGCGCTGGCGGCCATCGCGACCGACCATCGTATTGCGAGCGGTTACGGCGAAACGGCGGGCGTGACGGAAAAGGCCTTGTGGCTGATCCGGAGCGGCTATTTCGACGGGCTTGCCGACGGATCGCTCTATGGCGAGGAACCGCCGGTCGCGCTCGCTTTGCCGCCGCTCAAGACCGAGGCCTACAGCCGTTCGTTCACCGATCTGAAGGCACCCGACGGCAGCGAGCGCCGGCGCGAGATCCGTGATGCCGATGCCGACGCCTATGGCCGCGAGGCGCTTGCGCTGCTCGAACGGCTGCTCTCGCCGGCCATCACCGTGCCGCTGCTCAACGCCGCCGACGCAGGCAAACGGACGCAGACGCGCGAGGCCATCAAGCAGCTTCTGGATGCCAAGGAGGGGCTGGCCGGGAGTCTTGCCGAAAGGCTCGCGGTCGCGTTCGACCGGGATGTCGCGCGCTACGAGGGGATGGCCAAGGAACGGCGCGATCGGATCGTCGAAGCCGTTGCCGATGCGCTGAAGCGCGACCTGCGCAGCCACTACAAGATCACCAGCCTGCTCGCCTATTTCGACCGGCGGGCCCATGAGGTTCCGCTGGCCAACCGGGTGGGGCACGGCGTCGCCGTCCATTCGGAGAAAGGCATCCGGATCGCCGTCTATAATCTTCCGCTTCCCCCGGACGGCGGGCAGGTGTCCCGCGATCTCGTCCTGCTGTGCGAAGCCATGCCGGAGCCGGGACAAGGCAATCCGCGGGACCACTATGCCCCGCCCGAACGTCTCGACCTGACGCATGTGCAGCGGCTGCCGAATCCCGAGGCCTCGAAGGGCATCGTCCACTATCGCAAGACCGCATGGCTGCGGCTGCATGACCCGGATGCCGTGGCGGGAGCGCCGTCTTGGGCGTCGATCCCCCTGCCGCGCGACGGCGCGACCATCCCCAGTCCGCTGCGCAGCCTTCCGCGCCTGCCGATCCTGGAGAACGAGGGTTTCGGTCGGGACGCGTATGCCGACACCGATGATCCCGCGACGAACCTCGCGGCGGCGCGCAAGTGGACGTCGCGGCGCGACTTTGCCTGGGAGGGCAAGGCGACCGACCGCCTGACCGTCGAGGTGCACTACGCGACACGCGGCGAAAGCCAGGCGCTCGACGCGGAGACGGAAGATCTGGCGACGCGGCTTGTCCGTTTCGTGCTCGAGAGCGAGAACGAGATCGCAAAAATCGCGGCCGGCGACCACGACGCCTATGCCTGGGTCGCCCGCCGCGCCTGGGACAGGCTGTTGCAGCCGCTTGCCGGGCCGGAGAAACTGGACGCCCCTGCGGGCGGCCCGCACGACCGGATCACGCTGCGCGAGATCGAGCATGACGGTGCGGTCAAGGTCGAAGGCAGCGACATCAAACTGGTCAGCGGCGCCGTCGCCTATGGGGTGCGCGACGACGATGCCGCTCCCCTGGTTTTCATCAAGGACTCGAGCGCCGCCCCCAGGCCCTTGGTTGGCGCCGAGATCGGCAAGGAGCCGAAGTTCAGGCGGCTGGAGACACGCGGGCTCGACATCATCGACCTTGCCTCGGCGAGGACGGAGCTCAGCCTGACCCGCAACGCGCGGATCGATTTCAAGGACGGTGACGGAACCGGACATTCGGAGCCGCTGCAGAAGCGCTTCGTCTACCGGCTGCCGACCATCGGCTCGGGCGAGCCGACGGTGCCGGCGTTGGACGTCGCGACCACCGTGACGGGAGGGAAATTCGACCCGATCGGTGGCATCGAGAGCATTCAGAAAGCGCTGGAAACTTTCTTCGACGGCCTGCTGAAGCCGAGCGGCGGTTCCGCGCCGGCGTGCAGCGCCGATGTGCTGTTCGAATACGAGACCGGGCTTTTCACGGCAGGCGGCGCGCCGGATGCCTCGGGCGAGGAGGGCGGTCCGGTGATCGCGGTGCGCAGCGGGATCACGCACGCCGATACCGTCAGCGTGGCCAAAGACCTCGCAGGGGCGATCCACGACTGGTTCCTGAAGCAGCATCCCGCCAAGCGCGGCGGTCGGCCGATCGGCTGCGTCATCGCCGACGCGCGCGTCTTCGCGACCGGCGACGGGGAGGGCGGACACAAGGATCGCCGCATCCTGAGGTTGCGGCGCTGCCGGTTCGATTTCCAGTAGGGGAGAAGGCAGATGAAGAACAGGACCGCCGACGAGAAGGAATTCTTCTACACCGACAAGACCTCCGGCAAGCAGGTCAGCTTCGAGCCTGTGCCCAACCGGTATGTCTACAGCTTTACCGAGAAGGACACCGCATCCATCCTGAAGGAGAAGGCGCATAGCCCGCGGGTCGACGCATCCCGCGGCTACCGCGTGGTCGAGGTTGCCGATCCCAAGGATACGTTGGAAGTCGCCACGGCGGCGGGCGGCGCGGCGCCTCTCAACACGCTTCCCGCGCTGAAGGACGGCGACGGCAACGAACGGCTCGTCGTGCCCGACGAATTCGCGGTGCAGTTCGCGCCCGGCGTCGCGCCGGCCAAGGCGGAAGCCGTGCTGGCCAAGATGGACCTTGCGATCAACCAGCGGTTTCGGACGCCCGGCTTCTATATGGTCGCGGTGCCGGAGGGTTATGCCCTGTTCCAGACCATGCGCATGGTGTCCGGTCGCGACGACGTGGAGTTTGTCGAACCCAGCGAGTTCTCGACCGACGACCGTCTCCAGAGCGGCGGCGGCGCCGATCTGGTCGAACTGCAATATCTTTGGGGTCTGCACAACACAGGCCAGACGGTCGATGGCGTCGCCGGGACAAAGGAGATCGACGTCAAGGCGTTGGCCGCCTGGAAGATCACCAGGGGAAGCCCGGACGTCGTCATCTGCGTCCTCGACACCGGCTGCGACATGACCCATGCCGACATCGCGCCCAGCCTGCTCGCCCGGCCCGCCGGGGAAAGCTGGAATTTCGTCTATCCGGCGGCAGGCGATACAACCGATCCCGACGGGCACGGCACGCATGTCTGCGGCACCGCGGCGGCGGCGGAAAACGGCGGCGGCATGATCGGTCTCGCCCCCGGCTGCCGGCTGATGCCGCTGCAGGTGGAGCTGATGGGCAGCACCGCCGACTACCAGCGGCGCGCCGACGCCATCAATTTCGTCGCGCAGGCGGCGCGGACCAATCCGGGCAAGCGCTACGTGCTCAATATGAGCTGGAAAACCGCCGGCGACGTGACCAGCATCCGGAAGGCGATCGCCGACGCCATCAAGGCCGGCGTGGTGGTTGTCGCTGCCGCGGGCAACGACGACAGCGACATGGACAAGAACAGCCACTATCCGGCGAGCTATCCCGGTCTCATCGCCGTCGCCGCGCTCGATTCCAGTGGCCGGCGGGCCAGCTTTTCCAACTACGGCTCGCGCGTCGACATCGCGGCGCCGGGCGTCGGCATCTATTCGACCGTGCCCGGCCAATCCTATGCCTATCTGCAGGGGACCTCGATGGCGGCCCCGCATGTGACGGCTGCCGCCGCGCTGATCTGCTCGGCCCGCCCCAAGACGACGGTGGCGGAAGTGGTCCGGCTGTTGCGCGACAATGCGACCCCGGTCGAAAAGCTCAACCCGGTCTATGCAGGCAAGCTTGGTGGTGGCCTGCTCAACATCGCAGCAGCGCTCTCCAAGGCGGAGACGGCGGCCTATGCGGCAAAGCCGACGGGCAATACGCTTCCGGCGGGCCACAGCGAAGCGGCGAGTAGCGGCAGGGCAGCGAAGAACCGCAAATCGTCGAAACCGCTGCAAGCGCCTCCACGGCTGTCCGGCAGCGACGTGGTGATCGCCGATCCGGTCGACCGCGACGGCAACGGCTCGCAGGTGCTCGGCGGCGACCGGCTCACCTTCGACGGCTATAAGCTGACCTGGCACGGCGCCAAGAGCAAGAGCTACACATGCTTCTCCGGGCCGGCCGACGAGAGTGCCAGGGAGTCGGAGAAGGATCTCGGACCGACGCCGCAGGGCAAATACGCCATCGATCCCGCCAACATCGAAAAGCTCGCGTCATCGGATGCCTGGGGCTCCTTCCGCGTGCGCATCGAACCGTACCAGGCGACGGTGGACCGGATGAAGACCTGCTTCAAGGTCATCCGCAGCGGCATGTATGTGCATGGCGGCAGCGCTACCGGTTCGGCCGGCTGCATCGAGATCAACGACGATGCGGAAGAAACGGACTTCTTCGAGCGCCTGGCGAAATACGGACAGAAGCTGGAGCTCGAGGTCCGCTACGCCGGGGCGCGGGAGACGAAATACGAGGACAAGTCCTGCCCGTATTGAAGGCGGGTTCGGAGCCGTCCCGTTCAGTCACAAAAAAGGGGGAGCACCATGAAAGACCTGGTTTGGTACTGGCTGGTCATTCTCGCCATATACCTCTTCTTCATTGCCATGCTCGGATACAAGACGAGCTCCAGGCGGTGGTGGGGCATTCTCATCGACAGCCGCAACAAGGCCAGCCTGTCGCAATTCCAGCTGGTTCTGTGGACGACGCTGATCGTGCCGCTGTTCGCCGCCGTCGGTATCAAGAACGGCACCATGAACATCGTGCTGACGAACGAGATCCTTGCCCTGCTCGGCATCAGCCTGGCTTCAGCCGGCGGAGCCCTGATTATCAAGAGCAACAAGGCCGCAACCGAGCCGGATCCGGCGAAGTCCAAGGAGACTCTGACGGGGATACCCCGCCGCGGACTGCTGCAGGTCAATCCGGTTGCCGCCCAGGACAAGGCGGCCGGACAGGCCGGCACGCCGCAAGGGCCGAAATTCTCCGACATCTTCCTCGGCGAGGAGGTTGTCGACTACACCTATGTCGACATCTCCAAGGTACAGATGTTCGTCTTCACCCTGGCGGCGGCGGTCGGCTATGGCTTCGTCCTGTGGGCTTGGAACTTCGCGCCACAGCCGCCGCCGGCCGGGGCCGCGCCGGGAACGGAGGCGCTCATTTCCTTTCCGCTGCTGTCGACGTCGCTGGTTACCCTCATCGGCATCAGCCATGCCGGCTATCTCGCGATGAAGGCGCCCAACAAGACGCCGGCGAAATAGCTGCGCAATGACGTCATCGGCAGCCGAGCGTTCCGCTGCCGGGCCACGGCCTCACGCCGCGAAGGCGCCGGCGTTCCAGCGTTCGTTGATGCGCTCCTGCACGGCCAGCAGATGCGCGCGCATGGCCGCCTCCGCCGCCTCCGGATCGCGCCGGGCGATCGCCTCGGCGATCAGCCGGTGCTCGGTGTCGCGCTTGGCGATGCGCTTCGGGCAGGTCGGCGCCGAGACCTGGACGATGCTGACGCGGGCGTCGACGCCGACCTGGCGCAGCATCCGGTAGAACTCCACCGCGAGGTGGTTGCGCGCCGCGCCGGCGACGGCGAGGTGGAACGACAGGTCGACCTCGCCGGACGATGCGTCGGCGGGCGTCGTCGCCGTCTCGGTGATGCGGGCGATCTCCAGCGGCGAGGCGCGCAGCGACGCCAGCCGGGCGAGCCCCGGCTCCATCACCAGCCGCATCTCCAGCACTTCCAGCGGGTTGGTCAGCCGCACCAGCTCCTCGCTGTAGCGCGGCGACGCCGTCGGCGCGCGGCGCACGCGCGTCTGCTGCAGGTCGCCGGAGCGGCGCAGGATGTCCAGTGCCTTGCGCAGCTGGTGGCGCTTGACGTTGAGGATCTCGGCGAGGTCCCGCTCGGAAGGCAGCTTCTCGCCGTCCTTGCGGTACTCCCGGACGGCGTCGACGATCTCCTCGACACTGCCGAGCGCCGTGCGTGTGGCCAACATGGTCAATCGAAAACCCTCGGTTGATTTGCGCCGGATTGCCGACCCGAAACTCTACCCGGCCGAACCATACAACCATCGCCTGCGATCGTGAATGATCAACCAGTTCAACCAAAATACAAGATTCCCTGCCGGTTGACAACTTCGGTTGGGCAGTGGTTGAGTGTCGTGGTTGGCCTGCTTCGCGCCGTCATGTCGGTTGCCGCGACGGCTTTTCAAGGATGGGGCGGTATGAGCGAAGCCTACGACTACGTCATCGTCGGCGCCGGCTCGGCGGGCTGCGTGCTGGCCGCCCGGCTGAGCGAGGATCCCGGCGTCAGCGTGCTGCTGCTCGAGGCCGGCGACTGGGACCGCGACCCGATGATCCACGTTCCGCTCGGCTGGGGCAAGATCCTGACCGAGCGCCGCCACGACTGGATGTATTTCTGCGAGCCGGAGGCCAATGTCGGCGGCCGCAAGGTCGAATGCGCGCGCGGAAAGGTGATCGGCGGCTCCTCCTCGACCAACGCCATGGCCTATGTGCGCGGCAACCGCGGCGACTACGACCGCTGGGCGGCCGGCGGGCTCGCCGACTGGTCGTTCGACAAGGTGCTGCCCTATTTCCGCAAGCAGGAAAGCTGGGAGAGGGGCGGCGGCGCGTTGCGGGGCGGCGACGGGCCGCTGACGACGCAGTTCTGCAAATACAGGGACGAGCTCATCGAGGCCTTCGCCGGGGCCAGCCGCGAGGCGGGCTATCCGCAGACGGAGGATTACAACGGCGAGGTCCAGGAGGGCTTTGGCCGGCTGCAGATGACGATCCGGCAGGGCCGCCGCTGCTCGGCCGCCACGGCCTATCTGCGGCCGGCGCTCAGCCGCAAGAACCTCACCGTGCTGACCGGGGCGATGGCGTCGAAAGTCCTGCTTGGCGAGGGGCGCGCGACCGGCGTCCGCTACAGCCGGGGCGGTACGACGCACGAGGTTCTGGCGCGGCGCGAGGTGCTGCTCGCGGGCGGGGTGATCAACTCGCCGCAGCTGCTGATGCTGTCGGGCATCGGCGACGGCGGTGAGCTTGCGGCGCACGGGATCGAGCAGAAAATCGACGCGCCGGAGGTCGGCAAGAACCTGCAGGACCACGTCTCGGTCATCCTGATGTACCGCCGCCGCGTGCCCGGGCCGTTCTTCCGCATGATGCGGGCCGACAGGATCGGGCTGGATTTTGCCAGGACCTATCTCACCGGAAAGGGTTTTGCCGCCGACGTGCCGGGCGGCGTCGTGGCGTTCCTCAGGAGCGGGCCCGACCGGCCGCTGCCGGACGTGCAGCTGCTGTTCACCGCCGCGCCGCTGGCCGCCTGGCCGTATTTCCCGCCGTTCAAAAAACCCTTCGCCGACGGCTTCGCCACACGCATCGTCGCCGTCCAGCCGGAAAGCCGCGGGCATGTGGCGCTCGCGTCCGCCGATCCGGAGGCCGCGCCGCTCATCCACCAGAACTTCCTGTCGTCGCCGCGCGATTGGGAATCGCTGCGCGCCGGTTTCCGCATCGCCAGGAACCTCGCCGCGCAGCCGGCCATGCAGCCCTTCGTGGCTGCGGAATTCTTCCCGGGCAACGCGTGCGAGAGCGATGAGGAGATCGACGAGCACATCCGCCGCACCTCCATCACCGTGCATCACCCGGCCGGCACCTGCCGGATGGGAGCGGACGCCGGCTCGGTGGTCGATCCGCAGCTGCGGCTACGCGGCGTCGCGGGCCTGCGCGTGGTCGACGCCTCGGTCATGCCGGACCTCCCCGGCGGCAACATCAATGCCGCGGTGATCATGATCGCCGAGAAGGCGTCCGACCTGATCCGCCAGGGCGCGGGACGCGGCTGACGGGGCGCGACGGCCGGCGTCTCAACCAAATACCACTGGTTTCATGGGCTTGGTCGGGCCGGAAAGCCGGGCGCGCTCCATGTCGCTTTTTGCAACAAACAAAAATCCATTGATAATCAGATGCATAGCAATTGTGCATGGAGGATCGGCGCGGGCCGATCACAATTTTCCGATTGCCAACCGAAAGGCCGATTCAGCGCTTGACGGTTGCAACCATGGTGTTACGGTTGAGTTGGTTGAACGATAAAAATGGGAGACCTCGACATGAGCGCCATGCCTCCGGCTAGCCAGATCGTCAGCAACAAGCAGGCGGCGCTGAAGTCGCTCTACGACGACCTCTATTCCAGGAACATGTTCCCGTTCTGGGCGCAGTCCGACAACATCGACCACGACGAGATCAAGCAGCTGATGGGGTCGGCGAAGGCCGTCCCGTTCGTGTGGGCCTACAAGGACATAGAGCCGCTGCTGCAGCGCGCCGCCGAGCTCGTCACCATGGACGACAGCGAGCGCCGCTCGCTCATCCTGGTCAATCCGGGGCTGGCGCCGAAGCGCGCCTCTGTCAGCACCATGTACACGGCCTACCGTCTGAACGATCCCGACGAGATCATGCCGCCGCACAAGCATTCGCCGAGCGCCATCCGCTTCGGCCTGACCGGGCAGGGCAACTTCACCGGCGTCGAGGGCGAGGACGTGGTGTTCGGCCCCGGCGACATGGTGCTTACCCCGAACGACGCCTGGCACAACCACGGTACCGTCGGCGGCGAGCAGGCGGTCAACCTGTCGGTGCTCGACCTGCCGCTGGTCGAGACGCTGCATGCCGTGCATTTCGACCACAAATACACCGAGATCGAGAACGGCAAGGAAGTCGCCAAGAAAGTCCAGACGGCGCGCTATCCCGGCGACTATTCGCAGCGCATCTACGGCGAGGGCGGGCTGATGCCGCGCTTCGTCGACCACAAGCGCGGCGGCGGGCTGTCGTCTCCCATGTATGTCTATCGCTGGGAGAAGATGCAGGAGGTGCTCGACCGCCACAAGGACTGGGACGGCGACCCGCATGAGGGCATCGTCGTCGACTATGTCGACCCGACCACCGGCGGCCCGGTGTTCCGCACCATCAATTTCTACGTGCAGATGCTGCGCCCGGGCGAGAAGACCCTGCCGCAGCGCGAGACGGCCAGCCTGCTGCTGGCGCCGTTCCGCGGCAGCGGCCATTCGATCATCGACGGCAAGCGCTACGACTGGAACCAGTTCGACACGCTCGCCGTGCCCGGCGGCTGCTGGGTCGAGCACGTCAACGGCTCCTCGACCGAGCCGGTGATCTTCTTCGGCGCCACCGACGCGCCCACCCAAAAGGCGCTGCTTCTCTACAAGCGCTGGGGCCGCAACGCCGCCGGCGACCTGCTGCGCTTCGCCTGACCGCCAAAAACCTGCGCGCGCCGCCCGCCCGGCGCGCAGGCTTTTCGTTCGAGTCCGGGCAGCAGGGGTGTCGTTTTGGTTTCCGCAGTCAACACCAAGCATATCGGCCATATCGACTGCCCCGGCGGCGGGCAGGTCTGGGTGGACGGCAACATCCTCTATATCGGCCACATGCGTCCGCCTAGCGGCACGACGCTGGTCGACATTTCCGATCCGCGCAATCCGCGGAAGATCACGACGATCGACGTCCCACCGGGCTGGCACTCGCACAAGGTGCGCGCCAAGGACGGGCTGATGATCATCAACCACGAGCGCTTCGGCAGCGAAGGCCCCGCCGATTTCGGCGGCGGCCTCGCCATCTACGACACGTCGCGGCCGGAAGAGCCGAGGCTGATCTCGAAATGGCTGACCGGCGGCAAGGGCGTGCACCGCTACGACTATGACGGCCGCTACGCCTACATCTCGCCGACGGCGGACGGCTATGTCGGCAATATCGTCATGATCCTCGACCTCGTCGATCCAGCGAACCCGGTCGAAGTGGGGCGCTGGTGGATCCCCGGCCAGTGGACCGGCGGCGGCGAGGAATATCCCTGGCACGACTACGTCACGCCGCGCTGCCACCATCCGCTGCGCATGGGCGACCGGCTCTATGTCAGCTACTGGCACCACGGCCTGTTCATCCTCGACATCTCGGACATGAGCCGGCCGAAGCTGGTCGGTCATCTGAATTCCAGCCCGGCCTTCCCGCACCCGACGCACACCTGCCTGCCGATCCCGCAGCCGCTGAAGGGCCGCAACATCATGGTGGTGGCCGACGAGGACGTGGCCAAGCTGCGCCCGCACGCGCCGGCCTTCACCTGGATCTACGACATCACCGACGAAACCAACCCGCTGCCGATCTCGACCTTCCAGGTTCCGGGCATCGACCCGGACGGCGCGCCGCAGCCGCCGATGACCGGCTGCCACCAGCCGTCGGAGCGCTTCAGCGGTACGATCATCCCGTTCGCCTGGTTCGCGCAGGGGCTGCGCCTGGTCGACATCGCCGACCCGTTCGCGCCGAAGGAGGTGGGCCACTTCCTTCCCGACGCGCCGGCCGGCGCCGAGCGCGCCTCGTCCAACGACGTCACCATCGACGAGCGCGGCATCCTCTATCTGATCGACCGCATCCGCGGCGTCGACATCATCGAAACCAGCGTGTTCTGAGGGAGGGCCGCGTGTCGGACAGCGCCAGGAAATCGGCAACGCATTACGCGATCGGCAACAAGAACCCGAACCTGCCCTTCCACCCAGCGGTGCGCGCTGGCGACTACATCTTCGTCTCCGGCCAGGTGCCGAAGGACGAGAACAACGACATGATCGACGGCACCATCGAGGAAGAGACGGTGGCGACGCTGAAGACCATCGAGCGTATCATCGCGCATGAGGGCGCGACGCTCTCCGATGTCGTGCGCATCACCACCTACCTCCAGGATGTGCGCGACTTCGGCCGCTACAACAAGGCCTTCACCGCGGCGATCGGCGATGCGGTGCTCGCCCGCACCACCGTCGAGGCGCGCGCCGTCATCAACACCAAGATCGAGATGGACGCGATCGTCTACAAGCCGCTGCCGGCGGCGAAATCCTGATCGAACCGCAACGCATTCGAGGAGACGCAAGGCATGTACAAGCTTCTGGGGCGCCAGACCTCCGGCAACGTCCAAAAGGTCATCTTCATGCTGGAAGAGCTGGGTGCCGGCTACGACCGGCAGGACTACGGCCGCCAGTTCGAGAACACGCAGACGGCCGAATACAAGGCGCTCAACCCGACCTCCAAGGTGCCGACGCTGGTCGACGGCGACACGGTGATCTGGGAATCCAACACCATCCTGCGCTACCTGGCGAACACCGAGGGCGCGCATCTGACGGGCGCGACCGCGGCGGAAAAGACCGAGGTCGAGCGCTGGATGGATTTCCTGCTCGCCGCCGTGAACCCGGGCTATCTCGCCGCCTTCAAGGGCGCGAAGCTCACCCCGGAGGAGCAGACCGCCGACTACAAGGAGCAGGTCAAGGACCTCGTCGCCCAACTCAAGATCGTCGACGGGCACCTTGCCGGCAAGGATTTCCTGGCGCTCGGCAAGCTCACCATCGCCGACATCGCCTGCGCCCCGATCCTGAAGCGTTGCATCGACTTCAAGATCGAGCGGCCCGCTTTGCCGAATCTTGAGCGCTGGGTAGCGGCGATCGCCGGGCGGCCGGCCTTCAAGGTCGCCACCGGCGCCGCGCCGGCAGCGCCCAAGGCGGCCTGACGATGATTCGGCGCGTCGCTCTGATCGGCCTGGGGACGATGGGACCGGGCATCGCCGCGCGGCTGTCGCGCGGCGGGCTGTCGGTCTGCGCCTATGACGTCTCCGAGGCGGCGGTCGAGCGCGCCAGGGGAATGCTGCCGGTCGCGGGCGACGTGCTCGACCGGCTGGGCATCGCTGTCCCTTCCTCGGGCGAGGGCGGCGTGCGTTTCGCCGCCTCGATCGCCGAGGCGGTGAAGGGCGCCGATCTGGTGATCGAGAACGTGCCGGAAAACATCGACGTCAAGGCCGAGACCTACCGCGCCATCGATCCGCTGGTGGGGCCGGAGGTGATCGTGGCCTCCGACACGTCGGGAATCCCGATCACGAAGTTGCAGGCGCATATCTCCCACCCCGAGCGCATGGTCGGCATGCACTGGTCCAACCCGCCGCACATCATCCCGATGATCGAGGTGATCGGCGGCGAACGGACCGCGCCGGAGACGGTCGCCGCCATACGCGACCTGATCCGCTCGATCGGCCTGCTGCCGGTGGTGGTGAAGAAGGACGTGCCGGGCTTCGTCGAGAACCGCGTGCTCTATGCGCTACTGCGCGAGGCGGTCGATCTCGTCGAGCGCGGCGTCATCGACGCCGAGGACCTCGACACCTGCGTCTCCTGGGGCATCGGATACAAGATCGCCGCCATCGGGCCGATGGCGCTGCTCGATATGGCCGGCCTCGACATCTACAAGTCCGTCTCCTCCTTCCTCAACGCGGATCTCTCCAACCGCGCCGACATCTCGCCGCTGGTGCTGGAGAAGGCGGCGGCGGGCAAGCTCGGCATCAAGTCGGGCGAGGGAATGTTCAGCTACACGCCCGAAAGGATAGCCGCGCTGCAGAAGGAGCGCGCCGGCAAGCTCGTCGCCATCCGCCGAATTCTAGAAGGCCGGGAGTGAGCGATGCGACCGGCTGTGAGGGAGGCACGTCGGACTGATCATCGGGAGGCTTGGCAGGTTGCACGCGCCGCCGGCGGTGCCCTGCACACCGTCCTCGGCATCGCGCTGCTGTTCGTCGTCGCCGTCAATGTCTTCAACGCGACCGGCCGCTACCTCTTCGGCATGTCGATGACCGGAGCCGACGAGCTCATGGTCTATACCGTCGTGTGGATGGTGATGGCCGGCGCGGTGCTGGCGCTGGCCAGGCGCGAGCACATCAGCGTCAACCTGCTGCCGTCCTATGCCACCGGCCGCTGGCGGCACCTGCTCAACGCCATCCACGACGCAGCCGCGCTGTTCGCCTGCGCCTACGCGACCTATGCGTCCTACCTGTTCCTTGTCAGGATCGCGAGGCTCGGCACGACAAGCATGGGCCTGGGCATCCCTATGACCGTGCCGCATGCGGCGCTGGTCGCGGGTTTTGCCGGGCTCGCTATCGTCGCTGGGGTCCTGCTCGTCCGCGACCTCGATGCGCTCGCCCGCAACGGACCTGAAGGGGAGCGTGCATCATGATCGCCTCCCTCGCGGCTCTGCCCATCGTCCTGCTGGCGCTCGGCACGCCGGTCTTCCTGGTGTTCCTCGCCGCCGTCGCGGTGACCTTCCTGTTCGTGCTGCCGACGCCGCCGCTGGCGCTGCACCAGGTGATGTTCGGCGGGCTCGACAATTATGCGCTGCTCGCCATCCCGTTCTTCATCTTCGCCGGCGAGCTGATGGGCACCAGCGGCATCGCCGCGCGGCTGATCACCTGGGTGCTGACGCTGGTCGGCCGGCTGCCGGGCAGTCTCGGCGTCTCGACGGTCGGCGCCTCGGCCGTCATAGGCGCCATCTCCGGCTCCAGCGTTGCGGCGGTGGCCGCGCTCGGCAAGACGCTCTATCCGAAGCTCGAAAGCGCCGGCTACGGCAAGGAGCGCTCGGCCGGGCTGCTCGCCTCCAGCGGCGCCATCGACATCGTCATCCCGCCCTCGATCGCCATGATCCTGTACGGGCTGGCGGCCGAGCAGTCGATCCCGCGGCTGTTCATCGCGGGCATCCTGCCCGGCCTGCTGATCGCCGCGCTGATGTCGATCTTCATCGTCATCGTGGCGATCGTGCTGAAGATCCCGGTGGTCGGCCGCTTCGATCCGGCGGTCGCCTGGCGGGCGACCAATGACGCCTTCGCGGCGCTGCTGATGCCCGTCTTCGTGCTCGGCGGCATCTATAATGGCTGGTTCTCGCCGACCGAGGCCGGCGGCTTCGCCTGCCTGTACGCCATCCTGGTGGCGCGCTTCGTCTACCGGACGATGGGCTGGGCCGACATCGTGCGCGCCGCCGGCAATTCGGCGCTGCTGTCGGCGCAGATCCTGGTGATCGTGGCGACCGCCGGCGTCGTCACCTGGGTGCTCACCACGCAGGGCGTGCCGCAGGCGATCGTCGCCTGGATCGAGGCGCTGGAGATGTCGACCTTCAGCTTCCTGCTCGCCGTCAACCTGGTGCTGCTGGTCATAGGCTGCTTCCTCGACCCGACCTCGGCGATCCTGGTGTTCGCGCCGCTGCTGGCGCCGATCGCCATTTCGCTCGGCATCGACCCGATCCATTTCGGCATCGTCATGACGGTCAATCTGGCGATCGGCATGTTCACGCCGCCCTTCGGGCTCAACATCTTCGTGGCGCAGTCGGTCACCGGCCTGCCCGCCCATTCGCTCTATCGCGGCGTGCTGCCCTTCGTGGCGGTGCAAATCGCCGCGCTCGTCATCATCACCTATGTGCCGGCGATCTCGCTGGCGCTCGGGCGATCGCTGTGAACAAGAACAAGGGGAACCCGATGCTGCGCACACTCCTGAAAGCCGCCGCCCTCGGCACCGCGATCGGCCTGGCCTGCATGGCATCGCTGCCGGCGGCGGCGCAGAGCACGATGAAGCTCGCCTCCGCCACCATCAACGACGTCCAGCACGAATGGCAGAAGGTTTTCGCCGAGGAGCTGAAGAGCCGGGTCGGCGATGCGGTGAAGACCGAGATCTATCCGGCGAGCCAGCTCGGCTCGATCCCGCGCATGGCGGAAGGCGTGCTGCTCGGCACGATCGAGGCCTTCACCACGCCGACCTCCTTCATGACCAACGTCGATCCGCGCTTCCAGGCCTTCGACGTGCCGGGCCTGTTCAAGACGCCGCAGGACGTCGACAACGCCGTCCACGACCCCGAGTACCGCGCGCATCTGGAGGAGATGTTCCTGGACAAGGGGCTGCGTGTCGTCGGCGCGATCTACAACAGCCCGACGGTGGTCTTCACCATGAAGCCGGTGACGACGCTGGACGGGCTGAAGGGCCTGAAGATCCGCACCTTCGCCTCGCCGATGCAGATCAAGCCGATGGAGCTGGTGGGGGCGACGCCGCTGCCGCTGGCGCTGACCGAGGTCATCCCTCAGCTCGAATCCGGCGGGCTAGACGGCATGCTGGTCGGCATGCCGATCCTCACCGCGTTCAAGTATTACGACGTCGGCAAGAACATCACCGACCTGCGCTTCGCCGAGATCGTCTCCGTCACCGTCGTCAACGAGGACTGGTTCCAGGCGCAGAGCGAGGAGGTCCGGAAGGCGATCGTCGAGGCCGGCCGGGCCGCCGAGACGTCGGTCTTCCAATGGGGCGTCGACAACGTCCAGAGGACCTACAAGGTCTGGGCCGACAATGGCGGCGTGGTCAACGAGCTGTCGGCCGAGGACCAGGCCAGGATGGAGAGCGAGTTCCAGGGGCTGGCCGCGACGCTGGTCGAGGCCGATCCGAGCGTGAAGGCCGAGTACGAGCGGCTGAAGGCGCTCGTCGACGCGAAGGCGGCACAGTGAGCGCCGCCCGACCTCAGTCGCAGACGATGCGCTCGCTGCCGGCGCGGCAGGCGACGTGCGGCTCGGCGGCGGCCGTGTCCAGCACGATCTGCGCCCGCGTCATATATGCGCGCCCGACCTCGCCGCACCACAGCCGCTCGACCGGCAGGTTCTCGCGCTTGTCGTTGAGGGCCGCGAGCGTTCCGGTGGCCGGATCGCGCCACAGCTCGATCTCGGCCGACGCGCCGGGCGCCACCGTGGCGAGCTCCAGCGAATACCAGTGGGCGACCTCGGCGTGGCAGGCGATCGCCTCCCGGTCGGCATTGGTCACCGTCAGCGGCAGCCGCGTCAGGCCCTCCGTGCCGGTCCTGACCGCGATCGGCCGCAGTTCGACGGCGGAGGCGGACGAGGCGAGGGCGACGGAAACTGCGAGGGCGAGGCGGAACATGGATTTCCTGAACTTGGAGTAGAAAGTCGGACAACTCTAAATCGCTTCGGCGCAAAAACAATAACAAAGTGGGATCATCAAACAATAGGAGGACTACAAATGAAATCGTTGAAGGCAAGTGTAAGTGCAATACTGTTGAGCGGCCTGCTGATGGGCGGGGCGTTCGCCGGCGAGGTGAAATCCATCGCCATCCTCACGCCCGAGGAGGGCACCGACTACGGCTGGAACCAGCAGGGCGTGGCGGCGGCGAAGGCTGCGGCGGAAGCCGCCGGCATCGAGGTCATCGTCGCGCAGGGCCTCGGCTACGGCGACGTGCGCCCGACGCTGCGCGAACTGGCCGAGGAGGGCGCCAGCCTGCTGATCGCCCATGCCAGCGGCTACAATACCTCGGCGCCGGAGATCGCCAACGAGCTCAAGGTGCCGGTGGCGATCGTCGATACGCCGGATGCGCTGAAGAAGGGCCTCGTCGCCGACTACACGCTGAGCGGCCACGAGGGCGCCTACCTCGCCGGCCGGCTCGCCGCCAAGATGAGCCGTTCCAAGACGGTCGGCATCGTCGTCTCCGGCGAGCCGCCGTCCTGGAACTCGCAGTCGGCGGCGTTCGCCCAGGGCGTCAAGGCCGAGAACCCGGAGGTGAAGGTCACCTATGCGGTGATCGGCCCGGCCGCCTACAGCGACGCGGCCGGCGGCAAGCGCGTCACCGAAAGCGTGATCGCGGCCGGCGCCGACATCATCTTCGGCCAGGGCAACGGCTCCAGCTTCGGCATGCTGCAGGCGGTCGAGACCACCAAGGCGGCCGACGGCGGCAAGGTCCATTTCATCGACGTGATCGGCGACAAGACGGCGATCGACAAGGGTTTCCTGCTCACCTCGGTGATCTGGGACATCACGCCGGTCTATGCCGCGATGATCGCCGACCTGAAGGCCGATACATTCGGCACCAAGCGCTATGCGATCGGCCTGAAGGACGACTCTGTCAAGCTGCTGAAGACGGGAGAAATCCCGGACGACGTGTGGTCGCAGGTCCAGGCGCTGCGCGAGGATGTCCTCTCCGGCAAGATCAAGGTCGAGCCGGTCTTCGAGGCCAGTGCCGTGCGCGCCTTGATGACCAACGTCACCGAGTGACCGCAAGAACTGCCGGAGGGGCGTCTCGCGCGCCCCTCCGGCACCGGTTGCGGCGAACTCCGCGGATTCCATGACCAGCGCATCTCCACCCCGGCCGGCCGGCAAGCCGGATCTCGTCACGCTCGAGCGGGTGACCAAAAGGTTCCCCGGCATCGTCGCCAACAACGCCGTCGACCTGTCGATTCGCGCCGGCGAGGTGCATGTGCTGCTCGGCGAAAACGGCGCCGGCAAGTCGACGCTGATCGGCATGCTGTCGGGGCTGCAGCAGCCGACGGAAGGCCGCATCCTGGTGGGCGGGACCCCGACGCCGATCACCTCGCCGCGCCATGCGCTGGCGCTGGGCATAGGCACGGTGTTCCAGCACATGATGCTGGTGCCGACGCTGACGGTGGCGGAGAACCTGCTGCTCGGCGGCTCGTGGTGGCGCCGGCCGAAGGCCGGGGAGCTGCAGGCGCGCGCCGCCGAGATCGGCCGCACCCTCGGCATTTCCGTCGACCTGGGCGCACGGGTCGAGGACCTGTCGCTGGGCGAGCAGCAGCAGGTCGAGATCCTGCGGGCGCTCTTGCGCGACAGCCGGCTGCTCATCCTCGACGAATCCACCTCCATGCTGACGCCGAAGGGCATCGACGACCTCGGTGCGCTGATGCGGCGCCTGGCGGAAAACGGGTTGGCGATCGTCTTCATCACCCACAAGCTCAAGGAGGCGGCCGCCTTCGGCGACCGCATCTCGGTGCTGAAACTCGGCCGCAAGGTCGGCGAGATCACCCCCGAGCGGCTGCGCAGCCTGGGCGAGGACGAGATCGTCGCCGAGATCGTCGAGATGATGTTCGGCGCGAGGGCCGGCGGCGACCCCGAAGAGGCGCAGCGGACCGCACGCGCCTTCCCGGAGGCCGTCGCGCCGCTGCTGGAGGTGCGCGACCTCGCGGTGCCGGCCGGTTCGGGCACGCCGGGTCTCTCCGGCGTCTCCTTCGCCGTCCGGCCGGGCGAGATTCTTGGCATCGCCGGCATCGACGGCAACGGCCAGAAGCAGCTCGCCGAAGCATTGGCCGGGCAGCTTGCAGCGAGCGGCGGCACGATCCGGCTGGCTGGCGAGGCCATGGACGGGCTCGGCGTCGGCGAGCGCCACCGCAAGGGACTGCGCTATCTCACCGACGACCGGCTGGGCGAGGGCACCGTCGGCAGCTTCCCGGTGTCGATCAACTTCTTCCTCAAGCAGATCGGCACGCCGCCATTCTGGCGCAACGGCATCGAGCAGACTGCGGCGATCGACAAGCGCGCCGGCGAGCTGGTGCGCGCCTATGATGTCAGGACGCCAAGCCTGGAGACGCCGATCGGCAGGCTGTCCGGCGGCAACATCCAGAAAATCCTGATCGCGCGCGAGTTCGCCGACGGCGCCCGGGCCGTCATCTTCAACAAGCCGACCTACGGGCTCGACCTGGCGAATACGCTGGCGACCCGCCAGCGCATCCGCGACATCGCGACGGGTGGCGCAGCCGTGCTGCTGATCTCCACCGATCTCGAGGAACTGCTCGGCATGTGCGACCGCATTTCGGTGATGGCGTCCGGCGCGCTGGTCGGTACGGTCGACAATGCCGCCGACGCCCGTACCCGTGTGGGACGGCTGATGATCGGGCTGGCCGCATGAGCATCGACACGACACGAGCCTCCGACATGGCGACGATCGAGCAGTCCGCCGCCGCGGCAGGTCGCGGCCACCTGCAGCGGCGCGTGCTGATGACGCTGGGTCCGATCCTGGCGGCGCTGGTGCTCGCCGGCTGCATCCTGCTTGCCGTCGGCGTCAATCCGCTCGCCTATTACGGCTTCGTCGTCGAGCGCGGCCTTCTGTCTCCGACCGGGATCCAGCAGACGCTGACCCGCATGGCGCCGCTGCTGTTCATCGCCGCCGGGCTGATCGTCGCCTTCCGGGCCGGCATGTGGAATCTCGGCGGCGACGGGCAGTTCCTGCTTGGCGCCGTCATCGCGGCGGCGTCGGCGCCGGTGCTGGTGCAGGTGCTGCCGGCCTGGCTGGCGCTCGCCTGCGCCTTTCTCATGGCGACGGCCGTGGCCGTGTCGTGGTCGCTGGTGCCGGCGCTGCTGCGCGCCTATCAGGGCGTCAACGAGATCATCACCACGCTGATGATGACCTTCCTCGGCACCTCCTTCGCCAACGTGCTGGTCAAGCTCGCCTTCCTCGATCCGGCTACGACCGTGCCGCAGACGCGCACGCTGCCGGTCGAGGACCGGCTGCCGCGGCTGTTCGACACCACCATCACCAGCGGGCTGCTGTTCGGGCTCGTCGCCATCGTGGCGGTCCATCTGGTCATGACGCGGACCGCCTTCGGGCTGAAGCTGCGGGTGGTCGGCGCCAATCCGAAGGCGGCCATCCATGTCGGGCTCGGCGTGCCGGGGCTGACCGTCGCCGTCTTCGCCATCTCGGCTGGCCTGGCCGGGCTCGGCGGCGCCATCGACGTGATCGGCGTGCAGGGCAATGTGCGGGCCGACTGGAACCCGGGCTACGCCATGGCGGTGATCCCGGCGGTGTTCCTCGCCCGCATGAACGGTTTTGCCGCCATCGGCTTCGTGTTTCTGCTGTCTGTCCTGTCGATCGGCGGCGAGAGCGCGGCGCGCCGGCTCGGCGTGCCGCACCATTTCACGCTGGTGCTGGTGGCGATCGTGCTGATCATGCTGGCGCTCGCCGAATATATCGACCACCGCTTCACCAGGGCGCGGAGGGCCTGACGCGATGACCGGGCTGTTCAGCGAAGTTTTTCTCGGCGCGCTGCTGTTCGGCGCCATCACCGCGGCCATTCCGCTGCTGCTGGCGGGACTCGGCGAGCAGATGTCGGAAAAGGCCGGCGTGCTCAACATCGGCATCGAGGGCATGATGATCGGCGGCGCCTATCTCGGCTTCGTCGCCGCATTCTATTCCGGGTCGCTGTGGCTGGGTTTCCTCTTCGGCGCCTGCGCCGGCATCGCCGTGGCGGCTCTCATGGCGCTGCTGTGCGTGAGGCTGGGCCTCAACCAGATCGTCA
This sequence comes from Kumtagia ephedrae, assembly GCF_003012745.1. Classification (GTDB taxonomy): domain Bacteria; phylum Pseudomonadota; class Alphaproteobacteria; order Rhizobiales; family Rhizobiaceae; genus Kumtagia; species Kumtagia ephedrae. Next base: position 83,014 of record NZ_PXYK01000005.1, on the reverse strand, counting down.
TCGGCATCGGGCTGACGCTCGGGCTGGAGGGGCTGACCGCGCTGCTCCACCACTTCCAGTTCTCGCGCAGCTATCCGCGCCTGCCGGCGGCGGAGCGCACCGAGATCCCGCTGCTCGCCGACATCCCGGTGCTCGGGCCGGCGCTGTTCCGCCACCACCTCATCGTCTATCTGGCGATCGCGCTGGTCTTCGTGATGATCTACGTCTACCGCCGCACCCAGCTCGGGCTCAATTTGCAGGCGGCCGGCGACAAGCCGGCGGCGCTCGACGTCGCCGGCGTCGACGTCATCCGGACGCGCACCGTCGCCGTGCTGTTCACGGGCGCGATGGCCGGGTTGGGTGGTGCCTATCTCGCCAATGTCGGCGCCGGCATCTTCATTCCCTTCATCACCAACGGCGCCGGCTTCCTCGGCATCGTGCTGGCGATGCTGGCGCGCGGGCGGCCGGTGTGGGTGCTGCTCGGCGCGCTCTTGTTCGGGCTCTGCCTGTCGCTGACCACGGCCATGCAGGTCGCCGGCATCAACATTCCGACCGACGTCATCCAGATGCTGCCGTTCCTGGCTGTCATGGTGATGCTGGTGGCGTTCGGCCGCCGCGGCAGCCTGCCGGCGGCGCTGGGCATACCCTATGAGCGCGGGGCGCGCTGAGGACGATCAACCGACCCGGCGCGCAGGGAACCGCGCCGCAACAAGGAGGCGACGATGTCAGACACGAAGGTCTATCTGCTGGACGGCGGTTCGCTGGTTCTCGACGGCTACCATGTCTACTGGAACCGCGGGCCGGGGGGCGAGGTGCGCTTTCCCGTCTATTCGATCCTCATCGAGCACGCCGAGGGGCGGTTCCTCATCGACACCGGCTACGACTACGACCATGTCATGAAGGTGCTGCCCTTCGAGAAGCCGATCCAGAGCAGGGACCAGACGATTCCGGGCGCGCTGGCCCTGCTCGGGCTGGAGCCGAAAGACATCGACGTGGTCGTCAATTCGCACTTTCATTTCGACCATTGCGGCGGCAACAAGTATTTTCCGCATGCCAAGAAGATCTGCCACAAAAGCGAGGTGCCGCAGGCCTGCAACCCGCTGCCTTTCGAGCATCTCGGCTATTCCGACCTGAGCTTTTCCGCCGAGGCTGCGGAGGCGCGCGGCGCCACCCAGCAGCTCCTGGAAGGTACGACCCGCGCCAACTCGACCTTCGAGGGCATCGAGGGCGACGTCGACCTCGCCAAGGGTGTCAAGCTGATCGCCACGCCCGGCCATTCGATCGGCCACTACAGCCTGATGGTGCATTTCCCCAAGCGTAAGCCCATCCTGTTCACCATCGACGCCGCCTATACGCAGAAGAGCCTGGAGACGCTGTGCCAGGCGTCCTTCCACATCGATCCGGTCGCCGGCGTGGACTCGATGCGCCGCGTGCGCAAGCTTGCCGAGGACAATGAGGCCGAGCTGCTCTATTCGCACGATATGGAGAACTTCAAGACCTACCGCACCGGCACCCAGTTCTACGGCTGAGGCCGGTCAATCCGGAGAGCGACAATGCGATATCCCGACCACGCCGAGCCGGTCGTCACCCTCACGTCAGGGCCGGTCAATGCCTATGCCGCCGTGCTGCAGGGGTTGGGGCGGACCGTGCTCTACGACTACGACCCGGCGTTCCAGCGCTTCTATGAAAGCGTGGTCGGCAAGGCGCAGGAGGCGATGCGGCTGTCGAACCGGCCGGTGATCCTGCATGGCGAGCCGGTGCTGGGGCTGGAGGCCGCGGCCGCGTCGCTGATCGCGGCGGACGACGTGGTGCTCAACCTCGCCTCCGGCGTCTACGGCAAGGGTTTTGGCTACTGGGCCAAGCGTTATTCGCCCCATCTGCTGGAGATCGAGACGCCGTACAACGAGGCGATCGATCCGCAGTCGGTCGCCGACATGCTGAAAAGGCATCCGGAGATCACCATCGTCTCGGTCTGCCATCACGACACGCCGTCCGGCACGATCAATCCGATCGACGAGATCGGCGCGCTTGTTGCGGCGCACGGCGCCTACCTGATCGTCGACGCCGTCTCGTCCTTCGGCGGCATGAAGACCCACCCGGAGGACTGCAAGGCCGACATCTACGTCACCGGGCCGAACAAGTGCCTCGGCGCGCCTCCCGGCCTGACGCTGATGGGTGTCAGCGACCGCGCCTGGGCCAAGATGAAGGCCAATCCCGCTGCGCCGCGCGCCTCCATGCTCAGCATCGTCGACTGGGAGAACGCCTGGTCGAGGGAGAAGCCGTTCCCGTTCACGCCCTCGGTCGCCGAGGTCAACGGGCTTGACGTGGCGCTCGACCTCTATCTCAACGAGGGGCCGGAAGCGGTGTGGGCGCGCCATGCGCTGACGGCCAAGGCGACGCGCGCCGGCGCCTTGGCCATGGGCCTGTCGCTGTGGGCCGCGAACGAAAAGATTGCCTCGCCGACGACGACGGCGATCCGCACCCCCGAGGGGATCGACGAGAAGGCGCTGCGCCAGGCTGCGCGCGAGCGCTACGGCGTCGTCTTCTCCTCAGGGCGCGGCGAGACGCTGGGGAAACTCACGCGCATCGGCCACATGGGCCCGACGGCGCAGCCGATCTACGCCGTGGTGGCGCTGACGGCGCTGGGCGGCGCGCTCAGCGCGGCCGGAATGAAGCTTCCCGTCGGCAGGGGGATCGACGCCGCGCTGGCGGTGATCGACGCCGACGGCACGAACTGAACGGGACAAGGAGACGGGTCACATGAGCGACAGGCTTGCAGGAAAGATTGCCCTGGTCACCGGGGCAGCGCAGGGCATCGGCAAGGCCATCGCGGCAAAGCTTGCCGCCGAAGGCGCCACCGTGGTGATCAGCGACGTCAATGCCGAGGGCGGCAAGGCTGCAGCCGCCGCGATCGGCGGCCGGACACAGGCGATCGCCGCCGATGTCTCCGACGCCTCGTCGGTGAAGGCGCTGTTTTCGGAGATCCAGACGCTCGGCGGCATCGACATCGTCGTCAACAATGCCAGCATCGTGCCCTTCGTCGCCTGGGACGAGGTCGACCTCGCCCATTGGCAGAAGATCATCGACGTCAACCTGACCGGCACTTTCATCGTCACCCGCGCCGCGACCGACCAGATGCGCGCCGGCGGCAAGGCCGGGCGGGTCATCAACATCTCGTCCAACACCTTCTTCGCCGGCACGCCCAACATGGCGGCCTATGTGGCGGCCAAGGGCGGCGTCATCGGCTTCACCCGGGCGTTGGCGACCGAACTCGGCAAATACAACATCACCGCCAATGCGGTGACGCCGGGCCTGATCGAGAGCGAGGGCGTCAAGGCGAGCCCGCACAACGAGGCCTTCGGCTTCGTCGAGATGCTGCAGGCGATGAAGGGCAAGGGCCAGCCGGAGCACATCGCCGACGTGGTCGCCTTCCTCGCCTCCGACGACGCGCGCTGGATCACCGGCCAGACCATCAATGTCGATGCCGGCATGGTGCGCCACTAGGGCGGTTCGGTTTCGTCGGTCGGCGGGACGAATTCATGTCCTGTATTTTTTCGCAAGATCCCGGCGAAAAGCTGCACGGTTTCACTGGAATTTCGCTAAGGTCCGTCGGAATTTCAGGCCAGGACGGCCTGAAAAACAGTGCTTTCGGAGCCCTTCCGACGGCCTTGATCGATGCCTGCGCATGGCGGGCGAGGCAAGTGGGGCGGCTCTCCGCCCGACCTGTACCAGCCTCGCTTGCCACTCGCCGCCGCGCCCTTTACGCGAGGCGCGCGGTGAATCACGTTTGAGGGGATACCGAGTTGGAAGCAGGATTTGACGCGTCGATGCTCGACCGGGAGACCGTTGCCGCCCTGATCGCCGGTCTGCTGTTCACGGGCGTCGTCTCCGGAACGCTGGCCGGCCTGCTCGGGGTCGGCGGCGGCATCGTCATCGTTCCGGTGCTGTTCTGGGTGCTGACGCTGCTCGACTTTCCGGACGAGGTGATCAGCCACCTGGCCGTGGCGACGTCGCTTGCCGTCATCATCCCGACCTCGATCTCGTCGATGCGGGCGCACAACAAGCGCGGCAATGTCGACCGGTCGCTGCTCAAGCTGTGGGGGCCGGCGATGTTCGTCGGCGCGCTGATCGGCGGCATCCTGTCGAAATACATCCCCGGCGGCGGGCTGCGCCTGGTCTTCGGCGTGGTCGGCGTTCTGGTCGCCGTCAACATGGCGCTGCCCAAGGCGCTGGTCCTGGCCGAGCACCTGCCGAAGAGCGGGCTCGTCAACCGGGTGATCGCCACCGTCATCGGCTTCATCTCGTCGCTGATGGGCATCGGCGGCGGCACGCTTTCGGTGCCGACGCTCGCCGCCTTCTCCTTTCCCGTCCACCGCGCCGTCGGCTCCTCGGCCGCGCTCGGCCTGCTGATCGCCGTACCGGCGGTCGCCGGCTTCATCTGGGCAGGGCTCGACGTCGCCGACCGGCCGCCATTCAGTCTCGGCTATGTCAGCCTGCCGGCGGCGGTGATCATCGCGCCGACCAGCTTCCTGCTGGCGCCGCTCGGCGCGCGCATCGCCCATGCGCTCAACGCCCGCTATCTGAAGCTCGCCTTCGCCGTCTTCCTGGCGCTGACGTCGGCCCGCATGCTGCTGTCCTGAGAAAGACGCGCGATCCGCGCTCGGCGTCAGGCTGAAATCGCAGGGGTGGGCGGCGAGCGGCCGGATCGGTCCGCCGGTCCGACGAATGTCGCCGCCCGGCCATCCGTCATGCCGTTCGGCCGACGGAAACGGAAAATCGTCGGGTTTTTTCCGCCCGCCCCGCCCAATTCACGCTGATTTCACGCTGGCCCTGCGAAACATGCTCCATCAACACCGCGCAGGAGGGGAGCATGCCAGATCATCTCACGCATCGGTTCGATTTATCGATCCCGGACGAGCTGGACCCGACGGCCAAAGTGCGTATTCCCGGCATTCAGGCGCCGGCCCGCCAGCGACCTTCGGTCCGCATCTGGACGGAAGGAAAATGGGCGCCCGCCGAATATCCGGTGCCGCGGGGACCGGGGCGGCCCGAACGGCCTTCGGCCCGCTGGGCCAGGCTGGCGATCCGTCGGAACATGCGTCGCTCGGACACTCCGGAGCAGTCGCCGCGCATGATCCTGCAGGTCGCCAACCAGAAGGATAGAAATGTCGAAGTTGTCATCACCCGGGAGCGCGGCGGGCTTGCGCGCATCTCGGCGCGTCATGCCCGCGATTGACGAGGCTGGCTGGAAATCGGCGGGTCTCTGGCGCCACGGCGCATTGCGCTGTGGCGAGGACGGGTATGCCGCCGGGCTCGCATTGCCAAGGTGCTCCTTGCAACACAGCACCGGTCGGCGGGGGCCGGCTGCAGGGACGGATCGTGGCCTCCCACACGATCCGTCCCGTCTTCCGGCAGGCGGACCCGGCCGGATATACCGTCGTTTTTCCTTGCTTTGATCCGTGGCCGCGACCACGGTCCCGCCGTATGCCGGCGACAGCGATTGCTGCGAAGCAGGGGTGGAGGGCTGCCCGCCGCCGGTCGTACTGACAGGCCGGCGTCGGGTCGAATTTCAGGCGGAGCAGGCGCGCAGCACCCGCTCCCTGGTCGGACTGGCATGACAGAAGAGGGCGATTGACCATGCGACACGGGGAAGACACCAACTACGAAGCGTTGGTCAATCACCGGCGGAACTACGGGGCGCAGCGGCAGACCGAGGGCTGTCCCGTTATGGAGAAGAAAAGCGCCATCGAGAAGAAGAGCGCCTCCGGGGCTGCGTTGCGCGAGCGTCTTCTCTTTCCCGACCTCGCCGACAGGCCGATAAGCCTGATGGAGGCGGAGAACGGCAGCGCGGCGGTCGAGCGCACCCAGGAAGCATTGTCGGCCATTACGAGCCGCATGCTCGGCCCGATCGATCCCACCGATCTCAGCGACAATCCGGCGGCGTTCACCTATTTCGGCCAGTTCGTCTTCCACGACATCGTCTTCAGCCGCATCTTCGGCGCTCCCGTCAGCGACGTCAGCGAGCGGGCGCTGCGCAATGCCTCCTCGGGCAGCATCGATCTTTCGGGCCTCTACGGGCGCGGTCCCGTCGTCGACCCGCATCTCTACGACTGGGCATCGGCCAATGACACGGCGCTCTGCCGTTTTCCGCTCGGCCTGCCCGGCGTCAGCGACCGCAACGTCAAGCTGCCGGTGGACGGCTCCGTGGAGCGGGCGCGCGACCTGCCGCGCGTCGACGGGTCAAGCGGCTTCATGAGCCTGCAGGGGCGCAAGGGGCCATATCGCCCGCTCGTCGCCGATCCGCGCAACGACGACAACCTGGTCCTGTCGCAACTCCATTGTGCGCTGATGCAGGTGCACAACCGTCTCGTCGACGTGCAGATCGCACACCGCGGCGCCACCGCCCAGATCGCCTTCGAGCAGGCGCGCGCCTATCTGACCAGCGTCTATCGGCGCGTCGTGGTCGACGACTACATGCGCCGGATGCTGTCGCGCGAGGTATGGGACCATTTCTTCGGCGGCGAAGGCTTCCGCGGGCCGGGCGCGGACACGCTGGCGCCGCTCGCCGATCTGCCGATGGAGTTTTCCTTCGGCGCCTCGCGTTTCGCCCACGGCATGGTTCGCGAGCGCTATTCCGTCAACCAGGCCTTCGACGACATCCCCGGCACGCTGCGGGAGATGCTGTCCTTCTCCAGCCAGCGCCCGCACGGCGACGTGCCGGTGCGCGTCAACTGGGCGATCGACTGGAGCCGCTTCGCCGAACTGGGCGATCCGGCCAGGATGATGCGGGCGCGCCGGATCAGCCCGTTCCTTGCCTTCGAGCTGGCCTCGGTGAAGCACGCGGCCGATCTCGACGGAACGCCTCGCTCCATCGCCTTCATGGACTGCTGGCGCTGCTACCACCTGGGGCTGCCTTCGGGGCAGGCGGTCGCGGAAGCCGTCGGGGCGGCGCTTGCCGACGGCCCGGCCCATGTGCGGGTGCTGTCCGGCGCCGACATGCTCCCGACGGAGTGGTGCAAGGAGCGCTACCCCTTCCATGCGGCGGAACTGGAGCGGACACTGAATGCCTACCCGCAGTTCCTGACGGAGACGCCGCTTTCCTATTACGTGCTGCAGGAAGCCTCGGTGCTCGGCGACGACGGGAACCGGCTCGGCCCGGTCGGCTCGTATATCGTCGGCGCGACGGTCGCCGCCGCACTCTTCAATACCAGCGACAGCGAAATCCACGTACCGCTGCCCTGGACGGTCCATCCGCATACACTGGCCGGCCTGCTGAGGCTTGCCGACGACAGGCTGGTGTCGGATGACGAACTCGTCGGATTGCTGGAAAGGACGGTCCGTCCCGACCTTTCCGCAAGGGGTCATCGAAGGACGGGCAACGCAGTGTGAAAGAAAAGGAGGGCATTATGGCCAAATTCGAGAACGTGCAGTTCGAGGCGCTCGGGGAGTTCATCCAGCGGATGATCAAGGATCCCGCGGCGATCGAGACCTTCAAGACGGGATCCCAGGATGAGATCAAGAATCTCCTGAGGGGATTCATGTCGCCGCGCGGCAAGACCTGGGACGAGATCACCATCGTCCCGCATTTCGACGAGGAGAATGTCGTCAACATCTCCTTCCCGTTCACGGGCGACGTCGAGGAAACCGTGCGTGAAATCGCGCCGGAGGTGGGCGAGGGCGTGGATTACCCGTTCCCCGACCACTACAAATTCGACCCGAACACCGGCGCCACGCCGGAGGAGAAGAAGGCCAACCGGCTGCGCGGCTATCGCAGCCGCATCGGCGACTATGTGATGTCGCGCTGCAAATAGGCGCGACATGCAGCATGAACCCGAGAAGTTGCAGACTTTTCGGACAAGATCATGCGGCAAAACAGAGAGAGCTCGACCGCGTCACGCCAGCCGCGCGGCGCGGTCGATGCCTTGCGCAAGCCGTTCCCGATCGGCCTCGATCCGGATCGGAAACACATTCTTGAACCAGTCGATCGCAGCGCGGCGCGACGGGCGCTCGTTGTTGTACCAGGCCGCGGAGATGCTGCGCAGGAAGACGCGGAAATCGGCGCCCGCTGCCGCGTCGTTGCCGGAAAGCGCATGGGCCGCCGCCGACCAGCCGCGGATGTCGGGAAAAAGGCCGTCGCTCTTTTCCACCGCCTGGATGCAGCCGGGAAGGTCGCCCGCAAGAAACGAGATCGTCGCCAGGTAACCGTAATAGTGCGGGTCGTGCAGCGGATTGAGCTCGAAGGAACGCCGCGCCAGGTCGACGGCGCGCTCCGGGCTGCCGACGAAGGCGCTCGCCAGCGCATAGGCGATGAGCGTCGCCGGATTGGCGGCATTGAGGTCGTGGGCGAGGCCGAAATGGAAGTCCGCCAGCTCCCAGCGGCGGGCGAGCAGATGGCTCCACGCCAGGTTGACCTGATTGCGGTGGTCGAGCGGGTCGAGCATCACCGCCTGCTTGGCGAGATCGAAAGCGCGCTCCAGGTCGGCGCTGTCCAGCGGATAGCCCGGCAGCACGATCCAGCGCGAGTTCAGGATCGCGGCCAGGCTCGAATAGGCGCAGGCCAGCTTGGGATCGAGGCGGATCGCGTCCTCGTAGCGGGCAATCGCGGCGGCCTCGGTGTCGTTGCGCCACAAGATGGACAGTCGCTGCCCGTCGAGCCAGTGATCGTAGGCCGAGATGTAGTTCGGCGACAGCGTGTCTATGCGGTGCAGCCGCGTGCTCGATATGGCAAGCTGCAGCCGCGAGGCCACCTGCGCGCAGATTTCGTTGAACACGGTTCGCCAGCCGGACGGCGCGTGCGGCGCGGTGGTGGTGAAATGCAGCTCGCCATGGGTGAGCGAAACGCACGAGATCTCGAAGAGACGCTCGGTTCCCCGTTCTGCCGTGTTGATCACCACCGCCACGTCGGCAATGTCCTTCAGGGCGCTGAGCAGGCCGTCGATCGAGCGCGAGCGGATGATCTCCGGATCGAGCTCGGCCTGGATCGCGGTCCAGTGCCGGAAGCGCGACAGCGAGGCGGACAGCTCGCTCACCAGGGCGAACTGGATGTGGGCATCGCTCGCCCGATATTTTTCCGTGACCAGAACGATCGTCGGCTTCTCGACGACGTTGGGCAGCATGTCGGGTTCGATGCGGCCTTGCGGCGCCGCGCCCGCGACATCGCTGCGTTCGCCGGTCTTGAACTCCTCGAGCTGCCGGACCATGTCGCGCGGCGGCGCGATGTCGAGCTCGGCGCGAAGGTCGTTGGAGTAACGCTCGAAAAAGCCGTGCGCGCTGGCGAAGCCGCCTTCGCGGTAGAGCGCGCGCAGCATTTCCATCGCCGCCGCTTCGTGCAAGGGGTCGACATGCAATATGCAGCTCGCGATCGCCTTGCGCTCGGCGACCGTCGAGTTCGGCGCATCGAGGGCCTTCGACAGCTGCTGGACCAGGCTGTCCGACCAATGCGTGGCGGTCATCCTCAGCCAGTTGTCGAAAACCGGGTCGCAGTCCTGGAGGCCGGCGCACAGCGAATCGCTCCGCTGCGCCAGTATGCCGTCGGCGATCGCGAAATCCCGCTGCTTGAGGGCGAGATGGACGGTTGCAATATCGGTCTTGAACAGGGTGCGGTCGATGCCGACGGAGAGCTTGTCCACGGCCAGAAAGTTGACGCCGGTCTGGACCTCGATCTGCCGGAGATCGCGGATCGATTGCCGCAGCGAGGCGCGCGCATGTTCCTCGTCGCGGTCGCTCCACAAGAGCGCCGAAAGGCGGCCGCGCGTCTCCCGGTACTGTCCGCTCAGCAGCAGATAGGCGAGGATCGCGCACGCCTTGCGCTTGTCGAAGACATGCACCTGGCCGGCGCTGTGAATCTCGAAGCCGCCCAGAAGCTTGACTTCCAGCCGTGCCTCGACGACGCCGTCCTCGGTATGCCTTGCAACTGTCGCTACCGACATGAGAATCCTGCACCTTTGGTAAGCATCGTAATACCGTACAGGACCCTGCGTTAAGTGGTGAAAGAACGTGCGGCTTGAAAAGCGCCATTGGGAACTTCTTTGCGCCAGTTCGGTAGCGCAATGCAACCCGCTTGAAACTGCTGCAACCGCGTCGTCGGCCCGCGATAGCGCGGATCTGTCGGCCGCCGGGCTATGGCCCGCCTTACGCGACGGAACGGCTCACGCCGAGGACCGGTCGAACCTGTGCCGCTTTGCCGCCCGCCACGGCATGGTCGTCGACCTGTTCGAGGTGCCGGGCGGAGTGCTTGCCGCGAGCAATCTCCATATCGGCGGGCCGTCCGGCTCAGGTCCGACCACAGTCAACGGCAAGGGTTTTTCCGCGCCGCAGGCCGTGCTCAGCTGCCTCGGCGAGGCGGTGGAATTCGCAAGCTGGTTGTACCGGCCGCAGGATCGTCGGCGCCTGGCAGGGCTCGATGCTGCCGGAGAACAGCCTGGGCGGATTTCAGCACGGCATGTGCTCGGCTTTTCCGAACGTCAGGTCGGCGACCGCGAAAAGCTCAATCGGACGTGGGGGGGATGGGATGTCGTCCCGACGGCGGGGGACATGGAAGAGCCGGAGCACTGGGCGACCGTGCACGATCTCTCCGGCGCGCGATCGGCCCTTTGCCCGGCCTTTCTCTGCTACGGCCGCTTCGGCGACAGGGAGCGCGGCGATCCCGGCCTCAATGCCGATTCGAACGGCTCAGCCGCCGGGCGGACGCCGGAGGAGGCGCGGCGACGCGCGGTGCTCGAACTGGTCGAGCGCGACGCGACCGGCATCTGGTGGTGGCGGGGCTGCCGGCGCGCCCGCATCGCGGCCGAAACTCTGGAAGATGCCGAACTGGCGGCGGCGCTGGCGCGGCATCGCGACGACACCGGGCGAAAACTCTGGTTTCTCGATATTTCGACCTTCCGCAGTGCGTCCGTCGTGGCGGCGGTTTCCTGCGCGCCGAGCGGCCGGCAATTGGCAGCGGGCTTCGCCGCCGCGCTGTCGCGGCGTGACGCCGTGCGCTCGGCATTCCTCGAAATGCTGCAGACAGAGCTGTCCATGGACGCCCACGAGATCCGCATGGAGGATGGCGTGCCGGGGTCGGCTAGCGACGGTAGGATATCGCGCTGGCTGGACGAGGCGGATCTTGCCGCGCTGGATTTCCTGACGGGCTCGGATCCGTCGGGGACGCTGCCCGAGCGGGCCGCGGCGCTGCCGGAACTGGTGGACGAGATGGCGGCGGCCGGCCACGAGGTCTGGTTCAGCGACCTGTCGCGGCCCGACATCGGTGTGCCCGTGGTCAAGGCGATCGCCGCCGGACTTGCCCACTACAAGCCGCGCTTCGGCTGCCCCCGGCTCGGCCATCTGCCCGGGCAGCGGGGCTGGGAAACGGCGTATTCCGATCGCCTGAATCCGATCGCGCTGGTGATCTGACAAAAAGTTTTCCGCGGCGTCAGCCGCTTCACGCTGACTTCACGCTGCCCCGGGCTATCTGCCGATGTGAGGTCTGGCAGCTGAGGGCAGCCATGAGGAACGTCGAACATAGGTCGGCCGGCCATCGGTCGGATGCAGGGAGGTTCGAGGCGACGGGGGTCCGCTTTGCGGGCAAGGGGCGCTTCGATGGCGGTATGGGCGATGTGCTGCCGTTTGCCGTGCGCCGCCCCGGGGCGGCGACGCTTTCCGCTCCGGTCCATCCGGGATCCGGGCACTCACATCGGCTGGAGGCATTTGCCTCTCCAGTCCCGCATGACCAACCGACATATCCGCTCGCCGATGGCCTGGCCATAGCGGGCGCTTCCCGCGCCATCCTCCCATCGGCGCGGGTCGCCATTCCCGAGCAAGCAGACAATCGCGATCCCGATATCGAGCGGGACGGGCCGCAACCGGTCCGTCTTCCTCGCTGGCCGATGCACGGCCGGTCTTGGGATCGGGCCCGGCCGGCCGAAGCGCCCGGCCGCCGCAGAGGAAGAGACACAATGTATCGCCCATTCCTGAAGGCCGCTGCGGAAGCCTGCAGCGATCCGGAGTCGCAGACGCTGACGCCGGGCATCGTCCGATTCACCCTGGAATACCGCGAGGCGCCCGATCCGAAGACCGAGCGCGACAAGCTGAGCAGGATCATAGGCGGCGACCGGTTCGCCTTCTTCCCGCTTCCACCCGGCGAGGACCCGCTCATCCATGTCCTGCAATTTCCGGGGGTCATCCGCCAGCAGTCCGCCGGCTTCCTGTTCGACGTGGCGCAGGGCCTGGTCGGCGATTGCGGCCTGGTCTCGTGCGTGCCCGACGTCGATCCGGGATGGATAACCGATGACGAACTCGGCCATCAGGCGCCCGAATCGGTCGGCGGCATCGTCTGGACGCTGTGCCGGTCGCATGCGCCGGCACCGCAGGCGCCGCGCTGGGCGGTCTCGGCGGTGCGGGCCGACCGCGCCTGGGAGGCCTTCGGCACGACCGGGCAGGGCATCGTCATCGGCCAGCCGGACACCGGCGTCGCCGACCATCGCGAGCTCGACGGCGCCATCGACATCCGCAGGGGCACCGACACACTGGCGGGCGGCGGCCTTCCCATCGATCCGCTGTCGCCGACCATGGCCTCGCCGGGCCACGGCACCGCCACATCGAGCGCGGCCGTCAGCCGCCCGTCCATGGCGATCGTCGGAGCGGCGCCGGGAGCGACACTGGTGCCGATCCGCTGCACCAATTCCGTCATCATCGGCAGCGGCGCCGCCGTCGCCGCGGCGATCGACCATGCCCGGCTGGCCGGCTGCCATATCGTCACGATGAGCCTGGGCGGCCCGATCGAAGGCGCGGATCTGCGGCGCGCCATCGATCGCGCCGTCAAGGCCGGCATGATCGTGCTAGCGGCGGCCGGCAACTGCGTGCATGCCGTGCTCTATCCCGCCTGGGACGCCAACGTGATCGCCGTGGCCGCCGTCGATGCCGACGACCGGGCGTGGCGGGGAACCTCGCACGGCCCCAAGGTGGACATCTCGGCGCCGGGCGAGAACGTCTATGTCGCGCGCCGGCATTGGCCGGCGGATGCCGACAAGTCGCTGGTCGAGCCGGGCCAGGGCACGTCCTTTGCGGTGGCGATCGCCGCGGGCTGCGCGGCGCTGTGGCTGTCCAGGCACTCGCCGGACGCCGTGCAGGCGGAAGCGGAGAAGCGCGGCGTCAGCGTCCAGGAACTGTTCCGCGCCGCGATCAAGGCGACTGCCCGCCGGCCGGAGAATTGGCCGTCGCAGTCCCTCGGCGCCGGCGTCGTCGATGCCGAGCAACTGCTCGGCCTGCCACTCGCGCGGGTTTCACGGCCCGTGCCTTCCACGGACGCAAATCCCGGGCGGTCGATGCTGGAAGGCGTGGCCGATGCCGAACGCTTCCTGGCGGAGGCGGGATTCCTGGCACTGGACCGGCGGCAGCGGACGGACCCGACACGCGTCGGAGCGCTGGAAAGCGCCGCCGCGCCGCGGCCCAGCCAGGCGCTGGAAGCCGCCATCCGCCGGTCGGGTGGCGGCGAGTTGCCGGCGGAGCGCAGCGCGCGCTCGGCGGCGGTCGCACCGCTCACGCCCTATATCGGACCGCGCAAGCCGTCGGCGAAGATCCTGGCGCAAGGCGCGGTGGCAACCGGGGCGTCTTCCGCCAGCCGTGCCGCATCGGTCCGGGAAGGCAAAAAGGCGCTGCTGGACCGGATCGAAAGCGTGCTGAAGAGCCAGGTCGCGCAAAAGCGCCGGCGTGCCGACGCGGACAGGATCCGTCACGAAATCATGTCGCAGGCGGAACGCGTCATCGATTCCTGGGCGCACGGCACGGCGATTCCGGCGGATGTGCTCGGCGCGGCCCGGTCCACGGCCGAGATGATCGTGCGCATCACCGACCGTCCGGCCGTGCCGGTCGTCGAAGGTTCCATCGATCTCGATCGACCCGAGCTGGCGCTGTGGGCGGGAGAGCTCGAGCCGGCACACAAGCTCCTGAAGCCGCTGATCGACGCCGTCGGCCGCATCGACATCGGCAGGCCGGACGGCCATGTCCATGTCGGAACGGGCACGGTGATCGGCGACGGCCTGATCATGACCAACCGTCATGTCATCGAAGCCTTCTGCGAGCCGATTCCGTCGTCGGACGGAACGCAGAAGTTCCTGCTCAACGCTCCGGTCTCCATCTGCTTCGACGAAGCGGCGCTGGACGAGAGCCGGCGCTTCGTGGTCAAGGACGTGTTGACGGCGGGCCCCTGGAGGATCGGCGAGGTCGCGGACGTCGGCAAGCTCGACATCGCGGTTCTCGAGGTCGAGACGACCAATGCTGCCGGCGCCCGTCTGCCTGCGCCGGCGCCCTCGGGCCGGTTGCCCGTGGAAGCCGGCAACCGGTCCGGACTGGTCGTCGTCGGCTATCCGGCCAGGCCGGTCCTGTCGGCCGACACGGCCACCGGCGAGACCGCGGACCCGTGGGCGCAGGTCCAGGATGTGTTCGACGACGCCTACGGGACGAAACATCTCAGCGTCGGGCGCATCGTCAACAAGCCGGGCGAGATCGTCGGCGACGAGCGCGGCTGGGCGTTCACCCACGACGCAACGACGCTTGCCGGCAATTCCGGCGCCGCGGTCATCAGCCTGCGGCGGCCCTATCGGATAGGCGGGCTGCATTTCGGAGGGCAGGCGCTGCGGCAGAATTTCGCGCATGACCTGTCGGCCATCCGGACGGTGGTGCGGGACGAGCGGCAGATGCTGGACCTCGCGGCCTTTGGCGGGTTCCTGGATATTCCGTGAGGCGGACCGACCGCGACTCCCGGCGACAATCGTCGGGGAGGGGCCCGCCGCGTGAGGGATCGCGGCGGGCCGTCGTGTCGGCGGGGGTGACCTCACGACGTCGCAGGGATGCGTTGTCTGCGACCCGGCCGCCGAACGGAGATGATGGGAAAAAGTTCCCCGACAGGGTCTCGTCGGGTGCGACGCCGTCGCACCTGATTGTCCCCGACGGACGGAGATGCCGGTCAATCCCGCGGGAGCCGGTTGCCGGCGTGGTCCTGATACTGCTCGTTGCGGATTTCCTTGCCGTCCAGGCCGCGTTCCTTTGTATGTTGCGCCTTGTCGCGGTTGGACAAGACGGCATTCTCCTCGATCTTGTCCTTCGGCATGTCGGTCATGCCGCCCTGGCCGCTGCCTTTCCCCTGGGTCCCGCGGCCCATATGCTTCTTGCCGCCATTCGCCATGGTCTGCTCCTTCCGATCGCATGTCCTTGCTGGCCGAACAGTCGGTGCCGGCGAAGGTTCCGCCGGCTCCGGAACGAATTCCGACGGCGCCGGTTCGGTCTTGTCAAAGAAGGAGACGAGGCTGTGATCAGCAAAGCGACCAACCACGGAAAACCCAACCGGCGGACGCACGGACATGAGGAGGGCGGCAGCCCGGTCCACGAAGCGCAGCAGGACAACGGCGGCTCCGAAGGGGCGAACCCCCAGGCCGCCGATGCCGACCGGGTGGCGCCGGAGCCCGGGCTGCCGGATACGGAAAGCCCATTGCGGCGCCAGCCTGAACCTGCCGGGGCCTTGCCCGAGGAGGACGACGACAATCCTTATCAAGGGAGCGACGAGGCGCTGCCGGACGACACCGAGGAACGGGTCATCTCGCGCAACCCAGGCAAGGAGGGAGGCCGTTTCGACGAGGTCTGAGCACCCAGCAGGCCCGATGGCCGGGCCTGCCGTCCGGGAACAAAGATGCACATGCGCGGATTGAACCGGTGAACGGCCTGCTTACCGAGGAGTGCTGCCGGATGCGGATACTGCGCAACAATGGCCTCACCATCGCACTGATGGTGGCCTTCCTGTTCAGCATAGGCGGCATGGGCCTGTCCGGCTGGAACGCCCACAACGAGAACCTGGTCGACCACGGGCAAGCCGCCATCGGCTTCCTGGCGTATCTCGCCAGCGGCGACTTCATCTCCGCGGTTTTCGAGAACTGGGAAAGCGAGTTCCTGCAGATGGCCGCCTATGTGATGCTGACGGCCTTCCTGTTCCAGCGCGGCTCAGCCGAGTCGCGCGATCCGGACGAGCCCGAAGGCAAACTGCCGTCGATCCCGCCGAAGCTTCGGTCCTGGCATCCGTTCAAGCGCTTCCTCTATTCCTATTCCCTGGGGATAGCGATGGCGCTGCTGTTCGCGCTGTCCTTCGTCGCTCATGTCAGCGGCAGCCTCGCCGCCGCCAACGAGGAGGCCCTGCTGCACGGGGGAGAACTCGATACGCTGGGCTCGCATCTCGTCAGCGCGCGGTTCTGGTTCGAATCCTTCCAGAACTGGCAGTCGGAGTTCCTGTCGACAGCGGTCCTGGTCGTCCTGTCGATCTTCCTGCGCTTCCACGGTTCGCCGGAATCCAAGCCCGTCGACGCGCCCGACGAGAGCACGGGCGCGTAGCCGACGATCTCGTTGCGGGGACGGGAACCCCTCGCACGCCTGCGTGTTGGGCCGGACCACAAGGAGAGAACGATGATACGCTTGCTGTTCGTCGTCGCGGCCGGCTACGCGGCATACAGGCTTCTCGGCCATCGGCCGCCTCGTCAGCCCATGGCGCTGCTGCCTCCGCCGGATGGCCGCCGCACGGCGGAAAAGGAGAGGGCATCGGCGGACGTTCCAAGCGAAGCGGGCTGAGACCGCTTCGGGCCAACGACAAGTCCGCGATGCAATGCTTGCGGTGAGCCGCATGGGCGGAACGATCGGGCCGGCGATCCATTCTGCAAGCAGCACCGACGGGCGGCGGGCGCCAGAAAAGGGAGCTGGAAAATGCGAGTAAGCCATTGCATGACCAACGACGTCGAAATCGCCAATCCGGAACAATCGATCCGCGAGGCCGCCGAAATCATGGCCCGCCTCGACGCCGGCGTCATGCCGGTCGGCGAGAACGATCGCCTGGTCGGCATCATCACGGATCGCGACATCGCGGTGCGCGGCGTGGCAAAGGGCAGGGGCCCCGACGCGAAAATCCGCGACGTCATGAGCACGGACGTCAAATACTGCTACGAGGACGAGGAGATCGAGGACGTGCTGCGCAACATGGGAGACCTTCAGGTCAGGCGCCTTCCGGTGCTGAGCCGCGACAAGCGGCTGATCGGCATCGTCTCCCTCGGCGACCTCGCGACCAACGGCCAGGCGGCCGACGCCGGCGAAGCGCTGAGCGGAATCTCCAAGCCCGGCGGAGAGCATTCGCAAAGCATGCACTGACCCCCGGCGAGCCAGGGGCAGCGGACGAAGGACCGGATGCTGCTACCCGGGTTTACATGCGCGTCTGGTAGCGCTACCAATTCATCGCGTGGCGGCGGGAGGAGACTGCCGTCACGCGATGCGGTCGTCCTTCCTTCGGAGGGCGCGCGAACTACACGCTCGGGAGGGTAGATGGCGTCCGTCGGGATTCGGAATGTACACAAATCCTTCGGAGCCGTGGAAATCCTGCACGGCGTCAGCATAGACATCGACGACGGCGAGTTCGTTACCCTGGTCGGGCCGTCCGGCTGCGGGAAATCGACCCTGCTGCGCATGATCGCCGGCCTGGAAGGCATCTCGCGCGGCGAGATCGCGATCGGCGAGCGGGTCGTCAACACGGTCGCGCCGAAAGAGCGCGACATCGCCATGGTCTTCCAGAACTATGCGCTCTACCCGCATATGACGGTCGCCGAGAACATGGCGTTCTCGCTGATGCTGAAGAACGCGCCGAAGACCGAACGCGACCAGCGGGTCCAGCGCGCGGCGGAGATCCTAGGGCTGGTGCCGCTGCTGTCGCGCTATCCGCGCCAGCTCTCCGGCGGCCAGCGCCAGCGTGTCGCCATGGGCCGCGCCATCGTACGCGACCCGCAGGTCTTCCTGTTCGACGAGCCGCTCAGCAACCTCGACGCCAAGCTGCGCGTCGCCATGCGCGCCGAGATCAAGGAGCTGCACCAGCGGCTGAAGACGACCACGGTCTACGTCACCCACGACCAGATCGAGGCCATGACCATGGCCGACAAGATCGTGGTCATGCATGACGGCAATGTCGAGCAGATCGGCCGGCCGCTCGACCTCTACGACCGGCCGGGCAACCTTTTCGTCGCCTCCTTCATCGGCTCGCCCGCCATGAACCTGCTGCGCGGCGAGGTCGCGGTGCAGAGCGCGCCGACCTTCGTCGGCGCCGGCGGTGTCGCGATACCGCTGCCGGCCGGATCCGGCGTGCAGCACGGCCAGCCGGTGGTGCTCGGCATCCGGCCCGAGCATCTGAAGCTGTCCGACCAGGGCTTTCCGGTGACGGTGGTCGTCGTCGAGCCGACCGGGTCGGAGATCCAGATCATCGGCAAGACGGAAGGCGGCGAGGAGATCGTCGCCAACTTCCGCGAGCGGCACGCCTTCGAGCCGGGCGAGACCGTCCGCATGTCGGTCGAGCCGAACCTCATCCACCTCTTTCACGGCGAAACGGGACAGCGACTGAGCAGTTAGACGAATACCAACCATCGGGAGGAGAAGACGATGCAATTCACCAGACGCGACGTGATCCGCACGGGCGCGGGCGCCGCCGCCGGCATTCTGGGCGGCGGGCTGCTCGGCCGGCCTGCCTTTGCCCAGGAGGCACCGACATACACGCCCGAGCCGGGCGCGACGCTGCGCCTGCTGCGCTGGTCGCCTTTCGTGCAGGGCGACGAGGATTCCTGGCTGGCCAACACCAAGAAGTTCACCGACGCCACCGGCGTGCAGGTGCGCGTCGACAAGGAAAGCTGGGAGGACATCCGCCCGAAGGCCGCGGTGGCCGCGAATGTCGGCTCCGGCCCGGACCTGATGCTGGTCTGGTTCGACGATGCGCATCAGTATCCCGACAAGCTGCTCGACGTCACCGATCTCGGCGATTATCTCGGCAACAAATATGGCGGCTGGTACGACGGCCCGAAGGGCTACGCGACGCGCGAGGGTAAGTTCATCGGGCTGCCGGTGGCCTGCATCGGCAACGCCATCGTCTACCGTGACTCGTGGGTCAAGGAAGCTGGCTTCTCCGAGTTCCCGAAGGACACGGCGGGCTTCCTGGAGCTCTGCAAGGCCTTGCAGAAGATCGGCCATCCGGCCGGCTTCACCCACGGCCATGGCGTCGGCGACGGCAACAACTATGCCCACTGGCTGCTCTGGAGCCATGGCGGCAGGATGGTCGACGAAGGCGGCAAGGTCGTCATCAACAGCCCGGAGACGGCGAAGTCGATCGAATATGCGATGGAGCTCTACAAGACCTTCATCCCCGGCACCGAGAGCTGGCTCGACGTCAACAACAACCGCGCCTTCCTGGCCGGCGAGCTCGGCGTCATCGCCAACGGCATCTCGGCCTACCGGACCGCGCAGATCAACAAGGACAACGATCCGAAGCTTGCCGAGATCGCCAAGGATATCCGCACCACCAACCTGCCGATCGGTCCGGTCGGCCAGTCGGTGGAGCTGCACCAGACCACGGTGGCGGTGGTCTTCAATTACACGCCCTATCCGAATGCGGCGAAAGCCTATCTGCAGTTCATGTTCGAGCAGGAGCAGATGGCCAACTGGATCGAGAAGTCGCTCGGCTATTGCTGCCAAACGCTCAAGGGCTTTGCCGACAATCCGGTGTGGACGTCCGACCCGAACGCCGCCGCCTATTCCAGGGCGTCGGAGACGCTGCGCCCGAACGGCTTTGCCGGCCCTCTCGGCTATGCGTCCGCCGCCACCATGGCCGACTACGTGCTGGTCGACATGTACGCCAAGGCGGTGACCGGGCAGGCGACGCCGCAGGAGGCCATGGAAGAGGCCGAGAAGCGGGCGAACCGGTACTACCGCGTGTAGGACGACGATCTCACGCCCCCTCCACCGCCTTCGGCGGTCCCCCTCCCCCGCTTCGCAGGGGAGGATCTACGCAGCGGCCGGCCGCGACCTTTGATCCTCCCCCGTTTACGGGGGAGGGGGACCACGCGAAGCGTGGTGGAGGGGGCGATGCGAACACCAAGGAAAAGCTGAATGGCCTCCGTCACCACCGCCGCGCCGCCACAATCCGCGACCCGCTCCCGCCTGACCGAGAGCAAGGGCTTTCTCAGCGCATGGTTCATGCTGCCGGCGGCGGTGCTGCTGCTGGTGTTCCTGACCTATCCGCTGGGGCTGGGCGTCTGGCTCGGCTTCACCGACACGCGCGTCGGCCGGCCCGGCATCTTCATCGGGCTGGAGAATTACGAATATCTCTGGGACGACGCCATCTTCTGGCTCTCGGTGTTCAACACGCTGCTCTACACGGTATCGGCCTCGATCCTGAAATTCGTGCTCGGCCTGTGGCTGGCGCTGCTGCTCAACGAGAACCTGCCGCTCAAATCCTTCTTCCGCGCGATCGTGCTCTTACCCTGGGTGGTGCCGACGGTGCTGTCGGCCATCGCCTTCTGGTGGATCTACGATTCGCAGTTCTCGATCATCTCCTGGGCGCTGATGGAGCTCGGCCTGATCGACCACCGCATCAACTTCCTCGGCGATCCGACCAATGCGCGCGCCTCCGTCATCGCCGCCAATGTCTGGCGCGGCATCCCGTTCGTGGCGATCACGCTGCTCGCCGGGCTGCAGACCATCCCGCAGTCGCTCTACGAGGCGGCGACGCTGGACGGCGCGTCGCGCTGGCAGCTGTTCCGCTACGTGACGCTGCCGCTGCTCACGCCGATCATCGCCATCACCATGACCTTCTCGGTGCTGTTCACCTTCACCGATTTCCAGCTGATCTACGTGCTGACGCGCGGCGGGCCGGTGAACGCCACGCATCTGATGGCGACGCTGTCGTTCCAGCGCGGCATTTCCGGCGGGCAGCTCGGCGAGGGCGCGGCGATCGCCGTCGCGATGATCCCGTTCCTGCTGGCGGCGATCCTGTTCAGCTATTTCGGCCTGCAACGGCGCAAATGGCAGCAGGGCGGAGGAGATTGACGATGGCGGTCACCGAAACCCGGAACACCGCCGCCGGCGACGAAGGCGGCATGGGTTACCTGCAGAGCGTGCCGCGGCGCGTGGTCACGATCTATCTGCCGCTGCTCGTCTTCGTCGTCGTGCTTCTGTTCCCGTTCTACTGGATGGCGATCACGGCGGTGAAGCCCAACAACGAGATGACCAACTTCAACGACTTCAGCCCATTCTGGGTGGTGCAGCCGACGCTCGAGCACATCGACTACCTGCTGTTCCAGACCTCCTATCCGGGCTGGCTGCTCAACACGGTGATCATCTCGGTCGCCGCGACCTTCCTGTCGCTGCTCGCCGCCGTGTTCGCCGCCTATGCGATCGAGCGGCTGCGCTTTTCCGGCTCGCGGCAGGTCGGGCTCGCCATCTTCCTCGCCTATCTGGTGCCGCCGTCGATCCTGTTCATCCCGCTGTCGGTGATGGTGTTCAACCTCGGCCTCTACGACACGCCGTTCGCGCTGATCCTCACCTATCCGACCTTCCTTGTGCCGTTCTGCACCTGGCTGCTGATGGGCTATTTCCGCTCCATCCCGTTCGAGCTGGAGGAATGCGCGCTGATCGACGGCGCCAGCCGCTGGCAGATTCTCACCAAGATCGTGCTGCCGCTGTCGGTGCCGGGCCTGATCTCGGCCGGCATCTTCGCCTTCACGCTGTCGTGGAACGAGTTCATCTACGCGCTGACCTTCATCCAGTCGTCGGAGAACAAGACCGTGCCGGTCGGTGTGCTGACCGAACTGGTGCGCTCCGACGTCTATGAATGGGGGGCGCTGATGGCCGGCGCGCTGATCGGCTCGCTGCCGGTGGTGATCCTGTACTCGTTCTTCGTCGAGCACTATGTGTCGTCGATGACCGGGGCGGTGAAGGAGTAGGGCGCTCGGTGCCCTTCTCCGGAGTGGTGGCGAGCACGCCTCGAAGGACGTCTTAACCGTTTGGCTCAGGCACGTCAGCCGGCGCTGCCAAGCTTGTCGAATACGAAGGACTTCGCGCGCCACACACTCTCCTCCAAATCTTCCCCCAAAGCCAGATGCGCCGCGATGGCGCTGGAGAGCATGCAGCCGGTGCCGCGCATCGTGGCGTGCAGGCGCGGGGCGTCGAAGCGCAGCGGCGGCAGGTCGAGGCGGAGCAGCAGGTCGGTCGCGCGGTTCTCCGCCGCGTGTCCGCCCTTGACCAGCAGCGCCGGCATGCCGGCGGCGAGCAGCATCCCGCCCTGGCAGATGAGATCGGCCTCGTCCTTGGCCGGCGCGGAGCCAGTGAGGGCGGCCAGCTCGGGAATGTTGGGCGTGACCAGCAGGCAGAGCGGCATCAGGCTCTCCCTCAGGGCGGCCAGTGCATCGTCCGCCAGCAGCGATCCTCCCGATGTAGCGGCCAGCACCGGATCGAGCACGGCCGGCAATGCCGGATGGTCGGCGAGCACGCCGGCGACCGCCTCGACGGTCGCCGCTACGCCGAGCATGCCGATCTTCACCGCCGCGACGGGATTGGCGGACAGCGCCGCCCGCATCTGCCGGGCGACCAGCGCCGCCGGCATGGGCTCGACCTGCTTCACCGCCTCATGCGTCTGGACGGTGACGGCGGTCACCGCCAGGCAGGTTCTGGCGCCGATTTCAGCTATCGTCTCGACGTCGCGGACGATGCCGGCGCCGCCGGAGGAATCCGAGCCGGCGACGATCAGCACATGTGCTGTCATCGCCAGCGTGCCGTCGCCGCGATCCATTCGCGGGTGCGGGCGTCCGGATCGGCGTTACGAGTGATGTCGGTGACGACGGCGGCGCCGTCGGCGCCGTGCTCGAACACCCCGGCAAGTCGCTCCGGCGTCAGCCCGCCTATGGCGACGAGCGGCAGGGGGTCGACGAGACGCTTCCATTCGGCAATGCGGTCAAGACCTTGCGGCGCCCATTTCATCTTCTTGAGGATGGTCGGATAGACGGGGCCGAGCGCCACATAGTCGGGCTGCGCGGCAAGCGCGGTCCTGAGTTCGGCGTGGTCGTGGGTGCTGAGGCCGAGCTTCAGCCCGGCGCGGCGGATCGCGCCGACATCGGCGGCGGCAAGGTCCTCCTGGCCGAGATGGACGAAGTCGCAGCCCTCCTCGATGGCGATCCGCCAATAATCGTTGACGACGAGCTGGCAGCCGTGGCGGGCGCAGGTGGCCTTCGCGGCGCGGATTTCGGCGCGCAGCGCAGCCTCGTCCATGTCCTTGATGCGCAATTGCACCAGCCTGACGCCGAGCGGCACCAGCCGCTCGATCCAGGCGGCGGAATCGACGATCAGATAGAACGGGTCGAGCCTCACGAGAACACCGCCTGGCCGATCACCGGCGTCGAGGGGACGGCCATGTCGCGCGGCTCCAACATGCCGGCGAGCCAGGCGGCGCGACCGGCGTCGATCGCCCCGGCGAAGGCGGCGGCCATGGCGGCGGGATCGCCGGCCTTCGCCACCGCCGTGTTGAGCAGCACGGCGTCGTAGCCCAGCTCCATCACCGCCGCCGCGTGGGAGGGACGGCCGATGCCGGCGTCGACGATGAGCGGCAGGTCGGGGAAATGGGCACGCAGGCTGCGCAGCGCGTCGATGTTCTGCGGGCCGCGTGCCGAGCCGATCGGTGCGCACCAGGGCATCAGCAGCCTGCAGCCGGCGTCAACCAGGCGCTCGGCGACGACGAGGTCGTCGGTCGTGTAGGGAAACACCTGGAATCCCTCGGCGGCGAGGATGCGGGCCGCCTCGACCAGGCCGAACACGTCGGGCTGCAGCGTGTCGTGGTTGCCGATGACCTCCAGCTTGATCCAGTCGGTGGCGAACACCTCGCGCGCCATGCGGGCCGTGGTCACCGCCTCCTTGACCGAATGGCAGCCGGCCGTGTTGGGCAGCACGCGCACGCCGAGCGAGCGGATCAGCGACCAGAACTCGCCGCCGCTCCGGCCGCCCGCCGTCTCGCGGCGCAGCGACACGGTAACGATCTCCGTCCCGGATCGCCTCACAGCCTCCGCCATGACCGCCGGCGATGGGTAGAGCGCGGTGCCGAGCAGCAGCCGCGAGGAAACCTCCGTTCCGTAGAGCGTGAGCATGGTTCAGCCTCCTTTCATGGGGGAGAGGATTTCGATGCGGTCGCCGTCGGACAGGCGGCAGGCGGGGCGGGCGGCTCTTGGCACGACCTCGCCGTTGACGGCGGTTGCCAGCCAGTTGCCGTCGTAATCGAGCTCGGCGAGCAGCGCGGCGAGCGTCTCGGCCTGCGCCTCGCGGCTCTCGCCGTTGACGATGAGTTTCATGAAAGCGCTCCTTCGACTGGCTTCGGGCAGTGCGCGAAGATGAGGTCGGCGGCCTGCCGCACCATCGCCGGCGCCAGCAGAAAACCGTGGCGGTAGAGTCCGTTGACGGAAAATCTTCGTCCTTCATGCTCAACGCGAGGAAGGTTGTCGGGGTAGGCCGGGCGCAGGCCGACGCCTGCTTCGACGATCTCGGCCTCGCCGAAGGCGGGGTGCAGTGCATAGGCGGCGTTGAGCAGCTCCATGACCGAGCGTGCGGTGACCGGCCCCGTCGCCGCGCTCTCGACCATGGTGGCGCCGACCATGAACAGGTTGTCGGCGCGCGGCACGACATAGACCGGGAAACGCGGGTGCAGCAGCCGCACTGGCCGCGCCAGCGAGACGTCGCGGCAGCGCAGCAAAAGCATCTCGCCGCGCACGGCGCGCAGGCCAGGCCGGCGCGCGGCGGTGCCGGTGCAGTCGGCCTCGGCATCGGCGTCCTGCGGCCCGTATACCGCGCCGTAGCCGAAGGCGAAGCGCACGCCCAGGACCGCGAGCTTGGCCTGCAGCGCCCTGAGGGCAAGGCGCGGATCGAGATGCGCCTCGCCGGCGAAGAACAGGGCGCGGCCGAAGCGGCCGGCAAGGTCCGGCTCGAGCGCCTCGATGGCGGCGGCGTCGACGATCCGATGACCGCCGGTGCGGCGGGCGAAGCGGTCGAGCTCGCCCCGGTCGCGCGGCGGCGCCAGCACCAGCGTGCCGTTGCGGATGACATGGCCGGGAAGGGCGGCGTCCCACCAGCCGGCGGCGGTGCGTCCCATCGTGAGCACGGCCTCCTCGGCGCTCTCGCGCTCGCACCAGGGGGCGAGCATGCCGCCGGCGGCCCAGGAGGCGCTGCCGGCGAGACCTTGCCGCCGCTCGACCACGGTGACGCCGGCGCCGCGCGCCGCCAACTCGTGGGCAAGCGTCAGCCCGGCGACGCCCGCCCCGCGGATCAGCACCTTCATGGCCGGTCGGCTGCCTGCTCCTCGGCTGGCCCGGCGACTTCCATGTAGAGGTCGCCGCCCTGCCGGTATTTCTCCGCCATCGCCGCCATGCCCTCCTTCTGTGCCTCGGCGCGGATGTCGTGGGAGATGCGCATGGAGCAGAATTTCGGACCGCACATGGAGCAGAAATGCGCCAGCTTGTGCGCCTCCTTGGGCAGCGTCTCGTCGTGGAAGGCGCGCGCCGTCTCCGGGTCGAGCGACAGGTTGAACTGGTCCTCCCAGCGGAACTCGAAGCGGGCGCGGCTGAGCGCGTCGTCCCTGATCTTCGCCGCCGGATGGCCCTTGGCGAGGTCGGCGGCGTGGGCGGCGATCTTGTAGGTGATGACGCCGGTCTTGACGTCGTCGCGGTCGGGCAGGCCGAGATGCTCCTTGGGCGTCACGTAGCAGAGCATGGCGGTGCCGAACCAGCCGATCATCGCGGCGCCGATGCCCGAGGTGATGTGGTCGTAGCCCGGCGCGATGTCGGTGGTGAGCGGCCCGAGCGTGTAGAACGGCGCCTCGCCGCAGACGGCGAGCTGCTTGTCCATGTTCTGCTTGATCTTGTGCATCGGCACATGGCCGGGGCCCTCGATCATCACCTGGCAATCCTTCGCCCAGGCGATCTTCGTCAGCTCGCCCAAGGTTTCCAGCTCGGCGAACTGGGCGGCGTCGTTGGCATCGGCGATCGAGCCGGGGCGCAGGCCGTCGCCCAGCGAGAACGACACGTCGTAGGCGCGGCAGATGTCGCAGATTTCCTCGAAACGCTCGTAGAGAAAGCTTTCCTTGTGGTGATGAAGGCACCATTTGGCCATGATCGAGCCGCCGCGCGAGACGATGCCGGTGACGCGGTCGACGGTGAGCGGGATGTAGGGAAGCCGCACGCCGGCATGGATGGTGAAATAGTCGACGCCCTGCTCGGCCTGCTCGATGAGCGTGTCGCGAAAAACCTCCCAGGTGAGCGCCTCGGCGACGCCGCCGACCTTTTCCAGCGCCTGGTAGATCGGCACCGTGCCGATCGGGACGGGCGAATTGCGGAGAATCCAGTCGCGGATGTTGTGGATGTTGCGGCCGGTGGAGAGGTCCATCACCGTGTCGGCGCCCCAGCGGATCGCCCACACCATCTTCTCCACTTCCTCGGCCATGGACGAGGTGACGGCGGAGTTGCCGATATTGGCGTTGATCTTCACCAGGAAGTTGCGGCCGATGATCATCGGCTCGGCTTCCGGGTGGTTGATGTTGGCGGGGATGATGGCGCGGCCGCGCGCCACCTCGTCGCGCACGAATTCCGGCGTGACGAAGTCGGGGATGGCCGCGCCGAAACTCTCGCCGTCGCGGGCAAGCGCTTCCCTCGCAGCCTGGCGCCCGAGATTCTCGCGGATGGCGACGAACTCCATCTCCGGCGTGACGATGCCGGCGCGGGCATAGGCGAGCTGGGTGACGGCGCGGCCGCCGGTGGCGCGCAGCGGCTGATTGCGGATCGGGAATGCGGGGGTCAGCCGCTCGGCCGAGACAAAACCGTTGTCCTCCGGCCGGACGGTGCGGCCGTCATAGTGCTCGACGCCGCCGCGCGTGACGATCCAGTCTTCGCGCAGGCGCGGCAAGCCCTTGTCGATGTCGGTGCGCGCATCCGGATCGGTGTAGGGGCCGGAGGAATCGTAGACGGTGACCGGCGGCTCGCCGGCGGTGGGGTGCACGGCGATCTCGCGCATCGGCACGCGCAGGCCGGTATGGATCGAGCCCGGTTTGTAGACTTTTCGCGAGGCGGGGAGGGGACCGGTGGAGACGGTCGGGGTGAGGGCATTCATCGTGAGGCTCCTTTGCTCGTTGCAATGGAGACCCAGTTCGGTGAGAGGAGGAGAAAGGACGCTCCGCTGCTGAAGGACAGGCTGACCGCCTGAAATTTCCGCGCCGGCAGGCCGGCATGCAAAGCGCTTGCACCATCCCTACGCCAGTATGAACTGGATCAGGTTCAACGGGTCACTGCGCTGCGAATGCCAGCAGTATCTCAGCCCCTTGTCGGGACCCCCCAGGTAACGCGCCTAGGTTGGATGATGTCATGCCGGGATGTCAACCGCGTTTCTCGGGGAAGCTGGGTGCCGCCGGGTAATCGCATATGACAGCCGGCAAGGATTGGTGGCTTCGCACCCCCACCCCTAACCCCTCCCCACAAGGGGGAGGGGGACTGGACGGCATCCTCGCAAGATGTCAATCGCCGCTGGTTTCGCACGGCATGGCGGCCACAAAGTCCCCCTCCCCCTTGTGGGGAGGGGTTAGGGGTGGGGGTTGTTTCATATGCGACTGCCCCCCGTGTGCCGGGTGGCGGGGACGTTCAGCCTCTCGGGATTCCGCCCGCCAGCACCTGTGCATAGGTTTCGGCGTCGATATTGCCGCCCGATACGATGCAGACGACGTTGCCGGTCGCCCGAGGGCTGGAGAGTGCCGCTGCCAGCGACGCCGCGCCGGCGCCTTCGGCGACGACCTTGGCCTTCGAGAAGAGCAGCCGCATGGCCGCGGTCACCTCGACAAGGCTGACGGTCAGCGCTCCGTCGATGAGGTCGCGCGCGACCGGCCAGAGCTGCGGCACCAGCGACGGACCGCCAATGCTCTTGATGAAGGACGGGCGCGTCTCGATCTCGACGATATGGCCGGCAGCGAGGGCGGCGGAAACCGGCGCCGCATTCTCGTCCTCGACCGCAAAGACCTTTGCCCGGGGCCGCAACGCCTTGACGGCACTTGCCATGCCCGTCGTCATGCCGCCGCCGCCATAAGGCGACAGAACGCAATCGACGTCCGGCAGGTCCTCGACGATCTCCACGCCGATCGAGCCGTTGCCGGCAAGCACCGCCTGGTCGGTCACCGGGTTGATCAGAAGCTCGGCGATGTCGGGCCGTTCGGCGCCGACGATGTATCGCCACCAGGTTTCCAGCGAGATGAACCGCACGTCGCCGCCAAGATTGCGCACGCCGTCGATCTTGGTCCGCGGCGCACCGGAATACATGTAGGCGGCCATGGGAACCCCGAGCGCCTTGGCCGCCCAAGCCATGCCATACGCCATGTTGCCGGAACTGACGGTCGCGACGCCGTTGCGCAACGCGTCGGGGTCGCGCGACAGCAGGGCGTTGAGCGCGGGTCTCAGCTTGAAGGCGCCGATGGGCGAAAAGGTCTCGAGCTTGAGGAAGATCTGCCGGTCGGGCAGGCCGAGGTCGAGACGCAGCAGCGGCGTGCGCGGCACGTAGGGCGCAAGCCGGGTACGGGCGGCAGCGATCTCGTCCAGTGTCGGGCGGCGCGGGGCGCTCATTCCGCAGCCGACCTCATGCGCGGGCTGCCGGTGCGCGCAGCATGCTTGCCGCCGTGGTCCTCGCTGTGGATGTAGACGTGCAGCGTATAGCCGATGTGGTCGATCATCAGCGCCCTGGCGCGCTCGGCGTCGCGGTCGAGCGCGGCTTCCATGATGGCCGTGTGGTGCTCGATCGCCATCGCCTCGCGCAGCGCCGCGACCGCCGCCTCGTAGCCGTGCTTCATGCCGGCGGCGGCGCGCAATGTCGGCGACAGGCCGAGGAAGCGATGATGCCGGCGCAACTGGTCGGTGATCGTGGATCGGAAGCGCAGCAGCCAGGCGGACGTCGATGCGCCGAGCAGCGCCGCGTGAAATGCCTCGTGCTTCTCGTCCCACTCGTCGACCGCCGCGTCGGACGGGTCGTCGGGGGCGATCTTGCAGCGCGACAGGCGGTAATGCGCGGTGACGACGGCGGCCTCCCAGTCGCTGCCGCCCTTGTCCATGGATTCCAGCAGCAGCGGCACCTCGACCACCATGCGGGCGCGGGCAAGGTCCTCCAGCTCGGCGCGCGAGACGGGGGCGACGGCGAAGCCGCGGTTGCTGATGGCCGTGACCAGCCGCTCCGCTTCAAGCCGCGACAGCGCCTCGCGCAGCGGCGTCCAGCCGACCCCGTAGGTGTCGCGCAGCTTGCCGAGCTTCAGCGGAGCGCCGGGCAGCAGGCGGGTCGTCAGGATATCGCGGCGCAGCAGCCGGTAGGCCGCCTCGGTCTTGGTGGAGTGCTGCTCCTCACGCATCTCCGTCCTCCGCACAATGCGTGGGTAAATTATATATGATGAAGGCTGCTCGCAAGAATTATATATAATGTTGACAGTCGTCCCGGGAGTGGGCAATGATCCCGGCAGGCCGCCGCCAGAACGCGGCGCGCAAGCAAATTCCGGGAGGAACAGATGAGAAAACTGAAATCCGGCCTGCTGTCGGGCCTCGTCGTGGCGGGTGCGCTAATCGCCGGCCTGGGCGGGGCGGCCGCCGAGCAGATCCGCATCGGCATCGCCAATTTCGGCGAGCATCCGCAGCTCGCCGCCTCGATCGCCGGCTTCAAGAAGGCGCTGGCCGAGAACGGCTTCGTCGAGGGCACCGACGTCGTCTACACCGAGAGCCACACCAATTTCGACGCCTCGCTGGTGCCGCAGATGATCGCCAAGCTGCAGGCCGAGCAGCCGAAGCTGATCTATACCGTGACCACCCCGGTCTCGCAGATCGCCAAGAAGGCGCTGGCCGGCTCGGGCATTCCGGTCGTGTTCACCGCGGTCACCGACCCGGTCGCGGCAAAGCTCGTGCCGTCCTGGGAGTCCGGGGACGAGGGCATGACCGGTGCCACCGACCTGCAGGACGTGGCGGCCGTCATGGAGTTCACCAAGAAGCTGCTGCCCAACGCCAAGCGTTTCGGCGTGCCCTACAATCCGGGCGAGGCGAATGACGTGGCGCTGCTCGAGAAGATCAAGGAGGCCGCCCCGGCCGCCGGCTTCGAGGTGGTCGCTGTCGGCGTCGACAACGTCAACGAGATCCAGCAGCGCATCGCCTCCTTCGCCGGCAAGGCGGACGTGATCTACACGCCTGCCTCGAACCTGCTGCAGCCGGCGGTCGCAGCCGTCTCTGCCGCCGCGCGCCAGGCCGGCATCCCGATCGTCAATTCCGACGACGGCGCGGTGCGCAACGGCGTCGTGCCGGCGAGCTTCGCGGTGAATTACGACCAGGTCGGCATGAACGCCGGCAAGATCGCCGCCGAGGTTCTCAAGGGCAAGGATCCCAAGACGATCCCGCCGTCGCGCCCGGCCTATGCCGACCACGCCCCGCTGATCTCCAAGAAGGCGATGGCGGCGTTCGGGGTCGAGATCCCGGAATCGATGGCCGATTGCGGCTGCATCGTCGACTAACCGTCACCTACTAAGTCGAAACGGCTGGCGGCGCCCCGCGTGCCGCCATCCTGCCGGGAGAGACGGATGCTCGAGATCCGATCCGCGCGTAAGGTTTTCTACAAGGGACGCCCCGACGAGAAGAAGGCGCTCGACGGCCTCGACCTGTCGCTCGCCACCGGCGAGTTCGGTGTCGTCATCGGCTCCAACGGCGCCGGCAAGTCGAGCATGCTCAACGCCATATCCGGCGCCATGGTGCTGGATTCCGGGCAGGTCCTGATCAATGGCGACGACGTGACCGGCATGCCGGTGCACAGGCGCGCGGCGCGGCTGGCCCGGGTGTTCCAGGATCCGATGAAGGGCACCGCCGCGTCGATGACGGTGGCCGAGAACATGCTGCTCGCCGATTTGCGCAGCAGGAAGCGCACCTTGCGCCTGGGCCTCAACGCCAAACGTCTGGCCGACTACAGGGAGCGGCTGGCGCTGCTCGGCCTCGGCCTGGAGAACCGGCTGGACACGCGCGTCGAGCTCTTGTCGGGCGGCCAGCGCCAGTCGCTGTCGCTGATCATGGCGGTCGGCGGCTCGCCGGAGCTGCTGCTGCTCGACGAGCACACGGCGGCGCTCGATCCGCGCACCGCCGACATCGTCATGCAGGCGACCGTGCGCGCCGTCGAGGCGCTGAAGCTGACCACGCTGATGGTGACCCACAACATGCAGCACGCCGTCGACTACGGGCACAGCGTCATCATGCTCGACGCCGGAAAAGTCCGGCTGGAGATTTCCGGCGAGGAGAAGAAGCGGATCACGGTCGCCGACCTGATCGGCCACTTCTCCGTCAAGACCGACCGCATGCTGCTGGCGAGCTGATCATCATGGACATCCAGACCATCTTCACCAGCTTCGTCGCGCTGGTCCCGGTCACGCTGGCGCAGAGCCTGATCCTCGCCTTCGTCGTGCTCGGCATCATGATCCCGTTCCGGACGCTCAATTTCCCGGACCTCACCAGCGAGGGCGCCTTCCCTCTGGGCGGCTGCGTCTGCGGCGTGCTGCTGGCGGCCGGCGCCTCGCCGCTGACGGCGATCGCGGTGGCGCTGGTCGCCGGCTTCCTCGCCGGCTGCTGCACGGCCTTCATCCATCTGCGCTTCCGCATCCACACGCTGCTCGCCGGCATTTTGATGATGACGATGCTCTACAGCATCAATTTGCGCATCATGGGCCGGTCGAACCTGTCGGTGTTCGGCTCGCCCACCGTGTTCGACTGGGCGCCGTTCACGCAACCCGGCTTCCCGGCCTCGAAGATCGTCGTCGCCGGCATCATCGGCATCGTCGTCTTCATCCTGCTCGACCTGTTCTTCAAGACCGAGAAGGGCACCGCCATCCGTGCCGTCGGCGCCAATCCCGACATGGCCGAGGCGCAGGGCATCAATGTCTGGGTCGCAACCATCGGCGGAGTCGGGCTGGCCAGCGCCTTCTCGGCGACCGGCGGCGCGCTGATGGTGCAGTCGCAGGGTTTCGCCGACGTCAATATGGGTCTCGGCATCCTCATCAACGGCCTGGCGGCGCTGATGATCGGCGAGGCGATCGTCGGCAAGCAGACCGTGGCGCGCCAGCTCGCCGCGCCCTTCGTCGGGGCGATCGTCTATTACCAGCTCGTCTCGTTCTGCCTGGCCGCCGGCATGCCGCCGCCCGACCTGAAACTCGCCACCGGCCTGTTCGTGCTCGCCATGCTGGCGCTGCCCAGCCTGCGGCGCGGCCGCGGGCCCGCTCCGGCGCGCGAAGCCGTCCGCGAATAAGGATGTCCGAAACCATGGATGGAATTCCCGATCTCGCGGCCGTCGAGGCGATGGACGCGGCCGATTTGCTTCGTCCGTTCCGCGACCGCTTCGTCATGCCCGACGGCGTGATCTATCTCGACGGCAACTCGCTCGGGCCGGCCTCGCCCACGGTGCTGGCCGAGCTGGAGAAGGCGGCCCGCCAGGAATGGGGCGAGGGGCTGATCCGCAGCTGGAACACCGCCGGCTGGTTCGACATGCCGGTCGTGCTTGGCGACCGCATCGGCCGCCTGGTCGGCGCGGCCGCCGGCCAGACGGTGGTCGCCGACACCACTTCGATCAACATCTACAAGGCGCTGCATGCGGCGATGGGGCTGCGTCCCGGCCGCTCGGTCATCGTCGCCGAAGGCGGCAGCTTTCCGACCGACCTCTACATGGCCGAGGGCGTCGCCTCGACGCGGCCGGGTGCCGTACTGCGGCTGGAAGGCGTCGACGCCCCGGCGATCGAGGAACTCATCGACGGTAGCGTCGCCGTGGTGCTGATCAACCACGTCAACTACAAGACCGGCGAGCTGCGCGACATGGCGGCGCTGACCCGCAGGGCACACGACGCCGGCGCGCTGGTGGTCTGGGACCTCTGTCACAGCGCCGGCGCGCTGCCGGTCGATCTCGACGGCGCGCATGCCGATTTCGCCGTCGGCTGCACCTACAAATACCTCAATGGCGGCCCGGGCTCGCCGGCCTTCATCTATGTCGCGCATCGCCACCAGGCCGAGGCGCGGCAGCCGCTCAGCGGCTGGTGGGGCCACGCGCGTCCCTTCGCCTTCGAGCAGGGTTTTGCCGCCGACGCCGGCATCCGCCGCTTCCAGTGCGGCACCCAGCCGATGCTGTCGCTGCGCGCGCTGAAGGGCGCGCTCGACATCTGGGACGAGGTCGACATGGCCGCGATGAGGCTGAAGAGCATCGCGCTCGCCGACCTGTTCATAAAGCTGGTCGAGGCGAAATGCGACGGCTTCGGCCTGACGCTGGAGACCCCGCGCGAGGGTGCGCGGCGCGGCAGCCAGGTGTCGTTCGGCCACGAGCATGCCTATGAGATCATGCAGGCGCTGATCGCCCGCGGCGTCATCGGCGACTTCCGCGCGCCCTCCACCCTGCGCTTCGGCTTCACGCCGCTCTACCTGAGCTACGGCGATGTCTGGAGCGCGGTCGAGATTTTGCAGGACATTCTTCGTACCGGCGCATGGAAGGATGCGCGGTTTGCTGTGAGGGCGGCGGTGACTTGAAATACGGCTGAACGAGCCAGTTCGTCTCGGGGTCCAAGTCCGCTTACGCCACTCTTCGGGCATCAAGCGCTGTTGGCGAAC
Organism: Kumtagia ephedrae; assembly: GCF_003012745.1. Lineage (GTDB taxonomy): Bacteria > Pseudomonadota > Alphaproteobacteria > Rhizobiales > Rhizobiaceae > Kumtagia > Kumtagia ephedrae. The sequence goes on along the minus strand of NZ_PXYK01000005.1, from coordinate 49,559 downwards.
GCTGCTGGTCATGAAATTCCAAGGGTTGGTCCACGAAGTGAGCGACGAGCCGTTCAGGGCCCTTATCTCGGGGCATACAGAATTTATTGCGATTTCCGGAAAGCTTCCGTTCGTGAAGCTACTGACCTCCGGCACTAGGGGACGGAAAGCGGAAGAGCGGCTTGGCTTCTCTGGTCGAAAGGCTGCGGCTGACCTGCCCTGCGCTCTGCCTGCAATTGCCCGCATCACGGAGAGCGACTACGCTCACCTCGTATGAATGGCTGAGTGGTGGGGGCAAGATGGCGATCAAGAAGGATGCACTGCACGCGTTTTTTCAGGCTCGACCCGAACAGGAGGCACTCGCGGCTGCGCTCGACGAAGTGTTCGACGTAACATACGGCTCCTACCAGTTCGGGCAGGCGTTCTGGCTTTGCCAGCCGAAGCCGTTGGCGGTCGAAAGGTTTGGTCTTCAGCGCGAAGTTATTGCGTTGTATTCGCCCCATGGACGGGCTGACGTACGGCTGCTGACGGCACTTGAAAACATCTCCCGGGCACCGGAGTTTCGGCACCGGGTCGAAAACGTCGTGGCGTTTGTCATCTACGAGGGCGACAAGGCGTCGATAGAGAGCTTGGCGGGCCAGAGCAAGGACTGGGTGATCGTTGCCCTTTCGGCAAACGAACTGAAGGACAAAGGTGGGCAAATTTTCCTTATACGATCGAGGATGGCCGCAACAATTGGCCGCTTCGATCTTTTTGGGATGTCTTCGCCGATCAAACACGATAAATATTTCTATGGGCGTGACATGATCGTCCAGGAATTGGTTCAGAGGGCACTAATCCGGAAAGAACAGTCTGGGCTGTTTGGGCTACGCAAGACTGGAAAGACGTCCGTGTTGTTTGCGATCCAGCGACGGCTTTCCGAAAAGGGGGCCATCGCTGAATACGTGGACTGCCAAAGTCCTGGTATCTATGGCAGTCGTTGGTGGGCAGTGCTTGAGGAACTCTCGCGCCGAATGCTGGAGTTCGCAGCCAAGGCCGGGTGTCCTGCTCCAGCGGAATTCTCGTTCGACATGGCTGGCGCAGCCAACTCATTCATTCGGACGGTCAAGTGGATCCACGATAAATCTGAAGTGGGGCAGATCGTGCTCCTCTTAGACGAGGTCGAGTTCATCACGCCAGGCATCACCAACCATCTCGGTCAGCATTGGGACGACGACCACCTGCCGTTGTGGCAGACGATTAGGTCTGCGTCGCAAGAGACAAAGGGGTTTCTTACTTTCTGCGTGGCTGGGGTAAACCCATCTAGCGTGGAGCAGTCGCACTTCAACCAGGTCCCCAATCCGATTTTCCAGTTGGCGGTACCGTTCTATCTGGACCAACTCACGCGTCCCAACGTGCGGGAGATGGTTCGGGCAATCGCCAAATATGCCGGTGCAGCGCTCGATGAGGACTGTTTCGATCTACTAAGCGAAGAATATGGTGGACATCCCTATTTGATCCGGCTCGCGTGCAGCGAAGTACTGAGGTCGCTTGGCGAGCTTCCGGTCGACAAAAAGGCAAAGATTTCAAAGGCAAACTTCGAGTCGGTCAAGGACAAGATTGCTACCCGCCTAGCTCAGCCGATCAAGGACATCATGCTGTCCCTAGTGTGGTGGTATCCAGACGAGTATGACCTTCTGTGCCTTTTGGCGGACGGAGATACTGCGTTCGTCAAAGAGTTTCTAGCTTCGGAGCCCGAGAAGGCATCTCGGTTTGCGCGCTACGGCTTGCTGAAAGCCGACAACGGTTCTTTTGCGATCAAGGAGCTGCGAACCTTTCTTGCCAGGTCTGGACTGGAATACAAGAAGGCGATTTCGCCATTCACCCGGGGCGATCTTCCCTTAGAATACCTGCCGATAGAGCCGAACATTGCCGATCTGGCCGCGCTGTTCGAACGCAGGACAGAGGTCGAGTATGCGCTACGGAAGCTACTGATAACTGTGTTGGAGTATCGTTTCGCATTCGATGGAGCAAAGGTCGCAAACGCGATCAGCGAGGCGTTGCCGAAGAAAAACGGCGACAGGGCGCAGCTTTTCATCGGAAGATTGCCAAAAGATGCTGTCAACGAATTGTATTTGAGCGACCTGAAGCCTGTATTCGTCAAGAATTGGGACAACTTCTCTGCCTATTTTGGATCGAAATCCGACAGGTTCGAGATGAATCTTGATACAATTAACATCGCCCGGAGGTATGAAGCGCACACCAAGCCCGTCAGCGCAAAAGATCTCGACGATTTTCAGAACAGCTATTCCTGGCTGACAACACGGCTATCTAAGGTTCCAGGGCTTATCTCGGGGTCGATGTCGGCCAAACCATCGTGATTGACGCGACACTCAGGTCCCAAGCAGCATGGGAATCGGGTGGCGTTGCTATCGTCCGCAATCCCGTTCAGGCGGGGGGTACCTTAACGTAGCTATCGGCCTGCGTCTGCTTTCGGGAGGCGTCGTAATCGTTTAACGGCAGACTTGCGGCGCAAGGCTGATGCTTGGAATGAATATCTGCTTCCCTCACACAGGCGGCTCAGGCGCCATTCACACCCCAAGATAACGATCCTGCAGCTCCGGCGTCAGCATCGCCGGCGTTCCCGCGAACACCGTGGCGCCCTTCTCCAGCACGAAGCAGCGGTCGGCGACCGGCAGCAGTTCGGCGAGCGTCTTGTCGACCACCAGGATCGACTGGCCCTCTGCCTTCAGCCGGCGGATCGCCGTCCAGATGTCGGCGCGGATCACCGGCGCGAGACCCTCGGTCGCCTCGTCGAGGATGAGCAGGGCGGGATTGGTCATCAGCGCGCGGCCGATCGCCAGCATCTGCTGCTCGCCGCCCGACAGGGTGCGGGCATACTGGGCGCGGCGCTCGCCGAGGCGCGGGAACAATTCGACCACCTTGTCCAGCGTCCATGCGCCGCGGCGGGCGGCGGCGAGGAGATTCTCCAGCACCGTCAGGTTGGGGAAGCAGCGGCGGCCCTCCGGCACCAGCCCGACGCCCAGCCGGGCGATGCGATGCGGCCGCATGCCGGCGATCTCACGCCCGGCGAAACGAACCGTGCCGGCGCGCGGCCGGTTGAGCCCGAGGATGGAGCGGATCGTCGTCGTCTTGCCCATGCCGTTGCGGCCCATCAGCGCCACGACTTCGCCCTGGCGCACGTCGAGCGACACCCCGAACAGCGCCTGCGAGGCGCCGTAGAAGGTCTGCACGCCTTTGACCTCGAGCAGGCTCACGCGGCTTCTCCCAGATAGGCGCGCCGCACTTCGGGATCGTTGCGGATCTCGTCGACCGTGCCGGTGGCGACGATGCGGCCGTAGACCAGAACCGAGATGCGGTCGGCGAGCGCGAAGACCGCGTCCATATCGTGCTCGACCAGCAGGATCGGCGCCTGGCGGCGCAGGCCGTCGAGGAATTTGGTCAGGCTCTTCGAGCCCTCCGGTCCCATGCCGGCCATAGGCTCGTCGAGCAGGAAGGCCTTCGGGCCTAGCGCCAGCGCGATGGCGATCTCGAGCTGGCGGCGCTCGCCATGCGACAGCTCGGCGGCGGGTGTGTTCGCCCGGGCCGCCAAGCCGACGCGCTCCAGCATGGCGAGAGCCGGCCCGGCCAGGCTGCGGTCGCCCTTCACCGGCCGGAAGAAACGGAAGCTGGAACCCTGCCTGGCCTGCACCGCCAGCATGACGTTGCGCAATGCGGAAAACTCCGGCGCCAGCGACGAGATCTGGAAGCTGCGGCCGAGCCCCAGTTTTGCGCGCGCCGCCATGTCGAGCCCGGCCATGTCGCGGCCGAGGAAGCGGATGGTGCCGCTGTCGGGCGGGATCGAACCGGAGATCTGGTGGATCAGCGTCGACTTGCCGGCGCCGTTGGGGCCGATCAGCGCATGAATCTCGCCCGGCATCAAGTCGAGGCTGACACCGTCGGTCGCTTTCAGCGCGCCAAAGCTCTTGCGCAGGTCGCGGATCTCCAGCACCGGCTCAGCCATGGCGCGCCTTTCCGGCCAGCAGGCCGAGCAGCCCGCCGCGCGCGAACAGCACCACGCCGAGCAGGATCAGGCCGAGGAAGAACTGCCAGCGCTCGGTAATGCCGCCCAGCGCATATTCGAACAGCACGTAGAGCATGGCGCCGGCGAGCGGCCCGAACAGCCGGCCCTTGCCGCCCAGGATGATCAGCACGATCAGCTCGCCCGACATGTGCCAGGACAGCATGGACGGGCTGACGAAGCGGTTGAGGTCGGCGAACAGCGCGCCCGCCAGGCCGGTGACCATGGCCGAGAGGACGAAGGCGACGAGGCGGATGCGGAACGGCGCGATGCCGACGGCGGCCAGCCGGACCGGATTCTGCCGGGCCGCCTGCAGGGCGGTGCCGAAACGCGAGCCGCCGATGAGCCAGAACAGCAACAGGACCAGCATCAGCACGCCATAGCAGAGCAGGAAATAGGGCAGGGGCTGCGCGGTGTTGACGCCGGGAAAGGCGTTGCGGACATAGATCGACAGCCCGTCCTCGCCGCCATAGGCCGGCCAGGAGACGGCGAAATAATAGATCATCTGCGCGAAGGCGAGCGTGATCATGATGAAATAGACGCCGGTGGTGCGCAGGCTGATCGCGCCGATCGGCAGCGCCACCAGCCCGCAGACCAGGATCGCGACCAGCCAGATGACCGGCATCGAGGTCGTGCCCGGCAGGCCGAAAAACAGCGGCTCGGCGTTGAAGGCATGGGTGGCGAGGATGCCGGCCGCATAGCCGCCGAGGCCGAAGAAGGCGGCGTGGCCGAACGACACCAGCCCGCCGAGCCCCAGCGCGATGTTGAGCCCCACCGCGGCCAGCGCCAGCACGGCGATGCGGGTGGCAAGCGTGACGTAGAACGGCTCGCCGGCGGCCGAGGCGGCGATCGGTACGGCGAGCAGCAGCAGCGCCAGCAGCGTGTTGACGACGGCTTCCCGGCTCACGACGGCGCTCATGACTGCGCCGCGAACAGGCCGCTCGGCCTGACTGCGAGGATGACCGCCATGACCAGGTAGATCAGCATCGAGGCGAGCGCCCCGCCGATCAGGCCGGCCTGTGCCGCCGGCATCGCCAGGGCGAGCGCCTTGGGCAGCAGGAAGCGGCCCATCGTGTCGACGACGCCGACCAGTATGGCGCCGAGCAGCGCGCCCTTGATCGAGCCGATGCCGCCGATGACGATGACGACGAAGGCGAGGATCAGCACCGGCTCGCCCATGCCGACCTGCACCGACTGCAATGCGCCCACCAGCGCGCCTGCCAGGCCGGCAAGGGCGGCGCCCAAGGCGAAGACGACGGTGTAGAGCGTGCGGATGTCGACCCCGAGGGCGGCGATCATCTCGCGGTCGGATTCGCCGGCGCGGATGCGCATGCCCAAGCGGGTGCGCGAAATGAGCAGATAGAGGCCGATGGCGACCACGATGCCGACACCGATGATGGCGAGCCGGTAGAGCTGGTACCGGCCGCCGCCCGGCAGCGGCACCGCGCCCTGCAGCAGTGGCGGTATGTCGAGATAGAGCGGGAAGGAGCCGAACAGCCAGCGCGTGCCTTCCGAGAAGATCAGGATCAGCGCGAAGGTCGCCAGCACCTGGTCGAGATGGTCGCGCTCGTAGAGCTTTCGGATGACCGCGACCTCGACGATGGCGCCGGCCGCGGCCGCGGCGACAAGGCTGGCGACCAGCCCGATCCAGAACGAGCCGGTGGCGGCCGCCACCGCCGCGCAGGCGAAGGCGCCGACCATGTAGAGCGAGCCGTGGGCGAGGTTGATCAACCCCATCACGCCGAAGATCAACGTCAGCCCGGCCGCCATGAGGAACAGCATGACGCCGAGCTGCAGGCCGTTGAGGAGTTGTTCGATGAGGAGGGCGATGGACAAGAGGACTTGGGGCTCTGATGTCTGGGTGTTGGTGGCGACTAGGGCGGTCAGCGTTCGGAGGAACTACCCCCACCCCTAACCCCTCCCCACAAGGGGGAGGGGGATTCTGGCGCGGCGCTTCATCGTCCCCCCTCCCCCTTGTGGGGAGGGGTTAGGGGTGGGGGTAGTTCCAGCAAGCGTCGGCGCCGCCCCTCATCCGCCTGCCGGCACATTCTCCCCGCACGCGGGGAGAATGGAGCTACATCTTGCACTGCTCGGCGTAGGCGTCGCCGTGCTTCTCAAAGGCCGTGGCGATGATCTTGTTGGTCAGCACGTCGCCTTCCCTGACCACCTCGCGCACATAGACGTTCTGGATCGGGTGGTTGTTGGTGTTGAAGGTGAAGTCGCCGCGCACCGACTTGAAGTCGGCGGCCTTGAGCGCGGCGCGGAAGGCGTCCTTGTCCTTGACGCTGGCCTTGGACAGCGCCGACAGGATGAGGTTCGCCGTATCCCAGCTCTGCGCGGCATAGACCGAGGGCAGGCGGTTGTATTCGGCCTTGAAGGCTTCGACGAATGCCTTGCTGGCCTCGTTGTCGAGATCCTTCGACCAGCTGGCGGAATTCTTGACGCCGAGGGCCGCGTCGCCGATCGCCGGCAGCATGTCCTGGTCGAAGGAGAAGGCCGGTCCCATGACCGGAATGGTCACGCCGGACTGGGCATATTGCTTCATGAAGGCGATGCCCATGCCGCCGGGCAGGAAGAAGAACACCGAATCGGCGCCGGAATCGCGGATCTGGGCGATCTCGGCGGCATAGTCGGTCTGGCCGACCTGGGTGTAGATCTCGCCCGCCAGCTCGCCCTTGTAGTAGCGCTTGAAGCCGGTCAGCGAATCCTTGCCGGCCGGGTAGTTGGGGGCGAGGATGAAGGTCTTCTTGTAATCCTGGTTGGCGTATTGCCCCATCGCCTCATGGAAATTGTCGTTCTGGTAGGCGACGTTGAAATAGTTCTTGTTGCAGTTGGCGCCGGCCAGCGCCGACGGCCCGGCGTTGGGTGACAGGTAGATGATGTCCTGCGCCACGGCGTTGGGCACCACGGCCATCGCCAGGTTCGACCAGATGATGCCGGTCAAGAGGTCGACCTTGTCGCTCTGGATCATTTTTTCGGCGATCTGCACCGCCAGCTCCGGCTTCTGCGCATCGTCCTCGACGACGAGCTCGACCTCCTTATTGCCGGACTGCTTGATCGCCAGCGTGAAGGCGTCGCGCATGTCGATGCCGAGGCCGGCGCCGCCGCCCGACAGCGTGGTGATCACGCCGATCTTGACCGGCTCGGCCTGCGCCATGCCGGTCGCCGCCAGCGAGAGGCCGAGGATGCCGGCCGCAAGACTTTTCTTCATTTTTCTCCTCCGAGGGTTCCCGTCGTTTTTCGGTTGGTCAGAGCCGGGTGCGAACTTTCCAGAGTTCGGGAAACAGTTCAACCTCCAGCATCTTCCTGAGGTAGGAGGCGCCCGACGTGCCGCCGGTGCCGCGCTTCATTCCGATGATGCGCTCGACCGTGGTGACGTGGTTGAAGCGCCAGCGGCGGAAATAGTCTTCGAAGTCGACCAGCTTTTCGGCGAGCTCGTAGAACATCCAGTAGCGCTGCGGGTCCCGATAGACCGTCTGCCAGGCGACCAGCACCTCCTCGTTCTCAACTCGGGTCTCGCGCCAGTCGGCGCGCCTGGCGTCGACGCCGATGTCGAAGCCGTTGCGGCCAAGCAGCAGGATCGCCTCGTCGTAGAGCGACGGCTCGGCCAAGATCGCCTCCAGCCGCGCGCTGAGCTCCGGCCGGTGCGCATGCGGCTTCAGCATGGCGAGGTTGCGGTTGCCGGCCATGAACTCGACGGCGCGGTACTGCCATGACTGGAAGCCGGAGGACTGGCCGAGCGCGTCGCGGAATTCCGTGTATTCGCTGGGCGTCATGGTGCGCAGCACGTCCCAGGCGCTGTTCAGCTGCTCGAAGATGCGCGCCACCCGCGACAGCATCTTGAAGCTCGGCTCCAGTCGGTCGGCGCGGATGGCGCGCATGGCCGAGCCGATCTCGTGCAGCGCGAGCTTCATCCACAGTTCCGACGTCTGGTGCTGGACGATGAACAGCATCTCGTCATGAGCCGCCGACAGCGGCTGCTGCGCGCCGAGGATCTCGTCGAGGCGCAGATAGTCGCTGTAGGACATGCGGTCCTTGAACGACATCTCGGCACCGTCGGCCGAGGGATCGTGGGGCTTGCTCAATTCGCCTTCTCCGCGCGCAGCCGGAAGCGCTGGATCTTGCCGGTCTGGGTTTTCGGCAGGGCGTCGATGAACTTGACCGAGCGCGGGTATTTATAGGGCGCTATCGTCGCCTTGACATGGTCCTGCAGCCGCTTGACCGTCAGCGCGTCGGCGGCGACGCCGGCGGCAAGCACGACATGCGCCTCGACGATCTGGCCGCGCTCGCCGTCGGACACCCCGATCACCGCGCATTCGGCGACGTCGTCATGCGACAGCAGCGCCGCCTCGACCTCTGGGCCGGCGATGTTGTAGCCGGCGCTGACGATCATGTCGTCGGAGCGCGCGGCGAAGTGGAAGAAGCCGTCCTCGTCCTGCACGAAGGCGTCGCCGGTCAAGTTCCAGCCATCGCGGACATAGTCGCGCTGCCGGTCGTCGGCCATGTAGCGGCAGCCGGTCGGGCCGCGCACCGCCAGTTTGCCGACGGTGCCGCGCGGCACCTCGCGCATGGCGTCGTCGACCACGCGCGCCTCGTAGCCACCGACCGGCTTGCCGGTCGATCCGGCCCGCCGGTCCTCGAAGCGGTTGGAGATGAAGATGTGCAGCATCTCGGTGGCGCCGATGCCGTCGAGGATCGGCTTGCCGGTCTTTTCCGTCCATTCCTCGAAGACCGGCGCCGGCAAGGTCTCGCCGGCCGACACCGCGACGCGCAGCGAGGAGAGGTCGGCGCCCTCGTCCATCGCCTTCAGCATGGCCCGGTAGGCGGTCGGCGCGGTGAAGGAGACGGTCGCCCGATATTTCTCGATGATCTCGATCATGTTGGGCGGCGTGGCATGCTCCAGCAGCGTCGCGGCGGCGCCGAAGCGCAGCGGGAAGATCGCCAGCCCGCCGAGGCCGAAGGTGAAGGCGAGCGGCGGCGAGCCGACGAAGACGTCTTCGGGCACCACCTTCAGGACCTCCTTGGCATAGGCGTCGGCGATGATCAGCAGGTCGCGGTGGAAATGCATGGTCGCCTTGGGCACGCCCGTCGTGCCGGAGGTGAAGCCGAGCAGGGCGACGTCGTCGCGGCAGGTCTGCACCGCCTCGAAGCGCACCGGCTTGTCGAGGGCGATGCGGTCGAGCTCGGCGTCGTGGTTGGCGGTGCCGTCGAAGCCCACAACCTGCTCGAGGAAGCGGCTTTCCTTGGCGCAGGCCACGAGCTCGTCCTTGATGCGGGTGTCGCACAGCGCCAGCGCGATCTCGGCCTTGTCGACGATCTTGGCCAGCTCGCCGGCCCGCAGCATCGGCATGGTGTTGACCACCACGGCGCCGGCTTTTGTGGCGGCCAGCCAGCAGGCGACCATCGCCGGGTTGTTGGCCGAGCGGATCAGCACCCGGTTGCCGGGCTTCAGGCCGTAGTTGTCGACCAGCGCATGCGCCAGCCGGTTGGTCCAGTCCGACAGTTCCTTGTAGGTACGGCGGCGGCCGTTGCCGATCAGCGCGGTGTTGTCGCCGAAACCCTTTTCGACCATGCGGTCGGTCAGCTCGACCGCGGCGTTCAGCCGATCGGGATAGTCGAAGCCGTCGAGCCGGAAATCCGGCCACTCATCCTGCGGCGGCAGGTTGTCGCGCGTGAAGGTGTCGACATGCGCGGACGGTCCAAGCATCGTGCAGTTCCCCTTGTATGCTCGTTGGCCGGATGCGCGGACCGCTGGTTCGGCGCGCGCATGGCATCGGTTGGGAAGCGATGTGCCGATGCAAGCCTCCCCGACGGTCCGGCGAAGATGCCGGATGCGGCAGGACCGGAGCGGCTGGCGGGCGGCACGGCAACCTCCCAGTTCCCATTTTATGCGGCGTAGCATCCCACCGCCGGTGATTTATTTCAAGCCTAAAGTTTTTCGCTTGAGGAACGTTGACGCGGCCTTCGATGGCCGCCATTGCTAGAGAAATTCCGGCAGAAGCGTGCAGCAGTTTGCGCTCGGAATTGCGAAAAAATGGAGCAGTTTCGTTGTTCGAAGAAAAGCGCAGCTGCCCTGCGTCGATCGAGCACCGCCGAGGAGGGCCCCATGCTGGAACATCACATCGCCGACTGGGACGGCGCCTATGCCAATGGCCCGAACATTGCCGGCAGCGACCGCTGGCCGGGGGCGTGGGTAGAGCCGGCGCGGGCGTTTCGCGAAACGCTGTCGGCCGCGGGCCGCGCCAAGCTCGACATCACCTATGGCGACAAACCACGCAACCGCCTCGACCTGTTCCTGCCGGAGGCGGCGCCGAAAGGCTTGGTGGCGTTCATCCATGGCGGCTACTGGAAGGCGTTCGACAAGAGCTTCTGGTCGCATCTGGCAGCCGGTCCCGTCGGCCGCGGCTACGCGGTGGCGATGCCCTCCTACACGCTCTGTCCGGAGAACCGCATCGGCGGCATCGTCAGGGAGGTCGGTGCCGCGGTCGAAAAGACTGCCACACTGGTCGAGGGGCCGCTCATGCTGACCGGCCATTCGGCCGGCGGGCACCTCGCCAGCCGCATGGTGTCGCTGACGACGCCGCTGCCGGCCGCCGTGCGGGACCGCATCCGCAATGTCGTCTCCATCTCCGGCGTGCACGATTTGCGGCCGCTGATGCGCACGGCGATGAACGAGACGCTGGCGATCGACGAGGCCGAGGCGATTGCCGAGAGCCCGGCGCTGCTCAGGCCGATGGACGGCGCCCGCATCACCTGCTGGGTCGGCGGCGGCGAGCGTGCCGAGTTTTTGCGCCAGAACGACCTGCTGGCCAATGTCTGGACCGGCCTCGGCGCCACCACCAGCACCGTGGTCGAGCCCGACCGCCACCATTTCAGCGTCATCGACGGCCTCGCCGATCCGTCGCATCCGCTGACCAGGACGCTGCTGGCGGAACGGGATTGACCGGATCGTAGCCGGCAATGCCCGCGCAACGTTGTCCGTAGCGCAAATACCGCATTGCACAAAACCCGCCGGCGCGCAAAATGGGGCATGGCGGCATCCTCCCTCGCAATCCTCGTCATCGACGAGAACCGCATCCGCGCCTCGATCATCGAGGCGGGGCTGCGCGAGGCCGGCCATGACCACGTCACGCTGGTGCATGACGTCGCCGGCATCGCCCGGCGGATCGCCGAGATCAACCCGGACGTCATCGTCATCGACCTCGAGAATCCCAACCGCGACATGCTGGAGAACATGTTCCAGCTGTCGCGCGCGGTGAAGCGCCCGATCGCCATGTTCGTCGACCGTTCCGACCGCGCCTCCATAGAGGCGGCGATCGAGGCCGGCGTCTCGGCCTATGTCGTTGACGGGCTGAAGCAGGAGCGGGTGAAAACCATCCTCGACATGGCGATCAGCCGCTTCAACGCCTATTCGCGCCTCACGCGAGAGCTGGAGGAGGCGCGCAGCGAACTCGCCGGCCGCAAGGTCATCGACCGCGCCAAGGGCATCCTGATGAAGTCGCGCGGACTGTCGGAGGAGGCGGCCTACGGCCTGCTGCGCAAGACGGCGATGAACCAGAACCGCAAGATCGCCGAGATCGCCCAGAGCCTCGTCACCGCCGCCGGCCTGCTCGATCCGGGAGAGGACTGACCATGCCGTCCGCACACCATATCGATGCCGGCTTCATGCCGCTGTTCGACAGCGCGGTGCTGGTGGCGGCGCGGGAGATCGGCTTTGCCCAGCGCGAGGGAATCGAGCTCGTCCTGCACCGCGAGACCTCCTGGGCCAACATCCGCGACCGCATCGCCATCGGTCACTTCCATCTGTCGCACATGCTGGGGCCGATGCCGCTTGCCTGCAATCTCGGCCTGTCGCCGATCCCGTCGGACACGATCGTGCCGTTCTCGCTGGGCCTCGGCGGCAATTGCGTGACGGTGTCGAACGCGATCTGGAAGGGCATGGCGGCGCATGGCGCCGAGGCCGACCTCGACGCCGAGCGCAACGGCGCGGCCCTGCGCGACCTGATCGCGGAACGCAAGCGCAGCGGCCTCGATCCGCTGCGCTTCGCGGTCGTACACCCGCATTCCGGGCATAATTACGAACTGCGCTATTGGCTGGCGGCCTGCGGCGTCGACCCGTCGCGCGACATCGACATCGTCATCGTGCCGCCGCCCTTCATGCCAGACGCGCTCGCCGCCGGCCGAATCGACGGCTATTGCGCCGGCGAGCCGTGGAACAGCGCGGCGGTCGCTGCCGGCAGCGGCCGCATCGCTACGGTGAAGGCCGCCATCTGGCGCACCAGTCCGGAAAAGGTGATCGGCGCGCGCAGAGCGTGGGCGGAAGCCGAGCCGGAGGCGCTGTCCGCCTTGCTGCGGGCGCTGCATCACGCAGCCCGCTGGTGCCAGGACCCGGGCAACCGCTCCGAACTGGCGGCGCTGATGGCGCAGCCGGCCTTTCTCGGCCGGCCGGCCGAGCTGCAGATGCCCATCCTCACCGGCCGGCTCGATCTCGGCGGCGGGACTTCGCGCCTGGTCGAGGATTTTTTCCTGCCCTTCGACAAGGCGGCGAACTTCCCGTGGAAAAGCCACGCGCTGTGGTTCTACACGCAGATGGTGCGCTGGGGTCAGGTCGAACATTCCGCGGCAAACGTCGCGATCGCCCGCGACTGCTACCGGCCCGACCTCTACCGCTCCGCCCTCAAGCCGCTCGGCGTCGCCATGCCAGGCGCCAATGCCAAGGTCGAAGGCGCCTTGAAGATGGCTACCCCGGTCGGCTCGGCCGGCGCCAGCCTCGTGCTCGGCCCGGACGGGTTCTTCGACGGCGGCATCTTCGATCCCGACCAGCTCGACGGCTACATAGCGGCGCAGAGGACGTCGGACTGAGCGGCGGCCGTTCAGCTTCCGAACAGGCGACGATCCCAATAGACCGGCTCGTGCAGGCTGGTCTGGAGGCCGGCGAATTCCGGATGCGCCGGATTGATCAGGATGTTGTTGTCGAGAAGGGCCACCACGCTGGGGACGATCAGCAGAAGGCTCCGCCGCTCCAGGGACCATCCTTCACCGAAATTCTTGCTCGCCACGGCCGGCATCGAGTCCCAGCCAGGGAGGACTGGCGGCGAGAAGACCTCGTAGCTCAGGCCGCGTGGGACGGTTATGCGCACGTAATGCTGGTTTGGGGGCAGCCGACCGCTGCCATGCACCAGTTTTTCGAGCAACGCGGTCGAATAATGTTCGCTGGTGTAGATGACCGGGCTGCCGGCCGTGTTCCATCGGCCTGGCGCTATCGTCGAGCCGGTGGCATCGAAGATCGGATAGGCGCCGTTGGGATCGCCGATGCGGAAACAGGTCAGGGTGCGGTCGAGCCGCTGCGTCACGCGGCGCTGCCGTATTTGAGGCCGCCGAGAATGTCGGCCACAAGTTCGCCGCCGAACTCGCTCCGGACTACCAGATCCATCGGCCGTTCGTCCTCGATCATCGGGTGCGGCCGGAACAGGAACTGACGCGCCTCGTCCTCGTCTTTCCAGACATCCAGCGCCAGACCCCAGATGCGGGCGACGCGTGCCAGGCGCGTCCCTTCCTCGGTCGAGAGGTGGCCGGCAGCCTTGCGCCGTTCGAGCGTGGCCTTGGGGACGAGCCGGTATTTGAATTGAGCGTCTTCGGGCGCGATCAGCCTTGCAACCCGTTCCAGGGCCTTGACCGGAAGGCCATCCTCGATCCGCGAGATCAGCCCGAAAGGCGCCCGCGCCTCGGTCTCACCCGGTGGCAGGCCGAGCACGTCGGCGACATTCGCAAAGGCAAGCATCTCTATACCTCATTTGGTCCTGATAGTAGCCTCAGTTGAGGCGAATGGCAAGGCGCATGCGCAGACCGTCGCTCGGTCAGTTCGAGGCTGGTTGAACAGGGCTTGCACTCGCGAAAGCTGTTGCTCAAACCGCGGGCACATTGTGCGGTGCACAACAAATAGGCGGACTCGGGCTGCCGAATGAGCACGCATCGACTGCGTTTCTCGACCCGCATCGCCACTGGATTTGCCGTAACGCTTTGATTTACCGCGAACCAAAGGGGCGATGCCGGAACTGGCACGGTTCCTGCTTCGTAGTTGGCGAGGCCTTCGGGCCAACGATATCGGCGTCCAACGATGGGCGCTCCAGGCAAAGCTGCCGCTCAGGTTTGACGCGATCCCGGATGCACGGACGCGAAAGGCCTGAACGGCGGCTTTTTTGTTTTGCGATCCACCCGACGGCGCCTCCCACGCCGCGCAACGGAGCCGACAATGACCGCAACCCTCCCAGCCGCCCCGAGCCAGGACAAAGCTCCGGCCAGGGCGCTGCTCATGTCCACCATCGCCTTCACGGTCTGCTTTGCCGTGTGGACGATCTTCTCGATCATCGGCGTGCGCATCAAGCAGGAGCTCGGCCTCACCGAGACAGAGTTCGGCCTGCTGGTCGGCACGCCGATCCTCACCGGCTCGCTGGTGCGCATCCTGCTCGGCGTGTGGACGGACCGCTTCGGCGGGCGGCTGGTCTACACGACCACCATGCTGGCGGCGGCGGTCGCGACCTTCCTGCTTGCCTTCGCGCAGACCTACACGCAGATGCTGGTCGCGGCGCTCGGCGTCGGGCTGGCCGGCGGCTCCTTCGCCGTCGGCGTCGCCTATGTCTCGCGCTTCTACCCGGCGGGAAAGCAGGGTACGGCGCTCGGCATCTTCGGCGTCGGCAATGTCGGCGCCGCCGTCACCAAGTTCGCCGCGCCGTTCGTGCTGCTCGCCGGCGGCTGGCAGGATGTCGCGCTGATCTGGGCCGCGGTCCTCGGCTTCATGGCCTTCATCTTCTGGTTCGGCACGGAGGACGATCCGGTCATCCGCGAGCGCCGCGTCACCGGCGCCAAGCCGCGGAACTTCTGGGCCGAGTTCGCGCCGCTGAAGGACGTGAGGGTCTGGCGCTTCGGCCTCTACTACTTCTTCTCCTTCGGCGCCTTCGTCGCCTTGGCGCTGTGGTTGCCGCGCTACCTGATCGGCGTCTACGGCTTCGACATCGCCATGGCCGGCATGATCGGTGCGGCCTATTCGATCCCGGCCTCGATCTTCCGGGCCTATGGCGGGGTGCTGTCCGACCGGGTCGGCGCGCGCACCGTCATGTACTGGACATTCGCCGTCTCGGCCGTCGCCACGCTGATCCTGTCGTTGCCGCCGGCCGACTATGTCCTGCGCGGCATAAACGGGCCGATCGCCTTCCACTTCGAGGTAGGGCCGGTCGCCTTCATCGTCGTCGCCTTCGTGCTCGGCTTCTTCATGAGCCTCGGCAAGGCCGCGGTCTACAAGCACATCCCCGTCTATTATCCCGACAATGTCGGGGCGGTCGGCGGGCTGGTCGGCATGATCGGCGGGCTGGGCGGCTTCCTGCTGCCGATCGCCTTCGGCGTGCTCAACGATCTCACCGGCCTGTGGACCAGCTGCTTCATGCTGCTGTTCGCCATTGTCGTCGCCTCGCTGCTGTGGATGCACTTCGCCATTCGCGGCATGGCGCGCCAGGCCGCCGGCGAGCCGCTCGGGCTCGCGGCGCAGTAAGGACGACGGAGGCGCACCCATGACCGAGAAACTCGTCATCATCGGCAACGGCATGGCGCCGGGCAGGATGCTTGAGCACCTGCTCGAAGCCGCGCCCGGCCGCTACCAGGTCACCATCTTCAACGCCGAGCCGCGCGTGAACTACGACCGCATCATGCTGTCGCCGGTTCTCTCCGGCGAGAAGAGCTACGAAGAGATCGTCATCCACGGCGACGGCTGGTACATCGACAACGGCATCACCCTATACAAGGGCCACAGGATCGTCACCATCGACCGCGCGGCCAGGACCGTGACCTCCGACCACGGCGTGACCGAGCCCTACGACCGGCTGGTGATCGCCACCGGCTCGGTGCCGTTCATCATCCCCGTGCCGGGCCACGACCTGCCCGGCGTGCTCAGCTATCGCGACCTGGACGACGTGCAGGCGATGCTGCTCGCCGCGCAGTCGC
The DNA here is from genome assembly GCF_003012745.1 of Kumtagia ephedrae. Taxonomy (GTDB): domain Bacteria; phylum Pseudomonadota; class Alphaproteobacteria; order Rhizobiales; family Rhizobiaceae; genus Kumtagia; species Kumtagia ephedrae. The sequence goes on along the minus strand of NZ_PXYK01000005.1, from coordinate 33,526 downwards.
GCGCCAAGGCGGTGGTGATCGGCGGCGGTCTCTTGGGACTAGAGGCGGCGGCGGGCCTGCAGTCGCGCGGCATGGACGTCACCGTGCTGCACATCATGCCTACCCTGATGGAACGGCAGCTCGACCCGGCAGCCGGCTACCTGCTGCAGCGCGCCGTCGAGGCACGCGGCATCAAGGTGATGTGCAAGGCCAACACCAAGCAGATCGTCGGCGAGGGCAAGGTCGAGGGCGTCGAGCTCGCCGACGGCACCGTCATCCCCGCCTCGCTGGTGGTCATGGCCGTCGGTATCCGCCCGAATGCCGGGCTGGCCAAGGAGGCCGGGCTGGAGGTCGGCCGCGGCATCGTCGTCGACCACGGCATGGCCACTTCCGATCCGGCGATCCTGTCGCTCGGCGAATGCGCCGAGGTGGGCGGCCAGGTCTATGGCCTGGTGGCGCCGCTCTACGAGATGGCCCGCGTCGCCGCGGCCCACCTTGCCGGCGACGGCACGGCGCGCTTCGTCCATGCCGACACGCCGACCAAGCTGAAGGTCACCGGCATCGAGCTCTATTCGCTCGGCGACTTCGCCGACGGCGACGACCGCGAGGAGATCGTGCTGCGCGACGCCGCGGCCGGCGTCTACAAGCGCCTGGTGCTCAAGGAGAACCGCATCATCGGCACGGTGCTCTACGGCGAGACCGGCGATGGCGCCTGGTTCAACGACCTGAAGAAGAAGCAGACCGACATCTCCGAGATGCGCGACACGCTGATCTTCGGCCAGGCCTACCAGGGAGGATCCCCGCTGGACCCTTTGGCGGCCGTTGCGGCACTTCCGGATGATGCGGAAATCTGCGGCTGCAACGGCGTCTGCAAGGGCAGGATCACCGGCGCGATCACGGGCAAGGGGCTGACCGGCCTCGACGACGTGCGTGCTCACACCAAGGCCTCGGCCTCCTGCGGTTCCTGCACCGGGCTGGTCGAGCAGCTGCTGAAGCTGACGCTGGGCGACGCCTATAATCCGGCCGCCGTCCAGCCGATGTGCGGCTGCACCGACCTTGGCCACGACGACGTCCGCCGGCTGATCAAGGCGAAGGGACTGAAGACGATCCCCGCGGTCATGCAGGAATTGCAGTGGAAGACCTCCTGCGGCTGCGCGAAGTGCCGGCCGGCGTTGAACTACTATCTCGTCGCCGACTGGCCGGACGAATATGCCGACGACTACCAGTCGCGCTTCATCAACGAGCGCGTCCACGCCAACATCCAGAAGGACGGTACCTATTCGGTCGTGCCGCGCATGTGGGGCGGGGTGACCTCGTCGAAGGAATTGCGCGCCATCGCCGACGTGGTCGACAAGTTCGCGATCCCGACAGTCAAGGTCACCGGCGGCCAGCGCATCGACATGCTGGGCATCCGGAAGGAGGATCTGCCGGCGGTGTGGTCCGACCTCGGCAAGGCGGGGTTCGTCTCCGGCCATGCCTATGCCAAGGGGCTCAGGACGGTGAAGACCTGCGTCGGCTCCGACTGGTGCCGGTTCGGCACGCAGGATTCGACGGGGCTCGGCATCCGCATCGAAAAGTTCATGTGGGGCTCGTGGACGCCGGCCAAGCTCAAGATGGCGGTGTCCGGCTGCCCGCGCAACTGCGCCGAGGCAACCTGCAAGGATATCGGCGTGGTCTGCGTGGATTCCGGCTACGAGATCCATTTCGCCGGGGCCGCCGGCCTCGACATCAAGGGCACCGAGGTGCTCGGCCAGGTGAAGACCGAGGACGAGGCGCTGGAGGTCATCGTCGCGCTCACGCAGATGTACCGCGAGCAGGCACGCTATATCGAGCGCATCTACAAATGGGTGAAGCGCGTCGGCGTGCCCGAGATCAAGCGCCAGATCATGGACGATCCCGACAAGCGCAAGGCCTATTACGAGCGCTTCGTCTTCTCCCAGAAATTTGCGCAGGTCGATCCGTGGTCGGAGCGTGTCTCCGGCAAGGACAAGCACGAGTTCCGGCCGATGGCCGCGGTCGGTTTCGCGGAGGCTGCTGAATGATGAACAAGATGGATTGGATCGCGATCGGCTCGATCGCCGACATCCCGCAGCGCGGCGCCCGCTGCGTGAACACACCGCAAGGCAGGATCGGCGTGTTCCGCACCGCCGACGACCGCGTCTTCGCCATCGAGGACCATTGTCCGCACAAGGGCGGGCCGCTCAGCCAGGGCATCGTGCATGGCGCCTCGGTGACCTGTCCCCTGCACAACTGGGTGTTCTCGCTGGAGACCGGCGCTGCGCTCGGCGCCGACGAGGGTTTTGTGAAGACAATCCCGGTGAAGGTCGAAGATGGATGCGTTTCGATCGCGCCCGGCAAAATGCTGCTGGCGGCGGAATAGTAAGGATGCTCGTAACCCTAGCCCGCAGCCTCGATCTCCTTGCGAGCGCAACTCGCCAGGAAGGCCGAGCGCGTCAGCCCGCGCCGCTGCGCGGTCTCGTCGATGGCCCGCAGCATTCCCGCCTCGAAGGTGACGTTCGCACGAACGACCCGAGTATCCCGTTCGACGAAGGGCACCCGCACCAGAAAGGCGCCGGACGCGAGTTCGTCGTGAACGTCGGGGTGGGACACGATGGTCTCCACGGGCGAGGGCTCCGGCATCTCCCCATCCTCCGCGAAAAGCTCCAACGCCTCCATCGCGTTGGCGACAATGTCGCCCTCCTCGTCGGAGGCGGAAAAAACGCCGGGAATATCCGGGAAGGACACGCCGTAAGCGCTGTCCGGGTCCTTGTGAACGAGTGCGAAGTAAGCGCGCATCGGAACTCCTATCTCAGCCAGCCGGCCGCACGGGCGATGTTGCGGGCCGTTCCCTCCGGCAAGTCCTTTTTGGGGTGCGGCACGATCACCGTTCTGTCACCCTTGCGGAACTTGTGGTGCGATCCGGAGACCGACACCTCCTCGAAACCCTCCGCCTTCAGTCTTTGGATGATTCGCCGGCTATTGCGTTCCATCCTGCGCCCCTTTGATGCGCATATAAATACGCATCGGCTGTATCCGTTTCAAGTAGGTTCGCCATGGCAGCCGAGGTGAGGACCACCTGCCCCTATTGCGGGGTGGGTTGCGGCGTGCTGGCCAAAGTCGCCGCGGACGGCAGCGTGTCCGTCCGCGGCGATCCCGATCATCCCGCCAATGCCGGAAAGCTCTGCTCCAAGGGCTCGGCGCTCGGCGAGACCCTCGGCCTGGACGGCCGCCTGCTCTCCCCCGAGATCGGCGGCCGCGCCGCCGGCTGGGACGAGGCGCTCGACCTCGTTGCCAAGAAATTCTCCGACACCATTGCCGCGCACGGACCGGATTCGGTCGGTTTCTACGTGTCCGGCCAGCTTCTCACCGAGGATTATTACGTCGCCAACAAGCTGATGAAAGGCTTCATCGGCTGCGGCAACATCGACACCAATTCGCGGCTCTGCATGGCCTCCTCGGTCGCCGGCCACCGGCGCGCCTTCGGCGAGGACATCGTGCCCGGCACCTACGAAGACTTCGAGGAGGCCGACCTGGTCGTGCTGGTCGGCTCCAACACCGCCTGGTGCCATCCGGTCCTCTACCAGCGGCTGCTTGCCGCAAGGACGAAGCGCGGCACCCGCATCGCCGTGGTCGATCCGCGCCGCACGGCGACGGGCGAGGACTGCGACCTCTTCCTGCCGATCAGGCCCGGCACCGACGTGCTGCTGTTCAACGGCCTTCTGGCGCATCTGGTGCGCCGCGGCGCGCTCGACGCCGACTACATCGCGGCCCACACCAACGGCTTCGACGCCGCGACCACGCTGGCCGCCGCCGACGCGCCGACGGTGGCGCGAGTGGCCGAAGGCTGCGGCCTGGACCCCGCGGATGTGCGGCGCCTCTACGACTGGTTCGCCGCGACGCCGCGCACCGTCACCGTCTACAGCCAGGGCGTCAACCAGTCGGCGCACGGCACCGACAAGGTCAATGCCATCATCAACTGCCATCTCGCCACCGGCCGCATCGGCAAGCCGGGCATGGGACCGTTCTCGGTCACCGGGCAACCCAACGCGATGGGCGGGCGCGAGGTCGGCGGCCTCGCCAACCAGCTCGCTGCCCATATGGGCTTCGAGGATTCGGCGGCTATCGACCGCGTCGGCCGTTTCTGGAACGCGCCCGCCGTTGCACGCAAGCCGGGGCTGAAGGCCGTCGACCTGTTCGAAGCGGCCGCCGACGGCCGCGTCAGGGCGCTGTGGATCATGGGCACCAATCCGGCCGTCAGCATGCCGGACGCCGCCAGGGTGCGGGCGGCGCTGAAGGCGTGCGATTTTGTTGTCGTGTCGGACGTCGTCCGCACCGACACGACCCGCTTCGCCGACGTGCTGCTGCCGGCCGCCGGCTGGGGCGAGAAGGACGGCACGGTCACCAATTCCGAGCGGCGAATCTCCCGCCAGCGGCCGTTCGCTCCACTGCCCGGCGATGTCCGTCCCGATTGGTGGATCATCACCGAGGTCGCGCGGCGCATGGGTTTTGCCGAGGCGTTCGACTATGCAACGCCGGCCGCGATCTTCCGCGAGCATGCGGCGCTTTCGGCCTTCGAGAACGACGGCGCCCGCCTGTTCGACATCGGCGGACTGGCTGATATCGACGACGACGACTACGCCGGCTTCCAGCCCATGCACTGGCCGCTGCGGGCAGGGCGGGGCGCCCGCGCCGACCGTCTTGCCGGCGACGGAAAATTCCCGACGCCGGACGGCCGCGCCCGCTTCGTCGCCGTGCGCCAGGAAGGACCGGCCCTGCCGGTCGACGGCGCCTTCCCGATCGCGCTCACCACCGGCCGCATCCGCGACCAGTGGCACACCATGACCCGCACCGGGCTGGTGCCGCGGCTGATGGCGCATGCGCCGGAACCGGCGATCGAGATCAATCCCGCCGACGCCGCGGCGATCGGCCTGCGGGAGGGCGACCTGGCGCGGGTCGAGAGCCGCTACGGCAGCGGCCGCGCCAAGGTGCGCCTCACCGACGCCCAACGCATTGGCCAGGCCTTTCTGCCCATGCACTGGAGCGGCCGTTTCGCGGCCAATGCGGCGGCGGGGCCGCTGTCGACGCCGGTCACCGATCCCTTCTCCGGACAGCCCGAGCTGAAGCACGTGCCGGTACGGATCGCCCGCGAGCCGGTCCATTGGGAAGGCGTGCTGATCACGCGCCGCGACATCCGTCCGACCGGCTTCGTCCACTGGAGCCGGGCGGCGGTCGCCGGCGGCTGGGCCTACGAGCTTGCCGGCACCGAGCCGGCGGAGCAGGGCATTTTGCTTGCCCGCCGGCTGGTAGACGTGGTCCCGCGCGACCGGCTGCTGGAATATACGGACCGTCGCCATTCGATCTTCCGCGCGGCCGCCACCGACGACGACGGCCGCCTCGCGGAAGCGCTGCTCGTCGCGCCGCGCGGCGCGCTGCCGGAGCGCGAGTGGCTGCTGTCGCTGCTCGCCTCCGGCGCGCCGCTGTCGTCGCTGGAGCGCCGAGCGCTGCTGTCCGGGCGGGCGCCGGTGGCAATGCCTTCGATCGGCCGTGTCGTCTGCGCCTGCTTCAATGTCGGCGTCAACCAGATCGACCGCGCCATCGCCGGCGGCTGCGCCAGCGTCGAGGAGGTCGGCAGGACGCTGTCGGCGGGCACCAATTGCGGCTCCTGCCGGGTCGAGATCCGCGGGATGATCGAGGCCCGCCGGCTGCAGGCGGCGGAATAGGTTTCGGCGCCGCTCAGCGCCGGCCGATCCTGGTGCCGGCGACCGACAGCACCGCGATGATGACGACGCCTTGCAAAATGTCCTGGGCGCCGGGCGGCAGACCGGCGATCTGCATGGTGGTGACGATCATGACCAGAAGCATGCCCCCGAGCAGCGTGCCCAGCGCGGTGGCGTTGCCGCCGGCGATCAGCGTGCCGCCGAGCACGACGGCGCCGACCGACTGGAGCAGGTAAGGGGTGCCCATCTCCAGGAAGGCGCCGCCTGCATAGCCGGCGAGCAGCAGGCCGCTGAGCCCGGAGAGCATCGCGCTCGCAACAAAGGTCGAGGCGATCACCCGGGCGACGGGAATGCCGGCCAGCCGCGCCGCCTCGGCGCTCTGGCCGACGGCGAACAGCTTTCGGCCATAGGCGGTGCGCGCCAGCAGCAATCCGGCCGCGCCGGTCGCGATGACGGCGATGACGCACATCATCGGCAGGCCGGCAATACGGCCCGTGGACAGAAAGCCGAGTAGCGCCGGCTTGGCGAACATGCCGATCTGCGCGTTCACGATCAGCGTCGCGGTGGCGAGGATGTAGCCCATGGCCAGCGTCGCGATCATGGCGGGGATGCGCAGCACCAGCACGAGCAGAGCATTGAGCATGCCGACCAGCGCTGTCGCCGCCAGCACGATGGCCAGCGTCAGCAGAAAACCCGCCGTCGAACCGGTGGAGGTCATCACGGTGAGATAGGCGCTCAGCGTCACCATGCTCGGGATGGACAGGTCGATATTGCCCTTGCCGGTGGTGACGACCAGCATCTGGCCGAGCGCCGGCAGGAGCAGGAACGAGGCCGAGATGGCGACGCCGCTCAGGCTGTGCAGGCTGAAACGCGCGGTGATGGCGGTCAGGATCGCCCACAAGAGCAATATGCCGAGCGCCGGCCAGATCCAGCGGTTGGTGCGGGCGAAGGCGAGGGCGCGGTCAGCCATGACGCCTGCCCCTGGCGACGAGCGCCGCCTGCAATCCCAAAATGACGATGAGCAGGGCTCCCTGCACCGCCGCGTTGTAGTTGGTGCTGACCCCCAGCGAGGCGAGCAGCGCGCCGATCAGCGACAGCGTCACCGCGCCGGCCACGACGCCGAGCGGCGCGATGAAGCCGCCGAGCAGCTGGCAGCCGCCGATGACGACGGCGGCGATGCCGAGCAGCGTGAAGGAGCCGCCGGCATTGATGTCGCTGGCATTGTTGGCGGCCGTCACATAGAGGCCGGCAGCCATGGCGAACAGGCAGGCGATGGCATAGCGCATGACGCCGTATCTGAGCGGCGACCAGCCGCCCCGCTTGAGCGCCAGCGGGCTCGAGCCGAAGGCGCGCAGCACCGTGCCGGCCGGCGAGCGGTCGATCAGGAAGGCCGCGGCCGCCGCGATCAGGATCAGCGCCAGCGGCGTCGGGATGCCGGGGATGCTCCAGGTGAACAGCGCCGTCAGCCATTGCGGGCTGGAGCCGCCGGGGGAGGGTTGCAGCGTCTGGCCGAAGCCGGCCCAGATGAAGGAGGCGCCGAGCGTCACCACGATCGCCGGGATGGCGCGCGCATGGATCAGCACGGCGATCAGGCAGTAGCCGGCGAGTCCGGCCAGCAGCGCGGCGAAGCCAAGCAGCGGCGAGGTGACCAGCAGCGTGGCGCTGATGACGTTGACCAGGCCGGTGAAGGAGCCGATGCCGAGGTCGATCTCGCTGCCGCCGACCACGAACATCTGGGCGAGTGCGATCAGAACCAGCGTGACCGCCGGCGCCAGCAGCAGCTCGATGCCGAAGCTGGACGCCACCAGCGGGTTCATCCAGCTCATGGCGGCGAACACCAGGATGAGGCTGAGGAAGGGGATGGCGCGCAGCAGAAATGGGCCGATCGCGCCCGCCCGCTTCGCCGCCTGCGCCGTGCGACCGGCGGCGGGCTGCTGGAAGGACGCAGCGACGATGCGGTCCTCGCTGATGGCGTCGCCCCCGAGTTCGGCGACGATCTCGCCCCTGGCGAACACCAGCACGCGGTCGCATTCGAGGAATTCGAGATCCTCGGTGGAATGCCAGATCACCAGCCGCCCGGCGGCGGCGGTCTCGCGCACCAGCCGGTAGAAATCGCGCTTGGCGGCGATGTCGACGCCGCGCGTCGGATCGTCGAGCAGGATGATCTCGGCCTCGTCCGTCAGGGCGCGGGCGACCAGCACCTTCTGCTGATTGCCGCCCGACAGGTCGAGGATGCCGGCGTCGAACCGGCTTTCGTCCAGCGCCAGCCGCTTGGCCAGCGACGCGGCAAGCGGGCGCTGGTCGGCAGCCTTCACCGGCGTCAGCGCCGCAAGCCGGGCGACGCGGCCGATGCCGATGTTCTCCAGCACGCTCCACAGCGGGAACACGCCTTCGCCCTGGCGGTCGCCGGAAACGTAGCGGACCTCGCCGTCGCGCTCGACCTCGCCCGGCCGCGGCTTGGCGAACAGGCGCTGCAGCAGGTTGCGCTGGCCGCTGCCCTCGAGCCCGGCAAGGCCGACGATCTCGCCGGCGCGCAGTTCGATCGGGCCGCCCGTCGAAACGAGGTCGCCGGAGAGCCGCACCCTTACCGGCCGTCCGGCCTTGGCTGCATCGAGGGCCGGGCGGGTCGAGCGGTCGCCGGCTTCGGCGCCGCCCATCGCCTCGACGAGATCGCCGATCGAGGTCTCGCCGGCCGGCTTCTGCCAGACCAGCCGGCCGTTGCGCATGGCGACCACCCGGTCGGAGATGTCGAGCACCTCCGCCAGCTTGTGGCTGATGAAGACGACGGCGACGCCCTTGCCCGCCTGTTCGCGCACGAACTGCCGCAACTGGGCGCTGCGCTCGGCGCCAAGCGAGGAGGTCGGCTCGTCGAGGATGAGCAGTTTTAGCCGCGGATCGCTCGCTGCGCGGGCGATCTCCACCATCTGCCGTTCGGCGAGCGTCAGATCGGCGACGAGGCGGGAGGTCGGGATGCGCGCGCCCGGAAAGATGCGCTCGATGCTGTCGCGGGCCAGCCTGTGATAGTCCGCCAGCCACAGCGGCGACAGCCGCGCGAATTGCGGCTGCTCGACGTAAAAATTCTCGGCGACGCTGAGGTTGGGCGACAGCGACAGCTCCTGCCAGACGATGCGGATGCCGGCGTCGCGCGCCGCCCGCGGCGAGAAGGCGACAAGGTCGACCGGCCGCCCGCCGAACGCCATCGTGCCCGTGTCCGGCTCGGTCACGCCGCAGACGATGCGCATCAGCGTGCTCTTGCCGGCACCGTTGGCACCGACCAGCCCGACCACCTCGCCGGTGGCGACGTCGAGGTCGATCGCCTGCGCGGCGCGGGTGCTGCCATAGGTCTTGGCAACACCCGCCAGCGAAAGCAGGGCATCCGGCGCCGGTCGAGCGGCCGGCGGACGGATGGTGTCGATCTCCATCGAAGCGTTCATCGCACTGTTCTCGATGAAAACGGCCGCTGTCGCCAGCGGCCGTTAGCATTCCGTAGGTGAAGGATCACTGCGTCTTGTCGACCAGGTTCTGCTTGACCCATTCCTGGCTGTAGCTCGGGCTGATGATGAAGCCGGGCTTCAGGTCCTTCGCCATCTCCGTGAGATTGGCGGGCTCGACCACGGCGACCGGCATGTTCATCTCCTTTGCCGGCTTGGCGCCCTTGACGATCTCGTAGGCGAGCCAGAAGGCGGCGCCGCCGATGCCGGGCGTCGTGTTCATCGAGGTGGTCTTGTAGCCCTTGGCCGCCTGGTCGTTCCACCAGATGACGAAGTCGCTGGAGCCGCCGCCCTCGATCACCGGCAGTTTTTCGGCATAGGGGCCGCCGGCCTGCACGAAGGCCTGGGCGATGCCGAAGTCGTCGCTGCCGCCCTGGCCGAGCACGGCGTCGACCTGCGGCAGGCTGGGCAGCACGTTGGCGATGGCCGACTGCGCCACCGATGCCGTCGCCTGGCCGAAGACCTCGGCGACCACCTTGACGTCCGGATTGGCGTCCAGCACCGCCTTCTGGGCGGCATACATCAGATTGTCCGGGCCGGAGCCCTTGACGCCGCGCACGACGATGACGTTGCCCTTGTTGCCGATGAGGTCGAGCGTCGCCTTCGCCTGCTCGGTCTTGTAGCTGGTGAAATCGAAGGACAGCTTGTAGGCGCAGTCGGCGGTCAGCAGCGAGTCGAAGGCGACCACCGTGATCCCGGCCGCGCAGGCTTTTTCCGCCAGCCCGTTGAGGGCCGTTTCGGACGCCGCGTTGATGGCGATGGCGTCGACGCCGCGCAGGATCAGCTCGGCCATCTGGCTGTTCTGCTGGTTGACGCTGCCGTCGCCGTTCAGCACGACGAAGTCGGCGATCTTGCCCTCCGCCTTGGCCTTCTCGGCCTCCGCCGTGAAGGCGTCGACCATTTGGCGGCGCCAGGTGTTGCCGTAGAAGGAATTCGACAGCGCGATCACCGGCTTGTCGGACGAAGCTTCTGCCGTGCCCGCCATGCCCAAACCCGCAAGCGCGGTGAAGACCGCGCAGGAAAATGCCGTGAGTCTGCTCAACATATATGACCTCCCATCAAAACATCAGCCGATTTTCGGCTGAAATCCAAGCTTCTCCCCAAGCTTCTGGCATACTCATTATACCATCGCTTCAGACGCCTCAACGTCAGATGTCGCGGGCCACCACAAAATAATCGTCGTCGCCGACCTGTCCGCCCTTGAAGGCGATCTCGATCGCGCCGCCGTCGCGCCTGTGCGCGGTGCAGAGCGGCGAGCCGGGCGCCAGCGGGATGCGGCATTCCAGCGCCTCGATGCCGAGCTCTGCGATGGCGTGGCTGGATGTGTCGCCGCCGGCGACCACGGCCCGCCCGAGAGCAAAGCGGCGCACCAGCGTGTCGAGGATGCGGCCGAGGCCGATGCCGATCAGGTGATCACGGCCCTTGAGATCGGTGCCGGGCGTCTGGCCGCCGAGCGCGGTGTAGAGGAGGGGGCTTTTGCCGGATTGCAGCACCTGAGTGCCGGCGGTGACGCCGCGGTCGATCTCGCCGGCCGCATTCTCGGCCGCGAGCGCGGTCGCATTCAGCGCGATGCCGACGAAGCCGTGGACCTCGGCGTGGCGTATCTGGCGTTCTGTGGTGGGCGAGCAACTGCCGGAAACGACGGCGATCGGACCGCGGGCGCCCGGCCGCTCGAATATTCGCTGGCGGCCGGCGAGCGGCGTGTCTGCGCCTTCGGCAGTCAACGCATATTCCACGCCCGACGAGCCGACGACGAAAGGCGACAGCTTGCGCCGGCGCCACAGATGGCTGCCGACGATCCGCTGGGTGTCCGTGTCCAGAACGTCGAGCAGGACGATCGGAAAGGCCGCGAAGACGGTGTCCAGCTCCTCGGCGGAAATGCCATGCTTGACGCGGACGAGGTCGACCAGGCCGACCGGCTTGTCCGTCTGCCGGGCCAGATGGAGGCGCAAATCCGCCTCGTGCATCGGCGTCACCGGATGGCGGCTCATCACCGGATGGCGGTCGATGCGGTGGTTGTCGCCGCGGAACGCCGCGAACAGATTGCCGAAGGCGGTGTAGCGCCTGAGCTCGGGCGCGCCGACCACCAGCGGCGTCGAGGCCTGCCCGAAGATGTTCGCCCCGATGTCCAGCGCCCGGCCGATGCTGCCGACCGTCGGGGTGGAATCGAAGGTCGAGCAGACCTTGTAGTGGCAGATCTCCGCGTCCCGCGCCTTGAGCCAGGCGAAGACCGGCGGCAGGTGCGCGTCCATCCATTCCGGCGTCTCGCTGCGGCTGGTGCCGGCGATGCCGACCGCCCTGTGCCCGGCGAAGCGGGCGGCGACCTTAGGCGCCGGAATGCCGGCGAACAGCACCGTCGGGATGCCGCGCAGTTCCAGCGCCTCCATCACGTCGGTGGAGCCGGTGAGATCGTCGCCGTAATAGCTGAGCAGCGGCTTCACGGGAGGGGGCTTTCCGTGGCGACTGCCGCGAAGCCGTAGGCGCCGAGCCGCAAGCGCGTTCCGTCGAGTGTCCGCTCGGGCAACGGCCTGCCGTCGGCCGCCGCGGCAAAGCTCTCCTCGTCCAGGACTTCCGCCCTCGCTGCTCCCGGCACGCCGATCGATATGGCATCGGCAGTCAGGTTGGCGACCAGCACGGTCCGGCCGGCAGCGAGCGCCAGCACTTTTGCCGGGTCGCTGCTTTCCGCCACGCGCATCGTCAGCCCGGATAACCGAGCGAGAGCGCGCGCGGCATGGAAGGCTGGCCTGCGCCCGCCCGCGTCGACCACGCCGAACGGCCCCGTGAGCGCGCCCAGCGTCAGATGCGTCAGGCCGGCGGGGGCGGTCGACGCCGCATAGCCGATCATCCAAGAAGCAGCGAACAGGCCCTTCTGGCGCGGGTCGTCGTCGACCATGGTCATGCGCCTCGCCGCGCCGGGATTGTCGGCGAGCCGCGCGCCATAGGGGTTGTGGCGCATGCCGATGGCCGAAGGGCCGATGCGGTACGGCTTGTCGCCGAAGATGGCGCGCACCGAGCGGGTGACGAAAGGCAGCGCCTCCAGCGTCTCCATGACGCTGCGGTCGTCGGCGGCATGCACCAGCGGCGCCGTCGTGTGGGTGACGAAGTCGAGAAGTTCGGCCGGCGGGCGCTTGCGGTTGAGCTCGGTGAAATAGCTGAACATGCCGCCGCCGAGCGGCACGCCGGGAAAGATTTTACGCGCGGCGCGGTAGATCTCGTCGAGCGGCGGACAGTCAGGCCATGTGCTGCCGGGCGGCGTCGATTTCAGGTCGGGCGCCGGGCTGACCGCCAGTGCCGACAGCGACAGGTCCGCTTCGGCCACCAGCCGCGCGGTCTCGCGCAGCTCCGCCTCCGGCCGGTCGCGGCAGGGCAGCACGCATTCCAGCGTGGCCGGCAGCGGAAGTCGCCGCAGGAGCTTCGCGAAGCCGGCAAGTGCTGCCGCGCTGTGCCCCTCGGCGGGGTTGTAGTGCAGGATCAGATGGCGCGGTGCGATCTGCGCCAACCCCTCGATTGCCGCCAATGTCGCTGCGGTCTCCTCGGGCGTGACCACCAGCCCGAAATCGGGAGCCGCATCGGTCTCGTCGCCAATGGTGACGACTATCGGCCGATCTGCTGCCGAGCGCGGCGCCGCCGGCGTGCCTGAAAGTGTCAGCGTGATCGCCTGGCGTTGTGCCCCGCCGGCGCGCAGTTCGTAGGGCCAGGGCAGGGCAAGCGGCCGCACATAGGTCTTGTAGGAGGCGTCCGTCCAGTTGCGCTGGTCCTCCATTTCGAAGGCGTCGCCTTCCATGCGGCACGTCGCCGTGACGCCCGGCGTTACCGTATGCTTGATCGCGCGCATGTCGAAGAAAGGCTGCGCCGGGTCGACCGTCTCGGGAAAGTGCGCCTCTTCCACCGAGCCGTCGACATGCTCGACCTCGACCGGCTCGCCGGCGACGCCGACGATCGGGTGCAGGATGCAGAAGCCGCAGCGGTTGGTGAGAAAATCGCGGTCGGGCAGGGCGGCGACGTCGAAGACGAGACGCCCGCCGGCATCGCCTTCGATGCGCGCCTCGTAGGTCAGCGTCGCGCCGTCCGCCGCCTTGCACGACGCCCGGTAGCTCACGGCGAAGCGGTCCGGCTGCTCCTCGACTTTGATCTCCGAAAATTCCGGCGCATAGGTGCCCCAGTTCTCGTCGCGCACCAGATAGGAGACGGCGCGCAGCGCCTCATGGCCGTGCCAGGTGATCGCCCGCAGATTGCCGCCGCTGAACTCGGCGCCGAGCGGCCCGGCCGTCAGCCAGCGCGAGGCGGCCGGCGGCTCATTCGTGCCGCAGAGGATTTCGAGGCGTGTCGTGGCCATGCTCATACCGGTGGTCTCATGGCTGTTCGTCCCGTTGTCGAGGGTGAGGGGGGAGCAGCGGGGCGAGCGCTATCGTCTATGGAAGTTCTGGATGCATCGCCGCGCCCGATACCCCCACCCCTAACCCCTCCCCACAAGGGGGAGGGGGACTTTGCGGCCGCCATGCCAGCAGAAATCGCCGATGATTGGCGCCAAGCGGAGATGCCAGCCAGTCCCCCTCCCCCTTGTGGGGAGGGGTTAGGGGTGGGGGTAAGCTCACCTGCGATTGCCCTGCGCTCGGTAGAGGGGGTGGAGCGTGAAACGGTCATGTCGACCATCATAGCGTGCGCGGATCGACGGTTTTGCCGGTGGCGGCGCTGAGGTAGGAGGCTTCAACCAGCGCATAGGTGCCGAGATTGTCGCGTCCCGAGGTCGACGGCGCCTTGCCGCTACGCAGGCAGTCGACCCAGTGCCGCTGGATCAGCAGCACGCTTTCCTGGACGTTATGCCAGGGGCGCTCCGCCCAGGGCAGCAGCGGCGGCGAGACGTCGCGGACCTCCGTGCCGAATTTGCCGGTCACCGCCAGCCGGTAGTTGGCGGAGAGCCGGATCGAGCCGTCCGAGCCGTCGATCTCGACAAGAGCCTGCGGGAACAGCTCCTGCTCGAGCCGGCTCGAATAGCTGCAATCGACGATCGAAGTGGCGCCGTTCTCGTGCGACAGAAGCACGGTCGCCACGTCTTCGCCCCTGACGCGCGGGTTGACCCGGTTGGTCCGCGCGGCGACGCCGGCGACATCGCCGAACAGGAAGCGCGCGGTGTCGAGCACATGCACGCCGAGATCCTCCAGGATGAAACGCTCGCCCTCGGCGAGATAGGGCTGGCCGGCATAGACGTCGTAGCCGGAGCGGAACGACACCCGCCCCCAGAACGGCGTGCCGATGGCGCCGCCGTCGATCGCCTCGCGCACCGCGATCAGCGGCGACTGCCAGCGGAAATTCTCGTGGATCATGAAGGGCACGCCGGCCGCCTCGCAGGCGGCGACCATCGCCTTGGCGTCGTCGAAGGTCGGCGCCACCGGCTTCTGGCAGATGACCGGCAGCCGGTTGGCGGCCGCGAGCTCCACCAGCCCGCGGTGGCTCGGCGCCGTGGTGGCGATGTCGACAAAATCCAGCGTCTCCCGCGCCATCATCTCGGCCGCGTCCGGGTAGGTGCGCTCGATGCCGAAGCGGGTCGCTGCCGCCGCCAGCCGCTCGGGATCGCGGTCGCACAGCGCGACGATGCGCGCACCACCACCCTCGCGCTCGATGTCGCGCCAGGCGTTGAGCTGGTTCATGGCGAAGAAGCCGCAGCCGATCAGCGCGCCGTTGAGCATGGCAACCTCCTCTCAGGTGATGCGGCGGATGGAGTCGGCGAGCTCCCGCGGCTCGAAGATGCGCTTCCAGTCGTCGCGCATCAGCATCGGCTTGCCGAACTCGATCGCCTTGTTGCAGGCGTCGGAGAACACGCCGGGCGTCTCCTCGAAGATCACTGCACCGAGCACGTTCATGTGGCCGAGCAGGAAGTCCCGCGCCGCCTGCTTCGGCACGCCGCGCGCCACCACCTCGTCCATGGCTTCCCGCATCACCACCAGCAGGCTGGCGCACAGCGTCTCCGACAGGCCGGGCTCCAGCATCGCCATCTGCTCCACCGTAATGCGGTGCGAGCGCATCACCGGCGCCCAGATGATCTTGGCGATCTCCTCGCCGAGCCCATAGGCCTCGTCCGGCCCCTGCATCAGCGCGCTGACGATATGCTGCTTGGCGGCGACGCCGCCGAAGAAGTCGCGCTTGGCCGCCGGCTCGGTCTCGTCGTTGAAGATCGGCGGGTGGCAGGGGTGGGTGACGAAATAGGTGAGGTCGGCGCGCCGCGGCATGTGCCCGGCGAAGGGCGCGGCGGCGTCGAGGATCACCAGCATGGTGCCGGGCTTCAAGTCCTTCTCGATCGCGGCGGCGACCTTGCCGATCGCGGTGTCGGGCACCGCGAGGACCACCACTGCCGCGCCGTCGACGGCCGTAGCGGTGTCGACGCTGTCCAGCCCGAGCCCGGTCTTCAGCCGCTCGCGTCCGGCCTCGCTCACCTCGGCGTAGCGCAGATCGAAGCGCGAGTCCTTCAGTTTGCCGGCAAGGCGGTAGCCCATCTTGCCGCCGGCGCCGATCAGCGCGACCGTGGTCATGTCAGTCAATCTCCAGTCCGGTTACTCGGCTGCCAGCGGACGGATGGTCCGCCGCTCCAGCCTCTCGATGATGCGGGTGCGCAGGCCGTCTATGGCGACGGCGAGGAAGATGATCGCCGCCGTCACCAGCGGATAGATATACGGGTCGGCATTGATGATGTTGAGCCCGTTCTGGACCGACTTGATCAGGATCGCCCCGAACACCGTGCCGGACACGCTGCCGCGCCCACCGAACAGCGAGACGCCGCCCAGCACCGCCGCGGCGATCGCCGCGAATTCGATCTGGTCGCCGTATTTCGGGCCGACCGCGCCGATCTGGGTGATCGACACGAAACCGCCTATGCCGGCGCACAGCCCGGCGATGACGAAGCAGGCGAAGACGATGCGGCTCACGGGGAGACCGGCCTTGCGCGCCGCCTCCGGGTCGCCGCCGACCGCATAGACCTGCCGGCCGAACGGCGTCTGGTGCAGCACCACCCAGGCGATGGCGAAGACGACCAGGAAGGCGAAGATCGCCGACGGGATGCCGAGCACGGTGGCGCGGTTGAGGGTGAGGATCTGGTCCTCGAACATCAGCGTGCGCGTGTTCGACAGATACATGGCGATACCGCGCAAGATGAACAGCGTCGCCAGCGTCACGATGAAGGAAGCTATGCCGAAGCGCGTCACCACGAAGCCGTTGACGGCGCCGATGGCGCCGGCCAGCACCAGCACCGCCGCCAAGCCGATCGGCCAGGGAATGCCGGTGAGGTAGAGCGCCAGCACGCTGGCGGTGAGATACATGCTGCCGCCGACCGACAGGTCGATCTGGGCGGTCAGGAGCACGAAGGTCATGCCGATCGCCAGGATGGCGATGGGCGCCGCCTGGATGATGATGTTCCTGAAGTTCGCCAGCGCCAGGAAGCGGTCCGACATCAGGCCGAACACAACTAGCAGCACGATGAACAGCAGGTAGGGGGCGTTCTGCAGGATGAGCAGAAGCGCGCGGCTGCCCAGTTTCATAACGCCGCCTCCAACCTTGCGGTCAGTCCCGCCGCCGCCGTCATGATCGCCTCCCGGTCGAACGGCCGCCGGTCGAAGGAGCCGGTGATCTCGCCGCGCGAGATCGTCAGGATGCGGTCGGACAGGCCGATCAGTTCCTCGATCTCTGACGATATCAGCAGCACGGCGCTGCCGCGCTCGACCAGCCCGTTGATGATGCGGTAGACCTCCTGCTTGGCGCCGACGTCGATGCCGCGCGTCGGCTCGTCGAGGATGAACAGCTTCGGCTGGCGGCGCAGCCATTTGCCGATCACCACCTTCTGCTGGTTGCCGCCGGAAAGGTGCTTCACCTTGACCTCGCCGACCTTGTCGGTCGACAGCCGCATGGCGGAGGCCATCTCCAGCGACACCTTCGCGATCTTGCCGCCGTCGAGGATGCCGAAGGCGCCGGCGACGTCGCGCAGCGAAGCGAGCACGGTGTTCTCGGCGATGGTGAAGTCCATCAGCAGGCCTTCGCCGCGCCGGTCCTCGGTGAGGAAGGCGATGCCCGCCTCCATCGCCTTGACCGGCGTCGGCTCGGAGAGCGGCTTTCCGCCGATCTCGATGCGGCCGCTGCGGAAGGAATCCAGGCCGAAGATCATGCGCGCCAGCTCGGAGCGGCCGGAGCCCATCAGGCCGGCGAGGCCGACGATCTCGCCGGCCTTGATGTCGAAGCCGATGTTCTCGGCGACGCCGGGCTGGGTCAGGCCCGAGACCGAGAAAGCGACCTCCGTGCCGGTCGTCCCGGATCGCTGCGGATAGATGGTGTCGATCGAGCGCCCGACCATCATGGCGATGATCTGCTGCAGCGACAGGTCCTTCGCCGCGCCGGCGCCGGCGAGATGGCCGTCGCGCAGCACGGTGATGGTCTCGCAGGTCGCCATCACGTCCTCCAGCGCGTGGCTGATGTAGATGATGGCGATGCCGCGCTGCTTCAGCCGCTCTATGATGGCGAACAGCCGCTCGACCTCGGGCCGGGTCAGCGAGGTGGTCGGCTCGTCGAAGATGATCAGCCGGGCGTTGCGCGACAACGCCTTGGCGATCTCGACCAGCTGCCGCTCGCCCTGGCTCAGCCGGGCGACCTCGGTCGACGGCTTCATGTGCAGGTCGACCTCCTTCAGCACCGCCTCGGTGCGCGCGCTTATCGCCTTGCGGTCGATCAGCGGCAGCAGCCCGCCGCGGCGGGGAAAGGCGTCGACGAACAGGTTTTCCGCGATGGAGAGGTTCTGGAAGAGGTTGAGCTCCTGGTGGATGAAGGCGACGCCGGCGGCGATCGCGGCCTTCGGGTCGGCGGGCGCGTAGGGCTTGCCGTCGAGGCGCATCTCGCCGGCGTCCGGCTGGTGGACGCCGCCGAGGATGTTCATGCTGGTCGACTTGCCCGAGCCGTTCTCGCCGACCAGGCCGAGCGCCTCGCCGGGTTTCACCGAGAAGCCGACGTCGTGCAGCACAGTGACGCCGAAGAAGCTCTTGCGCAGGCCCTCGACCTCGAGCAGCGGCATGGTTCCGTCGGCCATCCCTAGCGCTCCGTCAGGATGCGGTTGCGCAGCGTGTCCATCATCGCCGCCAGCAGGATGACGCTGCCCTTGATGATGTAGATGGCGAACAGCGAGGCGCCGAGCAGCTTCATCGAGGTGTCGAGGATGAGCAGGAACAGCACGCCGAACACCGTCCAGACGATCTTGCCCTTGCCGCCGAACAGGCTGGTGCCGCCGATGACGACCGCGCCGATGACGTCGAGCAGGATGTTCTCGCCGGCGATCGGGGAGCCCGTCTGCATGCGCGAGGCATACATCATCGCCGCCACCGAGGCGCAGGCGCCGCTGATCAGGAAGGTCATCAGGATGGTGCGCTCCACCGGGATGCCGGAGACGCGCGCCGCCTTGGGATTGGCGCCGACGGCATAGATCCAGCGGCCGTAGCGGGTGCGCGACAGGAGCATGTGCGCAGCGACCGCGATCAGCCCGGCGACGATCACCGTATAGGGCAGGCCGGCGAGCGAGCCCGTGGCGAAGCCGGTGAAGGCGTCCGGCAGGCCGGCAATCGAGGAGGAGGTCGAGTGGAAGGTCACGTACCAGATGGCGGCGCCGGCGACGAACATGCGGGTCGCCAGCGTGACGATGAAGGGCGGCATGTTCAGCTTAACGACGGAAAGGCCGTTGATCGCGCCGATGCCGAGCCCGACGATCAGCATCGCCAGGACCGCAACGGGCACCGCCAGCGCGCTGCCGCCGAGATAGCCGCCATTGCCGGTCATCACCGAAGCGCCGACGACGGCCGCCATCGAGATGATTGCGGTGACGGAGAGATCGATGCCGGCGACGATCAGCACGAAGGTCTGGCCGATCGCCACGACCAGCAGGGGCATCATGTCGCTCAGGATGTTCGACCACACGCCCCACGTGACGATCTCGGGTACGAAGGGATAGATCGCCGCGACGTAGAGCACGCACAGCACCAGCACGAAATATTCCGACAGGATCGGCCTGATGAAGCGCGTCATTCCGGCGCTTGGGCCGGCGGTTCGGGCGAGTTGTGCGGGCGGCACTGCGGTCATGTCCGGGTCGCTCGTGGTGGAACTTTGTTTACGACCGGGCCGCCCGCTCACGCTGTCCGGGGGCGGCCCGGTCGGTCCGGGAGGAATTTTGTCGAAGGCCTTCGATCCTTCGCTGCCTCGTAGCGCCCCCTCTCCGTCTCGCCCTTCGGGCTCGCCACCTCTCCCCCACTTCGTGGGGGCGAGGAACCCAAGCTGGAGAGGCGCCGGCGCAGCCACCGCGATTCCTCTCCCCCGGGCAGGGGGAGAGGTGGCCCGAAGGGCCGGTGAGGGGGTGCTTGATCAGGAAATGCAGTTGATGCGTGCGTTCTCCGCTCAGCCGGCGTTCTTCGCCTTCCACAGCACGTAGCCCCACATCTCCTCCTTCTTCTCCTCCATGTTCTTCTGGGTGATGGCGAAGCCGGGGTCGAGCAGCAACTTGTCGACCTTCTTGCCTGCCTGCAGGTCGAGGATGGCCTGGATGGCGAGCTCGGTCTCGTAGAACAGGTTTTGCACGCCGCAGGCGTCCATGTAGCCGTCCTTCATCAGCGCATAGGCATCGGGAAAGCCGTCGAAGCCGGTGAAGATGACATGCTTCTCGTCGCCGACCGGATACCATTTGTCGGCGGATTTCAGCGCCTGCTGGATCTGCGGGATGAGGAAGTCGGAGGAGGTGAAGATGAAGGAGATGTCGGGATTGGCCTGCAGCGCGTTGGTCAGCCCGGCGAAGGCGGTGTCGGCGTTCCACTCGGTCGGGATCTTGGCCACCACCTCGATCGCATCCGGGAACTTGTCGACCGCCTCCTGAAATCCGTCGCGGCGCTGGATGGCGTTGGGGTCGCCGAGGTCGCCGATCAGGATCGCCGCCTTGTGCTTCTTGCCGGATGCCTTCGCCACCTCGCAGGAATAGGTGACGGCGTCGCGCGATATCTTCTGGTTGTCGGCCTGGATGGCGACCGAGAAGGCGTCGGTCTCGGCCGGCGGCCGGTTGAAATGCACCATCGGGATGTTGGCAGCGTTGGCCGCCTTGATCGCCGGGATGACGGCGTTGGAATCGGTCTGCACGATGATGATGCCGTCGACCTTGCGGGCGATCGCGGCGCGCACCTGCTCGAACTGCTTGTTGTCGTCCTGGTCCGAGATGGCTTCCATGATCTCGAAGCCGCGTTTCTTCAGGTCGTCGCGGATGATCTGGATGCCCGCCACCCAGAACTCCGAATAGAGGCCGTCGAAGAGGACGGCGATGGTCTTGGTGCCCTGTGCGCGCACCGCGACGGTGAGGCCGCTGGCCGCGGCGATGGCCGTCAGCGCGCCCACGGTGAAATCACGTCTGTTGATTGTCATTGGCATTTCCCTCCCAGAAACGCGGGACGCGCCATCGCGGCGCGCCTTCCAACCTGCCGACCTCAAAGGGGGTCGTGACAACACGTTAGGTCATCATATATGTCATGTCAATCATTGCAACGATGCGTGGTTTTGGCGATGATTGTGTCGCCCGGGAACGTCCAGTAGAACGGGCCGACCAGCAGCAGGAAGGCATCGGCATGGAGCCTGTCCACAAGAAGAAGCTCTACCAGGAAGTGCTCGACCGCCTGATCGCGGCGATCTCCACGTCGGAATTCCCGCCGGGCTCGCAATTGCCGTCGGAGCGCGAACTGATGAGCATGATCGGCGTCGGCCGGCCGTCCATCCGCGAGGCGATGCTGTCGTTGCAGCAGATGGGGCTGATCAAGATCTCGCATGGCGAGCGCGCCCGCGTCATCAATCCGACCGCCGAGGTGCTGGTCGACCAGATCTCGGCGGCCATGATCATGCTGCTCGCCACCAGCCCGCGCGGCCTGGAGGAGCTGAAGGAAGCCCGCCTCTGGCTGGAAACCGCGCTGGTGCGCATGGCGACGCGCAACGCCACGGCGCGCGACCTCGACCGGCTCGCCGCCTCGATCCGCGAACTCAAGGAGGCGCGCGGCGACCATGCGCGCTTCGTCGCCGCCGACATGGCCTTTCACGGCCTTATCGCCGACATGAGCGGCAATTCGATGGTGGCGGCCGTCACCAAGGGCATGCTCGACTGGCTGTCGCGCTTCAAGCGCGATCTCGTGTCGGTGCGCGGCGCCGAGCGGCTCACCATCGAGGAGCACGAGAAGATCCACAAGGCGATCGCCGCCGGCGATGCCGCCACCGCCAGCGCCATGATGGCCGACCACATCACGCGGGCGAACGACCTCTACAAGGTACTGGGCGAGCCGATGAAGGTGGAGGCGGACGCCTGATCCGAGGTTCGCTCCCGGCAAACTGATATGATGACATGAACTCTAAAGGGTGCTATCCAGCCCGCATCGCCACGCCGATCCGGGGCCGCCCTTGTCCGACCGCATCCTCGCCACCTACCTGATCGAGACACGCTATCCGCTTGAGCAGGCGGCGGCGGCAATGGCCGGCGAGCAGTCGAGCGGCACCTTCCGCGCCATTCCCGGCGAGACCCCGGAGCTGCTGGCGCGCTACGGCGCCAGGGTCGAGCGGATCGAGGAGATCGGCGAGGCGGAGGGGGAAAGCCTGCCGTTCTCGCGTCCGCCCAAGGCTGAGGCCTCGGCCCGCCCGCGCCGCGCCCATGTCACGATCTCCTGGAATCTGGAAAACACCGGCACGATCCTGTCGTCTGTGTGGTCGACGGTGCTCGGCAATCTGTTCGAGCTGCACCATTTCTCGGCGCTGCGGCTGCTCGAGCTCGATCTGCCCGACGCCTTCACCGAGGCCTATCCCGGCCCCGCCTTCGCCGTCGAGGGCACGCGCCGGCTGACCGGCGTCCACGGCCGGCCGATCGTCGGCACCATCGTCAAGCCGAGCGTCGGGCTGACGCCGGAGGCGACCGCCGAACTGGCCGACCGGATGATCTCCGCCGGCCTCGACTTCCTCAAGGACGACGAGCTCATGGGAGACCCGCCGCATTCGCCCTTCGCCCGGCGCTTCGAGGCGGTGATGCAGGTCATCGACCGCCACGCCGACCGCACCGGCCGCAAGGCGATGTATGCCGTCAACATCTCCGGCGACATGGACGCCATGCGCCGCCAGCTCGACGTGATCGAGAAGCGCGGCGGCACCGCCGCCATGCTGGTGCTGAACTCGGTCGGGCTGAGCGGCGTCATCGAGATCCGCCGGCACGCCTCGGTGGCGCTGCACGGCCACCGCGCCGGCTGGGGCCTCTACGACCGCTCGCCGGCGCTCGGCATGAGCTACCGCGCCTATCAGAAGTTCTGGCGGCTGGCCGGCGTCGACCACCTGCACGTCAACGGGCTTTCCAACAAGTTCTGCGAGCCCGACGACAGCGTCATCGCCTCGGCCAGGGAGTGTCTGACGCCCATGTTCCGGCGCCCCGACCGGCCGGACACGGTGATGCCGGTGTTTTCCTCGGCGCAGTCGGCCGTGCAGGCGGAGGAGACCTATCGGCTGCTCGGCTCCGAGGATCTCATCTACTGCGCTGGCGGCGGCATCGTCGCTCATCCCGACGGGGCCGAGGCCGGGGTGCGCAGCATCCACGAGGCCTGGCAGGCGGCGAAGCAAGGCATTCCGGCAAAGGACTTTGCCCGCAGCCATCCCGCGCTGGCCGCGGCGCTCCAGGCATTCGGCTAGGTCTTCACCAACGCTTTTCGCACTCACAGAATGCAAGGGAGGTTTTCATGAAAACATCGGTCGCCGTGCTCGGTTCGGGCGGCAAGATGGGGTTCCGCGTCACCCGAAAGCTGGTCGACGCCGGCTATGACGTGCGCGCCGTCGAGATCGGCGAGCCGGGTCGCCAGCGCCTGGCCGAGGCCGGCATCGCCGCCGTCGACGTCGATGCGGGCGTCAAGGGCGCGAAGGTGCTCGTGCTGGCGCTGCCGGACAACGTCATCGGCAAGGTCGCTGCGGACCTTTCGCCGAAGCTGGAGACCGGCACCATGCTGCTCATCCTCGACGCGGCGGCACCCTATGCCGACGACCTGCCGAAGGACCGGCCGGACCTCACCTATTTCGTCGGCCATCCCTGCCACCCGCCGCTGTTCAACGACGAGACCGACTGGGCGGCGCGGCGCGACTATCACGGCGGCATCGCCCGGCAGTCGATCGTCTGCGCGCTGATGCAGGGACCGGAGGAGCATTATGCGCTCGGCGAGGAGATCTGCCGGGCGATGTGGTCGCCGATCATCAACTCCTACCGCGTCAGCGTCGAGCAGCTCGCCATCCTGGAGCCGGGCCTGTCGGAGATGGTGGCGATGCCCTTCGTCGACACCATGGTCGAGGCGGTCGAGGAGTGCGAGAAGAAATACGGCATTCCGCGCCAGGCGGCGCTCGACTTCCTCATCGGCCACCTCAATGTCGAGATCGCCATGTGGTTCGGCTTTTCGCCGAAGGTGCCGTCCGACGCGGCGCTGCGGCTGATGCGCTTCGCCAAGGGTGTGGTGGTGCGGGACGAATGGCGCGACGCGCTGTCGCCGGCCAAGGTCAAGGAGGCGGCCGAGCTCATCGTCTACGGCAAGGGCGCCTGATTTTGGCAAGGCAATCGCTTGCTTACCCCCCACCCCTAACCCCTCCCCACAAGGGGGAGGGGACTTTGCGGCCGCTACGCCGCGCGAAACCGTTGACGATTGGCGCCTCGCGGAGAGCCAGCAAGATTCCCCTCCCCCTTGTGGGGAGGGGTTAGGGTGGGGGTTTCGGACCTCGCGGCTTTCCAGAAGGCTCCATGAGGGAGTGCCCTGCCAACGAGGGGAGGGAGAGTGTCACGCTCGCTGACCTCCCCCTCCTGGCGGGGGCCGGCCCGAAGGAGACCTCGCACCCGGTCGGGAGACCCTCATGACACGCACCGTTTCCGTCTCGACCGCGCTGTTCGACGGGTACGGCATGGAGACCGCGATCGAGGAGATCGCGGCCGCCGGCTGCCGCTCGGTCGAGCCCGCCTACATCAAGGGTTATGTCGATTTCGACGAGACCGCCTTCTCCGACGCCGGCGCGGCCCGGCTCGCCGGGCTGATCGCCGGCGCCGGCCTGTCGGTCATGGCGATCTCGGCGCATCTCGATCTCGGCGAGGCCGCAGCGGAGGCGATGCTGGCGGGGCGCATCGACTTCGCCTCGGCACTGGGCGCGCGCTTCGTCATCACCAATGCCGGGCAGGTCGCCGATCGCCGGCGCATCCTGTCGGTCATCGAGGCAGTGCAGCCGCGATGCGAAGCCGCGGATATCGTCCTGGCGCTGGAAAATCCCGGCCACGGTTCTGGCGCGCTGATCGGCAACGGCGGGGAGGGCGCGGCGCTGGTCCGCGAGATCGGTTCACCGCATGTCCGGCTGAACTACGATGTCGGCAACGTGTTCACCTACAGCCACGAACGCACGAAGCCTGAAGACGACATCGCGCCGGCGGTCGAGGCGATCGCCCATCTGCACCTGAAGGACGTCGCGAGCGGCGCGGACGGCTGGCGCTTCACCGCGATCGGCGACGGCGCCATCGACTACCGCGCCGTCTGGAAGGTCTTGCCGCCCGGCCTGCCGGTCGCCGTCGAGCTGCCGCTGCGGCTCGACCGCCGCGGCCGCGCCGACCCGGTGCGCCGGCCCGACCGCGTACCGCTGGCCGATATCCGCGCGGCGATGCAGCGCTCGCTCGCTTTCGTGGCGGCCTTGTAGGCTGCCTGCTCGCGGCGCCGTTCCGCTGCCTTTGCGGGCGCTCGCCGCCATGCCGGGAACAAACCTCCGCCGCCGCTGGTTTGAGAAAAATCAGCGATGGAGAAGCACGTGCGTCAGGTGGTGTTCGGCGCTCTGGCCGGTCTTGCGGCGACGATGGCGATGACCGCCGCAATGCGCCGGCTGCATCCGCTTCTGCACGGCGAGGACCGCTACCCGCTGCCGCCGCGCGAGATCACCGAGCGCGCCGGCCTGCACAGCGGCGACACGCCGGTGCGAACCGTGCTGGCGCATTTCGGTTTCGGAGCGCTCACCGGCGCGCTCTATGCCGGCTCGCCGTTCCGGCGCCTGGGCGGGGTCGGCTATGGCCTTGCCGTCTGGGCCGCAAGCTATCTCGGCTGGATTCCGGCAGCACGCATCCTGGCGCCCGCGACCCGTCATCCGTTGGAACGCAACCTGCTGATGATCGCCGTGCATGTCGTGTGGGGCGCCGCGCTCGCGGCATCGCTCAGGGAATTGAACCGCTCGGCCGAGGAAGTGTTCAGCCGACCCGCAGGGCGCCTCCGGCCGGCCCGTGAAAGGCGCGAGATGGAGCCTGACCGATGAGCACGAAGCAAGGCACCCCGTTATGGCTGGATCGCCCGGCCCCGATCTCGTTCGACGCGCTGGCGGCCGACCTGGCCGTCGACGTCGCCATCGTCGGCGCCGGAATCGTCGGCCTGCACTGCGCCCGTCTTCTGCGGGGGTCCGGACGGAAGGTCGTCATACTCGAGGCGCGCCGCGTCGGCCGCCAGGCGACCGGCCGGTCGACCGCCAAGGTGACCTCGCAGCACGGGCTCAAATATGCGTCGCTGATGCGGGACTTCGGCCGCGACGCGGCCCAGCTCTACGCCCGCTTCAACCAGCGCGCGGTCGGCGAGATCGCCGGCATCTGCGCGGAGCTGCCGGACCGGGCCGGCCTCGAGGAGCGGGATGCCTTCATCTATGCCGAGACGGCGCGCCAGGCCGAGCAGCTGCGCGAGGAAGCCGATGTCGCGGCCGCGCTCGGCCTGCCGGCCGAGTTCCGCTCGTCCGTCGCCGTGCCCATGCGCACCGAAGGTGCCCTGCGCTTTTCCGGCCAGTACCAGTTCGATCCCTATCTCTATCTCACCGGCCTCGCCGGCCTGACGCGCGGCGACGGCGTCTCGATCTTCGAGAACAGCCGCGTCACCGACATCGACGCCAGCACGCCCTGCGTGCTCGAGGTCAACGGCCACAAGGTGACGGCCCAAACGGTGGTGGTGTCGACGCAGATGCCCATCGTCAACGAAGGCCTGTTCTACGCAAAGGCCTATCCCTTCGCCCATCCCGTCGCCGCGGCACCGTTGCCCGCCGGCGTCGAGATCGACGGCATGTTCATCAACACCGGCAGCCCGACCCATTCCTTCCGCACCGCCGGGAAGGACGGACAGCGTTTCGTCGTCGTCGCCGGTGCCGAATACAAGACCGGGGAGCCCAGGCAGGCCGAGACGGCGGTCGCCGACATGCTCGCCTTCATGAAGCGGGTTTTCGGCATCGCCGAGCCGTCGCATCTATGGAGCAACGAGGATTTCCGCTCAATGGATTCCGCCGCCTTCGTCGGTCCCGCGAGCTCCTCGCATCCCAACCTGCTCGTCGCCGTCGGCTTCGACGCCTGGGGCATCACCCAGGGAACGGTAGCCGCCGAGAACCTGGCTCAGCGCATCCGCGGCGAAAAGCATGCCTGCGCCGACCTGTTCGACGCCACCCGCGTCAAGCCGATCGCCGGCGGGCCGACCTTCGTCACCGAGAACATCAAGGTCGCGGCGGATCTGGTCGGCGGCCGCGTGCTCGGCCGCAAGGCCACCGCTTTCGAGGACATCCCGCCGAACGGCGGAGGTGTCGTCAGTCACGGCGGCGAGTATGTTGCGGTACGAAAGACGGAGGACGGCACGGTGACGGCACTGTCGGCGGTCTGTACGCATCTCGGCTGCCTCGTCGGCTGGAACCCGGTCGACCGCACTTGGGACTGCTCCTGCCATGGCTCACGCTTCGACGAACATGGCGAGGTGCTGAGCGGTCCGGCCGTCGCCCCGCTCGCGCCCAAGCCCGCTCCGCCGGCCGGAAAGCGGAGCGGATGAGGGTCCTGGTCACCGGCGCCACCGGACTGATCGGCGCGGCAGTCTGTGCAAGGCTGATCGCGAACGGGCATGACGTGGCGGGCATGGCGCGCCGTGCCGCGCCGGCCGCGCTCGGCCGCCCGCCGGTCGTCGCGCTCGACATGGCGGCGGCGACACGGCCCGAGCACTGGCTTTCCCATCTCGCCGGCATCGATGCCGTGGTCAACTGCGCCGGCATCTTGCAGGAGAGCGGCGCAGAGAACATGGAAGCCGTCCACCGCGATGCCGTGGCGGCGCTGTTCGAGGCCTGCGCGCGGACGGGCGTGCGCAAGGTCGTGCACTTCTCGGCGATCGGCGTCGACCGTGAGCAGCCGTCATCCTTCTCGGCGACAAAGCTCTCCGGAGACCAGGCGCTGATGGCGCTGGACCTGGACTGGGCCATCCTCCGCCCGTCTGTCGTGCTCGGGCGGCCCGCCTTCGGCGCCAGCGCCCTGCTGCGCGGGCTGGCGGCGCTGCCCGTGCTGCCGTCCATGCCCGCAACCGGCCGGCTTCAGGTGGTGCAGCTCGACGACGTCGTCGCGACCGTCCTGTTGCTGCTCGAACGGCCTCAGCCGACGCGCGCCGTGCTGGAGCTGGCCGGCCCCGAAGCTTACAGCATGGACGAGGTGGTCGGGCTCTATCGCCGCTGGTTCGGATGGCGTGAGGCGCGGCGCTTCGTCCTGCCGGAATGGGCGGCCGCCTTGCTCTACCGCCTCGGCGACCTTGCCGCCGCGCTCGGCTGGCGGCCGCCGCTACGCGGCAATGCGGCAAAGGAGATTCGGCGCGGCGCGGTCGGCGATCCCTCCGCCTGGACCGCGCTCACCGGCATTCTGCCGGCGGCGCTGCCAGCCGCCCTGGCGGCCCGCCCGGCTACGGTCCAGGAGAAATGGTTCGCCCGGCTCTATTTCGTCAAGCCGGCGATCTTCGTGGTGCTGCCGTTCTTCTGGATCATGACCGGCATCATCTCGCTCTCCACGGGCTGGCGCAGCGGCCTCGAACTGCTGCAGCCGACCGTCATGGACGCGTTCTCGCCCGCCATGGTGGTCGCCGGCGCCATCGCCGACATTGCCATCGGCGCGCTGATCGCCTGGCGGCGCAGCGCCAGGGCCGGGCTCTACGCCGCGATAGCGCTTTCGGTCTTCTACGCGCTCACCGGCACGATTCTCAGGCCCGATCTCTGGAACGAGCCGCTGGGTCCGCTGATGAAGATCCTGCCGATCGTGGTTCTTCACCTCGTCGCGCTGGCGATCCTGGAGGAGCGTTGATGCTCTATTTCGTGCTGAAATTCCTGCATGTGATCGGCGCGGCCGTGCTTTTAGGCACCGGCGCCGGCATCGCCTTCTTCATGCTGCTCGCCCACCGCACGGGAAATGCCGTAGTGATCGCAGGCGTGGCCCGCATCGTGGTGATCGCCGATTTCCTGTTCACCGCCACCGCCGTCATCGCCCAGCCGGTCACCGGCGTCGCGCTTGCCTGGCATCTCGGCTATTCGCTGGCGGAGGGCTGGATCGTGCTGTCGATCGCGCTTTACATCCTCACCGGCGTGTTCTGGCTGCCGGTGGTGTGGATGCAGATGGAAATGCGCCACCTTGCGGAGGCCGCTGCCGCGCAGGGCTCTCCTCTACCCGAACGCTACCATCAGCTTTTTCGGATGTGGTTCGCCTTCGGCTTTCCGGCGTTCTTCGCCGTCCTCGGCATCTTCTGGCTGATGATCGCGCGCCCGATGCTTTGGTGGGAGTAGCGGGCGGCGCTCCTCAGACGGGCTGCATGTCGTCGCGGTCGTGCTCGAACTGCTCCGCCCAGGGCAGATGCTGCAGCCAGGTCTCGCGCCGGCCGATCCACAGCTCGTATTGCGGCGCCAGATCGGTCGGCGCCTCGTCGAAGCTGCCGATCATGACCTCCGCCTCGTCCGGCCGCAGCGAGGCCACACGCGAGCCGCAGCGCGGGCAGAAGCTGCGCCCTTCATGGGTGCCGAGCTTGCCTGTCGCCTCATAGGCGGAGCGCGGCCAGATCGCAAAGGCGCTGAAGGTCGAGCCGCTGGTCTTGCGGCAGTCGAGGCAATGGCAGAGCCCGGTCCGCAAGGGCTGGCCCGAGACCGTGAAGCGGACCGCGCCGCACAGGCATCCGCCTTGTCGCCGAATGTCGCTCATCGGCGTCAACCGAGCGGCTTGTCGGTCGGGCGCGGGGTGGCGCCGGCCTCCCGCCTGTTTCCCGCATTGCGGTTGGCGACCTTGCTGTCCAGCGGCGAATGCCTGGGCTTCGTCCCGCCGCTGTTGGCGGCCTTGGTCGGCTCACGCTTTTCCCCGGCGTTCTCGTCGGAAAGGTCGCCCGCCTCTGGCTTGCGGACCTGCGGCTTCCAGGTCGGGGCGGGCATCGGGGCATCCTCAGGGATCCGGTCCTTGGCGGTCATGCTGCATCTCCTTGTCCTCACGACAGAACCCGGATGCCGGCTCGAATGTTCCGTGGCCTGCTCGTTCGGCGCACCCTTCGCATCGACAGGAACTTTGCCGCGGCAGCGCAGTTCGAGAGACAAACCTTTCGGATCAGGCAGGCTTTCGGATCAAGGATATTTTCATGCTGGCGCCAAACGAGCTTCTCTTCCGATCCAACGTGCAGCTCTACGGGTTGATCGACGACAATGCCGTCCTCAACGCGATCGACGGGATCAGGGCCGTGTTCGAAAGCGATGCCCATCTCGTGCTTGAGCTGAACACGCTGGGCGGCGACGCCGATGCGGCCAGGCGCATCGCGCACGAGGTCCGGCTGTTCCGTGCCCATAGCGGGCGCGACGCTTACTGCATCGGCAAGACGGTGGTCTATTCGGCCGGCGTCACCATCCTCGCGGCCTTCCCGAAGGCGTGCCGCTTCCTGACCGAGGACGCCGTGCTGCTCGTCCATGAGCGCCGGACCGAAAAGACCCTTCAGCTCAACGGGCCGATGAAGTCCTGCATCCAGATCGTGCGCGAGGAACTGGCTCTGCTCGAGACGGCCAGCAAGCTGGAGCTGGACGGCTTCGCCGAACTGATCGACGGCAGCCGGATCACCGTCGACGAGCTGTTCGAGCGCGCTACCGGCAATGGCTACTTTTTCGCCGACGAGGCGGTGGAACTCGGGCTGGTCGCCGGCATCCTGCGGTGAGACCTGCGCCGCGGAGCGGCCAACCGCGTCGCGATCATCGAATCGGGTAGGGCGGTCGCCGTCTTCGCCGAACTTGTCGCATGCGATTGTGCCGTCCGGAACCGGTCTGCCTTTGCCGGCTTATAGTCCGTCCCTTTGGAGGAACCCACCATGGCACAGATGACAGGCGGTCGCGGCGGCGGCGACAAGACGACGCAAAGAAGCGGCAAGACCGGCGGCCGGCAGGCGACGCCGAGCCCCGCGCCGGAAAAGGTGTCCGGAGCCGGTCCGGCGGCGGCCGAACATTCGAAGGACGCCAAGGCGGCGCGGTCCGGCCGCCAGCCGGGAGCCTACGTCAAGAAGTGACGGCGGTTTCGACTGCGGGCGCTCACACCGGCCGGTAGATCCGCTCCGCCGTGTTCCAGAAAACGTTGCGCTCGGCCTCCACGCCATGCCGGGCCACGGCCTGCCGGTGCGCGGCGACGAGTTCGGCATGGCTGGTCCACAGCTTCTCGATCGGGAAGTTGGAACCGAACATCAGCCGGTCGCTGCCGAGGATGTCGATCGCATTGTCGACGACCGTGCCGATCACTTCGGGGTCGTTGCGGTGGACGAAGGTGCCGAGGCCGGAGAGCTTCGCGTGGAAATTGGGCGCAGTGGCGAGCAGGCGCAGGCCGGTCTTCCATTCGTCCACGACCAGCGCGGCCAGGTCGGTCAGCATGCCGGCATGGGTCAGGATGAAATCCGTCTCCGGGTTCTCGCCGACCAGCTGTAGGCCGTCCTTCATCTGCGCCGGGAAAAGCTGCAGGTCGAAGGACAAGCCATAATCCTTCAGCCGGCCGACATTGCCGCGCACCTTCGGGTCTACCACCTGGTCCGCCGACGGCGCGAAGCGGAATTGCGGGTTTTCGTGCCAGTGCAGCTGCATGCGCACGCCGCGCAGCAGCGGATATTTTTTCAGCCGGTCGAGCTGCGGGCGCGCATCGTCCACCGTCATGTCGCAATAGCCGACGATGGCATGCGGCCAGCCGGTCTCGTCCGCCGTCCGCTGCAGCCAGGCCACCTCCTTCTCGAAATCCTCCCTGGCCCAGTTGGTCTGCACATAGACCGCCTTCTCGACGCCCGATCCGGCCTGGTCCGCCAAAAATTCCCCGATCGGATAGTCGCGGCGGATCGGCTCGTAGGGGCCGAAGATGCGCGGCACCATCGGCCCCATCAGCCAGGGCTGGTCCTTCTGCCGCCAGATGTGGAAGTGAGAATCGATGGTTTTCTGCATGGTGTGTTCCTTGGTGCCTTACCGGCCGCTCCTCGGCCCGCCCCCTCCACCACCCTTCGCGTGGTCCCCATCCCCCGCGCAGGGGAGGATCAGCGGCGCAGCCGGCAGGCCCTGGATCCTCGCCCGTTTACGGGGGAGGGACCACGCGAAGCGTGGTGGAGGGGGCAGATACGAAGGCGGGTGGACCTTTGAGCGACAGCATGAACCGCGTCAGGCTTTCGATCGACGACCCGTCGACCAGATCGTCGAGCAGCGGCAGGATCGTCTTCAGCGCGGCCGTCTCGGGTTTGAAGCGCGGATCGCCGGCGAGCGGCGTCGCCAGTGACAGGCGGAAGGCGCGGGCGGCGAGCCGGCGCACTGCCGTCTCCATCTCGGCGTGGCCGCCGCGCTCCAGCCCGTCCGACAGGATGACGACGGCTGCGCCGCGGGCGAAGGCGGCGAAGCGCGGCACCGACAGGAAGGCGAGCAGCGTCGGCCCGATGCGCGTGCCGCCGTCCCAGTCGTCCACCAGCGAGGCGGCGCGGGCGAGCGCCTGGTCGCGATCGCGCAGCCGCAGCGACGGCGTGATGCGGGTGAGCCGCGTGCCGAAGGTCAGCACCTCGGCGCCATGGGCCGCCTGCACCACGGCATGCGCCAGCTTGAGGTAGTCGGCCGTATGCAGCTTCATCGAGCCCGACACGTCGATCAGCATCAGCAGCCGGCGTGGCACGGACTGCCGGCGGCGCAGCAGCGGACACGGCACGTCGCCGTCGGCGCGCACGATCTCCTTGAGCGAGCGGCGTAGGTCGACGGCGCCGCGCGACGGCGTCCGCACCGTGCGGAACGAGCGGCGCGCCGGCAGCGCGCCGGGCAGGGCATGGCGGAAGGCGACGAGCCGGTCCTCGTCCGAGACGAATTGCCTGGCGCTGAGCTGTTCCCTCGCCGAGGCGAGCTCGCCGCCTTGCTCCTCGCGCCTGGCTTCGACGCTATCCTCACGCGCCGCGCCGTCGTCCTTGACGGCGGTTTCCTCCTCGCCGTCGCCTTCCACCGCGACGGAGCCGTCGCCATGAAAGTGCGCTCGGAACAGCGCCTCGAATTCCTGGCGGCGATCCGGCGGCGGCGCCAGCGTGGCGAGCGCCGCCTGGCGGATATCCTCCATCGACCGCGGGCCGAGCAGCGTCACCGCACGCATGAAGCCCGCCGACTGCTCGGGCGCCACCGCGAAGCCGAAGCTGCGCAGCAGGCGTGCGAAGGCGGGGAAGGGGGCTGCGGCGGGCGGAAGGTTCACAGCGCGCCCCCTCCCTCCCCCTTGAGGGGAGGGTGGCCAGCCGCCATAGGCGGATGGCCGGGTGGGGTACAAGCGGCAGCGCGCGGCGCGAAAAGACCGTAGAGCGCGGCCTCGACCGCCCCCTCCCGGCCGCTTTGTGTGCAACCGATCAGATGCTTGACATTATGGACCGGGCACATGGTTGACACTTTGGCTGCCGGCGTTTGGTGTATGGGTGTTGGTTTGCTTCGGCCTCGGTGGCCCGAAGCGGCGGAATTTTCCGGTTCTGCGGTCGATCAGGCCGAGATCGACGCTCATGAAGCGGACGCGGTGGTCGCCTGTCTCGGTCTCGGACAGCGCCAGCGGCTCGCCGATGAAGGCCTCGCCGATGAAGACGCGACCGCCGCGCCACTTGATCTCGCCGGAGGAGCGCACACGCCTGACCTCGATGCCGTCATCCTCATCGACCGCCGCCTCGACGCGGCGCGGATAGGGCCGCGGCGACGGCTGGTAGTGGCTGGCCGGCGTCTCCTGGCCGAGTGCTTCATGCGGTCGCTGCTCGTTGTAGCTCTGGCGGAAGGCGTCGAAGCGCCGCTGCTGCTCGGCCGGCGTGGCAGCCGGCGGGTTCAGCGTGTCGGCCTTCAGCGTGCCGTGCATGCGTTCGTGGCGGCCGTTCTCCTGCGGACTGGCCGGCGTGATGAACTCCAGGGCGATGCCGAGCTTCAGCCACTTCACCGACAGCCCCGTCAGGCCGCCCGCGCCGGTCGAACCCCAGGGCGAGCCGTTGTCCAGGCGCAAGCGGTCCGGCAGGC
Source organism: Kumtagia ephedrae (assembly GCF_003012745.1). Taxonomy (GTDB): domain Bacteria; phylum Pseudomonadota; class Alphaproteobacteria; order Rhizobiales; family Rhizobiaceae; genus Kumtagia; species Kumtagia ephedrae. Next base: position 9 of record NZ_PXYK01000005.1, on the reverse strand, counting down.
CGAACGTCT